>CAWGIE010000026.1:0-452993 GCA_963822585.1 uncultured bacterium
CCAGCCCTTCATCTCCGTCAACTGCGCCGCCATCCCCGAGAACCTCCTGGAGAGCGAACTCTTCGGTCATGAGAAGGGGGCGTTCACCGGGGCGGATGCCCAGGTGGTGGGGCGTTTTGAGCAGGCCGATCACGGGTGTATCTTCATGGATGAAATCGGAGATATGAGCCCCGCCACCCAGGCCAAGGTGCTTCGTGTTTTCGAAGGCCACTCTTTCGAAAGGGTGGGGGGGCGGGAAAAGATCATCGTTGATGTCCGGATCATCGCCGCCACCAACCGGGATCTCGAGGAGCACGTCGCCGCCGGCAAATTCCGGGAAGACCTTTTTTACCGCCTGAGCGCCTTCCCGCTGGTTCTCCCCCCCCTGCGCGAGAGAATGGCTGACCTGCCGTTGCTGACCGCCCATATCCTGCGGGAGTTTAACCGGCAATCCCCCCGGAAAATCGCCGCGGTCACGGTGCCGGCGATGGAGGAGCTGCTTGATTACTCCTGGCCGGGGAATATCCGGCATCTGGAAAACGTCATCAAACGGGCCGCGATCCTGGCCGACGGCGCCCCCATCGACGCCTCTCATGTCACCCCGGAGAGTAGGAAAGCCGTTGCCGACCGGGAGGCGGAGGAAGCCGACAAGCCATCCGCCGCCGTCGCCCCGGCTTTCCGGTCCCTGGCCGAAGTGGAGAAGGAGGCGATCGAGAAAGCGCTTGTCCTCACGGGGATGAATATCAGCCATGCCGCCAAGGGCCTGGGAATCTCCCGCGCCACGCTCTATAAAAAGGCCAAGGAGTATGGGATAGAGATATCAAGGTGAAATCAATAGTGACAGGATGTAAGAATGGAGTGATGGAGTGGTGGGACTGTAAGCCGAGGAATAGGGGATAGCAATATCGAGGTAAAATCAGTAGTGACGGGATATAAGAATGGAGTGATGGAGTATTGGAGTGGTGGAGTGTTGGAAAAGGGGGAACTGGTTTGATGGGGAAGAAGAATAAGAACAGGGGGTATCAAAAACTCCGGGTCCGGGAGGATGCTATCGAGTATTATGTTTTGGTCTGCAAGATATACCGGAAGCTGCCATATGAACTCCGCCGTGTTATTTCCCAGGCAATCGCTTCCGCGGATTCAGTTCACCGGAATATCGCTGAAGGATACTGCCGTCGATCGATCAACGAATATCTGAATTTTCTGAATATTGGGTTATCTTCTTTAGGTGAATCGGTTTCAGGCAATATAGCCTGTATTAAGTCTCATCAGATAGCCAAAGACGATTTTGAGGCATTGGATTCTCTGTCCTTTAAGCTTGAAAACGGATTATTGCGATTGGTAGAAAGTCTGCAAAGAAAACGCCGGGATGGTACCTGGACGGAATCTCTGATTATCAAAGAAAGCAACGCGATATACAATGATAAGGGGTAAGGTTAAACCAGCTTGCATTACTTCATTCCATCACTCCATTACTCCACTACTCCACTACTCCATTTTTCGAATCATAACAACGTAACAATCCCAGCATCTTAAGGAAATATCCCATGGCAACGTTTAAGTACAAGGCTCGCAGTGAATCGGGGAAGTCGGTCTCGGGGTCGCTGGACGCGCCGTCCCGGGAGACCGTGGTCAATCATCTGGAAGAGATGGGATATACGCCGGTCTCCGTCAAAGAGGAGACGACCGGAGGCAAAGGCGGGGGGGATCTCTTTGCCCGCTTCGAGAAGGTCAAAGGCAAGGACCTGGTCATGATGACCCGGCAGCTCCATTCGCTGATCCGAAGCGGCATCCCCATCCTGACCTCCCTGAGTATCCTCGAGAAACAGTGCGAAAGCCTTCCTCTGAAAAAGGCCCTGACCGCCATCCAGGACAAGATCACCGGCGGAGCGAGTTTTTCCGACTCTTTGCGGGCCTTCCCTAAAATCTTCTCCGAGCTCTACGTCAATACGGTGCTGGCCGGGGAGACCGGGGGCGCTCTCCCGGAAGTGCTTGACCGTCTGGCGGGTCTCCTGGAAGCGGAACAGGAGACACGGAAAGCGGTCAAGTCCGCCGTCCGTTATCCGATCATCGCCCTGGTCGTGATGACCGCGGCCTTCTTTATTCTCAACATCGTGGTCATCCCCAAGTTCGCCACCATTTACGGCCAGGTCGGGGTGAAGCTCCCCCTGCCCACCCAGATTATGATGGCGAGCAGCAAAGTTATCAATAATTACTGGTATGTTCTTATCGGAGTGTTCATCGCCATTTTCATTGGTTTTATCCGTTTCAACAAGACCAAGTTCGGCCATTACCAGGTGGACAAGATCAAATTGAAACTCCCCATCTTCGGCCCCCTCTTCACCAAGCTGGCCATGTTCCGGTTCACCAAGATGCTGGCCACTCTGGAGCGGTCGGGTGTGCCGATATTGAAGATCATCGAGATCGTATCGCTTACGGTGGGGAACGATATCATCGGGGAGGAGCTGATGGGACTCCGGGACGAGGTGAAGGACGGGAAGGGGCTCTCTCACTCGATCTTGAAACGGCCGATCTTCCCGCCGATGGTGAGCAACATGCTCAGTGTGGGTGAGGAGACCGGGCGATTGGATGAGATGGCGGAATCAATCGCCTATTATTACGACCAGGAGATAAAATACACGGTGGCCACGCTGACCGACCTGATCGAACCCCTGCTCACCGTCTTTATCGCCGGCGGTGTTCTTCTTTTCGCCCTGGCCATCTTTCTCCCCATGTGGGACATGATCACGGTCGCCAGAGGGAAGAAGTGACGGCAAAAGCCAATATCGGCAGTTTAAGAAGCGTGATAGATATGCCATATTTGAAGCAAGGGTATAAAGGAATGGTGGAGTGATGGAATGATGGAGTGATGCGGCAGTGCTCCTCACTACTCCAATATTCCATCACTCCATCACTCCATCACTCCATTACTCCATTTTACTCAGAGATTTATCTGGTTCATTTTGCGGATCAACTTCAACAAGTCATTATTTAGGCATTCAACCTCTCCATCACTCCACTTCACTAATCCTTCAATTTAGTTAATTTGTACCTTCCAGTAGAAGCATCAGGCGGTGTTCAAAAACAATACACTCGATTAATTTATGTACAATCAGTGTTTATAAAATAAACAAAATGCGGGGTATCCCTTTTCGGCCGCAAAAATACTAAAATACATAACCTGTTAACTGGCATAATGAAACAATAATTCTTTTCTATATTTTATAGCTGGCATGATTATTGCGGGTTACATTAAGTGTCATTCCACTCGCAACCCGCAACGGGGAGGTAAGAAATGAAAGGTTTTACGTTAATTGAGTTGATCATCGTCATCGTGATCATCGGTATTTTGGCGGCGATCGCTATCCCGAAGTATATCGATCTCGTCAATCAGGCGAACAGGGCGGCCAGAGATGGGATGGCTGGTGGTGCCATGTCCGCGGTCTCCATTTATTTTTCGGAGCAGGTAGCGGCCGGGACACCCGCGTGGCCTACCACCCTGACGTCCGCCAACTTCGAGGACGGGACGACCTTCACCACCGACTTCGGCGGATACACTTGGACTTACAGTGGCGTGACCCATGCGATTATAACCAACTAGAATCAGCGTCAGCAGGTCGCGAAAAAGGCCCTCCTTCTTGGAAGGAGGGCCTTTTTACTGTATAAGGCCGATGATGAAAGGATCTGACGTTTGATTCAATCAAGGTGCGTGGCTGCCACAATAAATTCAAAAAAACAGGTTTATCGGACAGCCTCTTAAGGGTGAGGCTGCCTGAAGGTAGCGCGCAACTTCGCGGTACTGAATGCCTCCCTTGCCAAGCAGGTGTTATTTGTTTAACATGTGTCTGACTCGGCATTTTAATAAAAGGGAATAAACAGGGAGTCATGAAATAATGAGGCGTTCCGGTACCCCCGGGGTCACCAGTTCCACCGCTCCACCGCGCCCGTGCTCCATTACTCCAATTCACCTCTTCTCGGTAGCCCTGATTATTGTAGTCGGTTTATTCACCTATGGTGCTACCGTTCAGTTCCCCTTTCACTGGGACGATTATCGGACGATTGTCGATAATCCCTCCCTCGACAGTCCGTCTGATCTCGGCGCTGTCTTTTCATACTGGCCTACCCGGGTTTTTCTTTTCTGGACCTTCTCGATCGATCGTCTGGCCGGTTCCCGGTATCTGGAGGCTTCTCACCTGACTAATATCGGTATTCATCTCCTGGCCGCGATTTTGTTGTACCTGGTGCTGTACAAAACCCTCGTTCTCATCACTCGCCATGCAGGGCTAAAGCCCGGCACTACGGGCAACGAAGGCAGTACAAACAGAGACCTCGCCTGGAGCGCCCTTATCGCGGCCCTGCTCTTCACCGTTCATCCGGTGGCTACCGGTGCCGTCACCTACCTGGTCCAGCGCGGCGTCGTTCTCTCCACAGCCCTCGGCCTGCTCAGTCTGCTCTGTTATATCGGCGCCCGGAACGGGTTCTTCAGTTCCCGGCGGGGGTTCTTTGCCCCCGGGCACCTCTTCCTCTACGGTTTTTCGCTTCTCTCTCTCCTCCTGGCGCTGCTCACGAAAGAAGGCGCCCTGGTCTTTCCCGTCCTTATCGCCGGCTGGGAACTGATCTTCGGGGGGAAAGGAGGGAAAGTCCGCCACCGGCTCCTCTATCTGGTCCCGTTTCTGGCCGCGATTTTCATCATCCCTCTGATCTCTCTGGCGACGCTGCCGGCAAGCGGGGGCGGGGACGACTTCTTCTATACCGCGAACATCCCCTGGCGCATGGACACGGTGGTATTCTACGACGCGGGAGAGGAAACGTATCTCTTCAACCGCTGGGAGTATTTCGTTACTCAGATCAAAAGTATCGCCATATATGTCAGGCTCACCTTTCTTCCCGTTAATCAGAACTTCTATTATCTCCTGGAGCCGAAGCACTCGCTGTTTTCTGGATCAGGGGTAGTCCTGCTGATGGGATATATTGGAGTGCTTCTGGTAGGATTAAGAGGAGTGATGGAGTACTGGAGTAATGGAGTGATGGGGAGCCGGCCATCCACCACTCCATCACTCCAACACTCCAACACTCCAGCCTTAAAATTGATTGGATGTGGTATTTTCTGGTTCTTTATCTGTTTACTTCCAACATCGTCTTTTTTAATCCTCTGGCCGTTCCTCTCCGAGTACCATCTCTATCTCTCCCTGGCTGGTCTTTCCTTCCTTGCGGTCGGCCTGATGGTTTCTTTCCGGGGGAGGGAACGGAGACGACTCTGCCGTACTCTTCTTTTGACGGTCATCCTCGCCTTCTCTCTCCTGGCGGTGAAGAGGAACGCGGTTTACTCCTCGGCCGTCTCCCTCTGGGAGGATACGGTGAAAAAATCTCCCCGCCTGGCGGCGGCTCGTTCCAACCTGGCCGCGGCCTATATCGGAAAGGGGGAATACGAAAAGGCGATCGCGGAGTCACGGAAGGCCATGGAGCTGAACCCGCTCTTCAACGGCTACCGGAACCTCCGGACGGCATATCGCGCCCGGGGAAAATGGGACGAAGCGGAAAAGCTGATCAGGGAGGAGATCCAGCGCTTCCCGGAGAGCTACCGCGGACACTATGAACTGGGCCTGATCCTGAGAGAAAAAGAACCGGAGGAAGCCCGCCGGGCATTCCGGTCCGCTCTCGAAAAAAATCCCCCGCCGGCTATCCGCTCCCGGATCAAAGAGATACTGGAGCAGTTAGACAGTCATTAAAAGAAAATGTCCCCTGCCGCTTTACGCGGCAGGGGAGTAAAGTTCAAAAGCTACCACCAAACGCCCAAAATATACAAACCGACTCCGGCCGTACAGACAAGAATGTCTGTGTCACCTTGGCCGTACAGCCAGGAATGTCTGTAATACTTGCTTGAGCAAGGATTATGAATATGTTATGTATGCAGCCAACAACTTGACATCACCATAATAATATACTATTGTAAAGTATGAGAATATCTCAACGATCCCTCCCATTCGTTGGTCTTTTCGTCTTGCTTCTACTTCCCCTTATTTCCCGGGCCGAACCGGGCCTGGAAATAAAACTCGCCGGGTACCGTTTCGACCCCATCGTCTCGGTCCCCGCCTTCGCGACACCGCCCACTCGGGGCGCCGCCGCCGGTCCCGGCTACTACATCCTCCAATTTGACGGGCCGGTACGGGAGGAGTGGAAGGAAGCCTGCCGGAAGCTCGGCGTCGAGTTCCTTGATTACATCCCCGACTTCGCCTTCATCGTTCGGATGACCGGAGACGTGAGGGAAAAAGTCGTGGCGGTTTCTTCCGTCCGCTGGGTGGGGGATTACCGGCCGGAATACCGCCTCCCGGAAGGACTGAAGAATCGCCGGGGGGCAAAGCAGGGAGTGAAGCCGGAGTATAACGTGGTCGTCTTTCCCGGCGCGGATGTTGAGAGTGTGATCGCCGGAATAGAAAAAGCGGGCGGAGAGGGGCTGAAGAGGACCGACTCCTCCTGGAAGACCAGGCTCAGGATGAGAATCCCCCCGGACCGGCTGGACGCCGTGGCCGCTCTCGCCGGTGTCCGGTGGATAGAAGAGGCGCCTGTCTACCGCTACCTGAACAATAAATCCCGGCTTATTATGGGCACGGAGGCCGCCTGGAATACGGGTAGCTTTTTTGGCGCCGGCCAGGTGGTCGGCGTCGCCGACTCGGGGCTTGATCAGGGCTCGACCTCGTCCATTCTCGATGACTTCAAGGACGGTTCCGGTACGAGCCGGGTGCTGGCCATCTCCAACACATTTAATGACCTGACGACCGGGGCCGACCTTGAGGGGCACGGTACGCATGTTTCCGGCAGTATTCTCGGCAACGGCGACCTATCCGGCGCTTCCCCGGCTGCTCATTCATACCCCTCAACCTGCTACGCCGGTCTTGCTCCGGAAGCTTCCCTGGTTTTTCAAGCCCTGGGAAACCTGACCTGGCTCAATTCCAATCCGGATTTGAACCAGCTTTTCGCCCAGGCATACGGCGGGGGCGCCCGCATCCACAACAACAGCTGGGGCGCCGCCGTGGCCGGGGAATACACCTCCGACAGTGAGGATGTTGATGAGTTCAGCTGGGACAACAAGGATTTCCTGATCGTTTTCGCGGCCGGAAACAGCGGCGTCGATTCCAACTTCGACGGCGTGATCGATCTTTACTCCATCGATTCTCCGGCTACCGCCAAAAACTGCCTCGCGGTGGGCGCGACCGAGAACGAGCGCCCGCCCGGCTCAACGCCGCAGCCCGCCTATCCGCTCACCTACGGATGGTATTGGCCCAATGACTATCCCGCCGCGCCGATCAGCAACAGCTACCTCTCCGACGACCCGGACGGGATGGCGGCCTTCAGCTCCCGGGGGTGCCAGCTCGCCGCCCGTTGGAAACCGGAAGTGGTTGCCCCCGGGACCAACGTTGTCTCCTGCCGGACGCAGGCAATCCCCTCCGGGACCAGCGTTCTCTGGGGCCCGGGAGGCCTATCCGGCAGTGGCGCCCAGAATTACGTCTTCTCCGGCGGGACCAGCATGTCTTCCCCTCTGGTCTGTGGCGCGGCGGCACTGGTTCGAGAGTACTATACCGACGTTGCGGGCATCACACCCAGCTCGGCGCTGGTCAAGGCGACGCTGATCAACGGAGCCGAGGATATATCTCCCGGCCAGTACGGGACCGGGCAATACCGGGAGATCCCGGCACCGCCCCGTCCTAATAATGTGGAAGGATGGGGAAGGGTCGATCTCAGTTCGACCCTCTTCTCGGCGATTGCCCCTCTCGATTTTCACTACTATGACGTGACCCCCGGCCTTTACACCGGTCAGGTTCAACAATACGGCATCAGCCTCTCCTCGTCCCTCAATCCTCTCAGCGTGACGCTCTGCTGGACCGACGCTCCCGGATCCACCCCGGCGGCGGGGGCACTGGTTAACGACCTTGACCTCTCCGTGACCGCCCCCAACGGGACGGTGTACTATCCGAACAACGCCGTCCTTGCCGGTCCCATCGAGTATGAAAACGGCTTGGCGTCGTCATCGCTGAAATCATTAACCGCATTCGAGAACATGATCGAGGCGGTCCGCTTCACCCCCACCTGCTACCCGGCCACGCTGGAGCGGGGGATGTTCTATCTCTACTCGAAATCGGGGAGCTATTCCAAGACCTTCCAGTACCGGATCTACCGCGGCAGCGGGGGAAAACCCGGGAGCCTGATCGCCTCGGGCACCAGCAACCTGCGGGTGGCGGGATGGCACGTCATCGACTTCACCGCCCTCAATATCACCATCGGCAGCGGGGACCTCTACCTGGCCATCATCCTCCCCGACAAGGACCTTGCCTGGTACGCGTCCGAAGATGAGCCGATTGCCGGGCGCAGCTGGGAGTACCTGTCGGGCTTTGGCTGGTACAAATGGATCACCTTCGATTACCTCTTCCGGGCGGTCTTCAGCTGTCCCACGCTTTACGACCGGACCAATAACACGGTGGGGATCGATATCGACTATCCGTCCCCCGGGAACTACACCGTCACCGTCAGCGGCTATAACGTGCCCTACGGACCGCAGCCCTACGCCCTGGTCGTCTCCCGGCCCGACAGGGGGGGCGATATCCCGGAGAACCCGGTCATCGAGTCAGGCGACTACAACGGCGACGGAACTTCCGATATCGCTCTTTACCGTTACACCGACGGCCTCTGGGCGGTCCGGGGGATAACCCGGGTGTACTTCGGCGGGCCGGGCGCCATCCCCGGTCCGGGCGATTACAATGGCGACGGAACCACCGAGCCGGCCATCTTTCGCCCCGGGAGCGCCCTCTGGGCGGTCCGGGGGGTGACCCGGGCTTACTTCGGCGACGAGGACGACATCCCGGTCGCGGCCGATTACAACGGCGACGGCCGGGCGGATATCGCCGTCTTCCGGGAAGATTCCGGCCTCTGGGCGGTCCGCGGCCTCACCCGGTTCTACTTTGGCATGACCGGAGACATCCCGGTCCCCGGAGATTACAACAGTTTTCACCCGGAGGTGGCCGAAGCGGCCGTCTTCCGCCCCTCGACGGGGCTGTGGGCGGTCCAGGGGTTGGAACGGGTTTATTTTGGGGCGGAAGGGGACCGCCCGGCCGCTGCCAACTTCGACCTCCTCCCCGGGGACGACTTCGCCGTCTTCCGGCCATCAACCGGCCTCTGGGCGGTCTATGATTTTGCTCGTTTGTATTACGGGAAGACCGGGGACATCCCGGTCCCGGCTGATTACGTCGGGCAGGACCGTGACAACACCGCCGTCTTCCGCCCCTCGACCGGCCTCTGGGCGATCAAGGGAGTAACCAGGACCTATTTCGGCCGCCAGTACGACATACCGGTCACCAGATAAAAGTGCCTAAAGTTAAAAGTGCCTAAAGTTGAAAGGCCTGAAGTTGAAGTGATTCGAGAGCATTAGAATTTATTCTTTATTCATAAATATTCTTTAAGTCATTGCGAGGAGCGTTTGCCCCGAATTTATTCGGGGCAATGAGCGACGAAGCAATCTCAACAATGCAGAGAGGCGATTGCCTTGGCCTTGCGGATTCGCAATGACAAGGAGAAGAAGCAGGGAATCACCCAAGACAATCGTGATGGCCTGAACTGTTGGACTTAAACTGATTCTCTGATCGTTATCAATCTATCTTCATCTTAACAAAATGCACTTAACATAATTTTTACGAAGTAAAAATTATAAAAGGAGGGAAGGAGATGAAAGCCTTGCGGCGGATCTCGATCCCGATAACCGTTTGCCTACTTATCGGCGCCACTTTCACGCGTCCCGTTCCGGCCACCGAGTATCCCGGCAGCTTCGTGGAATGGACCAACTTCGGCACTTACACGACAGGCCTCAACGTTTCTGATACCGGGACGGTCAGCAATGTCAGCATTTTCATCAATAGCGCCCAAACCCAGCTTGGCTTCGACAACAACGCCATGCTCCTGACCTCACCGACCGGGACGACCATCTATCTCTTCGATCTCTCGGCTTATAAAATTATCGGCACCTCTCTTTATCTGACACGGTTTATCGATACCGCCCCCATCATCATCACCGAAGGCATCCCTCCCTATGCCGGTTCGTTCCGCCCGGGGGAAAGTTTCGCCAATTTCAATGGTGAGTGGATGACCGGGACCTGGACGCTGGCGGTCTATAACAACCGCCCCGGGACCGCGAACACCGGTGCCGTGACCGACTGGTCCCTGATTATCAACCAGGCCACCCCGGTTCCTACCCCCTCCCCGGTTAACCCGACCCCGTCACCCGTCCCGATCGTGTACCGGGAGTATAAGGGCACCTCGTTTTCCTGGACCGGTACTAGTACCACGCTGAGTTATATATCTATTGTGAATCAGGGTGTTATCACGGATGTTAACGTGAACATGAACGCCACATGCACTTCCAGTCTTGATTCTCTCGGGATGTACCTCGTCTCCCCGGAGGGAACTATTGTCGGGTTGTTCAATAAACATGATCTGGAAGAATCAACTTTATATTTAACCACTTTCGATGACGCGGCGGATCAATCGATTAAAAACGGGCTCGCCCCCTACATCGGATTATACCGCCCGGTGGAGAGCCTCGCTTTATTCAACAACGAAACAATGACCGGTGAATGGACATTGGTTGCTTATAACGACAGCGCCGGCAATGACGGCACGGTCTCCGACTGGAGCCTGGTCATCGGCAGCCGGGACTATCTGGCTACTCCGTCTCCCATTCCCACCCGCTCACCCGTGCCCACCCCTGGTCGGACCCCGACTCCGGCAGGATACAAGACGCCGTTCCCGACGCCGCAGTACTGCTATCCGGTGATACCCCCGGAAGTTGAAGCGTCGTACTCCGGCGTTGATATTACCCAGATACCGGTCTATATCGAGGATAATTTCCCCGTCGAGAACGTCGATATCGAGGTCAGTGCCTGGTCCCAGGGTAATTGTATAACTGGATGTGACCTTACCACCAAGGCCCTTTTCATCACCGCGCCGAATAACGTCATCGTCAAACTTTTCGGCAAGCATGACCTGGAAGAGCAGGGGCTCTACCTCACCTACTTTGACGACGATGCCGAGACTTCCATTCTTAATGACATTGCGCCCTATTATGGCCCCCATCAGCCGGTCGGGCTCCTCGACAAGTTCCGAGAAGAAGGCACCTGGTCTCGAGGGACCTGGGTCCTCTCATGGTACAATGACCAGGCCGCGGACCACGGAATGATCTCTTATTTCAGACTCTGCCTGAACCGGCCGGCACTTACGCCGTCGCCGACCAGTACGCCCACCCCGCAACCTCCTTACACTCCGACATTGACGCCTCCCGGGTATAAAACACCGTCACCCACGCCCTCACCGGTGGTGATCATCTGCAAGACTTACTCCGGATCGAGGTTCAGCTGGACCGGCGTCCAGACCGTCGTGGACACTATCACCGTCCCGGAGATCGGCACGGTGGACCATATCCTTCTTCACATTCAGGAACTCTACTGTGCGGAGGATCTTGATAATATTGGAATGTATATCCTTTCTCCGGACGGGACCGACGTCCCCATGTTCGAGAAACACGACTTGAGTGAACATCAACTTTATCTCACCACCTTCCGGGCCGACGCTACCCAGAAGATCGATGACACCAACAATGTCGCCCCCTACATCGGCTCTTACCGCCCCGTTGGGTCCCTGGGAGATCTCAACGGTAAAGAGATAACGGGAGACTGGACACTGGTGGTTTACAACGACGGCCCGGACAATGGGGGAAATGTGACCGGCTGGGACCTCGATATCTGTTACGCGGCCCTCGGCCCCACGCCGCCGCCGACACCAATCCCGTCGGCGTCACCGACGTCAACACCTTATTTTACCACTCCCACCCCGATAGAGATTTGCCCGGTTTCATTCGGGGATGCCTTTACTGCGCCTGGGCAGGAAGTGACCTGGGGGCCCATCTCTGTTACCTATCCGGGATTGGTCAAGAAAATTACGATGAAAATCGACCGGTTCGATGTTACTGAGGGAGGAGACCTTAGCAACGTTGGCATGTGGTTGATTTCTCCGGCCGAGACTGTTGTGGAGCTTTTTCCCAAGCATCAACTGTCAGAGCATTCCCTCTCCGCCACCTGGTTCGATGATTCGGCCCCGCGTGAGATCACCGAGGGACTCGGCCCCTACATTGGCAGATGGCGTCCTACCGGAAGCCTCTCTGATTTCAATGGGGAAATGATAGCGGGGACCTGGTATCTGGTTATCTTCAATGATTTTGTCTGCGTACAGATACCCGGCAATCCACCCTGCGAAGATTGGGCGCGGATGAAAGAAAACTGGCAGCTTGTTATCTGCCCGCTGCCGACACGGACACCGACCCCCACGCCCACGGCGCCGATTCCGACCCGGACACCGACACCTGTTGGATACAAAACGCCGTCGCCGGCGCCGCCGACGCCGACCCCCGCGCTCCCGGTCTGTACTGACTATAATGGGGGCTTTTTTGCATTGAGTGATGTCGGTACGGAGCTAGATCAGATATCTATTTCTAGCCAAGGTGTCGTCTCCAGTGTAACAGTTCAGATTACCGCCCGCTGTTCCGGCGACCTGGATAATGTCGGCATATACCTACGCTCACCTGCCATGACCGATGTTCCTCTCTTTGAGAAACACGACATCTCAGAACACGCTCTTTACAAGACGATATTTATCGATGATCCAGGCTACCCTAAGATTAATGAAGCTGGCCTTGTTTCACCTTATCTGGGACATTATCGTCCGTCTTCTTACGAACGTGATGTGAATGATAATTGTAAAGGAGGCTTTTGTACGCTCAATAATGAATCAATAACAGGAGATTGGTCCCTGGTGGTCTATAACGACCTGGCCTCCAATCTGGTGGAAATTGATGAGTGGATACTGACAATCTGCAAGGTCCCTACTCCGTCTCCAACCCCCACCGCGTACATCCCAGCACCCACACCGCCCCCTGGAACCCCCATCCCCGTGCTTGCATCCGGGGATTATAACGGGGACGGTACCAGCGACATCGGCATCTTCCGTCCCTCCCAGGGACTATGGGCGGTCCGGGGGGTGGGGACCTCCTTCTTCGGACAGACGGATGATCGGCCCGCCAGCGGTGACTATGATGGGGACGGAACCACCGACCTCGCCGTCTTTCGCCCGGCCTCCGGCCTCTGGGCGATCTACGATATCACCCGGACTTATTTCGGCAGGAACGGTGATGTCACCATCCCGGGAGATTACGACGGCGACGGGCGGGCTGATATCGCCATCCTCCGGCCCGGCGCCCCCTCCCTCTGGGCAGTCAAAGGCATCACCCGGCGCTACTTCGGGAACCAGACTGATATTGCCGTCCCCGCCGATTATGACGGTGACTGGGCGACCGATCTGGCCGTCTTCCGGCCCTCGATGGGTCTCTGGGCGGTCTATGGGGTGACCCGGGCCTATTTCGGCAATCAGACCGATCTTCCGGTCGCCCGCGACTACGATGGCGACGGAACCGCCGATATCGGGATCATCCGCTTCGCTCCCGCCAACGCTCTCTGGGCGATCAAGGGGATCACCCGGCATTACTTCGGGAAGGCCGGAGATTACCCGATCCCCGCCGATTACCTCGGCAACGGGAGCGACTATCCCGGAATCTTCCGCCGCGCCAACGCTCTCTGGGCGATCAAGGGCGTGACCCGGGCGTATTACGGCAAGTCGGGAGATATTCCCATCGCAAGATGATAGGCGTTATCCCGATCACACGCGGATCTTTATGGAGTGTTGGAGTGGTGGAATGATGGAGTAATGGGGCTCGATGCCGCAAACTTTAGGCACTCAGAACTTTAGGCACTTTAGGCACTCAGAACTTTAGTCACTTTTTTTACCATGCGTTTCGATCAGCTTTTGCAGATGATGGAGGAGAAACTCGCCTCGGATATCTACCTGAAGGCGGGGCAGCCTCCGGTTTTTCGCGTTAACGGGGTGCTGGTTCCCCTCGCCGAGCATCCTCCCCTCACCGAGGAGGACATGCAGGACTTCGCCCAGCATGTCCTCGATGAGAAGCAGCTGCGGATACTGGAGGTTGACCGGGAGATGGACGTTGCCTACTCCCTGGAGGGCGATCTCCGGTTTCGGGTTAACCTCTTTTTCCAGCAGGGGGCACGGGGGATCGTCTGCCGGCGGATCAAGCGGGAGATGCAGACGTTCCAGAATCTCAACCTCCCGGTGGAGGTGATGGAAAAACTCTCGTTGGAGCCCCGGGGGTTGATCCTGATCACCGGCGCCGCCGGAAGCGGCAAGTCAACCACCCTGGCGGCCATGATCAACTTCATCAACCAGCGGAAGAAAAAACACATCATCACGATCGAGGACCCGGTCGAGTTCACCTACGTGGAAGACAAGTGTATCATCAACCAGCGCGAGGTCGGCTTCGATACCCGGAGTTTCCAGGGGGCGCTCAAATACGTCATCCGGCAGGCCCCCGACGTGATCGTGATCGGGGAGATGCGCGACCTGGAGACGATGACCAGCGCTATCATGGCGGCGGAAGTCGGGCACCTGGTCATCAGCTCCCTCCATACCATCGATGTCAGCCAGACACTGGAACGGATCATCAATTTCTTCCCCGCCTTTCAACACCCGCAGATCAGGATGCAGCTCTCGTTTGTTCTCAAGGGGATTGTCGCCCAGCGATTGATCGTTCGCAAGGACGGAGAAGGACGGGTCCCCGCCTGCGAGGTGCTGATCTCCACCCCGACGGCCCGGAAACAGATCATGGATGGGAAGACGGAGGATCTTCGCAATACCATCGAGGCGGGCAAGATCGTCGGCATGCAGACTTTCAACCAGTCCATTCTGAAGCTTTACCAGGGGGGAAAAATCAGCTACGAGGAAGCGATGGAGAACTCGGACAATCCGGAACTGCTGGAACTGGCCATTAAAGGAATATTCACCGGCGCGGACACCTTTAAGATCCATTAAAGTGCCTAACCCGATTTATTCATAAATCGGGTTAGTTTTGAACAATGACCAAGATTAAATAAACAGCTACGCTGAAAGATATTTATTTTATCAAATTATCTGGCAATGAATTACAGCCAAAGGTCCATTTCTGCCATCAACGTTAACAGGAAGGATAACATGTTGTCCTTCCGGAGAAGAAAAAGCAGAGTGCTGTAGGCGCACAAACAAGATTGCTATTTATAATACATTGAACGACAATTATTAACCTGGATTATTCATGAAAATTTTCAATTTTCATGAATAATCCAGGTTAAAGTGAGCTAAAGTGCCAACGATTTTAATGATCCTCGGCTGGCGTGTATTTTTCTATGCCAATGAACGAAATGAGCCTATCCATGTTCATTGTCAGAAGGCTGAGTGTGAAACGAAATATTGGGTTGATGTGGAAAACTTTGATTTCATTGAAGCATTTAGTTACAACATGTCACCGCGAGATAGGAAAATAATTCGGCGGATCCTTTTTGAGCATTTTGATTATATAGTAGAACAATGGGATCAGTTTCAGAGGGGGCAATATGAATAAAGCTCATAAAGTAGGAACAATAAAATTCAAGGATAACACGATAGTTATGCTTGTAGATGGTAAAGAATATACCGTTGAAATATCTCACGTTTCTCTACGGCTTGCGAATGCTTCAGATAAACAGCGCCGGAACTTCGTTGTATCGCCATCTGGTTATGGAATACATTGGCCTGATATTGACGAGGATCTTTCGATTGATGGCATTTTTGGCATTAAGCACGACGCCCCTGTTCTGAATGCCGTTACATAATTTATGGGAAGTGACTCCATCCACTGAATCTAACAACATACTATAGACTTTAGTGTGTGTTGGAGGCGTTACATTTTAATAAAATTTTTCGGAGAAAAATTTTATGCATTTAAAAGAGATTCTCGAGCTCGTCGTCAATAAAAACGCCTCCGACCTGCATATTACCGTCGGGGAACCTCCCATCATCCGTATCGACGGGGACCTGATCCACACGGATTTTCCCACCCTGTCGATCGACGATACCAAGGCTCTCATTTACGGAGTCTTGAACGACAGCCAGAAAGTTCGTTTTGAAAAAGACCTTGAACTCGACCTGTCGCTCTACATCCCCGGGATCAGCCGGTTTCGTGTTAACGTGCACATGCAGAAAGGATGTGTGGAAGCGGCCTTCCGCACCATCCCCATGGTTGTTCCCCACATTGACACCCTGGGGCTTCCCGAATCGGTCCGGACGCTGGCCCGGAAGCCGAACGGCCTCGTCCTGATCACTGGGCCCACCGGGACCGGGAAGAGCACGACCATGGCGGCGATGGTGGACATGATCAACCGGGAGCGGCGGTGCCTGATCATCAGCGCCGAAGATCCGATCGAATATCTCCACACCAACAAGGAGAGCATTATCAAGCAGAGGGAAGTGGGTTCGGACACCCACTCTTTTGCCGCCGCCCTCAAACACGTCCTCCGGCAGGATCCGGACGTGCTCCTGGTGGGGGAAATGCGGGACCTGGAGACCATCTCGACCACGTTGACCGCCGCCGAGACGGGCCACCTGGTCATCTCCAGTCTCCACACTCCGGACGCCGCCCAGACCATCGACCGTCTGATCGACGTCTTCCCTCCCGGACAGCAGAAGCAGGTGATGGTGCAGCTGGCCGGGTGTCTTCAGGGCGTCATGGCCCAGGTTCTTCTTCCCCTCAAGGACGAAAAGGGCCGCGTGGTGGCCACCGAGACCATGATCGGTACCCCCGGGGTCAGAAACGTGATCCGCGAGCACAAGACCCATCAGATCCCCACCCTGATCCAGACCGGGACTCAGTATGGGATGCACAGCATGGATCAATCCCTGAAGGAATTGGTTCTCAGCGGGAAAGTCCGGTATAAAGATGCCGCCGGGTACGTGAAGAACCCGGACAGTTTCCGGGACATCCCGGACAGCCTGATCGATGAGGAGCTAGAAAAACCGGAGTAATGGAATGGTGAAATATCGAAGTAATGGAGTAATAAGGGACGGGTTCCAACACTCCAGTACTCCAACACTCCATCACCCCGGAATGTCTCTCTGGTAGCGATAAATCGCCATCAATCGCGAGAAGACACATTTTGATCGTAGCTATTGTTAACCAGAAGGGCGGTTGCGGGAAGACGACCACCGCCATCAACCTGAGCGCCTGCCTGGCGTACCGTGAGGCGCGGACACTGCTGATCGACCTCGACCCGCAGTCCAATGCCACTCTGGGTCTCGGGATCGAGGCGGAACAGGCAAGAAGCATTCACCGGATCCTGGTTGATGACGGATACAGCGCCGCGGATGCCGTGTATCCCACCGGTGTCTATAATCTCGATCTGATCCCCGCCACCATCCTCCTTTCCGGGACCGATCTCGATCTGGCGAACACCATGGGCCGGGAGATCATCCTCAAGAATAAAATCGCTTCTCTGCAGGGGCGGTATGATTATATAATTATCGACTGCGCCCCTTCCTTGAGCTTGTTGACGGTGAACGCGCTGGCTGCGGCCGATGAGGTGCTGATACCCACCCAGGCCCACTATTACGCCCTGGAGGGGATGAAGCTTTTATTCCAGACGATCAATATCGTAAAAAGCCGTCTCAATTACCGGCTGGCGATCATGGGGATACTGCCGACTTTCTACGATGCCCGAACCGCCATCTGCCAGGACGTTCTCCGGGGGCTGAGAGAGTACTTCGGCTCCCGGGTTTTTCGGACGGTGATCAGGGTGAACTCGAAGCTGGCGGAAGCTCCCAGCGCCAGCGAACCGATTCACATGTACGCGCCGGGCTCGCGCGGCGCCGCGGACTATGGTGCCTTGGCCGATGAAATCCTGGAAAAGCGGGAGGGGGGACAAGAAACGAGGGATGAGGAACGCTGGACGAGGGACGAGGAACGCTGGACGAGGGACGAGGGGATGCGGGATAAATCCTCACTTCGCCGAGATGATTGAGCGGTTAAAATTACCGTTGCGGCCTGGAATGTTGGATCCGAACTAATTTTGTAATCTTCATCAGTTGGAATTAAATTTATAAATATGTTCATTACTTAAATTTTCCAGGGGAAAATTTAATGGAAGAAAAGAAAAAATCGGGGCTGCAGAAGGATATCTCCTCTATTTTTGCCGGCCTGGAGGATATAGACAACGGCCGCGAGGATAAATCCATGTCCCCCCCGGAGTCTCCCGCGCCCTCCCCGGACTCCCCCGCGCCCTCCCCGGAGTCGCCCATGCCCCCCGCGGATGAGATTCCTCCGATCCCCTCCGACGGGGAAGAAGAGGAGGCGATGGCAGCCCCCGTGTCCGCCGGACTGCCCCCGATCCTCTCCGGGCCCCAGACTCCGGCATCCCTTGTTTGGGGAGGGAATTTCCCCAAACGCCGGAATTCCTATATCGGTCTCGATGTCGGAACATCTTCGATCAAAATTATCCAGATCTACCCGGTTTCGGGCGGATGGGAAGTCGGTGGTTATGCCGTCCAGGAGTTTCAGTCGGGACCGGGAGGCGGAAACCTTTTTGAAACCGATGTCATTGCCCGGAATCTGAAGGAGATCTTTTCCACGACCGGGGCTTCCCGGAGCGGTGTCGTCTGTTCGCTGCGGGGGGAGCGGGTAAATACCAGTTTGATCCAGCTGGCACGGATGCCGAAGGGAGAACTGGAAAGCGCCTGCCGGCTGGAAGCCGGCCGCCGGGTCACTTTCAATATCGACAAGGCTTTAATCCAGAATAACGTCGTCTCCCAGGAGACGGTCCGACCCGGAACAAAGTTGAATTATATCGTTACCGCGGTCAGCCGGGAAACGGTCAGCCGTATCCTGGGGGTTCTCCGCCAGACTGGTCTCCAGGTCGCCGCTCTGCTCCCTCTTCCCTTCGCCTGGAAGGACTTTCTCCGGTCCATTATCGGCTGCGACGAAGGGACTGCGTCCGCGGTCGTCGATGTCGGTTCCGCGCGGACCCTGGTCTCCATCTACAAGGGGGATCGGCTCCATTTCAGCCGGGAATTTGACACGGGGGGACGGCAGGTCACGGAGGCCATCATTCAGGCCGCCACGACATTCGGAGCGCAGGGAAAGATGTCATGGGTCGAGGCGGAAAAAATCAAGAGGACGACGGATCTTTTCCAGGAGAACGGCGCCCAGCCGCTGAAGAACAATTTGACGGTCTTCCAGGTCGGGAGCATGGTCCGTCCGGTGCTGGAGAAGATTGTCCAGGAGACCAAGCGGTCCCTGGATTATTACGGCCAGCTGTACCGGAAAGAAGAAGTGAGCCGGGTGTATCTCTGCGGGGGGGCCGTGTTGTTACCGGGGTTCGAACAGTTCTTTAAAGAACGGATGCGCTCGCCGGTTGAGCTTCTCCGGCTCAGCGACCGGATTAAACTCCACAGCTCGGTTGCCTCGGAAGAGGAAGCGCGCTCCGTTTTCCCCCGCCTGGCGCGGGCGGCCGCCCTTTCCGCCAGCCGGAAATGGGAGATCAATTTCATCCCTCCCATGGATAAGATCCTGCAGAATATTCTTCGCCGGAAGAGCCTCATCATCATCCCCGTGCTGGCTCTCTTTATCATCAGTTTCCTGTTTTATAGATCGGAGGCCGCCCTGATACCTCAGCAGAAAAAAATCGTGGCCGTGAAAGAAAAACAACTGGAAGGCCTCCAGGTGGACCTGGAACCGTACCAGGTTCTGTCGGGCTTGGAAAAGCAGCTGACCGCCCGGGAAAAAGTTGGTCTCTATTCCACGCATCGCCAGCCGAACTGGAAAGGAATCATGAAGGAGTTCAGCCGGATCACGCCCCCCACCATGGTCCTCTCCGGGATCCTGACGCTGGAGGGGGAGGGACCCCAGAGAATACTCTGCAGCGGCCAGGTTCTGCATCCGGAAGCGGCTCTCCGCGCCGGAGTGACCCAGTTTATCGTGCAGGTGGAGAATTCTCCCTTTTTCCGGGAGGTGGAGAAAATTTCCGAAGACATCGACAACGGAACGTTCAGTTTCAGCTGTACTTTAATTTACTGAGCCGCCTTCCGGCGGCTCAGTAAATTAAAGTAGTTTAATATTATTTTTCGCAGAAAAATAATAGATGGATCGATGTTGGCGATCCATAAAGTATAACCGTGATGGTAATTGATGGCGGTGGTGAGGAATACCTTTTGTGGGGGCGCCTTCAAGAAGACAGCAATGTTTAACCAATAGCCCCACCGATTGAATCAATCGGTGGGGCCGGTAAAATTTTTCGCCGCAGGCGAATAAATTTTAATGAACTATACGCAAAAAGCGCTGGGCATTCTCTTCGGGGTTATTCTCCTGCTGGTTCTTTTCTGGCTGTTTATCTACAGCCCGGTATCCAGTGAACTGGATCGGCTGCAGGAGCAGGCGAAAGAGATTGACGGGAAAATCGCCGCCACCCGGGAGAAACATGCGGGGCTCCCCGGTGTCCAGGACAAGATAGCATCCGCCCGGAAGAGATTGGAGCGGCTGGAAGTCCAGTATCCCCGGACCATCGAGCTGGTTTACCAGGCGATCACCGATGCGTCCCGTGAGGTCGGCCTGCGGATCTCCAACCGCCAGCTGGAGGAAAAGCCCGTCGAAGACGAGGGAAGCGCCCTGCGCGAATATGCCATACAGATAACCGCCCATTGCCCCTATAATGTTCTGGGAGATTTTCTGGGAAGGGTCGTCCATTCACCGATGATTATCTCGTTCACCTCTTTGACCGTTTCGACGGACCCGGCAAACCCTCCGAGAAAAAAAGGGGGACGAGATCTTCGGGTGGATATGAAACTGATTACGTACCTGAGCAAGGCTGACGGCTCATAAAATCCAGGGTTCAGGGTCTGTTTTTGCTATCGTTCTTTTTGCTCGAAATTGTCAGGTAGCTTTATATTGGACGATGGAAAGGTAAAAATCGTTTTGATTAAAGATAATCTATTTTTTTCCGGAGGAAAAAAATATTGGATAAGAAGAAAAAAGAAATCATCATGATCGGCATTCTGGTCCCGGTCCTGGGGTTTGTCCTTTATAACAGCCTGAGTAGCGTCTCCAAGAAAAAGAAACCGAGCGCCGCCACGGTTGAGGAAGCCGCCCCCCTGGTCGTTGAAGCGCCGGCAAAGGCCGCCGCCGTGAAAACGACCAGGAAAGAGGGTGTCGCCGAACTGCCGCCGCTCGATGAGAAACTGGTCCGGCAACAGGAGGTCATCGCTGACGGTCCCTGGGGGAGAGATCCTTTTTCCCCTCCGCCGGTTGCTGAAACCGACCAGCGCCCCGAAAACTGGAAAGATTTTAAACTGAGCGGGATTATCCCCGGTCTGGCCGCGACGATCAACGGCGAGCCGGTGGGGATGGGGGAAGACTTCGAAGGTTACCGTCTTCGCGAAGTGGGAAATGATGGAATTACGCTGGAAAAAGACGATCAATCGTTTATACTCACGATGCCCGAGGAATATCCTGATGAAAAAAAGAAATGATATGCCGATGTCCGGTTTGATCCTGCTGCTGGTAGTTTTTTTTGCGGTGGTCGGCTTCTTCCCCTACCAATCCCTTTACTGTGCCCCGGAGATGGATAAGGAACTGCTCCTGGCCATGGAAAAGATTAAGGCGGAGATGCAGGATAACGGAGAGGTGTCCGACCCGGCGCCCGTCAGTCCGTCCGCCCCCGCTTCGGAGACGGTGCTTTCCATTGAAGAATCAGAGACCGTTCCTGTTCTCGCGCCTGCCACCGGCGAGGGCGCCGTCCCTGAAGAGGGAACCGCGCTGGAATCGTCCCCTGCCGGTGAGGGCGCCGTCCCTGAAGAGGGAATCGCGCTGGAATCACCCGCCGAGGCCGCGTCGGGCATGCCGAAGTCTTCCATCGTTCCCTCGCCTCCTCCGCAGGTGCCCGAGCCGGCCGATGTCAACGTCAAGGAAAAGCTGGAAAAACGAGGCAGCCTGAAGTTCGTGGACGAGGACATCCGGGTTGTCCTGCGCAGCCTGGCTAAGGCGTATGGCTTCAACGTCACCCTGGCGCCGGAGGTGCAGGGAAAGGTCACGGTCGATTTTACCGATGTCAAAATCATCGACGCCCTGGAGACGATCCTGATCGACCAGGGACTGGGCTATCAGATAACGGGGAGTATCATCCGGGTGACCTCACTGGAGAAAATCCAGGAAGAGACGGCGGCCGAGGCTACCCGGCAGGCCTCCGCCGCCCAAAGGGCGCTCGAGGAAGCGAAGAAGCGCCAGGCCCAGGAGCAGGCGGAGCCGTTGGTGGTCCAGATATTTAAACTCAAGTATATCGATGCCAATGACGCGAAAGAGGCGATTATGCCCATGGTCAGCGGCCGGGGCAAGGCGATGGTCCTGAAGACCCAGCAGTACCGCGGGTTTGAGTTTGAAGCTACGGAAAAATTCGGTGCCACGGAGGCGGATCAAGAGAAGTCCGAGTTTGTCAGATCCCGCATCCTGATTGTCCAGGATATCAAGACTGTTTTAATCAGGATTGCGCAGGTAATAGAAAAAATAGATCAAAAACCCCCCCAGATTTTAATCGATGCCAAGGTCCTGGAGGTCCCGGTGGATCAGGAATTCCGCCTCGGGATCAACTGGACGCAAGCCCTTAACCAGTGGCAGGTCGGCGCCTCGGATCTGACGGGGATATTGACCCGGGGATATGACCAATCGAAATCGTCGGAGAATACGAACAGCCGCAATTGGGGCGATGAATACGAGGTGGGACGAACCTCGGCGGTGGGAGAGGACCGCCTGACGTATGACCAGGGAGACGCGCAGAATGGCGATACGTCCGGCCGGTTGAGCTACGCCGGGAGCGGGTATCCCACCAGCGGGGGGGGGGGCATCAGTATCCCCGACCTCTATAATTTTACCATACCCACCAACTCCGGGGGCGGACCTTTTCAGCAGAACATGGCCTGGCGGGCGGCGGTCGAGAATGACGTCCGGGCGTCCGGCTGGGCTGATGAGTTCTACTCCCGGATCGAGGACACCGAGACCAAGCGGAACTTCGATAACTACCTGAACGGCATTGCCGATACACTGACCAAACTGACGACATCCGGCCAGACCTACGGTGCCGTTCTGGGCGCGACGGACTTTAGTCTGATGTTGAGCGCGATGAAGACGGATTCCAATATCGTTATCCTCTCCAATCCCCGGATCACCGTTCATGAAAATTACACGGCCAAGATATTTATCGGGAAGCGTTATCCGATTCTGAAGACCGAGGTCAGCGGTGAAAGTGGAGGAACGGTCGGAGGAACGTCAGTCGATGTCTGGCAGGAGATCGGGATAACGCTGAAAGTGATTCCCCAGGTCCGGGAAATTATGTCGGGAGAGAAGGGGATAAACATGATCGTTCACCCGGCGGTGAGCGATTATAATGAATACGCGGTGGCATACGATACGCAGGGCAACCCCTTCAAAACCGCCTACCCGATCATAAAAATTCGCGAAGCGGATACCAATGTCACCATCAAAGACGGCGATACGATCGTTATCGGTGGTCTGATCGAGAGTTATAAGAATGATGAAGAATCCAAAATTCCCCTTCTCGGCGATATACCTATTCTTGGATACCTCTTCAAGGAGGAGCATACTGAACTGAGAAAGACGAACCTCTTAATCTTTATAACCGCAAAAATCGTTACTGAAGACACGCCTTTGTCCGCCTACGAGAAAATCATGCTGGAGAAAACGCCGCCGGACGCCCTCGAGGACGTCCGCTATACCGAGGATGACCAGGTGAGGCCCTATCTTTACAAGAGCACGAAAGAGCCGCAGCCTCCCCAGCCCGAAGCGGAAGAGAAAGAAGAAAGCGGGAGCACGATCGAGGAGAAGGAAGGGAACAAGGGTGATTTCGGGGGCAGGGTACTCACCAAAGCGATGACGAGGAGTCGACGATGACTGCCTTTATACTGATTGGTGCCATCGTCTTAATATCGGGGGTCATGTTCCTGGTCGCGCCCGGAGCGTTGGTGAAAGTAAGCTCTTTGCTCAACCAGATCGTGACCACCGATCACAAGACGATGAAATACCGGATCTCCGTGGGCTTGGTCTTTATAGTTATCGGCATCTTCTTCCTATTCATGGCCTACTATATCTCCAATTCCCGGCTGATCTGAAAAATTAATTTTTACAGGCGGATTAAACCACGAAGGGCACGAAGTACACGAAGAGATTATATCGGGACACCAGACTCTCTTGATAAGCCTTCTTCGTGTTCTTCGTGATCTTCATGGTGAAATATAATATTTTTAAATACCGGCTTGCTCTGCTCCTCCTCACCGAACTGCTTATTCTCTGGTTCTATATAACGCCCCTTCTCCCCGGCACTATTCCGACCCTGCGCGCTAAATCCCCGGGGTTTCCCCTGGACGACAGCTGGATCTACGCCGCTTTCGCGCGGATGTTCGTTGCCCATGGGGAAATCGCCTTTAACCCGGGCCATACTTCCGTCGGCTTTACCAGCAGCCTCTGGTTTCTTCTTCTCTGCCTGGGCCGGGTAGCGGGGTTGCCGGCTGTGGGCTGGAGCCTTTTTTTAGGATCCATCGCCCAATTCATCCTGGCCGTGGCGATGGGTTCTCTCGTCTTCCCTTTTCTGATTTCTGTGGGAGAGGCTTCCAGCTTCGATCGGGGAAGCCGGGAGATCGGGCCTGGAAGGCCCTCCCACAGTAGTCGGGAAATGAGGTCAGGGCGCTCCGCGCTCTGCGCTCTGCCCTCTGCACTATGCGCTCTGCTGTCCGTCCTGGTCCTCCTCTGCGGTCCTCTCGTCTGGTACAGTCTTTCCGGGATGGAGACAAGCGCGTTCCTGACCATCGGGGTCCTGGCGATTCTCTTTATGAATCGTGGGCGATATGGATGGGCGGGCTTATTCCTGGGCCTGGTGCTGGTCACCCGTATCGAGGGATGCGTGCTCTGGGTACTGGGCTTTTTGTATGCCGTTATTGTAGAGTTTCTCGGAGGTCGCACCGGGAGAGATGCCGAAGAGGTAGAGAAGCATAGCGCAAAGGGCATAGCGCAGAGCGCCCCGGGCCCCGGTTTCAGGCGCTCTGCGCTATGCGCTCTGCACTCTGCGATTCCCCTTCTCCTCATCCCGGCATTTTTTCTCATCTTGGAGCTCTTGAAAAACCTATATCTCACAGGGACATTCCTTCCGACCACTTTCGCCGGCCGGAAGTGGCTCTCAGTCCCCGCCGGTGGGCGGGGTCTGCTGGCCTATCTCCGACTCTGGGGCTATGGGTTCAGGATCAGTCTTCTGCCCCGCTTTCTTCAGCAGGGCCTCTCCCTTGTTCTTTTCTGGATCGGTGTCGGGCTTCTCGCCCTTGTTTCGCTCCGGCTCATTATTCGAGACGCACTGGGCGATAAAAGAAAAATATCGGGCTTGTTCCTATTTCTGATCTGGGCCATCGGGCATAACCTGGTATACGTCATCATGCTCCCCAGCCCGAGCCAGGCCGGCCGTTACCAGGCGATCAATTTTCTCCTTTTCTGGCTGGTTCTTTTTTTGCCGCCTGCCGCCGGTCTGGTCCGAAAGGCGGCGAAACCGCTCCCCGGTGCGAAGACCGTCGCAGTAATGCTCTCCATTCTCATGGGGGGGATTTTGCTCCTCGATCTCGTCTCCACGCATCGGTGGCAGGAGGTGTATCGCACCACCGTCCGGCATATCAATGATGTCCATGTTACGGTAGCCCGCTGGATCGGCACCAACCTCCCCCCCGGCACCCGCCTGGCCGCCTTCGACATCGGGGCGTTAAAATATTTCTCCCCCGAAACCGAGATCATCGACCTCGGTGGATTGGTGGACCGGGATTTTGCCGATTATCTCCGCCAGGGGAAGGTGGTGGACTACATGAAAAAACGGGGGGCTGATTACCTGGCCATGGTGGAACTCCAGAGCTCTCCCGGCTGGATATTCGAGAACCTGGGGATCCTGAACGATCCCCGGCTCAGGCTCCGGCCCCTGTTCGGTATGATGCAGCGGCCGGAGATATACCGCGTTCATTACCAGATCGCGGCCAACACCTTCCCCAAGATGGTAGTGTACAGGATAGAATGGAGTGATGGAGTGGTGGAGTGATGGAGTGGTGTGATGGCCGGTTAGCCGCACAGACAGGAATGTCCGTGTCACCGACGGCGGGGTGGCCGCACAGACAGGAATGTCCGTGTCACCTTGGTCGCACAGACAGGAATGTCCGTGTCACCGATTCAACCACGACCCGGGCGGCGGGGAAAAATGGCGGAGAAACGGGGTTGCTAACCCCGAAGATGTGTCAGCTAATAGTCCCCTCACCCCACCGGGGGAGAGGGTTAGGGTGAGGGGGCGCCGCGGAGATCTTTTGATTTATTGCCCACTAAGTACATCAACAATGATTGGGATAGAATGAGAAGTAGCTCAGTGATTGCGAAATCTTCGTGTTCTTCGTGGTTTTAATAGTTCCTATTGCAATGATGAAAACCCAACACTTCATCACTCCCTTACTTCAGCACTCCCGGTTGATCGCCTATCTTTCGTCCTGTTTGAAATACGCGCTTATTCTCATCTCCCTTTTCTTCATCGTCGTCTTTCTCTGGACGACTCTTCACCGGATCATCTACCCGTATGAACTGGAATGGATGGAGGGGGCGATGGTCGATGAATGCGTGCAGGTGCTCAACGGCCAGCCCCTCTATCGCGCGCCGTCGATGGGGTATATCCCCTTTATTTATCCCCCGCTTTATTTTTTCCTTAGCTCTCTGCTCATGAGCGTCCTCGGGATCGGTTTTTTTGCCCCCCGCCTGGTTTCTCTCTGCTCCTCAGCGGGTATCCTGGTGTTACTCTTCTCTATCGTTAAACGGGAAACTCGCCGGGCTTCCGCGGGGATCCTTGCCGCGGGTCTCTTCGCCGCTTCCTATAACGCGACCGGGGCCTGGATGGACATCGCCCGGGTTGACAGCCTCTTTCTCTTCTGGGTGACGCTGGCTGTTCTCATTGCCGGCCGCCGGAAGGCTGGAGCGGGCAACGCGGTCCTGGGCGCCGCCGTCATCTCAGCGGCCTTTTTCACCAAACAAGTGGCGCTTGCGCCGGCCCTGGCGATCGGACTTTATTATCTCGTCAGCGGATGGAAACGGGCTCTCATCTATCTGGGAACTCTGGCGCTCATTGCGGGCGGCGGCACCCTCCTTTTGAATGCGCGTTATGGAGGCTGGTATTCCTATTACGTTTTTTTCCTCTCCTCCCGTCATGTAGTCCGGACGGCCCAGATTCGGGAATTTCTCTCCGGGGACGTCATGGGGACATTCCCGGTTATGTTCGTCCTCAGCCTGGTCTCGCCGCTGCTTCTCATGAAAAACCGGCGCTCGCTTCGGGAGGATGCCACCTGGCTCCTGTATTATCCGCTGGGGGCGAGTCTCTTCCTGGTCAGCCTGGTGGGAAGGGGCAACGTGAACAGCTATATTAACACCCTGCTGCCCGCGGCCCTCGCCTTCGCGCTCCTTTGCGGGTGGGTATGGGGGAGAATATCAGATGGAGAGGGGAGGGGGCCGGCCCTCCTCGGTCCGGTGGTGAGTATCTGCCTGGCGCTTCAGTTTGTGATACTCGGATATCTTCCGGTTTCCCGTATTCCCCGCCCCGGCGACCGGCTGGCCGGAGACCGGCTGATCGCGTACATGAAGAGCGTGGAGGGAGAAGTCCTGCTCCCGTTCCACGGATATCTGCCCCGCCTGGCCGGAAAGGAATCGGCGGCTCACTGGACCGCGGCCCTCGATCTTTTACTGGCCATGGGATCATCCCCGGAGGATCCGGCTCGGTCCTGGTTGGCCCAGTTCGAAGAATCCCTCCGGGAGGGGAGGTATGAATGTATAATCCTCGACCGGGAGGATTGGTTCCCCGATCTTCTGAAGGAGCGGTACCGCAGGGAAGGGAACGTCTTTGAGGACGGAACCGTCTTTTTCCCGGTCACCGGATATCCCTGGCGGCCGCAATATATCTACCGTAAAATCAATTCGCCTCCCCGTTGAAACGGGGAGGCGAATTGATTTTAAATATATTATATCATTATGAATACCGCGCGGAAAAATATATACCCTCTTTTGCTCTTTCTTCTGGCCTTGATCGTACAGCTCGCGGCTCTTTTTTATATTTTTCATCCATCGGAATTTTTCTTCAAGTACTGGGAACTGGCGCTCCGGTTCCGGGGCGTGATCGCTCCTCCCATCGAGGTTTTTTATTCCAGCCCGTTTTATATCCTTTTCCTGGCCGCGGGGCAATGGGTGGGGTGTACCGTTTTTGATCTGCAGGTCCTGCAGACGTTCCTGGGGGCGTGTAACTGCTGGCTTATTTACCGGGCGGGGACGATTTACTTCGGCCGGACGGTCGGCTGGATCGCCGGCCTGGGAGCGGTTTTTTACAGTCCCTTTGTAATCTATGATTCCAGTTTTCTGCCCGCGGTCTGGGTGATCGCCTTCAACCTGGCCGCTCTCATCTGCCTTGGCCGCGCCGGACGCGGGGGGAAGCCAGCCTGGCTGGCCGCCGCCGGACTCTGCATCGGTTTGAGTATTATCACCCGCCCCAATATCACCATTTTCCTGGTGTTTCTGCTCCTGTATTTTCTTTTCCGCCCTGCCCGCACAGAATTGATAGCCGCAGACTTTAGTCTGCGCCGGGAAGGGCTCAGCCGCCTCCTTAAGTCAATTGCCTTGATCCTGATCCCCGCTTTGCTGGTCGTCCTTCCGGTATCGATCCGCAATTATACCGGGAGCAGGGAGTTCATCCCGGTCACGGCCAGCGGCGGCTGGGTTTTCTATTGCGGCAATAATGAACGGACACAAGGGTTTGACTTCAGCCCTCCGCCGGGATTGCCAGACCGGATCGTCACCTATTATGCCCGGCCGGGAGGGGAGAAGCTGAGCTACCTTGAGCACCTTCTCAGCCGCCAGATGGCTTCCACGGCCGAGGGTCGCCAACTCAGCCACCGGGAGGCGACCGGTTATTGGTTTAAAGAAGGGATGTCTTTTATCCGGCAGCACCCCCGAAAATATTTAATCCTCCTGGGGAAGAAGCTGCTGGCGGCGGTAAACGGGTATGAACCGCATGATGTCCCCGAGGTCCTGGACAGGGCATCCACGCTGAATACTTATCCGTTCATCGGGATCGCGGTTCTCCTGCCACTGGCCGTACTCGGCCTCCTCGTCTGCCGGCCCCGCGCGGGCGGGATATTTCTCTATCTTTACCTGGCCGCGTATCTGATTTCATTTCTTCTCATTTATGTGATACCGCGTTTCCGTCTCCCCCTGGTTCCCGTTTTGCTGCTCTTTGCCGCCGCCGCGGTCCGGCACCTCTACCGGCGTCTCCGGGAAAAACGGTGGCTCGCCCTGGCCGGCAATATCCTGATTCTGATCGTCGTCGCGATCCCGGTAAATATCAAAACCCCGGAAATGCGACGGGACCGGGATTCCATCCGGCCGGCCTTTCTTCACGGCTGGAGAGGCCTCACCGCCATGAAACGGGGAGAGTGGGAGCGGGCGGAATCTGAATTTAATCAAGCCCTGGAACTGAACCCACAATCATACCAGGCCCGGAAGGGTCTGCAGAGCCTGCGAAAAAAGTGAGCCGTACGCTCCGGGAAACTCAAGGTTCCCCCCTTCCTTGATGGGAGGGGTTGGGAGAGGGTGGCCCCGCCGGACTCCCCCCTCCCTTGATGGGAGGGGGTCAGGGGGAGGGTGGCCCGACAGTTCCCTCCTCCCTTCGATAGGAGGGAGAAGGAAGAGACGAGCTCCCATTAAGAAGAGGGGCAAAGTGATGAGCCCCATCAAAGCGTAAAATGGAAGATAATCGCAAAAAAATAAGTATCCGGCAGGTGGCGACCGCACTGCTGGCGATCGGTTTTCTGGAGGGGTTTGTTATCGGCTTCATCGTTTTTTTAAACCCTCTGAAAAGAGCCCTGGATGGTGTCCTGGTTCAGAATTATCTCCATTTCCGGATGTTTCGTCTGATCGCCCTCATCTTCCAGCGTCCGTTCTTCGACTGGCTGCTTTTTGCCGTCGTTCTGGCCCTGCTCTCAACCGGTTCGGGAATGATCATCTTCCTGTTTACCCGTTCGTCCGCAAAGCGGCGGGGAGAAGGAAACGGTAAAAATGTCTGGGTTATGCTCGCCTCACTCCGCTGGTTGCGGATTGCCGGTTTCTTCTGCCTGTTTCTGCTGCTGATCGTCAACGGGGTCGTCGCCTTCTACTCCCGCGATACGGTTCATCCGCGGCCCGACGTGGTTTTGATCGTCATTGACGCCTTGAGACCGGATCACATGAGCAGTTACGGATACGCGAAAAACACCACCCCCGCCATCGACCGGCTGGCGCGGGAGGCGACCCTCTTCAAGCAGGCGGTGGTTGTCTTCCCTCGGACCACGCCCTCGGCGGTCTCGATCATGACCGGCCTCTATCCCCATACCCATGGTACCCGCTCTCTGTATGTGACCGGCGACATGTACGAGACCCCGGGAAATAATAACCTGGCTGAAATTTTACTGAACGAGAACTATCGAACCGCGGCCTTTCTGGACCAGAGACTTCTTCACCCGAATTCCGGCCTTCAGCAGGGTTTTATGACCTACCGCAACCTGGAAAACGACGCCGAAGTCACCCGGCAGGCCGTCTCCTGGCTGGAGCGGGGGAAAGACGATCCCCGGCCCTTTTTTCTCCTCCTCTGGTACCTGGCTCCGCACTGGCCCTACAACCCCCTGCAGAAAGACCTGGATCTTTTCTCCGCCGATCCTGCCTACGATCTCAGTCTTTTGTTCCTGAGAGGAAAAGACCCCAATCAAAGATGCTTTTCCCGGTTGTACACCCCGGAGGAGATGGGGCTGCTGATCTCGGCCTATGATGCCGAAATACGACAATCCGACACTGCCGTCGGCGGCATACTCAACTATTTACGGGGGAAAGGACTCTATCAAGATACTCTGATTATTGTGACCGCCGATCACGGGGAAAGTCTGGGGGAGCATGATTATTATTTCGATCACGGGGAATACTATTACGATACCGACGCCCTGGTCCCACTGATTATCAAACGGCCGGAGCAGACCGGCGGCGTTGTCGTTTCCTACCAGGTAAGAAGTATCGATATCTTCCCGACTCTCCTCGGCGTTTTGGGCATCCGGGCGCCTTCCGAGGGCGTCGACCTCTTCTCGTACGGGGCCGGGAAACCCGGCGGAGCGGACGGTCTGATCGCTTTCGGAGAGAATGACTATAGCATGTTTCCCAATAACCCGAAAAGGTACCTGAAGGGAATCGCCGGAAAATGGAGGATGGTCCGGACCGGCCGCTGGAAACTGATTTTAATCCCGCATCCCGGGGAGAATATCTTCGAGTTCTACGACCTGGCGGATGATCCCGCCGAAACCAACAACCTGATTAACGATCCGGCATACCGGGCGCGGATAGAGGAGTTGAAGAAAAAACTTTTCGGATGGATCAAGGAAGGAGATCTCCGGAATACCGATGCCCCCCAACGGGAGGAAATCGCCCCCTCCGCCCGGAAGCGTCTCCAGTCATTGGGCTATCTGTAATATTTTTCCCTCCCCCGGAAAACACGTCGGGGCGGAAAAATAAGAATTCAATACGATGAATCTGGGAATGAACATACTCGTCTCCTTCGGCTTGCTCGTTCTGACGATGTTCTCGGCCGTCTCCTGGGGAAAATTGCTCTTCACCCGGATGACCCGACGGGGGTGGTCCCGGGGCGAGAGCCTGCTGCTCCGGGCCGGTCTGGGGTTGGGTGTGATCTCTTATCTGATCTTCTTTTCCGTCCTGGGCGGCTTCCTCTATCGTCCGGTGGTATTCGCTATCCTCCTGCTGCCCCTCGTCCGGTATCTCCCATTCCGAAAAAAGGAGCCGCGGGGAACGGTGCGGGTGTTCTCCTTTTCCCGGATGGAGCTGTTCTCTTTCATTCTCATCCTGGCGGTTCTCGGCCTGAATATTGTTTCCTCTCTGACGCCGCCCTGGGCCGGAGACGCCATCGGATATCATCTCCCGCCCCCGCGCGCCTACCTCGCCGCCCACCGGCTGGTCTGGCTGGAAGGGAACGTGCTCGCCAACCAGCCGGCCGCGGTCGGGACCCTCTTCACGGTCGGCTTTGCCGGGGGCGGCGAGTTTTTCCCCAATCTCCTGCACTGCCTTTTCGGGTTGATGAGCGCCGCCGCGGTCTATCTCTTTGGGCGTCGGCCTGCCGGTCGCTCGGCCGCCGCCCTGGGAGCGTTGATCTTCTACACCGTCCCCTCGGTGGCCCGCGTCTCCTCCTGGGCCTACATAGACCTGGGCCTGACTTTTTGGACGGTGCTTGCTCTCTTCAGTTATCTGCGCTGGAAGGAGGGGGCGGGTTCCTTCGTCCTGATCGGCCTCTTCGGAGGTCTGGCGATGGGGAGCAAATATACCGGACTTGTCCTCTTCGCGCTCCTGGCGGTGCTGGCGTTCATCGATTGTGCCCGGCACAGAGAACGCCGGCTGTTCTGCGGGAAAGTGGTTTCCTTCTCCGCGATCGCTCTTCTGGTCGCCGCTCCCTGGTATCTCAAGAACCTCTGGATGACCGGCAACCCCTTTTACCCGGTCCTTTACTCGGTCTTCGGGGGTAAAGGATGGGATGCCGCCCGGGCCCTGTATTACCGGAGCATCATCATGGGCGGCCTGAGGATGGGGCCCCTCGACTATCTGCTTCTTCCCTGGAACCTGACCGTCCGGGGAGCCTACACGTATGATAACTTCGACGGGATTATCGGCCCCGCCTTTCTGATTTTTCTGCCGCTGGCGTTCTTTACCGGAAAGAAGAATCATTCCTTCCGTTTCCTGGGGATCTATTCTTTGATCTATTTTCTCATCTGGGCGGTTATCTCGCTCAAGGTCCGCAAACTGATCCCGGTCCTGGCGCCGGTGTCTTTACTGGCGGGTACGGCGGCAGCCGCTCTTCTGGAGGGGCGCCTCTCCCGGCTCTTGAAGGCAGTGGTTTTCTGTGTGCTCTGCCTGGTGATCGGCCTGAACCTGGGGACGATCGCCGGCGACGTGGCGAAGGTGAATCCTTTCCGTTTTGTCTCGGGGCGGGAGACGAATGATGAGTTCCTTGCCCGGAATGTGCATAATTACCGGGCGATCGATTTCGCCAACCGGAACCTGCCGGACGGTTCCGCGATCCTCTTCATCTACGGCGGAAATGCCTGGTACTATTCCCGGCATCCCACGATCGTTGACAGCATCTTCCAGGACCAGACCATCAGGGAGCTGCTGGCCGGGAGTCATTCCCCGGCTGAACTGCGGGAGGAATGTCTTCGCCGGGGGATCACCCATATCCTGGTCAATTTTAATATCGCCGCGCAGGGGCTTTTCCCCGCACTCACCCCGGAGAAAAACAAAATTCTGGAAGAGTTTTTTAAGCAAAATGCCCGGATTATCTTCCAGGATGGACCCGATTACCTTTTCGCTGTATCTCATTAGGGAAGGCTGGGCAGGGGAGTAATGCGTTGAAAAATAGTGATCAGTAATCAGTTGAAAAGATGGTAATCAGTAATCAGTTATCGGTAATCAGTAGGGCGCGAAGCAGCCCCCCCGGGTCATTTAATTCGCTTGCCGTTTACCGGTTACTGATCACTGATCACTGATTACCGATTACTTTCTAACCTTGATTCCGGGTATGATAGAGACATGGCTGGACAAAAAATCAAAACCTGCGCAATCCTGGCCCTGATTCTTCTGGCGACCGTTATCGCCTACGGCAATTCCTTCCGGGTCCCCTTTATCTACGATGATACAAACCAGATCGTGGAAAACGCCCTGGTTAAGAATCCTTCTTTGATCCCTCGCCTCTTTACACCCGAATTTTATAAACTTTCCCCCAAACGCTTCCGGCCGGTCACCGTTCTTTTCTATGTTCTCCAATACGCGTTCTGGCGGCTTAACCCCTGGGGATATCACCTCTTCAAGCTGCTCCTTCACCTGGTCAATATCATCCTCCTGTATGCCTATCTCCGCCTGCTCCGGACCGGGACCCCGGTTGCCCTCGGCGCCGCCGCCCTTTTTGCTCTCCATCCCGCCCACGTGGAAACCGTCACCTGCATCTCCTTTCTGGACGATCCACTGATGTTCTTCTGGTTTTTTCTCAGCCTAATTGCCGCGACGCGGGCAACCCGGGTAAACCGACGTCCCTGGACCTGGACTTTCTTCTCCCTCTTTTTTTACCTTCTCTCCCTCGCCAGCAAGGAGCTGGCCCTGGTTCTGCCTCTCTGGATTTTCCTGCAGTTGCTGACCGAACGTTTCCCCGGGATCAGCCGTCGGGCGCGGTTCTGGCTGGGATTCATCGCCGTCAGTCTGGTCTGGGTCGCGATTCGTTTCTTCATCCTGGAAAAAGAGGGCTGGCTGATGATCTCGGCGGCGAGAGAAATGGGCCCGGTGAATGTCGTCTCGGCTACCTACCTCCATTACCTCCGGGTGGCCCTTATCCCGGTTAACCTTTGCCTGGATTACGTCTATCCCCTTCCTCACGGAGTTTTCTCCCTGCCGGCGAATAGCATTCTGCTCCTTGCTCTGGCCGCGGGGATGCTTATTCTCGGTTGCGCCGCCCGGTCTCGGCTCCTTTTTCTTGGCTGGGGATGGTTCATCGTCGCCCTCCTCCCGATTGCCAATATCATCAGTCAGCCTCGTCTGGTTGCCGATCGGTATCTATATTTGCCGCTGACCGGTTTCTGTCTCGTTTTCTCCTTCCTTTTTGACAGACTGCGGAACGGCTGTAAATCGCGTCTCGGCCGCTTGATTGTTGGCGCCTGTTTTTTACTGGTGCTGATCTCCTTTGGCGTCCTGGTGCACAGTGAGAATCGGACATGGGCCGATCCCCGTCTTCTCTGGGAGGATATTCTTCGGACTTCTCCGGCCAGTGTCGCTGCCCGCAATAACCTGGGCAGCATTTACCTGTCAGAGGGGAAGCCGGCCGCCGCCGAAAGCATGTTCAGGGATGCCCTGGATCGGGAACCCCCGGAAAAATATCGGGCGGTCATTCTTACCAATCTCGCTCTTTCCCGATGGGAACAGGGAGAGGCGGAGAACGCGGTGGGACTCCTTGTCCGCGGTGCCGCGGCGGATCCCGATTACGCGCCCGCCGCCTATGAACTGGGGAAGATATATCTTTCTCAACGGAAATACACCGAAGCCCAGGGTGCGTTCCGCCGGGCCCTTGGACTCGCCCCCTATAATTATATCGTCCATGATTATCTGGCGGGATTTTACGCTTCCCGGGGAAATTGGGATGAAGCGGAAAGATACGCCCGGCAGGCGGTTCATCTCAACCCCGACTCCGCGATTAGCTATGATCACCTGGGGGTTATCTATGCCAATCAAGGGAAAGGAGAGGATGCCCGCCACGCGTGGCGCCAGGCCCTGGAACTGGACCCGAGCCTGGAATCCGCCCGCCGGAACCAGGCCGCGGCCGAATAATCTTTTAAGCGGACATCCGGTTGATTTGGCCCGGGTGTTACCAATACTGACAAGAGAATAAAACCACGAAGGACACGAAGTCCACGAAGGCTTTTATATAGAGTATGTAAAATATTCCCTTCGTGAACTTCGTGTCCTTCGCGGTGATAAATAGGCCAAGAAAATGAGTTGCACATCGGGAAATGGTTCGGAAAGAAATACAGTATATATATGGATCAGCATAGCCATTCTCCTGGCGGCGGGGACGGCGGCCTTCTATCCCGTGCTCCACAACGGGTTCACCAACTGGGACGACCCCGCCCAGCTTCTCGATAATCCCCTGGTCCGGGAGCTGTCCTTCCAAAACACGGTCGAGATATTCCGCTCCCGGGTGGTCAGCGAATACCACCCGCTGGTGACGATCCTTTTTTCACTGGAGTACCGGCTTTCCGGTCTTCGTCCCGCCGTCTATCATCTGCACAGCCTGCTGGTGCACCAGGCGAATACCCTGCTGGTTTTCTTCCTCCTCTTCCTGCTCGGCCGGAACCTCCCGGCAGCCCTGGCGGGCGCGCTTTTCTTCGAGATCAATCCTCTCCAGGTCCAGGCGGTGGCCTGGGTATCGGCTCGGAAAGACCTTCTCTACGCGTTCTTCTATCTGCTCGCGCTGATAACATTCATCCTCTATCACCGCCGGTCTCAGGTACGGTTCTACATCGCTTCGATTATCCTCTTTATTCTTTCTCTTCTTTGCAAAACCACCGCGGCGACCCTGCCGCCGGTGATACTGCTCTGGCTTTTCTGCTTCCGCCGGCGGGTGTCGAAGGAAGACTGGATCGCGCTGCTGCCCTTCCTGGGCATCGCGCTTGCCGTCGGTTTCCCCGTGTTGATGATGCAAACCGCCCGCTATCCGGGCAGCGCCGCCCATCTCGGCCTCTCCGGTGAAAACATGTTTCTCTCTTTCCGGAACCTGGGTTTTTATCTGACCCGGACCGTGTTCCCGGTTCGACTCTCTCCGATCGAGCTCTTTCCCCGGAGTCTGCCCTTCTTTGAGGTTCCGGTCGCGGGTTCTCTGCTCCTGGTTTGCTCCCTGGCCGTCTGGCTGGCCGCGGTCCGGAAGAGCAACCGGGATATGCTCTTCGCCGCCGGTTTTTTTGTCGTCACTCTCCTGCCCGTTCTCCGTCTCATTCCTTTCGCCGGCATCGAGGCTGCCGCCAACCGGTTCGCCTATTTGCCTCTGGTCGGGGCCGGTTATCTGATCGGCGGAGGCATTGGCGGTCTGTTGTCCCGGGCGGGGAAAATGAAAGCTCGGAAAACGGCAATCGTCATTCTCTGCTGTATGGCCGGTTTCTTTTTGGCGGCCGGCAGCGGGTACCGCTGCCGGCTCTGGCGGGACGGCGGCACCCTCTGGCAGGAGGCTCTCCGGAGACAGGGGGAGAGCGACCTGGTCTATCATATGCTGGCCGACGATGCCTTCCGTTCCGGACGATATCCGGAGACAATCTCTTTCTGCGACCGGGCGATAGATCTGAATCCGGCCATGGCCTACTCCTACCTCCTGAAATCCCGTGCCCAGCAGGGGCTGGGGAAAGAGCAAAAGGCGAAGGAAACATATCAGCAGTATGAGCAAGTGCTTCGGAGATTGGGGATCAAGTAACAGATGATCGGTGATCAGTAATCAGTAATCGGTGCCCCGGCCACCGGCTACCGATCACCGATTACTGATTACCGATCACCGATCACTGATTACCGGTTGCCATTATGTCTGGAAATATCATATTGAAAACACACCTGACCGCCTTCCTCATCATCCTCATCCTGGGAGGGGTCATTTACCTAAACAGCCTGGCCGCCTCCTTCCAGTGGGATGACATCCCCCATATCGTCCGGAACCCGGCCCTCTATGACTGGAGAGACCTCGGCGCCATCTTCAGGTTCTGGCCGACCCGCTGCTTTCTTTTCTGGACGCTGGCCCTGAATTATCGTTTCGGGGGATTGAACGCGGCCGGGTATCATCTGGTCAACGCCGTTATCCATATTTTTTCCGCCTTCCTGGTCTACCTTATTTTTTTTCGCCTGCGGCGGAAAAAAATAGTTTTAAATTCAAACGAAGATCTGCGTGATTATTACACGGCTTTACTGGCCGGGCTGTTGTTTGTCGCTCATCCCCTGCAGACCCAGGCGGTTACCTTTATTGTCCAGCGCGGGGCAAGCTTGAGCGGTTTCTGCTGCTTGCTTTCCCTCTATTTCTATGCCCGGGGCAGGCAGGAAAAAGTGGCGGCGTATTTTATCGCCGCCTGGATCTCCGGCTTACTGGGAATCTTCAGCAAGGAAGGAGCGGCAGCGCTCCCCCTGCTGATCGGACTGTGGGAACTTCTCTTCGGGCCGGAGGAGGGATGGCGCCGGCGACTGGCCGTCTGGTTCCCGTTTGCCCTCCTCCCGGGCCTTATCCTGATCACCGTCTGGTGGTCCGTCCGTACCGGCGACGCCGGGTTTTATTACGCTCTTAACCTCCGGGACAGCCTGCCTTCGGTCGGGCTGGCCGACAGCGCCGACCGCGTCTCCTCACGGTGGATCTATATCGTCACCCAGTTCCGGGTCCTTCTCATCTATCTCCGGCTGCTTTTTATCCCCGTCAGACAGACCATCTACTATGATCTCCACCCCACGGTATCCTTATTCCGGGGAGCCGCCCTCTTCCCGGCCCTGGCGTTGGCGTCTTTCGTCGCCCTGGCCGTCCGTCTGATCCGAGTCAACCGGATCATCTCCTTCGGCATCTTCTTCTTCCTCCTCTCCCTGGTCCCGACCTCTTCGCTGGTCGTCCTGCTTCCCCTGGTCTCGGAGCACCACCTCTACCTGGCCCTGGCCGGCTTCGCCTGGGCCATCCCGGTCATGCTGGGACGTTTTTGCCGCGGCAGATGGTTCGGTATTACAGGCGCCCTGATCGTCTTCTGCATGGCCCTGTTGACGTACGCTCGAAACCTGGTCTGGTTGACCCCGCTTACCCTCTGGCGGGATGCGTTGAGTAAAGCTCCCCACCTCGCTTCCCTTCACGACTCTATGGCCTCCGTGTATATTGAAAGGGGGGAATACGGCGCGGCCGTCAGGGAGAGCCGAAAAGCCTTTGAGCTGGACCCCGGCTTCAACGCCTCTCAAAATCTCTGGGCCGCGTATCACAATCTGGGCCGCTATGACGCGGCCGCTGAGATCGCCAGGAGGAGGATCGATCTTTTTCCCGGATCGGCCGACGCTCACGTGGCCCTCGCCCTGACCTTGATCGAGAGGAAGGAGGAGGAGGCGGCGCAAGGTGAATTGCTGAGAGCGATCGCGCTCGATCCGGACCTTCCCCGGGCCCACCTCCTTCTGGGTAATCTTTATGGGCGCGCGGGGGAAACAAAAAGAGCCGAGAAGGAACTCCGGGAATCGATCCGCCTCGCGCCCTACCTGATGGCAGGCTATGATGCTCTCGGGGCACTCTATCTCACCCAGGGGAGATGGGGAGAGGCGGAACATATTTACCGGATCGCTCTGGCGCACAACTCGCGGCATTTGCCGGCCCGACTCTCACTAATCCGCATTTATCGGATACAGGGCCGGGAAGCGGCCGCCCGCCGGGAGGCGGCCGTGATCGAGAAAATGATCGGGAAACAGGCCTTTGATACGTTCATGAAAACCGTGGCGGAATAGGTCGGCGTTGGGGAAGAGAGTCCGTCCGATCCGTCTGATACGTCCGGTCCGTCCGATACGATCGGGAAAAAGCCGTCATGCCAAAGAAACCATCAACCGGTTTTATCGTCATTCTCGGTATCGCGGCCCTGGTTTTCGCGGCGGCCATGCTGCAGCCCCGGCAGCTTGCCTCGGCCTGGTGGAAGGTGAAGTTTTTCTTCCTGGAGAGGTACCGTGAATTCCAGATCGGACAAAACCTGAAAACGATCGACCGCCTGGTGGAGAACGCTCCCCGGGTTGAGATACCGGCGGGCGCCCCGCTCAATCTGCTCTTGGTCAGTATCGATACCTGCCGGAGCGATCGCCTGGGCTGTTACGGCTGCCCTGATCCGACGACGCCGAATATCGACTCGCTGGCGGCAAAGGGAGCGCGATTCTCTTCCGTTGTCTGCTCGGCCCCGGTTACGCTGCCGTCGCATGCTACCATCATGACCTCACTCTATCCGCCCACGCACGGGGTGCGGGATAACGGGAGTTTTCGCCTTGATGAATCGTTTCTGACTCTGGCGGAGATTCTCAAACAAAACGGGTTCGCGACCGGGGCGGTGGTGGGGAGCTTCGTTCTCGATCATCGTTTCGGTCTCGGCCAGGGATTCGATTATTATCACGACACCTTCCGTAAACCCGGCTCCTACCGGTTCCTTCACAGCCGCTGGCAGGGACACAAGGTCGATATTTTCGAAAGCGCCGCCGATGAAGTCACCCTGGAAGCCCTTCGGTGGCTTTCCGCCAATCGGGAGAAAAGGTTCTTCCTCTTTGTTCACTACTATGACCCCCATGAGCCGTACACGCCTCCCCGAGCATACCGGGATAAATTTCCCTCCAGTCCTTACAACGGCGAGGTCTCCTTCGTGGACGGCTGTCTCTCTCGTCTTTTCCGTTACCTCGAGAAGACCGGACTCAGCGGTGATACACTGATCTCGATCACGGGTGATCACGGGGAGAGCCTGGGGGAGCACGGCTATACCGGCCACGCTGATGTCGTTTATGACGAAGTGCTTCTGGTACCCTGGGTCATCGCCGACCCCCGGGAGAAGATGCCGGGCCATGTCATCGCCCGGCAGGTGAGCAGCGTTGATATCATGCCGACCCTCCTCGACCTCCTCTCGCTCCCGATCCCCGATGGACTGCAGGGCCGCAGCCGCCTTCCGCTCCTTTCCGGGGAGATCGGAGGAGGAGAGGAGATATCCTATTCCGAGACACTTTTCCCGTTTCTCCGGGGAGGGCAAGATGAGATCTACTGCCTGCGCACGCCGCGGTGGAAACTGATTCGCCGGATTGCCGGGAACGGCCGGCAAACGGAATCGTTTTTCGACCTCGCCTCCCCCGGCGACGAGAACGCGGACGTTTCCTCCCGTTATCCGGAAGAGGCCGGTTTTCTTTCACGGCGGCTGGATGAGTACCGGAAACTGGAGCCGGAAAAAAGATTCCAAAGGATGATCGGGGTCGAGGATGATACCCGGAAGAAGCTGAAAGCGTTGGGGTATTTATAGGAAAGATGCTTCGGGAGGCATCTCGTATCCTCCCTCCGGTATCTCCCCTCTCATTCCAGCACTTCCGTATCCCGGATCCTCTCCGCCAGTTCCTCCGTGAATACGGACGCCCCGTCGAAGGTCAGGTGCACCCGGTCGGCGAAGTATTTCGGATCCGAGGCGACACCGGACAGATCCCAAAAAGCGGCCACGTTGTCGTATTCTTTCATTTTGGGCCGGAGGAAACCCAGCAGCCGGTCGTGGAGGTCGAACCTTTTCCAGATCTCCATCTCATCGGAGCGGACCGGTGATAAGCAGACAACGGCGGGGATGCCGTTTTCATGGAGAAGGGAAAGAATCCGGTCGATGTAGTAGCAGTTGTAGGATGAGACCTGGAAGCGCTTGTATTCCGGAGGAATATCGGTGATCACTTCGACCTTCTCTTTGGTGGGATCGAGATCTTCGTTGAAGTAACCTTTCCCCCGACGATACTTTTTAAGATAACCCGCGTATTCATTCTCCCGGAAGCGCCGCGCGCGGGCGATAATATCCGGCAAGCCCTTTCTCAGGGCATATTGTTTCCGGAAAGAGGGCAGCAGGGAAAGCAGGCGGAAAGGGAGGTAGCGGAAGGGTGGGGCCAACTTCAGAAGCCCGATCTCCGCCAGAAGATCCCGGTCTGCCCGGAAGTAGGGGAAAACGTAGTTTCGGAGCCGCTCCAGGTCCATGAAATGGTTCCCCAGCAGGGAGATCGGCGATAGCTGGAGAATGACCAGTTCCGGCTTCCTGGCGCCGCCGTTCAGGTAACGTTTCAGGAGGATGTAGTTGATGAGATAGGTCTGATCGACATCCACCGAGAAGTTGTAGGCGGACTTGCCGAGCCGCGCCTCCAGCAGCGCCGGCCGGATGCCGGCCCAGCCGGTGCAATCCCCGGTGATGAGAATGTCGTAACCTCCCGTCTTCTCCGCTTCCTCCCCCTTGATCCGCATCGCCTCCTGACCGTAGGGAACCGTGAGAAGGGATCGCTCCGGAATACACTGGAGGGTGATTTCGAAGGTGCCGGCCAGAAGAAGGAAGATGAAAAATCCCCAGGGGAGGTTGCGGCTTTTCAGTTTGGAAATGTTTATTCTCATGTATTTTTTCTCAGTCTTTTAACCGCGCGCCGCCACGGGCGGAGCACGGTTTAAAAGACGAAGTAAATAAATTCCTTTCCCCCTTCGACGCCATGGACAATGATCAGATAATAGATGATGAAATAGATAACCCCTCGAATAATGGCGGGCATTTTGAGTATGGCCAGCAGATCGTTCTTCCGGTACTGCAGGTACTGGATGACGAGGAGCAGCCAGATAAACCGGAAGCAGTGCGTGTAGACAAACCGGATGGACCCCTCCGGCAGGCTGAAACGGGTGAAAAGCCCTTTAATCATGAAATAAATCTGTTCGGGAGACTGGGCCCGGAATATCAACCATCCCAGGCAGATCAGGTGAAAAAAGAAAATAATCCGCGTCAGGAACCAGATCTTGGCCGGGAAAGGGTTCCGGGGTAAGGGGACCTTCTCCAGCCACGGCGTCAATAGACGGTAGCCGATTAAAAGGGCCGCCTGATAGGCGCCCCAGAGGATAAAGGTCCAGGCGGCGCCGTGCCAGAGTCCCCCCAGGAGCATGGTAATCGCCAGGTTGCGGTACGTTTCATAGCGGCCTTTTCTGTTCCCTCCCAGCGGGATATAAAGATAGTCCCGCAGCCAGCTCGAAAGGCTGATGTGCCATCTCTGCCAGAACTGGCGCGGATTGGTGGCGACATAGGGAATATTGAAATTAACCATAATCTCGAAACCCATGCAGCTTCCCAGTCCGCGGGCGATGTTGGAGTAACCGGCAAAATCGCAGAATATCTGGAAGGCGAAGGCGTAAAGGGCGATCAGGACGGGGAATCCGTCGTACGGCGGTGCGGATGAAAATACCCGGTCAACAAGCTTGGCCAGGTTGTCGGCAATGTATACTTTCTGGAAGAGTCCCCAGAAGATCAGGTAACAACCCCGGTAAAACTTCGGCAGGGAGAGTGAACGCGGGGTCAGTATCTGGGGAAGGAGATGACTCGCTCTCTCGATCGGCCCGGCGACGAGCTGGGGAAAGAAGGCGACAAAGAGGGCAAAATCGAAAAATCTATTGGTTGGCTCCAGCTTTCCCCGGTAAATATCAATTGTGTAACTCATCGTCTGGAAGGTATAAAATGAGATCCCGAGTGGGAGGATAATCTGCAAGAACCGGGGCTCCAGAGTGACATTAAAATTAATAAGAAGATTCTGGAGGTTGGATGAGAAAAAATTGAAGTACTTAAAAAACCCCAGAATTGATAGATTGACCAGGATACTGAGGAAGAGGAAGAAGCGTTTTCTCTCCCTGGTCTTCACCGTATAAATCTTGAGGCCGCAGTAATAGTCGAGGACAGTGGAGAGGAGAATCAGGGAAAGGAACCGCCAGTCCCAGGCGCCGTAAAATACATAGCTCGCCACCAGCAGCATCCGGTTCTGCCAACGGTGATTGAGAACCAGGTAGAGGCCGTATACGATGACGAAGAAGACGGCGAACTGGAATGAATTGAAGAGCATCCGGATTTCCGCTGATAATGTTCAATCCGATGTCTGAAAAATCGGATTAATTCTTACACGGTATTATGGCCAGAACAACATGGCCCGGCTACAAAAAAAATATGAAGCCGGCGCCGCCCTCTCCGGGGTGGCGCTCATCATCCTGACGGTCCTGGTCTTCTCTCCTTCCCTGAGCGGAGAATTCCTTAACTGGGACGACAACCTGATCGTCGAGCACCACGGCTGGAGAGGGGCGGACGGGCTTAATCTTCGGTGGTGGTTTACCAGTGTCGTGGGAGGAGACTACAAGCCCCTGGTCTGGGCGTCCTACGCCCTGGATTACGCCTTCTGGGGTCTGAACCCGACCGGGTATCATCTGGGCAATATACTTCTTCACGCGGCCAACGCATTTCTACTCTATGTACTTCTTCTAAAAGCGGTCGGACCGCGGCGGGTTGACTGCGCGCTCTTTGTCGCCTGTGTCTTCGCCCTTCATCCCCTCCGGGTGGAGCCGGTCTGCTGGATTACCGGACGCAAGGATGTTCTCTGCGCCTTTTTTTATCTACTCTCCGTCCTCTGCTATCTCCATTACGCGGGGGTCTCTCTGCGGGAGCGGCTTTTTTACTCTGATCCGGCGCAGCGAATTGTGGGAGAGGCTTCCAGCCTCGATTCCGGAAAAGTCTGTCAATCGGGCCTGGAAGGCCCTCCCACAATGCGGACCGAATATAGGACCCCGGCATTCCCAATGCGGAACAGAAAAATAAATTATTATATTTTCTCCGTTTTTTGCGCTTTCCTGGCTGCTCTTTCCAAGGCGTCGGCGGCAACGCTTCCCCTTGTCCTCATCCTGATCGATATTTTCCCCCGGAAGGGGTTTCAGAAAAATCCCGGGAAAGTGCTGCTGGAGAAGGTCCCGTATCTCCTCGCGGCCGGGCTCGCGGCGATGGGGGCGCTGGCTGGCCAGGTCACCGGCGGTCTCCTGCTCTCAGTTAGTGATGTCGGTGTCGGCGAGCGGATTTCACTAGCCGGGAGGTCATGGCTCTTCTATCTGGTCAAGACCGTCTTTCCGGTTGGCCTGCAGCCGCTGTATCCCCGGATCTCCCCGGCTCTGCTCTCCGGGACGGCCCGGATTCTTCCTTCGGCGGGAGGCATTGCCCTGACCGGTCTCTTTCTTTATCTCCGGCGAAAGAAGAAACCGGGGGCGCTTTTCTGCTGGCTTCTCTATCTCGTTCTGTTACTTCCGATATCGGGGCTTTTTCCGACCGGGAAAACGGTCCTGGCCGACCGGTTCAGCTACCTCCCGGCGATGGCCGTTTCTCTGGCCCTCTACATCGGGCTTATCCGCCTTCCCCGCGGGACCGGAACAACCCGTCGCTGGTTTTTCTGGGGGATTGTTTTCATTCTGGGGCTTTTGACTATCCGTCAGGAGATGATCTGGAGGAACTCGGTCAGCCTCTGGCGCTATTCCCTGTCCCGTTTCCCCGCCAGTCCGACCGCCCTCGATAGCCTGGGGAATGCTCTTTACCGGAGGGGGGAATTCTCTCAATCCGCCGCCCTCCACGCCCGGGCCATTCGGTATAAAAAGGACGACCCGAATATCTACTATAATCTGGCGCTTTCCCTCACTGTCGGAGGAGAGTATGAAGAGGCACTCCCTTTCTATCGGGAAGCCATCCGCCTCCAGCCGGACCATGTGCGGGCCTGGAACAACCTTGGTAATGCTCTTTTTCTGCTGGGACGGCTGAAGGAGGCCGGAGCATGTTACCGCGAGGTCATCCGCCTCGTTCCCGATCACGCCGGCGCCCATTGTAATCTGGGAATTGTTCTTTATGAGAAAGGCGAATATCGGGCGGCGGTGCAGCAGTTGGAGCAGGCGCTGGAAATGAACCCGAAGTTTAACCTGGCCAGAGACTATTACTTGAGGGCAAAATTGAACTGTAATAGCGACAAGACCGAGGTGAGACAAAAAGGAGTGATGGAATAATGGAATGATGGAGTACTGGAGAGCGGGAGGCCAGGTCCAGCACTCCTGTATTCCATCACTCCAATACTCCTTTCTTCCGTTCCGGGCGCATGAACAAAGGGCTTCAAAATCGGTATGTGGTTTTACTGCTTCTCGTCTGTATCTACGCCACCGCCGTTTTCTGCCGGCTGGAGTGGGGGATGAGATACCGCGGGGAGATGTTCAGCTCGGAGAGCGCGCTTCGTCTTTATTACGCCGGGCTGGTGGCCCGGGGGGAGGCCATCCCGGCCGTTGATTACAAGGCGCAGTATCCGGAAGGGCTCCATGTTGTTTCCCGAAACCCGGTTCTCATGGAGTATCTGACCGGGTCCATCTACTCCGTCCTCGGCCTGAAGATGCCGTTTGTCTCTTTTATCCGGATCTGCATCCCCCTGATCGCCTCATTTTCGATCTTCGCCGTCTACCTCACCGTGAGGGAAACCACCGGTGACACGGTGGCGGCCCTGGTCTCGACCCTTTTTTACGCGGTGACTCTGCCCGCGATTACCCGGGCTTCCGGCTGGGAGTTTTTGCAAGAAACCGTCGCGCTCCCGGCCATCTTCTTCCAGGTGTATTTTTTCCTGACCGGGGTGAGGCGCGGCGGCTGGTGGAGGGGGATCTGCTCCGGGGCCTTTCTTGCCCTGGCCCTCGCCTCCTGGAAGATCAGCCAGCTCTATTTCCTGATCTTCGCCTGTTTTGCCGGAGGTGCCTTCCTGATCGGGAAACCCCGGCCGGATTTTATCCGGACCTATCTGACGACGGCCTTCTTTGCCGCCCTTGCCGGTGCGGCCGTCCCCTTTTTACGGGAGGGCTATTTCCTGGTCTCCATCCCCATGAGTATTTCTTACGCTCTCGCTTTCTCGTTTTTATTTCGGCGCTACGAGCTCCGATTTCGCCTCCGGGAGCGTTTCGTTTTTGTGGCGGTACTGTTGCTCTTTCTCCTGGTTTTCCCCCAGTCCCCCCGGCTGACGCACGTTTACGACCTGCTGCTCTATAAAGTGCTGCTGCTGGGAAAGAAGCCCGCAAACCCGCTTTCTCTGCCCTTCGAGGTCCGGGCCCTCTGGATCGACCCGTTTTTGTCACCTTCTCTCTTCGAGCTGATATACTTTTTCTTCCCCCTACTTCTTCCGGGGGCCGTGGGGGCGGGGATCGTTCTGACCCGGATTGTCCTCCGCCGCGCCGATACCGCCATGATTTTCATTCTCTGCAACGCGGGCTCGTTCTGTGCCGCCTATCTTCTCATCCGCCGGCTGCGGGTCTTTTTCATCTATTTCCTGGTCCTCCTGATCGGTTACCTGATCGCGGCCGTCATGCGGCGCCCGAAAAGAATCCGGGGCATGGGGATGGCCCTGCTCCTGGTCTGCCTCTGCCTGGAAGCGGGCAAGCCGTCCGGCCTCAGCGCCTCCCTGGTTTTCCGGCCCGCTTTTGCGACCCTGGGGATCTCAGAGCGCTCCCGCTTCTTCCAAACCGCCAGCCTCTCCCGGAGCGATCGGGACCTGATTGAATGGCTGAAAGAGAATACCGGCCCCGACGATGTGATCCTGGCCCATTATCACATCTCCCCAATGATCCGCGTTTACGCCGATCGGCCGGTTAACCTGACATCTCTCTTTGAATCGAAGCCCCTTCGGGAGAAGGTACGGCGCTTTACCGAAGCGCTCTTCGAAGGGGAAGAAAGCCTCTATCGGCTGGCGGTGGACTTCGGCGCCGATTACCTAGTCTATTCGATCGATACCATTCTCGACGACTCGCCGAACTCCTGGCGGTATCTGACCGATCACCTGCGGCTGAACCGGGATATGGCCGCCTACCGGATGCACTTTCTCCCCGCCACTCTCCGGCGATTTTCCCTTGTCTATGAAAACGAGTTTTTCCGCGTTTACCGGGTGCTTCCGGAAAACAGTGCCATCCCGGCGGCAAAAGAACAGCCGGGTCATCCCCTCTATTACCGGTATGATCTATTTAAACGCTTTTCCGGTTCCACCGCCCGCTTCCGGGAATATATCGAGAATGTATATAGGGTTTACTTAGCCGGCAGCCAGGCCCTTATCGCCGGCCGCTTCACGGAAGCGCGCCGGGACTATGAGACGGCCCTCCTGCTGGCGCCGGACTTTCCCGAGCCCTATGCCGGCCTGGGCGCCATCGCCGAGCAAGAGGGAAGAGGGGATGACGCGCTTAACTGCTACCGGGAGTATCTCCGGTTAAAACCGGAGGGAAAATTCGCCGGTGAGCTCCGACGTCGTATTATTTCTGCTTCGCAAAAATAATAGTTATAAGATTCTCAACATGATTTTACTTGGTCTTCTTTATAGATGATGAGTTGTCCGAGTCCAGATAAACCCCGATAAATCAGGTTGGTGGCGAGAGAAGATATGCCAGGGCTAAGGTATAAGATTGATTCGCCTGAAGAAAAAGACCATCTTTCCCCGGCCAAACACTGGAAAGAGATGCATCTTCGACTGCCCGTTCTGACTATCACGCTTATCCTGTTCTGTTTCCTCTATTCTACATCCGACTGGATCGGTTTCCGGAACCCCAACGAATTCAGCCGCCTCTATCTGACTAAAGCTTTGATTGACCGCCAAACCTTTGTGATCGATGAAAATATTTTCGCCCGCGACACTCAGGATAAATCATTTTGTAGGGGGCATTATTATTCCAACAAAGCGCCGGGGTCTTCTTTCATTGCCGCTCCCCCTTATTTGGCGATCCGCCTGCTGCAAACATATGCCGGCTTTTCTCCCGGGGAGAATACTGTTTTATATATCCTCAGATTGGTCTGTGTCAGCATCCCTTCGGCTATCTTCCTTTTCTTGTTGTTTTCATTCTGGGGACGGATTACGCCAAGTTATTCTATCCGGCGGGCGCTAATAATAGCCTATGCCTTGGGAACCCCGGTTTGGGCATATTCATCACTCTTCTTTGGTCATCAATTAGTGGGGATCTGCCTCTTTGTGGCATTTGTTCTCATCTTCGAATACAGAACTTCAGCCCGGAGGAACTGTTTACTTCTACAAGGTGGTTTTTTCTGCGGGCTGGCTTGTTTTATTGAATATCCCGCGATCCTGGTCTCATTTATCTTCTTTCTCTATGCGTGCGCCTGCCGCAAAAAATCCGGGAGACGGATATGGTTGTTCCTACGAGGTAAAGCGGAGGTTCTTTTCTTATTTTTTGCCGGAATGGCGCTTCCTCTGGGGGCCATGTGTTATTATCACTGGAGGTGTTTTGGATCCGTCCTTCGGACCCCTTATTTGTTCGTTACCGATCCTGTTTGTGCGGTAGGTCATAGCCGGGGATTGAGCGGGGTGACGTTTCCTCTCACCGCAAACGATCTCCTTCATCAGATCTCAGTATTTCTTCAGTTAGCCTTTAGCCCATTCCGAGGTTTATTTTTCTTCTCACCCTTTCTCATCATTGGTATCGCCGGGATATTCATAATGATCAGAAACCAGAAATGGAGGCAGGAGGGGTGGTTATTCGGCGCCCTCGTGGCGGCATATTTTCTCTTTAATAGCGCCTTCGCTTTTTGGGCAGGAGGTTGGTCAATGGGGCCTCGCCATCTGGTGCCGATTATCCCCTTTATTGTCACCGCGATTGTTTATCTGCTTTCCCGAGTTGGGTTGGTAGCTCGAAAAAAGACGGCCTTGATCATGGTGCCGTTGGTCGTTGTCTCCATCACTTTCACCTTCTTCGGGACCATGGTCTTCCCTCATCTCCCGATTATATTTAAGAACCCTCTCTATGAGCTCTCCTATCGATTCCTGAGCCGGGGAATCTTCGGTCCCACGGTTGGGAGATGGCTCGGATGGAGAGGACTGCTGGAAGAGGTGCCTCTCCTACTTGTCACGGGGATTCTCCTGACTATTATGCTCTTTGATTTGAGCCGGTTGTATAGCTTCCGACAGGCGCCCCGGCTTGGTTTCACATTTAGCTGTCTGGCGATCTCCGGGGCACTTATATGCCTTGATCTGGTTTTGAGTTCTCTGAATGAATCCCGGTTGCCTCCCGGGGCGATCGCCCGACAGGATGCCAGTAGAGAGTTGATCGGAAATTTCCTGGGTGTAAAAGCGAATAGAAACGGGGATTTGTCCGTTCTCCGGAAAGAATAGAGAGCTAAAATTCCATTCGATTCATCGCCCTGATCCCAAGTCTGAAAGGGAGCCAGCTTCCCAGAATGGAAATAATCAGGATGAAGATAATAGCGAACAGGGGTATCGGCAAGGACCATATCTTTATGTTACCGCTTTGCAAGTGATATGCTATTGCCAGGGTACAGACCACAACCACAATATAGATCAGGCTGAGAATCAGGTTAAGTGTCCCCCCGAACCCTGACGCGATCCGGGAGGGGTTATCTTCCGTGAATTGAGGGAAGATTGCTCCCAGCCCATTCGCTAAACTCACCAGCACCCCCGCCATTAAAACGATAGCCCCGCCGGTAATAACTGTCATGGTTCTGGAGACCTCCAGGATATGATTGGAGAGGAGCATCAATGGCAGGGTGACAATCACCGCCGCTATAAAATGGGACCAGAACTTGATCCGGAAGATATCCGCGCACCGGATTGGAGCCAGTCCCAGGACCCAGAAGGTCCGCCCCTCCAAGCTGAAAGAAGGATAGATGAACCGGGTGGACAGCGTGGCCAGGATCAGCGAGGTGGCCCCCAAATTAAAAAAGGTGATCAGGTTCTTCCAGAACGTCTGATAGACGTTTCGGGGCATGTTCTTGATGTTGACGATGTAGATTGCCAGCAGGCCGAAAAGGATCGCCGCCTGGATCCACTGGGCCGGATCGCGGAAGAAGACCTTGGTATCCTTTATCAGGAGGGCCCGGACGGGGGAGGTTTTTTGAAGGAAGTGCCTAAAGTTGGAAGTTTTTGCCTCGCCTGGCTGGAAGAGCAGAGAAGTTTTAGGGAGGTGAATTGTGGGAGAGGTTTCTAACCTCGCTCCGGGCGGGGCGATAACTTTAGGCACTACAAACTTTAGGCACTTCAGGCACTTTTTCTTCCTTCCCCCCCGGCTGCGATAGAGTGACCAGTTTTTGTAATAGTACCGTTCCGCCGTTAATTCAACGATCTGCCAGACGAAAAGGGTGTTGACCGCCAGGACGGCCAAAAAGCCGAGAGATCTGCCGACGCGGCCTCTCCCCGCCTGGATGAAACCTTCCGCGGCCCAATAACCGGGAAGAAGAGGATTGAGGGTGATCCGGCTGTGTTCGAGCAGCCGGTTGAGCATCAAGGTCTGACGGTTGGGGGCGGTCCGCGGAGCAAGGGAGAGCGACCGCCAGAGGGGGAAGGTAAGGGCGACGATGCAAACCGCCGCCAGGATCGCCCGGCGGCCCTTCCCGGGCGTCAAAAGGGGTGGTATCAGGGCCGCGATCAGTGCCCCCAGCAATGCCGCCAGGAAAGAGAGCCCGCCCGCGAAGAGGAGAAGCGAGAGAAAGGCGAAGAGGGATATGCCATGGGAGAGGCCGTAAGCCAGAGCAACCGGGAAGATCAGGAAGAAGGTCGCCCAGGTGCTGAGGACGGTACCCTCCAGGAGCAGAAAACGGAAGATAGTGGCCCGGGGCAGGGGGAGCGTGTGAAGATACACCGATTCCGCGGCTTTCAGATTGAGTTGGAAGGAGATCACCGCGTTGCTGAAGATCAGCATGATGAAAAGAGCAAAGGTCAGCAGGTAGATCAGGCGGTCGATCAGGATTTCTCCCACCCCCATGAAGGTTTGGAGAAAAATGAAGGCCCGATAAAAGCCGGCGAAGAGACCTATCCAGACGACCAGGAGAACAAAGACGCCGATGAAGAGGCGCAGACGCCCGGTCTTCAGAAGCACCCGGAATCCGTTTCTTGCCTGATCAAAACGAAGAAGAAATAAGTAGTGCATGAAGATAAAAGTAAGACCCCCATGGTCTTATGCCCCTATGGATCAGTACCACAGACATTCCTGTCTGTGAGCCCAAGGTAACACAGACATTCCTGTCTGTGAGTCCAAGGTGACACAGACATTCCTGTCTGTGCGTCCAAGGTAACACAGACATTCCTGTCTGTGCGCCCCAAGGTAACACAGACATTCCTGTCTGCGAGTCCAAGGTGACATAGACATTCCTGTCTGTGAGTCCAAGGTGACACAGACATTCCTGTCTGTGAGTCCAAGGTGACATAGACATTCCTGTCTGTGAGTCCAAGGTGACATAGACATTCCTGTCTGTGTGCCAGAGGTAACACAGACATTCCTGTCTGTGAGTCCAAGGTGACACAGACATTCCTGTCTGTGAGTCCAAGGTGACATAGACATTCCTGTCTGTGAGTCCAAGGTGACACAGACATTCCTGTCTGTGAGTCCAAGGTGACATAGACATTCCTGTCTGTGAGTCCAAGGTGACACAGACATTCCTGTCTGTGTGCCCAGGGTGACACAGACATTCCTGTCTGTGCGCCAAAATGAAGTATCGGATTACCGGAGTGTTGGAGTATGGGACAGCCGTCAGGGGGCCCACCATTCCATTACTCCACCACTCCATCACTCCATTCAGCCTTCTTCCTTGTTGCAATCAATGGATGATCTGCATCCACGTGTTCTTCTTCAGTCAATTTGAGAAACACCTCCTCCAATCTTCCTTCCACCCCGCTTTTTTCCCGCAGTTCGTTCAGGCTGCCGCAGGCGATCAGTTCTCCTTCATGGATAATGCCGACCCGGTCGGCAATCTCTTCGGCAACGGAGAGGGTGTGGGTTGACATGAAGACGGCGGCACCCTGCCGGCACTGTTCCATCAGGCTGTCCTTAATCAAGCGGGCGGTCCGGGGATCAAGCCCAACCATGGGCTCATCGATGATCAGGATCTTCGGATCGTGAAGGAAAGCGGAAGCGAAAACCAGCCGCTGTCGATAGCCGTGGGACAGGTTTCTGATTAAGTTTCCGGCCAGGTTTCCCAGTCCGAAGATTTCAATCTGCCTCTCGATCAATTCGGGCAGACGATCGCGGGGGAGGCTGTATATGCGTCCGACGAACTCCATGAATTCTCTTCCGGTCAGCCGTTCATAGAGAAAGGGGAAATCGGGGATATATCCGATCAGCTTTTTCGCTGCCACCGGGTTTTTCTGGATATCAAATCCTCCGATGAACGCTTTCCCCCGGGTCGGGATGAGGAGCCCGGCCAGCATCTTGATCGTGGTGCTCTTGCCGGCTCCGTTGGGGCCGATGAAGGCGAACAGCTCCCCGGCCGGGATCGCCAGGCTAAGATCGTGGACGGCCGTAGTGTCACCAAAGACCTTGGTAAGATTTTTTGTCGTGATCATGGGATGGTTTATAAAGGAATATTGGAGTGTTGGAGTAGTGGAGTGTTGGGTGCTGCAGGCGCGCCCATCATTCCATTACTCCATCACTCCATTTCTCTATCCGTATTCTGTGGTCCTGGTTTTTTGTCACTAATTTCCTCTTCTATTATAGGCAGGAGGTATTCGGCTACCCGCTGATGCCCTTCTGCCGACAGATGGAGCAATCCATTCTCCTTGACGAGAAAGAGGCCGGTATCATATTTTCCCTTGCCGTCGAAGAACGCCGGCAGCAGATCGACGCACTCGATTCCCATTTTCGCGCAGAAGTTTCTCATCTGTTCCTGGGGAAAAAGAACGGTCTCCGGATCGGCCCCCCGATTGAGTGCTTCCAGCTGGGGGCGGGCGGGCATGATCGCCATTATCACCCGCTTCTTGGCGGCGATCTCAATTAAGGCCGGGCGGATTTTTTCTCGCCAGGCGCCCCAGCGTTCGGGCAGATAAGCGCTGAGGCAGGTATTGTTGAGGTTGGCCAGGGGCTGCAATTCGGACCGGTTCCAGAAAAGGTTGCGCAGATCCCGGATCGCCCGCGCGGTCAGGTTGGAATGAACCAGGCCGCCCAGTCCCCGCAGCTCGGCCGACATCTGAAAACTGCTCTCATCCTGCCAGACCCATTCGAAGTCCAGCAGGTCGTTGAGCGTGAAGACGATGACCACCATGTCGATCGGGAGGTCGGCAAAGTAGAGCCGATAGGCCAGCAGTTCCTGGTGGGTGGACCAGCCCGGACAACCGGCGTTCAGGAGCTGATACGTCGGACCGGCCGCCTTTGCCATCCGGCTGACGAAGATCTCTTCATAAGGGACATGTTCCCCGTAGACGACGGAGTCGCCCAGGAAGAGGATCTTCCGGACCTTCGGGTCCGGATTGACCTCTTGCTCGCCGAGGATACCCCGGCTGTTAGTGACATGCGGCAGGGTGGGTGAGTCGTGCCGCAGCCCCCGGAAAGATGGTTTTAAACGATATGAAATGCGGGGGTCATAAACAAAAAGAGACCGGGGATTTTCATCTAATCTGCCCCGAAGTTCCTGGATCTTCTTTTCATCAAGCTGGATACCGCTTGTTCCCTGTGATCTCTTCCAGATCATCCACCCGGCCAGAACGATCCCCCCGCCGATGAGGGCGATAAGAATCAGTAAAAATAACCATTTCGTCCGTTCGGTCATATAACCTGTCTTTTTGTAATAAAAACCACGAAGGACACCCCGAATCCTTCGGGGTAGACTGCGATCACGAATGCTCTTGAAAAAATATATATAAGTGTTTTATTATTTAATCTTCATGTGCTCGGTGACATAGACATTCCTGTCTGTGCGCCCCCAAGGTGACACAGACATTCCTGTCTGTCCAGCTCCCGTCCAAGCCAGCCATCGTTCGACGTTCGGAGTTGAACGTTCGACGTTGGACATTCAGTTTTTTTCTCCATGTCTTTTATGTCTTAGTGGTTATGTTATTCTATCCGCTCCAAAAAGCCCGTCACCTCCGCCGCCGTCTGCCTTTGCAGCGCCCACCCATAAGGGGTTTGGACTTCGAGAACGTTCCCCGCCACGTCCAGGCGGATCTCCCCGGTCATCCCCCCATAATACGCCAGCAGTTCGTAGCCGTTCTTTGTCCGGGCGGTGACTTCAAACCGGACCGAACCCGACTCCGGCCGCCGGGCGGTCAGGCTGGCCAGGGGATCGAGCGCGGGGATCGTGAAGGACTCCCCTTTTTTAAGCGGCCGGAGAGAAAGGAAGGGGGTGAGCGCGTAGAGGGGGAGGGAAGGGTGGGGGAGGGGGAACGACAGTTCCCGCTCTTTCGCGCCCGCCGTGACCTGGACGGCAAGACATCCGTCATCCAGCCGGGCTTTTACAATGACCGGGGGAACCTCGGATCGGACGGAGGCCGTGAAACGGGCGATCTCCCCTCCGGGAGCGATCAGGCAGAAGCTGCGGACCTGGACCCGGTTTGCCCTCCCCCCGAGGGTCACCATCAGCCAGACGGTGCTGTCAAGGGCTGTCCCATAAAAACCCTCTTCCCGGTAGGGGTAGAGGACGGTGTGGGCATATCCGACCTGGTCATTTTTGTAAAAAATTCCCATCCATTCGTCGCCGACCAGGTCGGGAAGACCGGCCTGGAGCATCGGTATGCTCCCCGTCCGGTCTACCAGGGAGGGGAGCACTTCCTTCTTGAAGAACACCCCCATCACCCCCAGCCAGAGGAGAAAGATCAGTATGGGACGGATGTATTTCATATCTGCGTAGTCGCAAAGCGTATCTGCCCATTGTCCAATAAATTCGGCAACTACTTGATTACTCTACACCATGCGGTGACAAAAACAAAGAGCACCTTTCCAGTACTCTTGTTTATGTGTTAACCACCTGCTTCAGCATTTGACTGATTTATCATTTATCCGGGGAAAAAGACCGTTTAATACGGGGGGAATCATACTGTGTTTCTATAATAATGGAAGAGAACCGTAATAAATAAATAGCGGCTACGGTAAGGAATACATTTTGCGGCACTGCCTCCAGAAATTATTTTGTTTAAGCAAAAAGCCCCCCCGATTAAATCAATCGGGGGGGCTCAGATAAATTAGCGACCGAAGGGAGCTAATTTATTGGGTGATAATAACCTCTTTCCAGTCTTTCCTCTCATTCGGGAGAGCGGGAATGCCTCCGGTGAAGATATTTCCGAAGTCTTCATCGAGCAGGGCCTTGTCGTAATGAACCCCGGCATTATTCCAGATGTAGACCTCCTTCCCCACCAGGTTCCCATAGATCTTGTCGTTGTTGCGGACCTCGATCATTGCATTGGGAGCATAGATGAACCCGTAGAATGTCACGTTGTTGGAGAGATCGACCGTATTAGTCCCTTCATAATAAAATCGCAATTTCGTGGTATCCCCGGTGATCTCGATCGGGGGGAGAAGATCGGAATTATTCTCGAAGATGATGCTGGTATTGACGTAAATTTCCACCACCTCATCGTCTCCGATATCCGGATCGATATTAAAGTTGACGTTATTACTCAGTTCAATGGTATCGAAATGGTACTGGCCGGCGTGGAAGGTGACCCCCGCGTTATTGTGAGCCATGAAGTTATGATTTGCGATCTCGTATTTTCCCGTCTTGCTCCCGTAACTCCCCTCAATCTGGCCGTTCGGTCCCCCCTCGGCCTCGGTCCACCAGGCGGGGGAATTCACGGGAAGCAGTTCCAGGGCCGGCTGGCTGTACCTGCTGACACCGTAATACACGGAATTGTTCTGTAACGCAATGTCGCCCTCTTCGGTCGGTGTGGTCACCGAGATGTCTCCCTTGACGATCGCATTGTTGTTCAGGCTGACGCCCGCCGTAGAATCATTGGGATCGCAGTTACTGCCGACGGTTGCTTCCGACCCCTTGCTGACACTGTAAGGGCCGATCCGGGAGTCGTAACTGTCAACCGTGGCGTTGTTCTGAAGATGGACCCAGTGATCGCCGAAAGGACCGGGGGGCGACCCACCGCCCGTGGAACCAGTTTCCCCCGATTGCATCTGCTCGGTAACCTGCCTGATTGAGGTCCCCTGGCCGAAAAGGGGCTGGAGGCAAAAAAAGGCCAGAAACAGCGGTAGGATGATTACCGTCATCATGAGCTGTAGGCGCATCGTTCTCATCTTCATCTCTCCTTGCCCCGAGGGCACCTTCCAGTCCTTCTTTTTCTACTCTTCACTCCAGTTTAAATATAAGGCAAAAAATACATTTTGTCAAGGTAATATATTTTATATTTTTGATTGTTTATATTGCCGAGATCGCAGTCGAGTCTGGTTGCTTTTATGTAATCACTTACTGGAGAGACCGATACAGTCAATATCGTGGCGCGTCTCCGTCCATGTGTTGATTGTCACTGTTCAAAAATATGCCTGCCATAAATCGGGTTAATAGGTGACGTTCCCGGAAGCGGTAAAGGTGGCATATGTAATATCGGACATGTTGACCCAGACACTGAAGGTGCCCTTACCCAGCGGCTCATCAGTAAATATGCAGAAATCCATTCCCAGGGGAACGGTGGTCCCCGTGGCCCAGTAAACGGCGACATATTTTTTGCCGATATCGAGGGCCCCTTCCGTAATATAAAAGGCCTCCAGGGATCTGTTGGTGAACACCGCGGAAGATTGCGTGGTGGCAATCATGTTGACGAATGTGTACGCCACTACCCCCAGAATCAGCATGAGGATGATCAGGGCTAGGAGGGCCAGCCCTTTTTCTTCTCCGACAATATGATGTAGAACCTTACTCATCTATGGTTGCCTCGGGAGCACCGCTGTTCTTACCGGGATCTCGGTTGATCCTCTGGACATGGTGAAAGAGAGCGTGACCACATTGTTTGCGTCCTGACTGGGAACGAAAGACAAGGCTTCGACATCTTCGGCCAAAATATAATTCCCGGCCCCGGTCTGGCGTCTGATAACGTCACCGCTCTGTACGAACGTGACCGCCAGGTTGGGGTCTTCGGGGGTGTCATGGCCCGTCTGCTTGGTGAAGGCGATCGATCCGGTAGTGATGGCTATGCCGGTCGGATGCGTTTCCCGGATCTCCCGGGTCATTTTCTCCATGGCGAGCTGGGCTTCCTTGAAGAGTTCCAGGTAGTCCCGGGTGGCGGTGGTGTAAGTCTCCATGGACATAATAAGGGCCTGGATCGAGAAAGTCGCCAGGATGATGACCAGAACGATCACCACCACCATCTCAATCAGGGTGTAGCCGGGACAGCGCTTATTGTATAGCGGATTTAATCTCATTATAAATCCCAGTCTGATCTTACCGTGACCAGAGAGAGCGACTGGCCGTTTGTATGGGTCACCGTGACCGTGACCTCCTTCAATCCCGCGGTTAGAGTCCCGAAAGAGGCGTTCGGGTCAACGACGCAAGAGCTGCTGTAATCCGCGAAAGGAACGGAGAAGGGGGTAGCGCCCCACCCGCTCACCGACTGGTAGTTGAAGCTGATCACCTTCTTCTCCATCTCCTCCTGGGCCAGGAGGGCCAGGGTACCGCTGATGACCGGTCTGTCAAGGTCACGCACCCCTTCGGTGAAGGGGATTATCAGGGCCGGCAGGACAATCGCGGCCACGAGCAAGACGATAACGATCTCGATCAACGTCCAGCCGGGGGAGAGATTTGTTTTGAAGGTTTTCATTAAAATACTCAAGCTACCCCAATGCAATCGGATTGGTTTAGTTGTTATGGAGTGTTGGAGTAATGGAATACTGGGGTATTGAGGCCTGCGCCTCCATTACTTCACCGCTCCATCATTCCAACACTCCAGTTTTTAGTTTGTCGTCACCTTCCCGGTCAGCGCCTCTATGGTTACGGTTTTCGAGTCGCTGCCGGAGGTAATATCGAAATTTCCACCCTGGTCCGGCTCGCCGAATGAGTTGAAGGTTATGCTGTAGGGGCCGGCGACCGCGTTGCCGGGCAGGGTTCGGTCTTCCGGCTCCAGCCCGGTGGCCGTATAACCGTTTCCCCCGAAAGTGATTGTCCGAGGATTGCCGGTGAAGATGGCGACGTGCTGCACGGCGCGGATATCCGAGGCGGCCAGGTCGGCCGCCAGGATAGCGGCGATCTCGGTCTGCGAGAGCATCTTCGGTATCACCACGGCCGCGATAATGCCGATAAGCAGAATAACGAAGACCAGTTCGATAAACGAGAAGCCGGCGACGGGGGATAACGGGTTCGTATTCCTTCTCATTTTCTTACACCTCCCCATTTAAAATATAAGACTGGAATTCACTTTTGTCAAGGGATTCCCCTCAGCTCATTCTATTCTTCAACACTCGTGAGAACTTGACAAAACAAATATCCTGAGCTATATTTTATATGAAGAAAACCGGGTGGGAAATAATGAAAGATCTTCGTAACTATATAATTAGAGCAACCGGCATCATCATCTTTTTTCTGCTTCCTGTATCGGCGGTGCCTTTCCAGACCAACCAGGAAGCCGCGGTGGTCATCGGCCAGGCTGATATGACACATAACGGGATTAACCAGGTCGAGGAATGGCAGAACCCTTTTCCGCCGACCGCGTACACTCTCTTCTGGCCGGGAGAGATTCAAGTGTACGACAGCAAGCTCTACGTGGCGGATTTTCACAATAACCGGGTTCTCATCTACAACTCCTTTCCGACTTTTAATAATCAGAGTGCCGATATCGTCATCGGCCAGCCGGATATGACCAGTAACGCCCGCAACCAGCATCCCTCGGGAGAGGAACCGTGGTTTCCCATGGCCAACACGCTCTTCGAGCCGGACGGTGTACGGGTTTATGGCTCCAAACTTCTGATCGCGGACACGTCCAATAACCGGACACTGGTTTTTAATACCATCCCCACGGTGAACAATGCCAGTGCCGATGTGCCCGTCGGTCAGCTCTCCCTTATCGACGACTATCACCCCAACCGCCTTCCGCCAGTCGTGGAAGCTAATACCTGCAATGATCCCCGGAATATCTGCATCTACAATGGGAAGCTGTTTATCGCAGACCGGTTCAACAACCGGGTCTTGATATTTAACCAGGTCCCCGCGGCATTCGACGAGTCCGCTGATGTTGTCGTGGGGCAGGAGGATATGTGGAGCGGTCAGACCAACCAGGGATACGGCATCCCGGCGGCCAACACCCTGGCCGAACCGACCGGTGTTTTTGTCAGCGGGAACAAAATGTTCATCACCGACACCGGAAATAATCGGGTGCTTATTTACAACAGCATTCCTACTGTCGCCGGCGCGGCGGCGGATGTGGTGGTCGGCCAGGACGATGCCCTCTCCGGAGAGCCCAACCAGGGCCAGGGGATACCGGAGGCGGACACGCTCTTCGGGCCGTTCGGGAACGTCTACTCCGACGGCACTCGTCTTTTTATCGCCGATACGGAGAATCACCGGGTGCTCATTTACAATAGCATCCCTGCCAGCAACGGAATCGCGGCGGATGTAGTTTTGGGCCAGGAGGACATGAACTCCCGGCTGATAAATGGTTTTGACCCTGACCTGGTTAATCCGCTGCTTCCTCCTCCCCCCACCGCCCGGACCCTTTACTGGCCGGATAGTATTGCCTGCCATGAGAACAAACTGCTGGTAGCGGATACGAATAATAACCGGGTTCTCATCTTTAATGGCCCCACGCCTACCCCGACTCCGTACGGCTATAAGACCCCGTCCCCGACGCCCTCGGTGACTCCATCGCCATCGGTGACCCCGACCCCGAGCGCGACACCGTCAGCTACCCCAACTCCGGAAGGTTACAAGACCCCGGCGCCCACCCCCTCGGTGACGCCGTCCGCCACGCCGTCGCCGAGCGTGACCCCAACCCCCAGCGTCACCCCGACTCCTGCCTACGGCGTCCTTCCCCTTGATATTGCCGACGTTGACAATCTGGCTCTGGGTCGGACGAGATCGGCGATCAGCAGCGGCTGGAGGTGGCGGATCACCCGGGCGGGACTTCCGGATACCGATGTTTACGGGACCATCTTCGACAACGCGGACACTTTTTCCGATGGAAACGTTTATACAGTCCAGCCGGCGTCTCTGCAGATAACCCGGGCCAACGAGGATCTGGACGTCCGGGAGGGGGATTACTTGACGGTGACTTACAACGGCAGCCAGGCAGTGAATGTCTATCCTCCTCCGCTCACCGGGAATATCGACACTTACTATTACATCGGTTCGGATGGGGCCACCTATAACGATCGCTGGCTCTGCGATCTGGCCAAGGCGGTGCCGACACCGACCCCCAGCCCCCTGGCGACCCCCTCCGTCACACCAACCCCGACCGTTACACCATCGGTGAAGCCGACTAAATCGCCGACAGCCACTCCCACGCCATCCGTTAAGCCGACCAATCCGCCGACCGCCACCCCCACACCGTCCGTTAAGCCGACCAATCCGCCGACAGCTACCCCCACACCGTCCGTTAAGCCGACCAATCCGCCGACCGCCACCCCCACGCCGTCCGTTAAGCCGACTAATCCGCCGACCGCCACCCCCACGCCGTCCATTAAACCGACGCTCTCGCCGACCGTTACACCGTCGCCCACCTCGCCGTCCCCGTCCGGTCACCGCGTCCGGGGGGATTACAACGGCGATGGGACCTCGGATGTGGCGATTTACCGGGCGTCCTCCAGCCTCTGGGCGGTCCGGGGGGTGAGCCGGGTCTATTTCGGCGGGAGCAATGACATTCCCGTCCCCCGGGATTACAATGGGAACGGAACCACCGATTATGGGATCTACCGTCCGGCGGCCGGGCTCTGGGCGGTCCGGGGCGTTACCCGGAGCTATTTCGGCGGGTCCGATGACGACCCGGTCCCGGCCGATTTTGACGGCGACGGAAAGAGCGATATCGCCATCTACCGCTCCACTTCCGGCCTCTGGGCGATCCGGGGCCAGCCCCGGGTATATTTCGGAAGCGGCGACGATTGGCCCATCCCGGGCGATTATGACGGGAGCGGCCGGGCCGCGGTTACAATCTACCGCCCGGCCGCCGGCCTCTGGGCGATGAGAGGAGTAAGCCGGTTCTATTTCGGCGGTGCCGCCGACGATCCGGTTTCGGGTGATTTCAACGGAGACGGCACCCAGGATCCCGGGATCTATCGTTCCGCCGCCGGTCTCTGGGCGATCCGAAAAATCTCCCGGGCCTACTTCGGCGGGGCCTCCGACTTCCCGGTCCCGGCCGATTTCGGCGGAACGGGGAGGGACGGGATTGCCATCTTCAGACCTCCGGCCGGCCTCTGGGCCGCCGCCGGCGTCCTCAGAACATATTTTGGAGCAAGCACCGACCTGCCGGTGGTGGAATAACCGGGTTCCCTTTTGCGTTTTAATAATTGGGGTCGGACCAGAGTATCTACTTGCATTGTAATGCGTTATCTATAAAATAGGCATCATATAAGGCCTTAGCGGCGTTTTTCGGGCCTATTTTCAGCTTCTAACGAGAATTCCCTGAAGCCATGCCTAGAGCTAACCGTTACATGTTGTCCCGCCAGCTTTACCATGTCACGCATCGTTGCCACGATCGGTCCTATCTTTTACGCTTTGTACGAGATCGCGATATATACCGAGAATGGTTGCGTAAAGGATCTATTCGCTATGGCGTCTCAATTCTTGGCTATTGTCTAACTTCAAACCATATTCATCTGGTAGTCTATGCCGAACAAAAGGATGCAATAAGTCAACTGATGCAGCTTGTTGAAGGATGCGTAGCCCAGCAGTACAATCTTCGGAAGGAAAGAAAAGGTGCCTTCTGGGAGGACCGTTTCCACTGTACGCTCATCGACACCGGCAGGTATTTCTGGAATTGCCTGACCTATATTGATCTCAACATGGTAAGGGCCGGTGTGATCTTACACCCGAAAAATTGGGAGTGGTGTGGCTATCGGGAATTGATGGGGGTGAGAAAACGATACCGAATTCTCAATCTCCCGCTGCTGATAGAAAAGAGTGGTGCGGCTAACATCGAAGAGGTGCGAGATAAATATCACATGATGCTGACACATTATTTGAGTGAGGGCATCGCGGAGCGGGAACCTCAGTGGACTGAGAGCCTTGCTGTGGGGAGTAAGTCTTTTATAGATTCTATTAAGGAACGTTTTTCATCAATAAGAAACTCTCTTCTTGAGGAAGAGACATCTTCAAGATCCGGTTCTCTCTGGTCAATCAGGGAAGATCGGGCGACATTTTATCCTTAAAAGCTGTTTTGCCCCTTGAAAATCGCTTCTAAAGGCCTAAATAGGGCTTAAAAATTGTTTTATTCATTGAGCATCAAGGAGTTATTATGGTCCGACCCCGACTAATCATAATGGCGGCGGCCTTGATGTTTATCGCGGTCTTGGCCCAGGCCGCACCCACCCCCGTTCCCCCCGGCGATCTTTACCGGGAAGGATACCTTCTTTTTCAGAAGGCCGAACAGGCCTTTCAACGGGGAGAATTTGCTGAGGCCGAGGCTCGTTACCGGAGCGCGGCCGATTATTTTACCGCCATCCGCGAGCAGTCTCCGGAATGGTCGGCGGATTCTGTAGAAAGCCGGCTGGAGAGATGTCGTCTCCGGTTGGCCGATTCAGAGTCGGCCCGGACCGAAGAGGAGTCCTGGCGGAAGCCTCTCCGGGTTCATTTTATCGACGTGGGGCAGGGGGACTGCGAGTTAATTCAGTGCCCCTCCGGGGAGACGATTCTTATCGACGGGGGCCGGGTCTGGGTCTATTCCTTCCTGATCGATTATCTTCACCGCGCCGGGGTGAAGAAGATTGACCTTCTGATCGTCACCCACCCTCACGGCGATCACTTCGGAGGCGTGATCGATGTACTGGACACTTTCCCGGTCACTACTCTTCTCGACTCGGGCAAGGAGGACACCACCGAGCATTACGCGCGGTACCTGCGGACGGTCAAAAACCATGACGATATCCTTTTTCGCCTGGCTCGGGCCGGGGATCGGTTCTCTTTCGGTGAGGTACAGCTCCTGATCCTTCACCCGTCTGCCCGCCTTCTTGAATCCCCCAACAACTGCTCGATCGTCGTCAAGCTGATGTATGGGGATGAAAGCTTTCTCTTCACCGGGGATGCCGAAGAGGAGGCGGAGATGGAGATGATCAGCCGGGGGGCTAACCTGAAAAGCACGGTGCTGAAAGTCGGACACCACGGTTCGCGGACCTCGACCAGTTCCTCTTTCCTGTCCCGGGTCGCTCCCCGGGAAGCGGTGATCGAAGTGGGGGAGAATAACAGTTACGGGCACCCGACCGAGCAGGTGCTCCGGCGCCTGGAAATGCGCGGGATCAAGATTTATCGGACCGACCGCGACGGGTCGGTCCTTTTTCTGAGTAACGGCCGGGACCACCGGGTGGAGTTTCCGGGAAAGGCCGTCTACCCTGAATACGATATCCCGGATGACCGTGTCGGCAAAGTGGCCGCCAACCGGCAGACCCTTATCTATTATCCCCCCCGTTCCGCCTACGCCCGGCGGATACCGCCGGAAGACCGGGAATATTTCGATACCGCCACCGCCGCGGAAGCGGCCGGGTATCGGCGGTGGTGGTATTGATATTTTTCCCGCGGAAAGATATCATTGATCAGTTGCCGGTATCCCCTCTTCTTTCGTATCCGTTTCACCCTTCCCCGCGAATAATGATCTGGTGAATTTCCCGGTCCAGAAGAGGCCCAGAACCGCCGGGAAGAGATACTCGACCAGGGAAAAGATCAAGGCCGCCCCCAGGACGGCGCCGGCGGAAAGGCGGGTGAAGGACGGTATCAGTTCGACCAAACTGCCCTCCCGGAGACCGATCCCCAGAAAGGTGACCGGAATGGTGGAGATAAGGATGGAGAAGGGGAGGATAACGACATAGACTACCGGCGTCATGATGAGCCCAAAAGAGCGGCTGATCAGGAAGAAGGTGAGGAGCTTCCCGCTCTGGATGACCAGCGAGTAAAAGAGGATCCCCCCCAGCTGCCCCCCGGTAAAGAAGCGGTGGATTGTGAAGAAAGTCTCCAATCCTCCCCGGAGTTTGGGGCCGGGGATTTTCGAGAAAAGGCGCCTCAGCCAGCGCTGGGGGGAGGGCCGGGTCGCGATCAGGATGATGACGACGGCCAGCGCCAGGCCGGCGGCGATGAAATAAATCAGTCCGTCCAGAGACACCCCGAAGATGATCCCCCCGACAACAATGAAAAGAAGAAAGACGAGGATGTTCAGGAAAAGTTCGATCAGGATTGATGCCGTCCCCCGGGAGAGGGAAAAGCGGCGACATCTCTTCAGGTAGATGACCCGGGAAGCCTCTCCGGTGCGGAAAGGGAGGAGGCTCTTCAACGGCGCGCTCCCCATCTTGATTAGGAAGGCTTCCCGGAAGGAGAGATCAAGTCCCAGGGGAACCAGAATTTTCTGCCACTTGATCGTGGCCAGCCAGCAATTGGTCAGAAAAGAAACCGCCAGGGCCAGGACCAGGGGGAAGGGACGGGCATGTTCTACGGCGGTCAGTACACGGGTGGTGTCGATCTTCCGGAAGATCAGGACCAGCAGGACCACGGTCACCGCGAGACTGATAATCCATAGCAGGTTCTTTTTCACAGGACGATTTTTAAAAGACTGTTTTGACAGGACGATTTCGGGACAGGACGATTATAAAAGACTGTTTTGACAAAACGTCAAAAATTAATTATTACGAATGAGGGTCTTCAAAGTGATTTCGAGTTGATTAAAGTTAATCCACTGGATTGCTTGAAGAGGTGTGTGTTGTAAGAAACGTCTGAGATGTTGTTCGTATGTGGCTTGTCCCTTTTTGATCGCGGAGATATGAATCGCCAATTCCGGGTTGAGGAGAGGCACTTTCTGTACACCGATACACTGATTATCGTCGATAATATCGATTCACCAGCGCATTCTGATATGTTTTTTCATCAAGAAGGCGCCCCATGTCGTTATAGAGATTAAAAATAATCCCCATCACCCTGTAGTCAAGTGAATGATATTCTGTTCTGCTGATCGGTATGGGTTCAACAGCGCATTGAACAGGCATGTTTGCAACATTATAGTTTATTAAATCGTCATGTCCCAAAATCGTCCTGTCAATTAATGTGGCAGGCGGGGGGAGCGTTGGTAGCGGGAAGTGAAGCCGGGGGCGTTCTCGTCGAAGGCCAGGAATTCCTCATCGGGCCGGGAAATGTTCTCCTGTTTGAAGACCATGTCGAGAAAGGCGAAAAACTTCCGCTTGAATTCATCGAAGGAATGAACCTGCCGGACCATCCGGAAGAGAAAGCCGGGCCGGGAATGGTAGGAGACATACGCCCACCGGGTCAACCGGTCGATCTCATCGTTGGTCAATCGGGTCCAGGGCCGGGGGAGAACCCGCTCATCGGTTTCCCCGAGAATGTATTTCTCCCAGTAATCGTAGCCGGTATCCCTGACCAGCTGCCGCCACATTCCGGTCAGCGGCTTGGCGGTCAGCTTCGAGAACTGGACGTAGTCAAGATCGAGCTTTTTCGCGAACCGCACCGTTTTCCGGACCGATTCCCTGGTTTCGCCGGGCACGCCGACCAGAAAGAAGCCGAGCGGCCTGATCCCGGCCTCCTTGGTGAGGGCGATCGTCTCCGTGATCTGCTTGAGGGTGATACCCTTGTTGATCCGATCCAGGATTTCCTGTGAACCAGACTCCAGGCCGTAATAGATGCGCCGGCACCCGGCCCGGTACATTGCCTCCAGAAGTTCACCGTTGACGGTGTCCACCCGGGAACGGCAGGCCCAGGTCAGGTCAAGCTTCCTTTTCTCGAGTTCCCGGCAGATCGTCATCGTTCGTTCCCTGATCATGGGAAATTCGTAGTCGAAGATATCGATTTCCCTGATGCCGAACTTGTCATGACACTCCTGCATCTCATTGACGACGGTCAGGGGGGAGCGGGGGTTGTAGGCAGTCCGCCCGGCCTCGCAGAAAGTGCAGTGCATGGGACAACCGAGGCTGGTCACCATGACCGTGAAATTCTTCCGCTCGGTAGGAAATTCGGCATAGAGATGATTCGGGAGGAGGTGCCGGGCGGGATTCGGAAAATCGTCGAACACGATCTTCTGGGGATGGGGAGTGACGATGACATCGGCGTTTTTTTTATACACCAGGCCGGGGACGTCGTCAAACCGGCGGCCGCCTTCCAGCTCCGCCAGGAGCGCGGGGAGGGTAAAATATGCCTGCTCCACCACCCCGAAATCAATCTCGGGCGGCGCGACGGATTGGCGGGGGTAAACCCTCAGGTTATAGCCGCCGATCAGGACCGGGATTTTCAGGTGTGTCTTTAGAAAACGTATCCACTCCAGTGTCTCGCGGAACATGTACGTCGTCATCATAAAGCCCAGGATGTCGGGTTGAAACTCCCGAAGCCGGTCCAGGGTCTCTTCTTTACTCAAACGAAGGGTCCTGGCATCGATAATCGAGGCCGTATGGCCGGCTTTTTCCGCGATGGCGGCCGCCCAGGCAAGGCTGAGGGGAGGGAAAAGCCCGAAATATTTCTGGACGATCCTCAGGTTCTCTTCGTGGAGCTTGTATTTAAACGGATTGAAGACGAACGCTATTCTCATATTATAAATTAGCTCGCTGCGCTCGCAAATTTATAAGTTTTGAACAATGACCACATTGATTCCTCCGGGGCAATGAAATTAAAGCAGATAGATTTTAACTTGGATTATCCGAAAAAATGTGAATAATCTAAATGAGTTGCTTTGCAGCTAATTTAAGAAGAACACCATACTAAATTAGCTCCGGAAAAGCTAATTTAAACTCTTGGATATTCTTTACCAAGCTATCGAACAATAATTTTTCCGGAGGAAAAATGATGATTGAACTGGTTCTGGTTGTCTTTCTGTTATCGGTCGCCGTGATGGCGACCGTCATGGTAAAGGTCGGGATCAAAGCGGTCGATTTCATGGAAGCGACCTATCGGTTTTATGAACGCCAGGACGAGGCGCAAAAACAGATAATCGAACTATTGCGGCGAGAGGACGCCTCCGCCTGAGCCTGAACCCGGGTGCGGTCTCTTCCCGATAACTTTTTTCGGAGAAAATGATAAACGTGCTCTTACCGATCAAGAAAAACGGCCGATTCGGATATGTCAATCGGGAAGCTTCCTGGGTCATCGAACCCCGGTTTGACCTTGCCTTTCCCTTTTATGAAGGGTCGGCCCTGGTTTCTCTCCCCGGAAAAACACTGACCGGCAAGACGGGCCAACGATACGGCTACATCGACGATACCGGCCGGATGGTTATCAAACCCCGATTCCGGGAAGCATTTTCTTTTTCGGAAGGACTGGCCACGGTGATTCCTCCCGGTCTCACGCGGCATCGCTGGGGATACATCGATGCCGGCGGAAAAATCATCATCCGTCCCCGATTCATGGTCACCGGGAGTTTTTTTGGCGGTCTGGCCCGGGCCTCGGAGCGAGGTCCCGTGGGTTTTATCGACCAGGAGGGGAAATTTGTTATTCCCCCCCGTTTCGATTCGGCCGGTGATTTTTCAGAGGACCTGGCGGCGGTGAAGATGGAAGGGGAGCAGAAGTGGGGGTATGTGGGACGCACGGGCGAGAGGGTGGTCCGGCCGGAATTCGATTGGGCGGAATCCTTTTCCGGGGGGCTGGCCCGGGTAAACAGCGGCGGCAAGTGGGGGTTCATTGACCGGATGGGCAGGTATCGTTGCCGTCCGGTTTTCGATTACGCGTATGATTTTTCGGAAGGACTGGCGCCGGTGGCCGTGGAGAGGACCTTCGACAAAATACTCCAGACCCGGACCGGCGGCAAGTGGGGATATATCGATCAGAACGGGAGGGGGGTCATTGACTCTCTTTACGACCGGGCTTTCCCTTTCTTCGACGGGAGAGCCCGGATTATGCTCTGTGATCGTTGGAATTACATCGATAAAAACGGGGAGCTGCTGACCGATGCCCGGTATGACGATGCCACCGATTTTCATGGGGGTATCGCCCGTGTCTGGATCGGGAAACAGCAGTTTGTCATTGATACGGAAGGCAAGACCAGCCCGATTGTGTAAAACTGAACGTCCAACGTCGAACGTCGAACGGGAAAACGCAAAGCGGAGAGGGCAGAGCGCATTGAGCCCGGGGATGCAGTGATCAGTAATCGGTGATCAGTGATCAGTGGCGAGGGAAAAAACTGAACGTTCAACGTCGAACGTTCAACGTCCAACGTCGAACGACAGAAGCAGAGACCACCAATCCTATTTAATCACATTCAATCGTCTGCCCCGCCCCGAGGTTTTAATCAGGGTTTCAAAAAGGGGGTGAGGCGGGGGGCTTTTGTGAATTTTGCGTCTTTTTGCGGCTAAAAAAAGGGGCGCGGCGGGGGTTTCTTTTGTAAATTGTGCTTTGTTGCGGCTGATGAAGGGAGGGAGAAGATGACGATCAGGGAGAGAGTGCTGCCCCCGGGCTGGTACCCGGGGAGTGCCGGGGAGACACGGGAGGCTATCGAGAGATTTCTGCGGGATATCGGGGGACCTCCCCCGGAGGGAAAGATGACGGGGATCGCGGGGATCGCCCCCCACGCCGGATGGGAATTCTCGGGGCGGTGCGCCCTGGCGGTTCTCCTGCGCCTCCGCCAGCCGGTGGATACCGTCGTGGTAGTGGGAGGACATCTGGGGCCCTCGTCCGGCCTCCTGGCCGCTTCCGAGGCGGGGTACGAGACTCCCCTGGGAACGATCGAGGCGGATCTGCCGCTCCTGGAAAAGATCGGCAGCTATTGCGGGACCCCTCTCCGGGAAGACCGCCACCCCGATAACACGGTCGAGGTTCAGCTGCCCTTCATCAAGTATCTCTTCCCGCCGAGCCGGGCTCTTTACCTTCGGAGCGCTCCTTCAGCCGCCGCCGTGGATCTCGGCCGGGCGATAAAAGAAGCCGCCGACGAACTGGGGCGGAAGGTCGTCGTCCTCGGTTCGACCGACCTGACCCATTACGGCAGCAACTACGGTTTCTCCCCGGCTGGAAGGGGAGAAAAAGCGGTCGCCTGGGTCAAGGAAGTCAACGACCGCGAATTTGTCAACAACCTGCTGGCCCTGGATGCCGAGGGCGCTCTTCGCCACGCCGGGGCAAACCAATCGGCCTGTTCCGCGGGCGGTGCCGCCGCCGCCGTTTCCTTCGCCCGGGAGTCGGGGGTCAAACAGGGAGAACTGATCGATTATTTCACCAGTTACGACATTTATCCGAACGAGTCGTTCGTCGGCTATGCGGGGATAGTATACGAAATGACGAAGTCAGAATGACGAAACCCGAATGAAATCATAATAACAAATAACTGAATTCCCAATTTTCCTTCCGACTATGCGACGTGGACCGCCGGAGCACATTTCGTCATTAAACATTCGGTTTTCCTCATTCTTTCGTCATTCGTCATTTTTAACCCGAGATGATCAAAGATCATTTTTCGGGTCGGATCTCTTCATTTGTGATCTTTCCAGCAGCTCTTCCTGAAGCCGCTTCATCTTCTCCCGCTGGGCGGCTTCCGCTTCCGGGTTGGCTTCGATAACGAAGTTAAGAATGCTGCCGTCATGGACGCCTTCCGGGAGAAACTCAACCGGCCAGATGAAATCTCCCGCCACCCCCTCGATCTCGAGAACGGCCAGAGATCCGTCCTCGATCCGGTCGATCACCACGCGAAGTTTCATGAGTTCACCTCCCAAAAAATGATTATAACCACGAAGGACACGAAGAACACGAAGGATAATAGAAAAGGAGACAGCCCAATTATTTGTCACGCCTTGAAACTTTTGCTGACGTTATAAGAAAAGGAAATTGTGTTGAGACAGTGTGTCCCGGACAAAATGAATCAAACGATGAATTATATGTCGGAGTAACTCAAATCTTTTTAAATATTTTTCTTCGTGCTCTTCGTGTCCTTCGTGGTTTTAAAAAGATATTAATCCGATTTCGCGGCTCGCTGGATGATGCGGCAGACAGCCCGGTTCCGTTTTCTTCTCCACCAGGAGTTCAGGTCGCGGGCAAGCCGCCGGTCGATCTCCGGGATTTTATCGGGGTGCTTCCGGATATATTTTTCTCCGGCCGAATACGCGGAGAGAATCTCGTCAAAACCGTAACGGAAAAACACCGCGGTGTCGCCGGCGATCGCCACCCGGGCGGCGATGCTCCCCAGGCAGGCCGGCCCGACCGCCTGTTGGAAATAGGTATAACGGCCGGGGGCATGGTCCTCTTCCTGAAAGTGGAGGAAGATCAGGGCCGCCGCGCGCGCGTCGGCGGTGGCGCGGTGCCAGTCTTTCAGTTCGATCCCGAGGGCCTCCGCCACCGCTCCCAGGCGGTGGCTCTGTCCCGGCATTCGGGACCTCGCCTGGACCAGCGTGCAGTATTTCTCGTTGTTCAGCCGCCGTCCCAGGAGCTTCCGGGAGGCGTGGGAGAGAAAAGGATAGTCGAAATCGATATTATGGGCGATCAGGGTGTCGTTGCCGATAAAATCCAGGAAAGAAGGCAGCACCTCCTTCAGGGGGGGGGCTTTTTTTAGATCATTATCGGAAATACCGGTCAAGCGCGTTATCTCGGCCGGGAGGGGGTGAGCGGGTTTGGCCAGGGCGCTATACTCTTCTCCCAAATGGCCGTTTCGGATTCTGACCGCGCCGATCTCGATAATCTCATCCCCGCCGGGGTTTTTTCCGGTTGTTTCGAGGTCGAAAGCGACATATTTTTTGCCGAAATCTTTCTCCGTGGAGCGCTGTCGCGCCTCCCCCAGCTTGAAGACCAGCCCGCTCAACGCATACTGCCCCCCATCGGGGACCGAGGAAGAAATGGAGACGGATACGTCCGGGGAACGGTAACATAGTTCTTCCGGTCGCGTCAGATCGAGAAACGGCGGACCGCTCTCCTCCCCGGCCAGGAGCAGGGACCGGTTTTTTTTAAATATCCGCCGGAAAAAGGCGCCGGCCACGACCGAGTCCGGTGAATTCCCTTCCCGAATGGAGATTGGCCGCCCGGCCCCCAGCCTGGCTCCGATCGCCGACAGCATCCGCCCCAATCCGGGGATGGAGAAGGGGGGGAGGAGTCGGGAAGGGGAAGCCCGTAAAAGCGTCTCTTCCGAGAAAGTGATCCCGGAAAGGAGAGATTTTATTTCAGGGGGCAGTTCCAGCCCATGGTGGATTTTTGCGATGACTTGTTGAATATCAGCCATGTGGAGGCAAACCCCGAATCAGGAAAAGATGATAGTAACTGAACCCTGTTCGAAAAGGTATTGGACCGGGAAATCTTAAATCCTAATATCGAAATCCTAAATAAATTCAAGATCCAAATGACCAAATATCTAAATAACGCGGTGCGCGGCGAAATTGTTTTGAATTTATGATTTCGGCCATTTGATATTATTTAGGATTGAGATATTAGAATTTGAAAGTTTACGAGCTTTTCTAATAAGCTCTCACTATTACTTGACTACTAAATTTCCTTTATAATCTCGCCGATCAGCCTGGCCAGGTTCCCGCTGGCTTTCGCGGCCGCCCGGGTAACCTCTTCGTGAGTGAGCGGTTCGGTCCGGGTCGCGCTGACCAGGTTGGAGATAAAGGTGATGGCCAGGAAACGCAGCCCCAGATAACTGGAAACGATTGCTTCCGGAACGGTGGACATCCCGACCGCGTCCGCGCCCAGTTTGGCCGCCATGGCGATCTCCGCCTTGGTCTCGTAACTGGGTCCGGGAAAAGAGATCAATACCCCCTGGTGGAGGTTGATGCCGGCCTTCTTTGCCGCCCGGAGAGCGAGTTCACCCAGGCCGGGATGGTAGGCTTCCGACATGTCCGGGAACCGGGGACCGACACTATCGTCATTGGGACCGCTCAGCGGGTTGAGGAACATGAAGTTGATGTGGTCCCTGACCAGCATCAGGTCTCCCCCCGAGAAGTCGGGGTTGATGCCCCCGGCGGCGTTGGTGTTGATGACGGTCGTCACTCCGAGGGCCTTCATCACGAAGAGAGGGTACATGACTTTCGCCGCTCCGATGCCCTCGTAGAAATGAACACGGCCTTCCTGAACGACGATGTTCTTGCCCGCAAAAGTACCGAAGGCCAGCCGTCCTCCGTGGCCTTTAACGGAAGAGACCGGAAAGTTGGGGATATCGGAATAGGGGATATGGATGGCATCTTCCAGCAGTTCAACCACCGCTCCCAGTCCCGAGCCGAGAACAATGCCGATCTCCGGCTTGATCTTTATCCGCGAGTGAAGAAAATCAACCGTCTCCTGTATTGATTTTTTATCGACTATCATAAGAACCTCCTCTGAATATAGTCTGTAACGATTATGTGAGTGCGTAATGGAGTAGTGGAGTGATGGAACGATGGAGTGCTGGATTCCGGCGCCCCGGCCTTCATCACTCCAATACTCCACTACTCCATCATTCCATTTTACATCCTCAGATCATGCTGATCTCGCCTAAGAAACTCTTGCCGGATTTCATCTTCGGCAATCCCAGGTATTCGCCGATCGTTTGGGCGATGTCGGCGAAGCTCCCCCGGGTGCCCAGGTTCACCCCCGGTCTGACCGGCTGACCGTTGACGAGCAGGGGGATATACTCCCGGGTGTGGTCGGTATGGACGGTAAACGTGGGATCGCAGCCGTGATCGGCCGTGATGAAGAGAATATCTTCCGGCCCCAGCGCGTTCAGTATCTCCGGAATCCGGCGGTCAAAATCCTCCAGCGCTTCCGCGTAGGCCCCGGTATCGCGGCGGTGTCCGTACTTCATGTCGAAATCGACCAGGTTGGTGAAGATCAGGCTGAAGCCCTTCTCCTTCATGGCTTCCAGTGTCTTGTCCACGCCGTCCATGTTATCCTCGATACTGACCGTTTCACTGACCCCCTTCCCGGCGAAGATATCGTAGATTTTACCGACCCCGTATGTTTTCCCCCCGGTTTTGATGATAACGTCAAGAAGAGTGTCAGCGGGCGGGGTGAAGGAAAAGTCATGGCGGTGGGCCGTTCGCTCGAAACTGCCCGGTTTGCCCACGAATGGGCGGGCGATGACTCGTGCCACCCCATGCTCCCCGGTGAGAAGTTCACGGGCCTGCCGGCAGATCCGGTATAGTTCGTCGAGGGGGATGATCTCCTCGTGGGCGGCGATCTGAAAAACGCTGTCGGCGGAGGTGTAGATGATCGGATACCCGGTTCGCACGTGTTCTTCGCCCAGGGCCTTAATGATCTCGGTTCCCGAGGCGGCGTAGTTGCCGAGCGTCTTGCGGCCGATCTTCTTTTCAAACGCCTCCACCAACTCGGCGGGGAATCCGTTCGGATAGACCGGGAAGGGGCGTTCCGATACCAGCCCGGCGATCTCCCAGTGTCCCACGGTTGTGTCTTTCCCCTGAGACAGTTCGCCCAGTTTTCCGTAGGCTCCGGAGGGGGAGGGGGAGGGGGGGACACCGCGCAGGGGGGCGATGTTGCCGAGACCCATCTTCTCCATGTTCGGCATCGTGAAACCGGAGACATTTTCCGCGATATGTCCCAGGGTATTCGCCCCGGCGTCTCCAAAGGCCGCGGCGTCGGGCAATTCGCCGATCCCCGCGCTGTCCAGTACGATAATAATTGCTCGTTTCATAAAGACGGCTCCGTTGGTTGAAAAAAATGGAGTAATGGAATAGTGGAGTGGTGGATCGATTCCCCGCCCGACCCCGGGGGCAGGAAGCCGGGGCTTTCTCCATTACTCCAGCACTCCAGAACTCCAGTACTCCTTTCCCTGCGTAACCTTCCTGCAATGTCTACATGCTGCTTGTTTTTGTTACAGCGGTATCCTTTCCCTTATATCCTCGTCTTTACCTCTTCGATAAAATCCTCAACCTCCTGGGGAAGGGCCCAGTTGTAAATGTACTTCAGTTTACTGAGGAGACTGACGGTAAGGTACACCCCGGCGGCGTAACTGTGTCCGGCGATCCGGCAGGGCTTTCCCTTGATTGATTTCAAGCCCCGGAGAGCGTCAACTTTGAACTTTCTCTCCTTCCCTCCCCGGATGCTGAGACGGTCGTTCTTCAAAACCATGATGTAGAAATCGGGGTTGTGATACTGGACGATATCGTATCCGATGGAAGCGGGGGGATTGTGCCGGGCGAACTTCCGTTTCAGGTCCCCCTCCGCGTCGTATTCCTCCCGGAAGACCCGGAGATCCACGATTAGGAACTTCATCCCCGACTGGGTCTTCTCCTCCCGGTGCTTCCCCTCGGCGAACTTTTTGTAAATGACCTCCTCGTCCGCCATCCGCTTGATCTTAAACTTGTCGGCCACGGAAAGGGATCGGTCGGCGGCAATCTTGGTGATCAGGTCGGCGATCTCGCCGGCCGAAGGAGCGCTCTGGACGGAGAGGATAAGCAGCCGCCAGTTCTTTCCCCAGGCTTCTTCTTCCGGCTTGAGCTTGTTATTGATCAGGCGCATCAGCTGGGCGGCGTAAGGGTCGTCTTCGCCGGTGATTCTCTTGAAGACGATATCGGCCGCGTTCTGGAAGTGCGGGTTGACGATCAGGTCGGCGCAATCCCGTTCCGCGGTATCGATGCTCAGAGGACTCCAGGGGTGATGGTCGTACCAGTAAATCTTTACCCCGGCCTTCTGGAGATCGATCAGAGCGTCCTCGATATCGGCCAGGTTCTCGCTGGTGATCCCCACGTCCGTAATGAAGAGACGCTGGGGTTTATCCGGGTTTTTGGCCAGAGACCGGAGAGCGTACTGGATGCCGCGGGCGGTTGTCACCTGGACCTTGGCCAGGGGAGAAAAGTGTTTGAGCAGCGCCCCCGAGATGATCCCGTCCCAGTCGTTATGGGTGATGATATGATCGAAGATTTCGGATGATCGGGGGATATCCAGCTTGGTCAGTTCCAGCGAAGCCGGTGCCGGGGCTGCCTCACCCGCTTCCGCGTATTGTTCATCTTCGATATTTCCCACCTCCATCAGAGGGTCTTCTTCGTGCTCCTCTTCCGTCGCCAGCTCCTGCCAGTCGCCGGCCTTTTTCCTGAGCAGGCGGGTCAGATCGAGCGCGAGCAGCAGGAAAATGACGAAAGCTACTCCTCCGACTATAAACAGGATATGAGGATCCATGTGATCTCCTCTCTCTGGTTATGCTATTTATTAAACGTAGCGATTAAAAAACTACGAATTACGCTCATTACACGAATATATTTTCCAATATCCCGGCAATGTTGTTTCACTGCTTGCATGCTCTTATTTTTTTGCCCCGCCACTGCGTACTTATCGGGGAGGAAAAAATAAGAAGTTATTCTTCGGTTGGCACGGGACTATCTTCCTCGTAACCGGTGGTCACCTCGTAAGTCTTGCCGTCGGTGAGTACCGTGATGTTTCCCTGGTAATCGGTCCGGTAGATATCGGCTCCGGTCTCCCGGAAAAGCTGTATCGGCCCCCAGTGGGGATGATCGAACTTGTTTCTCTTCCCGGCGGAGATGGTGACGACCTCCGGGTCGCACAGGTAGTAAAAAAGCGGGCCGCTCGCCGTCTTCGAGCCGTGGTGGCCGGCTTTCAGGATCGTGCTTTTCAGGCGGGCCCCGGAGGAGATGATGACGTTTTCCTCTTCATGCTCGCAGTCACCGGTAAAGAGGAAGGAAACGTCGCCGTATTCCAGCCGGATGACGATCGAGTTATTGTTCAGGTCCAGATGCTCCCTTCTCGCTACCGGTCCCGAAGGGGCAAGCACCTGGGCGGTGACGAACTTCCCCCAGTCCAGGATCTGCCCGGCATCCGCTATCTGGAAGGGAATTTTCTTCTTCTCGATTGCCGCTATGTAATCTTTATAGGTACCGGTCGTATGGACGATGCCGCAGTCGAGCACCATCCCGATCGGGAACTTACTGTTTAATACCGCCACCAGGCCGCCCGTATGGTCGTAATCGGGATGAGTGGCGACCACGACGTCGATTTTTTTCACCCCCTGGCTCTCCAGGTAGGGGAGAACAACCTCCACCCCGGCGTCGAAGGGCGAATAACGGGTGGCCGACTGCCCCCCGTCGATAACGATGACTTTCCCGTCCGGGGTTTGGATAACCTCGGAATCGCCCTGGCGGATATTCAGGAAGGTTACTTTGAGTATATGCTCCCCTTCCAGGGCCGGAGTGGGGGATGGAACAAAGAGATACAACACGCTGACAAAAATCAGCAGAATGAGCACATCAAATCGTTTTAATCTTTTCACGGCATCCCCGTCATTGTTCACAGTCAACCCGATTTATTTCCGTCGAAAGCCGGGCTGCGGTCATCGGGTTGCAGCGGCGATAATTTCCGAAGCGCGCGGACTCTCGCCCGCGCGCTTCGGAAATTGCCGATTGCGGTTTACTCAGCCGCCGCCGGGTTGCAGACCAGACCGGAGTCGATCATCTTCTGAAGGGTCTTCATCCCGATGCCTTTGACGCGGGTCACGTCATTGACGCTCGAGAAGGGACCGTTCTCATTCCGATAATCGATAATCTTCTGGGCGGTCTTGGGACCGATCCCTTTGATGGCCGTCAGTTCCGACGCGGTCGCGGTATTGACATCGACCTCGGCCAGCAGGGGAGCGGCGATCGCCAGGGCCAGAAGAGCAATCATACTGCATGCAATGATTGATCTCATACTGGTTTTCCTCCTGTTATTTACGCCCTGTTCGGGCTTGTTTATCGTGCCGACACGGCACGCGATATTTTGCATATGGCTCGGCCGCGATCTCCCGGCCGGCAAACAATTAATATCTTTTCGTATGTCTGTTCTCTTTCCGTTTAGGGATTCCCGGCATATAGTCCCTGTTTTTTCAGGGATTCAATCATTCCCTTGTCCACCCCCAGGACGCGCCGCTGCAGGTCATCGAGAGAACGATAAGGGCCGTTTGCCCGGCGTTCGGCAATAAACTTGGCGGCGATCTTGGGGCCGATCCCCGGCAGGCTCTGGAGTTCCTGGCTGCCGGCGGTGTTAAGATTGACCCCGGACTGCGCCAGGCTCCTCCCGTCCGCCAAAAGGGCCGCCGCGATAATCAGCGCCGCAAGAATATAACCTCGTATCATTGTCGTGAATCGTTTACCACTTTAGACGTTACAGTATGGTTTCTATTCTATTATATTTTCCCGGAGGGAAAATAAATATGTTACATCCCTCCGCCCACCTCCATCGCTTTCTCCACGGTTTCGCCCTCCGCTCCCTCCCCGGGCTGTTCCAGGGAGGTTATCACCCGGTAGTTCTCCCCGTCGGTGATGACGGTGACGGCCCCCATCTCTTTGGTGTTATAGGATGCGATCCCCTGCGCCTGACAGAAGTCCCACGCTTCCAGAAACTTCTTGCTCGGGCGCCCGAAGCTCCCGCCCGGGTACTGGAAGACGGCGACCTTCGGTTTGACCAGCTGCAGAAGGATAATGGGATCGAAGTATTTCCCCCCCTTTCCGAACTGCGGAGCCTGGTAGATGGTGGCTCCCAGGCCGCCCTTGACGTTCTGGGCCAGGTTGTTGGCGCCTTCATTGTCAAGGAGGCTGGGGAAGATGAAGGAGACGTCCCCGTATCGGAGGGAGACGACCACCGAGTTCACCTCGTTGACGTACTTCCCGGTCACCCGTTCCGCGGGCGGGTTGAGGATGGTGGCCTCCAGGACCAGGGGTTTATCCTTGCCTTCCGCGCTCTCAACGGTCCGGATCTTCTCCGGTTCGATGATCACGATCCCCTGGTTTGCCGGGCTGACCGGAATATTCTGGGTCCGGGCCGAGAAGAGCAGGTAGTGATACTGCATGAACATCTCATCGCCCCGGTAGAGTTTGTCATCGGGATTTTCGCTCTTGAAACCGATGGCGGCGATGAAGAGATCGTAGAGTTCCATCCGGTAGGCGATCAGCTCATCGATATCCGCGACCACCCCTCCCTGTTCATAAACAAACCACTGGAACTGCTGGGGGAGGTTGGAGACGAAGCCGTGATATTCGTCCGGAGGCAGCACCGGGAGTTTCCACTTTTTAGCCAGGGCTTCCGCCTCTTCCCGGGTGAACTCTTCATCCGGATGGAGCCACTTCTCGGTGGAGATGATGGACTCGAGTAATTTCTCATGCCCCTCCGCCTCCTTCTCCTTCAGAGTCTGGATGGCGTCTTCGGTGATCGTCATGGGGTCGTATTTCGGATTCGGTTCCCGGGGAAGGGTCTGGAGGGCGGCGGTTATCTCATCGTCGGGTATCTTCCGGAAATAGGTCATGAACTGCAGGGCGTCCTCCGGCTGAAAGAGATCCAGGAGGAGCAGCCGGTAATACCGCTCGGCGTCGCCTTGATAGGCGGGGGCGAGGGCGATGGCGAACCGGTTCAGGTTGATGTCATTCGGCCCGAATTCGGAAGGAGACAGGCAGGTGTAAAGGCGTTTGATATAGTAATCGTGCGATCCGACGATATAATTCAGCCCTCCCAGAACCCGGGCGTCGGGACTGGTGTTGATGACCGCGTCGAAAGAAACGATCTTTTCCGAGAGCAGCACCTCCTCGGCGGTCCGCTGTCCCTGGTTCAGATACGAATACCTTTTCTTGTAGAACTCCCAGCCTGCCGAACCCCCGTCGATGAGAACGTTGTCTCCATTGGGAGCCTCGATCAGGGCGCACATCCCGTCCTTCCATCCCATCGACATGAAGATTACCTTGAGCTCGGGGATGCTGGAAGAGATGAACCCCGTCGCCGTGAACACGATCCCGATCAAGAGGGCGCCCAGGGCTCCGTAAACCCGCAGCCGGCAGGGCGCGTCGGCCATGGATCTTTTTACCCGGACATAGGCGATCTTCAGACTGAGAATAATCTTTTCCCGGTAGATGAAGAAGGCGACGACCAGGTAGAAGACAACCAGCGGGATCGGCCCCGGTTTGGGAACCTGGGGATAGGGGAAGGTCCGGGCGAAGAAATCATCCATCCAGATAAAGAAATGCATCCCCACCCAGTTGGCCGCGGTGATGAGCAACCCCACCGGCATGCCGATCAGGGGGATAAAGGCGATCAGGGTGGCCAGCATTCCCAGGGGGAGAATGATCCCGATCAGCGGGATGGCGATGAAATTGGCGAAGGGGGCGGCCAGGGACATGCGATGGAAGATGACCATGGAGAGTGGAACAATACTGCACTGGATGGCGACCTGGGCGGCGATGAAGGTTCGGAGCCATCTCCCCGGGATCTTGCTGAAGCGGGGCCGGAAGGGGATCACCTGCTGGATCAGGAAGGAGACCGGGATGGCGATCAGGAAGCCCCAGAAGAGCTTCGCTTTCAGTACCCCCCAGGGGTTTCCCAGGTTCATGAAGATCAGCCCGGCGAAAACGGCTATCGCCGCGAAGGTGACCAGGCTGTAGAGGTTATTGAGCTTGAAGTTGAAGAAATCCTCGATCGGTCCGCTGAGGAGTCCCAGGAAGAGAACGGCGGAAAAAGACATCAGGAACGAGGCTGAGGGCAGGATCAGGGGGCCGCCGTAACCCGCGGGAAGGAAACAGATGATGACGATGGCGGCGAAGCAGATCGACATGATCAGGGATTTCTGGATGTTTTTGCCGAAATAAGTAAAGAAGATGAGCACGAAGCTGTTCATGGTGGCGGCCCGCAGGGTTGACGGGCGGGCCCCCGTTATGATCGTGAAGACCAGCAGGAAGAGCACCGCGATCGGCGCCCAGATGGATTTCGGGATCGGGGTCTGGTTGAAGATGAGGAGGAGCAGTCCGGCGATAATGGTCACGTGCAGCCCGGAAACGGCGAAGACGTGGGCGGTACCGGACGCCTGGGAATCCCTGACGATCTTGTCGGGGACGCCCTTCTTCAGCCCGATGAAGATGCCGGAGAGAAAACCCGATTCCGGAAAGGGAGTGGTCTGACGGATGACGCCCAGGAGTTCGTATTTGATCCCCATGCACCAGTTGATGAAGAAGTTGCCGCCGGAGGGCTTGATGATCTCGATGGTGTCGAGCTGCTTGGTGGTCCAGTTTTCCTTTCCCTGGATCCGCATCGTGGTGAAGGTGTTGACGGACTCCAGGTAAGCGCGGTAGTCGAAACCGCCCGGGTTCTCCGCCGGGGGAGGTGTCTGGAGAGGGGCGAGGATTCTGACCGTGTCCCCGTACGCCCGCCAGTCGGAGACGGCGGGGTAAATCTCGTCCCGGTTGAGGTCTTTATCGACGACGGTGACCAGTATCCAGCCGGCGTCGATCCGGCTTATCCATCCTTTCACGGGGTCGGGCGGTCCCAGTTCATCCACCGACATCTGGATGACCTCGATATCCTTGCTCGAAGGGGTATAGTCGCCGCGGGCGAATTCCTTCCGGATGATCTCGGCGGGGTCGGCCTTCGGATCTGCGGCCAAACGGTCACGGACCCGGAGGAGGGCGAGAAGAGCTTCCTCATCGGTGTCCCATTCCCGGTTGAGTCCGTTCATTTCGCTGATGATCTGTTCGATGGTGCTGAGGCCTTTCGGGTTCTTGTCGATCTTGGCCACGATGTAAGGCTCGACGGTCAGGCGGGTGTCCTCTTTTTCCGGCCGGACTTCCGGCTCCTTAACGATCATCCCGTAGACCAGGCTCTGGGTATTTTTATCGTCTCCGCCCCAGTGGACCAGGTGGGTCAACGATGTCCGGTCGAGGTGTACGCAGGTGAGGCCGTATCCCAGAACCAGCGCGCTCAGTATCCAGAAGGGGAGCGCTTTGAGCTTAATGAACCAGAAGACGATCGAGATCAGGAAGAGCGCCGCGAATATCCCCATCAGGTACATGTTCAGCCCGGTTGCGGTCGGCAAGGCCAGCATAAAAACACAGATGGCGGCACAGAGCAGGAGGAAAGACAGGACCCGGAAGCGGTAGATGAAGGAGACGATCACGCCCAGGAGCAGAAAGCCGGCGGCGATAATGGGAGGGGTGGAGAGTTCGAATGAATCCGGGTGAATCAACCGCATGAGAATGCCGAGAGCGAGAAAGGCGGAAAAAGAAACGATATATGTTTGCATGGAAAAACCCCGGATCGTTTGCGGTTTAGTGTTGGGCCAAGCTGGAATAAAAGTCCCTGTTGGAAACCAGGTTGTAGTCCCGGCGGTAGTTCTTATTCAAGATCAAAACCACCGCTCCGATCAGGGCGGCGACTACCAGCAGGTAGAAAAGGGTTTTGGCGCTTCCCATAATGCGGGCTCCTTGAATTTAAGAAAAGTTTTTTACACCGTCTTTATCGACTACTTTATAAATTATCGGGGGGGGCTGGCAAGGAGAATCTTTTATCTCCACCGCCCGGAGAGCCCGGTCTGCGATCGCTTCCAGACCGGTCTCTTTGTTGGTGAAGAGAGTCAGCAGGGTATCGCCCGCCTTGACCCGGTCCCCGATTTTACGCTCGAAGATAATCCCCGCGCTCATGTCAATCTCATCGTCGGTCTTCGCCCGGCCGGCGCCCAGGGCTACGCAGATCATTCCCATCTCCAGGGTATCGATGGCGTGGACGAAGCCGGCAGCCCCGGCCTGAACCGAGATTTTTCTGCCGGCCGGCGGAAACAGCCCGGGGTCGTCTATGTAGGCGGTATCCCCTCCCTGGGCGGCGACCATCTCCTTGAATTTGAGGAACCCCTTGCCTTCCCGAAGCGCTTTGCCCGCCAGTTCTTTTCCTTCCTCGATGGAGGAGGCTTTTTCTCCCATCTGGAGCATCATGCCGGCGATCTCCATCACCACCGTCATCAGGTCATCGGGACCCTCGCCTTTCAGGCAGGCGATGGTTTCTACTATCTCCAGAGCGTTTCCGGCGTAGCAGCCGAGCGGCTGGTTCATGTCGGTGATCAGTGCCTGCGCTTTCCGTCCGGAAAGGATTGCGACATCGACCAGTGTCCGGGCCATCTCTTCGGCCATTGAAAGCGTCTGCATGAACGCGCCTCGGCCGGTCTTGACATCAAAGACAAACGCGTCCGGGCCGGCGGCCAGTTTTTTGCTCATGATCGATCCGGCGATCAGGGGTATGCTGTCCACGGTGGCGGTGACATCCCGCAGCGCGTACATCTTCTTGTCGGCCGGGGCCAGGGAGCGGGTCTGTCCGATGATAGCCACGCCGACCTCTTTGACCTGGCGGATGAACTCTTCTTCGGAGAGATTGACCCGGAACCCGGGGATCGCCTCCAGTTTGTCCAGCGTCCCTCCGGTATGTCCCAGGCCGCGGCCGCTCATCATGGGGACGGGGACCCCCAGGGCCGCGACCAGGGGAGCCAGAACCAGGCTCACCTTGTCGCCGACGCCGCCGGTGCTGTGCTTGTCCACGGTGATGCGTCCGATCGAGGAAAGGTCGATCTTGCCGCCGGAATCCAGCATCGCCCGGGTCAGGGCGGTGGATTCTTCCGGCGACATCCCCCGGATAAAAACCGCCATCATCCAGGCGGCCATCTGATAGTCGGGGATAGTGCCTTCTGTATAGCCGTTAATGAAGTAGATTATTTCTTCCGGGGAGAGTTCTCCGCCGTCCCTCTTCTTCATGATGATTTCATAAGGGGTCATATATTTTTTCTCCTTATTATAATGAGCGACTTCGCCGCTCATTAAGTGAGTTATTTTATCTTACGATAAAATTAGATTGTTTAATTATTTTTTCTTCTCTTCACGTACGCCGGGATAAGAACAAGAATTCTAAAAACAATCTCTTGTCCCCGTCAAGCGATAATTAATTTCTTCGGGCGTGTCCCGGAAAAATTAAGGGATGAACTCATAGATCTCGTAGCATTCATGATGGCTTTCCACGCCCGGGTTGACCTCGTATTTCTCGTGACCGGTCAAACGATAACGTTCCTGCATGGAAGCCAGCCAGGCCTGCCAGCGATCTTCATCGCGGCGGGCATACGGTTCATAACACTCCGGAACGCTGAAGACGACGCACCGGAGCGGGTGGTTGGCGCTGACCGCCTCCGGATCAAAGGAGGCACTTCCTTCCCGGTGAGAGGGAGAGTAGATACGCTGATTGCAGAGATAGCGGGCGGAGTGGCCCCATTCAAAGAGGCGGGGAAAAAAGTCCAGTCCGAGGTCGGTTTTCAGGCACACCAATTCCGCGTTTCGGGCCTTCTCTGTCCAGAACCGGCGGGCGAACTCCCGGCTCCGCAGGTCCTCGATCTTCTTATAGGGATGAACCAGGTCCGCCACGATGGTGCCCAATCCCAGCAGGGCCGACAGGATAATGAAGAACGTGAAGATCAGAGCCCGGATTTTTGTTTTCGGGGCCAGGGAGATCACCTTGCACCCTCCCAGTCCCGCCAGGAGACAGATGACCGGGGCCAGGTAAAGATTGAAGCGGGCATTGTACCCGTACGGATATCGATGGAACGCGGCGGCGATGAACGTGAGCAGAAAAGGCGCCAGAAAGGAAATCAGGACAATTCTTCTTTTCCGGCGATAGAGAACACCCGTTCCGACCAGGAAGAAAATAAAGGTGAGTGTGGAGCCGCCGTGAAAGCCGCCGTTGGGATAGGCGAACAACATCCCGGTATGGATGGAGAGCAGCCACCCGGCCAGGCGGAGCGGTCTCCCCAGGGGGGGAAAGGTTTTCACCCAGGCGGAGTCGGTGTTGAAACTCTCGGTTTCCAATTGCGGACCGCTCAGCCAGGCTTCGGTGCGGTATTGCGGCCCGGTCGAGACCCGGTAGGTGACCAGGAACGCGCCCAGCAGAAGAATATTGTAGACGAGAAACGGGGCCGGAAATCTTCGTTGCCCCGGCTGCGCCGGGAGCCTCTCCGGGGAATCACCCCAGCCGCGCGGCGGGGCGTTCCCCGGAGCATGTCGAGAACCGCGGTCCGGAAAGAATCTCCCGGTGGCCACCAGGGCGAGGCTGATACCGCCGGCGACGAAGACGGCTGGAAAGGAGAGTCCGATCGCGAACGGAACCGCCAGAGACAGCAGCCAGAGCCATCGGCTTTCTCCGGGTTTGCGCCACCACTCAACAAAGAGGGTCAGCAGCAGCAGGGAGACGGCCAGGTCGACCGAGTAGGGCTTTATTTCGGCGCCGTGCCGGATCGGATAATAGGCCGCGGCGAAGAAAGCCGTTGCCAGAAGGAGAGGCGCCCCCCGCACGATCCCGCGGCTCAGGCGGTAGAAAAGAAGGACACTCCCCAGGCCGCAGAGGAAGGGAAAGAGCCGTAATGTGTACTCGGAAAAACCCAGGATTTTGACCGCGAACATCTCCGCCCAGAGGAAAAGCAGGGGCGCGACCTGATGGTAGCGGAGCGCCCCCAGCAGGTCGCCGTATCCCCCGCTCAGGTAGTTAACGGCCAGGAAGGATTCATCGGGCCAGATCGGGTAACAGACCAGATACCGGACCGTGCGCACGATCAGGCCGAAAACTACGAAAGCGAGAGTCAGCTGCCGGAGCCGCCCCGTCCAGGGATCATCAGGCTCAAGGAGCTGTATCTCCAGGGGAGGGATGCGCTTAACGTGTTTCATTTTTAAACTCAACACCGCGTCACGAATTTCCCCCGATTGCACAGGGAAATCTTATCAGTGCTTGAGTTTCAACGATATGTGGTATAAATTAGCGACTGCGGCGATAATGGAGCGATATTTTTCTTCCCCTATCAAACGGGTGGATAGCAATCCGGGCATCAATTCAAATTCAATCGCTCAATCCGGAACGGTAAACCCATATAGTATCATCTATCAAATAATATTGTTATCTGGTTGTTTTTCGCGGCTGTTTCGGGATGCCGGTAATCTTATTTTGATGGAAAAATGAGATTACCGGCATCCCGAAACAGGAAGCAACAACAATTTTCCCGGAGGGAAAATTGAAAGTCAGCGCCATTGTCGTCTGTTATAACCGGGAGCATGAAATCGGCCCCTGCCTGAGGAGCCTGCGCTGGGCTGATGAAGTGGTCGTGGTTGATTCCTTCAGCACCGATAACACGCCGGCAGTGGCCCGTAAATACGCCGACCGATTTTACCAGCGCCCGTACCGGTTCCCCGGGAACCAGAAGAATTGGGCGATCGATCAGACCTCCCATCCCTGGATCGTGGCCATCGATTCCGATGAGATTGTGCCCGAAGAGCTGCGGGACGAGATTCTGCGGACGCTGCAATCCCCCCGGTTCGATAATTTCCGGGCCTACCGGAAAAATTATCTCTTTGGGAGAGAGATGAAACACGGGGGATGGAGAACGGACACGGTAGCGATTCTTTTCCGAAAGGACCGGTACCGATTTCTGGCCGATGCCCCCCATGCCGATGTTATCCCCCCGGGCCGGCACGGTTTGTTCAGGACCCGGCTTATTCACTATCCGCATCGTTCCATCGACGAATTCGTCCTCAAATCAAGCAATTACGCTTCCGGGACCGCCCGGAAATATTTCCGGGCGGGGCGGCGGGGAACGGCGATGAAGGCATTTCTTCACCCCTGTGGCAATTTTCTGAAAAATTATCTTCTGAGAGGCGGATTCCTTGACGGCGCCCCTGGATTGATCAGCGCCGTCCTTTCCTCCGGATACGTGGCGGAGAAGTATGCCCGGCTCTGGGAGCTGGAGCAGACAAGGGGAGAAGGATGGGCAGGCAGATCATCAGCGCCTTGGCCGGCTGGAAATGAAAACGTCGGTTACCCCCGACCGATATTCAAAGTTGAGAATGAGTAATCTGCCCCCCGATTGATTCAATCGGGGGGCATTATAAATTAGCTCCGAAGGTGCTAATTTATTGAGGGAGGTATTGCTGGACCGTCGCCACCAGTTTCCGGTGATCAACGGGTTTGACGAGGTATTCCGCGGCCCCCAGCTCGAAAGCTCGGTCGATATCCCCCAACTTGTCCTTGGCGGTAAGGAAAATGATGGGGATATCTTTGAATGCGCCGTACTCCTTGACCAGTTCGCAGAATTCGAGGCCGTTGATTCCGGCCATGGTAATATCGAGGATAATCAGGTCTACCGGCGTTGCACTGAGCTTGTCCAGCCCCTGCTCGCCGCTAGTCGCCGAGACAACGTCATAACCGGTCCCCTTGAGCAGGAAAGTCAAGACGGAAACAGTGGGTCTGTCATCATCGACGATCAATATCCTTTTTTTTGTTGGAGATGCGTTCACGGGGTGTGTCAGGTTGGTTTTGGTTGGCAGTTGAATAATCAGGGCTAACATGAAATGTTTATCGTTTCCGTCTTCAGAGTGGACTGGATTATCTTCAACAGTTCGTTCACGTTAAACGGCTTGGCCAGAGTCGGAATGGCGCCGGCCGCGCCTTTTGTTAATCTCATCTCATCAATATCATGGGCGGATATTAAAAGTAAAGGGATATTCGCGGTGCGGGGATCGCGTTTCAGCCGCTCAATGACTTCATAGCCGCTCATCTCCGGCATGATCATGTCGAGAATAATCATATCCGGAGTTTCCCGCCCAAGAATCTCCATCGCTTCCGTGCCGTCGTAAGCTTTGAGAGGCTTGACTTTTTCCAGCGTGAGCAGCCGGCTGATAACGCCCACGACATCCTCGTTGTCGTCCGTCACCAGGACCGAGCGCTCTCTCCGGGAACTGATCGACAAAGGCCGGACTTCCCGAAGCCGCTCGCGAAGCATGCGCATCAGAGAGGCTTCGGTGATATCCGCGGCCGGAGCCTCCACTCCGGCGACGGATAGTTCAAGATCGACCGGTTTCCCGTTGAGGAGAAATTGTATCTTTCTCAGGCGACTGAGAAGGTGTTCCGGAATCTGCTCCCCTGGTTTCCCCCGCAGAATGCCGACGAACTCCCCGGTATTTTCCAGATCCCAAAAGTGTACCGGGGGCGTGGGGATCTCGCCGATGATCACGGAAAGTTGCTCCAGGAAGGGATTTAGTTTTTCCCCGGCCTGCTCTTTCAACGTCTCCGTCTGTTCCAGCCTGATGCCGAGCAGACTTATCTCTTCTTTCGCTTTTCGAGCCTCTTCGATCTCGTCCCGGAGGCGTTCTCTGAACAGCTTTTCATTCTTGTAATCGGGCAGCTGGAAAGAAACTCTGGTCCCCCGGCCCGGCTCGCTTTCCGCCCAGATTTTTCCCCCGTGCATCTCCACCAGTATTCGGGAGATGGCCAGCCCGAGTCCGCTGCCCTCGGTCCCGCCCTTGGGATTGTTCCCCAGCCGGGTGAATTTATTGAATATCCGGGACAGGTCCTGGCGGGGGATCCCAACCCCGGTGTCGGAAACAGTGCACCTGACGTACCCTTGCTCGGGGTGTACTTCAACTCCGATCGTTCCTCCGGGAAGAGTGTGTTGCAGGGCGTTGCCGATTAAGTTGGAAATGACCTGCCCGATCCGGTCCGGGTCCGCCAACACCCGGGGATTATTCTCTGTCGCCGTGATTTTTATTTCCAGCCCCTGTTCCCGGACGGCCCCTTCAAAATGGCCGGCCGTTTTTTCGATCACCGTCACGATGTCGACGAATGATTTTTGAAGCTGAACATTGCCGGTCTCGATCTTAGAGACGTCGAGAAGATTATTCACGATCCGGGTCATGCGGTCGATCTCACCCAGGGTCAGGGAAAGAATTTCTTTCTGGTTCGGGTTCAACGCTCCCTGGATACCGTCCACAATCTGCCCCACCCCGATCTTCATCGAGGAGAGAGGGGTGCGAAGCTCGTGGGAGACGGTGGCGATAAACTCGTCTTTCAGCTGCTCCAGTTTCTTGCGTTCGGTCATGTTCCGTAAAGAGGCGATGTGGGCGATATCGTCCTCCCAGGTAATCGGGGACACCATCATCTCCGCGGTAATCTTCTCCCCGGCCTCGCGGGCGATAGCGATCTCGGTTGTAGCCCCCTCTACCAGGGTGAGGCCGAATGATTTTCCCACGAACTCTTCCGCTTTTCGCTCGAAAAGCGCTTCCCCGGCCGGGTTAACGAAACGGACGATCCCGTTTTTATCCACGATGATGATGGCGTCCGCCATCATGGTGATGATATTCCGGAGGTTGGTCTGCGCGGAGGCCAGTGATTGAAAAACCTGGCGCCGATTGTCGATCTCCTGCCGGAGACGTTTATTGGCTCGGAGCAGATCGGCGGTTCGCTCGCGGACGAGGATGTTCAGATCGTCCCGGTTCTTCCGGATTAATTCGGCCGTTTCCCGGTGTTTCGTGATATCCTCCAGGCTGCCTTCGTAATACCTGACCGCTTCCCGACCATCCCGGTTCGCCCGGGTATTCTCCCGATACCAGGCGAGTGATCCGTCCCGTCTCCGGCGTTGACTTTCAAAATTAATCACGCGGCCGTCTCGATTCATCAGGTCCAGCCATCGACGGTGATCGGCGGCATCCACGTATAAACGGCGGACGTCGGTGTTGATGAGAGACTTCCGGTCCGGGTAACCCAGCAGTTCCACCAGGGCGGCATTGACGTCCAAGAATGCGAAATCCGGCGTGATCCGGAAGAGGCCGATCGGTATCCCGTTGAAAAGGCTGTGATAACGGTTCTCGGCTTCCTGGCGCGCCCGGCGCTGCCGGGCGGTATCCAGGACGGAACGCACCGCGGCGGCGAGTTTGGAGAAATGCTTGGGGGATTTAAGAACATAGTCGTCAAGGCCCGACTTCATCGCCGCCACGGCAATTTCTTCGGTGCCGGTGCCGGTGAACATGATCACCGGAAGATCGGGGTAGCGCGCCTTGATCGCCTGGAGCATTTCGATCCCGGTGGACCATTCCAGGTTGTAATCGGTTATCGCCAGATCGAAGTCGCCTTTTTCGAGAGTCAGCTCGAAATCCTCCCGGCTGCTGATTTCAATTGTCTGGAGTTCGCGGAACTCGTTGCCGAGCATCCGGGCAACTAGAGTCCGCATCTGCGGATAATCATCGATCAGAAGGATTCTGATCGGTGCGTTTTCAATCTGGTCCGAGGTGTTCATAGCGTACGAGCTTTTCGAGCAAGCTCTATCTGTGCGGGTTCAGGATGGGAAGATAATTTCTCAGTAAGCAGGCCCGGGAGGGTATTGTCAAGGATGAATAAAATTGACATATGTGCTCCGTCCTCCTATTCTCCTGACAAAATGAAGAGATGTATGGAAAAATGAAGAAAACATGGTAGTATTTTGAAAATGATTCAAAAGCAAACCGAGGAAAATACATGACCTTGCCCGATATATTAACCATAGAGGAAGTTGCCAACTATTTGCGGGTTTCGGAGAGGACGGTCTACGATTGGGCGCAAAAAGGAGAAATACCGGCCGGCAAACTGGGCTCTTCATGGCGTTTCAAGCGAACTGATATTCAGCGATGGGCTGAGGAGAAGATCGGGGTGGATAAAAGAGACGTCCCCCAGCCCGGCATGTTGTTCAGTGACATACTCAAGCGGGATCGCATTATCCTGCTCAAGAAACGCGATAAAAAAGGGATACTGATGGAACTGATCGATTGCCTGAGCGCCGCGCCGGAAATCACGGATCGCGAGGAATTAGCCCGGGCCATCTTCCGTCGGGAAGAACTGATGAGTACGGGGATCGGCCTCGGCATCGCCGTCCCCCACGTCCGGCTGGAGTCGGTCAAAGGGCTGGTCATGGCTATCGGGATCAGCCACGCCGGCAGTTCGGATTATGACTCCCTGGACGGGGCTCCTGTTCATATCGTCTGTATGATCGCGACGGGAAGGTACCAGCACGCTCAGTATCTGAAGACACTGGCGGCAATCAGCGGACGTTTGAAGGATCAGGCCTTCCGTGATCTTCTCCTGACCGCCCCCGACACGGAGACGATTTACCGGCTTTTGATCGATAAGGGAGACTGACCGTTGGGAACGATAGATCTCGGTGTTCTCTTTATCCTGGGGATCGGCGCCTTCGGGGGGATTCTGGGAGCAAGCCTTTTTCAGTACTTCCGGATCCCCCAGGTGGTGGGATACATCGCCATCGGGCTGCTCATCGGCCAGAGCGGCATCGGCCTGGTCGACCAGGAAGATATCGCATCCCTGCGGTTGTTTAACCTATTCGCCCTGGGCCTGATCGGGTTCATGGTCGGGGGCGAGCTCCGAGCCGATACCCTGCGGAGGTATAAGAAGCAGTTCATGGCCATTCTCCTCGGGGAAGGGCTGGGGGCATTTTTCCTGACCGGGCTGGTGACCGGCGGGGCGGTCTGGCTGGTGACTCACAACAGCACGGTCGCGCTCGCGGCCGGGATTGTCTTCGGAGCAATCGCTTCCGCCACCGACCCGGCTTCCACCATCGACGTGCTCCGGGAATATCGCGCCCGCGGCGCGCTCACCACCACCCTGATCGCGATTGTCGCTCTTGATGACGCCCTCGCCATGACGCTGTACGGACTGGGAACCAGTACGGCGGAACTTCTCACGGGAGGGACGATCTCGGTCAGGGAGGTGGCGCTCAAGATCGGGATCGAACTCATCGGGGCCGTGGTTCTGGGGTTCCTGCTGGGGGTGCTGCTGAACTTCATCTTTCGCTGGATGCGGCAGAAAGAAAAAACCCTGGGAACGGCGCTGGGAGCGATCCTGGTGGCGATCGGCCTCGCCGTGGCCATGGATATGGACATCATCATAGCGACCATGGCGCTGGGTGTTACGCTGAGCAATCTCGCTCCCCGGCGGAGCAAGGAGTTATTCTCGCTTGCCCACAGCTTCTCCAGTCCCATCTATGTTATTTTCTTCGTCCTGGTCGGCGCCCGGCTGGACATTACCCGGATGCCGTTCTGGCTCTGGGGGATCGTCGGGCTGTATGTCATCGGCCGGAGTCTGGGGAAGATGGGCGGCGCGTACTGGGGAGCGCGGATGATGGAAGCCCCCCGGGAGGTCCGGCGATACGGAGGGCTGGGGCTTTTCGCCCAGGGAGGGATCGCGGTCGGGCTTTCGATCATGGCCAGTCACCATCTCGGCACCATCCCGTTCACTTCCGGAATGACGCTGGGAGACATGGTTATCTTTACCGTGACCGCGACCACTCTGATCGTTCAGATCATGGGGCCTCCCCTGGTCAAACTGGCGGTAAAAAAAGCGAACGAGATCGGGCGCAACGTGACCGAGGAGGACATCCTGGCGCAGTGGACGGTCAAAGAGGTGATGGATGAGGAGACCGCGCTGATCAGGGAGGAAGAACCCGTAACCGGGATTATCCGGACCTTTTCCGAACATGATAGCACCTCTTATCCGGTTGTCGAAGCCGGCAACAAAATTATCGGGATAATCACGCTGGATAGAATTAAGAACGTGCTTGCCAACCAGGATACCTGGCAATGGCTGGTTGCCTCCGACGTCATGATACCGGTCGGGGAACGGGTAACCGCGGCCACCAGTCTGAAGGATGCCGTTGAACTGATGGAGCAGTTGAAGTTTGAGCAGATCCCGGTGGTACGAAGCCCCGACGACGATCGGGCGGTGGGTGTGCTCGACCTGCATAAAGTTAAAAAGCTGATCGGCGAAGAGGTCTTGCGGCGGCAGGATAAAATGGGGTCTTCCTGAAATTCCGCAGACGCGCTATTTGATTTTTTTGAAGTTCGATGAGAGAAAAAGCCCGAAGGGAAGAACCCTTCGGGCTTTTTCGCGGACGGAACCTCAGGTAATACAATCAGCCGGCCAGCAGCGATCAGTGCTTGGAACTACTGCCCACTGCCCATTGCCCATTGCCTATCGTAACGAAGTGGAGACCCGACTGAAAGTCGGGGCTGCCTACTGCCTATCTCGTTACCGGGATATCGCCGAAAGCGCCGAAATAAGCCCTGCTCACTCCCCTGATCGCCCACAGCGCGTTGTCAGGGCGGAAGATGGCGACATCGTCGAGGGAGTTGACGGTAAAGTCTCCGATGACCGGGCTGTCACCCTCCCGGCCGAAGTAATAACGTTCAGAACCCCTGATCGCCCACAAACCCGTGAGGGGACGAAAAATCGCCATCTTGGTCCGAAAGTGAACGGCGGTCTTCCCGGAACCGTACCACCGGTAGACGCCGGGCACCGGGATGTCTTCATCCTGGCCGAAGTAGACTCGGGTCTGGCCCCTCACCGCCCACAAACCCGTGGAAGGACGGAATAGGGCGATCTCCTTCATCCCCTCCCCGGCGTAATCCCCCGGGACGGGAAGATCGTCCGCGTGGCCGAAATAGACCCGGCTCAGGCCCCGGACCGCCCATCGTCCCGAAAACGGCTGAAAGACCCCCGCCTCCGTGACCCCGTCCCCGCTGTAATCCCCGGGGACCGGAATGTCTCCCTTGCCTCCGAAGTAAAACCGGGTGAAGTTCTTGACCGCCCAGAGGCCGGACTGAGGCCGGAAGATCGAGATGTCGGCGACCCCGTCGCCGTTGTAATCCCCGCTGGCCGGGATATCACCCGCCCGGCCGAAGTAAACCCGCCCCAGACCTCGCACCGCCCAGAGGCCGTTGTCGGGGCGGAAGACGGCGATATCCGAGAGGCCGTCGCCGGTGTAATCCCCGGAGTCAAGGACCAGGTACTCCGGCGTGGGATAAACGGTGGGCGACGCCACCGGCGTCGCCGTCGGGGTTGCGGTATGAGTAGGCGTGACGGATGGGGTGGGGGACAGAGACGGTGTCGGTGTGACGGTAACGGTGGGGATCACGGTGAAGCCCAGCGCGTTGCTGGTGCCGTAAACGGTGTTCACGGTGAGCGGGCCCGTTGTCGCCCACCGCCCAGACATGGTCCGCGTCCAGGGCGGAGACGCCGTGGAGATCATTGGCGGTGGGGGAGGGGTTCTCCCACACCCAGTAGCCTTCCGATCCATCGGCGGCGGCAATTCCCGCGGTCGAGAGGCAGAGGAGGAGAGAGATCGCGACTATCATCACCAGGGAAGAGATGTTCTTCATGGTTACATCCTCCAATCGAGTGGGCGTGGGCCGGCAAGGAACACGCTCAGACCGTAATCGCTCTCGCCCGCCCGGATGCGCAAGGAACATTCTGAAATTAATAAAAATTTGCTTTTTCGTTTGCTTTCCACGGTTCGCCGGGAAGAGCAGGTTCGCGGATTGCATTATTGCTGGAACCGGCGCGGAAGGCAAGCGGGAAACTCTAATCAATCAAAGGGGGAGGCCTGACGGCCTCCCCCGGAAAATTGCTAACGGGGACGATCCCGGTCCCCTTATTTGAAAGCACAACGGACATCCCGGAGCGCAGAAGTCTTCGCGCTCTAAGATGTCCGTCATACGGGCATGACGGACATCCCAGAGCGTGGTTGATCTGGGATTTTATGAAGATTGCCTTTCGGACTGTGAGGGACGGGCACCGGAAGATTTGCCCGGTTTGACGATTATTACAGTAACTTTGCTATCGGGTGACCGGAATATCGCCGGATGTCCCGAAATACAGACGTGAAATGCCTCTCGGGGCCCACAGTCCCGTCGTATCACGGAATATCCCGATATCGTCTCCGGAATCCCCATCGTAGTCAGCCGGAACCGGCTGGTCGGTGCCGGCGCCGAAGTAAAGAACGCTCACACCGCGGATACTCCACAGCCCGGAGGAGGTCTGAAAGCAGGCCGCCTCCCGGGTTCCGTCCCCCCTGTAATCTCCCGGGATTGGAAGGCTACCGGAATCACCGTAGTAGATCCGGCTGACACCTCTCAGCGCCCAGAGACCGGAGGAGGGCCGAAAGACAGCGACCTCGCTCGTTCCGTCACCGTCGTAATCGCCCGGGACCGGGTCGTCGCCGGCTCTCCCGAAATAGCTCCGGGTGACCCCCCGGATCGCCCAGAGGCCGGCATCAGCCCGGAAAATACCGGGGTCGCAGGTATCGTTGCCATCATAGTCGGACGGAACGGCGTCATCGGAGACGGTACCGAAGTAGAGACGAGAGATGCCTCGGACCGCCCAGAGCCCGGAAGCATATCGGAAGATGGCGGGGTCCGTCGTCCCGTCTCCATTATAGTCTCCGGGGGCCGGAAGGTCGGCCGAACCGCCGAAGTAGAATCGGGTTACTCCCCTCACCGCCCAGCGGCCAGAGGACGGCCGGAAGACGGCGATGTCGGACGTGCCGTCGCCGTTGTAGTCCCCCGATGAGATCACTCCGCGGGAGGGCGACGGCGCCGGGGCGGGCTCATATGTGAATATGGTTCCCCAGTGGTTACTGCCACCGGCGGACGTCACCCCGTACAGTAACCCATCGTGGAGCAGCAGAGTGCAGTACGGAGACTTTCCGTCATCACCGGCTCCGAAGTGGTGATGGATCGTGTAATCGGAGCCGTCGGCGCTTATTGAGAACAGGATGCCATAATAATTAACCCCGCCGGAAGTGGCCGTGCCGCAGAGCCTGTCATCCACCAGGATCAGGTTTCCCATCGGGCCTCTCCCGTCACTGGGGGCGCCGAGGAATTGATGCAGGATCGTGAAAGCGCCCCCGTCGGTTTGCATGGAGAAGATGATGCCGTGATCGCCCACGCCGCCGTTGTAGGTCAGGCCGTAGAGTGTACTGCCATCGGAGAGAAGGCTGGAGGAGGGTCTTCTCCCGTCGGCGGGGGGGCCCATGAAATTATGCAGAACAGTGAAGGCGCCCCCGTCAGGACGCATGGAGAAAATAACGCCATAACCCTGGTCGAGTCCGCCGCTCCCCGAACTGCCTCCATACCTGGCGGTTCCGTATACCGAGGAGCCGTCCGAGATCAGCGTGCCCGTCGGGGTCGTTCCGTCATCGGGAGAGCCGGTAAAATTATGAATAAAGGTATACCCCGTGCCGTCGGGGTTGATGGAGAAGACGGCCCCGCAATTGATTAACCCGCATAGATTGGTGCCGCTCAACCCGGCCGTGCCGAGGAGTTTTCCTCCCAGGACAAGAACCTCGGCGTTCGGCCTCCCGGTGTCAAAGGGCTCGGCAGCGAAGCTATGCATGATCGTATACCCCGTCCCGTCGGTCTCGGTGGCGAATATGGTGCCGCCGCCGTAAGCGTATGCACTGTAACTTCCCGATCCGCCGGCAAAGGTTATGCCGTAGAGGGTTGATCCGTCCGAAATCAGGCCATCGTGAGGCCAGCCCCCGTCGGGAGGACCGCCGAATTCGTGCAGGATGGTATAACCGGTCCCATCGGGATTAAAAGAGAATATGGTACCGTAGCCGGCGCCGCAATACGGCCCGGTGTGACTTCCCCCGCCCGCCGACATTCCATAAATCCGGCTCCCATCCGAAAGCAAGGTCCCGGAAGAGTTTGCCGCGTCATCGGGATAGCCGGCAAAATTGTGCAGGATCGTGTAGCCGGTCTGCGCGTGGCCCAATGACGTTCCCAGAAGTCCCACTGCCAAAACCAGAAAAACAAGCAAACATTTTTTCATACCCACCTCCCCGGATGTGAAGTGTAATGTTTGACTTACATAATAAAGGATCAAGTATCTATCCGGCAACTATTAAAAGCAAATCTGCGCGTTTCCTTTTTTACTTTTACTCCCCCCTTTATCCAGATATTTAGACGCCAAAATATGAATCGCTTTGGTGGCTTCTATAACCAATTCCGCTTTTCCTCTCTGGGCAGCATCGGAGACTGATTGGGGGTGTTTTTCTAATTTCTGGGCGATATCTTTTTGAGGTAATTTACGTTTTAAGAATAAATAAACTTCGTATTGATATTCCGTCATTTCCGGTAGCATGGCATTGCTCAATTCGGAGAGGGAGGTCAAGGCGGCGTTAAGCGCGGGATTTGCAATCAACCAACGAGCAAAGCGGTTTTCTTAAACGTAAACTTCTTTCATGGGAATATGAATATATTGTATAAGACGGGTCCCCGCCTTTGGCGGTGCAAGCTCGAACCTTGGCCGCCTTTGGCGGGGCCGCAACTTGTTGCGGGTTTTGGAATCCTTCGATTCCAATAGAAAGGCCGGAGGGGAATTCCCCTCCGGCCTTTCCACGGGCATGATCCCGGTTATTACCGGGAAGCGTGGCTGATCTGGGATTATCTGAAAATCTGCTTCCGTCCCATCAGCAACCGTCACCGGACAATTTGCCCGGTTGGCTGAACTTCTTCCCGCAGTCCTTGCAGAAATATACCTGGCTGGTGGTGAACTTGAGGCGGGCCGTCCCTTCCTTGATAACGCGCTTGCCGTGGCAGGAGGGACATTTGACGATGGTTTTCATTGCACCGGTGCTATGTGATCAGTTTGATTACGTTCGGGTCGGGGTGGGTTTTGAGTTTTTCTTTGTCGTAGGTGACGAAATCGGGGTGGATGGAGAGGCGGAGCTGACTGGCGCGGTCGGATTCGATGAATTTCTGGCCGTTCTTTTCCTGGAGACTGCCCTGGAGTGCGGTGCGGAGGTTGCTGATCGGCGGGCGGTGCTCGGGGTCATTAATGCAGCCGGCGCCCTGAAGATCGGACATATGGACCCAGCCGCCCCTGCCTTTTTTCAGTTCCAATGCCAGGCGCAACAGGAGGAGGAATAACTTATCCCCCAGTCTGCTCTCCTGACCGTTCACCAGGACCAGGTTCAGCTTTTTCATCGGGAAGATTCCGGGAATATGGAGGCGGTCGGAACAGTTATGGCCAGATTGCTCGCGATCGGCGAGCTGGGCGGAGGTGAGGGCGGGAACCGGGGCAGGGAGACCAGCGGGAGGGCGTTTCTTCAGGGCGGCAAGGTAGGAGAACTTGAAATCGCGTTTGCCGAAGGAGGCCGGGAGTGTGACCGGGAAGATGGAGGCGGCGCGGAGTTTGGAGTAGATCGGCTCTCGGGAAAGGTTGAGGATGGGGGTGACGACGACCGTTTGGGAGTATTGCACCAAGAGGGATAGGAGGCACGGCTTGGTCGTTCGGATATTCGGGAAGCAGACAAAAATAAAGGCGGTGTTTAACTCATAAAGGACTACTTCCTCGATATTATCATGGAAAGAATCCATTTGCAAATGAACGAGGCAGCCAAAGCTAAACTATAGCTTAGAAATGTTCCAATGAGAATATACTCAGCCAATTTTCTATCTTCTTTATCTTTTATTTCTCCAAAGCGGAATATAGACTTTGCCGCGATAAGTAAACCGATGGCTGAAAGTTCTCCCGACCATACAAAAGTTACAATGAGAAAACGTTCCAGATACCCGATATACTTCCCTGCTTTCTTCAAACCTCACTCTTCTATCCTTCCGACATCAAAACGCTTCAGTAAGCGATTGATGAGCCAGCCGGCGGGGAAGATTGCCAAGACATAACTGACTATAGCAAATAATGTCGTCAAAATCATAAGAACACCTTCCTATGGGTGAATTTGCATCGTTCACCCTATCAAGGCTGTATTCTTCAGGTAATTTTCCAAGAACTCCCTACCCCGGAAATAGATCTCAAAATGAGCGGCCTTAAGTCTTTTTCCGATATTCTGGTACGCCACATTTAATTTTGAACCTATTTCCTTTAAATTTAATCCCTGATCTCGCCAGGATACGGCTTGCCATTGTGCTTCCGTCCAATTGAGAAGAATCATATCCTGATAAGTCAAAATTAAATCGATTAGTTTATTTGCCGGATCATCTTCGGTAAGGATTTTTGTTCTTCGGGTTCTGTTATCCTTCAGCCAATCAATCCCGTCCCGGGATAAATAAAAGGGCGGTCCTTCCTGTAATCTTGCTTCTTTTCCCTTGGTAATTGATCCGCGCGCTATCCCAATAGAAACATGGAGATCAATTTTATTCTTTCCCTGTAAGCGGAGAAGAGTTCTGAAACGATCCACTAAATTCAGGATTTTCCAATGGGGGGAGACAACTCCCTGATATTCATCACCGATTGTTGGGGTGATAGGGAGCAAGAGCAGTCCTTTGTATTCTTTATTTATTTTACTGAGGGTTTCTCTTATTTCTTTTTTAACAACCGGTTGTTTCTTTGGCGAGTATTCTTTTGAATCAACAATATCGATAGTTAGGACTGAAATGAGTTTTGTTTTCATATACACCTCTTTATGGGTGAATTCAGCTATTCACCTATAATAGGGTGAATAGCTGTTTTTACAAGGAAAAATTGATAAAATTATTGCCTGGTGAAAAGTGCTGAACAATTTCGAAAATAAAAAGCCTGGGAGTGAGAGCTCCCAGGCTTTTTTAAAACGGGCATGACGGGTGTCCCAGAGCGTGGTTGATATGGGATTTTATTAAAATCTACTTCCAGACAGTGAGGGACGGACACCGAGCAATTACTATCAACCCCTTAAAAAGAATATATTGATCAGTCTGATTCTATAGTAGTAGGACGGCAAAAATATCTGTAAAGAGAATCAGCGAGATGTTGTCTCACACCGGGAAAAGGCGTGATGGCGTTGGTGCAAATCACCCCCTCATTATTCAAACTCAATACGTGGCACACCGGATTGACGAATAATGGACAGCAATGTTCCATTGCGCAATTCTTTGTGGTCCGGTATGGGAACCGTGATCGTGCTGTCAGGTAACCTTCGTTGCATCACGATATGACTTCCTCGCCTTCTTACTTCGGTAAAATTATGTTTCTTGAGGATCCGGCAAACTTCTTTGCCTGATAGTGTGCGTAATTTAGCCAACGGCTAACTCCACCTGAGTAACGTAGACTTCATTGTGAAGTCTTTCTCTGATTTCCTCGGGAGAGGCCGTTTCAAAGAACAATTCCAGCGCTTCTCGCAGGTTCTTTTTTGCCTCGTCTATGGTGATGCCCTGGCTTGCCACATCCACTTCCGGGCACAAAGCCACATACCCGTCACCTTCTCGCTCAATGATCGCCGTAAGTTGTCTATTCATGGCCACCTCCGGATTTCTGGGATTAATATATATGAAGACGATGCCACATTTCAAGCCTTAATTCGGATATCGTGGGATATGCCAATCTCACCAGGGTGGTTCTCATCCCTTGTATAGAAACGAAAAACCCCGAGGGAAAAACCCTCGGGGCCTTTCTACGGGCATGACCCCGGTAAACCGGGGGAGCGTGGTTGATCTGGGATTTTTTGAAGATTTTACCCCGCGATGAGCGAAGCGAACTTTGCGGGCCACCTTCCGGCCGGTCGAAAACGGGCACCGGAAAATCCAGTTAGCTGGTAGACAGTAATCAGTAAAGGAGGGATCTTCGATAAGGTAGCCGACATCCAATAGCTTGAATCTACCTCGTTACCGGGATATCGCCCACTGAGCCATAGTATGCCCTGCTGTTCCCCCGGATGGCCCAGAGCCCGGTAGTTTCCCGGAAGATCCCGATGTCATCCAGCCGGTCGCCGTTGTAGTCCGCGGGCCGGGGCCAGTCGGTGCATCTTCCAAAGTAGATCCGGGTCAATCCCTTCAGCGCCCAGAGACCGGTACAAGGCCGGAAAATGCCGATCCTCCAGGTCCCGTCGCCTGAGTAATCAGCGGCGGTGGGCCAGTCATCGGTACCGCCAAAGTATATTCTATTCAATCCCCGGATCGCCCAGAGGCCTGATGCCGGCCGGAAGACGGCGATCTCCCGGACATTGTCCCCATTGTAGTCGCCGGGTACCGGCCAGTCTCTCCCGGTCCCGAAATAGACCCGGGTCATCGCCCGGACCGCCCAGAGACCGGGGGCGTCCCGGAATATCCCGATGTCGCAAGAGCCGTCACCGTCATAGTCTCCGGGGATCGAAATATCATTGGTGTTCCCGAAGTAAGCCCTGGTCAATCCCCGGACCGCCCAGAGGCCTGAATTTTCCGGAAGATCGCGATCTCCGTTGTCCCATCTCCATTATAATCGCCGGCGGCAGGCAGATCGGAACTGCCTCCGAAATAATCCCGCGTCAAACCGCGGATAGCCCAGAGTCCCGATGAAGGTCGGAAGATGGAGATATCGCTCGTCCCGTCGCCGTTGTAATCGCCCGATTCAAGAACGAACCGTGCCGGCGTTTCCGCCGGCCCGCAAGTGGGGGTGGGGGAGAGGGGGGATGGAGCAGCCGTCGGTGTGGATGACGGAGAAGGGGTGGCCGTCGGGGCGGTGGAAGGAGTGGGAGATGACGTCGGGCTCGGGGTAGGGGAAGGAGTGAGCGTCATCGAAGGAGTCGGGCTGGCGGAAGGAGCGGGCGAAGCAGTCGGTGTCGGAGTGGATGACGGTGTGGGAGTTTCCGAAGGCTTCGGAGTCGGGCTGGCGGATGGAGCGGGCGAAGCAGTTGGTGTTGGAGTGGCTGACGGTGTGGGAGTTTCCGAAGGCTTTGGGGTCGGGCTGCCGGTCGGTGTCGGCGACGGCGTGGGAGTCGCCGACGGAGTCGGGGTGACGGTGACGGTCGGGGTTGCGGTGGGAAGGGCGTCATATCGCGCCACATGAGGGAAACTGGCGGCGCCGAGGGTCGTGAAGTCTCCTCCGAGATAGAGATTGGCGCCGTCGAACGTCAGCGCGTAAACGTCGCTGTTCGCGTTCGGGTCCCAGGCGGTGGCGTTCCCGTCGGCGTCGAGGGCGGCGAGACGGTTCCGGGACTGTCCGCCGATGGCGGTGAAATCGCCTCCCGCGTAGACGGTGTCGCCGGCGACGGCGACGGCGTTCACGTAATTGTCCGGGTTTGGATTCCAGGCGGTGGCGTTCCCCTCGACATCGACGGCCGCGATATTGTTTCTTCCCTGGCCCCCGATGTTCTCGAAGGCCCCGCCGGCGTAAATCGTCGTGCCGGAAAGCGCGAGCGCCATGACGGCATCGTCGGCGTCGGGGGCCCAGGCGGTGGGGGTATCGGTATCGGTATTGAACGCGGCGATGCTGTTCCGGCCCTGGCCGCCGATGATCGCGAAACTCCCCCCGACATAGAGTGTGTCCCCGGACAGCAGCAGCACCCGGATGAAGCCGCCGGCGCCGGGGTCCCAGGCGGTGGCGGTGCCGGTGTCGGCATCGATCGCGGCGATGTACGCCCTGTTTTGACCGTCGATGTGCTGGAATTGTCCGCCGACGTAGACGGTATCGGCGTTGGCGGCCAGTGCGTAGAGGGCATTATCCGCCTGCGGTGCCCAGGAAGAGACGGCCCCGGTCGCAGCGTCGACGGCGGCGATATAACTCCTGGCGTCGCCCCCGACGTGAGTGAAGTCTCCGCCGGCGTAGACGGTGCCGTCGGCAACGGCGAGGGCGCGAACGAGGCCGTCGGCGTTGGGGTTCCAGTCGGTAGCGGCCCCGGATGCATCGAAGGAGGCAAGGTTGTGCCGGACCCGTCTCCCGATGCTGGTGAAGTCGCCGCCGGCGTAGACCGTGCTTCCGAAGACGGCCAGGACGTTGACCGTTCCGTCGGCGTTGGGATCCCACGCGGCGGCGGTATCGGTGCTGGCGGAGAAGGCGGCGGCCCGATTCCGGTCCGCTCCCCCGATCGCGGTGAAATCCCCCCCGACGTAAACGGTCTCACCGGATATCGCGATTGTTCTGACGATACCGTCGGCATCCGGGTCCCAGGCGGTGGCGTTGCCGTCGGCGTCAAGAGCGGCGAGATGATTTCGGTTTTCTCCTCCGATAGAGGTAAAATTGCCTCCCGCGTAAACGGTCTCAGCGTCGAGGGCGAGAGCGGTGACATAGTTGTCCGCGTCCGGGTTCCAGGCGGTAGCGTTCCCCGTGGAGATATCGAGCGCTCCGAGGTGCATCCGGGTCTGCCATCCGATGGCCGTGAAGAGGCCCCCCGCGTAAAGAGTATCTCCGGAGGCAACCAGCGCGGAGACCCAGTTGTTGGCGTTGGGGTTCCAGGATGTGGCAACCCCCGTTGCGGCGTCGACGGCAACGATGAAGTTGTGGATATCTCCTCCGACCATCATAAATTTTCCCCCGGCGAAGACGGTGCTCCCGGAGACTTCCAGGGCGAAGACGGTGTCATCCGCGTCCGGGTTCCAGGTGGTGGCGTTCCCGTCGGCGTCGAGGGCGGCGAGGCGGTTCCGGGACTGTCCGCCGATGACGCTGAAATCGCCGCCGGCGTAGACCGTGCTTCCGGAGACGGCCAGGGCGTTGACGGTGTCGTCGGCGTCGGGATCCCATGAGGCGTCGAGGGAACCGTCCGGGAGAATATGGGCGATCCGGTTCCGGACCTCCTCCCCGACCGTCGTGAAGTCGCCTCCGATATACCAGCCGCCGGCCCCGTCGGGAACGACCGCCTGTACGGCTCCCTTCACCCGGGGAAACGCGCCCGCGGGCTCGGCGGTTACGGCATCGATGGGAGCGCCGTTGAACGTATTCAGCCCCACATGGTTGAACGATCCGCCGATATAGGTAACCGACCCGTCGTTGACGATCGTGTTGACGGTGCCGTCCGTCGTCCAGACATTCTGGTTGGGAACGGACTCGAGTTCGGCACGCGCCGCCGGGACCGCCAACGCGGTCAGCAGCAAAATGGCGGTGAAGGCTAAAGCCGTCAAGATAGTCCTGAAAGGACGCGGCGGCATCAGAAGACCGACAAAAAACCGGATCGCCCGGTGCCGCCGGGGTGCCACAAGAAGATTCTTGTTGTTTTCCGACAGACGCATATTTTTCATCATCGGCTGCTCGAGTGTGCGGTGACTGTCTATCGCGGTCCGCCTCCCTAAACTTCTCCGCATGCTAATGGAGTCACCGGTTGATTGCAAAGAAAAAGAGGTTTGTAAAGTCACACTCCGCCTTTTTCCAATCGCGTTCCCGGCCGGGAAATATCAGCCGCGCATTTTATCGACCATCTCCCGGCAGTCATCCACGAATCTGTCAAAGTCAGCTCGATCACACCAGGCCGGTGTGCCGAACCGGAATGGTATGTCACCAGGATCCGGTTTGTTGGTTATCGGATCCCGGTTCGGAATACAGCCCTCGAAAAAGGCCGCCGCGTCCGGATCGGGCGCCCGGGTCAACCCGGTCCTCCCCAGTCCCCCGCAGCCGATATGGTAGCCGCACTCCTTGAAGATGCGGGTTTGAAATTCTTCGGCCAGCTTCATGTCCCGCCGGTATTTTTTTTCGGAAAACGGATTGAAAGCGATGATACCGGAGGTAAGTTCAGGATCCCGGTATGGCTGAAGGATTGACTGCTCTCCAAAAACGTCGATCAGTTTTTTGCGGGCATAGTCGGCCAGCGCCAGGATATAATTTTGGATCCGGACCCTTCCGACCTGATCCCAGATCGTGCAGGATTCGCCCAGTGCCCGCCAGTCGGCTGACTCCGGAAAACCGTAGAAACTGAGAGCCGCTCCGATATCAAAATTCTTCGGCCGGGAGCCGTCGACGGGCGCGTCGAGATCGCCGGAGCGGATAAGATGAAAACGGGGCAGGGGGGTGGAATTCGCCGGCAATAATTCGTTGCGGACATACAGGATGCCGGTCCCCCCGGGCCCGCATTGCCACTTGTGCCCCGATAACGCGCAGAAATCAATGCCGGTTTCATCGAGGCGGGGATCGAACATCCCTCCGTAATGGGCCCCGTCAACTACGGTGATTACCCCGTTTTCCTGGGCCAGCCGGGCGATCCGGCGGACGGGAAGAGTTATCCCGTTGGGCTGGGTCGGGCAGGAGAAAAAGATCGCTCTGGTTTTGCCCGGCCGGATAGTGCGTCTGACGGAATCAACAATCTCTTCCGCTTCCGTGTCGGGGCGCGTTGGAACTCCGAACTGGCGGATGGTCAGTCCGAACCGTCCGGCCACCCTTCGAACCGTCGCCACACAGTTCGGATACTCCAGCGTCGAGCAAAGTATCTCATCCCCCTCGCGCCAATTAATTCCGCTCAGTATCTGGCTGACGGCGTCGGTGGTATTGCGGGCGATGGCGATTTCATCCACCCGGGCCCCGTATCCCCGGGCGATTTTTCTCCGGGTGACTTCGGGGTCTTCGAGATAAATGGGAAAGGGATCCCGGGCGATCTGGGAGAGGCCTTCTTTAAAATGGGTCAGGACCGTTTTCGGCATCGATCCTTTCTGGCTGGCGACAAGATATTTATGCTCCTGGGAGATGGTAAACCCCTCGGCGAATTCGGCGAAAAACGGCTCTTCATTCTCCAGCAGGATTTCGACGTCCGGCCGGCTTTCGGGAAAATTACTTCGGGGAAGTTTCTGCATCATATTCTCCTTGGGTTATCGTTAATCAGACGTTTAAGGATGGGGGCAAAAAAGAGAAATATAATCCCCACTCCGACCGCGATCCACCCGATTATTTCGAAAACATGGGAAAAAGGCAAATCGGTTAACCGGGGAGCGTTGGAACCGGAGGGAAGGGCTGTCCATTCGGAGATGAATCCGGCCAGCGCGTTGGCCAGCGCGGTGGCAAAGAACCAAACCCCCATCATCATCCCCACCAGTTTCTTGGGCGAAAGCCTGGTTATCATGGAAAGACCTACCGGCGAGAGAAATAGTTCTCCCATGGTCTGAAGAAAATAGCTTAAAACCACCCACCAGAGGTTGATCTTTCCGGCCGGGTCGTCAAACCCGATTGCCCAGGGGAGAATCGCGAATCCCAGCCCCATCAAGATCGTCCCCAGAGCGAACTTGGCGGGGACGGAAGGATTCCAGCCATGCCGGTTCAGGCGAAGCCACAGCCGGGACATAAAAGGCGCCAGGAGAATGATGAAGAAAGGATTGATCGATTGAAACATGACCGTGGGAATGGTCCATCCCCCTTCATTTCTTCCCACGTTGAACTCGGTAAAGATGGTTAACGACATCGCTCCCTGCTGATACAGCGCCCAGAATACAATGGAGAATATAATGAGAATATGAACGGCGATCAGCCGATCCCTTCGGATATCCCGGTAAGAGAAAGACCGGCTGAAGGAATAGGCCAGAAAAAGCCCTCCAATGACAAGAAGGAGAATGGTGGCCAGGCCGGTATTCCGGAGCAGTTCCGCGAAGAGATATATTGAGCCCAGAATTCCCGCGCCAATAAAAAAATAATTAGCTATGCGCTCGGCCGGCGTTCGGGCTCTATCGGGCGCTGTGCCCAGTTCGCGATGTTTTCTCAGACCGAAAAAAAAGATCGCCGTCCCGGCCAGGACACCGACGGAAGCCATCAGGAAAGCGAGGTACCATCCGAACCGGATAATTATCCAGCCGGTGAGAAGAGGAGGGATAAAAGAACCGACATTGATGCCGGCATAGAAGATGGTGAAACCGCCTTCGCGCCGGGAATCGTTCTCCCCGTATAATTGTCCCATCAGACCGGAGACATTCGGTTTAAAAAAGCCGTTTCCGACAATTATCGTTCCCAGAGCCAGATGGAATACGAGTCCCTTCCCGGGAAGACTCAACAGCCCGTAACCGGCTGCCAGCAGAATCCCGCCCAGCAGTACCGACCGCCGGAAACCAAGAAATCGGTCAGCTACCAGGCCGCCGAAGAGCGGTGACAGATAAACCAGGGCGGCAAAAGCGGCAAAGACGGAATATGCCCTGGTATCGGAGAAGAGGAAGACCTTGGTCATGTAAAGGACCAGGATCCCCCGCATGGTATAAAATCCGTACCTTTCCCACATCTCGGTCAGAAAGAGAATGACCAGCTGCCGGGGCTGCTTCATCGAACGGGGATTATTGGGGGCCGTACCGTCGAGAGGTTTATCGGAAACGGGCTGAAGGACTGGTTTTGTCATTTTAATCTCCGGTAAACTTTCCGGGTCCCGGCAAGAGGCGCCGACAATTCTCTTTTGTCAGCAAATTCAAATCAGGATCTTTCCATAACGGGCGGACGTCCTCAATCGCCCGGTCCCATTGAAGGTTATGCAACCGTATTCTTCGGGCAACTCTGGATGTGATTCTGACATAGAATTGGCCAGTTGAACTGCTCTGGAGAATATATAACCATACGGCTTTGTCTTATGGGGTGCAATCATGCGGTTTCGTCGACCGTCATCCCTCCATAAAGCAAAAAAGGAGGGCTTCATGCCCTCCTTTTTTACTTACGGGCATGACGGGTGTCCCAAAACGTGGTTAATCTGGGATTCCGTGAAGATCACCTTCCGGGCGGTAAGTGACGGGCATAGGAAGATTTTCCCGGTTAAAGGGTAGCATTACCTATCTCGTCACCGGGATGTCCCGTGCCCCGCCAAAGTAGCAACGGGAGATGCCCCGGATGGCCCACAGCCCGGAGCTTCCCCGGAAGATACCAATATTGTCCACTCCGCTTCCATCATAGTCAGCCGGGACCGGTGAATCAGCTGAAGAACCGAAATATACCCTCGTTACCTCTCTTATGGCCCAGAGCCCCGATGAACTCCGGAAGATACCGGGGCTCCAGGCTCCGTTTCCGTCATAATCACCGGGAACAATCTGGTCGCCAAGAGAACCAAAATAAACCCGGCTGATTCCTCGGATAGCCCAGAGTCCCGCCGATCCGCGGAAGAGGCCTATATCTTTCGTGGAATCGCCATCGTAGTAACCGGGTACCGGAGAATCCCCTAAACTACCGAAGTAAACGCGGGAGATACCCTGGATGGCCCACAGACCGGAACTCTTTCGGAAAATCCCGATCTCGTTGGTACCATCGCCATCGTAGTCGCCGGGAACTGCCGTGTCGTCGGAGGAACCGAAGTAAGACCGGGTTATTTCTTTTACAGCCCACAATCCGGAACTGCTCCGGAAGATGCCGATGTCGGTGGTGGTATCTCCGTCGTAATCTCCGGGAACCGGGAGATCTTCGGATGAGCCGAAATATACCCGTGTGAGGTTGCGGATGACCCAGAGCCCGGAATTTTTACGGAAAATGGCGATATCCGAAATCCCGTCCCCGTTATAGTCGCCAGTATCCATAACCCATCTAATCCAAAGGGCCGTTGGATGATCGGCCCATAATTCCCCTATCGGGGGCCAGCCTGCGGCTTCAGCCGTGCGATAAACGGTCAAGTAATCGCAGCGGTAAAATATATAGGTATTAAAAGAACTAGGAATATCACCTTTGAAGTAAACTCCTATCAGGCCGGTGCAATAATAAAAAGCATGGTCCCCGATACTGGTGACACTGGAGGGGATCGTAACGGTGGTCAGGCCGGTACAATAAGCAAAAGCCCGGTCTCCGATACTGGTGACACTAGAGGGGATGGTATAGCTTCCCGACTTTCCTCCGGGGAATTGAATAAGTTCAGTCTGAGTCTTATTGAACAATACGCCGTCTAGACTGCTGTAGGCTGTATTAGCGGCATCCACGGTTATGGCCGTCAGGCCGCTACAATAGCTAAAAGCCCAGTTCCCGATACTGGTGACACTGGAGGGGATCGTAATGTTAAGCAGGCTAACACACTTATAAAATGCACTCTCCCCTATACTGATGACACTATTGCCTATCGTAACGGCGGTCAGGCTGGTGCAATAAGCAAAAGCACAGTCTCCGATACTGATGACGCTGGAGGGGATCGTAACGCTGCTCAGGCCGGTGCAATAAGCAAAAGCCCAGTCTCCGATACTGGTGACACTGGAGGGGATGGTATAGCTTCCCGACTTTCCTCCGGGAAATTGAATAAGTTTAGTCTGAGTTTTATTGAACAATACGCCGTCCAGACTGCTGTAGGCTGTATTAGCGGCATCCACGGTTATGGCCGTCAGGCCGTTACAATGACTGAAAGCCCAGTTCCCGATACTGATGACGCTGGAGGGGATGGTGACGCTGGTCAGGCTGTCGCAATAAGTAAAAGCCTCTTCTCCGATACTGGTGACACTGGAGGGGATGGTGACGCTGGTCAGGCCGGTACAATAAGCAAAAGCCCAGTCCCCGATACTGGTGACACTGGAGGGGATCGTAACGCTGGTCAGGCCGGGGCAATCAGCAAAAGCCGAGTCTTCGATACTGGTGACACTGGAGGGGATGGTATAGCTTCCCGACTTTCCTCCGGGGAATTGAATAAGTTCAGTCTGAGTTTTATCGAACAATACGCCATCCAGACTGCTGTAGGCTGTATTAGCGGCATCCACTGTTATGGCCGTCAGGCCGGTGCAATTATTAAAAGCCCAGTCCCCGATGCTGGTGACGCTGGAAGGGATCGTGATGGTGGTCAGGGCGATGCAGTCAGAAAAAGCTATGTCTCCAATAATTGTAACGCTTGAGGGTATGGTGACGTTGGTCAGGCCGATACAAGAATAAAAAGCTCCGGCTCCGATACTGGTGACGCTGGAGGGGATGGTGACGCTGGTCAGACCGGTGCAACTCTCAAAAGCACCGATCCCTATACTGGTAGCGCTGGAGGGGATGGTGACGCTGCTCAGGCCGATACAAAAAGCAAAAGCCCAGTTTCCGATATTGGTGACCGGTAATCCCTCGATCGTATCCGGGATGACCACGTCACCGCCTGGACCGGTGTATCCAGTGATGGTAACCACACCACCCGAGGTCTGATAGGTAAAATCTCCAGCTTGCGAATCAACTGCGGTAACTAAAAGGAAACCAAGTGTCATTAAAAAGACTTTCTTCATTTCCCTTCTCTTGGATCACAAGGAATCAAAATACAAAACCCGCCTGGATATTCGATCCGATGGCAGGCTGTGGGTAAAAAAACGTTGTGGCACCGGATTTTCATTTATCTCAGGTGCTCCAATAGAGATTATCGCTAACCGCTCAAATCATAAGCACACTTTTCCGGATAGGGCAAGGATTTTCTGACCGCTCAGGAGATCTGGTTGTTACTCTTAACCGGGGAGATTGCGGTGATATCGAGATGATCGAGGCAGAGTTGGGCATGTTTCTTACAATCGGGGAGTTGTTGGGGAAAAGATCGGGGATCGGTGTCAGAGAGAATGGTCCCATTTGATGACGCTCTGAGACACCCGTCATCAAAGTCTGAAAACGGGGACGACGGGTGTCCCAGAGCGTGGCTGATATGGGATGTCTTTACAATCGGTTTCCGGACGGTGAGGGATGGGCACCGGAAGATATGTTTGGCTTAACCAATTCACTGCCAATGCATTCGGGGAGTAGCGAAACCATTTTTGGATTGAATTTGACAATATTTTTAAGCTGGAATGGAGGCGTCACCGGGAGGCAAGCGCTATTTATTGCCGAACCGGCCGCGTCATGGTTAAATTGATTCACTTTTCCCCTCTTTTCCCTCCAAAATTTCGAAGAGTTCCATAATTATGATGTTGGTCTTTCCAAATTCGACATGTAATGCATAATAGTTTATCAGTGCTTCCAAGAAACCTTTGTTTTGACAAGCTACAAATCTTTGAGCTCTTTCAATGATTCCAACGCTGTATTGCAATATAAAGTCTGGAGGGAGAAACATACTTACCGCCCTCTGACCTGCGACCAAGAGAGTCTTTCCAGAGATTGGGAAAATGAATTCCTTAAGACAATTGACTGGATCATGATCATTATCACCGCGAGTAATAATCGGATTATCACCTACAATGAACCATTTTTTGCCATCTCCAGTATAGAGGAATTGCCAGTCTTCCAGGCTACTCCGCCAGCTCTTATCTTTGAAAAATGGGGCAAATGGAACTATAATCTTAGCTGTTTTTTTAAAAGCTGATGAAGTTGTTATTTTTTTTATCATCTCTTTCGGTACTGCATCACCGGTTTTACTTAGAAGTTTGAAGTAATCCAAGTCAGTTTCTCCACGAAAAAATTCCTCCGATAATTTTTCTACAAGTTCAACATTGCTTGGCAATCTCCAATGAAGGAATAACAAAAAAAGAAAAATGTTGATTTTGTCCTGAAGTTCAACGGATGTATCAAGAGTAGAGTTTCTAATCCTATTAAACGGACCCCAAGATTGATTCTCTATCTCTGTATAAAGCTCCTCTAAGAAATCTGAGTTGCTTCCGTCTGGAAGTGAGACTGTATTCAAATTATTTTCAAAGAAAAAAGCATCTGGAGCAGTTGGAAATATTTCACGACTCTGTTTATCGTAGACAAAGAATCCTCTATCTTCGTCTGTAAATCCCCTCAAATAATGACTGGGGAGATAATGATGCTTTTTAGACCGAACCTTCTTCATGGTTAGTGGCAATCTGCCAATTCCATATTGAATTTTTCATGGTAGGCCATTGGTGATTTTAACTATTCTAGGATCGGGGTGGGTTTTGAGTTTTTTCTTATTGTAGGTTACGAAGTCGGGATGGGTGGAGAGGCGGTATCGGCCGGATCGGTCGGCTTGAATGAATTTCTCGCCGTCCTTTTCCTTTAAGCTCCCTTCAACTCTCTCTCTGATGTGGCCATAGCGCTGATATCTCATAGGGTCACTGATGAGGTCTTCATCGAAGAGATCGACAGCGTTGACCCAGCCTCCCTTTCCTTTCTTCAGCTCTATCACGAAACGTAGGAGTAATGCGAACGGGCTGTCACCTAAATCAAGTTTGTCGCTATTTACGATAATGGAGTTGCTTCTTTTTCGTGGAATTGTTCCCGGGATGTTGAGCTGATCCTGGCACTTATAGTCGTATTTCTCATAATCGGTGAGCTGGGCGGAGGTGAGGGCACGAACCGGGGTGGGGAGGCCAGCGGGCGGGCGTTTCTTCAGGGCGGAGAGGTAGGAAATTTTGAAGTCTCGTTTGCCGAAAGAGGCCGGGCAGGTGACCGGGAAGATAGAGGAGGTAGAGAAGTCGGATATATCCGTCATCCTTTTTTCAAGCTTTCCGCGTCTATCAAGTCTTGGGGCCGGCCCGCGGTTTCCTTTGTCCGGATAAGGTCATCCCGGCTGATAATCCAAATGGGAATTCCGCCGTAGGTACTCGTTTCACGATTATTCCAGACATCCGAAAATTTTAATCCGGATACCCCCATCATGACATCTATCCGATTGGGTTCCACTCCTATCTGGTAAATCATTTCCTTATCGGTGAAATCCTTCTCGGTGATATCGGCCAGCGGAGCCCCGAATTTCTCCAAGGCCGCCCATACCTTGCGGGCGTTTTCCGGGGTAGGTCTCACCCAGATGTCCAGATCCTTGGTGTACCTCGGAGCGGTGTAGTAAATCACGGCGTAAGCCCCGATGATGAGATACTCAACGCCGTGATCGTTTAATATTTTGAACAGCTCTTTTAAATCCGGGTTTACTCCCATCTCCGCCTCTCATCGCCGATAGCTCGGCAAGCATTTCCCAGGCGGCACTGAATCGTGCCTCGTGTCCCGCCCGAAGCCAAAATTCCCGGTCTATTCCCTTGGTTGACTGCTCACCCAAGCGAACCAGTTTAGCCATCCTGACTTTATTCTTCTTCATAAATTCTATTATACCAAAAAAGCAAAAAAGTGAAAGAATTTTAACGGGTATCGGGGACCCTTTTACGGACTTGTGCGCCACCATTTCTTTCTGAACCGATGGACATCCTTCGATTCCAATAGAAAAGCCGGAGAGGATCTTTCCTCTCCGGCCTTTCTACGGGCATGACCCCGCTAAACCGGGGGAGCGTTGTTAATCTGGGATTATCTGAAGATCTGCTTCCGTCCCATCAGAAACCGTCACCGGACAATTTGCCCGGTTGGCTGAACTTCATTCCGCGCCGAGATTTTTCAGTATCTTCCTTGCCAATGGCTCTTTAATCTCGGAATGCCGGGGGACCGCTTCCGTTACACCGTTTTTCGGATTGATCCAGAGCGAATGTGAGCGGCCTTAGCGCTTCAGGTAGCAACCTGCGATCCTCAGCCTGCGCTCGAGGTCACCTCGCTTCATCCGATCATCACCTTTTCCTGGATAGTACCCTTTGGCAGCCCCCGGAGAATGTCCGCTCGACGATCCTCCAGAATTAGTTCAATTGCCTGTTTCAGATTGCTTTTGGTTTCTTCAATGGTTTCGCCCTGTCCATTGGCTCCAGGCACTTCCGGGCAAATGGCCCAATAACCGCCTTCCGGCGCCGCTTCAATAATTGCCGTGAATTCAGCTTTAATTGTATCCAGTCTCCCTTAATTCCTGATTTGAAATGTACGACACAAGTATAAGTATACCCGGTTTAAGAGTTGTTTCTCAACAAAAAATAGGCAAAAAGATGTGCAGGTCAAAACGCAGGTCAACATGCTCAGACCTTGCGGTGGGATTTGTATCTCCAATAGAAAGGCCGGAGGGGAATCCCCCTCCGGCCTTTCTACGGGGACGACGGGACCCCGACGGAGTCGGGGCAACCCGCCTTTGGCGGGCAAGGCTCGAATTTACCCTGACTACGTCAGGGCTTTACCCCGGCTTGAATCATTCTAATTCAAGCCGGGGCCGCAACTGATCGCGCCCCTTTTTTGGTTTTTAATTCTTTCTCGCGCTTTCGTGCTTCTTGATAGTTTGAATACTGTTCTCTGTAAACTAATCTCCAGGGTCCTTTGCCTCTAGTTCCCGTACTGAAATTGCGATTATGCTCCCTTATTCTTCTGGCAAGCCTGGTTGTGATTCCAACGTAAAATTGGCCTGTTGAACTGCTCTGGAGAACATATACCCAAACGGTTTTATGCTGTGGGGCGCGATCATGCGAGTTCATCGCCCGTCCTCCCTCCATAAAGTGAAAAAGGAGGGCATGACGCCCTCCTTTTTCGCTTACGGGGACGACGGGACTCGAACCCGCAACACCCGGATCGACAGTCCGGTACTCTAACCAATTGAGCTACGCCCCCTGAAACAAGATCTATATGTACTTACTTTAATAAAAATATCCTAAAACATTTATGACGGGACCCCGACGAAGTCGGGGCAAGCTCGAACTTTACCCACCTTCGGTGGGCCGCAACACCCGGATCGACAGTCCGGTACTCTAACCAATTGAGCTACGCCCCCTGAAACAAGATCTATATGTACTTACTTTAATAAAAATATCCTAAAACATTTATGACGGGACCCCGACGAAGTCGGGGCAAGCTCGAACTTTACCCACCTTCGGTGGGCCGCAACACCCGGATCGACAGTCCGGTACTCTAACCAATTGAGCTACGCCCCCTGAAACAAGATCTATATGTACTTACTTTAATAAAAATATCCTAAAACATTTATGACGGGACCCCGACGAAGTCGGGGCAAGCTCGAACTTTACCCACCTTCGGTGGGCCGCAACACCCGGATCGACAGTCCGGTACTCTAACCAATTGAGCTACGCCCCCGGGAAAACAGATATAAGGGATAAGAGTTAAGGGATAAGGTAGTTGAACTTCATTAGGGAATCAACCATATTTTTCGGCTGACTCATAAACCATATATCCTGTTTGTCCCTCTGCTATTCGCCTTTGGTTTAAGGCTTGGATCATTTTAACCAGCATTTTGATCGTTTCGAAGTTATTTTCTTCTATTTGTGAGAGGAGATGCAAATCCAGATGCTTATTAATAATGATTGAATCTTTGCAAATCTGGACCCAGTTATCGGTTTCAGTGGCGGAACGGAGAGCTATTTCAAGGTATCTGACGTATTCTTTCCCGCTTCGGCTGTTGCTTCCTTCCGCTATGTTCGCTCCCACAGATGTAGCAGAGCCGATGATCTGATCGATAATTCTGTTAAGCCCCGGTTTATTAGGTAATGCATCAACCAGCACTATGGTATTCAGTGCAACATGATGAGCTTTTTGCCAGACCTTCAAACGCCGATACCCCGGGATATCCGTCATAATCAAACACCTCCAAGTATATATTTCTTCTTAACCCTTATCCCTTACCCCTTATCCCTTACCCCTGTCTTTATGGGCGCTACTGGATTTGAACCAGTGACATCTACCTTGTAAGGGTAGCGCTCTCCCGCTGAGCTAAGCGCCCGGATAATTTTTAACGGGAAAGTACCCTCAAACATACCGACCGTCAAGGGGTAAAACCCAGTCGCAACCCCCGGGTTGCCGATGGTCCGGTTAGAGGGAAGATCGGCCTTTTCACTTTTGCTTTGGACTTCGTTCTGTTACAGTACCGACAAATGGGAGAACCCGAAATGACAGATAAAAAGCTGCGGGAAGAGCTGAATCTTCTCCGGCACCGGCTGGAAGTGTTCAAGAAGAGGAACGCCCGGCGCCGGGGACTGCTCAAGAAGGTGCGGGATAACTACCGCCAGTGCGAGGCCATCGTCAATAACGTCAAGGACGGCATCTTCGTGGAAACCGTCCAGGGACGGATAGTGGACGTCAATGACGCGGTTTGCCGGATGCTGGGATACGGCAAAGAAGAGCTGCTCTCGATGAGTGTCGGCGACCTGGTCCCCCCCGAGGTGGCCTCCCGGTTGCCGGAGATTATCCAGGCCGAGACCGTTCGGGAAGGCGTATACATCGAGACGGTGAATATCCGGAAAGACGGGACCCCTCTCCCGGTTGAAGTGAGCAATACCCTGATCGAGATCGGGGGCGAGAAGCGGGTGATCGCCATCATTCACGACATATCCGAACGAGTGAGCGCCCGCAAGAAATTACTGGCGGCCTATGAAGACCTCGAGCGCCGGGTGGAGGAACGGACCGAAGAACTGGCCCGGATCAATCGGGAGCTGGAGGATGAGATCGCGGAGAGGAAGAAGGCCGAGGAGAAGCTGCGCGAGGAACACCGGCTCTTTATCGGGGGTCCGACCGTGGTGCTCAAATGGAAGGCCGCTCCGGGCTGGCCCGTGGAGTACGTCTCTCCGAATATCCAAACCCAGTTCGGCTACAAGCCGGAAGTACTCACCGGGGGAGATCTGCTCTACGCGTCCATCGTTCATCCGGACGATCTCTCCCGGGTCGCGGAGGAAGTAAAATCCTACAGCCAGTCGGGCCAGCCCTGCTTCGAACAGTGTTACCGGATTCTCGACGCCGGCGGACGATACCGCTGGATAAGCGATTTCACGGTAGTGACCAGAGACGGTGCCGGAGAGATCACCCACTATCACGGCTATGTCGTCGATATTACCGATCGGGTGAGGAACGAGCAGGAACTGCGCAAACACCGCGAGCACCTGGAGGAACTGGTCGCGAAGCGCACCAGCGAGCTGGAAAGCATGGTCGACGCGATGGCCCGCCGGGTCGTCCGGATGTCCGATCTGGAAATTATCGTGGAACGCATGAAGAAACAGCTACGTGACGCCGGTTTGCTCCCTTTCGGGGAAACCGAAGAAGAAGACCGCCCCGGGGAGTGATGAAAAGGAGTTTTTTCTTCCGGGTCGTCCCGGGTATTATATTATTCGCCTGTAGCCCCGCCTCTCTCTGCCCGGGTGTCGTTGATATCCCACCGATCGTGCGGGGATATCCCGGCTGGGTTCCCTATCTGGCCGGAACGGGCGCCGTGGTTTTTCTCCTGATTCTTCTGACCTGGTTCGGGAACGCCCGTCTGCGGCGGCTGCTCATCCGCCGGACGGCCGAGTTGAAGAAGATCGAAGAACGGCTGGCTTATCTGTCTCTGGCCGTGGAATCACTGGGAGAAATGATCATCGTCACCGACCTGGATCACGTCATCACCTACGCCAACGCCGCCGTTCAACAAGCCCTCGGTTACTCCGCGGAAGAGATGATCGGGCGCCCGGCCGCGGACTTTTTCGAGGGGATATCGGGGAACCCGCCCAGCCTCAGGGAACATATCCGCGGCGCGGGGGAAACTCCCGTCTGGCGGGGGGAGATATATAACCGCCGGAAGGACGGGGACCTGATCCGGGTTTACCTGACACTGGCCTGGCTGCGGGACCCGGCCGGGAAGGTCATCGGCACGGTCGGAGTCTCGATGGATGTAACCGAGTATCGGGCACTCGAGGAACAGCTCCGCCATTCCCAGAAGCTGGAGGCCGTCGGGACTTTGGCCGGAGGGATCGCCCATGACTTTAATAATCTCCTGGCCGGCGCCCTCGGCTATCTTTGCCTGATCAAGAAAGAGATTCCGCGCCAGGGAGAACTATTCACCGAGATCGAGGCCGTGGAGAGGTTGCTCTGGCGGGGTTCCGATCTGACCGGAGCACTCCTGGCCTTTTCTCGAAAAGGGGTCTGCCGCCCGGAACCGCTCGACATCAACCTGGCCGTGAAAGAGGTGTTGACGATGATCGGGAGAACGGGGGGGAAGAACATCGATCTGGTGACGGCTTTTGCGCCGGACGCCCGATCCGTCCTGGGAGACCGGGGCCAGGTGAACCAGGTGGTCATGAACCTCTGCCTGAACGGTTGCGAGGCCATGCCCGATGGGGGCACCCTGGCCGTTGCCACCCGCAATATCGGGCCCGGGGACCGGATTTTCCGGCTACGGCCGGATCTGCGAAAAAGAGACTATGTATTGATCTCGTTCAGCGATACCGGGGGCGGGATTAAAGGGGAGTTGCGGGAGCGGATCTTCGAGCCGTTCTTCAGTACGAAGGAAGATAAAACGGGGGTCGGCCTCGGTCTCTCGGTGGCCAATGGCATCGTGGAGCGGCACGGCGGATGCATCGAGGTTGAAAGCGAAGAGGGGAGGGGATCCGTTTTCCGGGTTTATCTCCCGGCCACCGACCGGGAGGAAATACTGTCGCCGCCGCCGACCGGATCCCTGCCGGGCGGCGCGGAGACGATCCTGGCCGTTGATGATAACCCCGACTTCAGGACAGTGATCACTGATACGCTGGGGAATCTCGGCTACACGGTGATCCCGGCGGTGAACGGCCGGGAGGCCTTGCGGATACTGAAAAAGAAGGGAGACGCGGTCGACCTGGTTCTTCTCGACATGATCATGAAGGGACTGAGCGGTCCCGAGACCTTCCGCCGGATGAGGGAAATGAAGCCCGAACTGCCGGTCCTCATCTGTACCGGATCCGCTCTCGACGGCATTATCGGACGCTTGGGCGGGGAGAGGAGGTGCGGTTTTATCCAGAAGCCCTTCCCCCACCGGCGCCTCGCAGAAAAGATCAGGGACCTGCTCGACGGCTCGCTGGCGGAGATTCGCACGGCATGAAAAAAGAACCGAATACCATCCGTCCGGTCGGCGAGCGGGAAGAAGAATGGTCACCCGCCGGGTCTCTGTCTCCTTTCCGTCTCTCCCGGCGGCTCTGCAATTTTTACGGAGTGATCCAGGCGCCTTCGGAAACCGGGACGGCCCCGGGCGGGGTCTTTGAATCCGCCCAGATGATGGCCGAGTCCATTAACCGTCGCCGGGATGCCTCCGCTCACCCGGAACGCGCCGTGCGGGGAGGAGAGGTGAGCGCCATCTGTCTGATCGATAAGATCTTCCATTACCTTACCGGGGAATATCGCCGGCGGGAAAACCCCCGGGCACTGGAGGGAGCGGTGGAAGCCGCGAAAAAGCGTGCCGGCCGCGAGTCTCTTGATCGGACTCTGGCCGGTTTCATTGAGACGCTTCCCGGCCTGGACTATCCTCCCCCCGAGATATCGGCGGAAGAATACATAAAAAACGATTCCGGGACCCCGCCGCCCCGCCAGGAGGCCCTGAACGAATTACTGCTCACCGATCTTGCCCGGCGTAACCCGGCCTTCCGGTCTCTGGAAGACCTCTTTCGCAACCGTGTCCTGGAAGATCCGTCCCGCCCCCCGGAGGCCCTGGCTTTCCAGGAAGAATTTTACCGGGGAGAGCCTCACTTCGGACCGGAAAATCTTCCCTTGCCGGAATTCCTCCGGATGCCGGCCCGGGTTGCCCCCGATTCCCTTCCCGGGCAGCTGGACTACATCAAGGAGAACTGGAGCGGGCTCCTGAGTCCGGACCTTCTCGAGGCGCTGATGGTAACCCGGGACGTCATCAAGGAGGAGGAGAAGCTCCGTCAGGCGGGGGGCGGCCCGGCCCTTCCCCCCATCCCGGTTGGAGATGCCGGCGGTGATTGGACCGGTGAAGGAGCCCTCGCTCATTTCGGCGCCCGGGAGTCATATGAGCGCTTCAGCCCCGATCTGGACTGGATGCCGCGGGTCGTTCTTCTGGCCAAAAATATCTATGTCTGGCTGGATCAGCTCTCCCGGCGTTACGGACGGCCGATCATGCGGTTGGATCAGATCCCGGACGAGGAACTGGACCGTCTGGCCCGGTGGGGGTTTACCAGCCTCTGGCTGATCGGCCTCTGGGAACGCAGCCCGGCTTCCCGGAAGATCAAGCGCAGATGCGGCAATCCCGATGCGGATGCTTCCGCCTATTCTCTTTATGACTATGTCATCGCCGCTGATGTCGGGGGCCAGGCCGGGATCGACAATTTGAAGGCTCGGGCCTGGAGAAAGGGCATCCGGGTCGCCAGCGACATGGTCCCCAATCACATGGGGATCTACTCCCGGTGGGTGATCGAACACCCCGGGTGGTTTATCCAGTCCGGGCGCCCCCCCTTCCCGACATACCGATTCACCGGTCCGGATATCTCCGACGATCAGCGGGTAGCCATCTATCTTGAAGACGGTTACTGGAATCGGAGCGACGCGGCGGTGGTCTTCAAGCGGGTCGATCGGGAAAGCGGGGAGGAACGATACCTCTATCATGGCAACGACGGGACCAGCATGCCCTGGAATGACACCGCTCAGCTTGATTTCCTTCAGGCGGAGGTGCGGGAGGCGGTTATCCGGACCATCATCCATGTGGCCCGCACCTTCCCGGTCATCCGATTCGATGCCGCCATGGTTCTAACCAAGCAGCACTTCCAGCGGCTCTGGTATCCGCCTCCCGGCGAGGGGGGAGCGATCCCTTCCCGTGCTGGCCGGGGGATCTCCACCCGTGAATTCGACCGGCTCTTTCCCCGGGAGTTCTGGAGAGAAGTTGTCAACCGGATGGCGGAGGAGGTCCCGGAAACGCTTCTTCTGGCCGAGGCTTTCTGGATGCTCGAGGGGTATTTCGTGCGCAGCCTGGGGATGCATCGGGTTTATAACAGCGCCTTTATGAACATGCTGAAGCTGGAGATGAACGACCAGTACCGGCAGGTCGTCAAGGAAGTCATGGAATTCGATCCCCAGATTCTCAAACGCTTCGTCAACTTCATGAACAACCCCGATGAGGCTACCGCGGTCGCCCAGTTCGGAAAAGGGGACAAGTACTTCGGCGTCTGCACGATGATGGTGACGATGCCGGGGTTGCCGCTCTTCGGTCACGGTCAGATCGAAGGTTTGACCGAGAAGTATGGCATGGAGTACCGCAAAGCATGTTGGGACGAGCCGGTGGACGCCTTCCTGGTCAAACGCCATGAAGAGGAGATATTCCCTCTTCTGAAAAAACGGCACCTTTTCAGCGATGTCGCCAACTTTTACCTCTATGATTTTTTTCTGGAGAACGGCAGTGTCAACGAGGATGTCTTTGCTTACTCCAATCGTTATGAGAACGAGCGCTCCCTGATCGTGTATAACAACCGCTTCCGGAACACGACCGGTTGGATTCGGCTCTCGGCCGCCCGGGCCGTGACCGGTGCCCGGGGAGGGAAAAAACTGCTCCAGGCCGATATTGCCCGGGGACTCGCTCTCCGGGCAGCTGATAACGATTACACGATATTCAAAGACCTGCGGACCGGCTTGGAATATATCCGGTCAAGCCGGGAGATCAGGGAGAATGGATTATTCTTCATGCTCCGCGCGTATCAGACCCACGTTTTCGCGGACATCCGGGAAGTGCGGGACGACTCCCGGAATTTCCTGGCCCGGCTCTGCGCGTCCCTGGACGGGAGAGGGGTGGATAATATCAATGAGGCCTTGAAGAGGGTTCATTTCGCCGCTCTCTACCGGGCATTCCGGGGCCTTTTCGATCCCGATGGCCTCCGTGATCTCTTCGCCCTCACGGGAGAATGCGACTCACTTGACCGGCTCCAGGAGGACGTGGCCGCCCGGGTGACGCTCCCCGAAAAGTCGTTTCTTTCCGAGGCACTTGCGCAAAGAAGCCAGGAACGGGACGTGACTGAAGAGATCGATCGCCAGCTGCGATACAGCATGGCCATCCTCCTGCTGGCTCCTTCCGGGACTCTTCCCCGGTGGACCAGTTCCCGCTACAGCCGCCCCGCGCTGAGAAAGCTCCTCTCCGGGATCCCGGAAACCGTCGATCCCCGGCTCGATTTTTTCCGGGTGGTTCTGACCTGGAGTCTCCTCGAAACGATTGATAAAATGCTTGCCGCCGGACGCCGGGTGCACGGGGGTAACCTGTGGATGAGGGAGTGGTTCCTGGGCGAACAGGTTGTCCTTTTCTTTCAGGATTTGGGATGCGACTGGGCCACCGCGCGGAGGGAATTGAGTCTGATCATTATCCTGCTCCGACACCTTCACCGGATGAAGCAGGTAAAGACGAAGAATCATCTTTATCTGCTGGAACCGATCTTCAAAGACAGCGAAGTGCGGCGGTTTCTCCTTTTTCACTGGGACAACGACATCCTCTGGTTTAATAAGGAGCGTCTGGAGGAACTCCTCTACTGGTTCAATGCGGCGGCGACCATCGACAGATCGGTAGAGATCTGGAAAGGTGAAGATGCTCCCCGGGTTCGGGGCATGGTATATTATCGAGCCGCCGAAACCTTGCTGGATCTTGCCGCCCGGTCGGGATACCGGGTCAAGGAGTTCCGCAAGCTCCTGGCGGACCGTCCCCGGAAACGGAAATCCAGGAAGAAACCGTCCGCGGCGCCGGATCCGAATGCGGACAAAACCGTGGAATAGGTGCAATCTTCGGAATTTTCCCGATAGGCTCAGGGTGCGCCTCTGGCGCACAATAATCTTATTTTTTCTGCGAAAAAATAAGAACGGTAAGCCTTAAGCCAATAGAAAAATCATATCCCCGGAAGTAGATGTCGGCTGATGTTTTAAAGGCTTTTTTGTATGGTTGCCTCGGTGAAATATTCTAACTTAAGCAATAGACCCGACGAAGTCGGGTCCATGATTAAGTAGCGCCGAAGGCGCTAATTAATATAATGCTGAAAAGACTGCTTATATTTTCTCTGGTTGTCTTCCTTACCCTCCTCTCCACGGCGCATCCGGCGCCGGCGGAGGACCACCTGGTCATTCACTTTTTCGGCTCCCGGACCTGCGCCGAATGTCTTAAGATCAAGGAGACTCTGCTGCAACCGCTGGCGGAGGAATTCCCGGGGGTGATTGATCTCCGGCTTCACGAGATCGAAGAGGAGGATGGACTCCGGCTGATGCTGGAAATGGAGAAACGGTACGGCGTCACCGAACCGGCCCCGCAGGAACTTTTTCTCCCCCGGGACTGCCTGGTCGGCGAGGCGGATATTATGGCGCGGGGGGAGACTTTGATCAGGGAATATCTGGAAGACCCCGGACGCTGGAAACCCCTTGAACCGGGATGGGAAGAGGATCGGGGAGATCTGATCAGAAACCGGTTCGACGAATTGACCTTCATCAGCATCCTCGCCGCCGGCCTGGTGGACGGCGTGAATCCCTGCGCCATCGCCACCATGATTTTTCTTATCTCGTTTCTGGCGATGCAGCATCGCCCCCGTTCCCAGATCATCACGATCGGCCTGACATTCACCGCCGCGGTCTACCTCACCTATCTGCTGATCGGGATGGGAGCATTCCGTTTTATCGTCATGCTCCATGCCTACCGTCTGGTCTCCCAGATCGTCCGCTGGTCGGCGGTGACGCTGGCCGGCCTGGTCGGCCTGCTCAGTTTCCGGGACGCTTGGCGATACCGGAAAAGCGGGGATACGGGGCAGGTCCTCCTTCAGTTGCCGAAACCGGTCAAGCTCCGCATCCATAAAATGATCTCCGGTCATCTCTCCGGCAGGCATCTCATTCTGGGCGCGGTGGTCACCGGTTTTCTGGTCACGCTCTTCGAGGCTGTCTGCACCGGCCAGGTCTATCTCCCCGCGATCATCGTCATGTCCCGTTCCGCCGGAACCCGGACTGCCGGCTGGCTGTATCTGCTGTTTTATAACGTTCTTTTCGTATTACCACTTCTGATTGTCATGATTCTGACCGGTTTCGGTCTCACCTGGCATAAGCTGGCACGAACGACACAGAAAAACCTTCCCCGATTAAAGATACTGATGGGGATTGTCCTGCTCGCCCTGGCCGCCTTCCTGGCGCTGGCCTGAGAATACGCGCAAAAATAATCAGTCCGATCCGACCGATCGGTCGGATCGGTAACCTGAAAAGGAGAGATTCGCATGACTGAACCGAACTATGACCGGGAACTGGCGGCGATCATCGACCATACTCTTCTCGACCCCCAGGCGACCAAGGAGGACTTTGACAAACTGGTCGAAGAGGCAAAACAGTATCACTTTCGCTCCGTCTGTGTTCACTCCAGTAACGTGGAGTACGTGGCCGGGTTGCTGGCCGGGTCGGATGTGATCCCGATCGCCGTGGTCGGGTTCCCTCACGGGCAGATGACGCCCGTGGCCAAGGCTTTCGAGGCTCATGACGCCATCGTCAATCGGGGGGCGCAGGAGATCGACATGGTAATCAACATCAGCGCCCTCAAAAGCAAGCATTACAGCATGGTTTTTGATGATATCCAGCAGGTCGTGCGGGCCTGCGAGGCCAAGCCGGTCAAGGTCATCCTGGAGACCGCCAGCCTGACCACGGTGGAGAAAATCTGCGGCTGCTGCCTCGCCAAGACCGCCGGCGCCCGTTTCATCAAGACCTCCACCGGAACGGTAGAAGGGGGGGCCACTGTGGAAGATATCCGGTTGATCCGGGAGGTGGTCGGCGATGAGCTGCTGATCAAAGCCAGCGGGGGGATCAAAACCAGGGCTTTTGCCCACCAGCTCATGGCCGCCGGCGCCAACCGGATCGGGACCAGCCATTCGATCGAACTGGTGACGGGAGAAGCATTCTCCGGCAAGTACTGATCTTTGATTCACCACGAAGGTCACGAGCCGAACGCAGTGAGACGGGTCCCGCTCGCGGGACAAGGAGCGCAGCGACTGCCCAACGACACGAAGAGAAACTGGTTAGATTAAAGACAGGCTCGCTTCTATTTTCTTCGTGATCGCAGTCTACCCCGAAGGATTCGGGGTGTCCTTCGTGGTTATTTTTTCCGTAAGCCGCGGTATGCGAACACGATCTACATCCAAAGGACGGGGCTGCTCAGACAGGTGGGCATTTTTCTGGCTGTTCCTGATCCTGGTTTTTGCCTTCACGGTCAGGCTGATCGGCCTGCGCTTCGGGTTCCCCTACCTGCTGCATCCCGATGAACCTACGGCGGTAAAAAGAGCTCTTCTTTTCTTCCAGAACGGGCTCAACCCCCACTGGTTCGGGATGCCCTCGCTCTATCTTTATCTCCTGCACTTTTCTTACCGGGTCTATCATGCCGCGGCCGAACTGTTCGGCGCCGGGGTTATGCGGCCCCCCTTCAGCCCGGAGGAATTCCCCTACTATGTGATCGGCCGCTTCTGGTCGGCACTCCTGGGCTCCCTGACCGTCTGGCTGGTTTTCCTGATCGGGACGCGCCTCTATTCCCGCCGGACCGGTCTCGCTGCGGCCTTCCTGCTCGCGGTTGTGCCTCTTCACCTGCTGCATTCTCATTACGCGACCGTCGATGTCCCGGTAACCTTCCTGGTCGTTCTCTCCTTCTTCTTCTCCGCTGAGGTACTCACCCGGAAACGGACGGTGTTTTATGTGCTGGCCGGAATGGCGGCCGGTTTGGCCGCTTCCGCCAAATACAACGGGATCTTCGCTCTTTTCCCTTTCCTGGCGGCCCACCTGCTCCGGGAAAGGGAAGGGGAGGGAAGCGTTCTGAAACATATCATTACTCCCTCCCTGCTGGCGGGTCTGGCTGCCGCCCTCCTCGCGTTCAGTCTCGCCACGCCCTATTCTCTGATCGAGTTCAGACAGTCACTGGCCGATCTCCGGACGCAGTCCCACTACCTCATCTCTACCGGCCATGGACCCATCTTCATCGACACCGGGCCGGGGATCGTTTATCAGGTTTTTTATGTTTTCTATTACGCCGGCGGGGGCGTATTCTGGATTATGGCAATGGCGGGCGTTCTCTTCGCCCTCTATCGGCACCGGAAAGCGGACGCGCTCATCTTCTCCTGGGTGATCCCTTACCTTGTTCTGCTCTCCATCCCGGTGGTAAAATTTTCCCGCTTCTTCATCCCCCTGCTCCCGTTTTTCTCCCTCTGGTCCGGGCGCCTGCTCGACCTGGAGGGCTGTTCTTCCCGGCCGTTCGCCGGAAGGCTGGTGCGGTATGCTTGGCTAGTGGGCGCTCTCTGGCTGGGGGTGCAGGCGGTTGCCTTCACCGCCCTGCTGGCCCGGGCCGATGTCCGCCTCGAGGCCAAGGAATGGCTGGAGGAGAATCTCCCGCCGCCGGCCCGTATCGGCCTGATCAAAACGGAGACGGGCCTCATCTTTCTGGACGATCCTCCCCTGAAGCGCTCCGGAACCGGCCTGGTGGTCGAGCAGTATGACCGTCTGCTTCCGGCGCTCCAGCACGCCCCGGATTACATTATCGCCACCGACTTTGATTATCGACAGATCCTCCGGCTGAAGGAACTCTATGACATCAAGCGGTATGACCTCTGGAGGGATTTCCTGGCCGGTCGTCGGGATTACACCCTGCTCAAGGAGTTTGACCGGTCGCCCCGTTTTCTCTGGTTCCGGTTCGGTGGGGACTTCCCGCCTCACGACATGCTCTATAACCGCCCCCGTATCTCCGTCTTTCGGCATAATTAGGAGCCTGTCCGGAGAGCCTGCTTTATTCTTCCAATGGCTCATATTCAATGATATAAAAAATGGTTTTTCGGGGGTGATTGTTGATGCATGACCCAAAAAACGAGACGCGAATCAGCAATGGTTGTTTCAAAACAAAAGGAAATAGTGGGTAACGTTACCTGCTCAATGTCCGGATCCCTGAAGATATGAACACCGGAGAACAGATGGGGATAGACAGCCTCACCCCGGATATGGTGCGGTTTTTACGGGAGATCGTTGCCATTCCTTCGCCCAGCGGCGGCGAAGGAACGGTCTTAAAACGCGTTGCCGCCGAGATGGCCCAGACGGGCTGGGAAGAGATGCGTTTCGACGGGATCGGCAACCTTCTGGGGAAGATCGGTTCCGGCAGACATGTCCTGGCGATCGACGCCCACGCCGATACCGTCGGTCCGGGCGCGGCCGCCGGCTGGAAGTGCGATCCTTACCGGGGTCTGGAGCGCGCCGGCTGGATCTGGGGGAGAGGAACGGTCGATCAAAAAGGAGGCCTGGCGGCCGCGGTCTATGCGGGTCGCCTGATCAGAGAACAGGGACTGCTGGATGACTATACTCTTTACCTTGCCGTCACCGTTCAGGAGGAAGACTGCGAGGGTATCAGCTGGGACCATCTTATTACCAAGGAGAAGTTCCGGCCGGAGGGGGTGATCCTGACCGAGCCCACGAATATGCAAATCAAGAACGGCCAGCTCGGACACCTGGAGATGGTGGTATCCGCCGCCGGACGTTCCGCCCATGCCTTCTGCCCGGAGAAGGGAGAGAACGCGATCTACCGGATGGCGCCCCTGATCCGGAAGATCCAGGAGATCGCTCCCCGCCTCGCTTCCCATCCGGCCTTCGGCCGGGGACGGATCAGCGTCACGGATATACGGTCGGAAAGCCCGAGCGGGAACTCGATCCCCGACTCCTGCCGGATCCTGATCGATCGAAGATTCTGTCCGCAGGAAAGTGAAGAAGACCTGATAGATGAAATCCGGGCGCTTTTCGCCGGCGGCGATTTCACTATCGCCGTTCCGGTTTACCGGGAGCGCTCTCACTTGGGGGTGATCCTGGAGGGGAAGAAGTTTTTCCCGAGCTGGCTCACGGACAAGAAGACTCCGCTGGTCCGGAGCGCCCGGGGGGCTCTGCAGTCGCTCCCGGGGGCCCTCCCCGGCGTCGGCACCTGGAGTTTCAGCACCAACGGCGCCAGCACCATGGGAAGACACGGCATCCCTACGATCGGGTTCGGTCCGGGCGAGGAGATCATGGCTCATCAGCCCGATGAGAGGGTTCCGATCGCACAGCTGTCGGCGGCATGCGCTTTCTATGCCCATCTTCCCAAAGAATACTGTCGCCTACTCAATTAAAACCACGAAGGACACGAAGAACACGAAGATTTCTAAAAAATGAGCTGCAGTTTATTTATTTTCTCGAACCTCCTTCGTGTACTTCGTGTTCTTCGTGGTGAATAACCTCGTTGTTTTAAGACGAAATCTTAAAATGTCTTATTGAATATAGTATGCCTTCAAGCGAAAGGGAGGGATGATATGACGGATGAAGTTGGTTATGTTTTCGATGCCACGGAAGCTGATTTTGCGCGGACCGTGGTGGAGAGGTCCCGCCAGCTGCCGGTGGTCGTCGACTTTTGGGCCGATTGGTGCGCCCCCTGCCGGATGCTGGGCCCGGTCCTGGAAGAAGCGGCCGCTGAACTGAAAGGCCGGATTGTTCTGGCCAAGGTTGATGTCGACAGGAACCCGGGCCTGGCGGGGCGGTACGAGATCCAGAGCATCCCCGCCGTAAAGATATTCTCCGGAGGCGAGGTGGTCGGCGAGTTCGTGGGGGCCCTCCCTGCCGACCAGGTGCGAAAGATAATCTCCGGCCTCCTTCCCGATGAAAAGGCCCCCCGGATTGAGGAGGCGAACGGGTATCTGGAAGGCGGCCGCTGGGAGGAGGCGGAGAAGATCTATCTCCAGCTTCTGGAGGAGGAACCCCGCAACCCCGCCGCCAGTCTGGGGATGGGGATCATCACCTTCCAGCAGGGCAGATTGGATGAAGCGGAGAAGTATCTGGGCGTCGTCACCAGGGAGACCCCCGGATATGAAAGGGTGCTTCCCATGCTCTCCCGGATCTATTTCCAGAAGCTGGAAGTCCCCGATCTGAAGGAGATAACGGCCGCCCTGGCAGCAACTCCGGATGACCCGGGGGCCCTCTTCTCCCTGGCCGTCATCTATGCCCGGGGAGGAGAATACGAACGGGCGCTGGATACGCTTTTACGGGTCCTCCGGATCGACCGGGAATTCCGGGACGGAGCCGCCCGCGCCGCCTATCTTAAAATCATTGAGATTATCGGGCGTTCCTCTCCGGCGGCCAAAAAGTATGAACGGGAACTGTCCATGCTGTTATTTTCCTAGCCCGTGAATCACGGGCGAGGAAAATAATAGGTGGATTCATTATTCGGTGGTATAAGGTTTTGTTGAAAAAGGCTTTTCAGTCTTGAAGAAGCGGCTGCGCATTAAACCGATATTCCATTACTCCACCATTCCATCACTCCAGTACTCCATTTCAACAGAACAGTGGTCCGGCTGAAATGTCGGACCGCCGGCATAATTTATGAATAACGCTAACAACAACGGCAAGTACATCTGCATCCACGGGCATTTCTACCAGCCGCCCCGTGAGAACCCCTGGCTGGAGGTGGTCGAGGCCGAGGAGTCCGCCTATCCCTTCCATGACTGGAATGAACGGATAAACGTTGAATGCTACGCTCCCAACACCGCCTCCCGGATCCTGAACGGGCAGCAACAGATCATCGACATCATGAACAACTATTCCCGGATCAGCTTCAATTTCGGGCCGACTCTTTTTACCTGGATGGAAAAGAGGAGCCCCGGGACCTACTTGGCGATCCTGGAAGCGGATCTGGAAAGCCGCCGTCGGTTCTCCGGCCACGGATCGGCGCTGGCCCAGGCGTATAATCATATGATCATGCCCCTGGCGAATACCCGGGACAAGCGCACCCAGATCATCTGGGGCATCCGTGATTTCGAGCATCGGTTTAAGAGAAAACCGGAGGGAATGTGGCTCCCGGAGACGGCGGTCGACACCGAGACGCTGGAACTCCTGGCCGAGGCGGGCATTCTCTTCACTATTCTGGCGCCCCGCCAGGCGAGAAGAGTTCGCGTCCTCGGCAACTCCAATTGGGAAAGCGTGGAGGGCGGCAGAGTTGATCCGAAGATACCCTACCGCTGCAACCTCCCCTCGGGGAGAAATATCGCCCTCTTTTTCTATGACGGCCCTCCTTCCCAGGAGATCGCTTTTTCGAACCTGCTTGACAACGGGGAATCATTGGCCCGACGGTTGATCGATACCTTCCTGCCCTCGGCTCCCTACCCCCAGCTGGCCCACATCGCCACCGACGGGGAGACGTACGGTCATCATCGCGCTCACGGAGATATGGCCCTGGCCGCCTGCCTGCGCTACGTCCAGACGGCGACCGATGTCCGCCTCACCGTATATGGGGAGTACCTTGAGAAATATCCGCCCACGCATGAAGTGGAGATCGTGGAAAACTCTTCCTGGAGCTGCGTCCACGGAGTGGAACGCTGGCGGGGAAATTGCGGATGCAACTCGGGGATGCACCGGGGGTGGACACAATCCTGGCGGCACCCTCTCCGGGAAGCCCTGGACTGGCTGCGGGACAGCCTGATCCCGGTTTTCGAACAGGGCATGAAGGGTATTTTTGACCGACCCTGGCAGGTCCGTGATGAGTACATCTCCGTGATACTGGACCGCACCCGCCGCCACGTCGAAGATTTTCTCGGCCGGAAGGCGGGGAGGGCGCTGTCGGCTTCCGAGCGGATTACCGCCCTCAAGCTGCTGGAAATGGAGCGTTACGCTCAAATGATGTACACCAGCTGCGGATGGTTCTTTGACGAAATCTCGGGCCTGGAGACCGTGCAGATTCTGAAGTATGCCGCCCGGGCTGTTCAGCTGGCCGGAGAATGCGGCGCCGGCGGATTGGAAGACCCGTTTACCTCATTGCTGGTCCGCGCTCCCAGTAATATCAGGCAGGTGGAGAACGGCGGCCGCGTCTATCGTGAGATGGCGCTTCCCTCCCGGGTCGACCTCCCGGCCCTCGGGGCTCAGTATGGGATAGGGTCTCTCTTTGAAGATTATCCGGAAGAGGCGGAGCTGTATAGCTGCACCGTGAAGAAAAAATCGTACGAACGCACCCGGGCCGGCAAACGGGTCCTGGCGGTCGGTACGGCTCTACTTCGCTCCCGGACGACTCTGGAAGAGCAGGAGATCGATTTTGCCGCCCTCTACCTGGGTGACAACACCCTGATGGGGGGCGTCCAGATAGCCTCCAAAGAACGGGGGCCGCAGGATTTCGGCCCCCGGATCAAGGACGCTTTTTGCAAGAGCGACCTCTCCTCCATGATCCGGCTCATGGACAGTTACTTCCCCAACCGCATTATCGGCCTCGGGCAGCTCCTGGCGGACGAACGGCGAAAGCTGGTCGGCCGGCTCCTGGCGGGGACGGTGGCCGAGGTGGAGTCATCCGTGAAGAAACTGGCCGAGTATCATTATCCGATCATCCAGGCCCTGCGGGAAGCCGGGCTCCCCCTGCCGCCGGCTCTCTCCTGGACCGTGCAGTGCACGATCAACGCCGAGCTGCGCGAAGCCCTCGCCGCCGAGAGGCTGAATATCTCCCGCCTCCGGGAGGCGGTGCAGGAAGCCCAGAACTGGCACTTTATCCCGGACAACGATCTGCTGGAGAAACAGGCCACCACCCGGCTCAACGAGCTGATGGACCGGTTCAGCCAGGCGCCGGAAGACACCAGCCGGTTGACCCGGGTGGAGTCTTTTCTGAGAGTTCTGGATCCTCTCTCGGTCAAGATAACGTTATGGCACGCGCAGAACAGGTACTTCGCGATCGGGAAGGCTCTTCTCGATCCGCTGCGGACAAGAAAGGCCGACGGAGACCAGGCCGCGGTTCGCTGGCTCAGCCATTTCCAGAGGCTGGGAAGGCTCCTTTGGGTCAACCTCTTCCCGGGCTGAAAGATGCGTCCCCCCAGAAACTTGACCGAGGGGAGCATAGTGCGGGCGATCGTTCACCTGGGGATACCCACCATCTCCACCAGCCTGCTCCAGAGTGCGTTCAATCTGGTTGACATGTTCTTCGTCGGGAAACTCGGCCCCACCGCCCTGGCCGCCGTTACCACCAGCGGAATCGTGATCGCTCTCCTGATAACGGTGGCGATCGGTATTTCGATGGGGACGCTGGCGCTGGTTTCCCGCTACTGGGGCGCCCGCTTGTTCAAGGAAGCGGCCCTGGTCGTGGGGCAATCGTTTTACGTCAGTCTCCTCCTCTCCGTCGGTTTCGGGCTGGGAGGGTGGCTGCTCGCGCGGCCGCTCCTTCTCTTTCTGGGGGCGCGGGGCGAGATGCTCGAACTGGCGGTGGTCTATTTCCGGATCATCAGCGCCGGGGCCTGGACGATCTTCATATTCGTAACCTTCAGCTCAGCTCTCAAGGGGATCGGCGACGCCTGGACCCCCTTCAAAGTGATGACGGTGGGGGTGGCGCTGAACTGTCTTCTCGACCCGGTCCTGATTTTCGGGTGGGCCGGCTTCCCAGCCATGGGCGTTCCCGGCTCCGCCCTGGCCACCATCATATCCCGGATAATCACCGTCGCGGCGATAACCTATTTCGCCTGCCGGGGGAAATCCCACCTTGATCTTACCGGGGCTTTTAGCCGGATCCGTCTCCCTCTGATGGGGAAGATCATCCGGATCGGATTCTTCAGTTCCACCGAGATGCTGATCCGTTCCCTGACGATGATTTTTTTGCTTAAATTCATCGCCGTTTTCGGCACGGCCGCGACGGCGGTCTTCGGCATCGGCTCCCGGATCCGGGCGATCGTCATCATGCCGGGGATCGGGCTCGGTTATGCTTCGGGGGTCCTGGTCGGCCAGAATCTGGGGGCCGGAAGTCCCGACCGGGCGCGCCACAGCGCCTGGCTGACCTGGGGGATGTACGAGCTGGCGCTTCTGCCCGTCGTCGTCCTCCTGCTGCTTTTCCCCGGCGCCGTGGCCGGCATCTTCAATCGTGATCCCGGCGTGCTGGCGGACGGAAAAGTGTTTATCAGCTATATCGCCGTCTCCTTCCTGTTTGTCTCCCTGACCCTGATCCTGGGGAAATCGCTTAACGGCGCCGGTGACACCGCGGGGCCGATGCTGATCACGTCCTTTTCCTGCCTTCTTCTGGTGGGTTATCTCTGGATCCGGCCCGCCGAACTGGAAAGAATCTGGCAGGCCATTCTGGGAGCGAACGTCCTCAACGGACTGCTGATAACATGGTGGTTCAAACGGGGCCGTTGGAGTCGCCTCCGGTTCATGGCCGAGAGCCCGGTGCCGGATTTGCCTCCCCCTGATGAGGTTACCGCGTGAGTGGTCCGGTCACGGCCCGCAGCCGTTGCTCGATGGTCGGATTATCCGGCGTGAGCGCCCGGGCGGCCAGCCACGCCTGCCGGGCCTTGGCCGGTTCTCCCGCCCGGTAATAGAAGTCCCCCAGAATCAGATAGGCGGTGGCGTTCTCCGGCATCAGCCGGAGTGCTTCCTGGAGGTGGCCGAGACTTCTCTCTCTTTCCCCGGGCAAAGCGCTGAGGATCCGTCCCAATTCCAGATGCAGTCTCCCGTCCTCGGGGGCGACGCGAAGCCCCTTTTCCAGCGCCGCCACCGACGCCGTCCGGTCTCCGATTTTATCATCCGCCGCGCTCAGAAAAAGATAGAATTCCGGTTGCTCGGGTTGAATGGAGATGGCTTTATTCAGGATCTTGACTGCTTCCTCGGCCCTGCCGTCCATGACCAGGAGCTTGGCCAGTCCCAGGTAAGCCCGGGTGTTGAAGGGGAGGTTATGGATGATCTCAAGATATTTCAGGCGCGCCTTTTCCTTCTCCCCCCGCTGCTCATAAACCAAGGCCAGTGCCAGATGGGCGGAGTCGTAAAAAGGATCGCGCCGGATAGCCTCCTCGTACTCTTTTTCGGCCCCGGATAGATCGCCGAGCTTGAAGAGGATGTTTGCCAGATTATAATGGGCTTCCGGCCGGTACGGCTCCAGTTGGAGTGCTTTCTCGAACTCGGCCCGGGCACGGTTCATGTCTCCTTTCTGCGAATAATAAGTGCCGAGATGGTTGTGGCCGGCGCCCATGTTGAGGACAAACCGCGGTTCCGTCACCAGCGACGGGTTCACCCAGACGACCAGAAGTGCCAGCGCGAAAAGGGAAATGATCATCCTGAACCAGTGCTTCCCCCGGATGTATTCCATCACTCGGAAGATCGCGTAGGCGGCGAAGAGCAGGAGAAAAGGAACCAGGGGGAGACGATAACGGGAGTTGACGAAATAAAGGAGGGTGGAGAAGATATATCCCGCGATGAAGAGGTAAAGAAGCAGGATCCGTCGCCGTATCCCCCAGCCCAGGATAAGACCCAGCAGAGAAAACGGAGCGATCACGCCGAAGACCAGGAGAGGAAGCTTCAGTATCGGGGCGATATCCCGGAAGAAATCGGGGTGAATCACGTCCGCGATCTCGAGGTTGTCCCAGAAGATCGTGAACTTCCGCCAGAGGAGGTGGATAAAGCGCCCGGGGTTCTCCTTGATGAAATCAAGGCCCTGATGGAACCAGAACGAGGAAACCTCGGACGGCTTGAGCGGCCGGCCCAGGGCTCGGCGGGCGATCTTCTCCGCGTCGTTCCGGAGGGTTGCCCCCCCGCTCCGCAGCAGGGGGGGAGGCTCAAAAACCCCGCGGGAGTGGGGATTGTTGCCGATAAAAAAGTTGATCCCCCCGTGCGCCGTCAGGGGCACGAAATCCTTCCCGACCTGCCAGTTCCGGAAGGTGACGGCCCCCATAATAACAAGCACCCCCGCCAGGTAAGCGCCCGACCGGGACCATCTCCCTCGTTCTCCCCGGAAACGCCAAAAAATCCAGACCACCACCAGAGGAATAAAACTGATGATGTGGGCGCTGGCGGTCGCGGTCAGGCCAACCAGCAGACCGGCCCCGAGCCACCCGGCCCAGCCGCCGGGCCGATCTTCCAACCGGGACAGGTAGAGAAGAACCAGGGCGTCGAGGAAGATGATCATGACCGGAGAGAGGATCGCCGAGTCATAGACGATCAGCCATCCGTACACTGACATTAAAAAAGCCGCCAGGAGCCCGATGCCGGTGCTGAAGAAACGCCGCCCGATCAGGAAGATAAGCCAGCAGTTGACGGTGCCCAGGACAACCTGAATGAACCTGGCCGCCTGGAGGTTGACGCCGGCAACGGTATAGATCAGCCCCAGAAAATACGGATAGAGGGGGAGGGCGAAAAACACGTCCTTTCCCAGCCAGTCTCCGCCGGCGATCCTGGAGGCCCAGTCATGGTAAGTCTTTGAGTCCTCGATGACCATGTCCGCGATGGGACTTTTCGCGATCTCATAGAAGAAAATGAACCGGAGAGAGAAGGCGAGGAGGAGGACGGCCGCCAGGATAACGAACGGATTTTTCCAGAACCGCTCTTCCTCTATTTTGGCGGGAGGCTTTTTCCTGTCCTTTTTCATGATCGTTGTTTCTGCTTGAATCCTTACACTGCCATTGGAAGGCTGTTCGAGTATAATCGATTGCGCTCTATTTTAAATTATAAAAGTGATTATCTCTATTTTTTCCCGGGGCTTCATACCGGGAAAAAATATGTTGATAGAAAACTGTTCTTTGGTAGTATGGATTCCACCGCGGTAATCGGACCGCGAAAAACAATGATTAACCGGAGGGAATAGGCCCATGAAGAGACAGGCGATAGTAGCTTTGGCCTTCCTGCTCCTGCTGGCGGCGGTTCCGGCCGCCCGGGCGGAGTTCGGGATCGGCGGCGGGATTTATTATAACCGTCAGCTGGGAGATCTGAAAAACGATAAAAATTTCGACAAGGATTTTGTCTCCTACGTCTTTTCCCTCAAGTACCAGTTCGCCGATATCCTCGGCCTGGAGGGAAATCTCGATTACTACGACGGCAACGATACGATCGATTATACCCTGCGGCCGATGGGGACCGCGGTCCTCAGTATCCCGCTGCCCATATTCGACCTTTTCAATGCCGGGGTAGGGATCAATTCCACCTATACCAAGTACAAGGAAGCGGGAGGCGGCTCAACGGACAAGTGGTCGGATTTGAGCTATCACTTTAAAGCCGGTGTTCAGCTCCCGATCGCCGACATTCTCTGGATCTGCGGTGACTGCTATTATTTCGTCGACAACCTGAAAGATATCGAGGATTTTGATTCTGATCTGCTCACTTTTGGAGCCCGGGCGCTGCTCCGGTTTTAAGAGAGACTGCCCGGATAAAAAATGTCAACCAGGCCCCCAGGGCCGGAAAGGAGGTAGTACCATGGCGTTAAGTGATCCGCTCCAGTTTTATGATGTGAAGGCAAAGGGAAAAGTCAGCATCCCTCTCTCCCAGGTCCGCTATGAAGAAAGAAAAGGCAGGGGTTTTGCCGTGGCCAAGTCCCCTAACGGGAGCTATGACTGCTGGCGAGTCCTCGGCAAGGCTGACGCCGAACAGCTGAAAAAGATGAAGTAATCCCCCCTCCGGTTCGCGGGCAAAGGAACCGGGAAGTCTTTCTCATCTTGTGTGGTATGCAAGCAGGGTAGGGCTCTACCCTGCTTGCTGCCTCTTCTTATTATTTTTTCTGCGAAAAAATAAGAGATGGTAATGATTCGGTCGATCTAGATCGCATGCCTGTGGTGATCGATCTTGGTTGTGGCGAGAAATATCTTTCGCGGCGTTTCTCCAGGGGAATAATTTTGTTTAAGCAACGGACTCCCCCGACTGAATCAGTCGGGGGAGTCCACTAAATTAGCGCCGGAGGCGCTAATTTATTATGACTATTGAACTGGCAGCCGTATGGATTAATCCGTACACCATAAAAAAATCGCGGACCGGAGGGGTAATCGCCCGTCTGCTTTCTCTCGGCTCAGGTGAACTGGTGGCCGCCCGGATGTTTTCTCCCAGTCAGGAGCTGGCGGAGCAATACTGTCAGCTCATCTCCCTCAAGGGGTCCGAGGAATCGATAATGGTCCGGGAGCAGATCCGTTCCTATCTGCTGCGTAATTGGGTCGCCGTAAAAGGGATGCGGGAGAAGCCCCGGGTGATGATGCTTCTCTTCCAGGGAGAGAACGTCACCGCGCATCTGAAACAGCAGGTGGTCGGACATATCCACCGCGAGTCCGTCTCCGGCGAGACGGTCCGGGATACCTACGGTGATTACATCAAAGACTGCCGGGGGGATATCGCCTACTTCGAACCGGCTGTTTTTCTCATCCCCGAAGCAGCCGACGCGAAAGAAACTCTTAAACTCTGGGCCCGTTTTTCGGACAGTGACGGCGGATTACTCTTCCATTCCTGTATCTATCCCCGCGGTGTGAAGCCGGAGATAACTCTGGTCCTGATGAAACCCGAGAACTTCAAGGGGCAGAGCAGCCTGGCCGGGAACGTGATGGACATCATCTCCCGGACGGGGTTGAGGATCATCGGGGCCAAGATCGTCCACATGAGCGTCGAACAGGCCCAGGAGTTTTACGGCCCGGTGGCCAGAGCGCTTCCGGAGAGGATGAAGCCGGAGATGGCCCGGGTCTTGAGACGGTGTCTGAACGACGCCCTGGATTTCCCCATCCCGGAACCGGTCTATGAAAAGATGGCGGACATGCTGAAAAATTTTAAGGCCCGCCACGAATTCAATACCATCATCCGGGGGATGACCGGGATCAACCCCGAAGATATCTCCGGCCTCCGGGCGAAAAGAGCTCCGGGCACGGAAAAATGCCTGGCCCTCATCTACCAGGGGGATCGGGCGATAACCCGGATCCGGAGCGTTCTCGGGGCCACCGACCCCACCAAGGCGGGGATGGCGACCATCCGCCGGATTTATGGCCACAGCATCAGCCAGAATGTCGCCCATGCCTCCGATTCTCCTCGTAACGTGAGCCGGGAGATGAGAATAATCGGGATGGAGAAAAATGACCTGAAAACGATCATCAACAGGTTTTACCGCCGATGAAGATTTCCTCTCGTTTACAGCGGATATGCCCCTCTCTCACCCTGGAAATCACCAGTCGGGCCAAGGCCCTGAAGAGGCAAGGGGTGGATATCGTCAGTTTCGCCGCCGGCGAACCCGACTTCGATACCCCGGAACACATCAGGGAAGCGGCTAAAGGAGCGATCGATGGGGGAAAGACCCGCTATACCGCGGCCCGGGGGATGCCGGAACTAATCGAGGCGGTGCGCGAAAAGTTCCGCCGGGACAACTCCATTGATTATCCCGCTTCCGGGATCATCATCTCCGGCGGGGCCAAGCACTCCCTCTTTAATGCCTTCCAGGCGGTTTGCGGGGAAGGGGACGAGGTGATCATCCCTTCGCCCTACTGGGTGACCTATCCTGAGCAGGTCCGCCTGGCCGGCGCGGAGCCGGTCTTTCTGGAAACGAAGGAGGAAGAAGACTTCCGGATCGATCGGGAACGGCTGATTTCCCTGATCACCCCCCGCACCAGGGTTGTGCTTGTTTCCAGCCCGGCTAATCCGACCGGAAGCGGCTACGGGACGGATGATCTCGAGTTTATCGCCGAACTGGCCCTCAAACATGACCTCTGCCTGATCAGTGACGAAATCTATGAGAAGCTGGTTTTCGATGACTACCGGGCGGTTAGTATCGCCTCTCTGAGCGAGGAAGTCCGGGACCGCACCATCGTCGTCAACGGGGTCTCCAAGAGCTACGCGATGACCGGCTGGCGGATCGGGTACCTGGGCGCCCCCGAAAAAGTGGCCGCGGCGATCTGTAGTTTCCAGTCGCACAGCACCTCCAACCCGACCACCCCCGCCCAGTACGCCGCTTTGGCGGCCCTGACTGGAAGCCAGGAATGCGTCGAAACGATGCGCCGCGCCTTTGAAGAACGGAGAAACCTGATGGTGGAACGGCTGAATTCTATCCCCGGCCTCCGCGCCACGATGCCCCGGGGAACGTTCTATACCTTTCCCAACATCAGTGCTCTGGGGAAACCGTCACTGGAGCTGGCCGCCGAACTGCTGGAACGGGCCCGGATAGCGGTTGTCCCCGGGGTGGCCTTCGGGGCCGACGGCAACATCCGGATGTCATTCGCCGACTCGACGGAGAACCTGATCAAGGGCCTGGACAGACTGGAAGAATTCGTCCGGGAACAGGGATAACTGCGTCTATGGGGGGGTAAATAACGAGGGGAGTCGCCTAAACCATACCGTACTGGAGGAAATCCTAAATCCTAATATCGAAATTCTAAATAATATCAAATGACCAAAATGATAAATTCAAAACAATCGCGCCAAGCGTCGCAATATTTGACCGTTTGATTTTCAGATTTGTTTTGGATCTAGGTGGTGGCATTAGGATTTCGGTATTTGGATTTGGGATTTGTTTAGAATTTCGATATTCGGATTTAGAATTTGTTCAGGATTTAGATATTCTGATTTAGGATTTGCCGACAGATGGACTTAACCGTCGCGGAAAAGATAATCAAAGATCACCTCGTCTCCGGGAAGATGGTCCCCGGCGAGGAGATCGCCCTCCGGGTCGATCAGACCCTCACTCAGGACGCCACCGGCACCCTGGCCTATCTGGAGTTCGAAGCGCTTGGCATCCCCCGGGTCAAAACCGAACTCTCGGTCAGCTACGTCGATCATAACACCCTTCAGGCCGGCTTCGAGAATGCGGACGATCACCGTTTCCTGCAGTCATTCGCCGCCCGATACGGTATTTACTTTTCCCGGCCCGGCAACGGGATCTGTCACCAGGTCCACCTGGAGCGTTTCGGCCGCCCCGGCGCCGTTCTCCTCGGCTCCGACAGTCATACCCCGACCGCGGGGGGGCTCGGCATGCTGGCGATCGGTGTCGGCGGCCTGGAGATCGCCGCCGCTCTTTCCGGCCGGCCCTACTCCATGATCACGCCCGGAATTTTCCGGATCCGGCTCACGGGTGTCCTCCCTCCCTGGGTCGTCGCCAAGGACATCATCCTCTCCGTCCTGGGGAAAATCGGGGTCAAGGGCGGGGTGGGAAAGATCCTGGAATATGCCGGTCCCGGGGTGAAGAGTCTTTCCGTACCGGAGCGGGCCACCGTCACCAATATGGGGGCGGAGACGGGGGCGACGACCTCCATCTTTCCCTCCGACGAAGAGACGCGACTTTTCCTGGCCCGGCAGGGGAGGGGAGCCGTTTTTCGGGAACTCGCCGCCGACCCGGGGGCCGAATACCGGGGGGAGCTGGAGATTGATCTTAGCGCCCTGGAACCTCTCATCGCCTGCCCCCATTCCCCGGACAATGTCCGCCCGGTCCGGGAGCTGGCGGGGCGGGAGGTGCAGCAGGTTTGTATCGGCAGCTGCACCAATTCATCGCTCCGCGACCTGATGACCGTCGCCGCGGTCCTCCGGGGGAAGACGGTCCATCCGCGGACCAGTCTGGTCATCTCTCCGGGTTCCCGCCAGGTCCTGGAGATGATGGCCCGCCACGGTGCCCTGGCGGACCTGATCGCGGCCGGCGCCCGGGTCCTGGAGACCGCCTGCGGGCCCTGCATCGGGATGGGACAGGCCCCGCCCAGCGGCGGGGTCAGCCTGCGGACCTATAATCGGAACTTCAAGGGGAGGAGCGGGACCGCCGACGCGGAGGTCTTCCTGGTCTCCCCGGAGACGGCCGCCGCCTCCGCGCTTGCCGGTCGCATCGCCGATCCCCGGGAACTGGGGAAGGCCCCGGAAGTATCGCTGCCGGAATCTTTTCTCATCGACGACTCCCAAATTATCCCTCCTTCCCCGGAGCCCGGCACGGTGGCCGTTATCAAGGGGCCGAATATCTCTTCCCTTTCGCCCGGGGAACCGCTTCCCGATAGCATGAAGGTTTCGGTCTGGCTCCGGACGGGCGACAACGTCACCACCGACGATATCATGCCGGCCGGGGCGAAAGTCCTTCCCTACCGTTCGAACATCGAGAAGATTTCGCGGTTTGTCTTCGCCTCCATCGATCCCGATTTTGTTTCCCGGGCGCGCGCGGAGGCGGAAAAAGGTCTCCGGGGGCTGATCGTGGGGGGGAGAACTACGGTCAGGGATCGTCCCGGGAACACGCCGCCCTGGCCCCGTATTTTCTGGGAATCAGGGCTGTTCTTGCCCGGTCCTTCGCCCGCATCCATCGTTCCAATCTCATCAACTTCGGCATCCTTCCCCTCGTTTCCCCGGAAGGGGAGTCGGGGGACGGCCTGGAAACGGGGGACGAACTCTCGTTCCCCTTCCTCCGCCGGGAGGTTTCGGAAGGGAACACGGTCACCCTGCGTGACACCACCCGCGCCCTAGATTATCGCCTGCTTCTGAAGGTCACGGAACGGGAAAGGAATATTCTTCTAGCGGGCGGTCTCCTCAACTCAATCATCCGTTCCGGCTCCGCCACCTGATCCGGCCGAGGGCAGTGATCGTCCTTCCCATCCCACGGGTATCCTTCTGCCTCGATAGTTCCAAAACGTACAAAAAAGGATAATCACCACGAAGAGCACGAGCCGAGCGCAGTGAGAGGGGTCCCGCTCGCGGGACAAGGAGCGCAGCGACTGCCCAACGACACGAAGAAAGATATTAAAAAAGATATTAGTGATTATCTGTTTTTCTAAAAATTCTTCATGACCTTCGTGTCCTTCGTGGTTAAAAAGTTGTATCCAGGCGCTATGTTCCTGTTTCGGGATTTCAATAACGTAGTGTGAAGTGGAAGGCGTAAAGCTTTATTACACTTTAAACATTACACTTTACACTACAAGTTGCGCCGGAGGCGCAAACTTGTATGTATTTGCCGGCGAAACCCTATCTGAAGCGCGCCCGTCTCCGGGTGTTTGAATACGATCCGGGACTGATCCGCCTCCGCCGGGCGGTCCGGATCATTCTCTGCGGTCTGCTCTCGGTCATCCCGGCGGTCCTGATCTCGGCCTTTTCCGGAATCGGAAGCGCCCTGGCCGAAAGGCCGGGGCCTCTTCTCGACCCCCGTCTGGTCCTCCCTGCCCTTATCACTGCGGTCCTTCTGGCCTCCTCCATCGCCGGAAGTTCTCCCCGCGCCCGGCAACGGGGGATGCTGCGAAATTTTCTCTGCGCGATCGTGGTCACCATCCCCGCCTCTCTGGTCGTCGAGGGGTCTTTTACTTATGGCGTGCTCTTCTGTTCCGCCGCCTTCCTCGTTCTCTACCTGCGCCGCTTCGGCCCCTCCTGGAACGGTATCTCCACCATCGGACTGCTCACCCTGGCCCTGGGCCCCCGCCTCGGAATAACACCCGCTCAGCTTCCCCGTTTCTGGGCAGTCCTCGGCGGCGCGTTCCTGGCCGGTTTTTTTGTCAGCTTCCATCTTCTGCCCGTGCGCCTGACCCGGGCCCTTCTGGACTGCCTGGCCCGGTTCGTCGCCGCCGCCGCTGCCTCCGTACGGTACCTTCGACTAACCGCCCGGGGACGGGCCGGGGACCGGGCCGACCTCGTCAAAAAGGCGAAGAAGGAGATGGGCGAGGCGCTCTTCCTCTGGTTCAACATCGCCTCCAAGGTTCTTCCCCGGAAGGACCCGGCCTGGAATATCCTGGACGAGATTGCCGACTCCCAATTCCGTCTCGGCAACCTGCTCCGGATCGCCCGAAGTGCCCTGGAACATCTTCAGGGAACGGGGGAAGAGGAAACCCTTCTCCGGGCGGAATCGGTTCTCGGTCAACTTGAATCCGTGCTCGAGGAGGGGAGGCGGGAGCTGGTCCTGGAGGGAGCCATTCATCTCGACCTGGATCGGTTCCTGACCTCAGCCCGGAACTTCCGGGAAGAATGGGAATCCCGTCGGGGGCCGATCACCCCCGGGGATATCCAGGCCGGGAGATTTGCCGTCGCCATGGGGCAGGCCGCCGCCGTGGTCGGTTCTCTCTCCCGGGAATCCCTGCGGCTGGCGGGGAGGAAAGGATGAAAATATTCCATCTCCGTCCGACGACCCGGCTGGCGATCCAGGGAACGGTCGCCGTCGGTCTGGTCCTCTTCGTCGACTCACTGCTCGGGCTGCAGCGGCCCTACTGGGGAGCGCTGATGGCCGTGGTGGTGATCGCGGGGTCGTGGGGCGAGAATCTGGGCAAGCTCAAGCAGCTTCTCCTGGGAACGCTGGGGGCGGTGGCGGGATCACTGGCCTTCCTGGTCCTGGTCGGGCGCCATCCCGGAACGGTGGCGGCCGTTTCTTTAGCCTGTCTCTTCCTCTGGGCCTATTACGCGCCCGTTTCCTATACCGCCTCCTGCGCCTGGATGGGGGCCTTCGCCATCATCACCATCACCTTCCTGCAGGGAGGGGAACACCAGGTTGCCCTCCTTCGGGGGGGACAGGTGATTATCGGGGGAGGGCTGGGAATCCTGGTTTCCGCCTTCGTCCTCCCGGTCGGAATCGGGGGTGACCTGGCCCGGCAGATCGCCGACCTCGATGATTTCCTGCGGAAAACCGTTTGCCGTAACTTCGCCTCTTTCGCCGGAGTGCCGGCGGAGTCTCCCCGCTCCTCCGCCACCGAGATCGGCCGCCGTCTTGTAAAACTGACCGAGACCGGAAGAACGGCCGTCAACGAGTATATTATCTTCCCCGCCCGGCGCCGGGAACTGGCCGCCCGTCTTGATACCGTCCGCCGCCTTAGTTCTTATACCATCGGGCTGCTGGAAAGCCTGGCAGCCTGCCGGGGCGGCGAGCTCACCCCGGGGATGCGCGAGGTCTTTTCCACTGCCGCCGCCCTCATCGACCGGGCGTTTGCCCGCGGCTCCTGCGCGGGGGGGGATGTCTTTTCTCCGGAAGGGGAACTCGCCGTCCTCCGGGATCTTTTTACCGAGGAAGTAAGCAGGAAGGGGAAGGACTTCCCCCGCCGGGACCTCGCCCCCTATCTGATGCTCTTCTATTACATCCGGGGCATCGTCGAGACCGCCGGAAATGTCCCCTGCGGCCTGGCCGCCCACCCCGAGGGCCATACCGGTGGCCTTCACCCCCCCCCGTCCCTGATTGGTTCCCTCCCATTTTATATGGGAAAAGCCACTGCGACGCATCAAACAAAATGAGCGCCGGAGGCGCTAATTTACACAGACAGGAATGTCTGTGTCACTCTGCAGTTATACATCATGCTGTCCTTCTTCCCCGATCTTTCCTTCGTGTTCTTCGTGTCCTTCGTGGTAAATTATACCCCGTTATGGAAGATCTACTGGCATCGGTTGATGGGTCCTCGGAGTTTCGCCTCTTCCTCGAAGCCTGGGAATCGGGGGCTGACCTGCGGGCGCTCCGGGCGGTTGGATCGTCGCCCGGGTTTATCGTCGCCCGGGCGTACCGGGAGTCGCCGCGGTCTTTTCTCCTGATCGCCGGCGGGGAGAGGGCGGCGGAGCGTCTTGGCCGGGAAATGGAAGGTTTTCTGGGCGAAGGGCCGGTTGTCTTCCCGCCGGAAGAGATGCTGCCGGGCGATCCGCCGCGCCCCGACCCGGTGATTCAGGCGGAACGGCTGGCCATCCTCGCCCGGCTCGCCGATCCGGACGTCCCTTCTTTCCCCCTGATCGCCTCCCCCGGCGCGCTGAGTTCCAACCTCCCCTCGCCGGAAGACTGCCGGGCTTCCGTCATCCGGCTCTCCCCCGCCGACGATCTGGCGCCGGCCGCGCTGCTGGAAATGCTGGTCGCCCGGGGATATGAATACCAGGACCCGGTCATGGAACGGGGGCGGTTCGCCCGCCGGGGAGGAGTGGTCGACCTCTTCCCGGGGAATGCCGATCATCCCCTTCGGGTGGAATTCGACGGGGATCTGGTCGCCTCTCTGAGGAAATTCGACCCTCAGGCCCAGCGTTCGATCGGCCCGGTGGAAAAAATGGAGATATTCCCTCTGTCCGGCGCCGGGCAGGCGGCCCTTTTTGACTACCTCCCCCACGATTGCCGGCTGATCTGGGCCGCCGGCGTTCTCCCCGACGATCAGGTTGAGTTCGAGCGGCGCCGGCACGGGCGCCCCGCGATCTTCTTTTTCCCCGACGCTCTGATCGGGGAGGCAAGCGGTCTCCCCTCCGGGGCGGAAATCCGGTTCTCCATCAGTACCCTGGAGAGATTTAAGTACCGGGATATCGGGATGCCCTATCCACTCCTGGACGCGCTTCCCGAGTTCCTCGCCGGGGGGTATCGTATTTTGATCTACGCCCACAACCCCGGTGAAGCCGATCGGCTGGAGGAGATCCTGAAGGATCGGGGGATCGATCCGGGGCCGGATCTCCGCCTGAGCATCGGTGAGCTGACGGAAGGTTTTATCTGGGAGGACCCCCGCCTGGTGGTGATGGGTGATAGCGAGATCTTTTCCCGGTATCGGATTCCCCGTCCCCGGCAGAAATACACCGGCACCACGACCGGCCTTCCCCGGGTGGAATTCTATCCCGGGGATTACGTCGTCCACCTCGATCACGGGATCGGGAAGTTCCTGGGGATCAAGCAGGTGACTGTCGCCGGCCGCTGCCGGGAGATGCTCGTCATTCGGTACGCGGAGAAGGCCCGCCTCTACCTGGACCTGACCCAGTCCCACCTGCTCAGCCGATATATGGGCGCGGGGAAAGCCCGGCCCAAGATGGACCGGCTGGGTGGCGGCCGCTGGCTCAGGGCCAAGATCGCCGCTGAGCGGTCGGTCCACGACCTGGCGGGGGAGATGCTTGAGCTCCAGGCTCACCGGGCGGCCATGCGGGGCCATTGTTTCCCACCCGATACCGCCTGGCAGAACGAGTTCGAAGCCGCCTTCATCTATCCCGAGACGCCGGAGCAATCCCGGGCCGTGGCCGAGATCAAACGGGATATGGAATCTCCTCGGCCGATGGACCGGCTCCTCTGCGGCGACGTCGGCTACGGGAAGACCGAGGTCGCCGTCCGGGCGGCTTTCAAGACGGTGATGGACGGTCTGCAGGCGGCGGTCCTGGTCCCGACCACGGTCCTGGCCCAGCAGCACACCCGGACCTTCCGGGACCGGATGTCGGACTACCCGGTGCGGGTGGAGATGCTCTCCCGGCTGATCACGCCGGAGGAACAGACCGGCATCCTGGCCGATCTGGCGGCCGGAAAGGTTGACATCGTGATCGGGACCCACCGGCTTCTTCAGGACGACGTTGCCTTCAGCGATCTCGGCCTGGTCATCATCGACGAGGAACAGCGTTTCGGCGTCCGCCACAAGGAAAAGTTGAAGCGGATGAAAAAGCTGGTCGACGTTCTCACCCTGACCGCCACCCCCATCCCCCGGACCCTCTACCTCTCCCTGACCGGCGCCCGCGATCTCAGCTCCATCACCACCCCCCCCCAGGACCGGCTGGCGGTGGAGACCCGGGTCATCTCCTACAACCCGGAGACGGTGAAACATGCCGTTCGTCGCGAGGCGGAGCGCGGCGGACAGATCTTCTATCTCCACAACCGGGTCCGGGACATCGAACAGGTCCGCCGCCGTCTCGAGACCTGGTTTCCGAAACTGAGGATCGCCTCCGCCCACGGCCGGATGGGGGAGGAGGAGCTGGCGGCGGTGATGGATCTCTTCGCCGGCGGTGGGATCGATCTCCTCGTCTGCACCACCATCATCGAGTCGGGCCTCGATATCCCCAACGCCAACACTCTGATCGTGGAGAATGCCCACCGGTTCGGACTGGCCGACCTCTATCAGCTCCGGGGGAGAGTAGGGCGGTTCAAGCACCGGGCCTACGCCTATTTTTTCTACCCGCCCGCCGTTTATCTGGAGGATGCCGCCCGGAAACGCCTGAGGGCGATCGAAGAGTTTTCCCATCTCGGGGCCGGTTACGGCCTGGCCCTCCGCGACCTCGAGATCCGGGGCGCCGGGAATATTCTGGGCCGGCAGCAGCACGGCCACATCGCCGCCGTCGGCTTCGATCTTTATTGCCGTCTCCTGCAAGAGAGCATCGCCCGGCTCCGGGGAGATGAGTTGAAGCCGCCGCCGAAAGTCTCGATCGAGTTCACCCTCCCGATCTCCCTCGCCCTTGACTATACCGGGACCGAGAGCCAGCGGATCGAGATTTACCGGGATTGGGCGGCGATCGCCGGCCGCGAGGAGATCGGAAAGTGGCTGGCCGCTCTCCGCGACCGGTTCGGTCCGCCGCCGCTCGAAGCGGAGCTTCTGGCCAAGGTGGCGGAGTTAAAACTGGCCGCGGCCAAGAAAGGGATCACCTCCATCCGGTGGATCGAGGGGAGATACGCCTTCTTCCGGGGGGAGGAGATTCTCCGCGCCTGGCCGGGCGCCCCCCCCGATTCCCCGGAAGCCCTCACCCGGTTCATTAAAGAGGCGATGGTTAGATGCCGTGAACTTTGATACAAAAAGAGTTGTCTGCCATTTAATTGGGCAAATGATTGTAATCAGAAGATCATTAACATTTCCAATCGAGTATTCTTTTTCACTGGGGTAAAAAAATAAACCTGTCTTCAAAAAAAATTACCGCCGATGTCACGTTCGCGGTCTTCCTGGCCGTCTTTGTCTGGGTCGCCTTTGTCGCGTATCAGAAAGGGTGGCACGGCCTGGCCGTTGTCTTCGGTGCCGGCTCTGTGCTAGCGGCCGGCGTCTTTGTGGTTCTGCGCCGGCGGGCGCCGGCGAAAGACGATTACGTGCATTTCGAACAGTACTGCGCCGAGAACCGTTACGAAAAATCCGACTTCGGTGTCCTTGCTCCGGAGATCCTGAAAAGATCCCATTACCTGTCAAGAAGAGGAAGATATTCCCTTCTCTATACCAATTCGTCGCGGCGGCTCAGGCACATCGCGGCCCTGACGCGGACCGACCACCGCAATAGCTACGGGGTATTGCCTGAATACACGGTCTTTATGGTGGAGGGAAAAGCGACCTACTGCGATCATTGCCTGGCTTTTCCCCGGAAAAGCCGGGAAAGCCGCGCTTTCGCCGTTATCCACGGGGAGGGGTTCAACACCTCCGACCGGCACCCCGATATCCGGTTTTATTCTGTCGAACCAGCCCTGCCGGAGAAGACGGTGCAGATTGTCGCCGACATCATCGGTCGATTGGAGCTGAAGGAGATCGGCATCGAATGCTTCGGCCCCTGGCTTATGGTTGTTATCCCGCAGATCCCCGACCGCCGTACAGGCGCCGGCATTTTTGATGTTCTTCAATTTGGTAATAATGGAAGGGAGCCATAAATATAAACAATAAATTTAAGATTTTTTATCAAAGGCCACTGATTCAATTATCATCTATATGGTAAGCTATATTGCATGAAATAAAAATCCGAAGCCCCCTTATTTATTTGTTGGCTATGAGCGTTTCTTTTCTCCTGCCCATAACAGCTGTCAGAGCGCAATCTGTAACTTATCCTGCCGCGGCTACTGAATGGCACCATGGCCAAACCAATACGCACGTGGACTGGACAACGGGAGGATTTTATCCCTGGGAAGAGTTGTCTGTGGAGTTATACCGGTACATCGGCGGTATCACTCCTTATGAATACGTGGATCAGTACTGCGACAATACGGAAAACGACGGGACGGTGACGAGAACAGATCCTGTACCCGTATCCTGGGGGACGGTTCTCTATTGGGTTGAGGCGTCCTTTTTTGGGGCGTGCAGAGATAAGGAAGTGGGATGGAGGAGGTACTTTAGTGGGGTCTACGGTAGGGGGATTTTGGGAGATTTACTGCTATTTCAAACTTGATATTAAGTATCTTGCATCCATGCAGTCCAGATTCCAGCTTAGTACACGCACTTCGGCAGAGCCAGAGAGATCATTACTAGAAGGGATAATATCAAAGGGGAGACTTTTAGGGTTCCTCGCTATTTTCAGTGGCCCAAGAGTTCGGTATAAGGCATCATCTTATGCATGAAGACACCAGAAAAGTTGTTCAGTGAGTTGTTGGGTTTGGGCCCGGCGTGGGCAGTTGAGGATGCGACATTCAAGGCCGAGAATAATATCGTAGAATTGCGCGTTAAAGAGACGCCTGAACTTTGGAAGATAGAACGCTGCCCTCACGATGGAAGCGATGGCGTGACCTGCCATGATCACATACGAGGGCTTCGGTGGCGACATTTGAATGTGTTCAACAAGGAAGTTGAAATCGTCTGTGATCTGCCAAGAGGGAAGTGTCCAAAGTGCGGAAAAGTATGGCGGGTGACCCCACCTTGGGAAGGACGGGCGAAGCATTTTACGAAAGAGTTCGAAGCCTTCGCCCTGACCTTGATGCGGGAGATGCCGGTTAAAAAGGCCGCGGAGATTCTTGGCGAGCAAGACACCAGGATGTGGCGGGTTGTGAGTGCCTATGTGGAAGAGGCGTACAAGAGAGTGGATATGTCGGATGTTGTTTCCGTCGGGGTTGATGAGATGTCTCGATCGAAGGGGCATCGCTACCTGACGGTGTTTGCCGATTTGGTGCTCAAGCGAGTGCTGTTTGCCACCCCAGGTAAAGACAGCGAGACGTGGGCGGAGTTTACCAATGCGTTGGAGGACCATAAGGGGAAAGCGGAATCGCTTACGAGCGTATCTATGGATATGAGCAAGGCCTATGCGAAGGGAGTGCGCGAGAACTGCAGCAATGCCCGGATAGTCTACGACAAGTTTCACGTGATTGCCCATGCCAACAAAGCGGTGGATCTTGTCCGCCAGAGCGAATCCCAGAGTGGGCGCCCGATAGTCCGGGAGACATTGGCCAAGAGTCGTTGGATCTGGCTGAAGAACCCGGAAAATCTGACCAAGAAACAGAAAGCCCGGTTGAAGCGGATTGATCAGGATATGCTGCTGACCGGAAGAGCATACCAGATGCGGCTGGCGCTGCAGGAGATTTACCGGCTCGGTTCTGTCACTGAGGCGGCCAAGCGATTTGGAGAATGGTGCCGCTGGGTTCAACGAGAAGCTCGCAAAACCAGCCGATGGCTTCTTTACCATATGTCCCAGGTTGCCGATATGATCGAATCCCACATCGCAGGAATCCTGGCACACTGGAATCAGGGTGTGACCAATGCTTTTATGGAAGGGATTAATAGTGTTTTCTCCGCTGTTCGACGCAAGGCTCGTGGGTATCGAAGCTCCCGGAATATGATTACTATGCTCTACTTTGTCGCCGGCAAACTTCCTTCACCTGCTGAACTCAGCCACTGAAAATAGCGAGGAACCACTTTTAGAGAAAGGTATTTTTATAACTAGAGGAGAAGCGTAAACTTTGTACAAAAGACAGATGTTTTTACCTGACTAAACTATCCAAAGTAAAATGGCCTAAGTTGTCCAGAAAGCTCTGAAGACATACAGTATCTAGGAAAAATTCCGAAGCAGAACGTAGTCCTCAATGAGTTCGGATTTAGAGGTTGTGGTTGCCCCGGAAATAGCAAAAGGAGGTCCGTATGGATGTCAACCAGTCGGATGATATAATCCTGGCAATAAAAAAGATACTCAGCAAGAAAAGAGGGAAACTTATCCCCATCGCGATTATCGGTCTGCTGATATTGATCGGCTTAACCGGAACTTATTATACCATTGATGCCGATGAAGTGGGTGTGGTCCTGCGCTTTGGAAGATACATTGCTTCCACTCCCCCGGGGCTCCATTTCAAGCTCCCCTTTGGCATTGACAAAGTAACTCCGATAAAAATCCAGCGCATCTTTACCGAAGAGTTCGGGTTCAGAACGTTACAGGCGGGCCGTAAGACAAAATATTCGGATCGCCCTTATCTGGAAGAATCCCTGATGCTCACCGGCGATCTTAATATCCTTGATGTCCGTTGGATTGTCCAGTACCGGATAGCGGATCCGATCAAGTATCTTTTCTCTACCAGAAATCCTATAAATAATATCCGGGATATATCCGAAGTAGTGATGAGAAGGTTGGTCGGCGACTACAGTGTCGATGAAGTCCTGACCACCAATCGGGTGGAGATCAATGATCTGGCCCAGAGGGGGGTACAGGAAATTTTAGACGACTATGAAACCGGGATTCAAGTGGTTACCGTCAAGCTCCAGGATGTCAATCCTCCCGACAAGGTCAAACCGGCTTTCAATGAAGTCAACCAGGCCAAACAGGAGAAAGAGCGATTGGTCAATCAAGCCTGGGAAGCCTACAACAAAGTGGTCCCCAAAGCCCGGGGTGAAGCAGAGAGAACTATCAGAGAAGCCGAAGGATACTCGGTAGACAAGATCAACCGGGCGCAGGGGGATGTGGAAAGGTTTTTAGCGGTACTGGCTGAGTACAAGAAAGCGCCGGAAATAACTAAAAAGAGGATGTATCTAGAAAATATGTCGGAGGTTATTCCACAAGCGCGTCGGAAGTATGTCGTAGACCCGAAGCAATCCTCGATATTACCCCTTCTGAATGTCGGTCTTGAAGAAGGAGGTCAAAAATGAAGATAGCTGCTTTTGCATTACTGGGGGTGATTGTAGTGGTGATCATTCTCTTTATGGTGGGTTGGGCTTATATTGTCCCGGAGACCCATCAGGTAGTAATTACCCAGTTCGGGCAGCCGGTCGGTGATCCCGTCACGGAGGCCGGCTTACACTTCAAAAAGCCCTTTATTCAGAAAGCCCGTTATTTCGAGAAGAGACTTCTGGGCTGGGACGGTGACCCCAACCAGATTCCCACCATGGATAAAAAATATATCTGGGTGGATACCACCGCCCGCTGGAAGATTGCCGATTCCCTGAAATTCCTCCAGACCGTGGGCAACGAGATGGGAGCCCAGTCAAAACTCGACGACATCATCAACTCCGCCACCCGGGATGCTATTACCGGCTATCCCCTGGTGGAAGCTGTGAGAGATTCCAACCGGATTATCGAGAGCGGGCAGGATAGTGCCGAGATGATCGTTATGGACGAAGCTCTCGAAAACATCGAGGTCGGTCGGAAGCAACTGGAGGCGGAGATACTAAAGACGGCTAAAAAACTCGCTCCTCAATATGGCATCGATGTAGTGGACGTGCGGATAAAGCGTTTGAATTACGTCGAGGAAGTCCAGAGCAAGGTCTACGACCGGATGATCGCGGAAAGAAAACGGGCCGCCGAAAGCTATCGCTCCGAGGGGCATGGGAAACGGGCTGAGATTGACGGGCAAAGGGAGAAAGAACTGAAGAAGATAACTTCCCAGGCCTACCGCACGGCCCAGGGACTCAAGGGAACAGCCGACGCGAGAGTGACCAAGATCTATGCTGACGCGTACAATAAAGACCTGGATTTTTATTCCTTCTTAAAGACATTGGAGACTTACAAAAAGACTATTGATAACAATACCACCCTCATCCTGACTACTGAGGATGAGTATTACCGGCACTTGAAAGGCCCGGAGGTAAAATAACGGGATAATAATTTATTTTGATCATTTGCTCAGTCTAATCTCCTCTTATTATATTCCATAGCCCTATTTTTCCAGGCTATACCCTCTGGATCACACATATCTGGAGTAGGTTTTGATGGCCCGATTATGGCCTCGATAAGATCAAGTTTCTCCGTAATCAGGGACAGACGACATCACCGTCAACTCGACCACCGGGATAAGCGCGACGGAGGTTGTGGCTAATATAGATATTGCCCCCGGGACCAGCGAGAAGATATATGATGTGAGCGTGGTGACCCCGGGGCAGCAGTTCAGCCCGGTGCCCCTGACAGGGGGGGGTTGCCATCAACAATTCCAGGATATCCCCGGTGGACCCATCTTCGTTAAATTGCTCTTTACCTCCATCCCCCATGCCCCGGCTTATTGTCCGGCGATAATGATTTCTTTCCCTTCATCTTCCGGCGTAACGACATGGACAACGTTGCCGGCAACCCTGATTTCACTGTTCACTTTCAAAGACTGATTCTGGCTCATCCCGGGATCTACCGTAGCCATATAGTTTCCGCCGAACTGATCGACCAGTTCCACATCGACGGCGGCAGAAGAATCATTTTTCAAAATAAGGTTCACCGTCTCTGCCTCTTGCGCGTACGCAGCGCTTCCCAGCAGTAAAACCGAGAGGAACAAACCGCCGATTGCGATTTTGAACCCTGCATCTATTTTTTTCATGACCGGGTCTCCTGGTTATTAAAAACGGTTAAAAGGTTTTTGTAATAATACCTCGTGCCGAATAATAAAGCGACAGGGAAATAAAGACGCAACTCAGTCCCTGTCCCTCATCAATGCCCGGTAACGTCACTTCACACATTCGGCTCCTGCCGATCCACGATCACAGAGTTACCTTGTCACCGGGATGTCACCGGATAGACCGAAATAACAGCGGGTTAGATCTCTGATGGCCCATAGTCCCGATGTTTGCCGGAAGATCCCGATATCATCCCTCCCGTCACCCTGATAATCTGTCGGGAGAGGTCTGTCGGAACCTCTGCCGAAATAACTTCTCGTTACCCCTCGGATTATCCAGAGACCCGCCGCTGATCTGAATACCCCAACACCCCATGTCCCGTCGCCGTTATAATCGCCGGGAACAGTCGTATCCGACGATGATCCGAAGTACATCCGGGTCACGCCCCGGATCGCCCAAAGGCCGGAAGAGGGACGGAAGATGCCGATATTCTTTGAGGCATTCCCTGTGTAATAACCTGGAACAACCGTATCGCCGACGGCGCCGAAATAGACCCGGCTGATGCTGCGGAGGGCCCAGAGACCGCTGTCTTCCCGGAAGACGGCGGCATCACAGCTGCCGTCACCGTTGTAATCGCCCGGCACGGGGATATCGGACGAGGAACCGAAGTAGATTCTGGTGACCCCTCTAATCGCCCATAAACCGGAATTCTCCCTGAAGATCCCGATATCAGTTGTTCCATTGCCGTTGTAGTCGCCGGGAATGGGCATGTCGGAGGATGATCCAAAATGCACTCTGGTTATTCCCCTGACTGACCACAATCCCGAAGAGCTCCGGAAGATCGCGATGTCGCTGGTTCCGTTGCCGGTGTAGTCGCCTGAATCCATAATCCACCTAATCCAAAGGGTTGTTGGACGCTCGCACCACTGTCCCCCGGCCGCCGGCCAGCCTGAGGCTTCAATCGAACGATAGACGTTCACTCTATAGGATTCAGAGAACATTTCAACTCCATGTGCTGGAGCATTGCCTTTGAAATAGACACCTGTTAGGCTGGTGCAATCGTAGAACGTATAGTCTCCGATCGTGGTGACGCTATCGGAGATGGTGACGCTGGTCAGGCTTTGGCAATGGGAGAACGCATAGTCTCCAATCGTGGTGACACTATCGGGGATGGTGACACTGGTCAGACTGAAGCACTGGTAAAATGCTTCAACTCCGATCATAGTGACACTGTCGGGGATGGTGACGCTAGTCAGGCTGCTGCACTGGTAGAATACTCCAAATCCGATCATGGTGACGCTGTTGGGGATGGTGATGCTGGTCAGGCTACTGCAATAGGCGAACGCAACGTCACCGATCGTGGCGACGCTGTCGGGGATAATGATGCTGGTCAGACTGAAGCAATCGAAGAACGCATAATCTCCGATCGTGGTGACGCTGTCGGGGATGGTAACGCTGGTCAGACTGATGCAACGGAAGAACATCCGGTTTCCGATCATGGTGACGCTGTTGCCAATGGTGACGCTGTTCAGGCTGGTGCAACCATAGAATGCTTCAACTCCGATTGTGGTAACGCTATCGGGGATGGCAACGCTGTTCAGGCTGGTGCAATTGGAGAATACATAGTTTCCGATCGTGGTGACGTTGTCGGGGATGATGATACTGGTCAGCCTCATGCAAGAGGAAAACGCGATGTCTCCGATCATGGTGACGCTGGCTGGGATATCATAGTGCCCTGACTTGCCCCCCGGAAATTGGATAAGCATAGTTTGATCTTTGTCGAACAATACACCATCTACACTGCTATATACGGGGTTCTCAGGGGCTACTGTGATTGCCGTCAGGCTGTTGCAACCCTCAAACACAGCCTCTCCAATCGTAATAACGCTGGCGGGGATGGTGACGCTGATCAGGGCGATGCAATGGGAAAATGCGGCATCTCCGATTGTTGTGACGCTGTCGGGGATGATGATACTGGTCAGCCTTATGCAAGAGGAGAACGCGCTGTCTCCGATCGTTGTGACACTGTTGCCGATGGTGACGCTGGTCAGGCTGCGGCAAGAGCCGAATGCCTCTTCTCCAATCATGGTGACGCTGTCGGGGATGTTAACGCTGGTCAGGTTGTAGCAAAGGTAGAAGGCATAGTCTCCGATTGCGGTGACGGTGTTGCCGATGGTGACGCTGGTCAGGCTGTTACAACCGTAGAATGCTTCATCTCCGATTGTGGCGACGCTGTCGGGTATGATGACGCTGGTCAGGCTGTTGCAACCGAAGAACGCATAGTCTCCGATCGTGGTGACGTTGTCGCCGATAGTGACGCTAGTCAGGTTGTAGCAAAGGTAGAAGGCATAGTCTCCAATTGCGGTGACGGTGTTGCCGATGGTAACGCTGGTCAGGCTGGTGCAATCTCTGAATGCAGAGTCCCCGATCGTAGTGACAGGATATCCCTCAATCGTATCCGGAATGATAACGTCACCCCCAGAACCGACATAGCCGGTGATAGTAACCTCTCCACCTGAGGTCTGGTAGGTAAAATCGCCAGCCTGCGAAGCTATCGTCGTCGCCAGGAAGAAAACTGCCGCGAGTAACCATACTTTGCCAATTCTCGTCAATGGACTTTTCATCATTTCTCCTGGTTTCAGGTTATCTTGAAACCCGTGTTCAAAAAAAAGGCGGCCAATCTGCCGCCTCGAAAGTCATCCCCAAAATATGTAAAAGTAATGTCCCCAACCCGAATGGCGAAACTCTCCGGGTTGGAAGGGAATCTGAAATAAGTGCATCTGATTTTGTGGTTCCGGTATTCGGTTCCCAGCGACATCGGTAATATTTGAAGACTAATATTTTTACCCAACTTCCTGTTTATGTCAATAAAATTGTAACGTTTAAATAAACCCGTGATGCCCCCCGGTCCGCCCACAAACCCGTCAAAGACCTGAATGCCTGGATGACCCCAGTATCGTACCCATCGTAGGCGTCAAAGCCGGGTTCGTTGTTCTCCCCGCCGTAATACGCCTGCGTCTTCCCCCTCGGTACGAACCGCTCATGGCTGATGTTGAAATACGCTATTGGTACAATCACCTGGACCTGAGTATACTATGATCACTGAGCAGGGACGCTGCTACCGATATTATCTTTAGCATGGTTAAAAACTAACCCGTTTTAGGGATACCTCGTGTTAAGAGGCAGTTATGATCGCGAAAGAGGGCAGCCATTTCGATATCATCCTTCTCACCGCGGAATATTATGACGATCATCCGCTCTCGCCCGCGGGGGTGATCGCCCGGGTCCTTGATGCCGCGGGCTTCAGCGTCGGGATCATCGAGAAGCCCGAAACCGCGGAAGACGTCGCCCGGCTGGGGACGCCCCGGCTCTTTTTCGGCGTGACGGCCGGCTCCATCGACAGCATGCTGAATAACTACACCCCCTTGAAAAAAGAGCGGACGGCCGACAGACACAGTTCGGCGACCGCCATGCCCGACCGGGCGGTGATCGCGTACTGCAACCGGATCAAGGAACGCTTCCGGGGGATCCCGATCGTGATCGGGGGGATCGAGGCGTCGCTGCGGCGGTTCGCTCATTATGATTACTGGGACAACGCGGTCAGGAGAAGCATCCTCTTCGATTCCCGGGCCGACATCCTGGTCTACGGCAACGGCGAAAAACAGGTGATCGAGATCGCGGAGCGGCTGCGGGACGGGAGAGACCTTGCCGGCATTGCGGGCACCTGCCGGATAAGCCGGGAGCTTCCCCCGTCTTTTGAACTGCTCCCCTCGTTCCGGGAGGCCGCGGCCGACAAGGTGCTTTTTTGTCGGATGCAGGCGGGATTTTCCAATTTCAAAAACCTGGCCCAGGAATACGAGAACAACTTCCTACTCCAGTACCGCTCCCCGGTATACACGCCCGGCGACCTGGACCGGTTCTATTCGCTCCCCTTCACCCGGAAACTGCACCCGGACTCCCTGCTGGCGATGGCCCGGTTTTCCGTTGTCACTCACCGGGGTTGCCTCGGGCGCTGCAGTTTCTGCTCGCTCGCCCTCCACCAGGGGGACCGCGTCGTTTCCCGGTCCGAGGAGAGCATCCTCGCCGAGATAAAAAGGCTGACCCGTCACGGAGATTTCAAGGGCTACATCGATGACCTGGGGGGACCGTCCGCCAATATGTACGGGATGGACTGCGACCGGGCCTGCTCGGGCATCTGCCTCACCTGCGGCGAACTGGACAGAAGCCACCGGCGGCTGATCGCGCTTCTGAAAAAGGCGCGGGCGGTCCCCGGAGTGAAGAAGGTGTTCGTCAGGAGCGGCATCAGGTACGACCTCGCCCTGGAGAGCGAAAAGTACCTGAAGGAACTCTCGGCTCATCACATCTCGGGCAGTCTCAAGATCGCCCCGGAGCATTTTTCTCCGGGCGTGCTCACGCTCATGAACAAGGACAACTCCCGGTTTGACGAGTTCGTCAAGCTCTTCACTTCCCTCAACCGAAATACCCGCCAGTCCCTGCGCCATTACCTGATGATCGGTCATCCGGGGGACGACGAGGAAGAGGTGAAAATACTGCTGAAGAAGGCCCGGAAGCTCAAAAACATCGAACAATTCCAGATGTTCACCCCCACGCCGATGACCGTTTCCACCTGCATGTACTGGACCGGAATGAATCCTTTCACGCTGGAAAAAGTCGGTGTGGTTCGCGATTTCCGGACGAAAAAGAGGATGAAGCGGATGCTCCTCGGGATAGCGAAAGGGACCAAAACGCCCGGGGAGAATACACGGGCGGCGGGGGGCCGTATTGTTCCCCGCAGAAGGGCTAAAAGATCGGGGATATAGATATTTGTACGGATTCCGGGGATATTTTGTCTCGCTTCATATAAACTTTGCCATTTTGAGCCGATAAAAAAATTTGATCTTGGGGAGTCGCGCATTCGCGCGAATATGCGAATAGAAAGATCCTCTGGATGGGATTATTTCCGCGGCAGATGAGCGCGGCAGCCGGCCCGGTTTTATAACTTCATCAGGTCTGATACCGCAGCCAGGAGTCGTTCGGTGGAGTTTGCATCGGCAATATTTTTTCTTAACTCCCCCAGACCGGGCCGGCCGGCCAGGTAACGGACCAGGTGACCGTAAAACTCCCGGCAGGCCGCGTTGCCGGCGTTGATCTCCGGGCGGCGCCGGATCCGGGCATCCTCGATCAGGTGCCGGTTTAACATCTCCAGGTGATCGGCGATCACCCGAAAGCGCTCCGCGTCCGTCGGGGACGTAAAGGTTTCCCCCTCCCACCGACACCGGCACTCCTCAAACAGCCAGGGGTTGCCCAGCGCCGCCCGGCCGATCATCACCCCGTCCACGCCGTATCGCTCCATCGCCCCGACCGCGTCTTCGGCGGTCTCGACTCCCCCGTTTCCGATAACCGGGATGGAGGATGCTTCCGTTACCCTCTTGATCGCCTCCCAGTCGGCCGGCCCCCGGTGGCGGTCGCCGGCGAAGCGGCCGTGCAGGAAGAGGGCCTTCCCGCCGCCTCCCTCGACGGCCCGCAGGATCTCTCGGATGTTCCCGCGGCCGGGAGATAGACCGAGACGGGTCTTGATGGTCACCGGCAGGGAGACGGCCCTCGAGACGGCCTCGACAATCCGTCCTATCTTATCCGGGTCTCTCATCAGGGCGGCGCCGGCCCCTTTCCGGGTTATCTTCGGGACCGGACACCCGCAGTTGATGTCGATCAGGGAGAACCGCCCCAGGGACTCGATCACCGCCGCCGCCTCGGCCAGGACTTCGGGGGAATCGCCGTAGAGATGGGCGGCGATCGGTTCTTCTTCCTGGTGCGTCGCCAGGTAGTGCATGGTCGGAGGGGAGCGGCGACACACCCCCTGAGCGGTTACCACCTCGGTGAAGACCAGTCCGCACCCGAACCGCCGGCAGAGCCGCCGGAAGGGAGAGTTGGTGTAGCCGGCCATCGGGGCCAGGATAAACGGCGGATCGATAACAAGATCACCTATCTGCAAGCATCGGGATTCCATTTGGAGAATTAATACCTGATTAATCTGTTATGAATAAATTTGAGGCATCAGTGAAATCAGAACGAAAAATAGGGAGACCAGGGAAGGGGGTGCTCTATTCAAATCCTATTCAATCGTCTGTCATATAAGGGGCCGGGGCAGGGGGCTTCGAAGAAAAGCACATCGTCTGTTATTTCTGATCGGAGGCATGCGCTTGTCGGGCGACTTTCTCGGCGGCCGCGGCCGCGGCGGCGGGATCTCCCAGGTAGTAATGGCGGAGAGCCGTGCCTTTCCCGTCCAGCTCGTAGACCAGGGGAATGCCGGTGGGGATGTTGAGATCGGGGATTTCCCGGTCGGAAATTTTATCCAGGTGCTTGACCAGGGCCCGGAGGCTGTTCCCGTGAGCCGCCACCAGAACCCGGGTCCCTTTCAATACTTCGGGGAGGATCGTCCCGTTCCAGTAGGGCAGCACCCGCTCCAAAGTGTCTTTCAGGCATTCGGCGGCCGGGAGCACCGCCGGATCGACGTCATGGTAGCGGGGATCGAAGCGAGGGTGCCGGGGGTCGTCTTCCGTCAGGGAAGGCGGCCGGACGTCGTAGCTTCGCCGCCAGAGATGCACCTGCTCCTGCCCGAATTTCTCCGCCGTCTCCGCCTTGTTCAGCCCCTGGAGAGCTCCGTAGTGGCGCTCGTTGAGGCGCCAGGAACGGATGACCGGGATCCACATCAGGTCCAGCCGTTCCTGGACGATCCAGAGGGTGCGGATGGCCCGCTTGAGGACCGAAGTAAAGGCAAGATCGAAGGAATAGCCGCCTTCCCGAAGTTCCTGTGCCGCCTGTTCCGCCTCCGTGACTCCGGTGGCGTCCAGGTCGACGTCGGTCCAGCCGGTAAATCGGTTCTCTTTGTTCCAGGCGCTCTCGCCGTGACGCAGTAAAACGAGTTTCGTAGGCATGATCATATTCCTTCTGGGAGTTCGTTTAAAGACCCACTGTATCGGTTGCTTTATAATGGAGTGTTGGAGTATTGGAGTGATGGGAAAAGGAAGTGTCCGAGGATTATTCTTCTTCTCTTCCTGGGTTGATGGCGATGATATTGTAGATGGGGTAAGCCACGTTTTCTTTTTTACCCGGGGGGTGCCCGGCAAGAACGTCGTTCTCTAAACGGACCGGCAGGATCGTCTCCCGGGAATAGAAGCACTCGTCCTTGTTGTAGAGGATCAGCTCGACCGGAACTTTTCTCCTGATGGCGCAGGTGAGCTCCATCCGCAGTTTCCGGTAGACGTCACCGGTCTCCCAGGTGAAATCTTTCCGAACCGGGTGGAGATCCTCCAGGGTCCCCCTCCCGTCCCGGTTCAGTTCTTCGATGATCCGTCCCAGCAGACCGGCGGTGGCCATAACGTCATCGAGTGCCCGGTGGGTGCCGCTGCGCCCGAGATCCAGGGCCGGCCCCAGGCATCTCAGGCAGTGACAGGCATAATCGGGCCAGATCTCCTGGCTGAGAAGGATGGTATCTATCGCCGGGTTGGGGAGGGGAGGGCGGCCGATCCGGCGGAGCGAGGTGTCCAGGAACATCATGTCGAAATGCAGGTTGTGGGCGGCGATCACCGTCTCCCCGATGAAACCGATGATCTGGCCGGCCGTCTCGGCGAAGGAGGGCGCTGCTTCCAGGCTTGCGGGAGAGATCCGGTGAGTCGAGAGCGCCTCCGCCGTCTGGGGGGAAGGAGGCCGGAGGAGAGTCTCGAATGAATCGCCGATCTCCCCCCCGGAGAAGTGCGTCATCCCGATCTCGATGATCCCATGCCCGTCCCCCGGGTTGACCCCGGTGGTCTCGGTATCAAGAATCGTGAAATGTACTTCTTTGATTGGCGTATTCAGAGCCGGCATATCAGCAAGATACGATGACGCAACAACATTATCGGGATTTTCACGACAAATTCTAAATCCGAAATTCTAAATCCCAAACAAATACAAAATTCAAACGTCCAAAACCAGATATGGATGAAGTCTCTGTTTTGAATTTACTATTTTGGATCATTTGAAATTATTTAGGATTTAGTATTTGGAAATTGGGATTTCGGAGATTACTCGTGAAACGAGTAATCTCCGTTCACATCCTTCCATGCCGCAGGATCGTGATCAGGAGCCAGAAGCCCATGATTCCGGCGACCAGGAAACCCACCACGCCGATGATGGGGATATCGTTCCATTTGGGGGGGATGCCGGAGAGGACGATCAGGGAGGAGCCGATGACCAGCGCCGCCAGAACGATGGCGAAGGCCACCCGGTTGCTGGACCGATCCAGCGTGGACAGGAAAAGTTCCAGGCCCCGGTGCTGGAAGATAATCTTCAGCTTCCCGGATCGGGTCTGTTTGAGGATCGCGCGGACTTCTTCCGGGACAACCCTGAGAAGCGTGAAAAGTTCACTCCCGGATTCAGAGAGTTCTTCCGCGATCCGCCGGGGGCTGAAACGGGCCAGCTGCAGGCGGGTGACGAACGGTTTCACCCGGCTGATGATCTCGAAACCTGGATCCAGCTTGACCCCCAGGGATTCCACCTGGCTGAGCGCCTTCATCATTAGATAAAAATTCGGCTTGATGGTCAGGGAGTGCGCGGTCGCCAGCTCCAGCAGCTGCTGGAGCACCTTCCCCAGTTCGAGGTCTTTCAGGGGCTGGTACAGATTCTGATCGGTAAACGCGGCGATATCGCGCTCCAGCGTCTCCCGGTCGGGTTCCTCGTCATGATCGGTCAGGGCCAGGACCATCTCCACGGTCTTTTTCTCGTCCTTCCTGACGATCGCCAGGAGCAGGGCGCCGAAGTCCTCCCGTTCATGCCGGTTGATCCTCCCCATCATGCCGAAGTCGATATAGCAGATAATATTATCCGGAAGGATAAAGATGTTCCCCGGATGGGGATCGGCGTGAAAGAAGCCGAACTCGAAGATCTGCTCCATCATCAGGTCAGCGCCGCGTTCGGCGATCAGCTTGCAGTCATATCCTTCCCGGTGAAGGGAGTCGATATCCGACACCTTGATCCCGTGGATGTTCTCCAGAACCAGTACCCTCTCCGTGGAAATATCCCGGTAGACCCGGGGTACCCGAATCATCGCGTTATCCTTGAACTGGTCGGCGAAGCGCACCACATGGGAAGCCTCAATGGTATAGTTGATCTCTTCTCCCAGTGTCCGGGCGAACTCCCGCACGATCCGGCTCGGCTTCACGATCTGCAGTTCGGTCAGATGCCGTTCCATCAATCCCGACAGGTGGAGCATGATCTCGAGGTCGATCTCGATCGTGTGTTTGATGTCCGGCCGCTGTACCTTAACTACAACGTCCGTTCCGTCTTTCAGGGTAGCCCGGTGGACCTGGCCGATCGACGCCGCCGCCAGCGGCTTCTCTTCGAAATCCCGAAAGAGCTCATCAGGCGACTGGCCGGTCTCGGTCTCGATGATTAACCGGACCTCCTCGTAAGGGAAGGGAGGCACCTCATCCTGGAGTTTGCTGAGTTCCTTGATGACGGAGAGCGGAACCAGGTCGGGACGCGTGGAGAGGACCTGTCCCAGTTTGACGAAGGTGGGGCCGAGTTCCTCCAGGGCCAGCCGCAGCCGCTGGGGAGCGGTCAGGGTGTGGAGCTTTTCCCTCCGTTTGCGGGAGATCTTCTGGAGGCCCAGTTCGACGAGCTGCTCGATCTTCAGGGTGTCGAGCAGTTCCCCGAACCCGTATTTAAAAAGAACCTGCAGTATCTGCCGGTACCGGCCGATATGCCGGTATGTCCGGCTGATGCCGGTAAGTTGACGGATGCTCAGCATTATAAATTGGCTCGCTGCGCTCGCGAATTTATGTTGGATCGTCCTTCACTTCGTGAAGGACTTGTAGGATCAGAATGCCTCCGGCATTCTTTGTAGGAAATGTTGGATCGCTCCTGCCTACCGGCAGTCGCTTGCAGTTCGGCAAGTCTGGCCGTAGGCGAGGCGATACTACATTTCCTACAACTCCTCTAACTCCTGTGGCGAAAGCGGAAGGACGATACTGCACTTACGTTTTATCGCTTCCCTTTTTGCTCAGCTTCTTCTCCAGCGCCTTGAGGTCGTCCTTGGTGGCCACGTTCAGCCGGGCCAGCGTGTCCTTAATGATCTGGTCGATCCTTTTATCCAGCGCCTTTTTGGCCTCTTCCGACTTTTTCGCCAGGTCATCGACCAGGTCCTTGCCTTCTTTCTCGGAAAGTTCCCCCTTTTTGACCAGTTCCCGGGAGACCTCTTCCATCTTCTCCTTGGTCAGGGAGGCCAAACCGAGCCCCATGTACATGGTCTTCTTGATCAAATCGATCATACAGTTCCTCCTTTTTAATTCAATGGCCGTAAAAAAAGGCCATTACATTGACATATGATAGTATACTTTACTGATGAGAAGAAAGAAATAGTTCATTTCCCGGCTCCTCCTCTTGATCTGGGAAGGGGTGGGAAATGAAGGGATTGCTATCTCCATATACTTCTGCTAAAGATATCCTTATTTCCCCGCGGAAAAAATAAACAGGCAGGCATTAAGAGGATGGTGCAGGGAAATTCAAAAATTAATTCGTGGAATTCGCGAAATTCGTAGTTTTATTTAATCGCCCGAGTGAAGAGAGGGCCGGATTCTTGATCAAGAGAAGATTAGTAACAATTGCTTTGCTGTCCGGACTGTTCTGTCTTCTCTGCGGCGGGGTATTCGGTATCGAGATCACCAGTTACTACAGCCCCCGCAACCGGGAGCGCCCCCTCCGCGCTTCCACCGAATACATCATCCTGCATACGACCGAGGGCCCCGCTCGCGGTTCGCTCCGGAAGGTCAGAGAAAACGGGGAGACTCATTACTTCGTCGATACCGACGGGCACATTTACCGGATTATCCATAAAGACCGGGTCGCTTTCCACGCCGGCCGGTCCATGTGGCAGGGAAAAACAAACCTTGATAATTACTCGATCGGGATCGAGGTGGTCGGCTATCATAACAAGGACATCACCGCCGCCCAATACCGGGCGCTCGCTGAACTTCTTCAGCAGCTGCAAACCGTCTATAAGATTCCTGACGAGCGTGTGCTCTGTCACTCGATGATCGCTTACGGGTCGCCCAACCTCTGGCATAAAAGGTCGCACCGGGGGCGGAAAAGATGCGGGATGCTTTTCGGACGGGAAAGTGTCCGGAAAAAGATCGGTCTGAACAGCAAACCAAGGTACGATCCGGATGTAAAAGCGGGCCGGCTGGCCGTTGGAGATCCGGCCCTGGCCAGGGTCCTTTACGGCCGCGACCGGGAGGCGGCCTCCGCTGCCGCCCATTTCACGTCGGATACCGCCGACATTATCGCTTCCGGTCGAACCGCCTGGGACATCGCCCGGGATCGCTACAACAGTCAGGACGTCGTATACCGTTTCCCGGACGGGAGAGAGCTCCGGGGGGACCGGATCACGGACTGGAAAAACATCCCCGTCGGGACCCGGGTTGTCCTGGGAGATAACCCGGCCGAAAACGAGGCCGATAATATCAAAATGATCGGCCGTGATGGGAAGAACGCCCGGGAGATCGCCGGCGACGAATACGATACCAAGACCACCATCTATTTTCTACCCGACGGACGCATCAGACGGGGAGACGAGCTGAAGGTTTCCGAAATAACGGCCCTCCCGGAAAAAACCCGGATGCTGGTGGGATACATAGACGGAGGCTATGTCACGGCCGGGAGAAGCGCCTTCGATATCTGCGGTCCTCGCTGGAAACTGCCCGATACCTTCTTCCGTCTGCCCGATCAGTCAATCGTCTCCGGGAGAGATATCGCGGAGTGTTCGATACCCAAAATGTCCCGGGTGTTCTTTAGGAATTAAAAGTGGAGTATTCAGATGATATTATAAATGTTTTAAAACCAGAGGGAGATAAATAGGGAGTATTGGAGTAGTGGAATAATGGTGTATTTACCGGTGCCGAAGCCGCCGGTCCATTACTCCATCACTCCAGTTATTCGCCGTCATGATCACGAAAGAATTCATCCGGGAGCTTCCCAAGAGCGACCTGCACGTCCACCTGGACGGTTCTCTCCGGGTAAATACCCTGATTGAGATCGCCCGACAGGAGAAGTTCGCGCTCCCTTCCTATACCGAGGAAGGGCTCAACGAAACCGTTTATAAGAGCCATTACGGCAGCCTCGAAGAATATCTGACCGGCTTTCAGTACACCGTCCGGGCCATGCAGACCCCGGAAAATCTGGAAAGGATCGCCTATGAGTTCGCCCGGGATAACCAGGCTGAAGGGGTGCGCTATGTTGAGGTACGGTTCGCCCCCCAGCTGCATATGAGCAGCCGACTTCACCTGGACAGGATCATGAGCAGTGTCAATGACGGCCTGGCCCGGGCGGAGAAGGAGTTCAACCGGCGCCCGGAGGTCGCGGACCGGGGGATGCCTCCTTTCCGTTACGGTATTATCGCCTGCGCCCTGCGGTCGTTCGGGGAAATGTCGGATTATTACCGGGTTTTTTTGGAGGCCCATCCCTTCTCGGACAAGAGGCGGAGCTTCGGGTTGGCTTCCTACGAACTGGTCCAGGGGCTGGTCCAGGCCCGGGACCGGCTGGGTCTCCCTATCGTCGGTTTCGACCTGGCCGGGCCGGAATACGGGTTCCCGGCCGATGATCACTGGAAAGCGTTCCAGTTCGCCCAGAAGAACTTCCTGCACAAAACCGTGCACGCCGGGGAAGCATACGGTCCGGAGTCCATCTTTCAGGCCATCACCGATCTCTACGCGGAGCGGATCGGGCACGGGTATTACCTTTTTGACGAGAGCAAGATCACCAGCCCCGAGATCAAGGACAAGAAGAAATACATCCGCGATCTCAGCCGGTTTATCGCCGATAAAAGGATCACCATCGAAGTCTGTCTGACCAGCAATCTGCAAACAAATCCCACGATCGGGGATATCCACAATCACCAGTTTAAAAAGATGAGGGAAGCCCGGCTGAGCACCACCTTCTGCACCGATAACCGGCTGGTGAGCAAGACCACCGTCAGCCGTGAGATCGGTCTCGCCGTTGACGCTTTCGGGATCAATGCCAAGGAACTGAAGGACCATATCATCTACGGTTTCAAGCGGTGTTTTTATCCGGGAGAATATTCCGAAAAGCGCAGGTATGTCCGCTCGGTCATCGATTATTATGAGCAACTGGAGCGGAAACACGGATTAGCTTGAGTGGTCAGGCTGACGTTGCCGGCATGAGATGTGATCAGGCAAGACGCGAGGGTAAAGAGTCACGGAGTAATGGAACGATGGAGTAACGGCATATTGGGGGCGGGGAGGGCCGCGGTTTTCCCAACACTCCAGTACGCCACCACTCCAATACTCCTTCAGGCTGAATAGGCTTAGGTCGAAACGCTTATGCACGTCGGGTTATAATTGTTCATGAACATACGGATTCTCTGCATCGGCGATCTTCATCTCGGCCGGCGGAGTTCGCGTCTGCCGGACGGGCTCGACGGCTACGGCATCTCTCCCTCGGATCTGACGCCGGCCGCGACCTGGCGATCCGCCGTGAACTGGGCGGTCGAGCACAAACCCGACCTGGCCGTTCTCACCGGAGATGTCATCGAGGCCGAAGAAGACCGGTTCGAGGCTTACGGGCATTTGAAATGGGGGATCGCAACCCTTCTCGAGTCCGGCATCCCGGTCTTCGCCGTCGCCGGGAACCATGATTGGGACGCGCTCCCCCGTCTCGCCGGACAGCTCCCGGCCTTCCGGCTGGTGGGCCGGGGCGGAAACTGGGAAACGGTGACGCATGAACTGGCGGACGGCTCCCGGCTCGGGATCGTCGGCTGGTCTTTTCCGGAACGCTACTGCCGGGAAAATCCTCTGCGGCAGATCTCTTTTTCCCGGGAACCGGGGCTGCCGACCCTGGGCCTGCTCCACTGCGATCTCGACGCCGCCGGCAGCCTGTTCGCCCCCGTCCCCCGCCGCGACCTGGAAACCGTCCCTGTCGACGCCTGGCTGCTGGGACATATCCATAAACCCTCTCCGCTCTCCGGACCCCGGCCGATCGGGTACCTCGGATCTCTCGCCGGCCTTGACCCGGGGGAGCCGGGGGCCCATGGTCCCTGGCTGGCAACCGTTAACGGCCCCGGGGACATCTCGATCGGACAGATCCCTCTGGCCCGGTTGCGCTGGGAAAATGAGGAGATCGGAATCGGACTCCTCGAGGGCGAAGATCCGCAGGACCTCAAGGATTCATTCTTCCGCCTGATCCGGGAAGCGATCGGCCGTATTCATGCCCGGGTCGCCGCCGGTTCCCTACTTCCCCGCGTGGTCGGTTGCCGATTTCATCTGACCGGCCGCTCCCCGTTGCATCATCAGTTGAGAAGTGTGTATCCCGACTTCGTCTCTTACCAGGAGCCATCCGGCGGTGTGCACTATTTCATCGAGAAGTTCATCGACGAGGCCGGACCGGGACTCAATCTGACCGACCTGGCCCGGGGAAACGATCCTCCATCCCTTCTCGCCCGATTTCTGGTCGATCTAACCGAGAAAAAGGGCCGGGATGGAGACCTCATCCTGGCTTATCGTGACGCCGTTTCCCGCACAGTGGCTGATCCGCGGTGGAGCCGGCTGGGGAAAAAGGACCTCCCGGATGAAGAAAAAATCCGGCAGCTTCTGCTGGAGGCCGGCTATCGGGCCCTGGAAGAACTCCTGGCTCAGCCGGAGCGGGCAAGGGGAGGGGGGCGGTAATGGAGATCACCCGGATCACCGTCTTCCGGCTCCCGGGGATCGAACATCCGTTCGAGGTTACCCCGATCGAGACCGGCTTCAACGTCATCCAGGGGCCGAACGGTTCGGGCAAGACGTCTCTCTGCCGGGCCGTCCGTCGGGTCCTCTGGCCCGAACGCGACCCGGGCCGAACCCGGGTCAGAATTTCCTGGCTTGACGACGGGGCGAAGCTTACCTCGGAACTCGAGGGTGGCGTCAGCTGGCAGCGGGACGGTAAAGATATTCCCGCGCCCGAGTTCCCCCCCCGCACCTGGCCCGCTGCTACACCATCTCCCTGCGGGACCTCCTCGACGAGAAACATCCCACCGATCTGGAACTGGCCGACGAGATCATGATCAAAATGGCCGGTGGCTACGATCTCCCCGCGGTTCGCGAACTCTTCCGTTTGAAAAGCGGCCACGGCCAGAAAGAAGCGGGGGTCAGGGCGGCGGCCGAAACCGATTTCAACCGCCTCCAGAATGAACGGAGGGGACTTGCTGATGAAGAGGATCGTCTGAACTTACTGGAGGAGAAGAGGGAGAAGGCCCGCCGCGCGGCTCAGGAGCGGGAAATACTCCAGAAAGCCCGGGATCTGGCTCTGAAGAAAGAGGAAGAGGCCGCCCGCTTGGCGGTTCTCGCCGGCTTCCCGGAAGGGATGGAGAAGCTCAGGGGCGACGAAGAGGAGCGGATCGGGGAATTGGAAGCCGAGATCAGTCATCTGGAGGAAGAAGTGAGGGGGTATCGCCGGGGCATCGAGGATGCGCGGGCCGATCTGGCGGCGGCCGCCTTGCCCGAGGGACCGGTGGAGGCGGGCATCCTCGATACCTGGGACGAGCGCGTCCGGGCACTGGCCGACCTGGACCAGGAACAAAGAACGCTCGAGAAGACGCGTGTCGAGGCGGGGCGGTTGGCGGCGGAAGCGGCGAACAAACTCGGCGCCACCGAGCCGGCCGCCGTATCTCTTTCCCCGGAAGACGGTTTGTTGGCCCGGGCGGACTCCTGGTTCAGAAAAGCAGTCCGGGTCCGCGCTCGCCGCGAGGAACTGGAAGCAAAGCTGACCGCGCTTACCCCGAAGGCTGAGATCGATCAGGCGGCGATCGACCGGGTGCGGCGCGCGGCCGACCTCCTCCGGGACTGGCTGAGCGCTCCGGCCGTTCCCGGAACTCTCGGCCGGGGAAGCCGCCTGCTGCTGCCGGTGGCGGTGATCACGATTCTTGCCGGAGCCTTCCTGGCCCTGTCGGTCGACCCCTGGTTTTCTCTTCTGGGGGGGATCGGCCTGGGGCTGCTGGCCGTCCGCCTGGCTGGCTCCGGTCCCGGCACTGCCGAGCAGGGATCTTTCCGGGAGCGATATCGGGAACTCCGTATCCCCCCTCCGGCAGGCTGGAGCCGCCATGAAGTCCGACTGAGACTACAGGAGTTGGAAGAGGAACTCCGGAGGAAAGAGAAAGATCTGGAAGATGCCCATGCCGGCGCCCGGGTTCGACACGCCCTCGAAAACCTTGCCGGGGATGAAGAATCCCTGAAAAGTGAAAAGGAGGAGATCTGCCGGTCCACCGGGGTCGATCCCGGAGCTTCCGAGATGGAGATCGTCGACTTCGTCGATCGTCTCCGGGCGTATCGCGAAGCCGCGAGCCGGCGGACTTCGGTCGAGGCGGGGTATGAAACGGTTTTAGCCGGATACCGTGCCGAACTGAAAAAGATCGGAGATTTTCTCGGCGGTAAACTGGGAGAGAGACCGGATGATTCTATCGAAGCTCGGTCTTTCCTGGCCCGGCTCAAGAACCGGAGTGATCGAATCCGGAACACTGAATCGCGGATCAGGACCCTGGAGCAAGAGATCGCCTCCCGGGAGGAGGCCCAGGGCAGGCAACATGACCGGATCAGTGATATCTTTCGCAACGCCGGTATCGATCCGGGCGTGTCCGGTGGCGCCCGGCTGTTGCTGGCCCGGCGGCTCGGCCGGCGCGAGGAATTTCAAAAAGAGAGTGAAAGGTTGCGCTCGGTCAGGGGCCGGATCGCCGAACTCTCGGCCGGACTTCGGGGTTATCCCCGGTTACTCGCTCTGGCCCCGGAAGAAGCGGAACGAATGCTGAAGGCGGCGGGAGAAAAAGCGGGGGAGTGGGAGGCCGTTGTCAGGGAGATAGAGCAGGTGCAGAACCGGGTCGAAGATGCCCTCCGGAGCGACGTCGTTGAGCGCGCGCTGGAGGAACTCGAGGCGGCCGCCGTCAGCCTGGAAGAGAGATATGACGAGGCGCTTGCCGCCGCCGCCGGTGAACTGCTTCTGTCCCGGGTTGAAGAAGAGTACGAGAAGAAGAGCCGCCCGGCCGTCCTGGACCGGGCCGCGCGTTGGTTCTCCGCCTTCACCCGGGCGCGATACGATCTCCAGATCGGCGGCGATCCGGGAACGCCCGCCTTCCGCGCCCGGGATACGAGCACCGGCCTCGGGATCGGCCTGGCCGAACTCTCCGATGGGACCAGGGTCCAGCTGCTGCTGGCCGCCCGACTTGCCTTCGCCACCCAGGCAGAGGCGGGAAAAACCCTTCCCGTCTTCCTGGACGAAGCGCTCACCACCTCCGACCCCGAACGTTTTCGGGCGGTCATCGAGAGCCTGCTGCTCCTGACCGGCGAGGGGCGTCAGATCGTTTATCTTACCGCCAATCCTTCCGACGCCGCTTTCATTGACGCGATTTGCCGCGAGCGTAAAGCCCCCTCGCCGAACCTTCTTGATCTGGGGCGCCTGAGAAAGTTCTCTCCCGCGGGTTCCGATCGAATCCAGCCGTCCCCCCCCGGACCGGAGCGGATCCCAGCCCCTGAAGACAGAAGCCCCGAGGATTATGCCGCTCTACTGGGAGTACCGCCGCTGGAGTCGGGCCGGCCCGTCACCGCCGCCCATCTCTTCTACCTCCTTTACGACAACCTGCCTCTGTTGTATATTATTATGAAGAGTACGGGGGCAGCCACGGTGGGGCAATGGATGGCCCTGGCCAGGAGTGGAGGGGATTTTCCGGAAATAGGAGGGGAAGACCGGGGTCTGATTGAAGATCGGGGCGCCCTCCTCGATCTCTTCCTGGCACAGTACTCGATCGGCCGGGGCAAACCTCTCGACAGGGAAGTCCTGGAGAAGAGTGGGGCGGTCAGCCCCCGGTACCTGGACGATTTCACGGAGATGGCCAGAGAACTGGGGAATGATGCGCGGGCCTTTATGAAGTGCCTGGAAGAGGGAGGCGATCCCCGTACCGGAGGTTTCCTGAAGAAGAAAAAAGAAGCGCTTTCTCGTTTTCTGGAAGAAAATGAATGTATCGATCGGCGGGAACGTCTAACAAGAGAGGAGATAATTGCCGCTGCTCTCGACCGGCCGGAGTTGAGCGAGCGGCTGTCGCCTGAAGAAATAACAGCCCGGATTACCGAATTCTGGGACCGATTAACAAAAAAACCAACACGATTAACCAGATTCATTCATGAGTCGGGTTAAAGGAGGAGATGATGAGCAGATATCTTATGATCGGGACAGTATTATTCTGGATGTTCAGCGGCATTGCCGCCGGGCAGGGGTATGGGACCGCCCCCGCCGCGCCGGGAAGCTCCTCCTCGGAGGATGGACTGACGCCGGCGGGGAGGGAACTGCTGGCCAAAGAGAGGATCTCCCCGGCTGCGACTCCGTTGGTTCAGGGTTCCGCCGGTCAGGCAGAGCAGCCGGCGGAGAAGACCCTGATGTACGGGGTTGCGGCCGGTGGACAGGGCCAGGCCGCCAATCCGAATCTTCTCTACCAGGCGGGATCCCAGAGCCAGCCGGAGACTTCGCAGGAGAGTAACCAGCAGCTACTCTACGGCGTGGGGACCGCAAACCAGAATCAGGGGACTGTCCAGCAGGGAACCACCACCTTCCAGCAGGGCGGACGGACTGTCGGAAGGGCGCAGACGTCGGGGGAGACCACCACCATCTACGGCCAGAACGGCCGCAGCGCGGGGAGGATACAGGAGCAGGGCAACACCACCACGATGTACGGCGCCAACGGGCGGACGACCGGGAGGGTCCAGCAATCGGGAGGCACCAGCGTGATCTACGGTCAGGACGGCCGTGCCATCGGGAGGACCCAGGAGTCGGGGGGCACCACTCTTCTCTACGGGCAGGACGGCAAAAGCATCGGGAGAACCCAGACCTCGGGGGGGACGACAAATCTCTATGACGAGAAGGGGAGGGCGTCAGGAAGGGTCGTCACACAGGGGGATACCACCATCTATTACGGCCCGGACGGTCGGGTGCAGGGAAAAACGGTGAAGCGGGGAAAAACCACTTACCACTACGATGCCAATGGCCGTCAGACGGGGACCTCACAGGAGTAGGGAGAAAACCGTTCAAAACGGTTACAATCGGGCCGCCGGAATTTTCCGTCAGAGGCGGATGCGCCTCTGGCGCAGAACTCCCCGGATTAATCGGGGGTCTTAATCGATTAATCGGGGCGCCGGGATTTTCCGCCGGAGGCGGATGCGCCTCCGGCGCAGAACCCCACAGTCACTAAGTACTGAAATTATGCCTCAATCGGGGCGCCGGGATTCTCCGCCAGAGGCGGATGCGCCTCTGGCGCAGAACCCATCATGTATAGTAAACAATGTTCCCTCATCGGGGCGGGCGGATTCTCCGCCGGAGGCGGATGCGCCTCCGGCGCAGAACCTCATAGTCACTAAGTATTGAAATTATGCCTCAATCGGGGCGCCGGGATTCTCCGCCAGAGGCGGATGCGCCTCTGGCGCAGAACCCATCATGTATAGTAAACAATGTTCCCTCATCGGGGCGGGCGGATTCGAACCGCCGACCTCCTGCTCCCAAAGCAGGCGCGCTAGCCGGGCTGCGCTACGCCCCGAGAAAACAGGGATAAGAAATAAGGGATAAGGGATAAGGAGCGGGTTGTCAAGAGGAATGAAGCTTGTCGCCGGGATCGGCAAATATGCCGTCGGGAAATGGTGTTTTATCCGCTATCTGGCCGCGGTAACCGGGACCCTTCTGGCCGTCTGCTTCCGGCGGGGAACATTCCGGCGGACGGTTCGCAATGTTCTGGCCCGGCAGATTCTATTCACCGGCTTTGAAGCCGTCCGTTTTGTCTCCCTGGTCGCCTTTTTGATCGGGATCTCGGTGGTAGTTCAGACACAGGTTTGGCTGGCCCGGGCCGGTCAGACCAGCCTCCTGGGACCGGTCCTGGTGATGGTCATCATCCGGGAAATCGGCCCCCTCCTGGTCAACTTCGTGGTCATCGGCCGCTCCGGCACGGCGATCGCGACCGAACTGGGGAATATGAATGTCTCTGGCGAAGTTAAAATACTTGATGCCCTGGGACTGGACCCTTTCATCTACCTGGTGGTGCCCCGGGTGCTGGGGGTGGCGATAGCGGTCTTCTGCCTGAGCGTTATCTTCATCGTGGTCTCCTTCCTGAGCGGTTATCTGAGCGGGCTTCTCTTCGGCGCCACCACCGGCAGTCCGGCTTTCTTTTTCCGGAGTGTGCTCAAGGCGATCACTCCATCCGACGTTTTTAATCTGCTGGCGAAGACGATCATACCCGGTTTGCTGACCGGCGTCATCTGCTGCACCGAAGGGCTGGGGGTGCGGACCGCGATCACCGAGGTCCCCCAGGCGGCCACCCGGGCGGTTGTCCGTTCGGTGACCGCCCTTTTCATCGTCTCGGTCCTGGTCTCGGTCTTCACCTATCTATAATTAAATAAAAATGACGATAATTCACTGTTTCGGAAATTTAATTTAGGTAAAAAACGGTTAATCACCACGAAGAGCACGAAGTACACGAAGAAAAATCTTAAAACATAATCCTTATTTTTTATCTTCACCAAATTCCTTCGTGATCTTCGTGTCCTTCGTGGTTACTAATTTCACTGCTGGCGTTAACCTGTTATGAGCACAGGGACTACACATATGGAGCGGAAAGAAATCCTGGCCTTCCGGGACGCGTCTGTCGTCGCTCCGCCCCCCTATGAGTTCGGTTTGGAGGGGATCACTCTGGTCCTGAAGTCCGGAGAACTGGCACTGGTCAGTATGGAAAGAGGACACGGCCCCTCTCCGCTGGCGGACGCGGCTGAGGGGTTGCTGGAACCGTCCGGCGGAGAAGTCTCATTTTTGGGCGTAAGCTGGACGACACGCTCGGCGGGAGAGGCGGCGGCAGCGCGGGGGAGAATCGGTCGCGTTTTTACGGCCGGCGGTTGGATCAGCAACCTGAACGTGGACGAGAATGTCACCCTCCCCCTGAGTCACCATTCCGACCTGCCGCTCAATGAAATTCACGCCCGGGCAAAAAAAATGGGGGAGCTTTTCGGCTTGAACGAACTGCCCAGCGTCCGGCCGGCCCTGCTCAAGAGAGCGTTGTTGCGCCGGGCCGAGTGGACGCGGGCTTTTCTGGGCGATCCGGCTTTGATTATACTGGAAGAACCCCTGAAGGATGCGTATACTGAAGTGCTTCATTATCTGATCAAAGGCATCACCGGGGCCCTGGCTCGGGGGGCGGCGGTTCTCTGGATGACCGCCGATTTTCCTAATCTGAACCAGGCCCAGCTCTCGCCGTTGCAGATATACACGTTGAAAGGCCCGCATCTGGAACGGAGCGGATAGTATTTTCCTTTCGGGGAAAAATACGGAGGATGGCTTCCAGTAATCCATAAAGTATGCCTGTAAAAGAAGATGTCGGCTGTGTTGAGTAATCACTTTTCCGGCATCGCCTTCATGAAAGAAATGTCGTTTGATCAACAGCCCCGACGAAGTCGGGGCCGCTAAAATTTTTCGGGGAAAAAATTTTATGGCGCAGCCGTTTAAATTTCGGTATGTCAACGAGATCGTCGGGACCTTTATCATCCTGGTCCTGGTTGTTCTCCTGGTCGGGATCTTCCTGGCCGGACAGGCCCAGCAATGGTTTGAGACCGTCCACCGCTATATGCTGCTCTTCCCCCCCGAGGGTTCCCTGGGACTCCAGGAGAATTCCCAGGTGGTCATCCTGGGGGCGGTGGTGGGGTCCCTGGAAAAGCTCTCGGTCGATCAGGACGGTAATATGACCGGCCGGATAGCGATCAAGGGCGATTTCTTCCGTTTTGTCCGTGAAGATTCGAAAGTGATCGTGAAGAAAAAGTTTTTATTGGCCGGGGATTCCTACATCGAGATCAGCAAGGGAAAAGGCCCCCCCCTCCCGGAAGATTCGGCCCTGACCTGTACGAAAGACACCGAGATCACCGAGCTGCTGGAGATCGAGGTGGAAAAAATCATGGAAGAAGTCACCCCGGTCCTCGAGCAGACAACACTGGCGATCGAGGAATATACCCTGCTGGCCGCCGACATTCGCGATCCCGCGGGCGACCTCCAGCAGCTGATCGGCAACCTGAACCGGATCACCGAAGGGTTGGCGAAAGGGGAGGGGATGGCCGGCGCCGTCCTCCGCGATCCGGGGATGACCGAGGATCTGAAAGATATCATCACCAAGATCCGGGAGTCGACCGAGAGACTGCAGCGGATCGCTGACGACGCCTCCCGGGCCGCCAGCAAGCTTCCCGCCATGTCGGAGACCATTGCCGGCGAAGTAGAGGATGTCCCGGGGCTGGTCCTCCAATCCCGGGAAACTCTGCGGGAGACGCAGCGGCTGATCGAAGCCCTGCAGAGGCACTGGCTGATCAGAGCCTACGTCGCTCCGGAAGAGGGGAGTTCCCGGATTCCGGTCTCCGCCATTACAATTACTGAATAGACAGGCGTAAAAGAATACATAGACAGATAAAGAAATCGTTATTGTTTACGGTTGTCGTTGAACGGTTATCCCGGTTTCACCGGGAAAACGTTGAACGGTGTACGGTTGCGTGATGCGCGCCCCCGTCACCGTATAACGCAACCGATTCCAGCTGCGCAACCGGGACCTTTTAATTCGAACAATGCCCGAACGCAATGAGGGCTCAGTGCTTATGTATACCGTAAAGTCATCCGGGTATATGGTTGCGGTTCTTATACTACTGCTCACGGCCTGTTCCAGCACACCTCCCGCGCAAAAAGTAGACCCGGAGCTGGCCCAGGCGGCCAAATCGGCCCGGACGGCGTATGACCGGGGCGAGTTCAAACTGGCCGCCCGGCATTACCTTCTGGCCCTGCAGCGGGCCCGCGTTATGGACGATGCCGTTGAAATCGGCAACGGCGCCTATAACCTGGCCGCCTGTTACCTGGAGGAAGGAGATCTCGCAGGGGCGGAAGAGCTGCTCCGGGAATCGCTCCAGGCTTTCCAGCAGGCGGGCGGCGTCCCGGCGGACCTCTTTCTGCTCCAGGCCCGGATCGCTCTTCTCCGTGACCGTCCGGAAGAAGCGGAGCGCCTGATCCGGGAAGCAGCGGCCGCGAATGAAAATACCCTGAGCACGGGCGCCCGGCTCCAGATCGCTTTCCTCCGGACCCGTCTGGCCATTCTGGCGGATGATGATCGGGCGGCGGAGAAGGAACTTGCCGCCGCGCGGGAATTGACGGATCAGACGGAGGACGATCTGGCCCAGGCCGAATACACCGCCTTGGAAGGCGATATCCTGCTCCGGAAAGGAGCCGGCAGCGAAGCCGGGGCGGCGTTCGATCGTCAGGCCGATCTTCTCCGCCGGGCGGCCCGGTACGAAGCGATGGCCCGGGCCCTGGGACGGGCCGGCGACGCGTATCGCCGGGCCGGTGATTTCTGCCGGGCCGGGGATCGTTTCTTCCGATCGGCCCGGAGCCTCTTTGCCCGGGGTGATATCCCCGCTTCCCTGGAGATGATAGCGCCGGCGATGGAGACGGGCGAGCAATGCGAACAGGAATCGCTCCGGGAGGAAGTCCGGGGCTTGTTCGAAGCAATCCGGGCCGCCGTCCCCGAACCTCCGGCGACCGACACCCTCTCGAATGAGGAATAAAAAATAATCGACCTCTTCATAATTTCAATAACGTAGTGAAACCATATAATCACCACGAAGCACACGAGCCGAGCGCCGCGAGACGGGTCCCGCTCGCGGGACAAGCAGCGCAGCGACTGCCCAACAATACGAATAAAGATATAGGAGTTGTAATAAGTATTTTTATTTTTCTAAAATCTCTTCGTGACCTTCGTGTCCTTCGTGGTTAAAAGTTGCGTCGAAACCACATTGTTCTTTTGAATTTTTTCGCGGTTTTTCCTTCTAATTTGACTGAAGGAAACACCGAGTCTAACTATAGTGAAATATGAGGTGATGAAGATGAAAACGAAAGGGATCCGGTTGTTACTGTTCTGTTTCCTCCTGGCCGGCGGGGCAGGGATGTCCCGCGCCGATGTCCTCAACGTCCAGGTGCGGAGCGGCAGTCTCCGGGCCAAGCCGTCGTTTCTGGGCAAGATCATCGGCTCTGTCTCCTACGGGGACCGGGTCACCGTTATCCAGGAACAGGGAGAATGGGTTCTGGGCCGCAAGGGAAGCGGCCCCCAGGGGTGGATACATATCTCGGCTCTGACCGATGACGATATTGAACTTTCGGCCGGGGGCGGGAATGTCGAGACCGCCGCCTCCGGTGATGAACTGGCCCTGGCCGGCAAAGGGTTTAATTCCGATGTCGAAGCCGAGTTTAAAACCCGCAACAGCGATATTGATTTCACCTGGGTGGATCGGATGGAAAAAATCATTATCTCGCCGGAACAGATGGAAGGATTTCTGAAGGTCGGACAGGTAACCCCACCCGGAGGATTGAGATGATTCCGAGAGTATTGACGGTGAAGAATGCGCCTTTGACGTGCGGCTTCCTGGTGATTCTCGTCTCTGCTCTCGCGGTCGGCGGCTGCAAAACGCTGGAGTCGATGGGGGAACTGGGAGGACAGGTCGGCAAGGCGACCGGGGTCATGACCGACGAACAGGCGGAGTCGCTGGGCCGGGCCACCAAGGCGGTGGCCAAGACGTTCGCCGATATCACCCCCGAGCAGGAATACTATATCGGCCGGGCGGTGGCGGCGACGATACTCCATGTCTATTCTCCTTATGACAATAAGGAGGCTACCCGCTATCTTAACCTACTGGGCCAGACCCTGGCCGCGGCTTCCGACAAGCCGGAGACGTACGGCGGTTATCATTTCCTGATCCTGGATTCGGACGAAATCAACGCCTTCGCGGCCCCGGGCGGGTTGATATTTGTCTCCCGCGGGATGCTCAGGCTCTGCCGTGATGAGGACGACCTGGCGGCGGTTCTCGCCCATGAGATCGGCCATGTCCAGAACCAGCATGGTCTGAAGGCGATCAAGTCGGGGCGTCTCACTTCCGCCCTGACCATCCTGGCCGCGGAAGGCGCCAGGAGCTTCGGGGGGAAGGAACTGGCCGAGCTGACCGATGCCTTCGAAGGCAGCATCGGCGATATTACCTCCACCATGATGAACAGCGGGTACGCCCGTTCGGCGGAACGGGAGGCTGACGCGACGGCGATCGTGATCGTGAAACGGGTGGGATACAACCCGAACGGTCTGGTCGAGATGCTGATGGAGATGAAAAAACAGCTCAAGCCGGGCGGTCTCGATTTCGCCAAGACCCATCCCGATCCCAACGACCGGATCAAGGACATCGAGGAGATTATCGGCCGGTACACGGTTGTTTCCGCCCCTCAGCCCCGGCAGGACCGGTTTGAGCGGAACTTGAAGGGAATATAAGAGAACGTAGCCCTCGCGGCGCTCGGGCAACGTTCTGGAATGGTGGAGTGATGGAGTAGTGGAGTATTGGGGGCCTGTTTCCGAATCCAGTATTCCATTACTCCAGTACTCCATTACTCCGCGTTTCTCCGCTGCCGGTGTGATTCCAAAATTCTGAGGTAGCCAGGACGTGTTTATATGGGTACTAATGTGGCAAAGAAACGCGTCAAAATCCGTCATGGAGTCCTGATCGGTTTTCTGGCGTCGATCCTCGCCCTGCTGCTCTGGCAGCTCGGCATCCTCGATCGTTGGGAGTCCGCTTCCTGGGCATGGCGGGTCCGGTACTTTGCCCGCCCGGCCCCTTCCACCGGGCTGATCAAGATTATCCTTCTCGACCAGGCCAGCCTGGATTGGGGCGAGAAGGAGGCCGGTCTGTCCTGGCCCTGGCCGCGGGAGGTTTATGGGCCGATCATCGACTTCTGCCGGCGGGGGGGCGCCCGGTCCGTCGCCTTCGATGTTCTCTACACCGAATCGTCCGGCCGGCAGAGCGTCTCCCAGGACGTGGCTCTGGGTGAAGCGATCCGGCGCTCGCCTCCGTTCACCGCCGCTCTTGCCCTGAGCCGGACGACCGGCGGAGAATCCTCCTGGCCTCCCGATTTGCCTCCCCGGGGGATCCCGCTCAAGGGGCTGGCGGCATGGCTCTCCACGCCGGAGCGGGAGAAAAGCCTGGTCTATCCCCGGGCGACATTTCCCATCCCGGAAGTCGCTCTCAATGCCGTCCTTCTGGGGAACGTTATGGAGGAGCCGGACCCGGACGCGATCTTTCGCCGGGCATCCCTCTTCGGCGTCTTCGACGGGAAGTGTATCCCCGCTCTGGGAACCGCCGCCTACCTGGCGCCGCTGCACGTGGAAGCCGTTCCCCTCTCGATCGCGGGCAATACCCTCCATCTCGGAGAGAGGTCCGTTCCTCTGGATGCTTCCGGCCGCACACTCCTCCGGTTTCGGGGGGAGACCGCGGTGTATAACCCGCTGAGCGCCGCCGCCGTCATCCAGTCCGAGCTGAGAATCCAGGAGGGGGAAGAACCGTCCATCGACCCCGCGACATTCCGTGACTGCTACGTACTTTTCGGCTTCAGCGCCCCCGGCCTGCTCGACCTGCGGGCGACACCCCTGAGCACGAAATCGCCCGGCGTCCTCGTCCACGCCACCGTTCTCGACAACCTTCTTTCCGGAGATTTCCTGCAGGATGCCCCGATCCTTCCCGCCGCCGTCCTTATTCTTCTCCTGGCGATCGTTGCCGGCAGCGCCGGATCCCTGGCCCGCAAAGCCGGGGAGAGCGCGGTGATCTCGGTGATCCTCCTCCCCGTCCCCTGGGTGATCGGCTTTGCCGCCTACGCGGCCGGGTTCTGGTGGCCGATTATCGCCGGGGAGGCGGCGGTGGTCTTTTCATTGGCCGGAGCCCTTCTCTATAATTACGCGACCGAGGGGCGACAGAAGGCGTTCATCAAGCAGGCATTCAAACACTACCTGAGTTCCGCCGTCATCGAGCGCTTGATTGAAGATCCCTCCCAGCTCCAGCTGGGAGGCGAGCGGAGAGTACTCTCCATCTTCTTCTCCGATATCCAGAAATTCTCGACCTTCTCCGAAAAACTCGACCCGGTGACCCTGACCGCCCTTCTCAACGACTTCCTCTCCGACATGACCGACGTCATCCTGGAGGAGGGGGGCACCCTTGACAAGTACATCGGGGACGCGATCGTGGCTTTCTGGAACGCGCCCCTCACCCAGGGGAACCACGCGGAGCGGGCCGTGCGCGCGGCCATCCGCTGCCAGCAAAAACTCACGGCCCGGCGGCCTGAGTTCAAGGAGCGGACCGGGGTCGATCTCTTCATGCGCATCGGGGTCAATACCGGAGAGGTGGTGGTCGGGAACATGGGGTCCCGCGACCGGTTCGACTACACCGTCCTGGGAGACGCGGCCAATCTGGCCTCGCGGTTAGAGGGCGCGAACAAAGCCTTCGGGACTTTCCTGATGGTCGCGGGAGCGGCCTGGGAGAAGGCCGCCGGCGCCTTTACGGGCCGGGAGTTGGGCAAACTCCGCGTGGTGGGGAGAAAGGCCCCGGTAACCGTTTTCGAGCCCTGGGGATTGAAGAAAGACGCGGCGCCGCCGGGATGGAAAAAGTTTGAAGAAGGGCTCTCATTGTGCTATCAAGGCCAGTGGAGTGAGGCGTTGGCCGTTTTTGCCGCTCTGCCCGAAGACCCGGCGGCCCGCGTTTACGCGGAGCGGTGCCAAGGCCTGGTCAACGATCCCGGCACGACCTGGGACGGCGTCTGGAATTTGACTGAAAAATAAACGTTGTGCTGTATAGCTGATGTGTCGCTAAGAATCGAAATAAATAGAGTATGCAAAATGGAGTAATGGAGTGATGGAGTAATGGGAAACCCGGCCCGGCTCCCGCGTCCCATCACTCCACTACTCCAGTACTCCATCACTTCACAATGCATCTTTGCTTCGTTTCGTTTATCGATCGGCATACGAATCTTTCCGGATAATTTGTCATGAAGATCACCTTTTTCGGTGTTCGCGGCACCAGCCCCGTCACCCAGCCGTCCTTTTCCCGGTACGGCGGGGAGACGACCTCCCTGCTGGTTGAAGGAGCCGGAGGGGAGAGGATCATCATTGATGCCGGAACCGGCCTGAGAAGCCTGGGGCAACGGCTGGTCGGGGAACCTCATGAACCGTCGCTACTGCTCCTGATGACCCACTATCACCTTGACCACTTGATCGGCCTCCCGGCCTTCGCGCCGCTCTACCGGGAATCGCTGCGCCTTACCATCGCCTCCCCCGAGCGGAAAGGGCGGACCCCGGAAGAGGTCATCTCCAAGATCTTCGATGCCCCTCTCTGGCCGCTCCAGATCGACACCATCCCCGCCTGGATCACCTTTTTGACTCTCCCGCCCGACAACAGCGGCGGCCCCTTCCGCCGGGGGGGGCTTCTGGTCCGCTGGACCTCTCTTCACCATCCGGGCGGGGCCACCGCTTACCGGATCGACGAACCGGCGACCGGGGCTTCCTTCGTCTTCGCGACCGATCTGGAATGGAATGAATCATCCCCCGAGGAGAAAACCGCCTTCGAGCTTCTCTGCCGGGAACCCGCTCCCCCGGCGCTCCTCGTTTTCGACGGCCAGTACAACAACGACAACTATCCCGAATACCGGGGCTGGGGGCACAGCACTTGGGAAAACGCGGTCGATGTCGCCGAAAGGGTTGGTGCCGGCCGTCTCATCGTCACCCACCACGATCCCCTCAGCGACGACTCGATTCTGGAGAAAGTCGAAGAGAAGTTGACCCGGGCCTCTCCAACCGCCCGGTTGGGCCGTCAGGGGATGGAGGTGGTTTTAAACTAAAACCGCGGTACATGATATGACTGATTTATCCGCCCTTGGAAATGGGGGTATTGCGACATGGAGTAATGGAGTATTGGAATAATGGAGTAATGGGGGGGCCAGCTCTCCAACACTCCATCATTCCACCACTCCAATACTCCATGATACTATTCACATAACTCAAAAGCTGTTTCATACATCGAACACGGTACACTGTCGCCATGAGCCACTACCTTCCGGTTATATCTGAAATAGCTCTCTTTGTTTTTATCCTGTTATTTTCTTTTCTGGTGACGATCCCCTGCCGGCGGTGGGCGAAGAGATCGGCCGCCGTTCCCGGATGGCGGGGGGCCGGCCGCTATCTGGTGGGCCGGCTGGCCTTCCCCCTGGCCGTACTTATTTTTTCCCGGCCTCTCTTTTTCCTGGCCCGCCGGGAGCTGGCGATTCAATTCCCGACCGGGCTGCCGGCCTACCTCCAGGGCTGGCTCGTCTTCTGGGCCGCTCTTTTTTTCCTGAGTTTCCTGGAGTCGCTTGCTCTTCAATTCTACGACCTGCGGGAGAGGTCTTTTCCCGTCCCCGCCCTGCTCCGGAACATCATCCGTATCGTTTGCCTCCTTCTGGTGATCTTCGCCATCCTGCGCTTTGGTCTCCGGATCGACATCTCGCCCCTTCTGGCCTCCACCGCCCTGCTGACCGCCGTAATCGGATTCGCCCTTCAGGGAGTTCTCGGCAATCTACTGGCCGGTATGTCTCTTCACCTGACCCGATCGGTGGTCCCGGGAGACTGGATCGCGGTCGGCGAGTGGGAGGGGAGGGTGATCCAGACTAACTGGCGGGAGACCCGTCTGCGGACGATGGGCGGCCACACAATCGTGGTTCCCAATAGCGTCGTCTCTTCGACGGTTGTCAATAATTTGACCACCCCGACGCCGCTCCGCCGGCACGAAATCAATGTCGGCGCCAGTTACTCGGACGCGCCGGGCGAGGTGCTGGCGGCACTGGTCAAGGCGGCCCTCAGCGTGCCCGATGTCCTCCGGAAGCCGAAACCGACCGCCTATGTGACCGAATACAAGGATTTCGGGATCAACTACGTCCTGCGCTACTGGAGCAAACGCTACTATGACCGGGTCCCAATTGACGGCGACGTGGGCCGGATGATCTGGTACGAGTTCAAGCGCCGCTCGATCGAGATCCCCTTCCCGATGAGCGACAAGCTTCTCAACGACTTCATGGCCGTCGTCTATCGCCAGCGCCGCCTTCCCCCGGACGACGGGGAGCTGGACCGGCGAACCCGGGTCCTGGCGGATACCGAACTGATGAGATCGCGCCTGGTCGATGGGGAGGGAAAACCGCTGCTGGAAGAAGAAGATCTCCGGCAGCTGGCCGGCTTTCTGCGATTCGTACGCTATACGGACGGGGAAGCGCTCTTCCGGCAGGGCGAGGCGGGGGAAGACTGCTATATCGTTACGCGAGGCCGGGTCCGGGCGCGGATCGAGGAACAGGACGATCTTCCGGCCCACGAGATCGAGATCGGGGAGGGGGCGCTGGTGGGAGAGATGAGCCTGCTGACGGGCCTTCCCCGCACTGCCACCGTCAGCGCGGTCGGGGAAGTCGAGCTGCTGGAGGTGACCGCGCGCGCCTTTGCGCGGCTGCTGGCCCTCCGGCCGGAGATCCCGGAGAAGCTGGCCGACCTGGTCGCCGACCGGGCCGAAGAAAACGCTGCCGCCCTCGAACGCCTGAAGACGCTCAAAAAAAGCGAGGTGGCGGAGTCCCTGAAGCGGGAGAACATCCTGAAGCGATTTCTCCACTTTATCAGGCACTGAACCGCTTTGAAGCGGTTCAGTGCCTGATAAAGTATGTATTCATTCTCACGACCACTTCCTTCGATAGAATGCTTCGTAATCCCTTTCCCCTCAAAAAATATTTTAAAATATGTTTGACTACCATATATAATTATGGTATTGGTGTCGCGATGGCAAAAATATCCATTGAGATCTTTCGGGAAACAACAGTGACTTTTTAGCACTTTTGTAAGTCTTATCTCAGCCAAATCAATGATGATGTTTGTTCAAAACTCATAAATTTCGAGCGCAGCGAGACAATTTATGATGCGGGAGCTGACGGCAAAACAGCGGGCGGTACTGAAGTTGATCGCTTCCCGCCAGCAGGAGAGGGGGGCGCCGCCCACCCTGGAAGAGATCCGGGAGCACTTTGGCTGGCGGGCGATCGGCACCGTTCAGGACCATCTCCGGGCCCTGGTCGGGAAGGGATATCTCCGGAAGGGCCGCGGCGCCCGGACCCTCGAGGTGCTGCGGGACCCGGACGCCGTCTCCACGGAGGAAGACGGCATCTGGAGCGCTTCCTGGGAAGATCGGAGACGGGCCGGGGGGAAGATAGCGCTGGTCCCGGTGGTGGGGGAGGTTGCCGCCGGGAGCCCCATCCTGGCCGTGGAAAACGTGGAGGAAGAGTGGTTTCTGGACCGGAAGCTGCTGCACGGACGGGACAATTTCCTGCTCCGGGCCCGGGGAGAGAGCATGATCGGAGCCCAGATCAAGGACGGGGACTACCTCCTGATCCGCCCCCAGGCCGCGGCCGAGAACGGCGAGATCGTGGTGGTGATGGTCGATGACGAGGTGACGGTGAAACGATTCTACCGCCGGAGAAACAGCATCGAGCTGCGGGCCGAGAACCCCGCGTACCAGCCGATTATTTTTCGGGGAGAGGAAAAAGAACTGGAGATCGTGGGGAAGGTGGTGGGAGTTTTGAGAAAATACTGAATGAATCCCGCCGGCCACACCATCGGAAAGACAACGGAGGATATTCACCACGAAGGACACGAAGTTCACGAAGGGAATTTCAAGCAAGGGAAAAACACCGGGTCTTTTGCATCAGTTCGTACCTGACGCATTAAACCGATTAGCCCAGTAACGAGCGGTTACAAGTAATACAGTTTAAAAGTTGCAAAAGATCGGGGCGTATCTGGTCATTTTTGCCGGCTGACTTCTTTTTTATCTTCGTGTCCTTCGTGAACTTCGTGGTTTAAAGCGGTTTTTTTATGAGCTTGACGAAGAAGCAAAAACAGCGCTGGATCGTGTATGTCCACTCCCCCTGTCGGGTGACCCATCAACTGGAGCAATTCCTCACTATTCTTGAAAATCATACCCCGGATGTCGAATACCGGCGAGGATGCTCCGCCTACCTGGAGTTCGGGGAGGGGAGCGAGGGGGATGAACACCCTCTGGAAGTGATCGGCCGTCTTCAGAAGGAAATAGCCGCCCTGGACATCCCGGTTTCTTTCGGTCTTGGCTCCAACAAGCTGATGGCCCGCGCCGCCGCCGCCCTGGTCGATACCCGGGAGGCCCTCTGGATCCTCCCCCAGGGGGAGAAGGATCTTCTCCAGGGCCTTCCGGTGGAACTCTGGCCCGGTTTGCGAATAAAGACGATCTCCCAGCTTCTCCGGCTGGGGATCAGAAGGGTGGGGGACCTGGCCCGGATCGACACCTTCTGGGTCAGACGGGTATGGGGAGAAAAAGGACTGGCCATGCGGGAGCAGGCCCGGGGCTTCGATCCCCGGCCGGTGGTGCGCAGGATCCCGCGAACCGATATCTCGCCCCTCCTTCCCCAGCCCCGTCTCTTTCCCCCCTGCGGGAAAGCCGAGAAGCTGACGGTCCTGCGCCACCTGGCCGTCTTCCTCCGGAGCAAGTACGGCCGCGCGGCCGCCGGGAAAATGCGCCCGTGAATTAGCGGGCATCCATCCCCTGTCAGGCAGCCGATGAAGATTGTCTCGGTCGGGGATGGCGGCAAATTTACTTAAATGGGCCGGGTTCCCACAAGCTATTCAGGGTGATGGGGATGGCGCCGGGGCCATTCGCTGACGATGCCGTCGATGCCCCCGGCCGGGGGCTTTTTCACTTCCTCCGATGGTGATGGAAAGAGGGGTGTCGCCGCTCCCGGTAATGGTGATCGCGCCGCGGCCGGTTTTTTCCCGAAAAGTGATGCCGGGCGTGTTCTTCGGAACGGCGGAGGTCGGGATCGGCGTTATCCGCGTCTTAACGGCCGGGGTCGGCAAGGATGGTGCTGACGGCAAAGAGGGGGCGGATTCCGGTGTCAATGTCCGGAGGTGGTGCCGGCGTCGGGGATTTCGGCGGAACCGGCGTTGCGGTTGGAGACGGAGCAGGAGTAATCGTCCGGGTCGGGGCCGGTGTCAGTGCCGGTGATGGCATCGGCGGCGGGGATTTCGGCGGCACTGGCGTTGCGGTCGGAGAGGGGGCAGGCGGCATCGTCCCGGTCGGGGCCGGTGTCCGTGCCGGTGCCGGTGATGGCATCGGTGTCAGGGATTTCATCGGCGCGGGCGACCCGGTTGGAGCAAGGGCCGGTGTTATCATCCTGATCGGTGACGGGGTCGAAGCCGGGGTGGGGGCCGGAGGTGGGGATTTCGGCGGCATCAGCGTTGGGGCCGGAGTCGGCAGCGGTGATGGTGTCCCGGTCGGAGCCGGGGTTGAGACCGGGGGAGGAACCGGCGTCGGCGATCTCAGCGGTATCGGCGTCCCGGTGGGAGAGGGGGAGAGGGGAGGGTTGGTGGCGGTCGGGGATGATGAAGGCGCCGGAGAGGGTGGAAGTGTGGGTGACGGTGAGACGGTCGGGGTAGGGGTGGGAGGGGCAAGGGGCGCCGCGTACAGAAAACCGTCGAAGCTTCCAAAGAAGATCAGGTCGCCGCCCGCCGCGGGTGAAGACCAGACAACGCCGCCGGTCTGATAGCGCCACTTTTCCCGGCCGGTGCTGGCGTCAATCGCATAGAGAGCGCCGTCGCCGCTGCCCAGATAGATTGTCTCGCCGACCACTACCGGAGTGGACCGGATCGGTCCGCCGGTGGTGAAATGCCACCGTTCCCGCCCGAACTCACGATCGACCGCGTAGAGATTGTGGTCCATGCTGCCGGCATACACCGTCTCCCCGTTTATCACCGGTGACGCGGCCATACCGCCGCCGCACGGAAACCGCCACTTCTCCCGTCCGGAAGCGGCGTCCACTTCGTAGAGTCCACCGTCGTTGCTGCCGATATAGACGCTCTCGCCGGCTACGGCGGGGGACGACCAGACCTGGTCCCCGGTTTTAAATTTCCAGCGGAAACGGCCGTTATCCGCCTCCAGCGCATGAAGGTAAGTATCATTGCCGCCGATGTACACGGTATCCCCGGCAACCAGCGGCGAGGACCATATCCCGTCCGTTGTTTTATAAGACCATTTTTCCTTCCCCGAGATAATCGCCAGGGCATAGAGGGTGCCGCTCCCGTTTCCAAAAAAGATCAGATCGCCGGCAATGAAGGGAGTGGCCACGATCTCATCGCCGCTTTCGAACCGCCAGATTTCCTCGCCGGTATCGGCATTGACCGCGTAGAGATTCCCATCCAGGCTGCCGACATAGACAACGCCGTCAACCGTGACAGGGGAAGAGCAGACGGCTCCCCCGGTCATAAAGGCCCATTTGAGTTTCCCGGTTGACAGTTCCGCCGCGTAAAGGTTGCCGTCGTTGCTGCCGCAGTAGATATACCCGTCGGCGATGACCGGGGAGGAATAGACGGGGGCGTCCGTTTTCAGCTCCCAGCGGGGCTGAACATACCGGGGGACGGACCCCTCACCGGTCCCGGCCGGTACCGCCGCCGGGAGCGCTGAAGAAGCCTGCTCCTCCGGCCCGCCGCACCCCGGGCTTGCCAGGATCACGAATCCGATCATGTAAAGATACTTCCGCATTGCTTTTTCCATCCTCTCCCGGTGGCAGCGGATGACGTCGCCGGTTTGATCGTTGCCCGGCTCTTTCATCCACGCGAGAGAGCGCCGGCAACATGATACCTCATGTCACCAGGATTATTCATGAAAATTTTAATTTTAACCCGATTTATTCATAACTCGGGTTAGTTTTAAAAAATGATAACAAGTAAAAGAACAGCAATGCGAAACCATTCTTTTTTGCTTGAATACCATAAATATATATGGTATTATTTTCCTGAGGAAAATTAAGCTACCGTACTGTTCCGACATTCCAAGGGAAGAGAAATCCGGTAGTGTAGTATCGTCCGTTCGCTTCGCTTCAGGACTTGTAGGATCGCTTCGCTTGCGGTTCAGCAAGCCTTGCCTCCGGCAAGGCGATACTACATTTCCTACAACTCCTACAAGTCCTTCACGGAGTGAAGGACGATCCTACATAAATTTGTGAGCGCAGCGAGCTAATTTATATGTTCACGCATCTTCACTGTCACAGTTATTATTCGTTTCTCCGGGGGACGGCATCGCCGGAGGAACTCGCGGGCCGGGCGGCGTCGATGCGGATGGAGGCGCTGGCCCTGACCGACCGGGACGGCATTTACGGCGCGGTGGAATTCTACCAGAGCTGCCGGGGATGGGGGATCAAGCCCATTTTGGGCGTGGAACTGACGGAAAAAGCGGTCCCGGGCGAGGGGGGCGGCGAAAAACTCCGGGCCGTTTTCCTGGCCCGCGATCGGCGGGGCTGGGAGCGGATCTGCGAGTTGACCACCGCCCGCCACCTGAAGAAGGAGTTCTCACTCCGGCGGGCCGTCCGGGAGGCAGGGGAGAACGTTTTCGTTCTTACCCCCTGCCCGGAGCTGGCCCCCGCTCCGCCCCCGGAGGCCTTTTTCCTGGAAATCACCTCCGCCATGCCTCTCCGGCTGATCGAGAGGCTGGCGCGGACGGCGAGGGAGCGGAAGATCCCCCTGGCCGCCGCCAACGATGTCCATTTCCTCCGCCGGACCGATCATCCCCTGGCCGGCGTTGTCGCCCGGATCCGGCAGCGGGCGGCGGGTAAATCCGGGGGGCCGGCCGCCGGAGTGCACCGGGAGGCCTGGCTCAAAAGCGGGAAAGAGATGGCGGAGATCCTGGGGGCATATCCGGAGGCGCTTTTGGCGCCGCGGCGGATCGCGGAGGCATGCCGGGTGGAACTGGAACTGGGGCGACTCCATCTGCCCCGTTACCCGCTCCCCGCGGGAGAGTCCCCCGGAGACCGGCTCCGGGACCTCTGCCGGGCCGGCATCCGCCGCCGGTACCGTCCGGTTCCTCCTCGGCTGGGAGAGCGGCTCCGGAAAGAGCTGACGGTGATCGCCGGGCTGGGGATGGCGGATTATTTTCTCCTGGTCGAGGAGATCGCCCGCTTCGCCCGCCGGAAAGGAATCCCCACCCTGGGGCGCGGGTCGGCCGCCAACAGCCTGGTCTGCTACCTGCTGGGCCTGACCGGCGTGGACCCGCTCCGTCATCACCTTTACTTCGAGCGTTTTCTCAACGCGAAGCGGACGGATCCGCCGGATATCGATCTCGATTTCCCCACCAACCGAAGAGACGAGGTGATCGAGTGGATCTACCGGCGCTTCGGAGCGTCCCGGGTCGCCACCCTTTCCGCCACGGTCCGTTTCCGGGCTCGGGCGGCGCTGGCCGAGACGGCCCGGGTGATGGGCATGAGAGCGGAGGAAGCCCATCGCCTGACCCGGCATCTCCCCTATTTCAGCAGCCTGCGGGACCCCGATCGTCTGCGCCGGGAAGTGCCGGAATGCCGCCGGCTTCCCTGGGGAGAACCGTGGTTCCGGGATCTTTTGCGCATCGCCGGACGGCTGGAGGGGTTCCCCCGGCATCTCTCCGTCCACCCGGGAGGAATGGTGATCGCCCCGGCGCCGCTGACCCGGTACCTGGCCCTGGAGCGGGCGTCCAAGGGCGTGATCGTCACCCAGCCCGATATGTACGGCGTGAAGAAACTGGGTCTGCTCAAGATAGATATCCTCGGCCAGCGGGCCCTGGCGGTAGTGGCCGACGTCATCCGGGAAATCGGGGAAGGGGGGACCGCTATCGACCTCGATGGGCTTGATCCGACGGAGGACGAAGCCACCCGGGAACTGATCTCCTCCGGGCGCACCCTCGGGTGTTTCTATATCGAATCGCCGGTCATGCGCTCCCTCCTGCAGAGGCTCCGCTGCCGTGATTTCCCGACCCTGGTCGCCGCCAGTTCCATCATCCGTCCCGGCGTCTCCAACACCGGCTGCGCCGAACGGTACATCGCCCGGCACCTGGGCCGGGAGAAGCCGGTTCCCGTGCACCCCCGGGTGGATCCCCTTCTGGCCGAGACATACGGCGTGATGATCTACCAGGAACAGGTGATGCAAGTGGTCTCCGGGGCCGCCGGGCTGAGCCCGGAGGATGCCGATGAGTTCCGCCGCTGTATGAGCAAAAAGCCGGGCTGGCGGGCGCTGGAGAATTACCGGGTGCGGTTCCTCCGGGGAGCGGCGGGGAACCGGATCCCGGAAGCGACCGCGGCGGAACTCTGGAGGCAGATCGAGGGGTTCGCGTCATATGCCTTCTGCAAGGCTCACAGCGCCTCCTTCGCCCACCTCTCTTTTCAAACCGCCTATCTGAAAGCCCATTTCCCGGCCCGCTTCATGGCCGCCCTGATCTCCCGCCGGGGAGGGTTCTACCCGACCCGGGCCTACATTCAGGAAGCCCGGCGAATGGGACTGGAAATTCATCCGCCCGATATCAACCGGAGCGGGTATTCTTACCGGGCGGAAGGAGGGGGGATCAGGGTGGGGCTGATGGAGATCAGGTCCCTCCGGAGCGAGACCGCCCGGAGGATTCTGGCGGAGCGGGAACAGCGGCGGTTTGACTCCTGGGAGGACTTCCTCCGCCGCTGCCGTCCCGATGCCGGGGAGCTGGGTTCCCTGATCGGGAGCGGGGCTCTCGGCTCTCTGGGCGAGGGCCGGCCGGCGTTTTCCTGGAGATGGGCCGGCGGCAGACGGGACCTCCCTCCGGATGCGCTTTTTCCCCGTTTCCGGGAGGAGTCCGGACCGCCGCTGCCGGATTTTATCGAGGCTGCCGGACAGCGGCGTTGCGCCGAGGAGGAGGGGATGGGTTTCTCCATCCTTCCCCCGGAAGCGGAGGACCGCGCGCAAGGACTGCGCCGCGCCGGCCCGGGGCTGCCCCTGGTCAGGGCGGATGAACTGCCGCGCTGGTCGGGGAGAGAAGTGCAGATAATCGGGAGCCCGGTAACCGGACGCCTGGTCCGGACCCGCCGGGGCGGCGGGAGATTAATGAAATTTCTCACCCTGGAGGATGCCACCGGTCTTTTCGAAGTCGTTCTTTTCCCGGACTGCTACGCGCGCTTCGGTCACTGGCTTGTTGCCGACGGTCCTTTCTACATACGGGGAGTGGTCCAGGTCAAGGATGCCGTCCCGATAGTCGTCTGCCGGCAGATTTTCTTGACACCGCCCCTGCCGGATGCTACTTTATAAGCACACACAGTGGGTCCGATTCCATCATCCTGATACCGGCCGTGTGTGAACACGGCAGCGGGGCAATGAAAAATAATAGGGAGACACGGATCACCCGAGGGAGGAGCTGACATGGGTATTGTATGGATTTTCATCGTTGCGGTTGTGGCGGTCATTATCGTGTACCTGATCGCCAATCGATCCTGTTCCTGTGGATCGGCAGCTGAAAAGACCGCGGGACCCGAAAAAAGCACGGCGCCGAAAAGCAATCAGCCGTCTCCACCTTCACCGTAGGGCAGCCGACTATCCATGGAAGTGCGCGGGACCGGAGAGAGAACGTGGAAGCCCGGTGCGGCATAGACCCGGGTGGCCCTTTCCCTCCCCGGTCTTATTTTTTCTCCCCGCCCCGATTAATGCTTCCCCGATTAATGCTTCGGGGTGGGCGGGGCAGACGGGGTGGCTGGGGCGAGCAGAGCGCCGGAATAAGAGCTTGCATGCATTGAAACACTATTACCGGGGTATTTTATTACGGAGAGCATCATGGAATATTTATATTGAAAATAAATAAGGCAAACTATATATAGTAAAATTTTTCCGAAGGAAAAATTTTATGGGCGATTAGCTCAGCCTGGTTAGAGCGCTACGTTGACATCGTAGAGGTCACTGGTTCGAGTCCAGTATCGCCCATATTATTTTTACTTCGTAAAAATAATATATGTATGAACGAAACGAGGCAGTTTATTGCTTCAGAATTTCAATAACGTAGTGTGAAGTGAAAGGTGTAAAGTGGAAAAGTTTCATTACACTTTAAACATTACACTTTACACTACAAGTTGCACCGAAGGCGCTAACTTGCTGCTTCGGAATTTCAATAACATAGTGTGAAGTGTAAGGTGTAAAGTGGCGAGTTCCATTACACTTTAAACATTACACTTTACACTACAAGTTGCGCCGGAGGCGCTAACTTGTTATATGGATGATCTTGAATATCTGGACCGGTATCGTCATAGCGCGGCCCACGTGATGGCCCAGGCGGTAAAACGCCTCTTCCCGGAAGCGAAGCTGGGGATCGGCCCTCCTATCGAAGACGGTTTCTACTACGACTTCGATCTCCCCGTTACTTTGACCCCTGAAGATTTCAGCCGGATTGAAGAGGAAATGCAGAGGATAGTCGATGCCGATCTGCCTTTCCAGCGGGAGGAACTCTCTTTCGAGGCGGGAAAGGAGCTGCTCGCCGGGCAGGGAGAGACCTACAAGCTGGAACTGTTGGAAGGTCTGAAAGGAGAAACAATCAGCATTTACCGGACCGGGGATTTCGTGGACCTCTGTCGCGGCCCCCACCTGGAAAGCACCGGGCAGATCAAGGCTTTCAAGCTCCTGAGCGTGGCGGGGGCTTACTGGAAAGGCGATGAGCAGCGCCCGATGCTGCAGCGGATCTATGCCACCGCCTTCACGGATAAAAAAAACCTGCGGGAATATCTGGCCGGGATTGAAGAGGCCAAGAAGAGGGATCATCGAAAACTGGGCCGGGAGATGGATCTCTTCAGCTTTCACGAGGAAGCCCCCGGCGCTCCCTTTTTTCATCCCCGCGGGGTTGTTCTTTACCGGACGCTTTTGGATTTCTGGCAGGAAGTCCATCGGGAACACGGCTATCAGGAAATCATGACGCCGCTCATTCTCCGTGATGAACTCTGGCATCGAAGCGGACACTGGGATCATTACCAGGATCACATGTACCTGAGCGTGATCGGAGAGCAGACGTATGCCGTCAAGCCGATGAACTGCCCCGGAACGCTCCTTTACTACAAGGAGAATCAGCATTCCTACCGTGAACTGCCGCTCAAGATAGCCGAACTGGGGCGTGTTCATCGTCGGGAGATGACCGGGGTATTGCACGGCCTCTTCCGGGTGCAGAGTTTCGTTATTGATGACGCCCATATCTTCTGCCTGCCGGAACAGATCACCGCGGAGATAATGAAGGTGACCGAGTTGATTCTCTCGATATACCGGGCGGTGGGGTTTAACCAGTTCGAGATCGAAATTTCCACCCGGCCCGAGTCTTCGATCGGCAGTGATGAAGATTGGGAGCTGGCTACCCGGAGCCTGCGCGAGGCGCTTGACCTCAACGGCATCTCTTATTCGATCAGCGAGGGAGAGGGAGCCTTCTACGGCCCGAAGATCGATTTTCATATTCGGGACTGCCTGAAGCGGAGTCATCAATGCGGAACGATTCAACTCGATTTTTCCATGCCCGCCCGTTTTGACCTGGAATACGTCGGAGCGGACGGGCTGAAACACAGGCCGGTCATGATCCACCGGGCCGCTTTCGGTTCGATCGAACGTTTTCTGGCTATCCTGCTCGAGCATTACGGAGGACTTCTTCCTCTCTGGCTGGCGCCGGTTCAGGCTATTGTTTTGCCGATCTCCGAGAAAACAATCGATTACGCCCGGGAGGTCAGACAGAAGCTGGAGATGGCGGGCATCCGGGTCGATCTGGACGACCGCAATGAGAAGATCGGCTATAAGATCCGTTCCGCCCGTCTCCAGCGGATACCGTATATGCTGGTCGTGGGACCGGCGGAAGCGGAAGCCGGTACGATATCGGTGCGGAGTTCGCAATCCGGGCAGCTGGGTGATTGGCCCGTCGAAAAATGCGTCGAGACATTGAAACGGGAGATCCAAGACCGAGTTAATCCGAACCAGTCCTGTCCGCAAAGCGGACAGGACTGAATCTGGTTGGTTTTTAAGAATGCCGACCCGTTCATTAATCGCAAATAGGATAATGCAATAAAATGACCGTTCCGGCATGAAATGTTTGACTCAAACTGATTCTCTGATCGTTATCAATCTGTTCTGGTTTCGAACAAAATGTTATAAACTATTTTTTACGAAGTAAAAAATAAGGAGGTGATCGACGATTCGAAATAATATTTTTATCAACAACGATATCCGTGCCAATAAAGTCAGAACCATTGATACGGATGGTACTCAGCTGGGGATACTGCCCTTGTCCGAGGCTCTGAACCTGGCCAGGGAAAAATACCTGGATCTGGTCTGCGTCTCGCCGCAGTCAATCCCTCCGGTTTGCCGCATTCTCGATTACGGAAAGTATAAATACGAGTTAAGCAAGCGGGAGAAAGAGGGAAAGAAGCAGGCGCATGCCGGGCGAATGAAGGAAATCAAGCTCAAGCCCCGGATCGAGGAGCACGATTATCAGGTCAAACTGCGCAAAGCGGTTGAATTCCTGCAGCGGGGTGATAAATTACGGCTGACGCTGACCTTCCGCGGCCGGGAAATGGTCCGCCAGGATCTGGGGCGCCATATCTTGGACAGGATGATCGATGACCTGAAAGAATACGGTTTGCTGGAAGGGAATTCCCGGATGATGGGACGGCGACTGACGATCGTTTTGAGCCCTCTGCAAGCTCGTCCTCAGGTGTCCTGAAAAAAACGTCCTGCCCGCGGCGGAAAGGTGGTATTCACCCGGCGGTTACATACGGTTATTCTCAATCCGTAAAAATGATACGGGAGTCTGTCTTATGCCTAAATTAAAAAGTAAGAAAGGAGTCCGGAAGCGGATCCGCATCTCCAAACAAGGAAAGGTACAGTTCAAGCCTTCGGGGAAGGGTCATCTTCTCACCACGAAAAGCCGGAAACGGAAGAGGAGACTGCGCACCGGCGTTACCCTGGAAGGAGCCATGGCCAAGAAGCTCAGAAAGCTTGTATAGCCTGTATATAATATATCGTTACCTATCGGAGAAGAGAAAGCAGTCTACTGTAGCCGCAACAGGAGTTGCTACCGGTAACATCTACAACTAACGAGGGATACTCATGACCAGATCTACAACAGGACCGGCCAGTCACCGGCGCCGGAAAAAAATACGCCAACAGGCCAAAGGGTTCCGGGGGGGGAGAAGCAAACTGCATCGGACCGCGCGGGAAGCGGTCATGCGCTCCATGGCCCAAGCCTATCGAGGGCGCAAGCAGAAAAAGCGGGATTTCCGTGCTCTCTGGATAACCAGGATCCGGGCCGGGGTCAAACGGGAAGGGATTTCTTATTCGCGGTTTATGGGACTGCTCGGCAAGGCCGGGATATCGGTAAACCGCAAGATCATGTCCGAGCTGGCGATACATCACCCGGATGTTTTTTCCCGCCTGGTTCAATCGGTACAAGAAACCGCCGTCTCATAGTGATACGACTCCGCCGGTCAGGAAACACTTTCCGGGGAAAAGTACCGGCTTGTCCCCGGAACGGTGTTTCCCGGCGCTTTATCCCGCCTCATTTCTGAAGACTTCACCGGAGTAACCCCGGCAAAGATTATAGGTATACCTTACTCGAAAAGGTATTTTGAAAATATTACCTGGAACAACAATGTGATTCACCACGAAGGACACGAAGAACACGAAGCTATTTTTGAGAAGAACAAGAGTTAGCTCATTTTTTTAAAAAATCTTCGTGATCTTCGTGTTCTTCGTGGTTTTAATTTAGATATATTTTAAGGTCTACATTTTTCGAACAGGACTTAGTCAGTCGAAGCCGTCTATCACTGCATTGTAAGAGCGAAGGGAGTTCATGGTGGAAAAAGATCTCCAGCAGGTTACTCGTGAGGCAACGGCCGCTCTGGAATCCGTCTCTGATGAGGAAGCTCTGGAAAACGTCCGGGTCGCCTACCTGGGCCGAAAAGGCAAATTAACGGCCCTTACCCGCTCGATTGGAAAGATCCCCCCCGAAGATCGACCCCGGATGGGTGAGTTGCTCAACCGGCTGAAAACAGATCTCCAGGATCGTTTCGACCGGGCCCGGGAAAATCTCCGGAAGAAAAAAAACGAGGAGGAGATCGGGAAAGAGGCGATCGATGTCACCCTTCCCGGCGTTTCTTTCACGCGGGGGCGACGTCATCCGATCACCGTAATCCTGGATGAAGTGATAGATATATTTTCCGGCTTCGGCTTCAAGCTGGAAGAAGGCCCGGAGATAGAGACCGAGTATTATAATTTTGACGCGCTGAATATGCCCGCGGACCACCCGGCCCGGGATATGCAGGACACTCTCTATCTCCGCCCGGGCGTCGTCCTCAGGACTCACACGTCCCCGGTTCAGATCAGGACCATGGAAAAGCAGAAACCGCCTCTGCGTATGATCTGCGCCGGCAAGGCCTTCCGGGCCGACACGGCCGACGCCTCGCACTCTCCCATGTTCCACCAGCTGGAGGGGCTGATGGTGGATACCCGGGTGACACTGGCGGAATTGAAGGGTGTTTTAACCGCCTTTGCCCGGCAGCTGTTCGGGGAACAAACCCGTCTTCGCTTTCGGCCCAGTTTTTTCCCCTTTACCGAACCAAGCGCGGAGGTTGATATCTCCTGCGTGGTCTGCAACGGGAAGGGGTGCCAGCTCTGTTCCCGACGGGGGTGGCTTGAAATTCTGGGCGCCGGCATGGTTGATCCGGAAGTTTTTAAAGCGGTTGGATATGATCCCGAAAAATACACCGGCTTTGCTTTCGGGATGGGTATCGAACGGATTGCCATGCTCAAGTACGGCATCAACGACATCCGGCTTTTTTTCGAGAACGACCTCCGATTCCTTCATCAATTTTAATTTTGCTACCAAGGCACTAAGGCACCAAGAAACAATAAAAGGGTGTACAATGCTCACCTTATTCATTTTTTTCTTGGTGTCTTGGTGACTTAGTGGCAAAAAAAGCAACTAAGATAACAATTTTAGATTTTGTTTTATGATAACCAGGAATTAGCGTTTTGGCGTGAATAGTTGGATTGAAACTAATCAGAATAACGCAAACAATCTTCTTCTATTGTAAGATAAAATAACTCACTAAATTAGCGCCGGAGGGGCTAATTTATTATGAAAGTTACTTATAATTGGTTGCGGGAATTTGTCCCGATCGACCTTGACCCGGAAGAACTGGCCGAGCGGCTGACCCTTTCCGGAGCGGAAGTGGAACGTGTCGAGAAGATCCGTCCCTCCTTCTCCGGCGTAGTGACCGGACGGATCATCTCCCGGGAGCCCGGCTCCGCTCGGCCGGAATGGAGCTGGTGTCGGGTTGATATCGGCTCAGGCGAGATAACCACTCTTTGCGCGGCGCCCAATGTGTCAGAGGGACTTATCACCGCCGTGGCCCTGCCGGGGGGGGAGCTGGCCGGGGGGACGCGGATTGACAAAAAGAAAGTCGATGGGCGTATTTCCGAGGCCGTTCTCTGCTCCGAAAAAGAACTGGGACTGGGGGAGAACGATCAGGGTATTCTGGAACTCCCCGCGTCACTACGGCCCGGGGTTCCCCTGGCTGAGGCGCTGGAGTTGGATGATGCGATACTCGATATCGATGTCACCCCCAATCGCCCCGACCTTCTGAGCGTCAGGGGGGTCGCCCGGGACATCGCCGCCCTGACCGGGAGAGAGATGTCCGGGCGGGAAGTCTGTCTGCCGGAAATACCCCCGTCGATCGGGGATGAAACCACGGTAGTCGTCAGGAATTATGATCTCTGCCCTCGATACTGCGCCCGTCTCATCCGGGGGGTCACCATCCGGGAGAGCCCGTTCCGGATCCACCGCCGGTTAACGCTCTGCGGTATCAAGCCGGTCAACAACGTTGTCGATGCCACCAACTATGCTCTCCTGGAACTGGGCCATCCCCTCCATGCGTTTGATCTTGATCGGCTGGCCGGCAGGAAGATCATTGTTCGCACCGCCGAGAAGGGGGAAAACATTGTCACCATCGACGGTGATACTCGCCCTCTGCTCCCTTCCATGCTGGTCATCGCCGACGCGGAGAAGCCGGTGGCGGTCGCCGGTGTCATGGGGGGACTCTTCTCCGAGATCGGCGATTCCACTACCACCGTATTGCTGGAGAGCGCGTACTTTTCTCCGATCGGCGTCCGCCGCACCGCCCGGATGCTGGGGATGAGTACGGAAGCCTCCCGAAGATTTGAACGGGGGGCTGATCCCCGGATCGCCCCCGCTGCCCTGAACCGGACCGCCGGCCTGATCCTTGACCTGGCGGGGGGGGCCGTGGCGGAGGGAGTCATCGATAGGAAAAAGGATGATTTTACACCCCGCGTCGTCTGTCTGCGCCCTTCGCGCGCGAACCAACTCCTTGGCTACACCCCGGACCCGGAAGTGATGAAGGAATCGCTCCTCCGCCTGGGGATGGAACTGCGGGACCAGGCGGAAGACCGGCTTGATTTTTCCGTTCCGACCTGGAGGCCCGATCTTCTCCGCGAAGTCGATCTGATCGAGGAGGTCGCCCGGATCGCCGGTTTCGATAAAGTGCCGGCGATCATGCCGGTGAGCCGGATAGCCTGCCGGGAAAAACCACGCGGGCAGGTCATCGCGGACCGGGTCAGGGAGATACTGTGCGGGGCGGGACTGGAAGAGGTGATCTCATATAGTTTCATGGGGCCGAAATCCCTGGACCGCCTCCTGCTGCCGCCCGGAGATCCGCTACGCCGCGCGTGCGTTATTTCCAACCCGGTCAACAAGGAACAGGGTCTGCTGAGAACCACTCTCATCCCGGGGTTGCTCGAAATCGTGGGGAGAAACATGAATCAAAAAATCCCCCGGGTCAGTATCTTCGAACTGGGAAAAGTCTTCGGCAACGACGAGTCGCCGGCGGACGGTGAACGAATGCTGCTCTCGCTTCTCCTCTGGCGCCCCAGCGGGAAGGCCGACTGGTGCCGTCCCGATCCGGTGCTTGATTTCTATACTCTGAAAGGTTTATTGGAGCTGCTGGCCGGCCGCATGGGGACGGAGAGATTGACCTGTGTCCCGCAGGATCATCCCGTATTGCAACCCGGCCAAAGCGCCCGGGTGATGATCGGAGATGCGGGGATCGGCGTAGCCGGCAAGGTTGCCCCTGCGGTGCTCGATAACTATTCGATTGTTTCACCCGTTTATCTGGCCGAACTGGATATGAAACCATTCCGGGGGACGGAAGAAATCACCCCCCGCTTCCGGAGTCTGGCCCAGTATCCCGCGGCCCGACGGGACATGGCAATGATCGTTGACGAGTCGGTTCCCTACGGGGCGGTACGGGAGGCTATCGAGACTCACCGGCCGGCGCTGCTGGAGGAATATGATCTCTTCGATCTCTACCGGGGCGCCCCGATTCCGGAAGGGAAAAAAAGTTTTGCCTTCAGCTTGAAATACCGGTCTCCCTATGATACTCTTTGTGAAGAAACAGTGAATCAGATCCACGGCGCGTTCCAGAAATCACTGGTAAATGCGCTCGATTGCAGTTTCAGGTAAACGTCATATTTAACACTGCGACAGTCGGTTAGGCAGCGGTTATCCGTCGTTGATCGTAGCAGAAGACGGCGGTATAGCCGTGTAGAACGGCAACAACCGGGTATTTGCGAAATTTTCTCAGCACGATTATTTTGCTGATTTTTGATGTACAATTCCGCATTCAGGGTCACATAAGTGGGCACGAACAGGGATACAGCCAGAAAGCATTGTTGTAACATGATCGGATAATTCCCTCTTCCCGTCCCCGTGTCCGGCCCGCGGCCCGGAAGTCGCCTTGCCCAACCGCTGTTGTCGGGCAAGGTTTTTTTATGGACCTTTTTCATGATGATGCCGCGGTCGCGGAGAACATGGAACATGCCCCGCTCGCTTACCGGATGCGGCCGCGTTCGCTCTCCGAGATGGCCGGACAGGAAGAACTCCTGGGGGAAGGCAGGCTCCTCCGCCGGTTGATCGAGGAAGACCGGATACAGTCCGCGATTTTTTTCGGTCCTCCCGGAAGTGGCAAAACCAGTCTGGTACGGATTATCGGCGACACGACGAAATCCTTCTTTGCCACTCTGAGCGCGGTCACCTCGAATGTCGCCCGGGTCAAGGAGGTGATCGCCGGGGCAAAGAACCGCCGGGCCACGACCGGTACGCCAACCCTTCTTTTCGTGGATGAGTTCCACCGTTTCAACCGGGCCCAGCAGGAAGTTCTTCTGCCCCATATTGAAGACGGGACCATCTCCTTCATCGGTCTTACCACCAGCAACCCGTTCCATGCCATGGCCCCGGCGCTTCTTTCCCGTTCCCATCTTTTCCAATTCCGGGCCCTCAGCCCCGATACAGTCAGGCGTATCGTGGAACAGGCTCTCTCCGATCGGGATCGGGGACTGGGCAAGAACCCGGTAGCCATGACGGAGGAGGCGATCACCTTTCTCATCCGCGTCGCCGAGGGAGACGCCCGCCGGGCCCTGAATACTCTGGAACTGACGGTGCTGACCGCCCGGGCTGATGAATCGGGAAAGGAGACCATCACCCCGGCGGCCGTGGCGGAAGCCGCCCAGAAAAAACTCATTTCCTATGACCGGGAAGGTGATGAGCATTATGACACCATCTCGGCTTTCATTAAAAGTATCCGCGGAAGCGATCCGGACGCGGCTCTTTATTGGCTGGCCAAGATGATCCGGGGCGGTGAAGATCAGCGCTTTGTCGCCCGCCGGCTGGTCATCCTGGCTTCCGAGGACATCGGCAATGCCGATCCCGGCGCCCTCACCATGGCCATGAACGCCGCCCGGGCCGTTGAATACGTGGGAATGCCGGAAGGAGAACTGATCATGGCCCAGGCGACCGCCTACCTGGCGACCGCTCCCAAGAGTAACGCCTGTTACCGGGGGTTGCAAATGGCACTGCGGGATATCGACACCAAGCAGGTGCAGCCGGTCCCGGCCCATCTGAAGAATGTTCCGCCCGGGAAGGGGGGTTCGGCGGAAGAAAAGAAACGCTATCTCTATCCTCACGATTATCCCGGGGGATGGGTCGAACAGCCTTATCTGACAATCAAGAAGAAATACTATTGCCCGACCGACCGCGGCTATGAGGCCGTTATCCGAAAAAGGATGAAGACTTTAAAATCCGATTCTTCGGTGTAAAGATGAAGCACAATATCAGATCGGAAATACTCCGGAAGAGAAATGCCCTGACCCGGGAGGAGATCCTGTCAAAAAGCCTGCTTATCGATGAAAGCCTCCGAAGGTGCCCGGATTACCGGGACGCGGAAACCGTCATGTTCTATGTATCCCGGGGCAGCGAAGTCCATACCGGCCGGATGATCAGCCGGGCGCTCCGGGAAGGACATCGGGTCGTCGTCCCCCTCACCCGGGTCGAGGAGAAAAATTTGCGGGCGATGCTCATTCAGGATCCGGAGGAAGATCTTGCCCCCGGTTTCCGGGGCATCCCGGAGCCGATCCCCGGCCGGAGGCAAGAAGTGGCCCCGGAGGAACTGGACCTGATCGTCGTCCCCGGCGTTGCTTTTGACCCGGCCGGCAATCGTCTGGGCATGGGACAGGCATATTACGATGCTTTTCTGAAGAAGGTCCGCTCGGACGCTGCCAAGATCGCCCTGGCGTTCGAGTGTCAGGTGATTGATAACATCCCCACCGCTCACCATGACGTAGCGATGGATGCGGTTATCACGGAGGACCGTATCATCGATTGCCGTAGTATCTGATGTACCACTTCAGAATTAAAAATTATTAGCCACCAAGACACAAAGACACCAAGAAAGAGGAAAAAGTGTAAAAGATTCACCTTATTTGTTTTTCTTGGTGTCTTAGTGGCAAAAGTTGCGAGCGAAACGAGATAATTTATTTCCGAAGGAAAAAGAAATAAAAACAATAATCCGTAAATGAGGTGAATATAATGAATCCTGCCACGGGATACATAATCGCGGGGGTCTGCGGCGTGGTCGGCATTCTCCTGGGTTTCGGGGTCTATGCCTTCTGGGCGCGACGCCAGGTCGCGTCCGCCGTCCATCGCGCGAAAAAGATTATCGCTGAAACCGAACGGGAAGTGGCCGCCAAACGCAAGGAAGTGGCTCTTCAGGCGAAGGAAGAACTCTATCAAACCCGGGCCCAGTTTGAGAAGGAAACCCGGGAACAGAGGCTGGAACTGAAAAACATCGAAAAAAGGATTAACGCCCGGGAAGAAAACCTGGAACGGAAGCTGAATTTCGTGGAACGCCGGGAGAGCAAGTCTCAGGAGAAAGAACGAAAATTCAAGGAACGGGAACAGAAATTCGACCAGAAAGAAGAGCAGCTGCGCGGGTTGATGGAAAAACAGCAAATCAAATTGCAGCAGATCTCCGGGTTGAGTCGAGATGAGGCGAAGAATATCCTTCTTTCGTCGCTTCGAGAAGAAGCGGAGCGGAGCGCGGCCCTGATGGCCCGTCAGATCGAGGCGGAAGCGCGGGATAAAGCCGAACAAGAGGCTCGGAAGATAATATCTCTGGCCATCCAGCGGTATGCCTCCGATCAGGTCTCCGAGATTGCCGTCTCTACTCTTCCCTTGCCGAATGATGAGATGAAAGGGAGGATTATCGGCCGTGAAGGGCGCAACATCCGCGCGTTTCAGGCGGCGACCGGGGTTGACATCATCGTAGACGACACCCCGGAAGTGGTGGTTCTCTCCGGGTTCGACCCGGTCCGCCGCGAGATCGCCCGGGTTGCTTTGAAAAAGCTGATCAGCGACGGACGGATCCATCCGCCCCGGATTGAAGAAATTGTCAAAAAATCCGCCAAGGAGATAGAGCGGAGCATCCGGGAAGCCGGCGAACAGGCTGCTTTTGATGTGGGCATTCATGGCCTGAAACCGGAGCTGATCAAGATACTGGGAAGGCTCCGGTACCGGACCAGCTACGGGCAGAATGTTCTCGACCATTCCCGGGAAGTCGCGTTCGTAATGGGTATCATGGCCGCGGAACTGAAGCTGGATATTCAGACCGCCAAGAAGATCGGGCTTCTTCATGACATCGGCAAAGCGGTCGATCATGAAGTGGAGGGCCCCCACGCTCAGATCGGAGCCAACCTGGCGAAGAAATTCGGTCTTCCCCCCGTGGTGATCCAGGCGATCGCCTCCCACCACGGTGAAGTGGAACCTCAGTCTGTTTTTGATGTCCTCGGCCAGGCCGGAGACGCCATCTCGGCCGCCCGTCCGGGGGCCCGTTCCGAGACCATGGAAGGATATATCAAGCGTTTGGAAAAACTCGAGGAGCTGGCCCTTTCATTTCACGGGGTGAAGAAAGCGTACGCTATCCAGGCCGGCCGGGAGGTCCGGGTCATGGTCGAACCGGATAAAGTGGGTGACAGCGAAACCGTTCATATCGCCCGGAACATCTGCAAAAGGATTGAAGAGGAGATGGATTATCCCGGGCAGGTACGGGTAACCGTCCTCAGAGAGACCCGGGCGGTGGACTACGCGAAGTAGACGGGGCAGACGGTCTCATCAGAAATACAGCACCCAGTAACTTTCAAGATACCGGGAAGAAGAAATGGAGTGATGGGATAATGGAGTGTTGGAGTATTGGAGGGCCGGGAGCCGGCGGGTCCATCACTCCAACATTCCAATACTCCATCACTCCATGTAGCCCGGTCATATGATATGGACAAATCCTGGATGAAGCTCCTATGAACGATACAATGCGAGTTCTCTTCGTCGGGGACGTGGTCGGCAAGCCGGGCAGAAAAGCCTTCGCCGAAGTATATCCTCGTATTCGGGAGAGGGAAGGAATCCGGTTCTGCGTGGTCAACGCCGAGAACGCGGCCGGCGGGAGCGGGGTGAATGGAAAGGCCCTTACCGCCCTGCTGGCGGCGGGGGCTGACGTTCTGACCATGGGAGATCATGTCTGGAGAAACAAAGAAATCTTCACATTCATTTCCGGTGAGCCCCGGCTGCTGCGGCCGGCCAACTTCCCGTCCGGAACACCGGGGCGAGGCAGCGGCGTCTTTGTCACGCCGGAAGGAATCGCCATCGGTGTCATCAACCTCCTGGGCCGAGTTTTCATGAATCCGATCGACTGCCCTTTCCGGCAATGTGACCGGGAGATCGAGAGCCTTGCCGGACGGACCGGGATCATTCTGGTCGATTTCCATGCCGAGGCCACCTCCGAGAAAATAGCCCTGGGGTATTATTGTAACGGCCGGGTAACCGCCCTGCTCGGCACTCATACCCACGTTCCCACCGCCGATGAGAGGGTCCTCGACCGGGGAACGGCGTACATTACCGATGTCGGCATGACCGGAGGAGCGGAATCGATTCTGGGGCGAACTATCTCCCCCGTATTGAAGAATTTTACCACCCGTCTCCCGGCCCCTTTCACCGTTTCCGGGGAGAGGCCGGTTTTACAGGGAGCGATCGTGGATATCGATATTCCGACCGGGAAGGCGGTCGGGATTCGGAGGGTGTGGGAGGAAAGCCCTGTCTGAAAAAAGTAATCAGTGATCAGTAATCGGTAATCAGTACCGGCGAAGAGGGCTTCCTGATCACCGATTACCGATCACCGATTACTGGTTACCGGTTGCTGAAAAACTCCCTGATTAGTTGTCTGCCAGGAGATTGGAAAATTGGAAGCCGAGAACAAAGCCGTCTACACCGTCAGCGAGATTACCGGCCGGATAAAAAATCTCCTGGAGGGAGAGTTCTTCCGGATCGGGGTAGTGGGAGAGATCTCCAACCTCCGACGCCCTGCTTCCGGGCACCTGTATTTCACTTTGAAAGATTCCGGCAGTCAGCTCCCGGCGGTTCTCTTCCGGGAGGACGCCCGGAGGTCCCGCTTTGAAATCCAAGACGGCCTGGAAGTGACCGCGTGGGGAAGGTTGACCGTGTATCGCCCGAGAGGGGGGTATCAGCTGGTCATCTCCAACCTGGAACCGCGCGGGGCCGGTGCGCTGCAGCTGGCACTGGAGGAGCTCAAGGCGAAACTGGCCCGGGAAGGCCTCTTTGACTCCCGGTGGAAAAAACCGCTGCCGGCGCTTCCTTCCCGGATCGGCGTCGTTACCTCGCCGACCGGGGCCGCCATCCGCGACATTATTCAGGTCATCCAACGCCGCTTCGGCACTGCCCGGGTTATCATCAACCCGGTTCCGGTCCAGGGTGAAGGCGCCGCTGGGGAAATTGCCCGGGCGATCGTTGAATTCAATCGCTGGAAGAATGTCGATGTCATCATCGTCGGCCGCGGGGGAGGGAGCCTGGAAGACCTCTGGGCCTTCAACGAGGAGGTCGTCGTACGCGCTATCTTCGCCTCGGAAATCCCGGTCATCTCCGCGGTCGGCCATGAGATCGACTGGACGCTCTCCGATCTGGTTGCCGACCTCAGGGCTCCCACCCCCTCCGCCGCGGCGGAACTGGTGATCGCCCGCAAGAGTGATCTGCTCTCAGGAGTGGAAGGTCTTTGTCGTCGGCTGGAGCGGGCGATGGAATCCCTGCTGAACGTCCTCCGGGGACGGGTTGAACGGGCTCTCCGCAGCACGATTCTCCACGATCCCCGTCTTCTCCTCCGGCAGTCGCAGCAGCAGTTGGACGAACTGACCGCCCGGATGAACCGGGTGATCGAGAACCGTTTCCGGTTTGAACGCCAGGCGATTGATTCTCTCCGGAAACGCCTGGAAAACTTGAGCCCGCAGGCCGTTCTCTCCCGCGGGTACAGCTTTACCCGGCGATTGCAGGATGGTAGAATACTGACCTCGATCGCCGCGCTGAAGCCGGGGGAGGCGGTGGAGACCCGTCTCCGGGAGGGAAGTTTTATCTCTATCGTCCGGGAGAAGAGCGGGTAGACTGACCATGCTCGAAAAGGATTTCGAGCACCCCGGTGAAACCGGGGTAAATCCTAATATCGAAATCCTAAATAAATCTAAAATCCAAATGATCAAATGTTTCAAATATCGCCGGTGTTAAACCCATTGTTTGGAATTTTTAATTTTGGTCACTTGATATTATTTAGGATTTAGTATTTTCCGCCAGAGGCGGATCAGCCTTTGGCTGAAGATATTAGGATTTGAGAGCTTTTCGAGTAAGGTATCGCTATTGGCAGACATAGCTTTTACAACCGGGAGGGACGAACCGAAGAATCGTCCCTCCATTTCATGAGGCGGGTCATACCATGGCTGAGATAAAATTCGATCAGGCGCTCAAGCGCCTGGAAAAACTGGTCGCGGAGATGGAGGAGGAAGAGGTGCCCCTGGAAAAAAGTCTCCAGAAATACGAAGAAGGAACTCGGTTGGCCCGGCTCTGTCTGGATAAATTGAATCAGGCGGAAAGAAAAATTGAAATTCTGAAAAAATCGAATGGACCGGAACCGGAGACCGAACCGTTTGCTCCCCCCGACGAACCGGACCAGACCGATGGGGATCGGGAAGAGAAACTTTCCAGTGACTGACTATTTAAAACAGATTAATTCTCCGGCCGATGTAAAAAAACTCTCCCTGCCGGAATTATATTCTCTGGCGGAGGAAATCCGCGGGGAGATTATCCGGGTTGTCTCCCATACGGGGGGCCATCTGGCCTCCAGTCTTGGCGTGGTCGAACTCACTCTGGCCATGTATTATGTTTTCGATCTTCCCCCGGACAAGGTCATCTGGGATGTCGGCCACCAGGCTTATGCCCACAAGCTCCTGACCGGGCGACGCGAGGCCTTTCCCACCCTGCGTCAGTACGGCGGACTGAGCGGTTTCCCGCGAATCGATGAGAGCCCCTATGATTCTTTCGGGGTGGGACATGCCAGCACCTCTCTCTCGGCTATGCTGGGGATGGCCGTCGCCCGGGACAAGACCGGGGACACGGGGAAGATAATCGCCTGCATCGGCGACGGTTCCCTCACCGGCGGCCTGGCCCTGGAAGCCCTCACCCAGGGAGAACATGTCGCCCGGAATATCATGGTCGTATTGAATGCCAACGAGATGGCCATCTCTCCCAGTGTCGGCGAAATGGCCCGCTACCTGAACCGGCTGATCTCGGCCCCCTCATACAATCGTTTGAAGAACGAAATCGAACAGGCGATGCAAAAGATCCCCTCGATCGGTCTGCGAATGGTTGACGCCTCCCATCGCCTCGAAGACGCGCTGAAGCACCTGATCACTCCCGGAGGCGTCTTTGAAGATTTCGGTTACCGGTACTTCGGACCGGTTAATGGACACGATCTGGAATCATTGATCAGGATATTCACCAATATCAAGCATATCGACGACCCGGTTCTCCTGCACGTGCTGACCAAAAAGGGGAAGGGTTATCCGCCGGCTGAGAGCAATCCCGAAGCTTTTCATGGTCCGGGCGCCTTTGATGTCAAGACCGGGGAACCCCTGCAGCCCGTGAGATCTCTCTCCTATTCCCGGATTTTTGGAGAGGCGCTGGTTTCCCTGGCCGAGAAAGACCCTAAGATAATCGCCATTACCGCGGCCATGGCTTCGGGGACCGGCCTGGTCCCGTTTTGCCGGCGTTTCCCGGACCGGTTCTACGACGTTGGAATCGCCGAAGGACACGCGCTGACCTTCGCGGCCGGGATGGCGGTCCGGGGATTGAAGCCGGTGGCGGCTATCTATTCCACCTTTCTGCAGCGGGGATTCGACCAGATCGTTCATGATATCTGCCTGCAAAATCTGCCGGTGGTGCTGGCGATTGACCGCGCCGGCCTGGTTGGGGAAGACGGACCCACCCATCACGGAGTTTTTGACCCCGCCTTCCTGCGGATTATTCCCAATATTGTCATTATGCAGCCGAAAGACGGCCGGGAACTGGCGGGGATGCTGGCGATGGCGCTCACCCTCCCCGGGCCGTCCGTTGTCCGGTATCCGCGAGGAGAAACCGGCCTGACCAGGCTGGAGACCCCCTTCCCGGCGATTCCTCTGGGGAGAGGAGAAACTCTGCGGGAGGGGAAAGACGGTGTCTTCTGGGCGCTCGGGGAGATGGTCGGGGTTGCCGAAGATGCCGCCCGTCGGCTGGCCGAGCACAATCTCCATTTCGGAGTCGTCAACGCGCGTTTCATCAAACCGATCGATCGGGAACTGCTGGTTGAAAACGTCCGGTCCGGGAAAAAGATCGTGACCCTGTCCGAGGATACCCTCACCGGCGGTTTCGGTACGGCGGTCTGGGAATGCCTGAATGAAGAAGGCAGGGGTGACGCCGTGTTGTTACGAATCGGTCTCCCCGATCGATTCATCACTCATGGCGCCAGCCGTCTGCTGAGGGAGGAATGCGGGCTCACTGCCGAAGCGGTGGCCGCACGGGTCAAGGAAGCGTATGCTACTGAAGACAAAACCGGCAACCCATAAAAGACAGGAATAAATGACAGGTAATCGGTGAACAGTAATCGGTAATCAGTAATCAGTAATCAGTAATCGGTGGCGCGGCTTACTGATTACCGATTATCGGTTACTGATTACTGCTTGTCGAAGTATTCATGCTTCCTCAATTTTGAAAAATATCAACGAAGAGTCACACTCGATAGATGTCTAAAAAAAGACTGGACCTGCTCCTGGTGGAACGGGGTCTCCTCCCGAGCCGCGAACAGGCCCGGAGGGTGATCCGGGCCGGGCACGTATTCGTTAACGAACAGAAGGCTGATAAGCCGGGCAGGCAGTTTGCCGACACCATTTCCGTCCGGATCACCAGTCAGCCCCGCTATGTAAGCCGGGGGGGAGAAAAGCTCAAGGGGGCGCTCGAAGCCTTCGCCCTCACGGTGGCGAACAAGGTAATACTGGACATCGGATCTTCCACCGGAGGGTTTGCTGACTGCCTTCTCCAGGAAGGAGCCCGACGTGTTTACTGCTTTGATGTTGGGAAGGGCCAGTTGGCCTGGAAGCTCCGGCAGGATCCCCGGGTGGTCGTCCGGGAAGGGTGTAACGCCCGTTACCTGACCGGCAAGGATCTGCCGGAGGCGCCCGATATCATAACGATAGATGTCTCTTTTATCTCACTGCGGAAGGTGATCCCGGCCTGCCTGGAACTTTTATCCGGGGACGGTTGCTTCCTGGCTCTGATTAAACCCCAGTTCGAAGCGGGAAGGGACGAAGTGAAGCGGGGAGGGGTGGTCCGTGATTCCTCGGTTCACCGCCGGGTGATCGAAGAGATCAAAGATTTTGCCCGGGGACGGAGTTTGCGCGTGGACGGTGTGTCGGAATCGGTTTTGACCGGACCCGCCGGGAACAAGGAATTTTTTATTTTACTCCGGAATACCGGAGTAAAATAAAAATTGAATTCACTGCCGGAGTAATAATATTCAGTCTTCGCTCGATTATAAGTAAAAAATGTTGTGTCGGCGTGAATCGTTGGATAAAAACTAATCAAAGCAACGTTAGCAATTCTCTTCGATCGTAAAAGAGAATAATTCACTAAATTAGCGCCGGAGGCGCTAATTTATAATGAAGACCATCGGAATCGTCGCCAATCTGAAGAAAAAAAATGCCCTTTGCCAGGCGGAGAAAATCGCCCGGCATATCCGGGAGCGGGGCGGGGAGGCCTTCTTTGAGAAAGACCTGGCCGCCGCCCTTCCTCCCGGCGGCGCATCGTTCTCCCTGGCATCAATGCCTGAGGATCTCGATGCCCTTATCGTCCTGGGGGGGGACGGGACCCTGATCCGGACTTTCCGGCAATTAAACCGCGGGGAGATACCCCTTCTGGGCATTAATTTGGGGGGGCTGGGATTTTTAACCGAAGTACGCCTCGATGCCGCCGGCCAGGCCGTTGATAAGCTTCTGGAGGATAAACTGCTGGTAGAGAAACGGAACACCCTCGACGGTCTTTGCCGTCGAAACGATGCCGATCTCGAGTCCTTTACCGCGCTGAACGATATCGTCATCGGGAAAGGCGGCCTGGCCCGGGTTATCCATATGGAGGCATTCGTCGAGAGCGAATACCTGACCGCTTACATGGCCGACGGGATCATCATCGCCACGCCGACCGGGTCCACCGCTTATTCTCTCTCGGCGCAGGGGCCCATTCTCAGTCCGGAGACCGACGCTTTCCTCCTGAACCCGATCTGTCCTCACACCCTGACCAACCGGCCGATTATTATCGGGGGGGGGAAGGAGATCAGAATCAAACTGGTCTCCAGCCCGCCGGGGACTACCCTGACCGTTGACGGCCAGGTGGGAATCTCTCTTCAGGATGGGGATGAAGTCTTCATCCGGCGGGGGAAAAAGCGCCTCCATCTCCTGACGGCTCCGGGATCAAGTTATTACGCCATCCTTCGCAGCAAATTGCACTGGGGGGGGCGATCTCATTACCGCCGCCAGGGAAGGAAGAAATAGTTGAAATCATCCCCGCGGATGGACTAAAGTGAACGTTTTTATGCGAGAACCCCGATCTCATCCCCGGTATGGTTTGGGGCGGGAGCGTGATAAACCGAGTAAGCTGAGGTAGAATGCCCGAGATAGTGATAAATCAAGCCCGTTGTAAGGGCTGCGGTCTTTGTGTTGCTGTCTGTCCGAAGAAGCTGATTCTGATAGACGACCGGATGAATAAAAAAGGCGTCTATCCGGTATATAGCGCCAGCCCGGGGGAGTGTACCGGCTGCCGCCTCTGTACCACCGTCTGTCCGGATGTAGCGATTACCATCTATAAGTCAGTTCAACCATGAAGAAAAAAGAAACAGCTGAGCGAATCCTCATCTGCGGGAATGAAGCGATCGGAGAAGCGGCCTTCCAGGCCGGTTGCGGCGCCTACTTCGGGTATCCAATCACGCCTCAGAACGAGCTGACGGCGTACATGGCGGCCCGGATGCCGCCCGCGGGCAGGGTTTTTATCCAGTCGGAAAGCGAGCTGGCCGCGATCAACATGGTCTTTGGCGCGTCGGTCTGCGGGGTGAGAGCGATGACTTCCTCGTCCAGTCCCGGGATCAGCCTCAAGCAGGAGGGCATATCCTACCTGGCGGGCTGCGAATTGCCGGCGGTAATCGTCAACATGTCTCGGGGAGGACCGGGACTGGGGAATATCGGACCCGCCCAGGCGGATTACTTTCAGGCCACCCGGGGCGGCGGCCACGGCGATTACCGAACCCCGGTACTGGCCGGGGCATCGGTTCAGGAACTGGCCGATGTAACCTACATCGCTTTCGATCTGGCCGATCGTTACCGGACGCCGGTTCTGATTCTCGGGGACGGCGTTCTCGGACAGATGATGGAACCGGTGGTCATCACTCATCCCGATCCAACCGACCTGCCGCCGAAAGACTGGGTGCTGGACGGCGCCAAAAACCGCGCGGCCCGGATGATTAAGTCGCTCTTTTTAGGTCCCGGAGAACTCGACGCCCATAACCGAAAATTGCAGGAAAGATACCGGATGATCACCGAGCGCGAAGTCCGGTATGAAGAGTACCTCTGCCGGGATGCGACGCTGATCCTGGTCGCTTACGGGATCACCGCCCGCCTCTGCCGGGAGGTTGTTAAGAACCTCCGGAAAGAAGGGAAGCGGGTGGGGCTGCTCCGCCCGGTTACGCTCTGGCCTTTTCCCTCCGCGATCATCTTTGAACTCAGCGCGGCGGCGGCACAATTTCTGGCGGTGGAGATGAGTTACGGGCAGATGGTGGATGACGTGCGCCTGGCGGTTAATGGGAGGCGGCCGGTGCACTTTTTCGGTCATGGCGGAGGAGAAATTCTCACCGTCGGGGAGATTGAAGCCGCCGCCCGGGAGCTGATGGCGTCATGAAAAAGAACACCCGTGAGGTAATATACCGAAGACCGGAAACCCTGCAGGATGTCCCCACCCATTTTTGTCCCGGGTGCGGTCACGGAACGGTGCACAGGATCATAGCCGAGGTGATCGACGAACTGGGGATCCGGGAGCGGACAATCGGGATCGCCCCGGTGGGATGCGCCGTACTGGCCTATGACTATTTTAACTTTGATGTCACCGAGGCCGCCCATGGAAGGCCGCCGGCGGTGGCAACCGGGATCAAGCGTGTCCGTCCGGATCTGATCGTCTTCACCTACCAGGGGGACGGAGACCTGGCCGCCATCGGGACCGCCGAGATCATTCATGCCGCCAACCGGGGAGAGAAAATCACGGTTATATTCGTCAATAACGGGATTTACGGGATGACCGGGGGACAGATGGCCCCCACGACCCTGATCGGCCAGAAGACCGCCACCACCCCCGACGGAAGAAGTTTCGAGGAGACCGGCCCCCCCCTCAAAGTCTGCGAGATGCTGGCACCTCTTGATGGAACGGATTTTATCGCCCGGGGAGCCCTCGACACACCGGCCAACATCAGGAAAGTACGGGAATACATCACCCGGGCCTTCCGGAACCAGATCGAGGGACGGAGATTCTCACTGGTAGAAGTGCTCTCTCCGTGCCCCACCTACTGGAGGGCTTCTCCCGTGGATTGTCTTTGCCGGATATCCCGGGAACTCATCCCTCATTTTCCGCTGGGGGTGATTAAAGATGGATAAGCCCATCGTGGCGGATATCGGGACGGGCGGTGATGACGCCGTCATTACTGAGGGGATGGTCATCGCCGGCTTTGGAGGCCAGGGAATCATGCTGGCGGGGAAGATCGCCATTCATGCCGGCCTCTCACTGGGAAGGAACGTGACTTATATCCCCTCCTATGGCGCCGAGGTCCGGGGCGGGACCGCTCACTGTCACGTGATCATTTCCCGGCAAGAGATCGCCTCCCCCATCACCATTCATCCCGATGCCTGCCTGGTTATGAACAGCCCCTCGATGGTCAAGTTCAGCCGGCGCCTGCGGGCGGGGGGTATTCTCATCGTCAACAGTTCTCTGGTTGATGAGACATCCGACCGTGATGATATCGTTGAGATCCGGGTACCCGCCAATCAGATCGCTGAAGAACGGGGCAGTCTCAAATCGGCCAACATGGCCATGCTGGGCGCGTACATCCGCCGCTCCGCGCTGCTTACCCTGGCCTCGATTCAGGACGCCGTGCGGAATTTTCTGCCCCCCCGCCACCGGGACCTTCTGGAGATTAACCTGAAAACGCTTCAGGATGGGTATGACCGCTCCTGAAAATCATACCCGGGTTCGTTTCGCCCCCAGTCCCACCGGTTCCCTTCACGTCGGCGGTGTACGGACCGCGCTCTTTAACTGGCTTTTCGCGCGGGGAAAAGGCGGGGAATTCATCCTCCGCATCGAGGATACCGACCGGAAACGGTCCCGGAAAGAGCTGAGTGATGAGATCATCCGGGAGCTCGACTGGCTGGGTCTGGATTGGGATGGAGAACCCGTCTTTCAGTCGGAACGGTTTGATCTCTACCGCAGCCACGCGGAGCGGCTGTTCCGGGAAGGAAAGGCATATCGGAGCGATCCCGATAAACCCGGGGCCGGGGCGATTATCCTCCAGGTCGCGCCGGCGGCGATCACTTTCCGCGATCTGGTGTACGGATCGATCACTGTCTCCGGGACCGAATTGAAAGATATCGTATTGCTCAAATCGGACGGTTCTCCGGCCTATAATTTCGCCTGTGCGGTCGATGATCACGAGATGGGAATCACCCATGTCATCAGGGGTGACGATCATCTTCCCAATACCCCTAAACAGATCATCCTTTATCGCGCTCTCGAATGGTCTCTCCCCCTCTTCGCTCATCTCCCCCTCATCCTGGGGGCCGACAAGACCCCTCTGAGCAAACGTCATGGTTCCACCTCCCTGCGCGCTTTCCGGGAAGACGGCATCCTGCCGGATGCTCTGAAGAATTACCTGGCCCTTCTCGGCTGGTCGCCCGGAGACAACCGGGAACTGTTGAGCGTCGACGATCTGCTGAAGGAATTTTCGCTGAAAAAGGTCAGCCGGAAGAGCGCGGTCTTTGACTTCCAGAAGCTTCTCTGGCTGAACGGGCAATATATCCTGCAGACGCCGGCCGCCGAGCTGGTCCGGCGGCTGCGTCCTCTTCTGGCCGGGACTGTCTGGGAGACGGTCTCCCCGGAAAGGCTCCACACCATCGTCAAACTACTCGGCCATCGCCTGAAAAGTCTCAAGGACTTCCTCCCCCAGGCGGATTACTTTATCGGTGAGCAGATCGCGTATGATCCGGAAGCGGTGGCCCGGTACTGGACCGAAGACGGCGTGGGAACCCTCCTGGCCGAGGTCAGGGAAAGCCTCGCCGCGGTCGAGCATTTCACCGAAGAAGAACTGGAGAAAGCGCTCCGCGGCATCATCTCCCGGCGCGGGATCAAGGGAGGAACACTGATCCATCCTCTCCGGATCGCGTTGACCGGGAGAAAGGACAGTCCGGGGATTTTTGAGATTATGGTCCTGCTGGGCCGGGAGGCGGTTTTGAAGCGACTGGATAATGCATTGACCTATCTGGAGAAAAATCAGGGGGAGATCACCGAAAAAAAATCAGAAAATCCGGAAAGCAACCGGGAGGGCATCAGGAAATCAGGGGATCAGTAGGAAGAATATCAGAATATCAGAAGATCAGGTAAAGGAGTCTGGCCGCGCCTGATAACCTGATATACTGATATTCCACCCACTGATACTCTGATAATCTGATATCCATTGTGGGGATAATCACCCCAACCATTCGATCCCCGGACATTGCCAAAATAAATAGTTAGCGCCGAAGGCGCTAAGTTCTATGAACTTGCCAAACCGGATAACCATTGCCCGCCTGGCGGTGTGCCCTTTTTTTATCGGGGCACTGCTTCTTTACGGACATTCCGGACACGAGATTTATTATGCGGTCGCGTTGAGCCTCTTCACTCTCGCCGCGGTCAGCGACGGACTCGACGGGTATCTCGCCCGGTCGCGAAACCAGCGGACCCAGCTGGGCGCTTTGCTTGATCCCCTGGCCGACAAAATACTTCTGGACAGCACCGTTATCGTCCTCGCCGTCGGAATCGGGAACCTTTACCGGATCCCGGTCTGGTTTGTTCTGATTATTCTCTGCCGGGATTTTATTCTCCTTTTCCTCTCCCTGTGCCTCTTCCAGCGCTGGTCACGGGGCGAGGTTAAGATAACCCCGAATCTCTGGGGAAAAACGTCTGCTGTCTTGTTGATGGCCACCGTTATCTGGATCCTTCTTCATCCTTACCGGCCGCAAACGGAGTTAATCAGGTTCTCGCTCTATGCCACCGCTCTCACCGTTGGGGTATCCGGGGTCACTTACCTGATCGGAACGCTGAAAGCAGTGCGTTTATCAAGACATCCTTAAAATGGTTCTCTTCCGTTTCATATACCGCAATCTTTTCACTATAATTCTCTGAGCGAATTAACGATGTCACCCTCTGAATATACTACTCCTCCTCTGGTCGCCATCGTCGGGCGCCCCAATGTCGGAAAGTCGACCCTTTTCAACCGCCTGGTCGGACATCGGATCGCGGTCGTCCATAGCGAAGCCGGGACCACCCGCGACCGGATTCAGGGAGATGTCTGCTGGGATGATACCTGTTTTCAACTGGTAGATACCGGGGGGCTTCTCCCCGGGGTTCGTCAGGGATTGGACCAGAAGGTCGCCGAGCAGGTAGAAATGGCGATCCGGGAAGCGGCCGTGTGCCTGCTGGTGGTTGATATCCAGGAGGGTCTCACTCCACTGGATGAAGCGGTAGGAATGATTCTCCGCCGGCAGGGCAGGAAAGTTATCCTGGTGGCAAATAAAGCCGACAATCAAGATCTGGAGTTGGGCGCCGGGGAATTCATGAAACTCGGCTTCGAACGCTGTCTCCCCGTCTCCGCCATGCATGGTCTCGGCGTCAACGACATTTTGGATGCCATCGTTGCCGCCGTCGAGCGGTATCCACTGTCGGCCGGGCGGGAGGGCACCTCTCTCGCTATCGTCGGACGCCCCAACGTCGGCAAATCGACCCTTTTCAACCGCCTGCTCGGTACGGACCGGGTGGTGGTGGATGACCGCCCGGGAACGACCCGGGACGCTGTCGACGCGGGTTTTCAATGGGAGGGGCAGGAATTCAGGGTGGTCGATACCGCCGGTCTGCTGCGCCACAACGACTCCCGCTCGGCTCTGGACTTTTTCAGCCTCAGTCGAACCCGGCGAGGCATAAAAAGTTCCGATGTCACTCTGCTCCTCCTGGAAACACCGCACCCCCCGACCCGTACCGACGCCAACTTCGTCAAACTGGCGCTGGACTCCGGGAAAGGGTGCATCCTGGGCGTGAATAAATGGGATCTGGCCGGTTTCCTCTCCCGGAAGAAATATCGGGAAACCGTCCGGAACCAGTTGCCCTTCGCCGGTTTTTTGCCGATCGTCTTTTTCTCCGCCCGAGACGGGAAGGGGATCGAGGATTTGATGGGAACGGTTATGCAGGTGGCGGGGTTACGGCAAAAAACCGTCAGTACCGCTCTGCTGAACCGGGTACTCCAGCAGGCCCAGGAACAGGTCCCGGCCCGAAGGAGGAAACATACCAGTTTGAAGATTTATTATGCCGCCCAGACCGGTACGGCGCCTCCCTCATTCCGGCTTTTTGTCAACGATCCTCGCCTGCTCTCGAGTAATTATGAGAATTATCTCGAAAACGCGGTACGCCGGGCCTTCGGTTTTGAGGGGGTTCCTCTCCGTTTCTCCCTGAAGAGGAGACGCCATTAACCTGGATCATTCATGAAAATTGAAAATTTTCATGAATGATCCGGATTACTAATTGTCGTTCAAAGTATTATGAATAGCAATCTTGTTTATACGGCGACAATACTCTGCTTTTTCTTTTCCTAAAGGGAGACATGTTATTCTTCATGTTAACGCGGCCGGCAGAAGTAGCTCTTTGGCTGTAATTCGTTGCCGGAGAATTTGATAAAATCAATATCTTTTCGCTTGGCTGTTCAGATAAGCTTGGTCATGGTTCAAAACTAACCCGATTTATGAATAAATCGGATTAACCCTGTTGCCATTTGGGAGAATCCCGGATTGTCTTGCCAATTCGAAGGTTCCCGGCTATTATGTATAAACCGCGTTGTTTATGTTTTTCGATAAAATTTTTCGGAGAAAAATTTTAACATGAAGATCAGCGAAGAATTTATCCGCCTGCTTCCCAAAACCGACCTCCATGTCCATCTCGACGGTTCACTTCGGATGGCAACCCTACTGGAACTGGCCGGAGAACAAGCGGCCACCGGCGGCCACAAGCATTTCACCCCCACGGAGATAGAAAAAACCCTGCTCCCGGGAAAAATACACGGGAGCCTGGAAGAATATCTGAAAGACTTTGAGATCACCCTTTCCGTGATGCAGACCCGCGACGCTTTGATGCGTATCGCCTATGAACTGGCCGAGGACTGCGCGGCTGAAAATGTCAAATATGTCGAGGTGCGCTTCTCGCCCATCCTGCATACCCGGGATGGGCTTTCAATGCCGGACATTATCGAGAGCGTTATCGTCGGTCTCAAGAAAGCGGAGCGTGATTTCGAGATCCTGACCGGGATTATCATCTGCGGGATCCGCAACATGGACCCGGAACTCTCTTACGATCTGGCGGAACTGGCGGTGGCCTACAAACACCGGGGGGTGGTGGGATTCGACCTGGCCGGCGAGGAGAAGGATTTTCCCGCCAAGGATCACCTGGAAGCGTTCTATCTGATAATAAATAACAATGTCAATTCCACCGTCCACGCGGGGGAAGCCTTCGGGCCGAAAAGTATCGCCCAGGCGCTTCATTATTGCGGGGCGAACCGGATCGGTCACGGCACCCGGCTCCGCGAAGATCCCGATCTTCTCAATTATGTCACCGACCACCGTATCCCCCTGGAGATCTGTCTTACCAGCAATGTCCAGACCGGGATCGTTAAAACGATCCACGATCACCCTTTCGAATTTTATTATGATTACGGCGTGCGGGTAACGCTCAATACCGATAACCGCCTGATGTCGAACACTTCAATGACCCGGGAACTCCACCTGGCCGTCACCAACTTTTCTCTCTCCCCGTTCAATCTCCGGGATATCCTGATCAACGGCTTCAAGAGCGCTTTTCTGCCCTACAACGAGAAGGTGAGGCTGGTTAAATCGTCGCTGGCCGAGATCGATTACCTGACCAGGTTGGAGTTCCCCGATTATCCGGGCCCCCAGCAGGTGCATACGTGAGGGATATTGCTGGTGGTTATCTTTTGCATTAAATCAACGCTATCTTTAAGAATATGGGAAAGCATAAAAGGAGTGATGGGGTGATGGAATGGTGGAGTGGTGGAGGATCGGCCCGGGCCGGGAATTCCAATACTCCAACACTCCAGTACTCCAATACTCCCGTCTGGTTATTAATATAGTATGGCTGGCACACCGGCCGGGATATTATTCTAACGATATAAGGAGTTTCCCTTGTTCACCATCGGCGTACGGGAAGAATTCAGCGCGGCACATTTCCACAGCGGCGCCGCCGAACGCTGCCGGCGCATCCATGGTCATAACTACCGGGTGGAAGCGGAGATCGGGTCGCGGCGGCTGCGAAAGAATATGGTTATCGACTTCGGAGAAGCCCGGCGGGCGCTCAAAACCGCCCTCGCCCCCTGGGATCACCGGGTCCTGAACGAGGTTAAAGATTTTGCCGAGCACGAGCCGACCACGGAAAATATCAGCCGTCTCCTGTTTGAGAAGATGGCCGGACAATTCCCGGGGCCCGGAACCCTTCGGAAAATCACGGTCTGGGAGACCGATGACTGCTGGGCCAGTTACGGGGAAGAGGAGGGGATGGGAGGTTAGCGGGAGTTCCGAGAAACCGGCAGGGGGCAGTCTTGTCCTGATAATCCGCTATCCTGCTATTCTTCCCCCTGATATACTGATAACCTGATATCCAGTAAGAGAAGCGGGGAACCTATTCGCTGCCTCTCCAATCATCATAAAAATGTGGGAGATATCATGTCTGCCAATAAGATCCACTGGCTGGGGCACGCCTCCATTCGAATTGAGGGAGAGAAGATTATCTATATCGACCCCTGGCATTTAACCACGGATCAGCCGAAAGCGGACATTATTCTTATTACGCACAGTCACAACGATCATTGTTCAAAAATAGATGTGGCCCTGATCGCCCGGGAGAATACGGTGATTCTGGCCCCACCGGATTGCGGGAAAGCCCTCCCCCCCGGCTTCCGGCCCATCGGCCCCGGCCGGGAAATAACACTGGGCAACGTCGTGATCAGGACCGTTCCCGCGTATAATATCGGCAAATCTTTCCATCCCCGGGAGAACGCCTGGGTAGGATATATTATCGAGATGGGGGGGGAACGAATTTACTTCACCGGTGACACCGACTATATCCCCGAGATGGACGACATCGTTGTTGATATCCTTATTATCCCGGTAGGGGGTACGTACACGATGACTTCCGGGGAAGCGGCCCGAGCGGCCAACCGGATGAAACCCCGGCTCGCTATCCCTGTTCATTTCGGCAGCGAAGTCGGGACGCGCCTGGACGCGGATACCTTCCAGAGACTAGCGGAGGTACCGGTGGAAATTTTGCCGGAAGAAAAATAGCATCGTTGTGCTGGTCCATTTTTCCGTAGATCAGCCAGATTTCTTAAAAAAGGAGCCGGGGAATGAATATCCGAATACTGGGAGTTATCATATCTATCTTTCTCTTTGCCGGGCCGGTTGTCGCCGCCGGAACGGAAACCGCCGATGCCGCCCGTATCCAGAGACTGATCGATGGGCTGAAGGGGTGGAATCGAGACGCGATCCAGGCCAACGCCGATTCTTTGCTCAAAATCGGAGAACCGGCGGTTCCCTATCTGATCAAGGCGTTGAAAAACGATGACCCCGGTATCCGGGGCGGAGCGGCCCGGCTGCTGGGCGAGATCGAGGCGGAGGAGGCCGTCATCCCCCTGGGAGAACTCCTGGGCGACCCCAAAACCTGGGTCACCAGGAGCGCGGTCTTTTCCCTGGGAAAGATCGGGAGCCCGGCGGCTCTCCCGCTTCTGAAGAAAGCATTGGGGCATTTTGATCCGAAAGTACAGGAAGCCGCCCTGATCGGCCTCGATGAACTCCAGGATCAGTCGGTTATGCCGGAGATAGCGGCCCTGATGGTCTCCTCAAACGATCAGTACATCCGATGGCAGGCCATGCTGGTCCTGCAGAGCATGAAGGAGGGGAGCGAGATCACGGCCTTGCTGGCCGTCCTCAACGATCCGAAGGCGACCGGCGAGAGCAGGCGGAACGCGGCGGCCATCCTGGGGGAATTGAAAGTCGCCTCAGCGGTCCCGGATCTGCTTAAAGCCGTCGACGCGAAAGACGCCGGGCTCAGATGGCGGGCGATCGAAGCCCTCGGAAAAATCGGGGCACAACAGGCACGCCCGGCCATTGAAGCCAAGCTGGCCGATCCCGACCGTGATGTGCAGATGTTCGCGATCGGCGCCCTGGGGAGACTGGGCTCGGAAGAGAGCCTCCCGGCGCTGCAGAAGATGCTCTCCTCGACATCTGCGGACGTTCGTAAAAATACCATCCGCTCCCTGGGGAGAATCGGGGGAACGGAAGCGGCGAAGGCGATCAGGGGGACTCTCTCCGATCGGGATATGTACGTCCGGGTGATGGCGGTCGAAACGCTGGTAGACTTGAACGATACCGGCGCGGCGGAAGAGATCAAGCTGCTGGCGTCCGATCAATCGCCCTCCGTGCGCAGTTCCGTCATGTATGCCCTGGGCAGACTGGGAGGGCCGGACGTGGAGGAGGTCTTGAAGGCGGGAACAACCGATAAAAATCCCTGGGTCAAACAGGAAGCGGAAAAAGCGTTAAAAAAGCTCGCGCCCTGACCGGAGGCCAGGAACCGAGAGGGGAGGGGGTCGTTTAATGATCAAATCGAGATCGCGGTGGAGGCCGCGCGGATTTAATCAAACCTGAGCCAACCGGCGGAATTTATGTAGAGATACTATTTTTTACTTGCCGGGAAGAACTGATTTTGATATATTGATCCCAAAGTTGGTTAAAATGTGTCTTTATGTGTACCGTGTAACCGTTGATGAAAAACCACAAAGGCCGTGACAACTTTGTGGTTTTTTTTTCAACAATCTTTATGAAAGGAGGAGTAGTTGAGTGAAAGGGAAAGTAAAATGGTTTAACGACCGCAAGGGATATGGCTTTATCGAGAAAGAAGACGGTCATGGGGATGTTTTTGTCCACCACACCGCCATTAACACGGATGGATTCAGGACTCTCGCCGAAGGACAGGAAGTAGAGTTCGAGGTTATCCAGGATCAGAGAGGAGAAAAAGCCATCAACGTTTCGCCGATTTCGTAAACATCGGATGAATTGAGGTTAACTGAAGAGGGCGTGAGTTCAGGCTGTTTGGCACTGAATTCACGCCCTTTTTCTATTTAGCTCCGTCAGATCAGACAGATAGCAGTCCCGGATAGCGCCAAAACCCTGACCAGAAAAAACGGGAGTACTGGAATAGTGGAGTGTTGGAGTAATGCAGGCCCCGATCTCGGTCCCTCCGGCCCATTCCATTACTCCAATACCCCATCACTCCATCTGAGAAAATGTAGTGTGACGGGATAGAAAATTGATTGCGGCCTTGGCAACAGGCTGAAATTCACCTGTCAGTCCATCGTCATCGGGTCCATTCCCATCGAGGGCGCCGTCTCCGGGTCCATTGTCTGCGGTGCCATCGTCTGCGGGGACATCGTATCGGGGGACATCGTATCGGGGGACATCGTATCGGGGTCCATCGTATCGGGGTCCATCGTATCGGGAGCCATCGTGTCGGGGGACATCGTGTCGGGAGCCATTTTGTCCGGGGCTATGGTCATCCGGTCCATGGGCATATCGCCGGCGGACGGAACCGGGGTGGGGGGAAGGGGTTGTGGGAACGAAGGGCCGGCCGCGGAAACGAAGAAGATGAAGAGAACCGTTGCCGCCGCTGTTTTCATGGGAATATACTACCACGGTACCGGCTCGAGGGACAATAGTATTCTCCCGCGGTTCATCTCCACCGTCGGCAGTATGAATCGGGTTAACCTGAGATTATTCATGAAAATTGAAAATTTTCATGAATAATCCAGATGAAAAAAGCCTGCCAATTCCAATCACCTGTGGTACAGTACGTGAAGAGAACATGAGCGCCCCCGGCGCACTGGAAATAAAAGGCACTGAGTTATATTTATGAGGAGCCGGTCCGAGGGAGGAAATAGTTAACGATGAGAGATGAATGGCAGGTCGAAATTGAAAAGCTGCTTCAGCCGCTCGACACGCTGGGGCCGGTAGTCTGGGATACAACCTATCTGCTCAAGAAGACGGGAGCGTTTACCTACACCGAGGGATATTTCAATCCCCCGGGTCATTTTTACGGAAAAATCATCAATTATCCCGATCCCCAGGGGGAGATCGATATCCACGGGCGCCCGTATACCAGTATTACCAAAGCGTATGTCAACGGCGAGCATGTCATGATCCCCCACGACAAACAGATCGAGCACCATTACGAGATCGATAAAACCCTTCCTCCACCCACCCAGGAGCCGATCATAACCAAGTTTCACGTGCTCTTCGATCTGAAGGATTTTGACGGCTGGTTCAATGATAAGCACTCCCGGGCCCGGGTCAGCGTCATGTATCCGCAGATTGGGAGGGATATCGAGGAAGTAAGCAAGCTCCTCGATGTCCCGATGGAGCGTCTGGGCGTGACCGGATCACTCTCCTACGGCCGGATGGAAGATGACGAGGATATCGACCTGGTCTTCTTCGGCTCTCCCGAGCAAAACCGGGAGGTCGCCCGGAGGATCTGCGCCATGACCTACAACGATCCGGCCCGGGAATGCATCGAGTTCAAGAAGTTCTGGCCGATCCGTTTTGTCCATAACGAGATCATTATCTGCACCTTCTTCGCCTATGAAAAGAGGGAGCAGATCCCGCTTACCTATTGCGACGTCAAACTCCTCAAGGAACGGGTTGAGGCGTCCGGGACAATACGGGACAATACTCATTCCATCTACATGCCCCTCATCCTCGGCCTCAAGGACGTTATTATTGACGGGAAGGAGGCCGATGACATCCCGTTCATTATTTATGACGGTTCGATCAGAGGGGAATTCTCCAACGGAGAACGTTTGCGGATAACGGCCCGCCTGGTCCGGTTGAAGATTTACGGGAATGAAACCGTGGCCCTGGTATCCGTCGACGCGGGCGAGATCGTGAAGGAAGGTTCCGGCGGCAAAAAGATCCCATCCTTTGAATAGACGCGACGTCGGGTGAGCCCCATCCCCATGAGAAAGAAACGCCGCATCGGTTATTTCACCCCCGCGATGAAAGCTCAGGGGAGCATGAACAGATGCCTGCTGGCGCTGTTCTTCTCCTGCGCCTTCCTGGCCGGATGCGCTTCGAGCAAATCGTATGAAGCGGCCAAACAGATGCAGTCCGTTAACCCCCATGCCGCCCTTGAGTACGTCGCCCTCTGCCTGCAGGATGACCCTGATGACGAAGAAGCCCGCGAACTTTTGGAAAGCATTATCCAGGCAATCGTCTATGAGCATGAAGCCCGGGTAGCATCCATGATCCAGGCCGGCGCCTATGAGGACGCCCTGGCGGAATGCGACCGTGTCATCGCCTCTTCGTATCTCGTACGCACTCTGCCCGGGGGACCCTATAACCTGTATTACCAGGAGAATCAGAGGGTAAAACTGACCGCCCTGGCCGCGGAAAAAGCTTACCGGGAGGGAAGCCGGTTCGAAACGGACGGCGATTTCCGCGGCGCGGTGGATGCCTATGACCGGGCCCTCGGTTTTGTGGAAAATTACCGGGACGCCGCCGTCCGCCGGGACCGCCTTCTGGAATCGGTGACGACCGGTCTTTTTATTGTCTGTAGCGATCCGGGATCTGACCGGGAGGCAGCCAGAATACTGGTCGCGGGCATCGCCGCCACAGTCATGTCGGAGCGGCCGCGTTTCCTGAAGCTTGCCGGGGAAAGGGATACCGCCACCTCCATCTGCAACGTGGTGATCGAGAACGCGGACTTCAGCGACAGCGGATGGGTCTCGAGGAACGACAGCTGCCAGGTCACTATCCCCCGGTATAACAAGAAGGGCAAAGAAATCGGCACCATGGAGCGGATGGCCTACTGGACGGTTTACCGCCGCCAGATTTCCTACCGCCTCTCGGCGGCTTTCTCGGTGGCGGCGAAGAATGGCGGCGAGCCGGAGCCGTCGGCCCGGGCTACCCAAACCGAGTCCAGTGAGATCGCCTACGCGAGATGGTGGGGAGAAAAATCGGGTGTGCCTTCCGATGTCCTGGATCTGCCGAGCAGCCCGGGCATCCCCCCGACCCGGGAAAGCCTCCTCGGCGAATGCGCGGGAAAGGTTTCCCGGGAACTCGGGCATAAACTTTTTCTCGCTTACAAATAAAACAATGAGAACCGCCTGTTCAATCTTAGTCATTGCCGTCTTTATTTTTTCCGCCTGTGCCACGCCCAAAATCGGCGCCCCGATTGAGACCTCCAGTGTCCAGCAGATCCGTCCCGGATTCACCACCAGGGACGAGATCCTGAATCTCTTCGGCTCCCCCCTGCGCAACGTCCCCGGGGAAACGGGGGAGATCTGGGTGTACCGATACCTTGACGGGGAGGGCGGTTCCCAGGAACTGGTGGTTTCCTTCACAGGAGATAAAGTGAGCTCGTTCAGTTACCGGTGATGAGAAGATCTCTTCCCCGCTACCCGATGATTTGCCCGGGAGGTATCGCTGCAAGATGACCAGTGACGGCATACCAGCTCGATATCTCTCACCCCCGTTGACCGCCGCGGCCGTTATCATCATCATAGCCGGGATGATGCAGGCGTCCTCCATCGTCACCCCCATCCTGTTGGCTCTCTTTATCAGCGTCATCTGCGCCCAGCCGGTGACCTGGCTGGCACGGAAAAAGAATCCCCCACGGCCTCGCGGTCGCCATCGTCCTGGTGGGGATCATTATTATTTTCTTCGGTTTGGGACGGGTGATCGGAGGCTCTGTGGCGTCGTTTTCACAGGATGCCCCGAAATACGCGGCCAACCTGAACAGGATGGCAGAGACGGTCTTTCAGTATCTCAATCAGAAGGGGATAACCATCACGGACGAACAGCTGACGGGACTGCTCGATCCGGGCAAGATCATGATCTTCACCGCCTCCGTCCTCGGAGAACTGGGCGCCTTGATGTCGAACATGGCACTGATATTCTTCATCATCATCTTCATCCTCCTCGAATTGGGAAGCTTCTCCGTCAAGGCCCGCGCCATCTCCCGGAAACCGGCCGAGACGATTGGAATATCTGGGCAGTATCGCCCAGAGCATTCGTCACTACATGGGCATCAAGACCCTGATCGGCCTGATGACGGGGGTATTGATCTGGACCTGGCTGACGCTTGTCGGGGTCGATTACGCGGTATTATGGGCACTGATCGCCTTTCTCTTCAATTACATCCCCAACATCGGCTCGATCATCGCCGGCGTTCCGGCGGTCCTCTTCTCTCTCGTTCAGCTGGGTCTGGGAAGCGCTCTCTGGACCACCGGGGGCTATGTAGCGATCAACATGCTGATCGGGAACGTGGTGGAGCCGAAGATCATGGGGAAGGGGATGGGGCTTTCCACCCTGGTTGTTTTCCTTTCCCTGATTGTCTGGGGGTTCGTGCTGGGGACCGTGGGAATGTTTCTCTCCGTCCCCCTGACCATGACCCTGAAGATCATCCTCCAGCAAAACCCCCGGACCCGGTGGATCGCGATTTTACTGGGCACCCAGGAAGACGCCCAGCTGATCGCGGACGAGAACAAAAAACCCCGATAACCCCGCTTCGGCATTCATGGTCAGAATTGCCGGATCGCTTTTTGCTGTTCGGCAAGCCTTGCCGCAGGCAAGGCGATACTACATTTACTACATCTGCCGCAAGTCCTGAACGAAGTGAAGGACGATCCTACATAAATTGGCGAGCAGAGCGAGCTAATTTAGTCCCCGGGGGTCACTTCCCGCTTTCTTCTTTGACAGTGTGGCCGCCGAACTGCCCCCGGAGGGCCGCCAGGAGCCTGTCGGCGAAGGAATCGGGGTTCCGGGACCGGAAACGCTCCTGGAGCGCCAGGGTAATCACCGGGAGGGGAACTCCAAGTTCGATTGCCTCCTGAACAGTCCAGCGTCCCTCGCCGGAATCGGGGACAAACGCGGCGATCCCGGCCAGATCGGGATTCTCGGCCAATGCCCTCGCCGTCAGATCCAGCAGCCAGGATCTGATCACGGCGCCGCTCCGCCAGATTTCGGCGATCGTGCCCAGATCAAGCGCGAACTCCTCCTTGCGCCGCAGCAGTTCGAACCCTTCGGCGTAAGCCTCCATCAGGCCGTACTCGATGCCGTTATGAACCATCTTGACGAAATGGCCGGAGCCGGATGGCCCGACCCTCCCCCAGCCCCGATCGGGTGAGGGCGCCAGTGTCGAAAATAACGGGCGGAGCGTTTCCACGGCATCCGTGTCCCCGCCGACCGTCATGCTGTAGCCCTCGGCCACCCCCCAGATACCGCCGCTGGTCCCCACATCCACCAACTGCAATCCCTTCTTTTTCAGGGCGGCGGCGCGGCGGCGGGTGTCTTTATAGTTGGAATTCCCGCCGTCGATGACGATATCTCCGGGAGAAAGGAGCTGGCTCAATGCGGTAATGGTATCTTCCGTGGGCGTACCCGCCGGGACCATCACCCAGACGGCCCGGGGAGGTTTCAGTTTCTCCACCACCCGGGCCAGTGTCCGGGCGTCTTCCGCCCCGGCGTTCCGGGCGATTTTGACCGTCTCCTCATTCAGATCGAAGATAATAACCCGGTGACCGCCTTTCAGCAGGCGGATGGCCATATTGGCGCCCATCTTGCCTTGTCCGATCATCGCGATATCCATCCGTATTCTCCTGGTTTAATCCGGAATATTCATGAAAATTGAAAATTTTCATGAATTCTCCGGGTTATCAGCTATCGTTCAACACAGTACATATAGTAACCACAGTTATTCCGCAGCAGCAGACTGTTTTTTTATCCAACAGGCTATCTTCAGTGTCGTGCCTCAGTATAAATAAGATTGGCGTTTCAGGTAAATGAGAATAGATTAACGGCTTTCTACCGGAAAAACGCTTTTAAAACAGGTCCGGCGCTCTTTCGGATACAAAGCCCGGGGACGCCAACGGCGTCCCACATCATAGCCCAGGGTGCAACCCTGGGAATCGGAAACCAATCACCTACACCCCCCCACACCCCAATGGGGTGCTATTTCCGTCTCCCCCCGGATTATGATGTAGTACCCCGTTGGGGTGGAATAACGAAACGTAAACCAGAGTCTCATTAGAAGTGAAACGCCATTCTTATTAATAGTGAGACGCATCATTCAGGGGAGCTAAATAAATGATTTGCTAATAGGTTTCAGCAGCCACGCTCTAAAAGACTTCGGGCTAGCATCTCGGTTTTAGTTCAGACGTCTTATAGGATATCAACTTTCCCCGGGTAAAAATACTGTTAAAATGTATTTAATCCGACCGATCCCGGCGCCGGATATCGATCTGGTCCGCTGCCGGGGAGAGCAATATCTTCCGGAGGAGCCTTGACAGTATCGCTCTTTGTGGTAATATATAGACGAAATCCGATATAGTGTGATCCCATGAGACGAATGGAAAAAATCTTCAAGGCAATCTCCGACCGGAACCGCATCCGGATATTGAAGATGCTCGAGGTAAAACCGATGTGCGTCTGCGAAGTAACCCGCATCCTGGGGATCGCCCAGTCGAGCGTCTCACGCCACCTGGGAATCTTAAGAGATACTGGCTTTATCGCCGATGAGAAAGACGGTTTGTGGGTCACTTACTCACTTCAGACAAGTACGGATGACATCATCGCGACGGTAATGACAGGTCTGCGAAGATGGGGGAATGAAGACTCGCAGATAGCCGGGGATCGGGAGAAAGCCCGGGTGATCAACCGGGAAGAGATCTGTTCGGTAATGTAGGCATGGATTCATTTTCTTTTTCCCGGATATATCGCTATATGAAGATATGAAGATGTATATAGGAGATTCCGTGAAGCAGTGGCTGACCTTCTTACTGATCCTGGCCGTGTTTCTGCTGGCGTACTTCCTCCCTTTCGGCAACCTGCCTTTCGGAGGGCCGATCAAGGAAGCATTGCTCATGCTTCAGGAGTATGCCCGGCAGCACGTGCTGCTCTGCCTGGTTCCCGCCTTCTTCATTGCCGGAGGGATATCGGTCTTTGTTAATCAGCAGGCGGTAATCAAGTACTTCGGGGCCAAGGCGAATAAGGTCCTCGCCTACGGGGTGGCCTCGATTTCCGGGACGATCCTCGCCGTCTGTTCATGCACGGTCCTGCCCATCTTCTCGGGCATCTACAAGCGCGGGGCAGGGATCGGTCCGGCCACAGCGTTTCTCTACTCCGGCCCGGCCATCAACGTCCTGGCCATCATCCTCACCGCCCGCGTTCTCGGGATGGAGCTCGGCGTCGCCAGGGCGGTTGGAGCTATCGTCTTCAGCGTTGTCATCGGTCTGATGATGCACTTCATCTTCCTCAAGGAGGAACGTGAAAAAGCGGACAACGCGGCGGAGATCGCCTCCGCTGGAGAGGAGGAAGAGCGGCCGCTCTGGAAGAGCGCCCTCTATTTCGCCGCCATGGTGGGGATTCTGATCTTCGCCAACTGGAGCGGGGCGGCGAAAGGAGAGGGGGGTGTCTGGGATTTCATATTCAAGATCAAGTGGGTGCTGACCGGCCTCTTTTTGGCCTGGTTGATCTGGATGTTGATCGCATGGTTCAAGAAGGACGAGCTGGAGGCATGGACCTCGTCCACCTGGACCTTCGCCAAGCAGATATTGCCTCTCCTCTTTATCGGAGTTTTGGTGGCGGGAGCGCTTCTGGGGCGACCCGGCCACGAAGGGCTGATCCCCTCGCGGTGGGTGGCGGGTTTGGTCGGCGGGAATTCTCTCTTCGCCAACTTTTTCGCTTCATTTGCCGGGGCGTTGATGTACTTCGCCACCCTGACCGAGGTTCCCATCCTCCAGGGGCTGATCGGGGCGGGGATGGGAAAGGGGCCCGCCCTGGCGCTTCTGCTGGCCGGTCCGGCGTTAAGCCTGCCCAACATGCTGGTCATCCGGAGCGTGATGGGGACAAAGAAGACGCTGGTCTTCGTCACCCTGGTCGTGGTCATGGCCACCGGAACGGGATACTTCTTCGGCACGTTCTGGGGGTAAGATAAAAAATCTCATGATATTCGACCGAAAACGCAGAGAAAATCTGGAGGAAATATTTTATTAAATCCTTCTGTCCCTTAAGTCCCTTCCACACTCGTGATGTGAATAAATTGCGCCGAAGGCGCTCATGTAAAAGGAGCCGTTGATGAAGATCGAGATTCTGGGAACCGGATGCCCGAAGTGTCATAAAACCAAAGAAAACGTGGAGGCCGCCCTTTCCGAACTGGGGAAAGAAGCGGAAATTGTCGAGGTTAAGGAACTCAATGCCATCGCCGACTATGGAGTAATGCTCACGCCAGCGGTGGTTGTTGATGGTGATGTGAAGATCGTCGGTAAGGTTCCCTCGGTGGAGGATATCAAGTCATTCATCGGATGAGAGGGCAAACGACAGGGAAAAAGACAATAGGAGATGAGGTCCAGCCGGGGTGCATATATGGGTAAAACCGCCAAGATCATCATACTGATTGCATTAGTTGTTGCCGTGGGGATCGTGTTTGTTCTGAAGGAAAAGGATCGGGATTCAGAGCTTGGCTTGACGGTCGCGGACCGCCCGGCCGGAGAAAAAGCGGCCCCCGCCATACCAGGAGCGTTGCCACGGCTCGTCGATGTCGGGGCGGATAAATGTATCCCCTGCAAAATGATGGCTCCCATTCTGGAAGAGTTGCGGAAGGAATATGCGGGGATTTTCCAGGTTGAATTCATTGATGTCTGGAAGAACCCGGCGGACGGGAAAAAGTTCGGCGTTCGGATCATTCCCACGCAAATATTTTTCGATGCGGCCGGGAAAGAACTGTTCCGGCACCAGGGCTTCTTTTCCAAAGAAGACATCCTGGCCAAATGGAAGGAACTTGGAATAAAACCGGAAAAAATATGATCAGATAATTTAATTCGCTTCGCTCATACCTTTTTCCACTAAGACACCAAGACACAAAGAAAATTCCCAAGCAGTTAACAAAACAAAAGAGGGATGGAGTACTATGCGGGAGCTTTTCACGCAGCTCACCCATGCGGTCGAGGGGACGCCGCTGATCGCCCTGGGAGCCTCGTTTCTGTGGGGGATCCTCAGCATCATCCTCAGCCCCTGCCACCTGGCAAGTATCCCCCTGATCGTCGGGTTCATCGATGAACAGGGACGGATCTCCACCCGCCGGGCGTTTCATCTCTCGTTGCTCTTCGCGGTCGGCATTCTGATCACCATCGGGGTTATCGGAGCGATCACCGCCGCCGCGGGGAAGATGATGGGGGATATGGGCAGGTACGGGAACTACTTCGTGGCACTTATCTTCTTCGTGGTCGGCCTCCATCTTTTAGATGTCATCTCGATGCCCTGGTCGGGTCCCGGACGAGTGGGGATGAAAAGGAAAGGAGCTCTTGCCGCCTTCATCCTTGGATTGGTCTTCGGGGTCGCCCTCGGGCCATGTACATTCGCTTACCTGGCCCCCCTGCTGGCCGTGACGTTCAAGCAGGCTTCTTCAAACCTGCTCTACGGTCTGTCTCTTCTCCTCCTCTACGGTCTCGGAAGCTGCTCGGTGATCGTCGCCGCCGGCACGTTCACCGAGGTGGTGCAACACTACCTGAACTGGGCGGACCGGTCACGTGGTGCGATTGTTTTGAAAAAAATATGCGGTATCCTGGTCATTCTCGGGGGCCTGTATATGATTTATAGTGCGGGGTGATGCGACTCCGGTTGATGGCTGAGGCCATTCCTGTCGCGTTTCGTTTTAAATGAGGAATCAAAAGACATCAGAAAATCCCCCCCAGCACTCCAAAGAAGTGCTACATCATTACTACAAAATTGTCTCGGGGAAAAATTTTAAGGAGGCGAAAATATGAGACTCTTATCTGAATATTTTCCGGAGTTCGCCGGCAAGTTCGACGAGATCGACGAACTCTACCGGGAGAAGCGGAGCATCGACGAGAAGACCTATCAGTTCATCTGCCTGGCGCTCTCGATCAAGAACCGTTCCGCCCCCTGCGTGAAAAAACATTTCAAGGGAGCACTGGAAGCCGGGGCCACCCTGAAAGAGATCGCCTACATCATGGCCCTCACCTTCCGGGAGAGCGCCGGGTCGGACGACTGCTGGGTTCACGATGTCCTGGGCGACTACAAGAAATTGATCCGGGAAAACATCCAGTGCTGTCCGAAATGACCTTCCCCGGGAACGCTGAAAACGCATTTGCTCCCGGCAATTGGCGGGAAATGAGATAAGAATACTCTGCCGGCGGAGAGAAAATCCTGTTATCCTCGGCAACGATGAAATCCTCCGGAAAAAAGATATCCCGGGGCCTGGGCTTCTTCGAAAAGTATCTCACTCTCTGGGTCATCCTCTGCATCGGGGCCGGAATTCTTCTCGGCAAGGCCGCTCCCGGCGTGGCCCGATGGCTGGACGGCCTGGCTATCGGCGTCAAGGGAGCGCCGGTGGTCTCCATCCCGATCGCCCTCTGTCTTTTTTTCATGATGTACCCGATCATGGTCAAGATCGACTTCGGCGGGGTCATCCGGGCGGGGAAGAGCGGGAAACCGGTTTGGCTGACTCTTTTCGCCAACTGGTGCGTCAAGCCTTTCACCATGTACGCCATCGCCTTCCTTTTTCTGGGCGTACTCTTCCGGGGCTTCATCGGCGCCGAGGCCGTCGACCTGGTCAAGATGCCCTTTGGCCTCGATCTTCCGGTCGGAGCTACCCACGGGACGGGGACGGTCGTGCTGGTGGACGGGGTCAGGATGCTGGAAATCCCGCTCTGGCGAAGCTACCTCGCCGGCTGCATCCTCCTCGGGATCGCCCCCTGCACCGCCATGGTCCTGGTCTGGGGGTATCTGGCCCGGGGCAACGACTCCCTGACACTGGTCATGGTGGCGATCAACTCCCTGACCATGCTGGCGCTCTATGGGGTCCTGGGCGGGTTTCTTCTCGGGGTGGGACGGCTCCCCGTTCCCTGGCAAGCCCTGGCGCTTTCGATCGCGATCTATGTGGCGCTGCCCCTGGCGGCGGGCTGGCTGACTCGAAGCCGGATAATCAAATCCCGGGGAGAAACGTGGTTCAAGGAAAAGTTCCTCCACCTGCTCACTCCGGTCACCGTCACGGCTCTTCTGATCACTCTGGTGTTGCTATTCTCCTTTAAAGGCGAGGTCATCCTCTCGCGGCCCCTGACCATTCTCTGGATCGCCGTTCCGCTCTTTATCCAGACCAACCTGATTTTCTGGATTACCTACGGACTGGCGAAGGTCATCCGCCTCCCTTACCGGGACGCCGCCCCGGCGGCCATGATCGGTGCTTCCAACCACTTTGAAGTCGCCATCGCCACCGCCACACTCCTCTTCGGCCTCTCCTCCGGGGCGGCCCTGGCCACAGTGGTGGGGGTGTTAATCGAAGTCCCGGTGATGCTGGGGCTGGTGGCGATCTGCCGGAGAACAACCGGCTGGTTTTCACCCCAACCGACCGGGGAAGCGGATTATGGGATAAATCATAAGAACTAAGCCGTCGCTCTGGCCGGGCGACCGGCGTAAGATATGCTGATAGAAAAAATCGCCATTGACCATATTCTCCCCTGTCTGGCCGACCGGGAGAAGATCAGGTTCATCGCCTACCTCGATCAGGACATCTCCGGAGAGTTTCCTTACCTCAACACCGTCCTGCAGGGGGCGATCTATAACCATGAGGGGAGAACCCTGACTATCAAGAAAGAGGGCAGGTTGATCAGCCTTCATCCCCGCAAGATAGCGGCCGGGAAGGTACACAACGAGAAGGACGCCCGGGAGGTCGTCGAATGGCTTCAGGGGCTGATCAATCACTGCCACGCCAACCGGGAAACAATCGAACCGAATTTCGAGCGCAGGCAGAAGTTGACCGCTCTCGATGTGTATAAGCTTCTGCCGGGAACCAATTGCCAAAAGTGCGGCGACGCAACCTGCCTTGTCTTCGCGGTCAAGCTCGCCCAGGAGCAAACCGGGGTGATGAACTGCCACCCTCTCTTTTCCGGGGATTACGGCGAGAAGAGGAGCGAGTTGTTTCGTCTCCTGAAAGCTTCCGGATACGCGATTCCAGGAGCGTTCGCGGAGGAAGAGGGAAAAAACTAAAAAAATGCGAAGAAGTAAATTCCAAAACATCGACTTTTTTTACAGCGGGAGAGGAATTGGCGGCCATATTCCGAGGATATATTACTTCATTCCGCGACTTCATCGAAAGAATTACGTATTGCTCCCGGAATGAGGATACTGATATAAAAAGTCCGGTTGCATTTTCGTCGTGAAGAGATGTCGCAGAGAAGACCGGGGGTAAAAAAAATAAAATGAATCTTAAACTGGGTTATATCGGGGAACAGTTAGCAGCATATCCGCCCCGACCATATTTTACTGCAGAGCGGCTGAAGATATTCAAGGAGATCGATCGTATCCTGCTTGACGGCGCACTGACTTCCAAAGGGGGTGAGTTCGACATCGGGGATGAGAACCGGCACGTGAAGGATAATCCGATCCGTGATTTGTACGTTAATCAGATGTTCAAGGCTATTAAGGAGATCGAAACCTGCACGGTGAAAACGGGCATCGTCATTTGGCAGCTCTATAACATGGGGTATATCGTAAAAACTCCGACCGCGACTTTGGGTTTTGACGTGGTCCGGGGGCTCCAGAAGTACAACTGGGGATGGGAAATTCCTGATGCGATACCCCGGGAACTGGTTCGTTGCATGGATGTGCTCTTTGTCACCCACTACGTCGATCATTATCACAAGCATTCCACCACCTGGTGGCATACCGATCACTGCGATCGAAAAATCATTTCCCTGATGCAGGAAGCGGGCAAGGACGTGCTCCTCCCGAGCGGGAACGAGGACTATTTTAAAAACCAGGAAAATATTGTTTTCGTGGGCGATAACCATCACATTGAACTTCCCGGTATGAGAATAAGCGCCTTTATCGGCCCTCATGTCTATCAGGACAACTCTGCAGAAACGCCTTTGCGGGTATACAAGGTGGTGACCGGGGAAGGGAAGAAGATATTTTTTACCGGGGACTTTGATTACATCACCAAGTCCGCCGTCCCGGATCAAACCGACCTGGACGTGTTATTTCTCCGCTGCGGGGGGGTAAGCCCCTTGTATGACGACCAGAATCCCTATGATCTGGGTGACGATGAGGATGCGTTTTTTTTAGGCACGCAGAAATTTCATGCGAAATTCGTGGTCGCCGGGCATCTGGGAGAACTGTCGCATCCTCCGGGCGGAGGAAGGGAAAGTTACGTAACCGCGTATAAAATCTTCACTGAGTTCGCGGACAAAGCACGGATAAACCAATTGATCATGTTCTGGGGGGAGAAATACCATTGTGAAGGATGAAGGAATGTCGGGCGGAATTGCCGGCTGCTTCGCTCCGGAATGGGTGGCTACTTTGCTCCCCCATCAGTCAAGTCCAAGTTGGACCCGAATGGCCCGTTCAACGGCGGCCACTTCGGCCTGAGAAAGGCACCCAAACCGCTCGATCAGCCGCAACTTGCTGACGGTAGTCAGTTGGTCTGCCATCGCCTTCTGTTGCCGGCCCCCTACCGATACGTAAGATTCACTGGGATAGAGCCGGTCGACTTTTGTCGTCAATGGAACCACCTGGACCCGATTCAGGAACCTGTTGGCTGCGTCGTTGCTGACAATGACCGCAGGTCTTTTCTTTCGGATCTCGCCTCCGATGGATGGATCGAAGTTCACCCACCAGACTTCACCTCGGTTCATCACTGATCTCCCCCGCCAAATTTTCCGCCCACTCCATTGCCCCGGCCTCGCGGACTTCATCGGCCGCCATCGCACGGTAGCTCTCCGCCAGGTCTGTCGAAATGACGTGTGGGCGCACCAGTTCCTCGATGAAGCGGCTGATGCGGCGACGGCCGACGGTCTTGTACAGGCCGTCGTAAACGACTTTGTCAACGGTTATGGTCAGTTTCTTCTGCATGTCTTTGCCTCCTGCACGTGTTCTACACGTATAACATGCCGTAGAAGTTGGTCTTTGTCAACCCCCATCCCGTGTCGATAAGGGAACGATTGCTTATACCGAAGTTCTTTTTTATGTTTCAGAAAAAAGTTACCGCCTCTTCCTCCTCCGGACAACCTTCTTTTTCTTCAGCAGATCTCATCAAGAAATTCTGCCAGTAACCGGAGGGCGGAAAGGCCGGGCAAACGGTCAGGCCGGCGGGAGATCGTGGCCTATACGTGATCCTGGGAACCGGTTTTCAGATAACATTCGAATATGTTGGCCTTGTGCTCATCTTCGAAGTGGATGGAGGCGACCAGCTTCCAGGGGCGATATTTATTGGTGTGGATGGATTTGCCGACATTATGCTTCGCCAGACGGCGGAGGGGCTCAGATGATTTCCCCGTATATATCCGGTCGGGGCAGGGGATGCTGCGGAGGATGTAGACGTATTTACTCATGATAAGATTTTCTAAAACAGTCCGCCTTCGCTCGGAGGCTGATACCGTCAGTAAAAATCCGCTTCAGTTTAAAGCCCCTGAACCGTCAGTTCATGTTTGCCGCTTGCCTTCTTCGCGCGTTTCATCAATAATGACAGCCGTAAACTCATTCTTCACCCCGTAAACGAGGTGATCGCCGGGAAAGCCCGAAAAGCGAACTCTTCTCAATGAGTTTCCTGGCGGTCACCACTGAGAGTTGCAGCGAGGTGTGTCATGGCTCAGGGCGATATTCTCCGGCTCATCCTTCCCAACGATCTGAACTACCTGCATAGCGCGCAGAACTTTGTGCGCGATGCGGCCACCCTCTTCGGCTTGGCCGAGGGAGAACTTTTCCAGCTCGAGATCGGCATCGAAGAAGCCGTTACCAACGTCATGAAGCACGCCTATGACGCCGAGGAAAACCGATTCTTCGAGATCGCCTGCGAGTCGATCCCCGCCGGCATCAAGGTGGTGATCAAGGAAAAGGGAATCCCCTTTGACCCGGGCCAGATTCCCCGGTATACCTCCGGGACTACGCCGGAGGACTTCTCCAGCAAGGGATTGGGCTCGTACTTGATGCACCAGATGCTCGACGAGGTCTCATACCACAACCTCGGTCTTGGCGGGAAGGAGACCCATCTGGTCAAGTACCGCAAGGATAAGGCCACGATCGAGTCCGAAATCCGCAGCGCCCAGGAGACCATGTCGGAACCGGCGGTGATCCGGGAGAAGGTCGCCTATGATGTCCGCGGCCTCCAGCCCGGGGAAGCCATCCAGATAGCCAAGTGCGCCTACCAGTCGCACGGGTACAGTTTTTTTGACGACCACATCTACTACCCCGAGCGGCTGATCCACATGAACGAGACCGGGGAGATGATCTCCGCCGTGGCCGTGACCAAAGACAACGTGTTCATGGGCCACGCCGCGTTGCTGTACCAGTATCCAGAGGATAAGTGCGCTGAACTCACCTTCGTCTTCGTCAACGTCGAATACCGGGGGCAGGGCGCCTTCAACCGCCTGATCGAGTATCTCTTCGCCTGTCCGAAACGGCGCGAACTTCAGGGTGTGTATGCCTACGCCGTCGCCAACCACGTCTTTACCCAGAAGGCCATGATGCGTTATCAGATCAACGACTGCGGTCTGCTTCTGGCAACCAGTCCGGCCTCGTGGAGATTCAAGGGCATCGCCGGGGACGGAGATCAACGCATCAGCGTCGTGCTCAGCTACAAGTACACCGGCCCGGTCCAAAAGCTCCGCCTCTACCCGCCGGCCCACCATCGGGCCATGATCGAGAAGCTGTACCGCAACATCGGCGCGCGGGAACATGAATACCGGGACCCCGATCCGGACGCGCTCAGTCTGGCGGAGGATTCGGAGATTCTGACCGGGATCAACGAGGCCGAAGGCTGCGCCGAAATCTTTGTCTCACGCTACGGCCGCGATGTGGTCCGCGACGTGCGCCGGTTACTCAGGAAGTTCTGCGTCAAGCAGATCGCCTGCATCAACGTGTTCCTGAACCTCGAAGACCCCGCCACGGCCCTGATGACCGCCGAAATCGAATCACTGGGCTTCTTCTTTGCCGGTATCCTTCCCCACGCCCGGATCGGCGACACGCTGATTCTCCAGTATCTCAATAATGTGGACCTGGACTACGCGCGGATCAATGTCTACTCGGACATGGCCAAGGAGATCCTGGCCTACATCAAGGAGCGGGACCCCAACGAGGCTATCTAGGCGTCCCGCGGTTCCATTCATGCTCTTCCCCGCGCTTCAAGGCAAACCCATGTGCCGCATCGACCTCGACCGCGAGGCCGTGCGGTGGCTGGCCCGTCGGAACCTGACCCCGGCCGACGGCAACCCGTTGCTCGATCCGGCGGTCTGCCAGCGGCTGCTGGAGGATTTTCACCGGCGGCACAACGTTGTCTGGTCGTATGGAGGGTACCTCGAGGACCGACGCCACGTCTGGCGCGGCAGCTATCTCGACCGGACGGAAAGTTACGTGCACCTGGGTATCGACTTCCACGTTCCCCAGGGGACAGCCGTTGTCACCGAGTTCGACGCGGATATTGCCCTGGTGGAGAACGACCCTGATACCGACGGCGGCTGGGGCGAACGGATTTTCCTGCGGCCGACACCGGCGGGTGCCGAACCGCCGGCCCGTGACGTGCTCCTGATCTACGCCCACCTCCAGAATGTCGCCGTCAATCCCGGCGCTCACGTGCGCCCCGGCATGGTGCTCGCCGAGGTGGGCGGCCCCCCGCTCAATGGCAACTGGGCGCCCCATCTGCATGTCCAGGCCATCCAGCGAGCTATGTTTGAGGACATTCTCTTGAACCGGTTCTCCGAGCTGGACGGCTACGGCCCCCGTGACCGGCTGGAAGAACTCCGTCGCCAGTTCCCGGACCCGCTCGATTTCGTGCGCGTCGAGTGACGGCGAATGGAGGCGGGGGGAGTCGAACCAAGTGGGCTTGAAATACCCCTAAAATTCCTGATTAACGCTCAAAATGGGGTCATCTCCTGCCATCTGGCACCGTGATTTATCACCAAAATGGTTACATAATGGTTACACTATTTCCCGGAAAGAGCAGTAGGATAGCACCACGCCAGGGGAGATCGGGCTGCTACGGGCCGGCCAAGGGGCAAATAACAAGGGAACAGACAGATCCTGGAAAAACACTACCTCAACCCCAGAGGGGAAACTTCATTCTGATCGACAACGCGGATCCGGTTATAGCATGAAAGTAGCAATGCAATTACCTGGCACGAGCCGAGATCGGGACCCTGATCAAAGATAGAAGGCTCTGATTCAGGCAATCTCCGGGAAACTGTTCCGGTGGATGGGTTCAAGAAGCATTGGGAAGTGGCTTCCGGGGGGATTCCTGAGTAATGAAAAAAAGGAACATGCCAGGCTGTACGATCGGACGGTGAGCCCTGCCTAGCTACGGCTCAGGCTGGGAAGGATCTTGGTTTTTGGCATGATCCCGAACCAGGCGCGGATCACGGCAAGCCGTGACGGGGGATTGAACCGCCGACACAGACCGGTAACGATCCCGTCTGCGGAGGAGTTGGACCCCGCGGCGCCCCGGGCGATCCTGGCGGGGGTTGATCGAGGCCACAGTCACCGGGGGCCTTGGATCCGGCCCCGGCCCGGACCGTGGGTTATCTCCTCCAAATTGATTGGATAAGTTCATGAAGGCAAAAAAAGAAGCCCCTGCGGAGAGCAGGGGCTTCATATTCAAACTCAACTGATTATATTTCTTTTTCTCCGAAGTTCATGATGCTACCTCCCTTTAGGAGATCCAATTCATTCTCAGTTACATAATACGATTTATTACGCCATATTGTCAATAGGGTTTTTGTTGTATTTTTATTCGTCTTCTGGGCATATTGCTTCCATCTCAGTGCGGATAAAGTCAAAATCTTTATCCTCTTTGGCCTGAATGCAGTTTTCGGGATGATCCCTTGTTGCGAGTTGCAAAAATTCTAAAGCTTCATGCACGAGACGTTCAACTTCTTCCGCCCTGCCAGAATCGGCATTTTCTTTAGCCGCTTTCAGGGAGTGATAACAGGCTATATTATAATTTGCATCCGCTATATTCTTATTAACCTCTTTGAGTGGTGTCTCACCTGAATCGCGGATGTTATCTAATTGTTTGATGAACTCTCTTAAAGATAAAATGGCATTATCATAATCGTCAATTTTTCTATATAGGCGACCTAAATAAATATTGAGTGTGCGATCAGTGGGAAATTTTTTCTTTAGTTCTTCGAGATTATTTATCGCAATTTCAATGTCAGAAGTATTGTCACTCGCAATTTTTGTTTCTGCTGTTGAAATTCCAGACTAATATGTCCTTTAGTAGTTCCTTCTTCTGTTATCTCAGCCTTTACTTGCTCAAACCTCTTTCCTAAAAGGGCCTCCTGGATTTTTACCCCCATTGATGGATAATTTCATGATGCAATGTCCTGCAAAATACCAATACCGATTAGGAGTATTATATCTTGAAGAAGCGTTGAATTCTAACTTAAATTGTAACTTCCAGATTAATATAACAATTGCGAAAATTCCAAATGATCCAGCCAGCCCAATAACAGCTCTCCCGATCCAATAGTATTTGCTTTTATACAATTTTAGTCTATTAATGTATGATTTCTGTTCAAGTTGATCTCCAGAAAATTGTTTATTAATGGAGATCACATAATCATAAATCCCACCGATCAAACCCCCAAATAATCCAGCTGTAATGCCTACTAGTATAGCTTCCCCACAAGCAAGCTGCTCCATTATGCACCTTCCGTTTTTATTACCAATCTTATTGCTCAGCGTATTGCCGAATGTTGTTGTACCGATTCCCCAAGTTTCACCAGACAAGCGAAACACCGTAAATCAGCGAATCTCCCGGTTAAGTTTCCCAGGGTTGAATAATTATACGGATATCACGATGGCAGCAATGCATTTTTTATATGGTTCTCTATCTCACACCTACATCGAAATAATAATCAACAGACGGACCGTCCATATACAACCACTTGGCTTGGCCGAGAACCACATCCGACGATCGAGGGAATCTGTGTCTTAAAAGTGAATTGTATATACTGGGCCAGTTGATACCAACTACTATTCCGACCAGCACATGTGAAAGCGTTATGAAGTACGCGTCTTTATCGTCGTTGGATGCAACAATTATCCAACGGTATTCATTCTCGCCTTCCCAGTCCGTGTGTTTATGAAGCAAAAAATAATCCCGATGATCTCGATCTTCGATGAATTCGTCGACGCTTCTTTCAATGTCTGGGGCTCGGAACATTACGGGTGCGGAAAATGGAAAGGAGTTTGCGTAGTAGACTTCTTTATGCAGTAATTCATCGTGTGTGCTCAGGACCTTTCGAACTTCTGAATCCATTTTATTGCGATGAAGAAGCAAGCATACGCCCTCATGGTTATCGGCATATTGGGCCCACATACGAGGACGCAGATAACAATCATAGACGTCGTCTATGGTGTTCATCGTTCCGCAGCAAACGTAAGCGCGATTGCGCAGTTTACGGTTAAGATGTTCATTAGCCCTGTGTGTATATTCCTCCACATTAGTCAGATTCGCACCGTGTACCCCGACGGAGGGAAATGACCATTCCTTACTTTCACGTGGATCATTAGTATTCGTTAATCGTCCTAACCGCAATGTGTCTGAAGGCAAAATGCATTCGAGAAATGTTTCCTTTCGGGTGTAATGTGCAATGACAGAGGACGATGAGTGCCGCTCTTTCAATTTGCGATCGAACATCCGTTCCATGTGTTAGGCCTCTTAAGAAATGTTCCGCTCATATGGCGTATCGGCTTAGCCCTATAACGCATTACTATATTACCCATAGTTATAAAGATTGATCTCTACAAGATAGCAAAAATAAGATTATTTGTCCCGGGATTATTCAGCAAGCAATATCTCCGCATAACTTAACCCAGCCCGGGGAAACTTTGGCGGGAATTTCTGTTTTTCAGGATGCTTTAATCAGTCGGCCAAATAATTTTTTTTGCAGTCTCACTAACGATATCGACTAGGATATCTCTAACAGCTATTGCGGAATGTTGACCTAATTTTGCTATCGTGCGTTTAAAACGTGTGGCACCCAATTGAGTGCGCGGGGTATCTCCAACAATATCCTGAATGCTTTCAGCTACTTGTTGTTCTTCTTCACTATTCAGTTTCGCTTCTTCTCGGATCAACTCGACAGCGGCGTTAATTCTTCTCTCTGTCCATGGCAATGGTTTCCCGCAATTATAGCAGTAGAGGGCGGAAAATAAGAAATCACACCGGCGATATGCGCGTGATGGTAGGATCCTCTTATCGGAGTTTCACAATTCGGGCATGTCGTTATCGTTTTCTCGCCGCAAGTATGGCAATAATCTTCCATTCTCCTGGGATTGAGTTTTAGCATGCTGTTAATGACATGTCCGTTAAACACAACTAACTATATGGTATCCGTCTTGCATTGATCATGATCCTCTATGATTGATTTCATTTCCGGATCCTGGGCTTTCCCTCCCTTTCTCTCTGGCTTCGCCGCATGGTAGATCCGGACTCTCCTATTTAGAGACATCATCAACTGGACTCCCGAGCGGACTGTCTTATCGCCGGCGATAAACTGGATCGAAGCGGCCGTGCCAAGGGAGATAATCGTATTCCAGCGCTGGAAATATTCCAACTCACTCCGGATTTGCAGCATGCATTCCACCATATATTTGATAAATAGTGTCTGCGGGAACGTTCTCGCTCCTCGGGCGGACTGCCCGAGGCTTGAAACCGGAAAGCCACCCTTTCCGAAAAATCTGACTTACCCAAAATTATATTTGCGCCTATAAGACGATTGAGACAGGCACTCCGACCTGTATGGCGACGGGGGTGTGGTGTCGATAGCTTCTGGAGGAGTCCGAATAGATACGATCAACGAATACCGACATCGACGATTCCATTTTCCCGAATTGTCGTTCGCGCCACCAACCGACCGCTGGGTATATGGCCAGGAGGTTAGATGAGGCCAGATCCAGGGCTGTCCCTCCCCATATATCCGAATGGATTGAGCCGACATTTCTAGCTCACCGATCAACCATCGGTCCCTAGGGCCATCGGTGTCTATTTCATCATCATCTTCTCGCACAGACGCGTTGATGCGGCGGTGAAATTCGTTTTCGGACTCACCAGGACCATTGAGTACAAAGCGAAGCGCATGTAAGGATAGCGATAACGGGTCTTCCATCCCACTTCGCCGGGACCAGGTTCGATGTAATATGATAGGGTAACACGCATCGTGACCGCTGTTTCGCCCAAATCACGGAGGACGTCGACTGGCCATGGCAGCTCGTATAGATGGAGATCGCGAGTAACGTACCTACTCCCAACCCTGTCATAGGGCTGCATTTCCGCCTGAGAAATAAGGGTCAGCGAATCGGAAGCGCAGTACAAAGCTCGCTCTAAGTTGGGTACACCGAAACCGCAGATCCGCAGAAAACGTGCATAGGCAGTTTTATTTAAGGGGATGTCAGAAACTGTCGTCGCATTTCATTAGTCCACTCGGCGGAGTGAACAATGAGTCCACGAACGGTCTCCGGCCACGTATCGGGATACTCGTGGAGTATCCGTGCAGCCATCCAAGCGGCTTGGGCTGATGCCGCACTCGTGGCCGCGAAGGGCACGAACTGCTCCTTATGCGGTTCATGTGATGTTGAAAGTAGCTTCAGGTCATCAGGATCATATATAGCGTCATTCGGCCCTCGGGCAACGTTTCCCCCCTGGAATGATATTTCAGGTTTGATAGGCCATATGCGGTCCGGCCATATGGCAGTCTGTGCTATAAGGCGAAAGGCCACCGGCTGGAGCAATCGGAGTAAAATTGGCCAACATGGGATCGTCGATTCGTACCTTCTCAGTGAACGCACCAACTGTTAGAGCATTCCATGACTGAGCGGGATCGTGGACCTCATTCGTCTCGTTGTCTGACGGGTAGTTTGCCCAGTTCTCTGGGCGATCGACAGTGCCTACACTTATAACGAAGAGTCGCTTAGTCTCGTCTTCGGCCCCCGAAGCCAGCTCATCCAGTGTCGCCGACCAGGAAGAGGGGCGGCCGCGGTCCTGGGAGTCTGTTGAGGTAATAGCCATACAGGCAACACGCCTGCGATGCGGTGCTTGAATTTCCGCTCGGCTGAGGCCTTGCGAGGTCATGTAGCCCCAGAGCTTGGAAGCCGTCCGTTCATCGCCGGGAGGGAGAATTTTGGCCGATTCAAGGCGATGGTGAACTTGAACAATCTCGCCAAAATTGAGAGCCGTCAATAGATCGTTGTAAGCCGCTATTCCGGCCATGAGTGTCCCGTGGCCATTATGATCGTAAGTTCCCCAGGCAGGAATCGCACTATGCCGGTCAGCGTCATTCAGTATCGGATGAATCAGCAGGTGCCCATTATTCACACCCGAATCCAAAATACAAACGGCTATATTATCGTCTTGGGTGAATTCGGTGCGCCGAAGTAACTCTTGGACACGTTCCATTTGTTCCCTGTTCTCCAGAGCGATGTAGAACGTGGCAATTTCCTTGGCACAACGGAATTCTGCTATGTCGTCGGACGCAGCTAAAATGCGCTGAAGCTCTGCCCGGTTTGCCCGTATCAGAAGAACAGCGCGCTCTGGAAACCGCAAATCTCCTTCCAGGACTTCAATCCGGAACTGTCCGAGCAACTCACGAAAACTAACTATGGTGTTTTGTTGATTGGACAGCCCTGTGCGCAGCCATACCTCAACCCAAGCGGGCAGGGCATCTGGGATCATGATGCGTTCATTCACTCGCCAGAATGATTCAAGGACTGAAAAGGATATGTCAGCGATGCTGTTGACCAGCTTTTCATTCTTCGGCCGTCCGCTGTCTCTACAGGTCTCCTCTGCGTAAGCAGTAATTCTGCGAACAAAGTACCCACGTTTCTCGTGCGGCACATAGACCGTCGCCATGGTTCGCTCCGTTCCCCCCTCACCCTCACGTCGAACATTCAGTAGACGTATTCCCGAGCTTATATTCTCAAGGCTCTGAATAACTAGATCGAATCCCGGCTCACTCACGAAATCGATATAGGCTCCCTCGCGTTCAACATGGGGCACGGCGTTACATTGGATGGTGGCCTGTAGCCATGCTTCCTGAAGACGCTGGTTAGGATCGGAGCTGTGCGGGATGCGATCTTGAGGGGGAATGCGCGGAGTGCTACTCCCCCTTCGGGGATTCGAGAACTGTGCGTTATCGCGATGTCCGGTAGGAAGATGTGACGATAGTGCTCACCCGGCATAGGTAGTTACCCCCTTTTTCCATGGTGCGCATCACGACGTTCTCTGAGCATCTGTCCAACCAACCCCACAGATCTCTTCGACCGGTCCGATAGGATGGTCGCCTTGATTGCGTCCCGGCATGCCTCGTCGATTTCAGCGTGCGAAAGCGTTTCACTAGCGACAAGAACTTGTTTCCCGGGAATCGCTTCGCCTGAAACCCAGCGAGCACGTTTTCGATTAGACGCTTGCGTTCCTTCTCATCAGGTAGCTGGTAGTACATTACATCATCAAAACGCCGATATAATGCACGATCCAGTAACTTGGGGCTATTGGTTACAGCAACAATCAGGCTGTCCGACGTATCCTGTTCAATGAACTGTAAGAATGCATTCAAAACACGGCGCATCTCACCAACGTCGTTATCCAGAGAGCGTTCACCGCCGATAGCATCAAACTCGTCAAAAAGGTATATCCCGGGGTGTTGCTGGATCAGATCGAAAATCTGCCGCAATTTTGAGCTTGTTTCGCCCATGAACTTCGTCACCAGTTTATCTACTTGGATGGTGCAAAGCGTCAGTCGCAGCTCATGTGCCAGTATGCGCGCTGTCATTGTCTTTCCTGTGCCGGGAGGTCCGATCAGAAGAATCTTGCGGCGATGTGACAGCCCATGACTTTTGAGCTTGGCCTGTTGCCGGTATTCATAAATCACGCGGTCAATGCGTCCCCGGAGTGACGGTGATGCCACCAGGGATGACAGAGACACATCGGTGTTCTCCCGGAGGACGAGCCCGTGCAGTTCCTGAGGAAAGCGAAGGACGATCTCAGGGCCTCGGTCTCGACGGGCCTTGTCCACGATTTCACGAATGTCATACGCCAGAGCCCCATGCCCCTGCTGGGCCTCATGTGCGGCTACTTGAAGCGAGATCGTGATGAAGCGCTCCATGTCGTCTCCAAAATGAGAACGAATCAGCGATTTCAATTGTTCTGCTGTAGCCATATCCCCTCCCGACATTGAAAGCAATCGATCTACATATTGAGGTATTTAAAAACTCCTTCTGGCACAAACTGAAAACCTATGTCGTCATCATGCCACAAATCATCCCAGAGATAAGCTTTAAGAGCAAGAGATCGCGGGCTTGCCGGAATTGAATTGATAAGAAATTGTTTTCTATAGGTTTCCCGCTGACCTGTCCCCATTATTTGGGGCCACTTTTAAAGTGTAACGTAATCGCTTGAGATGTTTTCCAACTATGGACCACTCCGATTAAAATTTTCAGGCCTACTCTAAATATAAAGAACCACCGCTTCCATCTTCTCTGAAGCAGTGGTTGGAACTCGCGAAACTCTGTGATGATTTTTACCCATCGGGAAATCACCCGAGGTTATAGTTATCGAAAAGATAGGGGTATTTTACAGACTATTCGCATGGATCTTCAAGGTAAATCCCTGGAAAGACGGCAGCCCGGATCATTTTCCCGTCACAATAACACCAGGCCGCGCTCTGGCGCTTGTTCAGGAACCGGGTCGGACCTGCGTAAATAGTATATTGGCAGTTGTTAAGCGCTAATATGACCACCATATATGAGCTTAGAGTGCCAATTTCAAGGGTGTTTTTGGGGGTATAAGCAATCGCTTCTCAAGGACATCTGGGAGTATAGGGGCAGGAGGAGAATAGGGGGGATGAGCCTGTTAGTTTTCGAACTGATTAACCTGTGAGATATACTCACAGGGGTCTTGTTTAAGGAAAATTCATGATAAAAAGATAGCCCGATCCAGTTTTTTGGACCGGGCTATCTTTTTATGGAGGCGGGGGGAGTCGAACCCCCGTCCTGAAGTGGATCCCTCCGCGCTTCTACAGGCTTAGTCGGTCGTTTGCGTTCGCTCCCGGGAACTCCGGCCGACAGGATTAACCGGGAACTAACCGCCACGAAAGATCTCACCCCGCCCCCCGGCAGTCCGGGTTTGGGGCCAGCCTGCTATCGTACGTTCCTATCCGTCCCGCAGGCTGAACGGTAGGAACGTGACCGCTTTAAGCGGCCAGAGCGAACTGCTCGTTGGCAGTTGTCTATTTGCCGGGTGTTTAAAGAGGCCTCCCGACCACCTCTGCCTGCAGCGTCGGCTTCACCATCCCAGTCGAAACCGTATCGCCCCCAAAATTTTCATCTACGATGAAAATTTTGATGATTAAGCTGCTAAAATATACTTTACCAATAGAATATATACCATTATATACTCTCACACAAGCATGAATATAAGAAAGACAGTCCATGGCCTATTTTCGTTCCTCTCCGTTTCGCCTCGCAACAGTTTGATTTTCTTCCGGGCGGCACGCTCGCTGGCGACATGCCTGCTGCTGCTCATTCTGATCGCCACCGGCTGTGGGAAGAAGGCGGGGAAGGAAATCTCGATCGTCTATACCAACGATCTCCACGGCCATGTCCTGCCGGAACGGGTGCGCGACTGGTCGGGGCGGACAGGGGGCTACGCGGTCTTCGTCGGCTGGCTGAAAGACGTTCGCCGGGAGAATGAGGAAAAGAACGTTCCGACACTCCTCCTCGATGCCGGTGATATCTTCATGGGAACGGTGGAGGGCAACCTTACCCGGGGGAGCTCGATCATCAAGCTGATGAACCTCGCCGGTTATGAGGCGATGACTCTGGGGAACCATGAGTTCGACTTCGGTTTTTACAACCTCCAGCAGCTTGCCGAACTGGCGGACTTTCCCTTCCTGAGCGCGAATGTTCTTCAGAAGAAGACCGATCGCCTTCTCTCCTTCACCAAACCCTACATTATCAAGCAATATGACGGACTGACCGTCGGCATCATCGGGGTCACCACCGCCGAAGTTCCCGAGATAACCATGGCAAAAAACGTCGGGCAGGTGATCTTCAAGGAGCCGATCGAGACCGTCCGAACCTATCAGCGGCTTCTTGAACAGGAGGGGATCGATCTCCTGATCGTACTCAGCCACCTGGGTCTGGAGGAAGACAAAGAACTGGCCCGGGCGGTGCCCAAGATCGATCTCATTATCGGCGGCCACAGTCACAACCTCCTCACCAAGCCGCTCCGGGTTGGAGAGCGGGGCACTCTCATCTGCCAGGCGGGGAGCTACGGACGCTTCGCCGGGAGGATCGACCTTTTTGTCGACACTGCACGAGACACGATCTCATCCTTCGAATCGATAATCTTTATCAACCGCCAGTGGAGCAGCCCGGCCGATATCGCGACCAACCGGGTCCTGGAGGGAATCAAGGCCGAGGCGGGCCCTGAATATGACCAGGTGGTGGGGCAAACTCTCCAGGACATACTTACCGACGACAACGAGGAATCTCCCCTGGGCGACCTGATCGCCGATGCCATCCGGGCGGCAGCCAACGCCAAGGTTTCATTTCAGAATCCATACGGCATCCGGGGAGACCTCTTTCAGGGGAAGATCACGAGGAGGGATGTGTTCAGGATACTCCCCTTCGACGATACCATTATTACCATGGAGTTGACCGGAAGGCAGATCCGGGAAATCCTCGAACAGAGCCTGACGAAGCAGAAAGGGATGCTGCAAATTTCCGGGTTGCGGGTCGAATACGGCCGGGACCGGCCGGAAGGGAGCCGGGTGCTCTCGGTGAGAATCGGCGAAGACCAGCTGGAGGATGGAACCCGGTATACCGTCGCCACCAATGGTTTCCTCGCCGGCGGGGGTGATTATTTCAGCACCTTCTCCGGAGGCGAAACGCCCCGGGATACGGGGATACTCCTGCGGGATGCCTTCATTGACTACATCAAGGACCACACCCCCCTCTATCCGGTAGCTTTTACCCGCGACCGGTGGGTGGAGAGGTAATCGAAGCATAGAGCACGGAAGCCAATCCCGCATAAAGGGACCGGTTAAGCATCGGGGCCGGTCAGCGTCCTGATCGCCGAGGCGACCGAGGGCTGGATCTGAAAGACGCCGTACATGCCGGTGACCGAGAGAAGGGAACTGACCATGAGGACCGGGTTGCAGAGTATCATCCGGCGGCCGGCGGCCTTCAGTTTCTTGTGGAGAGCGAGAAGAATACCCAGGGCTCCCGATGAGGCATAGGATACGTCACTGATATCGACGATCAGGTCAGCCTGGAGGCCATCTTTACTGGTTGCTTGTTCCAGGGCGAGATTAACCTTGCCGGCGACGGGGGATGCCCACGCGGCATCGAAACGACCGCCCAGGGTGACCAGGAGATAGCCGGGCCCGTTTGTTATCTCGATTTTCACTGTACTTTATTGCGGCTTTCTTCCATTTTATGCGGGTCAATGTTCTCCATCCCACACAATCAGGAAGGGAAGATTTTAGCTCCGCGGAAACAGATCCGCTTCAACTTGACATACGCTGCCGGAAAAAGAGCATGATAACGCACGGAAGGGGAAAAAGCAAAAAATATCCGCAGCGAACAATCATTTCGGCGATAGCCTGCCTGCTGACGGTATTCACTTCTTGCTTCTCCAGCGCATCCGCGATCACCGTTCGCGGCCCGGTCGCACATATCCCCACTACCACCATTCCTCATCGGGAAACACTCTACATCCCGGTGGCGGCGCTCGCCCGCGCGTATGGCCTGACTCTTTCCGAACAGGAGGGTTCAAGCTTTGTCTTCAGCTCCGACGACCTGCGTCTGGCGATGCAGCCCGGGAGCCGGGCGGTGGAAATCAACGGGGAGGTCGTGATAATGGACTCTCCGATCGACTGGGCCGAAGGGATGCTGATCGCGCCCATCTACCTGGCAATCATGATCCTGCCCGGCCGTTTCCCGGCGCGGGGAACGGAACTCCCCCCGCCGGGGGGGCGGATCCGGATTATGCTTGATCCGGGGCATGGCGGGATCGACCCCGGGGCCATCGGCGAGGAGGGACTGCAGGAAAAAGATGTCGTTCTCGAAATCGCCCGGAAAGTGCGCGATCTGCTCCAGGCAGAGGGTTATGAAGTTTTTCTGACCAGGACCGGAGATCGCTTCGTCTCGCTGAAGAAGCGTGCCCGGCAGGCCAACCGGAGCCGGGTCGATCTTTTTGTCAGCATTCACGCCAACGCCGCCTTTAACCACCTGGCCCGGGGAACGGAGACTTTCTACTATGCCCCGGCCTCCGACCGGCTGGCCTGGAAAACAGCTTTACTGGAGAACGCGGTGCTCCGATTGGAAGCGTTCGCGGACAGCCCGGAGTACGGGAACAACAACGAAGGAAATGGCCTCTCCCGGGGCAAGGATCGCTTGAGCGAGAACATCCGCGCGGCCGGCTGCGTGCAGAGGAGAATAAGTCCGGTCACTGAATGCGAAGACAGGGGGATCAAGGCGGCGGAGTTTTATGTTTTAAAATACACCCGGATGCCGTCCATCCTGGTGGAGACGGGGTTCCTCTCCAACAGCCAGGAGCGTGAGCGCCTGGCCGACGGCGCTTACCGGGTCAGGATGGCGAAAGCGATCGCCCGGGGAATATGTGATTATTGCGGGGGGAATTCGGTAGCGGGGAAAATAAACAATAGCTCCGCAAAGGTCGACCCGGGAAATTTTCCTTCCGTTGCGGCCGAGTCTGCCTATAATATGAACGGACAGTCAGAAAGCAACCCCGGGGGGAAAGCCCCGGAAAAGGAGGATTAATGAAGGAAAAAACAAGGATGCTGGTGCTGACGTTGTTGCTGGCAACCCTGCCGGCCATCCCCGCGGCGGCCGGAGCCGTTACTCTCCCCACCGATATTACCTGGGTCATGTCCGCGGACACCTACAAGGAGTGTGTTCAGCAGGCCTATCTCAATGCGATGAACCGCTTGAAAAAGCTGGCGGAGGGGAAGGAAGCGGGGAGCTGGTGCGTGGTTCTGGACGCCGACGAAACCATTATCAGTAACGTGCGCTTTCAAGCCGATCTGGCCGCCAAAAAACAGGGCTATTCCAAAACAGCCTGGAACGCCTGGTGTTCGCGGGCGGAATCTCCCGTCCTCCCCGGGGTGATTGAATTTCTCGACCTCGTTCATACGCTGGGCGGAAAGATCATCATCATCACCAACCGGCAGTCACCGTTGCGCGAACCCACCGTGAAGAATCTCACGGAACAGGGGATTCCCTTCGATCTCTGCCTCCTGCGCGAAGGGACGTATAAGGACGATCGGACAAAAACCGTCCGCCGGTCCGATATTGAGAAGGGGACGGTGAAGGATCTCCCCCTGGGAAAGAAACTCCCCCCTCTCGAGATTTTGATGCTGGCGGGGGATCAGACCCATGATCTTTACGAGCGGGGATCATTCGCGGACATGAAAGACCGTTTCGGGAAAGATTTGATTATTATACCCAACCCGATGTACGGAGACTGGACGCAGGCGGCGGACGATTTCAAGCTCTCTTCCTCCGCCTCGCGGGCTCCGGCCCCGGTAAAGACCGAAGCGGCCCCGGAATCCGCTTCGCCGGAAGAGGCGATTACCTGGCAGGAGGCCATGGACAGAATCGGTGACACGGTGACGGTCGACGCGACGATCGTGAACGTCTATGACCCGGCGGCCCGGGGCAAAAAAGGCCCGGTCAAGCTCAATACAGACAGAAACTGGAACGACAGTCTCACCATCGTTCTCTTCAACAAAAACGACCAATTCGGAGATCCGGCCCGGTTCAACGGCAAACGGGTCCGGGCCCGGGGGAAGGTCAGCACGTACCAGGATGCCGTCCAGCTCACGGTTTTCGGCCCGGACGACATCGAGATCGTGGAATAAAGTAATTCACCATGAAGGACACGAAGAACACGAAGAATAGATGAGAAAACAAATAAGATTTAACTCGTTTTTTAGAATTCTTCGTGACCTTCGTGGTTTTCATTAGTTTAGAGTCAATGTGGTCTAATATTCAAGCAGGATATAAATAAAGGAAAAGCTTAATGGGTTTTAAAATACAATCAATCCCCGCCACTGTCGCCGGGTCGGTGGGCAACTTCGGTTTCTACCGGGACCTGATCCGCCGCCCGGTCAGGGAGGCGTTCATCTACCTGGCCGTCCTGACGCTGATCCCGGTTCTTCTCTTCACCGGGTCCCAGCTCTACGAACTGAACAAGATCATGGTTCAGATCACGGAATCATTGAAAGGTCACCTCCCGCCGCTTCGGATTGAAGAGGGGACCGTCATCATGGACGGCAGCGAAACCTTCAATTTCGAAAAGGAGAACGAATACACCGTTCAGGATTGGAAGGCGGTTATCAATATCCTCTCCGAACGGCGGGACCGGGAGACGGAGGCCGCTCTCAGGAAAGAGAAGCAGGGTGCTGCTCTCAATCAGGAAGAGCGGGATAGAATAGCCGCTTTTCGGCAGGCGGAGCAAAGAGGAAAAGACGCTTTGAATTGGGTCGACAGCAACTTCCCCGATCCGGCAGCCGTCATTACTTCCCAACAGGGAGATGCTCTCCTGAAGAGCACGCCACCGCAAGATGCGGAGACGGCGCAGCTTCTCCGGGAGACGGCACATTTCTTCAACTTTGTCTTTCTGGTCGATCTGACCACCGAAGACCCCCAACTGCCCCCGGGGGTCATGGGGTTCGCCCTGAGCAAGGACGGCTATACCATAAGCACCCCGCTGATGCCGAAGAAGATAAAGTTTTCCCGGGACGTCTCAACGGTTATTAATGACGACATACTGGACAGTTGGCGAAAATCCTTTATCTGGCAGATGGTTCCCTTACTGCTCGCGATCGTATTTCTGATCTCTTACCTGATCATCCTCATCATCGTGCTCGGCGGAAGCGCCCTGGCGGGATTGACCGCCTCAATCCTGAAAACCCGGCTTCTTTTCCGCCAGGCTTTCGCGATCGGCGTCTACGCGATCACCCCGGCTCTGCTCTTCGTGGTGCTGTATCTCATCCTGATCCTGTTCCATGTTTCGCTGAGCTATACCCCGGTGATCTTTCTTCTCCTTTATGGTTTTTACGCGATCAGCGCGGCAAAAAAATGCTGTTCCACGAATTAAGATCACTTGCCGACGTGAGATTTCAACGATCTGCGTAGCAGGAATCACTCTATTTATTATGGTTCTCTTCCCTTTTGTGTGGGCGGTTATCATACTCAACAAGTGCGGCTAATCACATTCTGGAGCTATTTTGGAGTGCATTGACCGTGTCAATGCATGCAGCGACATAGTCGCTGCGCTCCATAATAACCATAATTTGCCCACACAAAATGGCAGAGAACCTGTATTATTAACAATGCGTAGATCCGCAATCATAGTGGCCGGTGTTACCTCTCTGCTCGTGGCATATACAGGATGCCGGAACGAAGCCGATACCGGGGTCGTGTTCGGGGAGGGGACCGTCCGGATCGGAAACACGACCATCGATGTCCTGATTGCGCTCACCGGTCCCCAGATGGAGCAGGGCCTGAAGTACCGTCACAGCCTGGGGGAAGATCGGGGTATGCTCTTTATCTACTCCCAGCCGGTCAGGACCCCCTTCTGGATGAAAGACACCCACATCCCCCTCTCCATCGCCTTCATCAACCGGGAAGGGATCATTATCAGCATCAAGGAGATGGCGCCGGATAACGATCAACGGATGTACTCTCCGCCGGGGCCGTTCCTTTATGCCCTGGAGATGAACCAGGGATGGTTCACGGAAAACAATGTCAAAGTCGGGGACAAGATAATCATAGAATGATGACATAAGGGAAAATCCTCTTTTAAATAAAATTCCAAATAACAAATTCCAAATTCCAAATAAATTCCAAATCATAAATAACAAATCCCAAACACGCTTACAGCCCCATGGCTTAACCCGGTGTGCGTCTTGTGTCAGGTGTTTGGAGTTTGGTGCTTGGGATTTGGGATTTAACTATAGTGGATTATCCATAACGACCTTATATCGTTAAACGAGAAACCATTTGAGTCCATAATGAGAATTATATTCATGGGAACGCCGGAGTTCGCTCTCCCCGGGCTGGAAGAGCTGGCAGAGCGGGGGATAACGATTTCCGCGGTGATCACCCGGCCCGATCAACCGGCCGGCCGGGGGAGAAAGACCCGGCCGTCGCCGATAAAAAAAATGGCGATGAACCGGGGGCTGAACGTCCTCCAGCCGGAAAAGTTGAACGATCCGGCTCTCGTCGCGTCGATCACGGCTCTTGACCCGGACCTGATCGTCGTCTCCGCGTACGGAAAATACATCCCCGCCTCGTTTCTCGATCGCGCCCGGCATCGCGGAATCAACCTTCACCCCTCGCTTTTACCGCGGTACCGGGGAGCGGCTCCTATCCAGTGGACACTGATCAACGGCGACCGGGAGGCCGGGGTCAGCGTTATCTCGGTGAGCGAGCAGATGGACGCGGGCGATATTTACGCCCAGAAATCGATCCCCGTGCGGCCGGACGATAACGCGGAAACCCTCTCCCGAAAATTGTCCCGGGAAGGAGGAGGATTGTTGGCGGACGTGGTGGAGATGATCGCCCGCGGCACCGCCTCCCCCCATCCTCAGAAGCAAGAGGAAGTTACCTTCGCGCCCCGCCTGACCAAAGCAGACGGATGGATCGACTGGGAGGAGCCGGCCGGGCGGATCAATAACCGGGTTCGGGGGCTTTATCCCTGGCCCGGCACCTTTACCACACTGGAAACTCCGCAAGGATCCGTGAAACTGAAAATAATCCAGTGCGTTCCCCTGCCGGGCGCAGAGGGCAGCCCGGGCGAAGTCCTGGAGGCGAAAGGAACAACCCTCACCATCGCCGCCGGAGAAGGGAAACTGGCTGTCCTCCGGCTGCAGCTGGAAGGGAGACGGCCCCTGGCGACGGCGGAATTCCTGCGCGGCCACCCGATCCCCCCCGGAACCATCTTGGGGAAAACCCCCTGACCTCACTCATTTTTTTGCCACCCCCGTACAGCTTCGCTACGGGGCGGGGCAAGACACCAAGGCACCAAGAATGAATATGGAGGGGCCGTTAACGTGTTGCTTCGAAATTCCCCGACAAACATCTGGAGACCCCGCTTGATCGTGATAACTCTCCTGGTCTTTTCCTTGGTGTCTTAGTGTCTTGGTGGCTAATAAACAGCCAAAAATGAAATCGCCGAGCAAACAAGATCCCCGCGGGTGCATGGTCGAGATCCTCCAGCGCTGGGAGAAGGGCGGGGGATATGCTTCCGGCCTCCTGGAGAAAGCGTTCCGCAAGACATCCTTCAGCGGCCGGGATCGGGCCCTCGTCACCGCCACGATCAACGGCGTGATCCGGCGGAAACAAACGCTGGATTGGCTGATCGACCGCTTCTCTACCGGGAAACCCCCGGCCCGGGCCGGTACCGCCCGCCAGATTCTCCGGTTCAGCATCTTTCATCTGCTCTACCTGGACACGCTCCCGGCCCACGCTGTTCTCCATCAGGCGGGCGAATTGGCCCGCCGGCTCCTCACGCCTCCGGAGGGTGGATACATCAACGGACTGCTCCGGAATATTCTCAGGAAAAGGGACGCCCTGCCTCTGCCACCAAAGGACAATCAGGCCGAATATCTCGCGGTTGCGCACTCACACCCCCACTGGTTGGTGAACAGATGGCTGGCCCGATATCCGTTCGAAACCGTCGAAGAATTGTGCCGGATCGATAACCTCGCGCCGCCCGTCTTCGCCCGCCGCAACCTTTTGCGAACCACGGGGAACGAACTGGAGGAAGAGTTCCGTCAGGCTGGAATTGAATACACTCTCCATGACGCGGCGGGGGGGATCTGGCGGATCAAACCCGGGCAGGACCTTTCCGGGATCACGGCTTTCCGGGCCGGTCATTTTACCATTCAGGATATTTCCACCCTCCGACCGGCAAATCTTCTGGCCCCCGCACCGGGAGAGGAGATCGCCGATCTCTGCGCCGCTCCCGGAGGGAAAACAGCCTATATCGCCCAGATGATGGAGAACACCGGGCATATTCTGGCCGCCGACGTCAACCCGGACCGGATCGCGAAACTGCGAGAAACAATTGAGCGGCTGGGAGTAAAGAACACGGCGATCCGGAAGTTCAGCGTCCTTGAGAAGAAGGTGGAGACGCCCGGGAAATGGGACGGGATTCTGCTCGATGTGCCCTGCTCCAATACCGGGGTGCTCCGCCGGCGCGTTGACGCCCGCTGGCGGATAGGTCCGAGCGATATTACCCGTCTGGCGGAACAGGGGGAGAAACTCCTGCGGGCGGCGGCGGAACGGCTCCGGCCCGGAGGAAGAATTGTCTACAGCACCTGCTCGCTGGAGCCGGAAGAGAACGGGGAAGTCGTGAAGGCCTTTCTCCGGGGCAACGCGCACTTTTCATTGGAGAAAGAAGATTTTTCCCTGCCTCAGGAAAACGGAGGAGACGGCTTCTATGCTGCCCTGTTAAGAAGACAGGATCCCTTTGCATTTCTTGCGGGTAAATGTTGACGATCCGGAAAGTATTCCAAAGGAAGAAATCCGAATGACGAAACCCGAAGAAATGTCTAAGCCCGAACGTCCAAATGGCTTAGCATCGCTTCATACTTGGTGTTCGACTTATTCTTGATTTAAGCATTGAGGTCCTATTCATAATTCGACATTCGGATTTAGTCATTCTTAGGCAAAATCAACACACATAAAAGGGAAGCAAATAGAAAATATTATGTCTTTTTCTCCCTTCCGATTCCGTATTATAGTATTACCGTTGGTTTCGAAGTTTAATAAAAATTTTCCGGAGGAAAATAATATATGAAAGAGATCATCACACCCGACAATGTCCCCGCACCCATCGGCCCCTACTCGCATGCCGTGAGAGCGGACGGACTGGTCTTTATCTCGGGGCAGCTCCCCGTAACCCCGGACGGGTCGGTGGTGGAGGGGGGGATTAAAGAACAGGCCTCCCAGGCACTGGAAAACTTGAAGACTATTTTGCGGGGAGCGGAACTGACCCTGGAACACGTGGTCAAAACAACGGTCTACCTGGATAATATCGCCGATTTTAGTGTCGTGAACGAGGTGTATGGAGAATTCTTCCCCGAGGCGCCTCCGGCCCGTGCTTGTGTCCAGGTCGCGGCCCTTCCGAAAGGGGTGCTCATCGAGATCGAAGCGGTCGCGGTACAGACCGAACTCCCGCCGTTGCCCGAGCTCGCCGTGTAGAAGCCGGAAAAATATTCACCACGAAGGACACGAAGGTCACGAAGGGTATTAAAAGCGATCATGTCGTCACGGATAGACCTGCCTGATATATATTACTATTCCGGCCGGCTTAAGACGATAGTGACAAAGGGGAGGCCGGGAATTAGAAAAACTCAAAAAATAACCAGGGAGTTTTTCTCCTCGTTAAGCTGGAACTTTCAGACGGCCCTTCAATCCAACTTTTTGATCCTTCGTGATCTTCGTGCCCTTCGTGGTAAGTTTTTTCAGGAGAAAGATAAGTGTCGGGTACAGATTCGATGACTAAACGATCCGGGATAATAACGCTGCTGACGGATTTCGGGGATACGGACTGGTTCGTGGGGAGCATGAAGGGGGTCATTGCCGGCATCTGCCCCCGAGCGCGAACCATCGATATCACCCACCAGGTTCCCCCGGGAGATATCCGGAGGGGAGCGCTGGCACTGAAATGCTCCTTTCGGTATTTCCCCCGGGGTACTGTTCACCTGGCGGTGGTGGATCCCGGCGTGGGATCATCCCGGGCGGTTCTCGCGGCCCGGGGAGGAGATCATCTGTTCGTGGCGCCGGATAACGGTCTTCTCAGCTATGTTTTGCCCGCGCTGGCGGATCCGGCCGTCTTCAGCGCCGTTAACGCGCCATTTTTCCGAGCGGAAGTGAGCGACACCTTCCATGGCCGGGATATCTTCGCTCCCCTGGCCGCCCACCTGGCCGGCGGACTGGAGATCGACCGGGTCGGTCCGCGATGGCCCGCGCCGGTCATGCTGCCTCCCCCTTTCCTGCACAGGGAAGGGGAGAATCGGTGGGCGGCCGAAATAATCGGTATCGACCGGTTCGGAAATTGTATCACTTCTCTTTTTCAGGAAAATGCTGAGGTGGTAACAGATTCCGGGAAGATGACGCGGATTATCCTCGCCGCGGGGAAAAAGCGATATTCCTTGCCACTGATGACCGCCTACAACTCGGTGCCCGCTGGAAGTCGCCTGGCGGTCTGGGGGAGCTGCGGCTTTTTGGAACTGGCGGCAAACGGAGAGAACGCCGGCCGGGATCTCGGTCTTAAAACCGGCGACAGGGTAGTTATTGACTTCACTAATTAATATGTGCCCGGGGGAGGAGCAGGGAAAGATGTTTTGAGAATAGAACCGCTGGAGTAATGGAGTGCTGGAGTGATGGGGGCTCGGAAGGCGAAATGCCGCCCAGCCGGATCTCAACACTCCATCACTCCAACACTCCATCACTCCTTTCTTCTCTCCGATAACTGCGGCTTTTCAGATGATAATAAACCCTTACCATTTTCCGGAGTGACGCATGGGCGACGTTCGAGTAGGTGTAGCCGGTTGGTCCTACCAGGACTGGAAAGGGGTTGTTTACCCGGCGGGAGCCGGAAATCGTTTCGACCAGCTTTCTTTCCTGGCCGACTACTTCGATACCATCGAGGTTAATGTCACTTTCTATCGCATCCCCCAGGCTCGCCATAGTCTGAGCTGGCTCAAGAGGACCTCTCGCAACCCGGATTTCCGATTCAGCGTCAAGCTGTACCGGCTTTTCACTCACGAACGGGATCAGCTCACCTCATCCGATATTCTCCAGTGGCAAGAAGGCATCAGACCTCTCCAGGAAGAGGGAAAACTGGGCGCCGTGCTGGCGCAGTTCCCCTATTCTTTTCATAACACCGAACCCAATCGACAATATCTGGGTCGGCTGACGGAACAGCTCCCGGATTCCCCGTTAATCATCGAGGTCCGGCACCGTTCCTGGGACAGCCCGGAAGTATTCCGTTTCCTGCTCGATCGGGGGCTCGGTTTCTGCAACATAGATCAGCCCCGGGTATCTTTTTCCTTGCCGCCGCTGAGCCGGGCGACTGCTCCGGTGGGATACGTCAGGCTTCACGGGCGCAATGTCCGGGACTGGTTCCGGAAGAACGCGGGCCGGGATGCCCGCTACAACTATCTCTATTCCGAGAGCGAGTTGGCCGATTGGCTGAAGAGAATAAAAGAGGTGGCTGAAAATACCCGCGATCTGTATGTTATAACCAACAATCATTACCGGGGACAGGCTGTCTGTAACGCGCTGCAGCTCAAAGCGGGGATCGAAGAGCGGCGCGTACCTGTTCCTCCCTTGATGATGGGGGAATATCCGCAGCTGAAAAAGATCGGGAAAATACGTCCGTGAAAACCATCGCCATCATCCTCTCCGGGATAGGGATATTCCTCTTTGCCGGGTGTGCCGACACCAATCGGCCGGATTGCCGGATCCTCCTGGAATCTGAACCGTCCCCGGCCGAAATCTGGGAAGATGATTATTTTGTCGGTGTGACCCCGAGCACGCTCCGTTATACAATCACCACGGAGGACGCGGACCGGGGCTATCTCGCTCTTCCTCCTTTTACAATCAGGAAGGAGGGATATAAACCCTATCCCCTGCAGATAAAAGTGGACCTGGAAGAGGGGTATGACTGGGGAGGACTGGTAGTGCTTGAAAAGGAGGAAGAAGAGACCGGAGATACCGCTCCTGATCATCCGTAAACCGATTCACGCTTGTCCGCTTTAGGCGGCCAAACACAGATCGGATTGGTTTTGAACGAGGGTTAAAATCAAATTTTTCGGAGAAAATTTAAATGAAAAAAATTGCTTTCATCGGCGCCGGAAATATGGGGGAAGCGCTGATCCGGGGGATTCTCGCGCGCGATTTATTTTCCCCGGAGAATATTCTGGCCGCGGATCCGGATGAGAAGCGCCGGGCTCTGATCGGCCGGGAACTGGGTATCGGAGTAACCGACAGCAACCGGGCGGCAATCGAATTCGCCGGGATCGTTCTTCTGGCCGTCAAACCCCAGATTCTCGACTCCGTTGCCGCGGAGATCTCCCCCCTCCTCACGGAAAGGCATCTCCTGATCTCCATTCTGGCGGGGATCACAACGAAACGCCTGGAAGACCGCCTGGGCGGGAAAATCCCGGTTGTCCGGGTCATGCCCAACACCCCCTCCCTGGTCGGCGCCGGGATCGCCGCTATTTGCGCCGGCCGCTATGCCGGTCCCGGCGCCCTGGACTCGGCGGAAGAAATACTGCAGGCGGCGGGGACGGTCATCCGTCTTCCGGAAGAACTGATCGACGCGGTTACCGCCGTCAGCGGCAGCGGACCGGCGTACCTATTCCTCTTTACCGAGGCCCTGGCCCGCGCCGGCCGCAAGATGGGTCTTTCCCCGGAGCAGGCGGACGTTCTGGCCCGGAAAACAGTTGCCGGAGCCGGGAAACTGTTGGAAGAAAGCGGACGGAGCCCGGAAGATCTGAGGAGGAATGTCACCTCACCCGGGGGAACTACCGAGGCGGCCATCCGGACCTTCAATCGGTTAGGATTCGACGAGGTCGTGGAAAAGGCGGTCGAAGCGGCCTATCGAAGAGCGAAAGAACTGGGAAATAAATAGAACTTACTCGAAAAGATCGTAAGTTCTCAAATCCTAATATCTAAATACTGAATCCCAAACAATATCAAATGACCAAAATTAATAAATCCCAAACAAGGGGGCTAAAAACAGCGATATTTTGAGCATTTGAACATTGGGATTTAAAATTTATTTAGGATTTCGATATTAGGATTTAGGATTTCCTGCTCGAAATCCTTTTCGAGCAGGGTCTATCTCATGGGCATTATCGGGCTGCTTTTTTCAATTTATTTCCTTCTTCTCCTGATCCGGGCGCTCATCCCCGATACCGGCCAGATTGCGTTCAACCGTCCTTATCGGCTGATCGTTAAGCTGACGGAACCTGTGGTAGCTTTCCTGGCCCGGTTATTTCCGGGACGGACCGGTCGGGCGGCGCCGATTCTGGGGATACTTCTCTTGATCATATTTCACGGAGTCCTCTATGCCGGAGAGACCGGCCGCGAATCAAGTCTTTTCCCCTGCGGCATCTCCCGCTGGGTATTCGTTACCGCCGTACCCTTCTGGGGCGTGGGGAAGAGTTTCGCTCATTATTCGCTTTTGACCTATCGCTTCCTCTCTCTTCTCCTGGCGATCACGATCCTTTCTCCTCAGGCGTCGGCATCGGACCAGGTTTCCCGTCTGGCAAAAAGTCTTCTCCAGCCGGTGCTCGCTCCCCCCTGGAGACGCTGGATGGCGGCGGTAGCCCTCCCGGTGGGCGCCACCGTGATGATCATCTTCCTCCGGGAGCTGTATCAGGGAGTCGGGTGGTTGGGAAAAGAAGGCATCAACCCGGTCGGGGCGTTTCTCGACAGCGTCGCCCTGCTTATTCAACTCCTCACGCTTATTGTCTACCTCCTTATTTTTCGCGCGGTTATTTCCTGGTTTCCGGCCATCCGTGGCTACGGCGGGGCGCTTTCCTGGCTGGAGTTCTTCACCGAACCGTTTCTGAGGCCCTTCCGGAGAATGGGTCTTTCCCTGGGATCGATTGATTTAACGCCCCTGGCGGCGGTTTTCGCCATCATCATCACCCAGAAGGTGCTCCTGGGTATTTTGGGGGAAATATACACCGTCTTTCCCGGAGGATGATATGGGATCACTGGAGATTCAGGAGAAGAACGAGGGGGTCAGTTTCCGGGTCAAACTGCATCCTCGGGCGGGACGCGACCGTATTGCGGGGGTCGTTAACGGCCGGTTGAGGATCGACGTCTGCGCCCCCCCGGTCAAGAATCAAGCCAATCGGAACTTGATCAAAATTCTGGCTAAAATCATTGGAATGCCGCGGGACGCGGTGACGATAGTAAGAGGAGCAACCGGTCGGGATAAAATAATCGCCATCCGGGGCCTGACCTCGCCTGAATTGAGAGACCGTTTGAAAGTGGATTGAGATTTTACCATCAGCAGTATATGCATTGTGTTGCCGGGAGTTTAGAGTAAGGGATACTCTGTACGCCGCAATCAGTTGAATAATATATCATTTTTACGGAGCAAAAATTATATGACGGAACGTTTCACAGAACGACTGGTCAGACGCCTTGACCATGTCGATCGCCGGAAGGTGGGCGAATATTTGATCGGACTGGCCCGGGAAAAAGGCCTGCTGGAAAACATCTTCAACAGCATGCAGGAAGGGCTGCTCGTCATCAACCCGACCGGCATGATCGTTCTCATCAACGAGCCGGCGGCCCGGCTGCTGGGCATCCCGGTTGATTCTGTGGGGCTTCCCTATGAAGACAGTATCCGGGACCCGGGGCTCCGGTCCATTATCAGCCAGGGTTTTGAAGTGCCGGGGCAGGCGTTAATCCGGGAATTTATCATCATTCGCCCCGCGCCGCGTTGGGTTCGCCTGAGCCGCACCTCCCTCCGGGATAGCGAGGATCATTTCCGGGGGATCATGATGGTTCTGGCCGATATCACGCGTCAGCGGAAAGCCGAAGAGGAGATCAGCCTGGTTGAACGGCTGGACTTCCTCAGCCACCTCACCGCCGGGGTCGCTCACGAGATCGGGAACCCCATCGGTTCCCTTGCCATCCAGGTCCAGCTTGTGGAACGGCAGGTCCGGGAACTGGATTCCCCCCTCCGGGACAAGCTGCTGAGAACCGTCTCTCTCATCAATGAAGAATTACGGCGGCTGGATCTCATCGTTGACCAGTTTCTCAAAACCCTCCGCCCCGACGAACTTCATCTGCGCAAGAACAACCTGGTCGCGGTGACGGAAGATATCCTTGCCCTGGTAGAGGAGGATCTCCGGGAAAAAGATATCACCCTGGAGAAGATCTTTCCGCCACAGGGTATTTGGGGGAGAATGGATGAGAACCTGATTAAGCAGGCGATTCTGAACCTGGTCATCAATGCCGGGCAGGCGATGCCGAGGGGAGGGAAGATCACGGTCCGGATGGAAGAAGAAAACACCTATCTCAAGTTCTCGATAACCGACCAGGGAACGGGTATCCCCCGGGAAAAAATAAGCCGCCTTTTTGAGCCGCTTTTTACTACCAAGGAAACCGGCTCCGGTCTGGGACTTTTGGTTGTATACAAGGCGATCCGGCAGCATGGGGGCTACGTCGAAGTCACCAGTCAACCGGGGAAGGGGACCACCTTCACGATCTGGCTTCCCCAGCGGCCGGATCGGATAAAGCTGCTGCCGGCAGGGGAGTAATGAATCAATGCCCGCGGTTATCCTGATAGTCGAAGATGAGAAAAACGCCCGTGAAGGCATTCGGGAAGCCGTCTCTTCACCCGGCCGCGCCGTCCTGACGGCGGAGAACGGATTTCAGGCCGAAGAGATCGTCAGAAACCGGTCCGTCGACCTGGTTATCTCGGATTTAAAAATGCCGGGAATGACCGGCCTGGAGCTCCTGAAAAAAGTTCAGGCGTTTTCACCAAACACCATTTTTATCATCATGACGGCATACGGGACCGTCGGTACCGCCGTCGAGGCCATGAAAAAAGGGGCGTATGATTATCTTACCAAGCCGATTCATCTTGACCAGTTGGAGATATTGATTTCCCGGGCCCTGAAGGAGAGAGCCCTTGAAGCAGAAAACGTGTATTTGAAGGAACAGCTACAGAAACAATACGGACTGGAAAACATGATCGGCCATAGCGGGGTCATGGAAAAAGTTTTCGAAACGATCCGACAGATCAGTCCCAGTGATGCCACCGTCCTGATTACCGGTGAGTCCGGGACCGGGAAGGAACTGGTCGCCCGGGCGATCCACCATCAGAGTCCGCGGAGAAATAATCCCTTTATCCCCATTCATTGCGCGTCGCTTTCCCCGTCCCTTCTGGAGAGCGAGCTGTTCGGCCATGAGAGGGGGTCTTTTACCGGAGCGATAGCTCAAAAAAAAGGGAAATTTGAGGTCGCTGACGGGGGGACCGTATTTCTGGACGAGGTCGGCGAAATTCCCCTGGAGATGCAGGTGAAGCTCCTTCGTTTCCTGGAAATGCGGGAACTGGAGAGGGTTGGCGGGACCACACCCATCGCGGTGAACATCCGGCTCCTGGCGGCTTCCAACGTCAGACCAGAGGAACTTGTCCGGGGACATCGGCTCCGGGAGGATCTTTTCTACCGCCTCAACGTGGTCAGGATCGAGCTGCCCCCCCTGCGTGCAAGACGGGAGGATATACCGCTCCTGATCCACGACTTTATCAGCGAGTTTAATCAATCCAACCAGAAACAGGTCTCCTCGATCACTCCGCGGGCGCTCCAGGTTCTCCAGTCTTATGACTGGCCGGGCAATGTCCGGGAACTGAAAAACTGCCTGGAGAGCATGATGGTTTTGACCAAGAAGAATATTTTGGGGGTCGATGATATCCCCGCCCCGATCAAACCCGCCCGCCCGATTACGGCGCCTCCTTCAGACAATCTTAATATCAAAATCATGGAGAAGGAGTTGATCAGAAACGCCCTGGATCGGGCGGGCGGCAATAAGCAGAAAACCGCCCTCATTCTCGGCATCAGCCGGCGGACCCTTTATCGGAAGATGGAAGAGTATGGACTGACGAAAAAAAGGAATGATGGAGTGGTGGAATGATGGAGTGATGGTCCGGAGGGCGTCCTCCAGTACTCCAACACTCCAGTACTTCATTATTCCTTGTCGATCAATCAAAATAGAGGTAAATCTGTGTGAATTCATGGCCGCCATGAAACCTCATTCGACAACCATCTCCTACCGCGTTCCCTACGCGGACACCGACCAGATGGGTATCGTTTACTACGCCAACTACCTGGTCTATTTCGAACGTCTGCGGAACGAGCTCCTGAGGGAGACCGGTACCCCATACAAAATCTGGGAAGAAAAAGGGCTGCTGCTGCCGGTGATTGAGGCATTCTGCCGTTACCGCGCCCCCGCGCAGTATGACGATTTGCTGACCGTCTCCGGACGGATCACCAGCGGCAAGGGCACCCGGATCCGAATCGACTATGAAGTGTGTAAAGGGGAACTCGTCCTGACGGAAGGATATACCATTCATGCCTGTCTCAACCGCTCCGGTCGCCCCACACGGATACCGGAAGAGCTGGCGGGGACTCCCGGCATTGACAAGAGGGATCAAAACCATGACAGAAACTGAAGAAATACGTTATCGCCCCCCCCTGGTTACCGTCGCTCTCATCCTTTTCTGTTTTATTTATCTCACCTACACCTGGGCTCATTTCTGGAATACAAACGAATACAGCCGGTTCTTCCTGACTCAGGCTCTGATCGAACATCAGAGTTTTTCCATCGATAAAATCATCTTCGAACATGATACCCAGGATAAATCATTTTATCAGGGGAATTTTTATTCCAACAAGGCCCCCGTCTCATCATTTCTGGCCGCTCCCGCTTACCTGGCGATACGGTTAACCGAAATATATGCCCGCATCCCGATTGGAGAGGGGATGACTCTTTATCTGATCAAGGCCTTCACGGTCAGCCTCCCTTCAGCGCTGTTCCTCCTGCTCCTTTTCAAGTTCTGGTCATCGATTACTCTTCACTATTCAATCCGGCGCGCGGTCTTGATCGTGTACGCACTGGGAACCATGATCTGGCCTTATTCCGCCATGTTTTACGGTCACCTCCTGGCCGCCATGAGCCTGGCTCTGGCTTTCCTGATTATCTGCGCCACGAAAGATGCCGTTTCCGGATCGAAGACCCTCTTTGAAAGCGGTTTCTTCTGCGGACTGGCGTTTTCAATTGAATACCCAACCGCTCTGATCTCGATCTGCCTTTTCATCTACGCGGCGGCGACCATGAAAAAACTCCGTGCTTCTTTATACCTGCTGCTAGGGGTCGCCGCAATCTGGGCCATCTGGTCCTTTTTTGACCCGATACAGGCCGCGGTCGCCCCCCACATTAAAACACTCATCGAACCGCATCGGGCGGTGATGATTATTTCCATCGTCTTTACCGCGCTGATCGGACTCGGGGCCGTTTCCCGAGCTCCGAGCCTGCTGTTTTTTTTCCTCGGGGCCGCGCCTCTGGCCGGGATCACCCTCTATTACCATTGGAAATGTTTCGGGGGGCCTCTCCAGTTCCCCTATTACTTCGAATCCTATCGCCAGTTCGCCGTCGCCCATCAGGCGGGAATCGCCGGGGTCTCCTTTCCCTCGAACTTGAGCGATCTGGGAACACGTTTTTCTATTCTTCTCCAACTCCTGATCAGTCCCTATCGCGGCCTCTTTTTCTATTCCCCCTTCCTTCTGCTCGGGATCAGCGGGATGATTAAAATGATCCGTGACGAGACGTGGAAAAAAGAAGGGCGGCTCTTTCTGGCCATCACCATCGTCTACTTGTTATTTCTGTGTTCCTTCACCGATTGGGAAGGCGGCTGGTCCCTGGGCCCGCGTCATCTGGTCCCCCTGCTGCCGTTTCTGGCGACCGCCGTCGTATATCAGCTGGGAACGGTCGGTCAGAAAACCAGGAGCACCCTGGTCTGGGTGATGGCAATCCTGGGCATGGTCTCAATCGCCTTTATATTTATCGGGACTGTCTCATTCCCCTACCTGCCCAAGGAATTGAAGAATCCCCTCTATGATCTTTCCTGGCATTTACTGGTTAGCGGGAAGATGGCCCCCACTCTTGGGGAACTCTGCGGCCTTAAGGGATTTCTTTCCCTGGTTCCCCTCGCTGCCCTGGTAATGGTATTGACATTCATCTTCCTGAAGGATCTCAGTCGTTTCGCCGGACATACGGTTCCGACCCGGGTCATCTTCTGCCTGGTGAGCGTTGCCGCGGCCGCGGCCATCTTGCTGACCTGGGGAATGGTCAGCCGGTGGCGGACGGAGCGGCTCTCCCCGTACCAACAGGGACTCCAGGGGGCTCAAATGAGACGTGTGACCGCCTTTATGGAGAGAGCAGAGAGGGAATAAGGGAAAAAATCGAATTCCGAAATCCGAATGTCGAAATCACAAACCCGGAATACGCCAAATATATGCTTCGGGTTGGGAGAGCCATACCGGGAGAGAATGGAGTATCTTTTACCCCTCCGTATCTGATCGGATACAGGCAACTGATATTTAAAATTTTTCCTCAGGAAAAATTTTAAAAGGAGTACTCGAGCCCGGCCCGAACCTGCCAGTTGTCCAGCTCAGTGTCATCTTTCACGGTAATCGACCCTTTCTCCGGGTTGGAATGGGTTTGTTCACGGTCGATATCGGTGAAGACGTACCGGGCCTCCACGTTCAGGAAGATGTGTTTACTGAGCGTAAAATCAGCCCCTGCCGCGGCATGCACCGACCACTGTCCGGTCACTTTCCCGGTAATGGTGAACGGATAGGTTTTACCGTCGACAACGACATTGTAACTGCCATCGATATCCGAATCAATCTGGTAATACCCTCCGCCCAGGCCCAGGTAAGCCCGGGCGGCCTGCTCCATGATGGGCGCGTAAATCATCGCGGTTAGATATATCGGATAGACCCGGTCCGTTTCTTTATAGGTTACCGGTCCCGGAGCGGAGGAATAGGGCATGACGATATCTCCCTCATCCAGACTCCAGCGAAAATAGTCAACCCCCATCTCGATCCCCAGGGTATCGGTAAACTTATACTTGGCGATGGCCCCGTAACCGAATTCATGCTCGAAATCAGAATCCTTGGGGTTGATATAGATGCCATGAGCCCCCACCCGAAACTCCCCGTATTTCAATTCTCCCCGGCCCTCTTTGGCAAACAGGCAGAAAAACAACGATAACACCCCGATCAACGCGACTGTCTTCATTACGATTCCCTCTCGCATGTCCTGATTATTCAGTTACGGTGGATGGCGACCGGCATTTATCCGTATGTCTTACTACGGCATAGCGGCGGCATTTGTTCACTCAAAAACGTTCCCCGTCCTGAACGGTCCGGTCTGGAGGACGGCACGCACCGATGAAAAGATGCACTAAGTATAAACGTATTCCATTCTCTGTAAAGTGAAATAACGGTGTCTGCTCCGGGAAACCGTCCGCCGCGTCTGCCCGGCTCATATTTGTTCTCGATTTTGCTTTTCTCTTGATTCCGGATGATTCTGATTGCTATAGTTGCGCCTGCAGAGTGGGGAATACGCGGATGGGGCAAAAAGGGTTCTTGTATCCCTTACCCCTTAACCCTTATCTCTTATATCTGTCTTTATACGGGGCGTGGCGCAGTCCGGTTAGCGCGCCTGAATGGGGTTCAGGAGGCCCCCGGTTCGAATCCGGGCGCCCCGATATCAATCGAATAAGGAGCAGGCAATTCGGGTAGAGCAATAGCTCCCCGGTTCTGCGCCGGAGGCGCATCCGCCTCTGGCGGAGAATCCGGGCGCCCCGATAATATTTCGAGGGAAAATGAGGTGTAGGTGGGACAACAGTTCCCCGGTTCTGCGCCGGAGGCGCATCCGCCTCTGGCGGAGAATCCGGGCGCCCCGATGAATTACGGAGTACTGGAGTGATGGAATATTGGAGTACTGGATAATAACCAGGGGGGGAGCCTCAGTCGGGCGCTGCCCATTATTCCAACATTCCAACACTCCATTACTCCCTTTTAAAATAGGTACCAATACAAACCTGAAGACAGTCAGTTGCCACAGTGACCGCCATGAAACAGATTAACGTCGGCCTGATCGGGTGGGGAACCGTCGGAACGGGAGTGATCAAAATCCTCCGCAAGAACGCGTCCCTCATCTCCCGCCGCCTCGGGGGGTCCCAAATTCGCATTTCCCGGATTGCCGACCTTGACCTGAAAAGAAAACGGGGGATCTCGGTTCCGGCGAAGATCCTGACCGGGGATCCTTCCCGGATTATCGAGGATCCGTCTATTCAGGTTGTTGTCGAGTTGACGGGGAGCATCGATCCGGCTGAAAAACTGATCAGGAGAGCCCTCCGGAACGGCAAACGGGTGGTAACCGCTAATAAAGCCCTGTTGGCTGAGAAGGGGATGCGCCTTTTCCGGGAAGCGGACAAGGCGAACCGCCGGATTTATTATGAAGCGAGCGTCGGCGGGGGGATCCCTATTATTAAAGTACTGAAAGAAGGGCTGGCGGCCAACCGAATCCTCTCCGTTCTGGGGATTATTAACGGAACGACAAACTATATCCTGTCCCGGATGACGGAAGCGAAGATGGAACTATCCGCCGCCCTTGCCGAAGCCCGGAGAAACGGTTATGCCGAGCGAAACCCCGCGCTCGATCTGGAGGGGGTTGATTCGGCCCACAAACTGGTGCTTCTGGCTTCCCTGGCGTTTGGCGGATGGGTGAACCTGAAAAAGATATATGTTGAAGGGATCGATGCAATAACCGGTGAGGATATCGCCTATACCGCCGGGTTGGGTTATACGATCAAGCTTCTGGCAATCGCCAAGCAGACTTCAGCCGGGGCCGATATCCGGGTTCATCCTACCCTGATAAAACATCAGCATCTTCTGGCTTCGGTGAACGGGGTCTTTAACGCCATCTATGTCGAAGGCGACTTCAGCGATCGCCAGATATATCAGGGGAAAGGGGCCGGAGAGGGTCCGACCGCCAGCGCGGTGGTGGCGGATCTGATCGAGGCGGGGAGAGAGATCGTGTCCGGCTCCACTTTTGAGCAGGGCTTCCCGGCAACCGGTTCCGAACTCAAACTCGCCCCCATGGGAGAGGTCGAATGCCGGCATTACATCAGGATCCCGGCCGTTGATCGTCCGGGGGTGCTGGCCAAAATATCAAGTATCCTGGGTTCGGGAGGCATCAGTATCGCTTCAGTCATTCAGCGGGAACGGAAGGAAAACGGCGTCGTCCCGATAATCCTGATGACCCATAAAGCGAGGGAGGAGGCGCTCGTGGGCGCCCTCGCCCGAATCAACCGCCTGGCAGCGGTCAGAGGACGCCCCCTCCGGATACGGGTGGAAAACTAAGTGGCCCCATTCGCGAATAAGGTTAGATCCGCGCGCCGGGTTCGCCACCTCTGCGCGGCCCCGGTTTCCCGCGTTCTTCGCCAGTCACCTGCCCCCGGAAGAATTCCTTGCCGTGAGCCGTCCACAGACCGGATCCCTGGCACCTTCAACTTTTTATCTATTTATCTATGAGAAGAACGACTGAGCAGGGTGTCTCCATGAAATATGTGATCGTACTGGGCGATGGGATGGCGGACTATTCCCTGGAGGAACTGAAGGGGAAGACACCGCTGGAAGCCGCGGTTACTCCCCACCTGGACCGGCTGGCCCGGGAGGGGGCAGGAGGAAGACTGAAGACGATCCCGTCCGGCCTCAGCCCCGGGAGCGACGTGGCGAATCTATCCATCCTGGGTTATAACCCGATACGGGAGTATACCGGGCGGGGACCGCTGGAGGCGGCCAGTCTGAAGATAGAACTGGAAGAAGATGACATCGCCTTCCGCTGCAATCTGATTACGGCGGCCGAAGGCATCCTGGTCGATTACAGCGCGGGGCACATCTCCACCCGCGAGGGTGCCGTTCTGATGGATTTGCTGGAGCAGCGCCTGGGGGGGCACGGGATACGTTTCTACCCCGGAAAAAGTTACCGCCATCTACTGATTGTCAAAGAACAACTCCTGGAAGACGGTCACGGATCTTTGAAAACAACTCCGCCGCACGATATTACCGGTCAGTTGCTGCAGCCGTCTCTCCCCCATGGGCGCGGCGCCCTTTTCCTCAACGATTTGATCACCCAGTCGAGGGTCCTCCTGACAAACCAAGAAGTCAATGAGATCCGGATCGACCTGGGAGAAAACCCGGCCAACATGATCTGGCCGTGGGGGGAAGGAAAACGCCCGCGTCTGGAACCATTCCGGGAAAAATTCGGACGAACCGGGGCGCTGATTTCCGCGGTCGACCTGCTGCGGGGATTAGCTCGTCTAATCGGGATGACCGTCATCGATGTCCCCGGGGCCACCGGATACTTTGACACGGACTACCGGGGAAAAGGCCGGGCGGCCATCAACGCCCTGGAAGATCATGACCTGGTTTACCTCCATGTCGAGGCTCCCGATGAAGCAGGACATACCGGGAATATCACCGAAAAAATAAAATCGATAGAAAGGATTGATGAGGATATCATTGCCCCTCTACTGGACGCCGCCCGGGACAACCCCTCTCTCCGGGTGGCGGTGCTTCCCGACCATGCCACTCCTATCTCGGTCAAGACGCACGTCGCCGATCCGGTCCCTTTTGCCGTCTGGGGGGAAGGAATCGAAGCCGACCGGATGACTTCCTTCAACGAAAAAGAAGCTCATCGCGGGCGGTTTCGTCAGCGGAGCGGACACCGGTTCATGCCGCTGCTTTTAAGCCTGTAAATTGAGGTTGGTTATAATTATTTTCAACCTATAGAATTCCAGCAAATGGCACAATGGAGTGATGGAATGTTGGGGTGGTGGAGTGATGGGAACCCCGGCCGCCTTCCGGGAGACCAGTGCTCCATTATTCCATCATTCCAATACTCCTTTCTATTATATTTTTCGATTCCGTTAACAATGTGACTATTACATTGAGGGAAGACATTGGAGAAATATCTCATGGATATCATTGTTCAGAAATATGGCGGTTCATCGGTTGCTGACAGTGACCGGATAAAAAACGTCGCCCGGCGGGTCGGCCGCTCGAAATCACCGGGGGGGGGATTGGTAGTGGTGGTATCAGCCATGGGTGATACCACGGACAATCTGATACGACTGGCTGAAGAAATAAATCCGGCCCCCTCCGAACGGGAGCTTGATCAGTTACTATCCACCGGGGAGCAGATCTCAGCGGCGTTGCTGGCCATGGCGATTGAGCATGCCGGATACCGGGCAGTTTCCCTGACCGGAAACCAGGTGGGGATACTGACGGACGATAGCCACACGAAAGCCAGAATATTCAAAATCGATCCCGAGAAAATAAGCGAGCTGCTGGCCGAAGATGCCATCGTGGTCGTGGCCGGTTTTCAGGGGATCAACGTCAAGCAGGATGTCACTACCCTGGGACGGGGGGGTTCAGATACAACCGCGGTGGCGCTGGCGGCCGTATTAAAAGCGAAAAGCTGCGAGATATACACCGACGTCGACGGCGTTTATACCGCCGATCCGCGGGTTGTTCCGGAAGCGGTCAAAATAGACCGGATCAGTTATGACGAGATGCTGGAGCTGGCCAGTCTGGGAGCGAAAGTAATTCAGAACAGGGCCGTGGAGTTCGCCAAGAAATTCAATGTCACCCTGCATGTCCGTTCAAGTTTTACCGAAGAAGAAGGAACGTATGTCATCCAGGAGGTAGATACCATGTCGATGGAGAAGGTCGTCATCCGGGGAGTAACTCTTAACCAGGAGGAAGCCAAATTAACGATAACCATGGTTCCGGATACCCCCGGAATAGCCGCCCGAATATTTAAGACCATCGCCGCGGCCAATATCAATGTCGACATGATTATACAGAACGTCAGTGAGCAGGGATTCACCGACGTCTCCTTCACCGTTCCCCGTCCGGAACTGGCCAAGGCCCGAAAACTGCTGGAATCAATTTCCAGTGAGATTAAGGCCGGGGGTGTATCCACGGAAGAGGAAATTGCCAAGGTCTCCATCGTCGGAGTGGGGATGAAGAGCCATCCCGGCGTTGCCGCCACCATGTTCGAAGCGCTGGCCGAGGAGGGGATCAACATCATGATGATCAGCACCTCGGAGATCAAGATTTCCTGCGTGGTGCAGTCGGAAGACGGCGGAAAAGCGGCCCGGGCGCTCCATAAGGCGTTTGGCCTTGCCGGAGATCAGGTAGGATAGAACCAGTGCTATATGATATTAAGTAACCCGATATAACTCAAATTCCAAATAACAAATCCCACATCAGTAGTGTCCCAACGTTTACATCGTTAAATTTTGCAAGATGCTATTATATAGAAAGTTACATAGTAATATGTCTGTTTCCGACTTCAAAGCGAGTGTACGCTTGAACCCTTCAAATCATAAGGAGGGCAAGCATGTACACCGGACCGACGATCTTCTCCCAGTTGATGCAGCATCTTCCCTGGTATCGTTTTCACTCCATTGTTCAACGCTACCGAGGCGATCACAAAGTCAAAACTTTCCGTTGCACCGATCATTACCGCGTCATGGCATTCGCCCAATTAACTTATCGCGAGAGCCTGCGCGATATCGAAGCTTGCCTGCGAGCTATGCGTTCCAAGTTATTCCACATGGGCATCCGCTCGACTGTCTCTCGCAACAATCTGTCCCATGCCAACGAAAAGCGCGACTGGCGAATATATGCCGAGTTCGCTCAAATTCTCATAACCCAAGCCCGCAGCCTCTATGCCGACGAAGACCTTGGAATAGATCTGGACGCCACAGTCTACGCCCTGGATTCCACGACGATCGATCTCTGTTTATCTATGTTCCCGTGGGCTCGATTCCGCCAAACCAAAGGAGCAATCAAGTTACATACTCTGCTCAACCTTCGCGGCGCAATTCCCGAATTTGTGCTGATTTCCGACGGGAAACTACACGATCTCAACGTTCTCGACTATCTGATTCCATTGCCCGGCGCATATTATGTCATGGATCGCGGTTACCTGGATTTCGGAAGGCTTTATCAACTTCATACCACCAAAGCATTCTTCGTGACCCGTGCCAAAACCAACTTCAAATTTCGCCGGCGATATTCACATCCAGTGGACAAAACAACCGGGCTGATCTGCGATCAGACCATTCTGCTTACCACCTTCTATTCGGCAAAGGCTTATCCCGAGCCAATACGACGCATCAAGTTCTTCGACAGAAATACCGATTTGCTGCTGGTCTTTCTGACCAACGATTTCCATTCTTCCGCTCTTACGATAGCTCAACTTTTCCGGCTTCGCTGGCAAATCGAACTGTTCTTCAAATGGATCAAGAACCATCTCCGCATCAAGGCTTTTTACGGGACAAGCCCCAATGCAGTGAAAACACAAATCTGGATCGCCATCAGCACTTACCTGCTCATAGCGATTATCCGCAAACGCCTTCAAATCGAACTTCCGCTCTACACAATTCTACAGATTTTGAGTGTATCTCTTTTCGAAAAAGCTCCTCTGTTAGAGACGCTTACAGATCTTGACTACATTCAGAAAGATAGCAACTTATGTAACCAGTTGATGTTATTTGACTAACGTTGGGACACTACTGATCCCACATATCAAACAAATCACACATTCCAAACTCGAAAATGAGATACATTTTTCGAAGAGGATCAGGATAGAAAGGGAGCGGGACAATGACGACTAAACAGAAAATCCTCCTGTATGATACTACTTTGCGCGACGGCGGACAGGCGGAAGGGGTCAGCTTCTCCCTCCCCGATAAGCTGAGAATCGCCTCCCGTCTCGACGCTCTCGGTATCCAGTACATCGAAGGAGGCTGGCCCGGCTCGAACCCGAAGGATATGGCCTTCTTCCGGGAAATCCGGCGCTGCCCGCTGAAGCAGGCCCGGATCGTCGCCTTCGGCAGTACCCGTCGGGGGGGATTGAGAGTGGAGAAGGACGAGAATGTCGCCGCTCTGCTGGCTGCCCGCACGCCATCAATCGCCGTTTTCGGTAAAAGCTGGCTTCTTCATGTCACCGACGTTCTGCGGGTCTCTCCGGAGACCAACATCATCATGATCCGCGAGACCGTCTCCTACCTGAAGTCGAAGGGCAGGGAGATTATTTATGACGCCGAACACTTCTTCGACGGCTACCGGGATGATCCCCGCTACGCGGAAGCCACCCTCCGGGCGGCGGCGGACGCCGGGGCGGATTTCCTGGTTCTCTGCGATACGAATGGGGGATGCCTCCCCGAAGATATTTACTCCATTACGAAGGAAATCTCCCGGCAACTCCCCCCGGCGCTGGGGATCCATGCCCACAATGATGGGGGCCTGGGGGTAGCCAATTCCCTGGCGGCGGTCCGCGCCGGCGCCGTTATGGTCCAGGGAACGATTAACGGCTACGGGGAGCGAACGGGGAACGCCAACCTCTGCACGATTGTACCCAACCTGGTTTTGAAAATGAAGCGTCCTGCGCTCAGCCGGCGCCAGCTGAAAAAGCTCGGGGAAGTCTCGCGGTTTGTGGACGAGATGGCCAATATCACCCCGGACACCCGGGCTCCCTTCATCGGGGCCAGCGCTTTCGCCCACAAAGGGGGCATGCACGTGGACGCGGTCCGGAAAAACCCGAAAACGTTCGAACACATCGACCCTTCTTCCGTCGGCAACCGGAGGCGGATCCTGGTCTCGGAGCTTTCGGGGAAGAGCAACGTGGTGCTGAAAGCCGTCGAGTTCGGTGTTGACCTGGGGAAAGAAACACCGGAGACCCGGCGGATACTGGAGGAAGTTAAACGCCTGGGAGAACAGGGATACGAATTCGAAGGGGCCGACGCCTCCTTCCGGATTCTGATCCAGAAAGCGCTTCACAAGCACAAGACTTTTTTTGAGCTGGAAGGCTTCCGGGTAATCGTTGAAAAACGAAAAGACGAACCGTCTGTCTCGGAGGCCACTATCAAAATCAAGGTCGGGGGTGTCAGCGAACTGTCCGCCGGGGAAGGGGATGGTCCCGTGAATGCTCTCGACAACGCCCTCAGGAAAGTTCTCCGGCGATTCTATCCTCAGATCAATGAGGTCCACCTGGCCGATTTCAAGGTCAGGGACCTGGACGCGGCGGCGGGGACGGCCGCCAAGGTGCGGGTATTGATCCAGTCCCGGGATAAAGAGGGGATCTGGGGGACGGTCGGGGTCTCCGAAAATGTCATCGAGGCCAGCTGGCAGGCACTGGTGGATAGTGTCGATTATAAGCTTTTAAAAGATAGAAGCAAAATGACGAAAACCAAAAAATGACGAAACCCGAACGCCGAACGAAAAAACAGTAATCGGTAATCAGTGATCAGTAATCAGTTTACCTGTTACCGATTACCGATTACCGATTACCCCCCCGAAATCGCGACCCGGCAACCCGGTCTTTTCAGGAATAAATCATGATCGAAGAAAGAAATAACAACCTGACCTGGCCGTCCCGTTATGATCCGAAACAGGTTGAGAGTTCGATCTACCGGCTCTGGCAGGAGCATGACTGTTTCACGGCTTCTCCCGCCGGCCCCGACCCCTACGTCATCGTTATCCCGCCTCCCAATATCACGGGAATTCTGACGATGGGACATGTCCTGAACAACACCCTCCAGGATATCCTGATCCGCTGGCAGAGAATGGGGGGACGGGAGACGCTCTGGCTGCCCGGCACCGATCACGCGGGGATCGCCACCCAGAATGTGGTAGAGAAAAAATTAGCCGAAGAAGGCCTGACCCGTGAAGAACTGGGCCGGGAAAAATTCGTCCAGCGTGTCTGGGACTGGAAAGAGCAATATGGGGGGACCATTATTCGGCAGCTGAAGAAACTAGGGTGCTCTTGCGACTGGACACGAGAGCGTTTCACCCTCGATTCCGGTCTTTCCCGGGCGGTGAGAGAGGTCTTTATCGACCTTTACCGGAAAGGCCTTATCTACCGGGGCCCTTACCTGATCAACTGGTGCCCGCGCTGCCATACAGCCCTCTCCGATGAAGAGGTCGAACACCAGGAGAAAAAAGGCTCTCTCTGGTACATCCGTTATCCTCTCAAGGCCGGGGGTTGGATCCCGGTCGCGACCACGAGGCCGGAAACCATGCTCGGCGATACCGCGGTGGCGGTTCATCCCGATGACAGCCGGTTTCGTCACTTGATCGGGAAAAAAGTCCTGCTTCCCTTCGTTCAGCGCGAGATCCCGGTTATCGCCGATGAATTTGTCGATCCGCGTTTCGGGACCGGGGCGGTCAAAGTCACCCCGGCCCATGACCCCAACGATTTCATGCTCGGGCGTCGTCACGGTCTTCCCGAGATAGTCATCATGGATACCGCGGCCAGGATGAACGAAAAGGCGGGAGATGATTTCAAGGGGATGGACCGGTTTGCATGCCGCGAAAAACTGGTGAAGCTGCTGGGAGAGCGAAATCTGCTGGAGAAAGTCGAGCCTCACCTCCATTCCGTCGGCGAATGTTACCGCTGCCAAACCGTCATCGAGCCCTATCTTTCCGTCCAGTGGTTTGTGCGCATGAAGCCTCTGGCCGAACCCGCTCTCCGAGCGGTCCGGGAAGGCGCCGTGACTTTTTATCCCCAGCGCTGGGTGAAAGTGTATGAGCACTGGATGGAGAATATCCGTGATTGGTGCATCAGCCGGCAATTATGGTGGGGGCACCGGATTCCGGCCTGGTACCGCGGCGAAGAGATTTACGTCGGGGAAACTCCTCCCGGAGGAGAAGGGTGGACGCAGGACGAAGATGTTCTCGATACCTGGTTTTCCTCCTGGCTCTGGCCCTTCTCCACGCTCGGCTGGCCCGATCAGACCCCCGACCTGGAGGCGTTTTATCCCACCTCCGATCTGGTCACGGGCCCGGATATCATTTTCTTCTGGGTGGCCCGGATGATAATGGCGGGACTGGAATTCAGGGGCGAGGTTCCTTTCCGCCAGGTGTACTTCACCGGAATTATCCGGGATATGGAAGGGCGGAAGATGAGCAAATCCCTGGGAAACTCCCCGGATCCGCTGGACGTGATCGAGGAGTACGGCGCCGACGCCCTCCGTTTCACGATCGCCCGCCTCTCTCCGATCGGCCAGGATGTTCATTACTCCAACCCCCTTTGCGAACTGGGGAGAAATTTCGCCAATAAGATATGGAACGCATCGCGATTCGCGGCGGCTCAGATGCAGGGCGGGGATCTCGCCGATCCTCGCCGGAGTCGGGCCCTTCTCTCCCTGGATGACCGCTCTATACTCGACCAGCTGCAGAGGACCATCGAAATCTGCCAGGACTCTCTGGCCTCTTTTCATTTTAATGACGCCGCCCTCGGGCTCTATGATTTTTTCTGGCATCATTTCTGCGACCGTTACCTGGAAAGCGCCAAGTTCTATCTCCAGGCTGAAGACGAGGCCCGAAAGGCGGTTGTCCGGGGGGTACTCTCCGAAGTCCTCACCACGTCACTGAGACTGCTTCACCCTTTCATGCCGTTTATAACCGAGGAAATCTGGCAGATCCTCCGGCAGGGATCGATCCTGATCCGGGCAGCCTGGCCGCGGCCGGATCAGGAACTATTCTTTCCGGACGCGCGGGAACCGGCCGCTCTCAAATACGAGATCATCAGCGCGGCCCGCAATCTGAGGAAAGAATACGGTCTCTCCCCGGCCCTCAAGGTCAATGTTTTTATCAAGCCCTCGGAAAAAACAACGGCCGAGATCCTGGCCCGGGAAGCGGAAAGCATGGGCATTTTGATTAAAAACTGTCTGGTAACGGTTGACGCCGGCTACCGGCCGCCGGGGATCGTTCCCTCGACCATCGTTCCCGGATGTGAAATTTACATGCCTCTCCGGGGTATTATCGATTTCGACGCGGAACGGGAGCGGTTCGCGAAGAAACTGGAGAAGGCCGAGGGAGCATTGCATAAAATACGGGGGAGGCTGAGCAATCCGGATTTCATCTCCCGGGCGCCGGACGAGATCAGGAAGAAGAACGAGGAGCAACTGGAGGAACTGACCCGGGAAATCGAGACAGTGCGGAAGATACTCTCCACTCTTATTTCTCCTGCGGAGAAATAAAAAGGAAAATATTCATAACACGCACCTGATATGTTATATGTCGGCAGTGGGAATAAATACTTTTTATGACAACGCTTTGAGGATGCTCCTGTTGTTTAAACAATAGACCCCGATTGGAACAATCGGGGTCCACTATTAAGAAGCGCCGAAGGCGCTTATTAATAAAATGAATTTCGAAAATTTTCGGATCCTGGTCCAACAAGCTCTGGCTGAAGATATCGGGGCCGGTGATATTACCACCACGGCCCTGATACCCGCCGACGCGCGTGTCCATGCTCTCATTATCGCCCGGCAGAAACTGGTTGTGGCCGGGCTCCCTCTGGCCGAGATGGTCTTCACTGAACTCGATCCGACGCTCATCATTCACAGAGAAACCGGCGAGGGAGATACCGTGGAGGACGGCACTATCCTGATGCATGTTGAAGGAAGAGCGCGGCCGATTTTGACCGGAGAGAGAACCGCTCTTAATTTTCTCCAGCATCTTTGCGGGATCGCCACCTATACGGCCCGTTTCGTCTCCGCGGTCAAAGAACGGCAGACCGTGATTCTTGATACGCGGAAAACAATCCCCGGTTTCCGCAAGCTCCAGAAATACGCGGTTCAGATGGGAGGGGGCAGGAATCACCGCTTCGGACTCTATGATTCCATTCTCATCAAGGATAATCACCTGGCAGTGGTTGCCGGCGGCGGCGAAGGAAGGATCAGTCGAGCCGCCAGATTAAGCCGGGATGCTTTTCCCCGTCACGAAGTCGAGATTGAAGTGGAGACCATGGAGGAGGTGCGGGAGGCACTGGATGCCGGGGCGGAAGCGATCCTGCTCGATAATTTTTCCCCGGAAGAGCTCTCGGAGGCGGTGGAACTGGCCCGCGGGAAGGCGCGGCTGGAAGCGTCGGGAGGGATTGATCTGCAGTCAATTTCCGCCGTGGCGGCATCGGGGATAGACAGTATCTCGCTGGGATGCCTTACCCATTCCGCCCCGGGCGCCGATATCGCCCTCGACCTGGAATGAAAGGCGCCCCTGAAAGCATTCTCACTCTTGACCTGGGCAATACCTCCCTCACCGCCGGAGTTTGGAATAAAGGATCGCTCGTCGACTCCTGGTCGTCGCCTTTCCGGGAAATGTCCCTGCGGAAAAGACTGGCCTCCCTCCGGCAGGCCGGGGGGATTGACGGGGCGATCCTGGCCTCTGTTGTCCCGGGACGGAACCAGGCACTTCTTGCCGCCTGCCGGGACGTTCTGGGCCTCAAATGCCTGGTCCTTGACTCGAAGACTCCGACCGGACTCAAGATCTGTTATCGTAAACCGGGACAGGTGGGCGCGGACCGGATCGCCAACGCGGTGGGGGCGTTTCACCGATACGGCGCCCCTCTGATCGTGATTGATTTCGGCACGGCCATAACCTTCGATGTCGTTTCCCGGAAATTCGAGTACCTGGGCGGGGTCATCGCCCCCGGACTGGGGATCTCCACTCAGGCGCTTTTCCGAAAGGCCGCGCTCCTTCCCAAGGTGGAGATCAGCCGCCCCCAGAATATTCTCGGCCAAGAAACCTCGGATGCCATCCGGGCGGGGGTTTTCTGGGGGACCCTGGGTCTGGTGGAACGGATACTGAAGGAGCTGAAGAAGGAACTCGGATGGGGGAAGGAGACCAGGCTGGTGGCGACCGGGGGCCACGCGCGGCTTATCCTTGGCAGATCCCGGCTGATTAAACACATCGATCCCCATCTGACCCTCCGCGGCCTTTACCTGATCATTCAAAAGATAACCACCAAGACACAAAGACACGGAGAAAATAAAAAATAAAAGCACGTTCGGGTTAAAAGGTTGCGGTTGTCCCTCAGATCCTGAGATCTTTCGGGATCGAAGGACGCGGCTCGAATCGGCTGCGGGGAACGGTTGCGGAACCAAGCCGCCCGCAACCCTATCCCGTTCAACGTTTCGAGCAGCGCAACCGTTCAACGATAGCCGTTTTATTAATGTATCGAAATTCCGAAGAAGGAACTTATGCTGCGTACCGTGGCGAAGGTTGTAGAGATTAATCACTCCCTGATTTTTTATCTTCCCTAATCAATCCCCCTTAGTGTCTTGGTGTCTTGGTGGCAAAAAACTTAAAGATAGGCGTGGCTCTCAGCGGGGGCAAGGACAGCAGCCTGGCCGCGGCGCTCCTGCAGAGGGATACTCACCAGGTGATCGGCTATCACCTGCTCCTTTGCCCCGAAGAATACGCTTCCATCCCCATCGCAGAACAGCTGGCCTCCGTCAGGAGGGTCTGCGGGATGCTGGGGATCGGATTGGAGGTGATCGATGCCCGGGATGACTTCCGCCGTGAAGTCATGGATCCCTTCGTGACCGCTTACCGGGAGGGAAAAACTCCCAATCCCTGCGTTTTCTGCAACCGCATCTTCAAATTCGGGGTGCTCCTCGATGCTGCCTTACGGGACGGTTGCGATTACCTGGCCAGCGGCCATTATGCCCGGATTTCCCCGGAGCCTCATCCCCGGTTGAAAAAACCGATCGGAGCCGGCAGGGATGAATCATACTTTCTCTTTGAACTGCCGTCCGACCGCCTGAAATACCTGCTGTTTCCTCTGGGGGAACTGATGTCCGATGAGATCAGACGGCTCTCGGGAGAACTGCTGTCCGGATATGTTCCCCTTCCCGTGAGTCAGGAGGCTTGCTTCCTCACCGTCCCGGGATTAAAGAGCTTTCTCCGGAAGAACCTCCCGGGACCCGGCGAACCGGGCGAGATAATCGACACCCGCGGGAACACGCTCGGTGAACACCCGGGATACCATTTCTACACCGTGGGACAGCGGAAAGGCCTGAGTTCGGCTTCGGGCAGGAAGGGACCGCTTTATGTTCTGCGGATAATCCCGAACAGAAACCAGGTAGTAGTGGGGGATAAAGACGACCTTCTTTCCTCCCGATTACGGGCCATCGGGACCAACTGGCTCTCCATACCCCCGCCTTTGGAAGCCATTACGGCCACAACAAAGATACGATACAGCCATCCGGGAGAAGAGGCGCTGATCGTCCCCCGGCCGGACGGACGGCTGGATATCGAATTTTCCACGCCTCAGGAGGCCCCGACGCCGGGACAGGCGGTGGTTTTCTATCAAGAGGATACCCTGCTGGGAGGTGCGTGGATAGAGGAGACGCTTTAAACGGAGAAAAAACAACTCAGATCAGAGGTGCGTCACACCCATTGTCTATACATGCAGGGAGTGGTGGAGTGATGGAGTACTGGAGTGGTGGGTTGCCGGGGACCGGGAAAGACGGTCAGCCGAGCCATTCCAATACTCCAGTACTCCACTATTCCATTACTCCATTTTGAATTACCACAGACGTACTTCTATAAAACACCCTGGTTATTATCTCGGGAATCTCTGTTTCCAGGGTTGTCCTCCCTCATACGCCCGCCAATGACCGTCGTGCCACCGCCCTCCCTGCCAGCAGGGATCGGTCCAGATATAACCGGGCCGGACGGTTGGACGCCAGAAGCCTTCCACCCAGATGACACCATTCCAGTACCCGGGAGCCCAGGCCCGGCCTTCGGGCGAGGAGCCGGGAACCGGGTTCCAATGTCCCGGTATCCAGTTTCCCTCTCCGTCGTCCTTGCCTTCCACCCAGTAATAACCCATTTTAAAGGGGGGGCGCCAGTAACCCGGGATAACGGTCCCGTTGGAGAGGGTGTGCGGCGCCACCCAGACATCACCCGGATTCTGCTGCGCTTCGATGGTCAATACTCCGATAAACAGTAGCAACAGAGATAAAAGTATGCTGAATCCCTTCATATCCTGCCTCCTGAAGATGGGTTATGAACGCCGGCGAATTTTTTTTATTCGGAATAAAAACGGCCGCTGATACGACTGTCTAAGTGTATTATATCACATCCGGTATCGGCTACCTATCGGGGAAGGGCCGTTTTTATCCCGGGGGAGTGAAGTCTGATTTGACAGGTTCTTCGGGAAAGATATACTAAGGAAAATATGCGGACTGATAACAAAAAGGCGGTGCGGGAACTGGGCAAGCTGCTCCTGGCGAGGAAATGGACGCTGGCGGCGGCCGAATCCTGCACGGGGGGATTGCTGGGCGACATGATCACGGATCAGCCCGGCAGTTCGGCTTTTTTCCGGGGGGGGATAACAGCTTATTCCAACCGGGTGAAAAGACGGATCCTCGGCGTCCCGGCGGATATTCTGGAAGGAGAGGGGGCGGTCAGCCCCGGGACCGCCCGGTCCATGGCCCGGGCGGTGAGGAAGCTTCTGGACGCCACGGTCGGTGTCGGGATCAGCGGGATCGCCGGGCCGGGCGGGGGGAGTCCGGTAAAGCCGGTGGGACTGGTGTATGTGGCGGTAGTTACACCGAAACAAGAATCAGTGAAAAAGTACCACCTTCACGGCACCCGAAGACAAATAAAAGTCCAGGCGGCCGGAAAAGCACTGGCTTTACTTCTCCGAAATGTACGATGAAGAACCTGCGTTTATTCATCGCCGTTGAGCTGCCGTCAATCTGGCAACAAAGGATCTCCCTTGCCATCCGGACGCTGGCCGCCCGTCACCCGGGCGGGCGGTGGACACCGTCTGAAAATATTCATCTCACGCTGAAATTCCTGGGAGACACCGCCCCCGAGCAGGTGGCTGATATTCAGAACGTTCTCGACGCGGAAGCCGGACAACACCTGCCGATAGTTGTCCGGGTGGGAGAATTCGGGGTTTTCCCCAACCTGAACAAACCTCGTGTCATCTGGCTCGGTTTGACGGGGAAGGGTACCGAATTAGCCGGCCTGGTGAAGGATCTGGACGGGGATCTGGCAAACCGGGGATTTGATCCCGAAAAAAGAGAATTCACCCCTCATCTGACATTGGGGCGGCTGAACAAAGCGGCGGGAAGTCTTAACCTGGCTGAATCCCTCTCCGCGGAGAATAGAAAGATACCGGAGACTCTGGAATCACTTGGTCCCCTGAATATCAATATGATAGTATTGATGCAAAGTACTCTTACCCCCCGGGGAGCGGTCTATCGGGTTCTTTCCCGGCATGGTGTTAACCCGACTCATTCATAATATTGTTAGGGGCTTACCGTTACGGATTGAGCTGTTGGACATGAACTAATTTAGACCATCATCAATTTGTTTTAAGTTTAAAAAGTGAAAATTCACTCAATTAGCGGCGAAGCCGTTAATTTACTGCTTCGGAATTTCAAAACAGTATCGTGAAGTGCAGGGTAAAAGGGAAAAGGCTCCCTTACACTTTACACATTACACTTTACACTACAAGTTGCGCCGGAGGCGCTAACTTGCTATAAAGGAGGGCATCATGACCAAAGACGCCAAATCGACCAAGGACACCGCGGCGGCGGTGGCGGAAGGGAAGAAAAAAGCGTTGAGCCTGGCGCTGGAACAGGTTGAGAAGCAATACGGCAAAGGGGCGATTATGCAGCTGGGGCAACAGGCGGCCAATGTTAAAATCGCGCATATACCGACCGGCGCCCTGACACTGGATATCGCGCTGGGGATCGGCGGTCTGCCTCGGGGACGGGTGGTGGAGATCTATGGAGCCGAAGCGTCGGGGAAGACGACGCTCGCCCTGCAGGCGGTAGCGAATGTCCAAAAAGTCGGCGGCGTGGCCGCTTACATTGATGTCGAACATGCCATCGATCCGGCCTACTCGAAAATCATCGGTGTCAACCTGGACGAACTCCTGATCTCACAGCCCGATTCCGGGGAGGCCGCGCTCAACATCGCCGAAACACTGGTCCGGAGTAACGCGGTGGACCTGATCGTGATTGATTCCGTGGCCGCCCTGGTTCCCCGGGCGGAGATCGAAGGGGAGATCGGCGATACTCACGTCGGTCTGCAGGCCAGGATGATGTCTCAGGCCCTGCGGAAACTGACCTCGGCCATCAGCAAGTCGAAGACCTGCTGCATTTTCATCAACCAGATCCGGATGAAGATCGGGGTTATGTTCGGAAGCCCGGAGACCACGCCGGGCGGCCGTGCGCTCAAATTCTACGCTTCGGTTCGGATCAACATGAGGAGAACCGGCTACATCAAGGACAGTGCCGGGGAAGCGATCGGGAGCCGGACCAAAGCCAAGATAGTCAAGAACAAGGTTGCCCCACCCTTCCGGGAAGCGGAGTTCGATATCATGTATAACGAGGGAATCTCCTGGGCCGGTTCCATCATCGACCTCGGCACGACCACCGGGGTCATCGAAAAGAAAGGCACTTCCCTGAACTTTAAGGGGATGAGCCTGGGGCGAGGCCGGGAAAAGGCCCGCGATTTATTAAAGGAAGACAAGAAGCTGGCGGACCAGATCGTCGCCGAAATTAGAAAAGTTTTGTTGGAAAAAGCCAAATAGCGGTGTTTCCCTCTGGTAATATAGAAAACGTTTTATTAACCACGAAGAACACGAAGATCACGAAGGTTTCTATCGGCGGATTACACATGGTCCTCTCTATTAAAAGAACTTCGTGTTCTTCGTGTCCTTCGTGGTTAATCTGATTATCAACTGTGTTTCCATGAGGAAAGAGGAAGAGTATCAGAAGGCGTGGGAGAGCGCTCTCCGGCTCCTGAATTATCGGGAACGGAGCGTAAAAGAGCTCATCGACCGGTTGGCGGCCAAACGGTTTTCACCGGAGGTCATCTCGGCAATCGTCGAGAAGCTGCGTAAACTGGAACTGCTCGACGATGAGAAGTTCGCCCGGCTCTGGGTCCGTTCCCGGTGGCAATTTAAGCCCCGGTCCGCCTGGCTGATTGCCCGGGAATTAAAGGAGAAGGGCATCGAGGCGGGGGTTGTCCGGAACGTTATCGCCCAAGAGATGCCTCCCGAACGGGAGAAAACGGCCGCCCGCGAACTGGCGGAAAGAAGGATGCATTACTATCGTAACGAAGAACCGGCCGCGGCCCGGAGGAAGCTTTTCGCTTACCTGGCCCGGCGCGGTTTCCCTCCCGATCTAATCTGGGAATGCGTCAACGAAGTCCTGTTACAGGCTGACGAACAATATTAACCACGAAGTACACGAAAGCGACATTTGTTTTTTCATAAACGCAATCACGGTAAGATTTGCAATAGATGTAAATCATAACCCGCTACCGTTAGTAAGTTAATTCCTCGTTAGCTTCGAATAACTTATCCATTCTTCCTTTGAGCCGCCTCATAATATTCCTTCGTGTCCTTCGTGTCCTTCGTGGTATTATTTCATGACCTACCGATAATGGGAGCTTGTTACGGCATGAGATCTCAGGAGATACGGAAAAGCTTTCTTGATTTTTTCGCCCAGCGGGGGCACACCATCCGCCCCTCCGACAGCCTGATCCCCTCCGCCGATCCGACCCTGATCTTCACCTCGGCGGGGATGGTTCCCTTCAAGGCCCTCTGGACCGACGCCCCGCTCACTTTTACCCGGGCGGCCAGTGTCCAGAAATGCCTGCGCGTGGGGGGAAAGGATAGCGACCTCGAGAACGTGGGGAGGACGCTTCGACACCACAGCTTCTTCGAGATGCTGGGGAACTTCTCCTTCGGTGATTACTTCAAGCAGGAAGCCATCGCCTGGGCGTGGGAATTTGTCCTCGAGGTGATGAAACTCCCGAAGGAACAGCTCTGGATATCCATCTTCCGGGACGATGACGAGGCTTTCGGGATCTGGCGGAAGTTCATCGGGGTTCCGGCGGAAAAAATCGTCCGCCTGGGGGAGAAGGATAATTTCTGGGGTCCGGCCGGCATGGCCGGCCCGTGCGGACCTTGTTCGGAGATCTACTTTGACCGCGGGGTCGAATACGGTTGCGGCCGGGAGGAATGCCGTCCCGGCTGCGACTGCGAGCGTTATTTCGAGTTCTGGAACCTGGTCTTTCCCCAGTTTTACCAGGAAGAGTCGGGTCAGCGGCGGAGACTGGAAAGACGCGGAATAGATACCGGGATGGGCCTGGAGCGGCTGGCGCTTCTGGTCCAGGACGCCGTCAGCAATTACGACATCGACCTCTTCGCCCCTATTATTTCCGCGCTGAGTGAATACGCCCCCCCTCCGGATAACCGGATGGCCCGGGAGGCGTACCACGTGATCGCGGATCATATCCGCGCCCTGACCTTCGTCCTCTCCGAGAACGTGCTTCCTTCGAACGAGGGGAGAGGATATGTCATGCGGAGACTCCTGCGCCGGGCTGTCAGGTTCGGCCGCAAACTGGGCTTGAACGAACCGTTTCTGCACCGGCTGGTGCCGGCCGTGGTCGAGGCGATGAAAGAACCCTACCCGGAACTTCTGGAAAGCCGCGAACACGTGAGCCGGATCATCCTGGCCGAGGAGGAGAGGTTCGGCGCTACGCTGACCCAGGGTCTGGAGAAACTGGATGAAATAGCGGAAGGTCTTACGACGAAAGGCCTGGCAACGATCCCCGGAGCGGATGTCTTCAAGCTCTCCGACACCTACGGATTCCCTCCCGAACTGACCGATGAAGTCGCCCGGGAGCAAGGGCTGGAAATAGACTGGCAGGAGTTCGAAAAGGCCCTGGAAGAGCAGCGGGAGCGCGGACGGATGGCCTGGAAGGGCTTGGCTGAACAGGAGATTCTTCCCGTCTATCATGAACTCCGGAAAAAATTCCCGCCCTGCGAATTCCAGGGATACGATCGGCTGGCGCTCCGGGCGAGAATCCGGGCGGTCCTTTTCGAGGGGAAAGCAATCGAACGGGCGGAGCAGGGGGCCGAGGTCGAGGTGATCCTTGACCGGACGCCATTTTACTCCGAGGCGGGGGGGCAGCTCGGAGATACCGGAACGATCCAGACGGCGGACGGGACGATGGAAGTCGATAACACCGCCAGTCCTCTGGAGGGCCTGATCATCCATCGGGGACGGATCGAAGCCGGTCATATTATTCCGGGCGGGGAGGGGGATGAGAAAGCGGAAGCGCTGGTCGATCGAAAACGAAGGAAACAGATCGAGAGACACCATACCGCGACTCACCTTCTCCAGCAGGCGCTCCGGGAGATCGTGGGAGATCATATCGCCCAGGCCGGTTCCTTCGTGGGGCCTGACTACTTCCGTTTTGATTGCTCCCATTTCGAGAGGGTGCGGCCGGAGGACCTGGCCCGGGTGGAAGAAAGGGTGAATGAGATGATCTTGGAAGACGCCCCGGTGAACATCTCCTATCTCTCCCTGGCGGCGGCGAAAAAACAGGGCGCCCTCGCCTTCTTCGGAGAAAAGTACGGGGAAACCGTGCGAATGGTCGAGGTGGGGGGATGCAGCCGGGAACTTTGCGGGGGTACCCATGTCAAACGGACGGGCGAGATCGGTCTCTTCAGTCTGCTGGGCGAGAGCTCAGTCGCTTCCGGCGTCCGCCGGATAGAAGCGGTCTGCGGTGAAAAAGCCTACCAACAATCGGTCCGGGTCCGGAATGTGCTGCGGGACGCCCTGGAACGGTTAAAGACGACCCCCGAGGAACTCATCTCCCGGATAGAGAAACTTACCGGACGGATCAAGGTCCTGGAGAATGAGAAGAAAGAATTTTTAAAGAAACAGGCGGGTGGCGATCTGGCAGAGCTGGTGGAACAGGCAGAGGTCGTCGGCGGCTGCAAAGTGGTCGTCGCCGATCTGGGAGAGATGGATATGGCCACGCTCCGCTCGCTCGCGGACGAACTTAAAAACAAGCTCGCTTCCGGAATTGCCGTTCTTGGCGCGGTCTCCGGCCCGAAAGTGCATTTGATTGCCGCCGTCACGCCCGATCTGGTCAAGAAAGGACTGCATGCCGGCAAGATCATCAAGGAGACGGCACGGCTGGCGGGAGGCAGCGGGGGAGGACGTCCCGACCTGGCCCAGGCGGGCGGAAAAGATCCGGGGAAACTCAAGCAGGCGCTGGCCGCGGTCCCGGAAATAATCCGGGAGTTCCGGGAATAATACCAGCCCGCAGCTAAGGATTAGCCCTTCCAGAAGTTCCTGCCCGCGGGGGGATTTCAGCCCTGATGTTGCTTTTCGGGGGGCCCCGATTATATCCGGCGGGGGAATCCCGAGAACCTTCCTCCTGGGGCAGGCACGCTTTCCTACGGGAGTCCGGGCGGAGGGCTACGCTCTCTTTTCCCGGACTATATAAAGAGGACGATTGACGACCTCGGCATGAATGCTGGCAATGTATAATGCCATCAATCCCAGACAGCTCAGAACGATGCCCACCAGGAACATGATAAAGACCGCCAGCATCGCCGGACCGGAAAAGTTCAATTGCAGGGGATCGTTGAGAATGAACCTTTCAATGAAGATAAACAACCCCAGGAACCCGGAAATAGCGGTAATCAGAAGCCCCAGATAACCGGCGATCTTGAGGGGGAAGAGACTGAGAGAAACGAAACTGTTCATGGCTAACCGGAGCAGTTTGAAGAAAGAATATCCCGGTTGTCCACCGGCCCGTTCTCCGGCCTTGAAGTAAATATAGGCCCTTTGGAACCCCAGCCAATCCAATAATCCCCGGGAGATCCGGTTTCTCTCCGTGAATTTATTAAATTCGTCGATCACGATTCTGTCCAACAGTCTGAAATCCGTTTCGCCCGGTATGATATTTACTGAGGCGATCCGGTTGATAATCTTATAGAAAAGGGAGGAACCGGTTTTTTTAACCAGACCGCCATTGCCATTCTCTTCCCTGATCCCGATTACCGTCTCGGCCCCTTCTTCCCATTTCCTGATAAACTCGGGTATTAGCTCAACCGGATGCTGGAGATCGGCATCGATCATGATACAGGCAGCTCCGCGGCAGTTATTGATTCCAGCGGTTAAAGCGACCTCTTTGCCGAAATTCCTGGATAATTCCACATATTTCACCCGGTCATCCGAGTCCGCCAGATCGGAAATTACCTGCTGGCTGGTATCCGTGCTGCCATCGTTCACAAAGATAATCTCCGGCTCATACTTTTCCCGGAGCTGTTCCCTGACCCCGGCAAGTTCGCGGTAGAGAAGAGGGATGTTCTTCTCTTCGTTATAGACAGGAATGATGAGGGATATTATTCTCATACTGTTTTCTTCGAAAAATAAGAATGTGAGGGTACGGCACCATCGATTACGACGTAAGCCCGCGCCGCGTAACCATTATCGAATTTACCGGGGAGAACCATTCTCTTCGCCCGGTTTTATGGACTTCCCCCTGATCGAGGATTAAATTTAACATAGTTAAGATGTCCGATAAAAGCAAAATAAAAATCCAGCGAGAGCCTCTCGTCAGCATTATCATTGCTTTTCGCAATCCCGGGGACTACCTCCGGGAATGTCTGGCGGCGATAAATAGATTACTTTATCGGAATTACAAGGTAATCCTTCTTCCCGATGACCCGATGGAAACGCCGGGGGAGGGGATAACGGTTATCCCTACCGGATCGATGGCTCCCCCCCTGAAAAGAGATGTCGGCGCCCGGGAAGCAGCCGGGGAGGTACTCGCTTTCATTGACGATGACGCTTATCCGCGGGAAGACTGGCTGAATAACGCGATCGGGGATTTTAATAATGACGCGGTTGCCGCCGTCGGGGGGCCGGCTTCCGCTCCCCCCTCTGACAATTTCTGGCAGAAAGCGGGGGACCGGGTGCTCTGCAGCTGGATGGTAGGCGGGGTCCATATCTATCGCCATATCCCCAAGCTGCGTAAAGAAGTGGATGATTATCCCACCTGCAACCTCCTGGTCCGGAAATCAACCTTCGATGCCGTCGGCGGGTTTGATTCGCCTTACTGGCCGGGGGAAGACACCATCCTCTGCTGGAAGCTCACTCATCGGGCGGGGAAGAAGATCATCTACGATCCCGATGTCCAGGTTTTCCATCATCGCCGCCCGCTCTTTAAAAAGCACTGGAAACAGATCGGCAATTACGGCCTCCACCGGGGATATTTCGTGAAAAAATTTCCTACAACATCCCGCCGGTTTAATTATTTTCTTCCTTCTCTCTGGACGATCTTTCTTGCTTTCGGTTGGCTGCCGCTTCTCTTTCTTCCCGGCGGGAGTCATGTTCTACGCCGATCATTGTCCTCCTCTATATCCTGGCCGCTCTTATAACCGGCGCCCGGAGTTTGAACTTCAGGACAGCAGTCATCGTAGCCACCGGGATCATAACCACCCACGTTGTTTATGGGATCAACTTCATCCGCGGCCTGCTGGTGAACCGGCTCCCCGAAGAAGCCATCGGCAATCCGATTCCCTCCCGCTCCCTTCCGGACAGCTTGAGCGACTGAGACATTTCATTATTTCCCTGAGAAAGATTGTTACCACCCCTCTGTCGGAAAATCTTTAACTCCTTTTAGATTAGATTTCGTCTTTTCCCTTTCGTTTGTTTGTAACTTAATAACGTCGATAACGGAAGATGAACGCCTTCCAAAATATTGCGAGCGAACTTTTTCCTTTTCCTAAAAAGCAAGATACAAATATTTATAATCATTGATCATTTTAATTAATATTTAGCCTTTGGAGAAATTTTTTACTTCCATTCCGATATCATGAAATGAGTTAGTCGTCTCTGGAAGTTATTGTTCAGGAGGTTAAGACACCAGGGGATACTATTGCCACTTAAACGTTTTTCACCTTATATACATCATGTAAGTATATTTTCATGACCAAGCGGAATTTTTTCCTTGACTAATATAGTCATAGAGTTATCATAATAGCAACATCGAGATTATACTATGAGTTCTGATCACAATCTATAATCTCTATGGCTCTAGAATATCATGAAATTTCTTCTAGTCTTGAGCCTCTCTAATTATTATCTATCCAGTTCTGGACTTAATGTCCGGCTGGATTTTTTGTTATTCGGAATAAAACATTAAAAAAGGAGGTTAGAAGATGAAAAGATTGGGAATTGGTGTGGTTGTTTTATTTGGTTTGAGTTTAGGGCTAATTTCTTATGCCGCTGACTTTAATGGAGACGGAACAAACGATATCGGTATATATCGTGTCAACAGCGGGCTCTGGGCGATCCGGGGAGTGACCAGGGTATATTTCGGTTCTGCTTATGATGAGGCTATGCCCGGCGATTACAATGGTGATGGGATTGTCGACATAGGCATTTTCAGACCGGCAAGCGGGCTCTGGGCAGTACGAGATATAACCCGGGTTTACTTTGGTGGTTTCACTGATGAACCATTGCCTGGGATAAGCACGGGGAGAAGTTTTTGGAGTCAAACCGGCAACGATATTTACTACGCTAACGGCAACGTCGGCATCGGGACGACGACTCCACAGGCAAAACTCCACATAGCCGACGGAGTAGTCAGAGAGACACTCCCCAAGACGGGTCAGACTATCTCATATCGCACCGGTGACGACGGCACCTATCAGAGTGGGCAGGACGTATTGGTCGATAATGGCGATGGGACAGTAACCGATTCCCGGACGGGTTTGATGTGGCCGAAGGACGGAACGGGTGCCGGGTACGCAAACCAAGTATTAATGACTTGGAATGACGCCATCGACTGGGCGGAAGCGCTGGATTTCGCGGGCTATGCTGACTGGCGACTCCCCAACATCAACGAGCTGAAGAGCTTCCAGGAGATTACTTGGAGCTATTACCAAAATCAGAAACCGGCCGATTACTGGTCTTCTACTACAAATAAGTTCGTTACTCAGTACGCATTCCTCTACAATATGCTTTTCATGAGACACCTGCCCGAGGAATCCACCCCTGCTGCTCTCATCCATCATCATCCGGCGGAATGAAACACTGGAAGTTGTTATTCTCCACAATCCAATATTGAATTAGCTATCTCCTCCGGATATGCTAAACTTTTTTCTTTTCCCGTTTTTCATCGCGGGGGAAGAACAGCAAGAATTCATCGATGTACGATTTCCCGCTCTGTCGAGAATCAAGTATTTCAAACGACCGTCGTTTTATCGAAAGAACAAGAACATTTTTCAGCGGTGTTAACTTCGATGTTTTTCCACTAAGTTAGCGCCGTCGGCGCTAACTTAAAATGAAGGTACTCTTCTCATATCCGCCCCTGAATACAGCAAAGGGGTTTCCCACACTGGGCCAAAACCGGCAGTTTCAATATTTCTCTGAGCCGACACTGATCTACCCGGTGGTACCCTCCACCGCCGCCACCATGCTCCGGGACGCCGGGCATAAAGTGATCTGGAATGATTGCATTGCCGAAGATATCGGACGGGAAGAGTACTTCACGTTTCTAGAAAAAGAAAAACCCGACCTCATCGTCTTCGAAACCAAGACCCCGGTTATCAAGGAACACTGGCAGCCTGATCGACGAGATCAAACGCCTGCCGCTTACCGCTCATCGCAGCGAAGCGAAGATCCCGAGGAACCCTGATAATCAGGGTTCTTTTCGGGACCGGTCACCGGTCACCGGTCACCGGCCGCTGATTACTGATTACCGATCACCGATTACCGTCCTTGTCGGCGACCATGTCACGGCTCTGCCGGAAGAATCGATGAAGAATTCCAAGGTCGACTTCGTTCTGACCGGCGGCGACTACGACTTCCTCCTGAAAAATTTATGCGACACTTTAGATAGTACCACTGCCCACTGCCCACTGCCCACTGCCCAATTAGAACCAGGTATCTGGTACCGGTCTCAGGGTGATATAAAGAATACCGGCCCGTTTATTTTGAATCATGATCTTAACCATGCTCCTTTCATCGACCGGGATCTGACCCGATGGGAGCTTTATGCCTATAAGAACGGGAATTACCGCCGGACGCCCGGTACCTACATTATGAGCGGACGCGACTGCTGGTGGGGTAAATGCACCTTCTGCAGCTGGCCCCAGCTTTATCCGAAGTTCCGGGTCCGGACGGTTGAGAATGTCCTCGATGAGATTGGGATGATTATCCAAAAGTATCCGGTCCGGGAGATCATGGACGATACCGGAACATTCCCCCGTGGAGAATGGCTGCGAAGTTTCTGCCGGGGTGTCCGGGAACGTGGTTTTCAGGAAAAGATCGGTTTTGACTGCAATTTTCGATTCGGTGCCGCCACCGGGGATGATTACCGGCTGATGAAAAAGGCCGGATTCCGCTTTCTCCTCTTCGGCCTGGAGAGCGGCAATCAGGATACTCTGGATCGCCTGAACAAGAACCTGAAGGTGGAGGAGATCGTCGATTCCTGCCGGATGGCCCGGGCGGCCGGATTATATCCCCACATCACCATCATGTTCGGCTATCCCTGGGAAGATTATGAACAGGCCCGGAACACGTTTAATCTGGGAAAATATCTGCTGAGAAAGGGATACGCCTACACCATGCAGGCGACCGTCGTCGTCCCCTATCCCGGGACCCCTCTTTACCGGGAGTGCCTGGATAACGGTTGGCTCCGGACCTCCGACTGGTCTGATTTCGATATGAAGCAACCGGTCATGAAGATCCCCTTCCCGGAAAAAGAGCTGATGCAACTGGTCCAGGGGATGTACTCAATCGCCTATGATCCCGTATTCCTGGCTAGAAAAGTGCTCAGTATCAGGGGCTGGGATGACATCCGATTCTTTCTCCGGGCCGGGAAAAAAGTCCTGGGCCATATTCGTGATTTCACGTGAAAAACGATACAAAAAATTCCGGAAGAAAATTTTTCAAAGACGACTTCTTCCAGCAGACCGCCGTGATGATGATCGGGACTAAACTGGGAGATCTCTTCAATCTTATCTATCGTCTGGCCATGGTCCGTCTTCTCACTGTCGAAGAATACGGGACCCTGAATTCTTTGATATCTTCAGTTCTCATCCTGAGTCAGTTTGTCGCCCCCTTCCAACCGGTACTGACCAGGTATTTCGCCGTTTATTCGGGAAAGGAGGAATGGTCAAAGCTGCGCTTTCTGCTTCGGAGAACCAGCCGCGACCTCGGGATCTTTTCGGTGGCGATTTTCGTCATTATTGTATTCTTCTCCGGGGAGATAAGCGGTTATCTGAATATTAACGCGGCCGCGCCGATTATTCTGGCCGGAGCAATAATAGGATTGTCAATCCTGCTGGCCGCCCCCGTATCATTCATTCAGGGGACCCAGTTATTCGGGTCCCTCTCTTCTCTGGCGGCGATCTCCTCTTTCTGTAAGATGATACTCGGGATCGGGCTGATCTTGTTGGCCGGATTAGCGGTAAACGGCGCCTTGGGAGGGATGATCGCCAGCCCGCTATCGGCTATTTTGATCGGGATATTCTTTATCAGAAAATATCTGAAGCGCCGGCCGGGGAAGGGGGAGACAGAGCCGATCGTCATGAGACCGATCTATAAATATTTTATTCCTACCGCCCTGACCCTGGGCTCTCTCTGGGCTCTGACGAATCTCGACGTTATTCTGGTCAAGCACTTCTTTGTTGACGGCCCGGAACCCGGCTATTATTCGGTTGCCCAGATGGTCGGTTTAATGATTCTGTATCTCCCGGGGGCCGTTACCCTCGTTCTTTTCCCCAAAGCCGCCGCCGCCCACGCGAATGATTCCAATAGCCGGCGGATGCTCTGGAAAGGTCTGGCGGTGGTGGCGGGATTATGTTTGCTGGGGGTCGTGATCTGCGCGGTCGCGCCGGGATTGATCCTGACCGCTATCAGCGGCAAGAATAATCCCCAGAGCCGGGAACTTGTCGTTTGGTTTTCCCTGGCGATGAGTTTCTATGCGCTGAGCATGCTGGCGGTCTTCTATCATCTGGCGGTTCACAATGATAGGATAGCCATCCCCCTGCTGGGCCTGGTCATCGCCGAGATAATAACAATTTATTTTCACCATCCGGCTTTGATAAATATCGTATATATTGTTTGCTTTTATTCGGTGATCACTTTCGCGACAACACTATTGATGCTCAGATATGCCGGCAAATCCGCCTCCTCCTTAAAACGTTGATTTCAGATGCGGACCCGGGAGAGATCAACTCCGGAAGATGATCATTAAGAACATTAACCCAACTCAAGGAAGTACGACATGAAAAGAATCCTGGTTACCGGAGCCGGTGGGACTCCGACAACTAATTTCGTGCGCTCTCTGAGGGCATCTCCAGAAGAATTCTATCTGATCGGGGTGGATATAAACAAATTTTACCTCCGACGGGCGGAGACCGACGAACGGCATCTGATCCCCGAGGCGGACAGCGAGGATTACATAGATTTTTTGAAACAGATACTGTCTGAAACCAAACCGGATCTTCTCTATATGCAGCCGGATCAGGAAATCAGGATGATCTCCCTTCATCGTGACGAACTCCCGGTGAAAATTTTTCTTCCCGACCATAAAACCATCGAGTTATGCCAGGATAAATTTAAAACCTATCAAAAATGGCAGGCGGCCGGAGTGAAAGTTCCCCGGACGATATTACTAAACGACGAAAACGATCTTCGAGACGCCTTCTCCTCGTTCGGTTCCCCGATCTGGCTCAGGGCCGTTGTCAGTCCCGGGGGAGGCAAGGGCAGTTTTCGTGCTCCTGATCTCGACATTGCCAGGGCGTGGATTAATTATTGCCGGGGCTGGGGAAACTTCACGGGATCGGAATGCCTGCAGGCGGGAAGTGTTACCTGGCAGTCGATCTGGAAAGAGGGGCGTTTAATTGTCGCCCAAAGCAGGAAAAGACTTTATTGGGAATTCGCTAACCGGGCGCCCTCGGGAGTAACCGGTTTGACCGGGACCGGCGTGACCATTTCCGATCCGGTTCTCGACGAGATTGCCGAAAAAGCGATTTGGGCGGTGGATGATAAACCTCATGGGATATTCTCGGTTGACCTCACCTTCGATAAGGACGGAGTTCCGAATCCTACCGAAATCAACATCGGCAGATTTTTCACAACACATTATTTCTTTACCAGCGCCGGTTTAAACATGCCTTATATCCTTACCAAACTCGCTTTTGACGAGCCGCTGCCTCCGATTTCCAAGAAAATCAACCCCTTGAAACCGGGTTTAATCTGGGTTCGCGGGTTGGATTTTCTGCCGATTCTCTCCGATTTAAAGCAGATCCAGTCGTATGAGGACGAATTCATCCAGCGGCGGAAAAGCTTGAAAAATAAGAAGCGATAAGATGAAAGAAACTATTATTGTGAGCGGCGCGAGTGGGTTCGTGGGACGGTCTCTGGTGAGGTCTCTCGTCGAAGCTGGTTTTCATGTGCTGGCGATTGATCTCACCGCCCCCGTTGATCAGCAGACATTCTCTTCAGAACAGCGAAAACAATTAACCCTGCTGGAGGCGGACTTTTCCAATGACCGGGACCTGAAACGCATCCGGGAAAAAGTAGAATCCCCCTCCTATCTTGTCCATCTGGGAAGCTATATCCTGGAGAGTTCCCCGGAGACTGAAGAGTATGACGTGCGGCGCTCGATCGAGACCAATATCAGCGGCAGCTATGACCTGGTTAAAATTTTAAAACCCAAACTTTGCGGCGTTCTTCTGGCAAGTACATTGGATGTCTACGGGGATCCTCAATTTCTGCCGATCAAGGAAAACCATCCGGTCGCCCCTGGTACTTTTTATGGCGCCAGTAAAGCGGCAATGGAACTGTACATTGAAAACGAGCTGAAAAATATCATCCCGTTGACGATATTGCGATTCAGTCACATCTACGGCCCCGGGGATCCTCATCCTAAAGTCCTGCATTCATTTGTTGAAGCGGCGCGTTCGGGAAGCAATCCGGTAATATACGGCGATGGAGCCGATACGCGGGATTATATCCATATCAATGACATAGTTGAAGCAATCATGAAAACGATCCGATTGAAGAAGCCGGGAATTTTTAATATCGCTTCCGGTCACAGTCGCACCTTGAAGCAGCTCGCTGAGTCGGTAATTAAAATATCGGGCAAAGAATTGCATCCGATTTATCGGAAGCGTCGCCGGCCCCGGAAAGATTATTCTTTCGATATCAGTAAAGCCCGGGTAGAGCTTGGTTTCGATCCCCGGATATCGATTCAGCGGGGCATCGGGGAATTATTTAAGGGAGCCGGGGATAGTTAATATGGATCTGCCGAAGATTTCATTTTTAACCCCGGTTTTCAATGAAGCCCGTCAGATGGAACCCTTCCTGCGGAATATCCGCGACCAGGATTATCCTCAAGACAAGATCGAGATCGTCATCGCGGACGGAGGATCCACTGATAATACCGTTGCCATCGCTTCCCGATTTGGGTGCCGGATTATCAGCAATCCGGAAAAGCTGGCTGAACCGGGACTGGTCCGCTGTGAGGACTCGGCCACCGGCGATTTGTTCGTCATCATGGCCGCCGATAACCGCCTGCCCCGGAAAGACTGGCTTAAGCTTATGGTCCGGCCTTTCCTGGAAGATCCCGAAGTCTGGGGGGCATATACCCACATCGTACCTTCGGCCGATGATAATCTGTTCAACCGGTATTACAGCTTGCTCCACGTCGAACCGTTCAGTTGGTTCGTTTATGGCAATTACTGTAACCCCAGACGATTCAGATTCTGCTATCAGACAGCGGAATTACACACGGGCTATGAGATTTACTCATTCACCTTGAAAAATCATCCCTTGATCGCTTTCGCACAGGGTTTCGTGCTTCGTCGGGATTTCCGGAGAGAGTCTAAAAATAAGGGGGATGATATTTTGCCGTTTATCCAATTAATCGAAGACGGCCATAAAATCGCTTATGTCCCTCAGGCGGGAATTCAGCATCTTCATCTTCAGGGATACATCAATTATTTAAAAAAGTATCAATCTCGGATACGGAATAACCTGTATAAAAAGAATATCGGCTTTGACAGCAGAAGAGCCTACTTGTCATTTTCACGAAAGACAAAAAAATATTTATGGCTGATTTACGGATCCACGGTTGTCGGGCCGCTATTTCATAGTCTGATCTGGTATCTCCGGGATAAGGAAAAATGCTGGTTCTGGCACATGCCCGCTTCAGTCGGTCTTACCTATTTGATGATCTATGAAGTGATCAGAAAGCAATACCTGTATCTCATTAATATATTCTTAGGCTTTGAGAAAGGATGATACTGCTTAATGAAAAGTAATGGTTGCAGGTTATGATCGGAGCGAGACAATGAAAAATAAAAAATTGAAAATTGGAATATTAGTCGATGAGATCGCTCCCGGCAGTGCTCCTAAACTGATCGGCTGGCCGATCCGGAAACTGGCGGACATGGGGATCGAAGCCGAGGCCCTGGTAATTATAAATAAGGACCACTGGCAAAAACACCAGGCTCATTTTGACTCCCATCTATCCGGTGTAAAAGTAAGATATATATTTCCCGAATATCCAGCCTGGGCCAGAAAAGCTGAACTTTAAATTTCCCGGGATGTCCTTCTTCTCTCTTCATCATATTATGAGCGGGTTCTTTGCCTACCGGGCCATAAAACCAGGAGAATTCAATATCATAATCGCGAATTGTCAATATAGTACTCTCGCGGCCAGGAATATAAAGAAACGCCTTGGAATCCCGTTCATATTCTTAATCTGGGATCCGTCCACTTTTACCGCGGAGAAGATATATAAAGACCGATTCGGATGGAAATATCCACTGCTCTATCAGGCGGCAAAGATGCTGGATCATTATGCGGTTAAAGAATGTGAAGCGATTATTACCAGTGGCAAATTCCACCACCGCCATTTAAGCGGTTTGACCGATAAACCACTGGAGATCCTGGTGCCCGGCTGTTTCGCGATGGAAAAATTGCCGGATTTCTGCGCGCGGGAAAATATCATCCTGACATATGATCGCTGGGATATCGGGAATGTCCCGACAATCTTCCTTGACATATTAGACACCTTAAAAGATAAGAAAATCACTTTGACCATCGGTGGTTTCTGGCATCCGATGTCTCTCAGACAAGAGTTTCAGGATGAGGTGGTCCGCCGGAACCTCCAAGAGCGGGTTACCCTGCTTGGCCCTCTTAACGAGGACAAAATAATGGAGCTCTGCTCCCGTTCCATGGTCCATATCCATCCAGTTCATGAAGCTTTCGGAATGCAAACGCTAGAAGCCGCAGCCTGCGGTTGTCCCATCATAATTCCCGCCGGTTCCGGAGTGGCAGATCTGTTCCAGCACGGGGTCCATGGATATTTTCCCGAGCCGGGGAATATAGCCGAACTTGTAGAATATACCGAGGCTATTTTTAATGACCGGGGTAAAACTGCGGATATGGGGAAAAAAGCTTGGGAAGTTGCAAAACAATATTCATGGGAAGGTTATGCTTCCGGCCTCGCTCGCATTGCAAGCAAATATGTTTAACGCAAACCTTGCCCTTGTAATTTCACTCCGGACACTTCATAATGCGCCTTTTATTTCCGTTAGTCAGATAAATTTTTGAATTAATCAGGAGGTTAAGTTATGGACTGGAAAAATACTAAAGTATTAGTAACCGGCGGGGCTTCATTTATTGGCAGCAACCTGGTCGATGCACTGATCGAACGGGGGGCGAAGGTCAGGGTGGTGGATGACCTGACCAGCGGTCGACTGGAGAATATTCAAGAACATATAGATGCTCGTAGAGTGGAGTTTACCAAGGCGGACCTCCGGGAACCCGGTGTAGCCCGGGAGGCGGCAAGGGGCATCAACATCGTCTTTCATCTGGCGGCCGCTCATGGAGGACGCGGTTATGTCGATCTCCACCAGGCAGAACCGGCCACTAATCTCTTTTTAGGAGGGGTTATTTTCTGGGAAGCGAGAAAGGCCGGGGTAGAAAAAATAGTCTTCGCTTCTTCCGGATGTGTTTATCCCAATCATCTGCAGGTGGACCCCGCACAGGAGCTTTATCTGACCGAGGATCTGGTTAAACCTCCCTATGATGCCGACAACCTTTATGGCTGGGCCAAACTGATGGGGGAACTGACTCTCAAGGCTTATCATGATGAATATGGCATAAAGACAGCCTCCTGCCGGTATTTCACCGTTTATGGCCCCCGGGGCGTAGAAAATCACGCGGTAATCGCTATGATCGCCCGGGCCTTCATCGGGCAGGATCCGTTTGAAGTCTGGGGGGATGGTACCCAGATTCTAAATTGGACTTATATTGATGATATCGTTCGAGGCACTCTCCTGGCCGCCGAAAAAATTGATGATGGGACCGCGGTCAATCTCGGCACTATGGAGAGGATCCAGGTCATCGATGCCGTCAAACTGGCTATGGAGTACAGTGGCCACAAAGCGGAGATCAAATTCCTGACAGATATGCCGACCGGTCCGTTGAACCGGGTAGCGGATAATTCACTGGCAAAAAATCTCTTGGGATGGGAACCGCAGATCTTATTCCGAGAGGGTCTGAAACGAACCATGGACTGGTATTTTTCTAGTAAAGATAGAGAGCAGGTAAAACAAATTTTGCAGAAAAGTTTGATCGAACGTTAAGTTATTTATTTAGCCACAAAGGCATTAAGACACCAAGAATTATAATAAATTGGTATCCTATTATGAGACCGAATATATGAACTACCCAGCTATCGACCTATCTTGGTAATGTTTGACCATTCGATCAGTTGACATATCTTCGAGACTTGTATTCATCATTTAAAATGATTTTATCCTTCTTAGTGTCTTGGTGCCTTAGTGGCAAAAAAAACAAAATGAGATAAGTATAATATGAATGGCATATCGGTAATTGGCTTGGGAAAGTTGGGATTATGTACTGCGGCTTGTTTTGCGGATGGCGGATATCAAGTATGGGGAGTTGATATCAATGAAGATAATATTCGCCGCATTAATCAGGGTGATTGCCCCATTGAGGAAACAGGTCTAGCCGACTTGCTTTCGAAGGTCAGCGGCAGCTTGACGGCTACCACCGATTATGATGAAGCAATCATTAATAGTGCCGCCAGTTTTATCATAGTGCCTACCCCGAGTCTTGATGACGGTTCATTCTCTAATGCTTATGTAGAAGATACCCTGGGGAAGATCGGGGCAGCGCTGAAAAAGAAGAATGGTTATCATCTGGTCGTCATCACCTCCACCGTGATGCCGGGAACCACCGAGAACCTGGCCCGACCGCTTCTGGAAGAGACATCCGGGAAAGTGTGCGGGAAGGACTTTGGGCTGGTTTATAACCCGGAATTCATAGCGCTGGGGACCGTAATCAGGGACTTTAAAAATCCGGATTTTCTTCTAATTGGGGAAAGCAGTTCGCAAGATGGGAAAATCCTGGAAGATATCTATAGTCCGACCTGTGAAAATACTCCTGCCTACGCCCACCTCTCTCCGCTCAATGCTGAAATCGCTAAGATCTGCCTTAACTGCTATGTCACGGCCAAGATAACCTTTGCCATTTCCTAGGGGCCATCTGTGAAAATGTTCCCGGTGCCGACGCGAATCAGATTACCGAAGCACTCGGGGTTGATAGCCGGATTGGTGCTAAATATTTCAAGACCGGACTCGGGTTCGGCGGCTCCTGTTTCCCCGGGACAATCGAGCTTTCGCCGCCTTTGCCCGCGATTATGGAAAGAAGGCGAAGATATCGGAATTGGTGACGATATTAATGAGGAACAATTATCCCGTATTGTTCGTATGGCGGAAGAGAAGTTGGAGGCAGGCGATAAGGTAGCAGTCCTCGGTCTCTCGTATAAACCCGATACTCCGATTATCGAAGAATCTCAGGCAGTTGATATAGCCCGCGAACTTTTCCGGGACGGCTATCGAGTTTCGGTTTATGATCCTCAGGCAATAGAAAACACGAAAAAGGAAGAAGGGGATGCGTTCGAATACTCAGACAACCTGGGAGAGTGTTTGAATGGGACCTCACTCTGCTTGATTACCACCCCATGGAAAGAGTTCAAGTCTATCAACGCCGATTTTCTGATCAGCAAGATGAAAAGCCCCGTGGTTATCGATTGTTGGAAGCTGCTAAAAAATATTGACCTGGCGGGAGTGGAGTATATTCCGCTGGGCGAAGGCACTGCATCAGGTTAGGTATGACGGAAGAGAATTTTTATTATCGTTACTGGCAAGATAAGCATATTAAAGTAAATTCCTTTGATTTTTGCCCGGGTGAATGGACGAAAGAAAATTTCAATTACCATATTAATTTTTTCCAGCCATTCATAAAAGGGACCCTCCTTGATTTTGGATGTGGTAACGGACAATTTATGTCCCTTATCTCCAATTATTGTGATTCCTGCTCTGGTGTAGATATTTCCAGGCTGGCCATCAGGGCAGCCAAAAAGCGTTTCCCGGAACTGAACTTTCGCGTGATGGATTCCGGGCAGATCCCCTATGAAAGTAATTATTTTGATACGGTATGTGCTATTGATATTCTTGAACATATCTTGGATACCGAAATCGTGCTTGAAGAACTAGATCGAGTTCTAAAACCCGGCGGATTCTTATTGATAGCCACCAATGAGTTAACTCGTCTGAAGACAATTCTTATCGCTCTCTTTTGTCTTGATAATTATTTTTATCCTGCATCCCCACATATCAGGCACTTCACCAGAAATAATCTTGCCGACTTGCTCCACCGCAAGGGATTTGAGGTTATCGCCTATCGAAAAAATAGGACCTATTTCGGTTTTATCCCTAAGGGACAGATGCTCGCAGCCCAAAAAAAATGATCTTATTTATTCCTACTCCCATTGCCTCGGTTATTTCTATTTTGTCCTTATAATTTGACCGAATACCGGTTTTAATTAAATTGGATAAACCATAGATGACAAATGATTGCTTCTTGAAACTTAGCGTATTAAATATTCTCATCTCCGGTCAGGCCCTTACCAGCCGCACCGAGACTGTCGAGAATTATCTGAAAAGCCGGGTGAAAAGCCTTGGAGTTATCGCAATTGCCAATCCATATTCCCCTCCCGGGACCGCGACGTCCCGATTCTACCGGGAGGGCGATCTGATCTGGGAGAAACCGGTCTCTAATCTATATTTCCGTAAGAAGCATTCGCAGTCTATGCTTCTTCCCGTCTTTATCTGCTATATTTTTTTTATCATCAAAGCCGCGTTCAGGTTTAAACGGAGGTTTGATGTATTTGTGGGAGTATCATGTTTCTCCGCCGGATTAGGGTTGGTATTGAAGGCGCTGAGAATCGTTAATCATACCATATATTACAGCATTGATTATTACCGTTCCCCCGGGAAGTTCTGTTTCAATAGCCTGATAGTGGCAATGTTCCGGTTGCTTGATCGGATCTGCGTGAAAAAATCCGATCTGGTCTGGCATATTACTCCACGAATCGGGGAGGGGAGGAAGAAATATGCCGGAGTTCCTCAATCCTCGTATCCCGCGATAAACGTACCACTTTGCTATGGCGAAGAAGTCTTTCAACCCCAGCCATTTGAAAAGATCAAGAAACATACCCTGGGATTCGTCGGGACCCTGTCTTCCAATCAGGGCCTTCAGATGGTGATCGGAGCTATGCCGAAACTGGCGAAATTAATTCCCGATATTTATCTGGAGATAGTGGGAAACGGTGCCTTCGGCGATGATCTAAGAAAGCTGGCAGCGAACTCAACCTGTCCGGAGCGATTTATTTTTCATGGCTTCTTGAAAGACGAAGAAGAGGTAATTAATATTATTTCCGCTACTGCGGTCGGTCTGGCGGTATGGACCGGTGGCGAAGAAGATAATGCTCTTTATGCCGATCCAGGCAAGCCGAAATTTTACGCTTTCTGCGGCATCCCGTCTATCATCACGGATATTCCGGCGATTTCCCGGGAAATTGACCGGATGAAAGCCGGAATAGCAATCCGGTATGATCAAGGGGACTTTATCCGGGCGGTTATCGAGATTCTTTCCAATGAGGAAAAGCTGATTCAATACCGGGAAGGGGCTCTGAAATTCGCCCGTGAATATACTTCCGATATTGTTTTCTCCCGCGCCTGGAAAGAATCGCTGGAAGTGATGGATAATATTTAGAATTTCGGATTTAGATAATGACCCGGAGAACAACATCGAAAAATATGCCACCCATGGTCAGCATCGTTATCGTAAGTTGGAACGGAAGGGAACTGCTGGAAGCGCACCTCCCATCACTGGAGCGAATCCGGTATCCGAACTATGAGGTTATCCTGGTTGATAACGCTTCTTCCGACGATAGTATTCACTTTGTCAGGGAGAATTATCCTGAATATAAAGTCCTGATCAATATGGAAAACCTGGGGACGGCGGAGGGGAGCAATGTCGCCATCCCATATTGCCGGGGAAAATATATATTCTGGATCAGTAATGACATGGAACTCGACTCCCAAATCCTTAACTACCTGGTTGATCGATGTGAAAAGGATGAAAATATCGGCATTTGTACGGCAAAGATGCTTCGTATAGATAATGGCAAGATGACCAGGGAACTTGACAGTGTGGGAGCGGATGCGGACATCTTTGCTTTTCCGGCTTCCCGCGGCATTAATGAGTCGGACCGCGGTCAGTATGACCAATTCAGGGAAGTATTCTTTTCGTTTGGTGGAGCGATGTTTATCCGTAAGAGTGTTTTGAAGATAGTGGGAGGTTTTGATCCGTCGTTTCTTACCCTGACTGATGATATCGATCTCTCCTGGCGTGTCCGACTGGCCGGATATAAAGTTATGGTTGAGCCCAAAGCCTATCTCTATCACCGGGTGAGCGCCACATTAGGAAAAACCCACAACCGTCCCCAGAAGCGATATCTCTCTGAAAGGAATACACTTCGTACCCTCCTCAAAAACTATTCTACCGGCTACCTCTGTTTGATCCTTCCCGCTTACTTCATGATTCTTCTGCTGGAGATGTTTTTTTATACGGTCATGGGAAAATGGGAAATGACCATGGCGTGTCTGAAGGCCTTGAACTGGAATCTTAGCCGATTAGGCGAAACCCGTCGGATGAGAAAAAAAGTTCAGTCTTACCGCGTTGTCCCGGACAGTAAAAATATGTTTTTGATGATGAAAAGATCGGAAAAAATCAGAATGTTTTTCGACTTTCTTTTTTACCACAAATCCAATCGCTGGAAAAATTATTTTTAAAACTTGGTTTGATAATGAAAAATAAAAAAAACATAATTCAATAATATTGGTCGGATTATGTCCCGGGCTTGGGAAATACAAGTGAAAAATTTAATATAGGATTCCCTGATTTTTACCGTGCAGTCGACGCCCGGCTCTATAAAAATGAGCCCTATGTTAAACGCTTCCTTGATGAATTCCCAACCGGAGAAAACCGAATCATGGAGATTAGTTTTAGTCTGGGGGCCTATCTGCACTATCTGGCGGGGAAAGGGGGTAAAGTTTTCGGGATTGATTTATCCCCCTCGAACGCTTCTCTGGCTGGACAGAGCTTTCCCGCTCTGAAACTGCCGGGGAAAGTAATGACGGGTGATGCCGAAAACCTACCCTTTGCCAATGAGAGTTTCCAGGTGGCTTTTCTTATGGCGTACTTCACTACACCCCGGATACACGCAGAACCATCGGCGAAATCAGGAAAGTTTTAAAGATAAACGGCTGCTTTTTAATCCTGCTTTATCATAAGGGGTTCGCCTACCGGTGGATTAATCTCCAGTATTCGATCCATAAAATACGCAGGGGAACAATGTCCCGGAGGATTTGATAACCAGGAACTATGACCACACACCATTATTCAAGATGTATTCCAGGACTGAATTACATAAAATGTTCGGCAACTTCCAAAATGTGCGGATTGAGATTATTAATTTTGGCGGAGTTAAAGAAAATTGGAGATTGTTCTGAATATATTACCTATTAAACGCGGATCACCCGCCGCCGACAGACTTCACGCATTCCCAACAAAGATATTATGATAATATTATACATGACATTCAAGACAATACATCCGGTCCGTGGAGTTTACTGGAGATCGGCTGCTCGTATGGTAACTTGCTTGCATTTTGTAGATATCATGGATGGGCCATAACTGGTATTGACTACAACAGCAATGCTATTCGATACATCCGGGCCAAGGGGATAAATTGTTATAATATATCTGTGGAAGAATATCATCCCGACAGCAAATTTGATGTCATAGTAATGATTCATGTTATTGAGCATCTCTTCTATTACAATATTAATACAATCCAACAACTTCTGGAGAATGCCGAGTATACCAGCACGGTGACCGTGGACGGACGATATCATTTAAGCGACCTTATCAACAGTAAACTCAGAAGTAAACTTGTCCTGAATGACAACTGGATTAAGTAAAATTATGAGAAACCTGGTAAAAGTAAATCTCTATAAAATATCATTAAGAAAATATATGAATCCGTCCTTTTGCGAGGTTTGAGTATTATACCGGTTAGTAGAGAAGATAAAGAGATTGCGGTAGTTGCCCGGAAAAGAACCCAGGAATCAATATATGGTTACTAAGAGAAAATTTAAGAGATTTCCCTGGGGGGGTTGCCTGCTGATATTAATTAGTATTTATATCGCGGTTTTCTTTAGGGTTGCTTGTATCAAATATAGTTCATTCTCTTTCCATGATATGGATCTGGCTGCCATTAACCAGACATTCTGGAATGCTATCCATGGCAGATTTATTTCGCAATCTTATGGTGAAGCCGCCTTGTTAAGTGGTCACAAATGGGTTATTCTTCTGCCTCTCCTACCGCTCTATGCGCTTATTCCCAATCCACTGACCTTGCTTTTCCTTCAGTCACTGGCATTTGGTATTGCGGCATGGCCGATATATCTTCTGAGTCGGGATGTGCTAAAAAAGAAATTTGGGCTTCTCTTTGCTTTCTGCTACTTGATTTATCCGGCCATGAATTACGCGGGGCTCTACGAATTTCATCCCTCTGTTTTGCCGCTCCATTATTACTATTTTATGTTTTACTTCTATTATAAGAGGAGATGGGTTTATTTCTTCTTTTTACAGTACTATCTCTTTCAGTCCGCGAAGATGTAGCCATTCCGGTTTTCGGAATCGGATTATTCGCTTTATTCCAGGGAATTGTAACTCGCGATGGGAAAAACTGTGGCCGCGCTTGAAATGGGGTATTGTTCCACTGGCATTATCCATTATCGTGGTTTTTGATCTGTCTTAAAAATAATACCCGACCTTGATCCAGAAATTAACCGTGGAGGCGGAGGTCCCCGCCGGATCAATGGTAGGATCATTTTACAGCTGGATGGGAGAATCCCCGTTCGAAATTATCGAGAACGTATTTACGCATCCTCAATTGGGAATCATGAGAACTCAGAAACTGAGTTACCTGTTTCAACTTCTTGATCCCCCTGGGCTTTTTATCCCTGCTTTCCCCGACAGCCTTGATCATGGTGGTGGTTTCGCTGGCCGAAGGACTACTTTCATCCCGCTTCACCCACTTTTCAATTCGCTACCAATATTCGGCTATCATCATTCCGTCTGTCTTCATTGCCGCCCTCTATGGAATGAGGAATTTACTCCGTTGGCAATGGTTGTGCAGAAAAGAAAATTATCTGATAGTCGTAATCCTTATTTTTGCACATCGGCTCCGCCTATTTTCTGGGGCCGCTCTTTCAAATTTCCGGCAGGCCCTCAATGATTGGAAATCCACTGAAGAGGATCGGATCAGACAAGTTATGGTCGATCTGATCCCTCCATCGGCACCGGTAGTAGCCACCTTTGGCTTTACTCCTAAATTGTCAATGCGTCCCCGACTTGCTTATTTCTATCATATCTACGCTTCACCGCGGAAACCGGAATTCGGACTTTATATACCGCAGATCCAGAAGAACGGAGAATACGCTTTAATTGACTTTAACGATTGGCTGACTTTTTATGATTTCTATACCCCCGGCGGAGACCGCCCGATCTACCGATTTTTGCGGGAAGGCGGATGGGGCGTTAAAGCGACCGTTAACAACCTGGTTCTTTTCCAAAAAAACTATGCCGGCGAGTTTCATATTGTTGAACGCGTCATACAACCCAAAATGCAATATTCCCTTTATCGGGACGTAGCTTCCGGTGTAAAGTTACTCGGTTTTGATCTGGCTACTGAACGTTGGGAAGGCAATACGTTGCTGGATTTCAGTTGCTATATGCAAGTGACAAAACGGATCCCCGTCGGCTTGCTGGTCAACCCTCAGTTCAGCTTGCATAATGAAGCGGAAGTGGGCTTCCGACAGCCGATGTTCGCTCCCTATCGGATTCTTCCTTCCAGCCGGTGGGAACCGGGTGAAATCTATAAACAGCGGTGCCGAATTCTGGTCCCTCCCGATCTTCCCCCGGGAGAATATGATCTGAGTTTTGGGTTATTGCTGCAGAATGGGAGAGAGTGGGAGGGGAAAGTTGTATATCGGCAACAAAATGTTTTTCAATATAAGTAGCAATAGCGTTCTACCGAAGTGAGAATAATGGAGAATCGGGATACATCAATGATTACTACCGGCGTTATCGGTTACGGCCACTGGGGACCCAATCATCTCCGTGTTTTCTCAACCCTGCCGGGGAGTCGGGTGGCTGCTTGCGCCGATAAGGATAAAGGCCGGCTGGAAAAGTTGAAATCAACCTATCCCGAGATAGAGACTACGGAAAATTATCGGGATATTTTACGGAATGACGCAATCCAGGCGGTCTGCGTGACCACGCCGACTTCGACCCATTACGAGATCGTGAAGGGCGCGCTGGAGCATGGCAAAGATGTCTTATGCGAGAAGCCGGTAACTCTTACTACCGCGGAAGCCGGCGAACTGATCGGGCTGGCCCGAGAAAACAATCGGATATTGATGGTGGGCCATGTATTCCTCTTCAATCCCGGGATAAAAAAAATCAAGGATTATATTCATTCCGGGCTGCTCGGCGAAATTCAATATGGTTATTCAGTCCGGACGAACCTGGGTCCTTTTCGATATGACGTCAACGCGATCCAGGACCTGGCTTCCCACGACATCTCCATCTTCAATTACTTTTTTGCCGCTCTTCCTTTGGAAGTTTCAGCCCGGGGCCACCGGTGTTTATCCCCTCAGCGTGAAGACCTGGCTTTCATAACCTTGATTTATCCAAACGACATTTTTATCAATGTCCACGTCAGCTGGCTGGATCCCAAAAAAGTTAGACAGATCACCCTGGTTGGAAATAAGAAGATGGTCTGCTGGGATGATCTGGACAATACGGCGCCGATCCGGATTTATGACAAACGGGTGGAACGGGGGAACCTTTTTTACCAGTCTTTTGGTGAATTCCAACTCCTTTCTAAAGAAGGAGAGGTGACCATTCCCGAATTCGAACCCGGGGAGCCCCTGCTCCGGCAGGATGAATATTTCCTTAACTGCGTCCGAAACCGGGTTCACCCCGATCTGGCGGACGGGGAGAAAGGTTGGGAGGTTGTGAAGGTTCTGGAAGCGATCCGGGAATCAATGGCTCAAGGAGGGGTTCCCGTCAAGTTAAACCGTTCTAAATAACCCTGACTACTACCGGCGCCGCTGAGTGCCTGCTTCGGAATTTCAAAAAAGACAGATCAAATGATTATTGTTTAATCTGAAGAATAATAACTTTATCAAGTGGCGTTAGCTTCAGTGTTTTTCCACTAAGTTAGCGCCGTAGGCGCTAACTTATGAAGATACCATTAGTCGATCTTAACGCGCAGTATCTGCGATTACGCGATGAATTGAACCGGGCCGTCATCGGGACCATGGAACGGGGTGATTTCATCCTGGGAGAGGCGGTAGATTCATTCGAATCCGACTTTGCCGCTTTCTGCCGGACTAAACACGCCGTCGGAGTTGCATCCGGTCTGGACGCCCTTACCCTGAGTCTGCTCGCTCTGGGGATAGAAAGAGGTGATGAAGTAATCACGGTAGCGAACACGTTTGTGGCCACGACTCTCGCTATCGTCCGGGTCGGAGCGAAACCGGTCCTGGTTGATTGCCACCCGGAAACGTACAATATCGATCCCGCCGGGATCGAGAAGAAGATTACCGAAAAGACCCGGGCCGTCCTGCCGGTTCATCTCTACGGCCGGCCGGCGGAAATGGACCAGATTCTTGCTCTAGCCGAACGATATCACCTGAAAGTGGTGGAGGACTCCTGTCAGGCTCACGGAGCCCTGTACCGGGGAAAGCGCTGCGGGAGCATGGGAGACGCCGGTTGCTTCAGTTTTTACCCCGGCAAAAACCTGGGCGCTTACGGAGACGGGGGGTGCGTGATTACCGATGACGCGGCCCTGGCGGAAAAAATCCGGATCTTAAGAAACTACGGGTCCCGGAAGAAGTACTACCACGAAGAAAAAGGCGTCAACTCCCGACTCGATACCATTCAGGCGGCGATTCTCAATGTAAAGCTGCGACATTTGGAAGAGGGGAATGAAAAACGCCGGCGGGCCGCGGAACAATATACCGAACTGCTGCAATCGGTTTCTTCGATAACAACCCCGTCACTCGATGACGGGATAACCCATGCATTTCATCTCTATGTCATCCGGTTACCGGAGCGGGATCGAGTATTGAAGGAACTGAATTCGAAAGGGATCGGTGCCGGAATTCACTATCCGATCCCGATTCACCTGCTGAAATGTCACAGTGATCTGGAATACCGGGAGGGAGATTTCCCGATCACCGAAGAATTTTCCCGGGAGATCCTCTCTCTGCCCATCTTCCCGGAGATAACCGCGGAGCAGATACAGTACGTCGTACACGCATTAAAAACCGCACTCAAAAACTAATGGGGGCTTGGCCTCCTTCATAAAGCCCCGATTTTCATCGGAACCTTCATTGGGAAATGCCATAGTCCAGCATTGTTGATTTATTGCCGCGGTTACTATTTCAGAGTAGCACATTCCTGATAATGAACGATGGAGTGGTCAGAAAAGTAAAAAGCAGATATGTTTTTTCCATCACGGTCATTATTCTGATCGGCGTTTATTCGGTTGTTTTCTCGATAGCCGGATATCTCCAGTACGTCTCGTTTTCTTATCAGGACATGGACCTGGCGGCCATCAGCCAGGCTTTCTGGAACGGCGTTCATGGACGGTTCTTTCCCACCCGGCACGCGGGAGAGTCCACTCTTTTTAAAAACCACCGCTGGCTGATCGCACTCCCCCTCCTCCCGATTTATGCCCTTTTCCCTTCGGCGGTTACCCTGCTGGTTCTCCAATCGTTCGCCGTGGCCGTGGGGGCCGGGGCGGTCTATCTTCTAGCCCGGAGACTGCTCGATCCGCCACTGGGGCTGCTCTTTGCGTTCTGCTACCTGATCTATCCGGCCGTCAATTATCTGACTCTCTATGAGTTCCATCCGGTTGCCTTTGCCCTGCCCCTGCTCCTCTTCACGTTCTACTTTTACGAGCAGCGCGTATGGTCCCTCTACCTCATGTTTCTGCTTCTCTCTCTCTCCTGTCGTGAAGATGTCGCCCTCCCGATCTTCGGTCTGGGTGTTTACGCGTTGCTCCGTGGGGTAAAGGAGAGGGACACCGTCGCCCGCGGCCGCTGGAAGTGGGGGATAAGCGCGATTCTTCTTTCTCTTTCCTGGTTCGCCGTCTGCGTGATGATCTTCCCGCTCCTGATCACCCGTCATCTTCCGAAGGCTGATCAGCCCGACATCATCCCCCTCTTCTTCGGCTGGCTGGGCCGATCCCCGACGGAGATCGTGGGAACGGTTATTACCCGGCCCTGGTACGTCATGAAGGGTGTGCTGACCGGCCCCAAGTTGATCTATCTCTTCCAGCTCTTGGTGCCGCTTGGTTTTCTCTCCCTGCTCTCGCCGAGGAGCTGCCTGATGATACTTTTTGCCGCGGCGGAAGGCCTGCTTTCATCCCGGAGCAAGCATTTCTCCATTCCATACCAATACACCGCCCTAATCACCCCCTTTATCTTCATCTCGGCGATCATGGGCACTCGGAATCTGCTCCGCCGTCTCCGGTTCGGTATCCGGGCCGACTATCTGATCCTTTTTCTCCTGGTGTTCGCTCCTCTCTGCGCGGCCTGGTTCGGTCCCCTGTCTCATCCCCCGTCTCCGATCCGGGTGTGGCGGGTGACGGAAGAAGATGCTGTCCGGCGCCGGCTGGTTGCCCTGGTACCGAAAGAATCCCCGGTCCTGGCCACATTCGGGCTGGCCTCTCACCTCTCCGATCGTCCTCTACTCTTCTATTCATTTCAGTTCTGCGGCGGCTGGCGACCCACCGGTCCGGACCGGATAGACGTCCCCTTGGTTCAGAGGACCGCCCGGTTCGCGCTGATCGATTTTAACGACCCCCTGACTTTCTATTACTTTTTTGGGCCGGATGGAGATCGGTATCTGCGCGGCTTCCTGGAGGACGGCTGGCAGTTGGAAGAGACGGTGAATTCCCTGGCTCTTTTCCGGAAGGGAGATGCTCCGGGAATCGGTCTGGTCGAACAATCCGACTTGACTGAAGTCGATACGCCTTTTTCTCAACCGATAAAAAATGCTCCAGGCCTTGTATTCCGGGGATATACACTTCAGCCGGACCGTCGGTTAGGGTTTCCCGTCATAGAAACCGCGGTCTTTCTGCAATGCGATGATACGATCGGAGAGAATTACCTCCTGGGAATCTCCTTCCGGCACCAGGGCGCGAGCGGGTTTTCTTTCGGGCAATACCTCTTCGCCCCCTTTCGTATTCTGCCGACATCACGATGGGAAAAGGGAAATATTATCCGGCAGCGATGTGCTATACTGGTTCCGACCAACGCCCCGGGCGGCGCGTATGAGTTGACTCTTTCCCTGGTGCGGCCGATCGGCCCGGTTGAATTCGCGGGAGAGGAGATTTATACCACGCGTAATGCATTGATGCTGCCTTAATCCGATTTATTTCGGCCTGCCGGCAGACTGAAATAAATCGGATTAGTTTTGAACCATGCCGGAGTTTATATTGACAGCAGCGCACAGGGTATTGCCCATAATCTGCTCTGATGCTATTCCCCGGCATACAATGTTTATTATTCATTGTATTTGTTGCGGATAGTGTTGTGTCTCAAAGATACGTGTATAACCCAGTCATTGCGAGGAGCAGGGCGACGAGCCATCTCTTTGAATTCAAATGAGTTGAGATCGCTTCGCAGAGCTCGCAATAAATATCAATCTATTTCTGAGACACGACATTAAATAAAATCGTTATACCAGGGAAGATGATGAAATCGAGGAGGATAACAGCGCTCGCCGCGCTTATTCTGCCTTTACTCGGCGTCCAGTGCGGGCAAGCCGCTTCGTCTGATACCATCTCCTGGGATTTCAGCGACAGCGGTCAGTTGTCAGGTTGGAAAGGGGAGGGGATTGAGGCCAGCCGGGTCGAAGGGGGGATGCTCCAGCTCCGGGGCGGGGAGAGAATACAACTGGCGTTTCCCCCGGGATTGCATATCCCGGCGGAGAAAAATCCCTACCTCCGGATCCGCCTTCGGATTTTATCTCCCCGGATCGCCCAGGTATTCTGGTTTCCCGAAGCGCCGGGCCGGGAGATCCCGGTCCTGCCCGTGCAGCTGGATTTCGACCGGCGTTTCCATACGTACTGGGTCGACCTGGCGGATTCCCTGGACTGGATAGGGACTATCGACCGGATGGGTCTGGCCTTCGGCGGCAAGCCGGGTTGGATTGAGATCGACTCCATTGATCTGGGCCCTTTTTCCCTATCCACCTACCTCGCGGATCAATGGCATGAATTCTGGCTGCCCAGATTGCTCCATCCCGGTACGATTAATTCTCTTAACGGCCCCCGGTTCTTTAATAAACCGTTCGTAAGCTGGCTCAATAGATTAGCCGTGCTTGTCTTCCTGATCGGTGCCGTCCTCTATTATAAAACCGGAAAGAATAAGCGGGCCCGGATCGTCGCCCGGACCGGATTGGTGATTCTGGCGCTCTGGGTAATATATGATGTCCGGGAGACCTATAGTCAGTTTAAAATAGAGGAGGAGATCCAGCGGGTGTATGCAAAACCTCCTCTCGATCTGAAGACATTCCCCGCTCTAGGTGACTTTTATAGGTTAGTAGAATTCTGCCGCAAAAAGATTCCGGAAGAATCCGTGTTCCGTCTTCTCCCAGAACCATACTGGCCTTTTGACTGCCGGATTAAATATTATCTTTACCCCCGACATATAGAAACTGATAAAACCAGATCATTTTATGGAGTCACGCTCCCCAGATATTATATTGTCTATAATGCCCCCGGATTAACCTATGATTCGACCCGCGGACAAATTGTTGACGGGACTGGGCAAGCGTATACCGGCAAAGGGAAAATAATCGCGCGGTATAATAAAGACTCGTTTATCTTCCTGGAGGAACAACCGTGGTCCTCAATACGCTCAAAATAATTTTCGCTTATTCAATCCCCACGATCATGGGGATCATCCTGCTCAGTGGGCTGGAGCGCGGGCGGGACAAATGGGGCGGGGGAGAGAAGATAGCGTTAGGGTTTGTCCTGGGGAGCGGTATTATCGGTTTTTACCTGTTTTATCTGGCCGTCCTGAAAATTCCGTTCAGTTTCTGGACGATCTTCCCGCTTTTCCTGATATTTCTTTTTTGGGGATTCATTCTGGTCAAGAAGCGGGGGTTTAACAAGCTAATACATTTCTCTTCTCCGATTTTATTTTCCCGCGAGAAAAGGGGCGGAAAAGCCATCGTGGCCGGATTAGGCGTCCTTCTGCTCTGCAAACTGCTACTGATCGTTTATAATGTTATCGTTAGCCCGACATACTTTGACGACAGTGTCTCCAATTATAACTACAAGCCGAAGGTTTTTTACCAGCATCGTTCCGTTGTATTCAACAGCGATGACCCGGATTATTTAGGCGGCTATCGTCCCGCCTACCCCGAGGGAATACCGTTATTCAAAACCTGGGTTACTATCTGCCTGGGCCACTGGGAAGAATACGCGGTGAACCTTTATACCGCGTTTATCTTTATAGCTCTGGGGATAATCGCTTATTTCAACCTGGTCAGATTCCTCTCTCGTCTGACCGGTTTTATATTCACTTACGTACTATTGAGCGTGCCGTTGCTGACTTTTCACGCGGGATACGCCTATATAGATATTGTCGCCGGGTTATACCTTTTTTCCGGAATAGCATATCTGGTCCGATGGATCAGAGAGGATGACCGCCAGTCCTTATTTTTATCCGCGCTTTTATTCGGGGTGGGATTATCCGTCAAGGATGAGATGATGGTTCTTTTTATCTGCGCCCCGTTACCGGCCTTGATCGCATATCAGCTTTTATCCCGCGTCAGGATGATAAATATTATTAAAACCACATCGCTGTATCTGGGGGTTGTCCTGATTTTTAATATCCCCTGGTTTCTGATTAAACTGATATACCGGCTTCAGATGGGCCCGCGGCCTGACCAGAGAGTATTTGAATATCATCCCGAGGCTTTTAAAATTCTGGCGTCAAACTTATTCAGCACCGGAAATTATACTATTATCTGGCCGGTATTTTTCTGTTCTTTATTATTCTCCTGGTACTGGCTCTTCAAAACCGAATTAAAATATGTTCTGATTGCCATTGCCGGCGCCCTTTTTATTACCTTGTACTTGTTTATCTTCACCCCCTTTTTCGAATTTTTACAGATCGGGACGACGATAAATCGCGCGTTGCTCATCATTTTACCGGTCGTCATCTTTTATCTGGCACTTTTTTACGGGAAAGTGACGGGCGGCGCCCCCACATCCGATAAAACAAGGAGACCTTCATGCACGTAGCGGTTCTCATCCCCTGTTTCAATGAAGAGAAGACTATCGAAAAAGTTATCGCCGATTTCCGGCGGGAATTGCCCGGGGCCGTTATCTATGTCGGGGATAATGCCTGCACCGACAATACCGCCCGGCTCGCCGTCGCCGCCGGGGCCACGGTTATCGCCGAGCAGCGTCGGGGTAAGGGTCACATGGTCCACCAGATGCTCAAGGGGGTGGACGCCGATGTTTATGTCATGGTTGACGGAGACGATACCTACCGGGCCGAGGATGCCTCATCCCTCCTCGATCCGGTTTTGTCCGGGAAGTGCGATATGAGCATCGGAAACCGGATGAGCAACTACCATTCCGGGTCCTTCGGCCGGTTTCACCTCTTCGGGAACCGTCTCATTCGCCTGCTGACCTACCGGCTTCACCGGGTCGACATCCCCGACATGCTCTCCGGCTACCGGGCTTTCAGCCGCCGGACGGCAAGAGAACTCAACCTGATCATGGGTGGGTTCGAGATCGAGACCGAGATCAATATTAAGTGCGTCCGGAACGGATCACGCCTGCTCTCGGTTGATGTGGGCTACGGCATCCGCCCGGTAGGGAGTACCTCTAAAATTCAAACTATACAGGACGGCTATCGAATTCTTCTCACCATATTCATGCTTCTCCGTGAACATCAGCCGATGACGCTGGGAGGGATTATTTTTCTGGGGGCCAACCTCCTTGCTCTGATCGCGGTAGTCGTCGGGATCGGAAGGGGCAACCCCTGGCTTTTCGGGCTGGGATTGCTGGCTTCCTTGACCGGTTCCATCGCCCTCGCCTGTGGTATAACCCTTCATGCCGTTAATATCACCCATCGAGAGACCGAAGAACAGATAAGGAGCGCCCGGGACCACCTCCTCCAACAAACCCCCGGGACGAACACGGGGCCTGAAAGTGAAAACCGGTAAAGCAGCTTTAATGGTCGCCACCTATAACGGGGAGAAGGTAATCGCCAAATGCGTCGCTTCGCTCCTGGCTACGGACTATCCCGACAAAGAAGTGATCGTGGTTGACGATGGCTCCAGCGACCGCACCGCGGAAATACTGCGGGGTTTCGGGGATCGCGTCACGGTGCTGCAGGGGCATCGAAGCGGAGTCGCCCGGTGCCGGAACCTGGTGATGGAACATACCGATGCCGAGTTCCTCGCCACCACCGATGATGACTGCGAGGCCATGCCCGAATGGATCGGGCGGGCTCTCGGCGCCTTTGCCGACCCGACTGTCGGTGCCGTCACCGGAGAGAAGATCTACCGGATCACCAACCTGATCTCGGCCGTCCGCTCTCGGGAATACTGGGTCCGGTATCGTAACCGGGGGCGGGAAGCCAAATCGGTCGAGTGCCCGGTCACCGTCTTCCGGGTAAAGGCGATGCGAAGGGTAGGGGGCTTTTCCGTCTGGACCAAGGTGGGGGGGAGGACACCGATATCGGCTACAAACTCCGGGAGGGCGGCTGGCGAATTATCTTCGAGCCGGGGATGGTCGTTTATCATGATCCGGAAGATAGACTGAGACTCTACATCTCCCGCAACTACCGGAACGCCCGCGCGTATGTCCGGGTATTCTCCACCAGGAAAAGCGAACACAGCCTTAACGACGATTTCTTCCCCTGGTATGTCCAGTTTCAACCATTCTTTACCCTGGCTTTCTGGATTTTCCTGCTGGCCGGTTTTTTTCTCCCCTGGTGCTTGCCGGCCGCGGCGGTTCTTTTTCTCTTCATCAACCTGAGTATCCTCAATATAACCAGGCAAGTCTTTGCGTCACAGGGCAGATCGTTAAAAACGCTGCTGCTCTCCAACGGCATTCTTATTCTTCGCAATACGGTCTGGATGGCCGGGTTCTTCGCGGGGCTTAAAAATATTGCCATCGGCAAGACTGAGGAGGGGGCGCGGAAGTGATCCTTTTTCTCAATGCTCCCGGTGTCGCGTTCCATCAGAGATCGAGCCGCTGGGGAGGGAAGGTTAACCGTTCCGGCTATCTGGTCCCGCCTATTTTTCTGGCCGTCGCCGCCGCCCATCTGCGGGCGCACGGCCTGGATGTCCGGATCATCGACGCCGCCGCGTTAGGCTGGGACGAGGCGACTCTCAACCGGCGGCTGGCTGATCTCAAGCCCGAGCTGGTGATAATTGAGGCTTCCACTATCAGCGTCCGGCAGGACGCGGAAACGGCCCGCCGCATCCGTGAACGGCACGGCGCCCGGGTCGCCCTGGTCGGCCTGCACGTCAGCGCGTTGCCGGAAGAATCGCTGCGCGACTTCCCGGTCGATTATATTTGCGTCGGGGAGTATGAAAACACCCTTCTCGAGCTGGCCCGCGCCCTCAAGGACGGGGGCCCCCTGGAGGCCATTGCCGGCCTGGGCTGGCGGGATGAATCCGGCCGGCCCCGGATAAACCAGGCCCGGCCGCTCGCCGATATCAATAACTTTCCGATGCCGCTCTATTCCCAGCTCCCCCTGAACAGATATTGGGATCCGATCGCCCGCAACCATCCCTGCATCTCGATCAGGACCATACGCGGCTGTCCTTATCATTGTTCCTATTGCGTCGCGCCGCAGGTAATGTACGCTGGGAAGGTCCGCTACCGGCGACCCGCCCTGGTGGTTGAGGAAATAAAAACCCTGATCGGGATGGGGGTGAAGGAGATCTTCATCGATGACGAGACTTTCACCTTGAAACCCGGGCACGTCATTGAAATCTGCGAACTGTTATTGGAGTCGGGGATTCGGGTGGACTGGAGCTGTTTCGGGCGGGTGGACACCGTTGACCGGGGACTGTTGGAAAAGATGAAATCCGCCGGGTGTTACATGATCCGGTACGGGGTGGAAAGCGCCGATGAGACAATTTTGAAAAATATCGGCAAGGGGTTTACTCCCGAACAAACCGAACGGGCCTTCCGGATTACCCATTCTCTGGGACTGAAAACACATGCCACCGTGATGTATGGTTCTCCCGGTGAAACGGCTGAGAGTATGCGGAAGACACTGGAATTCACGATCCGCCTCGACCCCGATTACGCTCAGTTCACTATTACCACCCCCTATCCCGGAACCAGGTATTACCGGGAGATGGTGGAATCGGGGAGAATGCTGAGCCGGAAGTGGGAAGATTATGATGGCTCCTGCCGGATGATCGTCCGGCTCGACTCTTTGCCGCCCGCTCAGGTCGAGTCTTTCGTGGAGTATTCTTATCGGCGTTTCTATCTGCGTCCGAGGTATTTTATCAAGAGACTGGGCGGGATCCGGCGCCGGGGGGAAGCGCGGTATCTTCTTCGTTCCGGCGGCAACTTTCTGCGACGCAGTCTTCTGGGAAAGGACGGAAGATGAGGAGCATCCGCCCCGTCACCGCCGCTGTCATTATTCTCGCCTTCCTTACGCTGGTTTTCGACTATTTTTATCTGATTCGAGATGAGGCCCCTTTCAGTTGGGACGAAGCCCATCACTCCATCTTCAGCCTGCTTATCGCCCGCAGTCTGGCCTCCGGCGACATAAGCGCTTTCTGGAGGCATACTCACTCCCAGGTTTATTGGCCGTTTTTTCACTCCTGGGTTTCTGCCCCTTTCTTGCTGGTCGGCGGCTACAATTACGCCGCCGCCCGCATGGCCACTGCTTTCTTCGGAGCCGCTTCCATCTTCCTGATCTATATTCTCGGTCGAAAATTCTTCGGGAGCGCGGCGGGCGCTCTGGCCGCGCTGCTGCTGGCGCTCTCTCCGATGTATCATGTCCTTTCTTCGACCGCGATGATCGAGAACGTAGGTCTTTTTCTAACCCTGATCCTGTTCCTGCTTTTCAGTCGCGTCTGGGAAGGGCAGGGGAAGGGAGCGGCGATCGGGGCGGGCGCCCTGCTGGCGGTGCTTTACCTGACCAAGTATATTTACGGGGCGTTCTTCGGCGCCGCGCTGGTCTGCTTTCTGCTGAGTCTGCTGGTTTACAAAGCCGAGGGGATCGATCGGGCCCGTGCTTTTCGCTCTTTGCCCTGGGTGGCGGCCGGTTTCCTCCTGGTCTGCGGGCCCTGGGTTCTCATCCCTCCCACCGCCGCCAAACTGAAAATGTTCTTTTTCCGCGTCGGCGACACGGGAGCATGGAATCCTTTCGGCTATTCCCGCCTTGACAACCGGCTGTTCTTTATCCGCGCCCTTTATTACGCTTACGGTTTTTCAATCGCCACGTATTTGATCTATATCGGCGGTATCGTTTTCGGGTTTGTTCGCCTGCGGGAGGCGCGAGCGCGATTTCTCTTCTTTTTCTTCCTGGTTAATTTTGTCCCGATGTCACTGATCGTCAACAGCCAGGAACGGTTTGCTTACCTTGGATTCCCCCCTCTGCTCATCCTCTCCGCCGCCGCCCTGGTCCGCGTCTGGCAAAGACTGAATAAAGGATTTAAATGGGCCCTGGCCGCGATTTTAGCCTTGTTGATGCTCGGGGACGTCCCTAAACTGCCCGCTCTCTATCGCCAGACCGCTAACGCCGTTCTTTCATTTAATCTGCATCGCCAGGAACTTCGTTTTGACTATTCGACCTTTTTCGGCCTGGCTTCCGCCCCCCGTTTTATCCGGTATCCGAAGGAATATTTCAATCCGGCGGCGGCAACAACCATGCCGGAAGATACGGGGGCGGTAATCCGCTACGTAAAATCGGTTACCGATCCCCGCTATCCCCTCTGCGTTTCAGCCTGGCTGGGCACTCTGCCGCCTCACCTGTGGCAGTGGGAATATTATTTGGCCGGGCGCCCGGTGATTACCACCTGGGACCCGAACGCCGTCTACTTCCTCCGATTCGATGTGGAGGAAACTTCTCCCTATAATCGGCTCGGCAACCGGCATTTGATAAAGGGAATCCGAACCCAGGCCGCCGTCCTCGATCGGCTCCAGAAGGATGGCCTGGTCCGTAAAACGGCGGAGCGCCGATTTCCCGGCACCGGTCTTTCCGCCCAAATCCTGGTTCGGACCGCGCCAACGGACCAACCCGGCTGGCGGTAGGGAGATCTGTGATTATTACCGATGGGGCGAAGATGAGCGCCGCCGTTTGCCGGATATCACCATATCCTTTCTTATGCAATCAGCCGGCCGGCAACGGAATTTTTGCGAATGTACAGATGAAATAATATCGATGGTAAAAACGAGCTCCGGAGGTTACTATCACCGATTGCCGGTTAGGCATATACTCATTCCCGAGTGAATACACCGGATGGATACGCCTGGCCCTCGGCCCGCTGCTCCGGCGAGCCTTGAGAAAAATTATCAAAACCGTACTCGATCGCGGGGAGGTAAATCATGAAAAAATTTATGAAAAACTACACGGAACGGATCAAAGAATGTCTAGATCAGCTTCCTTTACCTGCCATGGAAAAAGCGGTTGATCTTCTGGAAAAGACGGTCCGGGAAGGGAGACAGATCTTTGCCTTCGGCAACGGCGCCTGCGCGGCGGCATCATCGCATTTCGTCTGCGATCTTGTTAAAGGCTGCATCGTAGAAGGGGCCCCTCGCGTGAAGGCGTTCTGCCTCAACGACTGCACCCCCCTGATGACCGCCTGGTCGAACGACGAGAGCTATGAGAGCGTCTTCGTGGAGCCTCTCCGGAATTATCTTAATCCGGGTGACATGGTAATGGCTCTCAGCGCGAGCGGAAACTCGCCTAATGTCCTCCGGGCCGTCGAATACGCCAACAGCATCGGCTCGGTCACCGTCGGCCTGGCGGGGAAGGGGGGAGGGAAGTTAGCGGATCTCGCCGCCATTCCGATCGTGGTTAAAAGTCCTTCCTACGAAGAGGTGGAGGATCTCCACGTCGTCATCACCCACATGCTGAAGCTGGCCCTGATCAAACGGCTGAAAGGCTGAACCATCCCGAGGGACGCCGATTATCTCGGCTTCGGAGCCTCCGAGGGCCCGGATATTCCGGACATCGTCGGGCTTGTGGGCGCTGAAGGAGGTTACCCGGGTATACTTCAGGACCGGCGGCGATCAGCCGGTCACCCGCTAAAGTACGGTATTCCATCTGCAAGCATCCGGACGGGGGGGAGGGGGCAGATCTCCGAAGTGGCGGCGGGGCTATTTTTCTTGTCACTGCCGACCTGTATTCTCCATAATCATTCGCCTGTTTTATCCTATTCCAGGCAGCAACTGCATCAAGGGATTAAACATTTTTTGACGATCGGTAGAAAATGTTTAATCCCTTGATCAGATCCTTCGGGGAAAAACATATCTTCTGGAATTATTCCGGCGAGTATTTTTTCTGCCAGTTTTCAACCAGCTTCCGAGCGGCGGTCCCGCCCCAATCGGCAGGCAACAGTTCCAGCGGAAGATGGGGGTCGAGCGCGGCGATTGACTGATAATCCCAGGTTAGATGACTCAGGCATCTTCGAAGTAAGGCAGCATCAAAATCAGCGGATTTTTTTGCGCTTTTCTCCAGTTTGCCTAATCTCACGGTCCAGTCCCGGCTAAATTTTATGTATTGATCATGCAGTCTCTGAAGATCCCAGAACGATGACGCGATCATGTCTCCGGGGAGTCCTTCGAAAATATCCACCAGGAGCTGAAAAACAAAGTCCGACAGCTGTATCTTTCTGAGATACCGCCGGATCTCACTGCTGTGGTCATAGGGGGAGATCCATACGCTTCTTTGGACCTTACCGAAGCCCATTGCTTTCAAGTATGCCCTGAGATGCTGCCGCAGTTCGGCTTGGCGCTCCGGGATATCGAAAATAACCAGCCTCCATTTTCGATCCCAGGATGGACGTTGTTTGTTAGCATCCGTGCGGTGTTTTTCCAGAACAGCCTTCCCGAGGCTGGTTAACTTGAGTTGCTTTCTCCCCTTCCGCGTAATTTTCTTGATCAGTCCTTTCTGTTCCAATCGGGTTACCGTTGTATACAGACTTCCCGGAGAATAACGAGCAGAATGACCCAGATAAGTCCAGGGATTGAGCAGGAAATAAAATCCCTCCTCCAGAAGCAACAGGATCTCTTCTTTAAGCGTAGGCATGGGGTCTTTCAGAAACAATGAACAACTATTAAACATTTTCTGCCGATCGGTAGAAAATGTTTAATAGTTTATGCTGGAAAAGTCAATTTTAATGTTGTTCGAGGGAATTGCCCGGGTAATTAATTGTTGTTGATTGGGTTACATTGAGCTATTTTACACTGCATGAGAGTCATCGATTATAATCAGAAGAACTGGCTGCGGCTGGAGAAAAGGCTGCGAGGGGAAACCTTCCCCCCGGACAAGCTGGAATCGGTGAGGGCGATCGTGCAAGCGGTCAGCGCGCGGGGAGACGCCGCGGTAAGGGAATATACCCTCAGATTCGACGGGGTGAAACCGGCTTCCTTCCGTGTTTCCCCCTCCGCACTCCGTAGCGCCCGGAAAGTCGTCACCCCGGAATTGAAAAATGTCTTTCGCCGGGTGGAGAAAAACATCCGGGATTTCTGTTCATTGACCCGGGCAACGTCATGGCGGAAGGAGCGGGGAGACGGCCTGATCTGGGGGGAGCGGATCACCCCCGTCGGAACCGCGGGCATCTACATCCCCGGAGGGAACGCCCCACTCGTTTCTTCCGTTTTCATGACTGTGGTCCCGGCCCGGGTGGCCGGTGTCCCCCGAATTGTTCTGGCCACGCCGCCCCGAGGCGACGGGACGATCAACCCGTATATATTAGCCGCCGCCGATTTCCTGGGAGTAACCGAGATCTATACCGTCGGCGGCGCCCAAGCGATCGCGGCGCTGGCCTTCGGCACCCGTTCGATTCCCCGGGTGGACAAAATAGCGGGACCGGGCAATCTCTACGTCACCCTGGCCAAGAAAGAGGTTTTCGGCCATGTCGGCATCGACAGCCTGGCCGGTCCCAGCGAAGTGGCCATCCTCGCGGACGGAACCGCGGATGCCCTCCCGATCGCGGCCGATCTCCTCGCCCAGGCGGAGCACGGGGTAGGGGGGATATCAATCCTGATCACGCCTTCAAACAGGCTGATCGAGAACGTGCGCCGGGAGGCGGCCGAAGTAACCGCCCGGACGCCCCGGGGTTCGATCCTCAGAGAGACACTGGAGACGAGTGTCTTCCTAATCCGGGTCAGGAGCCTGAAGGAAGGCATAGATTTGGTCAACCGGATCTCCCCTGAACACCTGGAGATCGTGACTAAAAAACCGGATGCAATCCTCGCGAAGATAACCGGGGCCGGGGCTATTTTTCTCGGCGCGATGAGCCCCGTGGCGGCAGGAGATTATGCGGCCGGCCCCAACCACGTTCTCCCTACGGGGGGGAGCGCCCGATTTTCCTCCCCGCTCTCGGCGAACGACTTTATCAAGAAGAGCAGCGTGATCCGTTACAGCAGACAGTCGCTGAAGAATGACCTGGAAGCCCTGGAAGCGCTGGCGGGACTGGAAGGCCTTGATGCCCATGCTCTTTCCGCCCGGGTCCGACTTCAAAAAAGACACAACAGTACCGGCGCAGGCTGAAGCCTGCCGTTACCGGCATAAACGCCGAACCTGATTGCTGCACATACGCCGTGGAGCAATCAACAACAACTGACAAATAATGAGCGTGTTCAGGGACAATATAAAGGAATTGAATCCTTACGTGCCCGGATTCCAGCCCAAAGAAGCCGGATTTATCAAGCTCAATACCAATGAGAACCCTTACCCGCCGTCCCCGAGGGTGAGAGAGGCGATTCTCGCTCTCGGGGAGTCTACCCTCCGGCTCTACCCCGACCCGTATTCGGACCGGCTCCGGGACACGATCGCCGCGGTATACGGATGCGGCCGGGAGAATATCATCGTCGGGAATGGCTCCGATGAACTCCTCTCGATAGCTTTCCGGTGTTTCGTGGGGGAGGGTGACCGGGTTGTATTCCCGTCGCCTTCCTACAGCCTCTTCGGTGTCCTGGCCCGGGTCCAGGGAGCGGAGGTTTCCGAGGTGCCGCTCGACGATGACTTCAACCTGGCACCGTCTTTCGCCGGGATGCCGGCGGCGCTGAAGCTGATCGCGTCGCCCAACTCGCCCACCGGGACCGTCTGCCCGGCGGAGGCGGTTATCCGGGTACTCGAGCAGAGCGGGGGGATGGTGCTGGTGGACGAGGCCTATGTCGACTTCGCCGACAGCAACTGCCTCTCCCTGATCGAAAAGTACCCGAACCTCCTGGTGACCCGGACCTGCTCGAAATCATACTCCCTGGCCGGTCTCCGGGTCGGTTACGCCTTCGGGACGGCGGAGACGATCTCCGGGATGATGAAGGTCAAGGATTCCTATAATCTGAACGCCGTCAGCGCGGCCGCGGCCCGCGCCGCCCTGGCGGACCGCGACTATTTCAGCCGGACAGTGGCCAGAGTCAGGGAGGGAAGGGAGAAGCTCGCGGTCTCGCTCTTCCGACTGGGCTTCACCCCCTTTCCCTCCGGGGCCAATTTCCTTCTCTGCCGGGCGCCCGGGGGGAGGGCGGAAGAGATCTACCATGAACTTCTGAAACGGAAGATCCTGGTCCGCTATTTCGCCGCGCCGCGACTGAAAGAGTGTCTCCGGATCAGCATCGGCACTCCGAATGAGATGGAAGCGCTGGTCAGCGCCGTCGCGGAGATACTTGAAGAATAGCGGGCTAAATCAACAATGGAGAGTCATCGATGAGAAAGAGGATCGGCCGAGTTGCCAGAAAGACGAAAGAGACCGACATCACCGTCCAGCTCACTATCGAGGGGAACGGCGCGAGTTCCATCGAGACCGGCATCCCCTTTTTCGACCACATGCTGGAACTTTTCAGCAAACATGGCCTCTTCGATCTTCGGATCAGAGCGGAAGGGGATCTCAAGGTCGATTTTCATCACACTGTTGAAGATCTGGGGATCTGTCTCGGCCAGGCATTCGCCGAGGCACTGGGGGAGAAAAAAGGCATCCGCCGATACGGAGAAGCCGTCGTCCCCATGGACGAGGCTCTCGCCTCGGTTGCCGTGGATCTGGGGGGGCGGAGTTTCCTGGCCTACAACATTAAAATCCGCCGGATCAAGATCGGGGATTTTAACGTTTCCTTATTCAAGGAATTTTTCAAGGCTTTCGCGGACCAGGCCCGGATGGCTATTCACATCAACGTAGCCTACGGCGATAACGCGCACCATGTCATCGAGGCGGTCTTTAAGGCGACCGGGAGGGCCCTGCGGGAAGCTACGGAGGCGGATCCCCGGGTAAAGGGGATCCCGTCAACGAAAGGAAGCTTATAAACAGCTGGAGTGGTGGAATCATGGAGTACTGGAGTAATGGAGCGGCCGGCCGCCGTTTCCGCCGCCCGCCATTCCACTACTCCATCACTCCAGGTTACTCCTGCCTGGGACACGGCAATCCATTGCTACCATGATCGTCATACCGGCTATCGACATCAAATCCGGCCGCTGCGTCCGCCTCTTTCAGGGGATGGCCGAGCGGGAGACCGTTTATGGCGAAGACCCGGCGGCGATGGCCCGCAGATGGGAAGGGGAGGGAGCCGAATTCCTGCACGTGGTCGATCTGGACGGCGCCTTTGAGGGGGAACCGAAAAATTGGGGGGCGGTGCAAGAGATTATCAGTTCCGTCAAGGTCCCGATCCAACTGGGGGGAGGGATCCGCTCCCGGGAAACCATCGAGATGCTTCTGGCCGGCGGTGTCACCCGGGTGATCATCGGGAGCCGGGCGGCCGGGGACACGGACTTCCTTCGGGAGATCTTCCGCGAGTTCCGGGGATGGATCGTCCCCTCCATCGACGCACGCGCCGGACAGGTTCTGGTCAAAGGCTGGGCGGAAGAAACCGGACTCAGGGCTGCCGATCTGGGCAACGACCTGCGGAAAATCGGTTTCCGGCTGATTATCTATACCGACACCGCCGTCGATGGAACTCTGGAAGGCCCCAACCTTCCCGCGATCGAAAATTTTTTAGACCAGACCGGTCTGACGCTGATTGCCGCGGGTGGAATTTCCCGTTTAGCGGATATTATTCAGCTTAAGCGGCTCGGAGGAAAAGGATTAGCCGGTGTTATCACCGGGAAAGCGATCTACGACGGGGCCCTGGATCTGAAAGAAGCCATCCATGCCGCCCAATGAACCTAATAAACCACGAAGGACACGAAGAACACGAAGGATTAAACGTATTAGATGATAGCTTGATTCTCCGCTTGAGGTGGATCGCAATAGCATTTTAAGATTTCTCAGGGAACCTCTAAAGGTGCGATTATCACATGTTAACCCAAAATACTAATCTGGTTTGTTCTTCGTGTCCTTCGTGTTCTTCGTGGTTAAAAAATTTCAGGAGAAGATGATCGTGAAAGAACTGGAAGAAGGGAGTAAACTGCAACTTGATTTCGGAAAGATCGCCAAGGTCGCCGCGAACTGCCCGGATGTGATCCCGGTCGCCCTCCAGAACGCGGACACCGGGGAGGTCATCCTGATCGCCTATACCAACGAGGAGGCTTTCCGGAAAGCCCTCTCGACCCGCACCGTCGTCCTCTGGAGCACGTCCCGCAATGAACTGTGGGAGAAAGGGAAGACGTCCGGAGAAACCTTCTGCTTGATCGAGGCGTATGTGAACTGCGAGCAGAATTCGCTGGTTTATAAAGTCCGACCGAAAAGGGGAGGGATCTGCCATACGAAGAACAACAACGGTGAGCCGCGAAATTGTTACTACCGCCGGGTGGATTTTGATACCTTGATGCTGGAAAACATCAACCCCTGATCTAAATGAGCGAGCACGGCTCGCTGATTTAGATGTTATACTTATCACTTGCAATAATCAGATAAATTGACGATAATTATGGGATCATGATGGATCAAACACATCATGACCAACCGGTAACTTTGGCGAAATCCCTTTTACGGGATAAGCGAAAAAGGAGGTAGTAGTATGCAGGATAAAGGATTGATCGGGACAATATTTGATTTTTCATTTAGTGAATTTGTCACCACAAAAGTCATCAAGTTTCTTCTCGGCCTGGCAATGGCGATCAACGTCATCGTCACCATTGTGATCATTGTCGGCGGTTTTAATAACGGAGCCCTGGCCGGCATCGTAACATTAATCCTGTCTCCGATTATCTATCTGGTGCTGATGCTCTTCTCAAGGATTTATCTTGAGCTGATCATCGTCATCTTCCGGATCGCGGAAAACCTGATCGCGATCAAGGAAAAACTGGGCGGAGGAGAGGGCCCCGAAAACGCCTAAGCGGAGTGAGAATACGATCACTTCTTCCGGCGGGACAGGTCAGGCAGTCCGCATTCCCCGCGGGCGAATCCTGCTGCGCTTCCTGGCGGTGGTGATCCTGGCCCTCGGGATACGGGGAGCATACCAACTGGAACGTCGTTTCGAGCCATCCCGGTACGATCTCGCCTACGGGATGGATGAGTATAACTATGACCGGCTGGCCGCCAGTCGGGTCGCCGGGAGATTTTTCTTCCCCGGGGTCATTTACTCACTGCCCGGATATCCCGCGCTCCTCCATCCCCTCTATCTGATCGGGGGGAGAAGCCTTGACCTGGTCCGGGCAGCGCAGGCACTCCTGGGCGCCATCAGCTGCGGGCTGACCTTTCTGCTGGGGAGAAAAGTCTTCGGCCCGAAGGCCGGGCTGCTGGCGGCCCTGATCGCGATTTTTTATGGGCCGAGCCTCTTTTTTGAGACCCGGCTGGTTCCAGCTACGGCCGGGTTGCTGGCCAGCCTGTTGTCGCTGACCTGGCTGGCCTATCTCCCGGGAGCGAACCGGCGACCGGCCTGGCTCATGGGGGGGGTCCTTCTCGGCGTGGCCGCCCTCTTCGCGGCCGGGAATCTTTTGCTGGCGCTTCTGATACTCTTGTTCTGGATCCCCGGGAATAGTGTCCCCCCTCTTTCTCTGATCTGGAAAGAAACCCTGGTGCTGCTGGGGGTGCTGCTGGTCCTGACCCCGGCCGCGACCAGAAACAGCCGGCAGGCCGGCGCCCCGGTCGCCCTCACGGCCCATGCGGGAATCAATTTTTTCATCGGGAATAATCCGGAATCCACCGGAGGATTCAAAACCCCTCTTTTTCTCACGCCTTCGGCCACCGGGATCATTCTTGACTCCCACCGCGTGGCGGAAGAACGGGCGGGGAAGAGGCTGTCGCCGGGAGGATCTTCCTGGTTCTGGTTTAAAGAAGGCCTGAGATATCTGTTCTCCGCTCCCGGCAACACCCTGCGCCTTACGATGCTGAAGATCGGCCTGCTGATCGGGCCCCGGGAATATCCTGACATCGGCGGAAACCGTGAGGGGGCAAAGAGGGACTTTCAGCTTTACGGGATCCCCCTGGTCCCTTTCGGGTTGATCGTTCCCTTCGCGGCCGCCGGGCTGTTTTTATCGCCTCGACGGAAAAGAACACGGATGTTATTATTGCTCTATCTGATAGCCGGGGTCTCCGCCATAGTGTTTTTTTATTATCAGGACCGGGCCCGTTTGCTGATTGTCCCGGTCTGCGCCATTTTCGCCGGCGGATGTGTCCAGTTCTTATTCCGGGCATTGCGTGACAGACAGTTAAAACGGGCTTTCCCCGTCATCATTTTCCTGTTCGCGGCTTTTGTCGCTCTTTGGAATCTGCCAGCGGTGGAGATGCGGTCTGAGACCAACCTGCTGATGACCCGGGCCCAGAAAAATTTCAGGGAGCGGAACATGTCTGTTGCCCGTGACATGCTGGATAGAGCGCTGCTCCTCCATCCCGGGCTGGGGGGGGCGTATCTTGTCCTGGGCGATGTTGCTTCGCTGGAGGGAAACGAGCCGGCGGCCGAGGAATATTACCGGGTTGCGGAACAAAAAGAACCGTTGAATCCCGACCCGGCTTTACGGTTAAGCATTCTCTTCCTGGGAAGGGGAAAACTCAACGCGGCAAAAGGAGCGGCACTTCGGGCATTAACGATCGATCCTCTTTCCTGGAAAGCCCACTCGCTGCTGGCAGACAGTTACTACTATAGTGGAGAGGAAGAAGAAGCATACCGGCAGGCCCGGATCGCCGTGCAGCTCAACCCGAATTCGGCCAAGGATCACAACAATCTTGCCCTCCATTTTTCCCGGGAAGGAGATCCCGGCATGGCGGAATATCATTACCGCCGGGCCGCCCGAATCGGCGGCTGGACCACTGAAGAGGAAGATGCTCCAAAATGAAGAGATGGCTCGGCAGCACCGGTCCGTATCTGTATATCCTCCCGGCTTTTTCGGTGATCTTGATCTTCCTGATCATACCCATGTTCTATGCCCTCTACCTCAGCTTCTTCCGCTGGGACATGGTCTCGCCCCGCCAGTTTGTCGGGCTGACTAACTACTGGATAATCTTCCAGGACAGTGACTTCCTGCTATCTCTTCTCAATACCCTCATCTTTTCCCTCGGTTCTATTATCTTCGGCCTCGGTCTGTCGCTGATCTTCGCCATCCTGCTCAGCAAGAAGATCAGGGGACTCGGCCTCTTCCGCACCGCTTTTTTCATCCCCTATGTCGCTTCGATGACAGCCATCGCCATTGTCTGGCGGTGGATCCTACAGCCCCGGGGATTGCTTAACTCTGTCCTCAACCCGATCTTCTCCTTGCTCCATTTGAACCTGGCCGATATCAGGTGGCTCCAGCAACCCGGGCCGGCCCGGGCGGCCATCATCCTTTTCGTGATCTGGAAGACAATGGGTTTCAATATCCTGATCTTCCTGACCCGGCTACTGGATATCAATCCGTCGTATTATGAAGCGGCCGACATCGACGGCGCCAGCGCCTTAGCCAAATTCCGTTATATTACCTGGCCGCTCCTGCTGCCGACCACGCTCTTCCTGCTTACCATCTCGACCATCTTCTCCATTCAGATGTTCATCCCGGTCTTCATCCTGACCCCTGACGGAGGACCGCTCAAGAGTACCACCACCAGCGTTTTCTATCTTTACAAGACAGCATTCAGCAACAACCTCTTCGGATACGCCTGCGCCATCGCCTACATTCTTTTCTTCATCATTCTCATCCTCACCCTGTTACAGAAAAAATTTCTGGGAGCAAAGCCGGATGAATAGGCGCGGTGTCACCGGGAACAAACGGACTCAACGTTGAACAGTTAAACCGGATAGTATAAGCAGGAAAAAATGCCGTCACCCCGAACAACAAAAACCATCTCACCCCGCCTGCTCGTTTACCTGATGCTCACGGTGGGGGGAATTACCATGATCTTCCCTTTTATCTGGATGCTGAGCACCTCTTTCAAATCATCACTCGAGGTGCTCTCCGCGCAGATTTCCCTGCTCCCCGAGCAGAAGAAATATATCCGGGTCAACGAGAACCTGGAACAGGTGGAATTTGCCGTTGCCCTCGACCTGCAGAGGGAGATCTCCCTCCGGGAGGGTGAGCTCTCGGAATTGATCAGGGGGGCTGTACCCGGCGACACCTCTTTCAGAATGCTGCTTTCAAATGAATTCAGCCGTCTACGGGGGGAACTGGAGAAATATTTCCGGAGGTTTCATCCCCGGGACGAAGTCGTCGCAACCGTCACCTCCCTGACGGACGACACCATCCAACGGCTGTCCCTGTCGAAAGAGATCGGGTCTCTTCCGGCCTCTGCCGGAGAACGGATCCGCGAGGGACTCCTGAAAATGACGGATGGAATGAAGAGGATCACCGCCGGGGGCGTCTACGGCACCGAGCTGGTAGAAGTGGTTATCCTGGCCGGGGAAAAAAGAGGGGAAACGGCCGCCGTGCCTCCGGATGAGATAGTGTACAAACGGTTTCTCTGGGAGAACTTCAAGAAGGCCTGGCAGGCGGCACCGTTCGCACGCTATTTTCTCAACAGCATCATCATGTCGGTGGCGGTCACTATAGGACAGGTGATAACCTCGGCCATGGCTGCCTATGCGTTTGCCCGGATGCGGTTCCGTTTCAAGGAAACCCTCTTCATGGTCCTCCTGGCAACCATGATGATCCCCAAGCAAGTTATCCTGATCCCGGACTACGCCATTATCTCCTGGCTCAAGTGGGTGAACACCTACTACGCGTTGATCGTTCCCTTTATCGGAGCTGTCTTCGGCATCTATTTCCTGCGCCAGCACTTCGAGACTCTTCCCCAGGATCTTTTTGACGCGGCCAGCATCGACGGCTGCGGGAGGTTCCGGACGCTCTTTAGAATCGTTCTCCCCTTATCGAGCAGCGTCATTCTCACCGTCGCCCTCTTCACCTTCATCATGACCTGGAACTCGCTCCTTTGGCCGCTGGTCATGACGAACACCCCGGAGATGCGACCTCTCCAGGTCGGGCTGGCGGTCTTCAACCAGGAGAGCGGCACCGACTGGGAACTGCTGATGGCGGCTTCAACCTTCTCCATTCTGCCGCTGCTGGTCATCTTCTTTATCGCCCAGAAACAATTTATCGAAGGCATCACCCGGTCGGGTATGAAAGGATAATATTTTCTGCGAAATTATTATCGCGTAAAGGTCACACGTGTTATGAAACATCCTTTTAAATGTCGAGCATCATTTGAATTAGTTTTAATACTTCTGTTAGTGTCTTTTCTTCCCTTTATCGGCTGTTCCGAAGGAACAGCCGATAAAGGAAAGGGAGGGAAAATAATAGTGAGGTTCTGGCATGCCATGGGCGGTCCCCTGGGGGAAGTGCTCAACTCGATGATCGACGAATTCAACCAGGCTCATCCCGGCTGGTTTATCAAGTCGGAGAGCATGGGAAGCTACGAAGCCCTCAAGCAGAAGATACTGGCCTCCATCATAGCAGGTAACCAACCGGACATGGCCCAGGCCTATGAAGCATGGATATCAACCCTGCTTGGTGGAGAGGCCCTGGTCGACCTGGGAGAACTCGATCCGGAATTCAAGAAGGACCTGAACGACTTCTTCCCGGTTTTCATCAGGGACAGCATCTACGACGGGAAGTTGATGTCGCTCCCCTTCAACAAAAGCGTCCCCGTTATTTATTATAACAAAGATCTCTTCCGGCGCGCCGGGCTCGATCCCGATTCCCCCCCAAAAACATGGGACGAGTTCGTCAGCGTTTGCCAACAGCTGACCCGCGACTTTGACGGCGACGGCAAACCGGACCAGTGGGGGTTCAAATTCTCGGATCACGCGACCTATTTTGAGTGCCTCCTGGTACAGAATGGCGGGCGGCTCTTTGACGAGAAAGACCGGACCATGGTATTCAATTCGCCGGAGGGGGCGGAGGCTCTCCAGTACCTGGTTGACCTCGTCCATAAATACCGCGTGGCCGACTTCTATCTGGGTGGGTACCAGCATCAGGTCGACTTCGCGGCCCAGAAAGTGGCGATGATTGTAGCTTCCTGCGTTTCCCGGATTTTTATGAAGAAACAGCTGAACTTCGACTGGGGTATCGCTCCCTTGCTGACAAAAAAGCAGCGGGGAAACCTGGTTTACGGGACTAATATCGTCATTTTCTCCCGTTCGTCGCCCGAGAAACAGCGAATCGCCTGGGAGTTCATCAAGTGGTTCACCAGCCCCGAGAATTCCGCCCGCTGGGCGCTACTGACCAACTACGTTCCGGTCCGGAAATCCAGCCTCGATCTTGAGATCATGCGGGCTGAGTTCCGGGATAACCCCGACAGCCGGGTGCCCGTCGGGGAACTGGACTACGCGTTCTTCGAGCCTCGGTGGCGCCAGTGGCTCCAGGTCAGGGAATATCTGGGGGACGCGATCAAAGGGACCCTGCTCGGGAAAGAAACACCCGGGGCGGCCCTCGATCGCGCCGTAGAGAAAGGAAAACTCTGGCTTAAATAAATGCCGTCAGCTCCGCGGCCATCATTTAATTATATTCAATTTCTAAACCTGCCAACATCGATGGGAAAAAGTATCGGTCATCAAACACTGTTCTCCGGCAGTAATAATCCCCGAACAGACCTGGTTCTGATCGGCGTAGCGCGGGAAAAGGCAGACCTGGAACGGGCCGAGCGAGAACACTGGTACCGCATTCCCGTTCGCGTGATCTTCCGCCGACGGCCCCGCTATCTGGCGATCTATCCCGTTAAAAAGTGCGGTATTCCGGGGGGAGCGATCACCTGGTTTGCCTCCGTCAGAAAGATTTCCCGTCAGCGGCGACGAGAATTGCTCCCCCGGCAGCAGGCCCATCCGAGAGCGCAAGACTGGTACTGGAAATTGTCCCTCGGCCCCCCCGTCACACTTCCCTATCCGATAAAAAACCGCCTCCGAAGAAGGATTACTTTCGCTTACACCACCCGGGATCGCTTGTTCCAGGCGCGGGAGATCGGGGAGCTGTTCGATGTCCCTCCACTGGAAGAGGAGATGGGGAAAACTCTCCGGACAGTCGGGATCAGGGCGCTCAGCCAGTTCTGTGTGATGGAGAAGAAGAAATGCCGTTACCGGCTTGACTTCGCCGTCTTTTGTCGGAGGGGAAAAATCGCCCTGGAGTGCGATCACAGCCGGTGGCATCGGAAATCGAACCGGATAAAGCAAGACCAGCAGCGGGACCGCTGGCTGAAAAAACGGGATTGGACGGTTATGCACTTCTCGGAAGATGATATTCTCAATAGAAATACCCGGATGATCGAGATGATCAGAGATGCCATCCGGAAAGCGGGCGGACAAAAACCTCACTCGCCGGAAGAGGCATAAAATTGCCTCCTACCTCCCGGATATGGTATATTCCGGTTTCAGTCCGCCTGGACAGGCGGACTGAAGCCGGAATAGTTTTGAATAATGCCGACGACAATCCCGGCAATAATGTGATACAGTATTGATTATATTATACTGTCATCTCAGGGAGCAGCCTCTATGAAGAAAGCGATCTCCGCGCTCACAGCAGCAGGTATCGGCATACTGTCCGCTTTTACACTGGCGGCCCAGGACACGACCCCCCGGGGTCCCTCCCAGTGGTCGGCCCGGAATTGGCTGGGGTTCTGTATTCAGATCGGGGTCTTTCTCCTGGCCGTGATCGGCATTTACCGGCTGGCCAGGAGCGGGGAGGGGGAGGGGGAGGGGAAAGGGAGGGATGATAGTCAGAATGTCGAAAGTAATAATCCGAAATCAGAAAGTGCAAGGCATCCTTCGGTACCAATAAAATAATACCACACTACAACAGCATTACAGATCCACGAAGGACACGAAGCTCACGAAGAGCTTGTTAATCCGGAAGGGCCGGTTTTGTCCTGGCTAAGCCTTCTTCGTGTACTTCGTGTCCTTCGTGGTTCTAGCCCATAAAAGAAGGAAGATTCAACATGCTTCATGCAGTAATTATGGCGGGGGGAACCGGAGAGCGATTCTGGCCGTTGAGTCGCCGGTCGACACCAAAGCAGTTGTTGAACATCGCCGGCGGGGGAACGATGATTAATCAGACCGTGGACCGCCTTAAGCCGCTGGTGGACGAATCCCGGATCTGGGTGGTAACCACCGTCGATCAGTCTCCGGCTCTCCGGAAGATTTTACCCGCGGTCGCCAAAGCGGGACATATCCTGATGGAACCCGTGGGCCGGAATACCGCTCCCTGCGTCGCGCTGGCCGCCTACGCGGTCGCCCGCGAAGATCCCGGGGCGGTGATGGCGGTTCTCCCCGCGGACCACGTCATCAAGCCGAAACGTGAATTTCAGAGGACTCTTCGCGCCGCCGCCCGGACCGCCGAACGGATGGGATCGCTGATCACTATCGGCATCAAGCCCACCTTCCCCTCAACCGGATACGGATATATTCGCCGGGGGAGAAAGATGACGGAAGCTGGAGACTATGCCTTCTATCGGGTTGATCGTTTCATCGAGAAACCGGACCGGAAACGCGCGCGGCAGTTCATTAAAAGCCCGCTCTTCACCTGGAACAGCGGGATCTTTATCTGGTCTCTGGGTGCCATCGATGCGGCACTGGAAAAGTATCTGCCCCGCGTTGCCGGAGCGCTCCGCCCGCTGACCACCCTCTCGCCAAAGAAACGGCAATCCTTTTTGAAGAGGGTTTATCCCGGATTGCCCGGAATCTCCATCGACTACGGGATCATGGAAAAACATCAAAACGTCCTGATGACCGCCGCCTCTTTCCAATGGGACGATGTCGGTTCCTGGGATGCGCTCGAGGAATACCTCCCCCTCACTCCGGATGGCAACCGCGTCCGGGGGGAGTTGGTCGGCCATGAAATCAATGGCTGTATCAGTTTCAGTACCGGCCCCCTGGTCGGAATGATCGGAGTTTCCAATCTGATCGTAGTGGCCACCGGCGACGCAGTCCTGGTCTGCCCCCGGGAGAGGGCACAGGATGTTAAAAAACTGGTGCAAAAAATTCGAAAGAATAAGAAATATCAAGGGCTGATATAAAAACAAATTCTAAATAACATGCACCTCAGCCAACGGCTGATCAGCCTCCGACTGAAAATCACAAATCATAAATTCCAAGGACCGAAACAACTTGTCGGTCACCCGGGAACAGGGTAGACACGACAGTTAATTATGTCAGTTCTCTCCCATTTTGGGGGAGTAAATTATGGTTCTTATGGAGTGCAGCGACCATGTCGCTGCATGCATTGACACGGTCAATGCACTCCAAAATAGCTCCAGAATGTGATTAGCCGCACTTTTTGAGTACAATAAACGCCCACACAAAATGGAAGAAAACCATTATATCAAACGTCAGAGAACCGAGAAATGCGTGATCAGGGCAGGATATTGGGGGTCGATCCCGGAGAAAAGAGGATCGGCCTGGCGGTCAGCGATCCCCTGGGAATTACCGCTCAGGGGCTTCCTACCCTGAAGGTGACCTCGCCGGCCGATGCTCCGCGCCTGATCGCGGAAGTAGCCCGGCGGATCGACGCGACCGGGATTGTAATCGGCCTCCCCCTCAATATGGACGGCACGGAAGGGGAACAGGCCCGCCGGGCATATCAACTGGGAGCCCGGCTGGAGGAGGAGACGCTTCTTCCCGTATCCTTCCGGGATGAACGCCTGACATCAATTCAGGCCGAGCAGGTTTTGATCGCGGGCGATTTGAGAAGGGAGCGCAGAAAAAAAGAGATCGACCGGATCTCGGCTCAGATTATTCTCCAGTGTTATCTTGACGAAATCGGAGGCGGCCAGGCATGAATCGTGAAGAAAGAAAGCTGCGGAAAGGAATCAGGTCAGCTCTCAAATCAGGCAGCTGGATACTGAAACACCGAAAGAAGAAAATATTTCCGGACGCGCGGGAGAAACTCTCCGAGGCGATCGACCGTTTAAAAGAGGCGGCCAAGACAGGCGATCAGAAAGAGCAGAGGAACAGATTGAAGAAGCTGAACGCTCTTCTGGAAGGGGACCTTACCCCTTTCCGAAAAACCACCGTCCGGGAGTGGACGGAGTCCATCCTTTTTGCCCTCGTCATGGTCTTTATCATCCGGGGCTTCATCGTCCAACCCTTCAAGATCCCCACCGGCTCAATGTCGCCCACGCTGCTGGGAGTAAAAAAAGTCTGCCCGACCTGCGGCCAGGAATACCGCTACGACAGGAAGCAGTGCGACGACGGGACCCCTCTTGTTCTCGAACATATCGGGGATAAGATCCTGGTCAATAAATTCATTTACGGAGCCAAGACGCCGGACCGGATACCCTTCACCTCCATCCTGCTTCCTTATCTGCAGCTCCCGGCGATCCGCCAGCCGCGGCGCGGGGATATCGTGGTTTTTCATTTTCCGGATGACGTCAGCACCGACTATGTCAAGCGGCTGGTCGGGCTGCCGGGGGAGACGATAGAAATCCGGGACGGGAAAATTATTGCCGATGGGAAGGATGTCTCAACGCCGGAGATGAAAAAGGTATACTATACCAACGGACGTCCCTTTGAACAGAGACGGATCCTCTACGGACGGCCTGGACAGCGCTTCGTCGTCCCGGCAAAGGGGATGGTCATCAACCTTGACCCCGGCACCCGGATGTACTGGGAAGACTTGATCAAACTCGATGGGCATGAAGTGGAAGTGGACAACGGGCGAATTCTTGTTGATGGAGTTCCCCGCCACAGCTATACTATCGAACAGAATTATTATTTCGTCATGGGAGATAATAGCTCCAACAGCAGGGACAGCCGTTACTGGGGGTTCGTCCCGGAAAAGTACATGGTCGGGGAAGTTTTTTTCAAATACTGGCCGCCCCGCCGCTGGGGATTCGCACGGTAATTCACGGCCGAGGAAACAGTTCAAGTAATGGCTCCGGAATTGAAAAAAACAGAGCCGATTTATCGCATGACGCCCCTATCTGAAAGTCCGCCCCGGAAACCCTCCCTTCCTTTACCACACCAGGAAATCGACCGGAAGAGTCTTTTCGGGATGGGGGCCAAACTGACCATCCTGGTCCTGACCAGCCTTCTCTGCATCTCCATTTTCACCACCATCGTCTCAATCCGGCACCTCCGGAACGCCCTCAGCGCCGGAGCGAAGGAGATGGGTCAAACCATGGGACGGGTCTTGGGGATCAGTGCCGCCTACCAGGGGTTCTTTGATATCGACAATCGTCTCCTCAAGCAGTACGTCACCTTCGCGACCGAGCAGAAGAATGTCGTTTATGCCGTTATCATGAAAAAACACGGGGAAGTCATACAGATGGGACTCTCCCCCGAGCAACTGGATCTTTTGAAAAAAGGTGAACTGCCCTTTGACCCGGAGACGGTCCACCAGGAAATACAGGATATCACCATGGAGTCGCCGATCGGAAAGATCGGCACTATTTATCTGGGGATTTCCAAACAGAAAATAACCGCCGTCGAGAAAAAACTGGTCCGGGTCCAGGTGATCTCCGCCGGCGTGATTACCATTATCTTTCTCATTATCCTCTGGATCATCATTCATTCCATCACGCGTCCTCTCCGCCAGTTGACGGAGAAGACAAAAGAAATGGGGGAGGGGAAGCTGGACGAGCCCCTGAAAGTCAGCGGCCGTGATGAGGTAGGACGGCTGGCCAATAGCATCGAGATCATGCGGGAAAATCTCAACCGGAAGATCCAGACTATCGCTTTTATGGGGAGGATCGCGCATGACTTTAACGCGGTTCTCGACCTCAGCCAGACCATCGACGAATTCAAGAAGGAGCTGATCAACTTTCCTCTCTGGCCGTGGCAGGAACTGGGGGCCGCATTGATCGGGCGGGGCGGCCGGATGTACCCCAAGACCCAGTTCAATTACTATCACATCATTCCTGCCACCGACCGGGAAGGCAATCGGCAATCCATCTTCTCCATGAAAGACACGATAGTGGCGGAGATAGCCTATCAGAAGAAGGTGATTGTCAGAGAATTGCCCACCAGTTTCAGTTCTTCTCAGGACGGTTTCAGCCTTTATCTGAAAGATCGGGATATCTCCTCTTCGGTGGCGATCCCCCTGCTGGTAAAAAACAAAGTCCTGGGTATGCTTTATGCCGGCTTCCAGGATAGATCGGGGAGGCTACCGGAGATCCAGAAAATCTGTCAGAACATTGCCGACGAGTTGGCCCGGGCGATTGAGGGGATTTATCTCCTCTATGACCTTAGAATCAGCCTGGATGAATTGAAAAGCGCCCATCAACAGTTGAAGGGCCTCGACAACCTGAAAAGCGAGTTTATTTCCAGCGTCAGCCATGAATTACGCACGCCCCTGGTTTCGATGACCGGTTACCTCCATATGATGCTGGATGAAAAACTGGGCGGCATTACCGAACTTCAGCGCGAAGGGCTTGAGGTCTCGGTAAAAAGCCTTCAGCGGCTGACCAATCTTATCCAAAAAATGCTTTTATTCTCTTCAGAGCAGAAGGAGCAGGAACTTGACATCTCCGACTTCAAGATAAAAGATCTGCTCGAACATTGTGCTACAACCCTTAAGACTGTTGCCGATAAGCAACAGGTGGAGATCAGGACATCCGTCGATGATAACCTGCCGCTTGTCCGTGCCGATGAAGATAAGATTATTCAGGTACTGATCAACCTGACCGATAACGCGATCAAATTCAGCCCGAAGGGGGGCCGGATCGAATTAAAAGCGCATCCGGCATACGGTGTCGGTCAGAACAACATGATCGAGGTTTTAGTTCGGGACGAAGGCAAGGGGCTTTCCCCGAAAGACCAGGCAAAAATGTTTGAAAAATTCTGGCAGGGAAGCAAAGAAGACGGGGGCCGGCAGAAAGGCCTCGGGCTGGGCCTGGCTCTGGTTAAAAAGATACTCGAACAGCATGGATGTTCGATAACGGTTTCCAGCGAACTCGGGCGGGGGACGACCATGACATTCACGCTGCCAACCGTGCCGCCGGAGTGAACCAGTGAAAGAGAACTATTGCCGCACCGTCGCCGAGAGATTAATCTCTTTCTGGATGTTCCACCGCCGCTTTGACGCCAATATCGCCAGCCTGGCCCGCTTCTCAGGAGTTTCCCGGGACACGGTATATCGCTGGCTGAACAGGAAATCTCTCCCCAAGACTTCAAAAGCAGAGCTCATTGACGAATGGCTCAATACCCGGAGCCATCCTCAATAACAACTCTCGCCGCGAGAAGGAAAACCCGGGCCGACATTCAGAGACGGCTCGGTTTTTCTTGAATTTAATATCTGACACTGGTAGTGATAAGGTTCCTTATGTAAAGTAATGTACTGCCGGGAAAATAAGCGCTACTCGCCATAATAAGCTGTTCTATAAACGATTACGACTTATTTAACCGCGGATGTTGGTAACTTGTGGATAACATGTGGGAATCTCACGCCCGCTCCTTCCCCTTTGATGGGAATAATTATTCAGCCAGAATCCTGCCGATCAACACTCCGGGGGTCGAGAACGGCCATCACCAGCCGGCATGAGACGGTTCTCGCTTCAATGCCTCAATTACGGCTTCTTCCGAACAGGTACGCGGCGGGAGCGGAAGCTGGTGCAGCAGCAGCCCGGCCATGGCGGGAACAGCTTGGAGATCCGGATGTTCTTCCGGATGGATGGTAGGCCCGGGGATGCTTCACGCTGATCTCAGACTAACCGCTTTTTCGCCTCCAGCACAATCCCCGGGTATTTGCGAAAAAGCTGCTGAGGGACGGAGCTAAAAACCCTCCGAGAGAGCAATGATCAAGTTGGGTTTTCCGGGAGCGCCGATCATAACCGTCCCTTCCCTGACCAGGGACAACTCGGTATCAAGAATCAGTCGATCATTCGACCATAGCTTAAGGGAGAATTGGACCGTCCTGTCATCAAGCTTATTAGGAATAATTACTAATTTCAGATCCTGCCGGAGATGAAAGGAAATCGTTTCCTTTTTCCCAAGCGGAATCGTACGAAAGGCCGTGGCCAACTCCATGTAATTCTGGTATTTGAGGGGAGATCTCCGCATTGTTTTTTCCAGATACTGGAGGCCCGGGGCAATTTTCCCGGGTTCATCAGTCGGCTGGAGAACGTCGATCGTTAATTCAAGAACCTCGTCACCGGCCCGGGCGGGTCCGGCGGCCAGAAAAGGCATCAGCATCATTACACAGATCAATCCCTTCATCAGTTCATCACTCCATCAACCAGATAATTGTCAGCCCATCGCTCTCGCCCCGGTATATCATGAGATTATTTTCGGGAGCGGAAATTGATTCTATACGACAGTAATTTTCCGGCAGCCGGCTTTTGGAGAGTACCCCCGAAAAAACCAGCGTCAATACGGCGGCGGCGGTACTGAGTCCCAGTCCGATCCAGGCCGGCCGCAACAGGAGGCTGAGCAACTTCCCGCCGGAATGCCTTTTACTCACCGCAGTTTCTTTCGCCAGACTAAGCCGGATTGCCGGCCAGAGGGAGACACTCCCTCCCCGGGCCGCCTCCTCCCGGGCCAGTTCCGAAAAAACCCCGCTCAGCAATCTGTTTTCCGCCAAGCGGCGGGCGCAGCTTTCACAGTGCCGCAGATGCGCCTCCAACTCCCGGGCTGATTGCGGAGACAGCTGACCATCATAATATGCTCCCAGCCGGTCCCGGATGTTCTGGCAGTTTTCTTTTTTCATTATATCGTACACTAAAAATGTTTGAATCTGTTTAAAACTTAGCCCTCGCGCCACTCAGGCAACTTATTTAACCGCGGATTGTGCGGATTATGCTGATTAAAGAAAAAAACAATCCGCTTAATCTGTTTAATCCGCGGTTTATTGAAATTCCGAAGCAGTACATTAGCTCGCTCGCAGATCAATATGCTCCCGAAAGATACGGTTTTAACTGTTCCCTCAGCTTCTCCCGGGCATAATGAAGACGGGACATGACCGTTCCCCGGGAGCACTTCATGATCCTGCTGATCTCCTCATATGAACATCCTTCCCATTCCCGAAGCAGGATGACCGTTCTCTGGGGAACAGAGAGTGTGTCCAGTCCGCTCAGAATCATCTCATAGAGCTCCCGGCGCATCATCTCCCGGTCCGGACGGCATGAAGAGCGATCCGTCGGAAACTCCGCAGATTCCGACTTCACGGCATCGTCATACTCCACCATTTCCCTCCCGGACTTTTTCCTTTTCGCATCCAGTGCCAGGTTGAAAGCAATCCGGTAAAGCCAGGTGTAGAGGCGTGACTTCCCCCGGAAAGTTTTCAACGAACGATACGCCTTCAGGAAGGCTTCCTGGGCCAGATCCCGGGCCTGCTCCCTGTCCAGGACAATCCCGTAAATGAGGAGGGTGAGTCGCTCCTGGTATTTTTCGACCAACCCCTGAAATTCATCGATGTCACCCTTCAGGCAGCGCCGGACCAGCTCGAAGTCTTCATCAGGCACAGTCATTCTTTATCTATTAGACGAAGATGAATGGTTTTTATTCGTTTCCGGCCCGGGAACCAGGACCGTCAGGGCACCGGGGAGCAACTCTATCCGCGCGGGAGTACGCCCGATATAATCTCCGTCCGCCTGGAGGGGCAAACCGGGAGCATCAACCCGGATGGTCTTCGCCCTGACGATGGTGACATCGGGCAGTGTATGATGATTTTTTCTCAGCACACCCCAGAAATATCGGAGGTAATCTCGGCGATTGCCTTTCCCGAACAGACAACAATGAAGACACCCGTCGTCGATGCGAGCGGAGGGCGTGATCTGGTGGAGACCGCCGTAGAAACGGGCATTGGAGATAACCGCGGCGTAACCGGTCAGTTCCCGTTTCCCGTCGAGGAGAAGCGTGAAAGGATGGGGACGAAAAGTCATTACCGCTTTTAACCCGGCCACATGATAGGCGTACCGCTTGATGAATTTCTTCAGGGTCGGGTTAACGATCCTCACTGCTTCAGCGTCAAGGCCGATGCTGATCATGACCGAGAAATACCGTTTGTTGACGACCCCGAGATCTATCCGGCGAGTATGACCGCCGGTAATGATGCCGACTGCCGCGTCAAGATCATCGGGAATGCCCAGCTCCAGGGCCAGCACGTTGCTCAGACCGGCGGGGATAATGCCCAGACGAACCCGGGAGCCGACAAGACCGTTAATGACCTCGTTCAGGGTCCCATCTCCGCCTACCGAGATAACCAGTTCATTCCCCTCCCCTACCGCTCGCCGGGCCAGCGCGGTTGCTTCCAGCGGGGCCGTCGTGGAGCAGACCGAAACCTGGCAACCGTGCCGGGCCAGTTCTTCTCGCATCCACTGCAAACGTCCGGGATAACAAATCCGGCTGGAGACCGGGTTAATGATGACGGCGGCTTTCATTATAAACTAGCTCGCTACGCTCGCTACTTTATGTGAGCCCTCCCGATTGATTCAATCGGGAGGGCTGTTGGTTAAACAGTGCTATCTTCTTGAATGCACCGTCACAAAAGGTATTCCTCACCACAGCCAACAATTACCATCATGGTTATAGGTCATGAATCGATGGCGTAGAGCGACTTACTATTTTTTTGCTTTACTACTTTATCATGATTACGAAGTAGGGAATTGACTCTTTTCTTATTTCCCTTCCTGTTCTTTCTCTAAAAAATCAGGAAGGGAAATAAGAAATTACAGCGAATCCTGCCATTCTTTCTCAAGATCGGAGACGGGCATCAGAAATTCAGCCTCAATAATTTCCTTCCACCCCCCTCCCCTCTTCAACTCTTCCAGGATTCTGTTGATCCTCCAGAATCCATATCGCCGGATCAAATAATCCACCAGGGAATACGCCTCGGCGTAGGCAAGCTGGACCCGCTCTGATTTCTGGTCGAATCCAAGAGCTTCATCAAGCTGGGAAAGGGGAATCAAATGGCCGGGACGGAGCTTCTCCGCGCCTGTTCCCTGTTCAATCGGGGAGACCTTTGACTCCTGGTATCGGGCAAGCCCTTCATGAAGCCACCGGGGACAGTTATTCCCGGTTTCATCATTGATCAGGGCATGGGTATATTCATGCCAGAGTATCCTCTTGATCTCGCCAACATCCTCTCCCTTGCCGTCGACCGGGAGTCTGATCTTGCCGTCATAAAGGGCACCCACCCAGTGGGGGGCATCCCTAACCTGAGAGAACTCCTCCGGAGTATAGAGGAGCACCACAATCGAGCGGGTCGGATAATAATTGAAGTCATATCCTATCTCCTGATACGCCTCCAAAAGATAGCTCTGGATATCATTCACGCTGTATTCCGTGTCCCGTGAATGGAAGCGGATGTCGAAGTTCGCCAGCGTCGATCTATCCAGTTTTTCCTCGACCAAAGCCTCCTTCTCCAGCTTCTCCAGCATCCCCGCCAGCTCCCGGTCATCCGGCTGAAGGGATAATGCCTTTTGCCAGTACCGGGCGGCATCATCCATGCTCTGTGAAAAATAGGCGATCTCCCCCAGCATGCGAAGAGCGGTTACATTCACCGGGTCTCTATCCAGTACTTCGATGAATGTATCCCGGGCCCGGGAGAGCTCACGTTCCCGGTAATATCGACCCCCCAGGCCGATCAGCAACTGAATCCGGGCCTGCGGCAACGAAGGATTCCCGGGGTCGCCAAGCTCGATCATATCGAGATAATCAAGCGCACCGGCATAATCGCCCCGCGCCGCCGATTGTTCGAGCAACTCCCGCCATTTCTCCCCGGATGAATCACCGGCGATGGACGGGGCCGCGGGCACCAGCATGAGAGCGCCCACCAAAATGGATACCCATCGAATCATACCTTCGTTCCTGAAATCCTGACCTCTCCAGACCTCGGTTGCCGATAGTCACAGATGATTCCTGGCCTGATGGAGAAAATCTTTTTCCCGCTCTTTCAGTCCCTCCCACCCTTCCCGGGCCAGCTTATCCAGTATCCGGTTAAGTTCTTCCCGGTACCCGTCATTGTTCTCCGGGGAACTCCGGACGGTAAAGGCGCCCCGGACCTTCCTCCGCATCCAGTCCGGCCATTTCAAATAAATAAATCCCACCAAGGCTCCGCCCAGATGGGCAAAATGGGCTATCCCCCCTCCCCCGCTTCCTCCTAGAAGAAAAAACAACTCCAGACCGGTTAAGATGATCACCAATTGCCGGGCTTTCATCCGCACCGGGAGGACGAAAAAAAGCAGCAGAGTAATCACCCGGTTCGGGAAGAGCATTCCATAGGCCAGGAGTAACCCGAAAAGGGCGCCGGAGGCTCCTATCATCGGCGAACCGGTCCCCCAGATAAACGGGATCGAGCATATTCCGGCGCCAATCCCCGAAATAAAGTAGTAGCGGAGAAAGAACGGCGTTCCCCAGTATACCTCCAGCTCCCGGCCGAAGAAATACAGTATCACCATATTGAAAAATAGATGAAACAGGTCTCCATGAACAAAGAGATAGGTGACAAACTGATAGATCGATAAGCGGGTGAACGCCGAGGGGACGGAAAGCCCGAATATCAAATCATAGCGGTACGCGCCCCACAACTGCCCCAGGATGAAGCTCCCGACATTGATCAAAAGAAGCGCTTTAACAGCGGGCGGAAGCGTTGCGAAGAATAAAGAGCGAGGTTTCGGAACCACTGAATTTTAACCGCCTAAGCGGAAATGCACGAGATTTCCCAGAAATTTCTTAAAAGTCAGTTATTTTATCCAGCCGTTCCTGGGCCGTTTTGTCATTGGGATCAATCGAGAGTATCTCCAGGTAAAGCTTCTTGGCACTGTCGATCTCTTTCTGAGCTTCCCTGGTTACGGCATAGTTGAAGAGCAGGGAAATATCGCGGGGAGCGGTTTTCAGTCCCCGTTGATAGATATCGACTGCTTTATCATAATCGGCATTCAGAAAATAAAGCTTACCCAGGCGGACATAGTTGTCCGCTTTGCCGGGATCTTTTTCAAGCGCTTCCAGCAGCTTTTTTTCTTTACGATCGAAAAAACGCACATTTGTCATGAGAAACGGCCCACTTAACCGGTATTATTGTTTTTCTTTTAACTGAACTCCTAGTGTAGTGCGTCTAACGCTTCTTTACATATGGCTAGACACTCAAAGCATTTTCCCCGAATAGATATTAGTAAAAGGATATCTGACGCACTACACTAGATTGATTTAAACTTCTCGATGTTTTTCTCTTCCCCGATGATTACCAGGGTGTCGTTCTCTTCCAGAACCTCGTCGGCCCGGGGGGCAATGATCAGGTTGTCTTTCAGTTCCGATTGGCCGTTTTTGTCCAGTTGCGGCGCCTGCCGCCGAAGAGCGACGATGTCGATCCCGAAGCGGGAACGGACGTTCGCTTCTACCAGGGTCTGTCCCCGGAGCGACTTGGGGACTTTCGTTTCTACTATCCCGAAACCGGGTGAAACCTGGATATAGTCGAAGATGGTCGGGGATACCAGTGAATTGGCTACCCGGACGCCCATATCCCTTTCCGGGAAGACAATCCGGTCGGCCCCGATCCGGCTCAGTATTTTTTTATCCGCCTGACTGACGGCCTTGGCAACAACCGTCTTCACCCCCATCTCTTTCAACTGCATGGTCACCAGGATGCTCGCCTCCAGATTGCTCCCGATGGCGACCACGGCGACATCCATCTCACCGAGTTCCAGGCCTTCCAGGGCCATGTCATCGGTAACGTCCACTTGAATCGCCTGAGTGACAATCTCACTCATTCTCTGCACGACCTGTTCGTCTTTGTCCAGGACCATCACCTGCTTCCCTTTCTGAGCCAGGGTCTGAGCGACGGCACTCCCGAAGCTTCCGGCACCTATGACGACAAATTCCTTCATAATATAAATTAGCTCGCTCCGCTCGCTACTTTATCTGGCCCCCGATTGCATCAATCGGGGGCTGGTAATTAAACATTCCGAAACGGTATCCAAATATATGCTTATACTATCATAAGATAGAAAAAATCTGTGATTTTTTCTACTTAACCGACCATCACCGATTCCTCCGGATACCGGATCAGCATCGCGGGTCGATTCCGGCGACCGATCAGAAGGGCGAGAGTCAGGGGGCCGATTCTCCCCACGTACATAGTGAGGATAATAACAAACTTCCCCGGGTAGGAGAGGTGGGGCGTGATCCCGGTGGAGAGTCCGACCGTTCCGAAGGCGGACACCGTTTCAAAAAAGATCTCTCCCATGTAACCGGTATGGCAGAACTGACGTACGGTGGAGGCTTCGACCAAAAAAAGCACGGTGCAGGAAATAAAGATAATGGCCAGAGAAATAACCGCGATGCTGATGGCTTTCACCGCGATTTGATCCTCGATGCTCCGACGCCAGAGCACAACCTGCTTCTTCCCCGTCACCATGGTGTACACCGATGCCAGGATCACGGCGAACGTACAGGTCTTGATCCCGCCGCCGGTGCCGCTGGGCGAAGCTCCGATAAACATCATCGCGATCGTAATCCAGAGGCTGGCCGGATTGAGCCGGTCAACCGGCAAGGTATTGAAACCGGCCGTGCGGGGGGTAACGGCCTGGAAGAAACAGCGCGAGATCTTCTCTCCCAGCGGCATACCTTTCAGAGTATTTCCCCATTCCGTCGCCATCAGGAAAATAAACATGATCAACAGGAGAACTCCGCTCATGATGAGGGCTATCTTCGTCTGGAGCCGCAGGCGCCCGCGGCGGGTGCGATCTTTCCGCCAGAAATAAAAATGAGTGATGTTATACCAGACCACGAACCCGATTCCGCCCAGCAGGATCAGACCCCCCATGATCCCGGTTATGCACCAGTCGTCCCCGAAACGCATCAGGCTGTCGGAGAAAAGAGAGAAGCCGGCGTTGCAGAAGGCGGAGACGGAGTGAAAAACTCCGTAGGCCAGCGCCCGGTGAATCGGATAGTGATAGGCGCGATGAAATCTCCAGGCCAGAAGAGCCGCTCCGATCGCCTCCAGGAAAACGGTCATACCCACGATTAGAAGGATGAGGCCTTTGACCCCCGTGACCTTCTTCTCTCCCAGCGTGTCCTGCATCATGATCCGGTCCTTCAGCGTGAGACGCCTCCCGAGCATGATCAGGAAGAAGGTGGACATGGTCATGATCCCCAATCCCCCCAGCTGGATCAGGACCAGAATGACCGCCCGGCCAAAGGGAGTAAAAAACCTGCCTGTATCCACAACGATCAGACCGGTCACACAGGTCGCGGAGGCCGCGGTGAAGAGGGCATCCACAATATTCATGCATCCCGGCGTATAGGTGGAAAACGGGAGGACCAGCAACACCGTGCCGAGCAGTATCACCCCCAAAAAAGAGAGAATAATCAATCGGGGGGGGTTGATCCGTGATTGTCCGATGGATGGTTTCATGAGGATATTTTTGCCTTGGAAAAAAATCGTAGTGAAGGATAACATAAACTAACCACTGTTCAACCCAAATTAATTTGACTCCCGGTTGATCACTATGATAACGTTAATCCGGTTACCTCATTAACATTATAAAAGGAGGAAATGATGGACCCCGTCAAGCTTTCACTGAGCAAGATACGAACATTTCTCCAGTGTCCCTTAAAATACAAGCTGGCCCATATCGACCAGGTTTCGGTAAAGCCCAAAGCCAGTCCCGGCCTCAGTTTCTATCAGGCCCTTCACAACGCCCTGGAATACTTCCATAAAGAGGGGTCGACCACCCTCCCTTCAGAAGCTTTCCTCCTCAACTTGCTCGCCCGCAACTGGGATGCTTCCGGTTACGCAGACGCCGGCGAAGAGAAGCAGTACCGGGGGCTGGGGGAGACCATTCTGAAAGAATTCTACCGGACCTATTCGGCGGAGAAACATAATGTCAAATACCTGAGCTTGATGATCAAGGTCAAAACAAAAAAATGCTTTATCTCCTCCCGGGTGGACCGAGTCGATCTGCTCCCCGATGGAACGTATGAGGTCATTAACTACAAAACGGGAAAGAACGTTCTGGAACCGGCAGAGTTAGCCCGCGATATGCAGGCGGTCATCGTGTATTTGGGGGCAAACGCCCACAAGAGGCTGGAAGGCAAAGTCTCGAAAGTAAGCTTTTACTTTCTGCGCGCCAACCGGAAGATCAGCGTGACACCGACTACCGAGGACATCAAGGCCGTGACCGATCTGATCGACCAGACCGCGGGCAACATCGTCAACCTGGAGAAAGGTAAAAATATCATTCTCGGCCTGTTCGACCGTCTCTTACCGGAATCGAAGAAGATATCGGGAAACATCGACGATCCGCTGGCGCTGGCAGAGAAAGGCGCCCTCTGCAATTCCTGCGAATACCTTGAGGTCTGTCCGGCGTGGCCGGTAACTCCCCGGGATATCGTCGGAGAAACAGAGGACGTCTTCCGGGAACGGATCCGGCTCAGCTACTCCAAGCTCAGTTCCTACAAACGATGCCCCCGAGCCTGGAAAAATTCGTACCTGGACGGCAAGTTCAGTCGGGAGGCAAAGCCATTCTTTTCTTTCGGAACCGCCATCCACGAGGCGTTCGAGAATTACTACGATCCGCACGGCGCCAAAAAATCCTCCCTCAAGCACCTTCTCGGCCTCTGGGACACGGCTTTCCATAACAACGCCGAAGGATACCGTGATGAGGAAGAGCAAAAGAAATACTACAACCAGGGTGTAGACCAGTTAACCAGGTATCACAAGCACTACTGCGCGGACGGGAAATACCGTCCCGCTCACGCCATCGAAGCCTACTTCGAAGTTCCCCTGGGTAAAAACGCGGTCATGACCGGTTTCGTTGACCGGATCGATCAGGTGGATGAGGACACGTTTGAGATCCTGGACTATAAAACGGAACCGACGCGCCGCAGCCAGCAGGCCGTTGATGAGGACGATCAGCTGACCATCTATTTCTGGGCCTGCCAGACCCTTTTCTCCCTGAAAATCAAGCAGCTCTCCCTGCTCATGACCAACTTCGACGAACAGATTATCACCACCAGGAACGAGGAAGACTTCCCGGAAGTCGTCGCCGCCATTGACGCGGTGGCCGCCGAGATGAAGGAAAATATAAAGCTCTTCCAGGATAATTACTCTCCCGACGAAACAGAGAGCATTTACTTTCCCCCGAAGAAAAACAAATACTGCAAGAGCTGCGACATCCTTGAAACCTGCGCCCTCAAGCCGGAGATCATGGGGGACACTTCCCTCCGAACGATGGAGTATACCGACGGCGATCTGGAAGAGCAGATGGCGACTTCGGAATATGAATAATTTATCTTTCTCCGGAGTATTCGACTCCGGGAAAAATAAATGAGGGAGCATTTTTCAGCAACGCGACAGTAGTTTCCATTGCTTAGTTGGAAAGCCGGTTGTTGAATGTTGGACGTTCGAAGTTGAACGTTCCGGCTTTTTCCTCCCTTACCAGCCTCTCAGTTCGTGGAGATACCGCTTGATCAGATCCGCCTGGGGGGATTCGGGGACCAGGCTCAGATACCTCCGGAGATGATGAGCGGCCGCGGCCCGGTCCTTCTTCCCGTATGCCAGAATGCCCGCGTTCAATCGAGCCGGAGCATAGTCGGGGTCGATCCGGAAAAGGCGGACGTATTGCTGCAGGGCCTTGCTCCTCTCCCCCGCCATGCTGTAAGCAACCGCGAGATTGTAGCGTGAAGGGAGGAAGAACGGATCCTCGGCCAGGGCCTCCCGGTAAAGAGCGATCGCTTCATCGTATCTTCCCTCTGACTGCATCCGGGCCGCGGAGGCGAACAGAGCAGGGACTCCCTCGGGAGGGAGTTCGGTTAAAAAGGCTAATTCCGGGTCAAGACGCCGAGCTTCGGCCAGTTCCCGATCCCCCTCCTCGGCCCTCTCCAGCCCCCGGTAAACAACACCCAGATTATAATGCCAGCGGGCGATGGCCGGTTCCAGAATGCTCAGGCGTTCGAAATAGTCCCGGGCCCCAGCCAGGTCATCCCGTTCGTAGGAAAGGTTGGCCAGGGCGATCAGCGCTTCCCGGTACTCCGGATTGTCCCGGAGAGCCTTTCCATAGAGAAGCAGCGCTTCTTCATCCCGTCCCTGGCGGGAGGCGATATGGCCGAGACAGTAATTCACCGAGGCCGGATCGGCGCCCTGCTGCCCCGCTGTTTCCAGATAACGGCGGGCGCTTTCGAGATCCCCCTGGTCCAGGCAAAGCACACCGGCCAGGTAAGCGGCGGCGGCTGATTCGGGCATATATTCCAGAACGTGCCTGATCTCGGCCAGGCTTTGGTCAATCTTTCCTTGCTGGTAAAGGATCCGCGCCTTCCGGTAACGAAGCGCGGCCGTCTCCGGCTGCAGCCGGAGGGCTGCATCGTAATGGGTCAGCGCCTGTTCAAAATCTCCGCGTTTTTCGTAGAGAACGCCAGTCAGATACTCGGCATTAAAATGATAGAGGTGTCCCGGATGAGATCGAGCGAGGCGGTCAGCCGCATCCCGGTAATAGCGGAGCGCCTGATCATCGTCACCCTCTTCCTGACAGCAGTAGCCCAACTCATAGAGGAGTCTCCCGTCATCGGCCCCTCCGGCCACCGCCGCTTCCAACTTAACGCGTGCCTGGCCGACTTCATGCTTCTGAAAATTCAGGCGACCTTCCCGGGCCGGGGTTAACCACTGATGCTTCTGCTCCCATTGTTCGAGATATTTCCAGGAGACATCCGGATGAAGACGCATCCAGCGGGTCTGCGCAGATACAGACAATGAGAGAAAAAACAGACACGTAATGGCAAATGCTATCTTGCTGATCATTTTTTCCAAGGAAGTCATGGTTGCTTTATTCCTCCACTACGGCCCCTTTTTAACAGACGATTGAATGTGATTGAATAGGATTGTTCGCTATATAGAAATCTTCCCGATCTTCGCGGTTCTCATTGATTTGTTTTCAATGTGATATTATTTTGAGTTTGGTTCAGATAAGACTTGTATCAACCAGGCGGGATTGTTGCTGGCCACGGCATCGACGGAGCAACGGACGACTTTCTCCAGTTCATTCTCCCGGTCGATGGTCCAGGCGATGACTTTTCTTCCCGCCCGGTGGGCCGCGGCCACCCGGGGAGCAGTGATAATACTCCAGCGGGCGGAGAGGAGATCGAGACCCGAGTAGTCGCCATCCGCGCACTCTTCCCAGACCTCTTCCCGATTGAAAATAAGAGCGGTCCGGACCTCCGGCAGCACGGCCTTACAGAGCCGGACGGCTTCCCGGTCGAAAGACGCCAGAATGACCCGGGAATGGAACCGATTTTTCCCGATAATCTCCGCGGCGCGGCGGACCAGCTTCGGGCGGACGGAGTCCCGTCCCTGATCGATCTTCAACTCGATACAGAGACCGATCCGGCCGGGGAGAATACACCGGATCGTTTCGTCCAGGGTAGGAATCCGCTCCCCCGAGAATTGCCCGGAAAAGTATCCCCCGGCGTCGATTTTTTTCAACTCCGCGAGCGTCTTCTCATCCACCGGTCCGGTACCGTCGCTGGTCCGGGAAAGATCCCGGTCGTGGAAGACCACAACCTCGTTGTCCCGGCTCAGCCGGATATCGAGTTCGATCAGATCGGCCCCGACCCGGACCGCCTCCCGGAAGGCGGCCAGCGTGTTTTCCGGGGCCACCGCCGAGGCTCCTCTGTGCGCGACAGTCAATATCATTACACAACCTCAATCGAGCATAATACCATTAAAAAACCACGAAGGTCACGAAGGTCACGAAGAAGAGTATAAAAGGGAAAAAAATTGTTTCCCTGATGCAGTATCTTCGTGGCCTTCGTGTTCTTCGTGGTTCGGAATAGATTAAATAACAGCCGCACCGGAGGGGTTGATGGAGAGACCGGATACCGGCAGATCTCCGGTTTTCCCGAAGTAGATCCGGGTAATTCCCCGCACCGACCAGAGGCCGCCGGTATCCCGGAAGACGGCGATATTCGCCTTCAGCACTCCCTGGTAATTTCCCGGGACCGGGCGATCGCCGGGGTTACCGAAATAAAAACGGGTATAGTCCTGGAGAGCCCAGAGACCGGAACTGCCCCGGAAAATCCCCAGGGTGTAGGCGCCCGGGTAGATCCCCGGATAATTGGCCGGAACGGGGGTGTCTCCCGATTTGCCGAAGTACACACGGGTCAGCCCCTTGATCGCCCAGAGGCCGGAAGCCCCGCGGAAAACGGCGATGTATTTCTCCGGCGACGCGCCATTGAAGGGGACCGGGCGATCTCCCGACCGACCGAAGTAGGACCGGGTCACGCCCTTGATCGCCCAGAGCGCCGCCACCGGTCGAAAAACACCAATCTCACAGGCGCCGTTGCCGTTATAATCACCCGGGACCGGAATATCACCCGCCTGGCCGAAATAGGTCCGGCTGATGGCCCGGATGGCCCAGAGCCCGCTGGAGTTCCGGAAGACGGCGATATCGGAAATCCCGTCGGCATTGAAGTCGCCCGAGGCCGGCGTATCTCCGCCGGCGCCGAAATAGACCCGGGTCACGCCCTTGATCGCCCAGAGACCGGAACTGCGCCGGAAGATAGCGATATCGGAAGTTCCGTCGCCATTATAGTCCCCGCTGTCGATTGATGCCGGAAAAAAAGCAGGGGTGGGGGTCATCGTGGGAGAAGGATAAGCGCCGCGCCGATACAGCGGGAAATTGATCCCTCCGGTATTGGCAGGGATCATGGTGGCCTGACTCTTGATATCTTTCTGGTTATAATACTGGTTCCGGTAATCCGGGCTCTGGAAGACGTCCGCGAATACCAGATAGGTCCCGATGTTCAGGGTCCCGGTAGAATAATATCCCTGGCTGTTTGAGATCCCGATACTGGTCATGGTCGATCCCAGCGCCCGGACATAGATATCGGGGATGCCGGCCCCCGTTACCCGGTCATAGACGCGGCCCGAGATCGGGCCCCTCACGATCTCGGCGGTGGGGGTGGGCCGCGGGGTCGGAGTCCGTGGAGGGATAGACGGGGTCGGCTGAGGAGAAGGCGTCATACTGGGGGCGGGGGTGGGCGAAGGGAAAACGTCGTATGCCTGCATGACCGCCATATGGTCCATCGCGAAACTGTGCGAGTCCCCGTAGAGAACGGGCGGGAGGTTCCAGAGCGGGGTGGACGGGGGGGCGGTGGTGGTGTCTGACCAGCGCGAGAAGACATGACTGTCGAGAACTATCCCGGCGTCATATTCGTAATCCTCGGTGCCGATAATCAGGGTGGCGTGGCGGTCGTCCAAAAGCTGGTTGGGCATGATCCAGTCAAAGGGACGATCGCGGGACTGGTTTGTGTTCTCATCGCCAAGCCGGTCCTCCGGCCGAAAGGTAGCCGGATCGAGGAAGGTGGCGAAGGTCTGGATACACCACTCGTACTGGGTTTCGGTGTTCAGATCCCCGCCCACGATAATATAACCGGTGAATCCCCGAGAAGCGATATAATCCTCGACATAGGTCTTGATGAGGGTGGCTTGCAGGGCCCGCGTGGCGGCTTCTCCGGCGTCCGCTTTCAGGTGAACGCTGACCGCCAACAGATCGGTATTCCCCGGAAGATCGATCTCCACCCAGGCGAAATCGGGTCGATTGCTCCCCCCCACGGTATCCTCCCAATTCCCCGCGGTCTGGATCGTCCAGCGGCTGACGATACCGTTGTTGGCGACAAAGGCGCCGGAGCCACCGGATCCGAGGAAAAAATCAAACTCAGGGCCGAACGCCTGGTCGACATAATCCCGGTAGGTTCCCCCGCCGATTCGCCACTCCTGGAGAAGAGTGATATCCGGCGCCAGTCCCTGAAAGATCCTGATCGATTCCTGTCCGGCATAGGTACCGATCTTACTGACATTCTGGGTCGCTATTTTGAGATCGCTCCCCGGAAGGCAGGGACCGCCGACTACCAGCGCCGGGATCGCCAGGAAGAGGAGTATCCTGAAAATACGGTATCGGTTCATGGAGTGAATCTCCTTTATTATTTTTTCAAAGAAAAAATAATACAGCGGTTACTTCGTCGCCGGCAGATCGCCGGTGGCCCCGAAATAAACCCGGCTGATACCCCGGACAGCCCAGATACCCCGGCCGGGACGGAAGACGCCCATATCGTCGCGGAAATCGCCGTTGTAATCGGCCGGCACCGGCTGGCGGCCGACGCCGCCGAAATACACCCGGCTGATTCCGCGGATTGCCCAGAGACCGGAGCTGGAGCGATAGATCGCCGCCGACGCCGTCCCGGACCCGCTGTAATCTCCGGGAATAGCCGCATCATCCCCTCCTCCGAAATAGAACCGGGTCACGTCCTTGGCCGCCCACATCCGGGTGGCGGACCGGAAGACGGAGACATCCATGAAACCGTCACCGTCATAGTCCGCGATGGCCGGGATATCGCCGGAACCGCCGAAGTACACGCGGCCCAGGCCGTTGACCGCCCAGAGACCGGCGGTGGGCCGGAAGATACCCCAATCACAGACACCGTCACCATCGTAGTCGCCGGGAACCGGTAGGTCACCAAGACCGCCGAAATAGCTCCGGGTCATCCCCCGCACGGCCCAGAGACCGCTGGTGTCCCGGAAAAGGGCAATGTCGGTACACCCGTCACCGTCATAGTCTCCGGAAACGGGGATATCCCCGTCATTACCATAGTAAACCCGGGTGATGCCCCGGACCGCCCAGAGACCATATTGGGATCCCCGGAAGACGGCGATATCCGACATGCCGTCGCCGTTGTAATCTCCTCCGGCCACACTGATCGCTCCGAAATCGGGGGCGGGGGTCGTGGTCGGCGACGGGTACACCCCGTCCTTATAAAGCGGGAAGTTAATCCCGGCGGTATTCGAGGAGACCGTCCCCGCTCTGGCCTGGCTATCTTTCTGGTTATACCACTGGGAACGATAGACCCGGATACCGCTGCCCTGGTTGCTGTCGCAGTAGACATTGTAGATTCCGGCCAGAAGATCGGGGATGCTGTAATTCCCCGAAGAGTTGGTGAACCCTCCTCCCGGCCGGAGACCGGCCTCCAGCGGAAGCGCCCGGACGTAGACATTACCGACGCCCGCGCCCGTTACCCGGTCATAGACACGCCCTGATATCGGCCCGTTGACGGGGACCGGCGTCGGTGACGGCGATTGGTAACCAATCGGGGTCGGTTTGTAGGGCGTCGGCGTCGGGTTGGCCCAGGAACGGTAGATCTTGGTCGCACCGCTGGAACCGATCGCGTAAACATGCCGGTTGTCCACCGCCGAGAACTGATAGATGGTGGAGAGCTTTTTTTCGACGATCCATTCCGAGCCATTGTAGTGGAAGATCTGTCCGTCCCCGGAGGTCCAGGCGTTGTTTTCGTCGAGGACCTCGATGCACTGGAAGTTGGTGCCGTAGAGCGATTGAGTCTGCAGGTACCAGGAAGAACCGTCGTAATGATCGATCTCACCGCAGGCGCCAACCACCCAGAGGAGGGTGTTGCCGTACTGGTCGATACAGCCGCCCAGAGGATGGTCATACAGAGTCCAGGTGCCGAAGTCTTTGATCCGATCCCAACTGTAACCACCATCATCGGAAAAGAAAGCCGAGGCCTCGTAGGTAGTGGAGGAGTGCCTCAGGACAAAGGCTTCATCCGGTTTCAGGTAAACGCAACCATAGAGAGAGCCGCTCTCTCCAATCGTGGAGTCGTTCCATTCCCCCGACTCGCTATAAAGGATAGTTCCCGAAGCACCGCCCACCATGATATGGTCCGGATCCGGGGCATCAATCGAATAATTGGTTTTTCCGAGGCCCTCAGAGACTATCTCCCAGTACAAGCCGTTATAGTGGTAGACATCGCCGCCTCCCGAGCCGGAGCCATAAACATTGTCCGCAGCCAGCGCCACGAACTCATTGATGTTGCCACCCAGTAACGCCTGGAGTTCCCAGACCGAGCCGTTCCAATGATAGACCAGACCGCAGCTGCAGCCGATCCAGATGTTGTCATTATCGAAGGCCTCGATGGCGTTGATCCCGCAGCCTTGGGTGACGTTCGCCAGATCAACCCACAACTCCCACCCCAGGGGGACATAGGGCTGGGGAGGGGTGAGGCCTTTCAGCGTGAAATTGGCCGCCGAGATGCCGGGGAGGCCGATCCCGCCGATTTCCGAGATCCGGACCCGGGCCTCGGTGGTGGTGACGTTGGGAATCGTCCAGGGATAGTAGCTCCCCGAGTTGGGCCGATTGGCCGCGATCTGGAACCAGGGCCCGGAGGGCCCGCTGATCGAGTAGTCGATGTTGACGTTCCCGGAGATGCCGGCGGTCGAAGTCCAGGTAATAGCGTGATTGTCGCCGTAATACCAGACCTCTCCTCCCTTGGGGGATTTCACGGTGAAGAACGGGGAAGCGATGGTGAAGACGGCCGGGGACTGGCCGGAGACAGCGACCGACTGCCGGACCCGGACCAGGGCCTGGCTGCTGTTCACGTCGGGGACGGTCCAGGGATAGGGGCTGGAGCCGAGGGCGATCCCGGAGGCGATCGGGATCCAGGAACCGCCGTTATCGATCGAATAAGAAAGATCGACTGCCCCGGGGCCGACGGTTACTCCATACGACCAATCTATGTCATAAACGCCGGTCCGGTACCAGGTCTCCCCCCCCTTGGGAGAGAGAACATTGATGGTATCCGTCGCGGCGATCCGGAAGAGGCCGGACTGGCCCGACACCCCCCCTCCCCCGGCTTCCCGGACCCGGACCCGGGCCTGGGTGCTGGGGTCGTTGGGTACCGTCCAGGGACGGATGCCGGTATCGGCGACGTTGGTCGCGATGGGGGCCCAAGCACTGCCATTGGTCGAGTAATCGATGTCAACATTCCCGGTCAGGCTGTGGGATTCCCACATGATATTATCCGATTCTCCGACATACCAGGCCGCGCCCGTATTCGGGGCGGTCACGAAGATTGCCGGCCCATGGTTTACGTAGAAAACGTCGATATAAACATTATTGTTGTTATTGGTGGTCTCCTTCGCGGCGATATAGAGGCGGACCTGGTCGGCCTCGACAGGGGCGGTCACCTGGTATTCTTTTTTCTCCCAGGTATCGAAGGCCATCAGAGGCCAATCGGTGTCGCTGTCGGTACTGATGACAACCCCTTCGCTCAGCCATTCTATATTAAACTTGAAAAGGGTGGCGTTGACGGAACCTTTTTCGTAGGCGACATAGAACCAGCCGCCGACATAATATTCATCCCCGCCGATGATCGAGGAGACCGCGCCGGAGCGGATCCCCTGATCGGCATAATTGTCGGACACGTACCCGGTATCGCTGAACGTGCAGGAAAAGATCCCCTGGTAGGCCTGGTCCGATGACCGGGCAACATATGTTTCTTTGGCCGCTACCTTTGTCCAGCCGACCAGGGCCGGATCGAGTTCGAAGCTGGGGTTGGGAACATTCGTATACGGGGTCGGGGTCGGGGGGGGTATCGGGGTTAATGTCGGCGTAGCGGTCGGCGGCGGCGAGGGGGTGACGGTCGGCGACGGCACGCCGGCGGTGATGCCCACGTCATCGAAGGCCAGGTCGCCCGCGCTCTTGGTATAGCTGAAGCGGGTGGTGGTGGAGAGGAAATCCAGAGCGAAGGGGCCTAAATTCGTTCCCGCGATCGGCAGGGGCATGACGGTGGTCACCTCCGACCAGCCGGCGCCGGAGTAATACTCCTCCACCAGGAGGGCGCTGCTGATGTCCGTCCCCTGGCCCTTCACCCAGAAAGAAAGCTGATCGGGATGGAAAAGGGAGGCGGTCTGGATGTAGTCCCCGGTCGTGTCGAGTTTAATCGACGGGGAAGCAAAGCCGAAATTTCCGGCGCTGGTGTATGTGTCGCCGTTGCTGTTGCAGCCGTTGAAAATCCAGCCGGCCGGGCGGGTCCCGGTGTCAAAATTGTTGAACCCCTGGGTGATCGGCTGACCGCGGCCGCTCCCCGGAAAAGCCATCGAGAGAAGGAAGAGAAGGGTGACGAACACCGGCGCGGCGTAACGGACGGTATGATTGTACCTGGATAATGCTGACATGGCCCTGCTCCTTGCGTTATAAATCAGCGCCTGCGGCGCTCATTTAGTTTTGAACAAGTAGATCAGTCCACTGTAAACTTCCGGAATGGTGCATATATGAAATTGTTTTAAAGCTGTCTCCGATACCGTTTCCTGATTAGATTCAAAATTTCGAAATCGAGACATGATCATCCTACCGTTTAACAGTTTGGCAGAAATACGTTTAGATAGAAACTCTCCGTATTTTTATCATACCACTTTTAGGGCGATTGTCACCAAGAATTTTCGTAAAAACTAAAAATAAATAATTTCTATCCGGCCCCGGGCCGCGAGGAGATTGCCGCAGACGGCCAGGGAACCCCGGACCCCGCTGATCGAACCGATAGCCGCTCCGGCGGCTTCCATGACCGAGCGGTCTTCACGATAGATCCGGTTGCCGAGAGCCGTGGCCGCCGCGTCGGCCATCACCGGATCGTCGGCCACAACCACGGCGGCCGCCGAGCGTCCCCAGCTCAGGGAACGCCCCCGCGTACCGCTGGAGGCGGCCACCCCGGCCGGCATATCATCAGATAGAATCCGGATACCGAGTTTCCGGAATGCGGGTTCTTCTCCCCCCGTATAGATAAGAATGTCCCTTGCTCTCCGGCCGGAAAGGTACATATCCCCCCCGTTCTCAACGATTACCTCGGGAGAAAGGAGGGAAAGTTCCCTTCCCACGAAAAAGGCCACCGCGCCGGCCACGGACGCCATCGGACCGACACCGCAGAGAAAGGCGGCCCGAGCCATCCCGGCGATCACGGAAGGAGCATCCGTCGTCGCCGGTATCGGCTCCATACTTTCCCGGAAGCCGGGATGGAGCGACAGGTACTCCTCTATCTCCCCCCGGCATCGGGCCAGGGCCTTTCTGGCCGGGACGGAGAGATCACGGCCGGCGCTGACCAGGAGATCGCTTTCTCCCATCCGCACCCGGGCGCGAACCAGGTCGTCAGCCGAAATCAGGGCTCGATATTCATCAACCGTTTCCATCTTTCCCCGACATTATTATATTAGCCCGACTTTCGCAATTGGACCTATTTTTGAGTCGTAACTCCCTGCAAATCAACAAAACCTTCCCAAAGGTCTGTACTACATTTCCACTGCTCTTTTTGCAGTTATCTTCGGCGGAGGCTGTTTCGGCAACCGCCAGTCCAGCTGGCTGAGCAGTAGTTGCTGTTCCTTTTCCGGCTGGGTATACCGGGTAAATATCAACTCCCTGCCGTCAGTGGTGGGGAAGTGCACGTCCAGCATCTGCATCGCCCCCAGACTGTCCAACGCCTGCCTCACCGTCAGACCCGGCGCTCTCTGCCGCAACCTCTGGCGGAGGGTAACGTGAATACAGTACGCGAGGAAGGCGAGGAAAATATGGGCCTCGATCCGGTCCTCTCTCTGATGGAAGATGGGACGCAATGCCATATCGCCTTTCAGGTTTTTGAAGGCATTCTCTACTTCCACCAGGAGCAGGTAGAACTCCCAGAGCTTCCCCGGGTCGGTCTCGACCAGATTTGAACGCAGTAAATATCTCCCCTCTCTGCGGCGCACCGCCCGCAGCTTCTCTTTGTTGAGACTGTAGGTGAATGACACCCGCCGGGACCGCATCTTTTTCTCCGGAGGATCGGGCAATTCAACCTCAACCAGAGACCAGACCCGTCCGGCATCTTTTTTTGCCCCGCCCAACTTCAAAAGCAGGTTTTCATATGTCGGCCGCTGACGTCGCAATTCCTTCAAGCGCGCCCACAGCCGTTTAAGCCGCCGCCGGCGCATCGATCTTTCCTTGCCCACCCGGGGCCGGCTCTGCACCCAGACATAAAGATCATCATCACGGGGCAAGAGTTTGACCTGAACTTCCGGCCGCACTTCCTGCCAGGGCCGGTTCAACAACTCTTTCTCCAGTTTGGTGAGTCTTCCCTTGGGGGTCCCGACCAGGTAAAGCATCCCCCGTTCTCTCATCCAGGCCAGGTGCTCTTCGGTCGGGATCCCCCGATCCATCAGCCAGATCCGCCGGGCCTTGCCATATCTCGATTCGATCTTCTTCAGGAAATCCGGCAGGGTGGCATTGTCCCTGGTGTTCCCCGGCATAACCTCGTAGGCCAGGGGAAATCCTTCCGGTGTCACCACCAGGGCGATCACTACCTGCACGCAATCGGGCCGATGATCCCGGCTGTAGCCATATCTCCTTTTATCGTTCTTGTCGAAAGGCGGGTCGCTCTCAAAATAGGTGCTGGTCAGGTCATATAAGATCACGTCGTAGGTGATCCCGAAAAGATCGTGCCAGCGCTCAGCCAGAAAACTGAATAAATCCTCCTTGTGTTCCAGAAGCCTGTCCAGACACCGATAAAGTTTATCCTTGGCGACCAGGGAGAAATCTTCTCCCAGCAGATCTCCCATCGCGCTCCGCTTGTACCATTGCCGGTGAAGGCGCCACTCGCTGCCGGGGTCAATCAAGCGATACGCCGCCAGGACCATTAATACCCGGTACCACGATGTTCCTTTGCGGCTGTCCTTCAGACGCTCGCTCCAGAATCGATCCAGTTCCAACTCGTCCCAGATCCGACAAAATGCCCAACAGGCTCCCCATTGCCTCGGCCGCCGCAGCGTGAACTCTTCCAGGCAAACTTGCACCCCCTGATCGCTCGCGTACTCCGGTATGGCGCGATCAGATGGAAACAGGGCCAGCTTCGTCTGGCACCTTTGCTTAACATCGAATGCGTCGATACACCGTAACCAGGACTCTTGCTGACTGTCGTTAATCTCTCCCAGGTACAGGATGTGGCGATCAACCACCCGACCGCCCCGGCAGCGGTGCTTCTCCGCAATGCTCCAGTAGCGGTGTTCCTTCCCATCTTTGAATCGGCGATGACACTTCAGGTACATGGTGGAGACAAAATATAGTAATCTCCCTGTACCTGACAAGGGGGTAGGTCTGTACCACAAACACTTTTAAAAATCCAGTTGTTGTCGTACAATGACTTCTGTTAATTGACCCCCCGAAAATAGTTGTTTTTAAGGCCCAATTGCGAAAGTCGGGTTAGCCGCAGAAAGGCATACAAGCTGTAAAGGCTCCCTCTCCCTCGCCCCCTTTAATTAGCCGCAAAAACGTAGTCCCGAGGAGACCGAACGGTATCTTTTCGGGAGGCGCAAAAAACGCAAAAGTTCCCCCTGCCTCGCCCCCATAATGACCTTCCAATGGCCAACTCCCCATTTTCAACTATCCCATCGATATTTACCGCCTGTATGTATTTGGATATTGATTATTGGACGTTGGTCATTGGATATTCATTGGATATTCATTCTTTTGAGATCCGGGCGAACATGGGGATTCGCCCCTACTTTGCCTTCCACTTCGCCCCGCAGGCGGGACATTCTCCGGAGGTCACGCTTGCTCCCACGGTAATTTTTTCCCCGCAGCGCCAGCACTTCAGTGTCCGGGGGCTTCCCGCCGATGCCACCGTCCCGGCCGAAGACGACCGCGTGGACAGATTCCCCTGGACGGTGACCAGGTTCTTCAGGGATTCATAAGTCCGGGGGCCGATCCCCCAGACTTCCATCAACTCCTCCGTTCGCCGAAAACCGCCCTCCTTTTCCCGGTACTCGATGATCCGGAGAGCCTTGGTCGGTCCAATCCCCGGAAGAGACTCCAGTTCCGCCTGGGTAGCGGTGTTAAGGTTGATCCCGGGTTTCGCCGAAAGTCGGCTGAACCCGGGGGCGACGGGAACGGTTATAATCAGATCCTTGAGGGTCTGGTATTTCTTATCGCCGAAGCCGAAGACCCGGGTGATCTCCTCCGGACTTTTGAACGGTCCATTCGCCTCCCGGTCGGTGACAATCCGCTGGGCAAGGACCGGGCCGACCCCGGGAAGCCGCAGCAGCTCCTCCGCGGTCGCCGTATTGATATCCACCGGATCTCCGGCGGACGCCGGCCCGGGCAGAACCGTTAGAGAAATGAGGCCGAGGAGTATCATCACCGGAAAAAGAGAGCGGGGGAATTTGCTTCCTGTCTGCATAAATTAGCTCGCTACGCTCGCAAATTTATGGAGAATCGGCTTTCACTCCGTGAAGATTTGTAGTAGATGTAGAATAACATGGCATCGCCTTATCGTAGACAAGGCTTGCTGAATTGCAAGCGAAGCGATCCTACAATTCCTACAAAGAATGCCGAAGGCATTCTGATCCTACAAGTCCTGAAGCGAAGCGAAAGGACGATACTACACTATTTGATTTCTCTTTTTTGAAATCCCGGAGCATCTGGTCCGCGGCTGCTGGATAGGAGACAATCATTCCCCCCCCTCCCCCAGTTTCTCTCTCAGCACCCGAAGACTGTTCTGGGCCGGAAGAAAATCGGGGTCCAACCGGCGGGTTTCTTCCATTTCCAGCCGGCTGGAGTTGAAATCCCCCAGGAGGAAATAGATGGTGCCCAGGCGATAATGGGCCGGCACCAGGGACGGTTCCACTTCCAGGGCGGCCGTAACTGCCTTGCGCGCTTTTTCGAAAAGATCGTGGTATCCGTAGGCAACGGCCAGATCGTAATATACTTCACCCAATTCCAGATGAGCGGCGGCGACCGCCGGATCGGCCGCGATCGAGCGTTCATAATAATGGATCTTCCGGTAGGTGGAACGAGGGGCGGCCTGGGCTCTTTCTTTCCAGTATTGGCCTTCGCGAATTTTCCTCTCCTGCTGGAGACCTTCCAGGCCGCCGGTAGTGAAAAGACGGAGAATCACGTTAAAGAGAACGAGATTGGAAGCGAAAACACCCATCGGCAACCCATGGAGAAATCAATCCGGCTTGCTCCGGTTATCCCGGGCGCGACCGGGAAGAGGAAATAGGAAATTCCGGCGGAGGTTCCCCGGAGGAAAACACCCTCGGGAAACGGGGATCCGCGGCTGTTTCCTATTGGCTTACTTTCGCCTTTTCCAGAGCATTACTCAGGTATCCGCCGGTCAGGGCATCGATACTGGCCGTCACCCGGGCGATCTGGAGCTGGAGGTCAATCTTGGAGCGGACATCGTCCGGCGGGGAGAAGAGCATCTCGATCTGGGCGCGGCGGCGGTCAAAGAAATAGGTATTCACTTCCTCCAGAACGTCCTGTCGGAGCTCGACCAGATCCCGTGCCTCTTTGCTGATCTTGGTCTGTTCCTTGCTGTATACAAAATCCCGCAAGTCCCAGGCAAGCTTGATCCTCCACCGGTTATCATTGTCCGTCCGCTCACTGGTGTCATGGCTGGTGCTCTCCCCGGTGTCCTCGCCGGAGTTTTCCGATGACGACCAATTGTTGTCGACATCGGTTGACCACTTTTCGCGCAAAGACCAGGAAACATCCCCCGGGTTGAGAGTGGTCGACGTCTCCCCGTACTCACGGGTATAGGTATTCGTCCGGCTGCCGTCGCGGCCGGAGTCCGATGAGTAGGAGGTATCGAAGCTGGTCGAGAAACTGTCGTCGACAGTGGTCTCGTCCACCCGCCGCCAGTCAAAGTCCAGGTCCACCTCGGGGAGGAAAGCCCTCAGAGACGCTCCCCGGCGCCAGGCCTCGATCTTGTCGGGGTGCACTTCCGCGTAGCGCATCGCCGCCTGCTGGATCTCCTGATAGCTGGGCTCGAACGCAAAGAGCGCCTCCATATCAGCCATCGTCTCGATCGGGGGCGGTTGAGTGGTGAATTCATGCGATCCGCCGAGGCTCACCGGCGCCGGGGCATGCTTTTTTTTCTTGGACGCGCCGAGGTTGACCAGGGTTAAGAGCAGGAAGAGTACCACCACTGTGGGACGGATGGCGTTCTTGACGGACATGGCAGCCTCCTTATAAATTTGTTGCATAAATTAGCTTAATTCGTTTTAGGACTGAGAGCTTCGCGCTAACTTTTAGGTAGCTGCACCTTTTAAGGTGCGCAATAGACGCAGGCTAAAGCTTGTGGCTACCTTCTTTACGACATTAATTAGAAATCCTGAGCAGTAGCTTAGATCACTGCGTTCGTAACCTGTTTAAACCTCAGCTAAATATTCAAAACATATTATTTTTACGAAGTAAAAATAATATTAGCGCAGCTGTTTCTCCCTTTCCTTGATCGTGGTGGTGAAATATCCTCCCGTCATCGCGTCCAGACTGGCATCGAGCTGCTGGATCTGGAGCAGCATCTCAACCTTGGAATAGGCATCGGCGGGAGGGTTCATGATCATGTCTATCCGGGCGGTGCGGCGATCGAAGTAATAGAGGGTGACCTGTTCCAGGACATCCTGCCGGAGTTCGACCAGATCCCGGGCTTCCTTGCTGATCCTGAGCTGCTCGGTATTATAGAGGAAATCGCCCAGTTCCCATCCGAAAGAAAGACCCCACACTTGCTCGGTGGAGTCCCGGTAGCCGGTGTCGGCCCTCCTATCCTCGCCATAGTCTTCACCGTAATTATCCTGGGAATCGCTCCCTGTTTCCCTCTGCTGGTAGTAATCATTACTCTGCTCGAACTGGTAGATATCCCCGTCGGTGGGACTGACGGTGAAGGAGGTGTCAAACTCGTTGCCGGTGCGGTCCTTGTTCTGGTTGTAATTCCCGCCATTGTTGTCGTAGCTGGTGGAGTAGGAGTACGACTCTTTCTGAGCGTAGTCTTCCCGTTCCCGGGTTCTCCGGGAAAAGCCGAAATCGATTTGAGGAAGGAAGGCCATCAGAGAGGCGCCCCGGCGCCAGGCGGCGATCTTGTCCGGGTGGACCTCCGCCCAGCGGGCGGCCGCCTGCTGCACTTCCACCCAGGTGGGCTCGGCGCGGAAATACGGCGCCAGATCGTCCAGCCCGGTAATCTGCTCGGGCGGGATCAGGTTGACCGCTTCTTGTCCTTCCGGAGCGGCGGCGGAAGCCATCCGGGAAAGGCTGAAATTGGGGACGCCGTCCTTGACGCCCTCCAGGGTCAGCTTGAGGTCGGCCGCGCCGTCACCATCCAGGTCCACCTCTTCGCTCTGGCCGGGTCTGACCTGGATCGTCCGGGGTTCGGACTCGATGATGACGGTCACCATCCCGGTGGCATCGTCGATGGTTTCGACCGTTATGCTGTGCCGTTCGTTTCCGTCAAGGGTAATCTCGCCGTTGCCGGCGAGGGCCAGCGTGTCCCCGGAGGAGAGGTCGAGGAAAAGGGGGGGGGCGCTCCGGAAAACCCGGTTGTCGGTAATCATCCAGACCGTGGCCGGGTTGAGGGGATCAAAAGCGAGGAAATTACAGCCGGAGAACGTCGAGCCGAAGGTGAGTCTCTCCCACGCCCCCCCTCCGTCCCTGCTTCCGAAAACCCCCCGGTCGGTGGCGATGATGACCGTGTCCGGACTGGTCGGAGAGACGATCAGATCCCGGACCTGAACCGTGCTTCCGATCCCCAGTCCCATGGCGGAGTCCCAGCTCGCCCCGCCATCCACGCTTTTGTACACTCCGCTAAAGGTCCCGGCGTAAATCACCTGCGGCTGGGAGGGGGCGAACTTGATGGAGAGGATCGAGTTGGCCTGCTGGTTGCCCTTGCTGAAGCAGTCCGTCCAGGTGTCTCCCCCGTCAACGCTCTTGAATATCCCCTTGCCGGCGGTGCCGGCCAGCACCACCTTCGAGTCGAAGGGATGAACGGCCAACCGGGTGATGACCTTATCGCTTACCCTCCCGACAAGCCGGCCCCAGGTCTTCCCGCCGTCTTTGCTGCGGGCGATCCCGCTCAGGGAACCCGCGAAGATGGTGTCCGGATTTGAGGGATCGACGACCAGGGAAACCCCCGCCGACTGGGTGGGATTGGCGCCAGTATAGATCTGCTCCCAGGTGACGCCCTTATCTATTGATTTATATACCCCGTCAAAGGTGTTGAGGAATATCCTGTCCGAGCTGGAGGGGTCGAACTCGATATAGGTGACGCCGGAGATGGATAATCCCGCTTCCGCCACCGCGGCGGCGGCGGCTTCGTCTTCATCGAGGACCGGGGCGCCCTCGGCGGCGACCGCGGCGCCCGGCGCCTGCTTGTCTTGCAGGTCGGCCAACTCTTTCTCGGCCGCGGCCTGAGCCGCCGCGGCATCAGAGGCAGCTGACTGCTCCACCGCTATCCTGGCCTCGACATCCTTGACCAGGTTTTGGCTCTCCGTGACATCGTTCTTGGCCTGGTCGACGACATCCTTCAGAGTGTCGCCGGCAGCCGCGTGCTCGGTCAGGTAGTTCTTCAGGGCTTCCTGACGCTCATGAGGGTCGCTCGGGGTCGCGATGCCCCGCTCAGTGAGCCAGTTCCCCAGCTGGGCATAATCGTCATCATCCATATAGTTATCTTCGGTATAGGTGAGGCCGTCAACATCGTCGGCATGGAGTTCATCCGGCGTCCACGCGGAGAGGGCGGTCTCGGCATCCTTCAGCACCTTCTCATCCTGGATCACGGCCGCCTCGGCTTCCTTGAGCTGGGTGTCCAGGTCCTTGACATCGCCCTCGGTGGCGGCAATAGTGGCATCTTTCTCCGACACCACTCCTTGCGCCTGGGCGATCTCCTCCTGGACGGCATCCTGCTCGACCTGCGCCTCGATGCCCTCCTCCTGTCCGCCGGTGGGCCGGGTGGCCGACGACGTCCCGCCGGTCTCCTCGATCAGGAGCAGGATCTCCTGCGCTTCCGGGCTATCCGCGGCGGAGACCGGGACTTTATTATTCCGGAAACTCTCGCCCGAGGTCCAGGTCTCCCCCCCGTCCGGACTGCTGACAACCGCCAGATTGGTCCCGATAAAGACTACCTGGGGGTCGAGTGGATCAAGTGCCAGGGCCCGCAGGTCGTCCTTGAGATTAAGATACTTGACTTCCCAGTTCAGGGGAAGGGGCTGGGGATAAGCTGCGGAAGAGATCAACATCAACCCGGTGATGGCCAAGAAGCAAGCGGACGGCACGATACAAATCCTGGCTCTGATCATGAGCGACCTCCTTAATGGAAAATTGACATATTTTATTAATGTATCGTATAGTAAGAAAAGTTTGACTCGCGGTCAACAGAAAAAAATATTTTTCTTACTCCATGAAATTGACCCATCCGTACCGGATTCTCCTGCCGGCTCTCCTCCTGGCGACCGGGGTGCTCTTCGCCCCCTCTCTCCGCTTCCCTTTCATCTGGGATGACACCGAGGTCATACGCGACAACCCCTACCTCCGCTCCGCCGGCTCATCGGCTCTTTTCTTCCGGCCCGCCTACTGGCAGCAGATGCTCCCGATCTCCCGCTCCGACTACCGGCCTCTCCAGATGATCTCACTGGCCGCCATCTCCCGGGTGGGGGGGACGAACCCGTTTTTCTTTCGGGGCGTCAACCTCGCCCTGCATCTTTTAGCCTGCCTACTTCTGCAATCGCTTCTCCTCCGCCTGGGAGCGGGAAAACCGGTGGCCCTGACGGCCACGGCCCTCTTCGCCTTGGACCCGGTTCACGTGGAAGCTGTTTTCAATGCCCGGAACATCGCCGAGCTGGCGGCGGCCGTCCTTCTCCTCTCGGCCTTCATCCTCTTCCTCCGCAACCGCGGAAGGCTCACTTTCGCCGCGGCGGGCTGCTTCCTGGGTTCACTCCTCTATAAGGAGAGCGCGCTCGTCTTCCCGGCGCTTCTGACCGCCACCGTCCTGACCGCGGGGAGAGCGGAGTTACGGATTCGCGGACTGCGTCGCACCATCCCCTTCTGGTTGATGGCGGCCGCAGCCGCGGCCGCGAAGATCATGCTCTCGGGGAGCGTCCTGAAGGAGACCCCCCCCCTTCCTTCCTTCATCACCGGCATCTCCCGCCTGGGATTGATCTACTTTCGCCTCCTCCTCTTCCCGGCCGGGCTCAAGACCCTCTACTCCTTTTTTAAACCGGTCAGCTGGGCAACTCCGGAAAACATCCTTTCTTTTTTGGCGGCGGCGGCCTTGCTGCTCGCCGCCAGCGCGGCCGGGCGAAAAAGCCGGCTTTTCCGGTGGGCCCTGGTCTGCCTGCTGATCAGCCTCCTGCCGACCCTGTTCAAGATCGGCCAGATCGGGCGAATCGTGGCCGAACAGCGGCTCTATTTCCCCTCCTCCTTCTTCTGTCTCGGGGGGGCTCTCATCATTCATCGTGTTTATGAAGGCTGCCGCCGACCGGGACGGTCGGCGACCGTTATCTCCGCGATCGTCATCTGCGTGGCCCTCTTCATATTGAGCGAAAAGTATCTCCTGAGCTGGCGGAGCGAGATGGCCCTCTGGACGAGGGTAACGACTCTCTCACCCCGGGCCGCCCTCGCCCGGAACAACCTGGCCATCGCCTTCCACCGGCAGGGGGATGATGAACGGGCGAGGGAAGAACTGGAAATCGCCCTGCGGCTCAGTCCCCGCCACAGGGAATCCCACAGCAACATGGGGGTACTCCACGCGCTTGCGGGCCGCTGGGAAGAGGCGGCCATCGAATTCAAGAAAAGTTTAAAGAGCGACCCCTCATACTACGCGGCCTCCCTCCACCTGGGCGAGGTCTATCTGAGGATGGGACGACTGGAGGAAGCGGAAGAAGTGCTGCGGGGGGTCGTGAAGGCAAACCCTTATATCCCGCAAGCCTGGAACGGTCTGGCCATCATCCTGGAAGAGATGGGGAGGGGCCGGGAGGCGGAAAAACTCTACCGGACGGCCGTCCGGCTTAATCCGGAGTACATCTCCCCCCTGAGAAACCTGACCGCGCTCTACCACGAACGCAAGGACTTTGACCGGGCGATCGCGACCGGCCGCGAAGCGATCCGGAAACAGCCGGGGAATCCCAACGGCTACATCACGCTCTCGAGTGTCTACATCACCCTGGGACGCCTCACTGAAGCGCGGCGAGTTCTGGAGGAAGGACAGCGGAAGCTGCCCGGGAATGGGGAGCTCAGAAACCGCATCCTGGCGCTCAAATCCGCGCGGCCGGACTAACCCCCTCCCTGCCTTTCCCCCTTTTTTAACCGCGGATTGGGCGGATTAGCCGGATTACTTACCGCTCCCCGGCCCTTTTCATCAGCCGCGGAAACAGGCAAAATATGAATAAATCGGGTTATTCCTGATTTTTCTCAACCTCGTCCTTGACATCATCGATCTTCCCCTCGAGGTCCTTGATGTCGTCGGTGTCGTCCTTTATCTCCTCGACAATATTCAAAATATCCTTCAGAATATCCATCTCGTCCCGGATATCGGAAACATCACCGGCGATATCCTCCACCGTGCTCGAGTCGCCGACAGATGATTCCAGCTTATCGACCGAATCAGCAATGTCGCCGGCCGCGTCCTTGACATCGTCGAGGCGCCGGCCCATGTCGGAAATATCCGCGGTCTCGTCCTTGATGTCGCTGACCATATCGCTGATATTCTCCGTCTCTTTCGTGTTCGATTCCACCTTGGAGATGGCCTTCTTCAACTCGGCATTCTCCCGGGTGAGTTCGATCAGTTTTTGAATAATCAGCTGTTGCTGGCGCACGATCTCTTCCCGGTCCTGCATGCTCCGGCTTCGCGCTTCCGGATCGACTTTGAGCTCGATCTTGAAGAGCGTCTTATTTTCTATCACATTGACGCCGCGGGGGGTCTCCTCGAGATTATATTCCGTCTCCGGCTGGACCAGGCCGGGCGCGGTCCCGGCGGCCGCCCGGCGAAACACGGCCAAAGCCTGCGCCATTTTTTCCCGGGCCAGGTCCTCGTTACCAGCCTCCCGGGCCTGGTAGGCTTCCTTTAAAATACCATAGCCCTGATCGATGTCATCACCGGGCGCGGCTGGCGGAAAGGCGGACGATTCGGTCAAAGCAACGATCAAAAAACAAACAATCAGGAACAGACCGTTTCTATTCTTTTTCATCATCATAAGTCAGCGCCTCCGGCGCAACTTGTAGTGCAAAGTATAAGGTGTACGGGGCACTTTCCCCCTTTGTCCTGCACTTTACGCTACCGTTTTTAAAATTCCGAAACAATAGATGAGTTCCCTGCAGTAGCTCATGTACTATTATTGTCTGAAATAGTATTGTCCCGAGAGTAAAAAAATCAACCTTTATCTTGATAAATCAACATCCTGGCGTGACCGGGAAAATGATTAATTTTCCCGGTCGCTCCAGGATAAACAATAGAGCTTCCGGTCTGAAGAGGCGCCGAAGATTTGTTGCCCGTCCAGGGTCAGCCAGGCCGGGGCGGAACTGAAGAGATTATACTCCCAGACTTGATCCCCGCTGGCGGCGGAGAGACAGTGGATCACCCCCCCGGAATCGGAAACCAGAACGTCACCGCCCGCAATCCGGGGGATGGAGAATAGAGACGAGGCAATCTTGCGCTCCCATTGAACACTGCCGTCGGCGGCACGGAATCGGTACAGTTTCCCGGCCCTGGTTCCCGTGAAAACCGCATCCCGGTACAGGGTCGGAGAGTCGGAGGGGGAGCCGTCCACGCTGCTTTTCCAGACCGTCCGCCCGGCGCCCAGATCGATACAGTACAAATCTCCCCGGTTATTCCCCGCGTAGACTTTCCCCTCCCGGCAGAGGGGAGCGACGGAAACGCCGCTTCCCAGATCGGCTTTCCAGATCTGCTTCCCCCCCGCCAGATCAAGACAGAGGAGAGAACCGTCCCGGGAACCGGCCACCACGCGGTCAGCGCAGACCACCGGCGAAGCGTCAACCGGAGCATCGGTCTTGAACTCCCAGCAGATACTGCCGGTGGCTCTGTCCAGACAGTAAATTTTATAATCCAGGCAGCCGGCGAGCAGACGGTCCCCGGCGGGGACGGGCGAAGAATGAACGGGTGCCGGCAGATGGCGCCTCCATCGCCGGCGCCCGGTGCCCAGATCCAGGCACCGGATCTCCCCCTCATCTTCCATGGTCTGGGTAGTCCGGGGGGGGGAGCCGAAGATCCCTCCCCCCGGTTCATGAGTGACGGTGACTTCCCGGCGGGAGATCGAGACGTATACTTTTTCATCCCTGACGACCGGAGAGGCCGCTATGTATCCGGAGAACCGCCGGGACCATATTTTCCGTCCGCTGGCCGAATTGAGACAGCTCAGGATCCCGGCCCGGTCGCCGATCACCACCTTTTTGGAGAATACCGCCGGCGCCGCATCAAACGGCCCTTTCGAATTGAACCTCCAGAGCAAATGGGGCCGGGGAATGAGATCGGCGTGCGGAAGCGGCGCGGGAAGAGGTTCGGCCCCTCTGGCCGGAAAGGGCCGGGATAAGCACAGGCAGCCAAGAATAATCAGGAGGGGTCTCATCCTCAGGGAATCCGACAGGACCCGCGAATTCACTTTTCCCCCGGAGAGAGCACGCACTGCTTCACTTCTCGACGGAAATGACTGTCTTGATCCGAGATTTTGCGGACGGGGGCAGATAGATCTGGCGAAGGAGGCCGTGGATGATTTTATCTTCCTTTTTATGCTGAGAAATTTTTTTCTGGAGCTTGTAGGAAAGACTGATCACCGTATGGGCCCGGATTCGTTCCCGGGCATATATGGGATGGATATTCTCCAGCGCCCGATAGCAGATCATGATGGCGTTATCCGTCTCCCCCTGCTTGAGATAGATCTCTCCCAGGCCTACCTGAGCGCGGGTGTTGTGGCCGAAAAGCTCCATCACGCGCTGGAAAACTTCGGTCGCCGCGTTCAGATCCTTCTTTTTCAGCAACTGTTCCGCCAGCTTGATCATGGACTCATAGGTGTCTTTCCCGGCCACCGCGGTCGCCTGGAGGCGATGCAGATCGGCGCCCACCGGGTCATTCAATTCTTGCCGGGCCCGGGAAATGATCCGATGGGCGAGAACCTGTTCCCAGGAAAAATAAAAACTGGTATCCTTCAAACCGCGCAGACAATACTCAATCGCTTTCTCCGGCTCCCCCTGTTTGAGGGCGATCCATCCCCGGCAGATAGTCACCCGGGCGTTGCCGGGGATCTTTTTCTCGATGGCCGTCAGGTAGTTAAGCGCCTCGTCAAATTTTTTCTCCTGGATTTTCAGTTCCGCTAGATGGATTAACCCCTGGAACGAATCGGGCTTGATCTTCAGAATCTCGTTGAACTCGTATTCGGCCAGGCGGAGGTTGCCCAGCTCCTTCAATGCGATTCCCAGCCAGGTTCGGGTCTCGATGGACCGGGGACGGAAGGCAACCGCGCTCTCAAAACTCTGGACTGCTCCCAGGAACTCCCCGCGCCGCAGATCGAGTTTCCCGAGTTCAAGGCAGCGGTCATAGGATTCCCCGTAATTCTTGATGGCTTCCTGAAGAATCTTAACTGAACTGTCCAGATCGCCTTCCACCGCGTAGATATGAAACAGACGCTGGAAACTGCGCACCTTGATCGGATTGGCCGCCGGAATGGACCGATAGAGGGCGATCGCTTCTTCATAATTCAGCGCCCGACGGTAAATCTTTTCCAGGCGGATGTATGACTGGAAACGATCGGGGTAACGCCGGATCAGTCTCTTGTAAGTGCGGATGGCCGTTACTTCTTCCCCGGCGTTCTCGAATGCCAGGGCAAGCTTTAAAAGAAGCCGGTAGGAATGCGGATGCTTACGGACGGCGTAACGGTAAAAAAGGACCGCCTCTTCGAACTGGCCGTCACTGGTCAGCCAATGTCCCAGACGCAAAAAGTTGGTCAGATACTGGGGATAGGCGAGGATATCTTCCCAGAGTTGTCTTTTCTGTGGATTGACGAGGCGGGATGCGAGGGCCTTGCCGTCGGATTCCAATTTGAAACTTTTCGCAGACATCATTAACTATCTCGCAGCTTCGGAATGGTAACACATATTTAATGAGCCCGGGAGCGGCTCCAATACATCGGAACACGCAATTAAGCATCTGCAGTAAGTGGACAGGCGCTCATTTGAACAAAAGTGTCCCCGCAAAACAACATAATAATTATGACTTTTTTGATTCCCCATCCTATCATCTGATCGAGAAAGAGGAAAATGATTTTTTTACCGGCGGCCAGCGTACCTCCACCCCGGTGACCTGAGCACCGGGAGGACCCTGCCGGCACCAGGTCAGGAGGTCTCTCAATTCATTCTCGCCGCCATGAGCGATAATCTCCACGCGGCCGTCAGAAAGATTTCTCACGAAACCGGTCAATCCGAGCGCCGCCGCCCGTCGCCGGGCGCTATATCGGAAAAACACGCCCTGTACCCGGCCGGAGACGAGGATGTGGACTTGCCTGGTCACTGTTTTAATAGGACAGTATATTTTTTCTTCATATCTATTAATCTATGCATCAAGGAGTGATGGAATACTGGAGTATTGGAGTAATGGGTGCCCTCTCCAACACTCCACTACTCCATCACCCCATTACTCCACGAAGCCCAAAATACAGATACCGATGGAGTCAAGGGACCCCGTAAACTGTCAGTCACCGCCGGCGGTGTATTTCCCCCAGTATTCCTCCAGGGGGTATTTTTCCCGGTTGAGTTTGAGTTTTTTACTGATGGCGGCGCTGAGATCAATGCGAAGCGTATGGCAGAGACTGAGAAGATAAATGGCGATGTCGGCGACTTCCTGGATTACTTCCTCGTATTTATCCGGATCCCGGGTCAGGTACCGGGCCTCGGAGACCGTGAGCCACTGGAAATGCTCCATCAACTCGGCGGCTTCGATCGCGATCGACATGCTGAGATTTTTGGGAGAGTGAAACTGTTCCCAGTCCCTTTCCGAAACAAACCGGTTGACTTCCCTCTTCAATGCAGAGACCGGGCAGTCGCCGTCGGAAAGAACCAGCTCGCCGGCGGGGGCCCGATTAATGGCTGACCGATCGGGACGGGCGTACGCGCTGCGGAGCCGCTCGATGATCGGATGGTCGGCAGCGGCGAAATCATACCGGTCGAGGTCCTCCACTCCGACCCAGCGGAAATCATGTACGTCCCGGATCTCCGGCTCTCCCTTCAGGTGGGCGCAGCTGTACGCCAGCATCAGGACATGCTTGACCTCTTCCGGTGATTGCTGATAATTGTGGGAACTGACGCAGAAAATATCCCCCACCTCGATTTCGAAGTTCAGCTCTTCCCGGATCTCCCGCTTCAGGGCGGCGGGAGGATCCTCCGAGAATTCGATCTTCCCCCCCGGGAACTCCCATTTCAGCGGTTCCAGGAGGGAGTCCGGTTTACGCCGGGCAATCAGCAGTTCCCTCCCCCTCCAGATCACCCCGCAGGTGACAAGGATAATCCGGGCCCGAAAATTGTTTTCTTCGGAATTCATGCCAGAGTATATAACACGGTCAGCGGGTACGGTCAACGGGAAGCACGGCATATCTCAGCTCGGCGGCGTTACCTATTCGTTTGGGAATATCCGGAAATTGAATGGATGAGGTGATTAGCCCAAAAGCGTTTCTCAGGTTATCAGAACATCAGTGGGAAGAATATCAGGATATCAGATGATCCGGCGAAGCCGAACGCTCGACTGATCCCCTGATAGCCCGATACCCTTCCTACTGGTCCCCTGATTTTCTGATACGCTTATTCCTACATGACACTTGAACATATGTTCCATTCATGTTATAGCACCCGCCTTCATCAAAAGGAGGGGCACTGCTGACAATGCTGGCGCGATATTTTAAATTTGAGGAGAATGGGACCAATTTCCGGATCGAGACCGGCGCCGGGATCACGACATTCCTGACCCTGGCATACATCATTTTTGTGCAGCCGGCGGTGCTGTCCGGCAGGATGTTCGGGATGGAGACCGGGATGGATTTCTGGGCGGTGACGACGGCGACCTGCCTGGCCGGCGCCCTGGCCACCTTGATCATGGGGATATATGCCAACTACCCGATCGCCCAGGCGCCGGGGATGGGGGAGAACTTCTTCTTTGTCTTTTCAGTCATCCCGGCCGCGGCGGCCCTGATTACCGCCCGGGAATGGCAGGGCACATCTCCCTGGCAGGTAGCCCTGGGAGTGGTATTCATCGCCGGGATTTTCTTTCTTATTCTCTCGCTCCTGAAAATCAGGCAGATCCTCATTGACTCGGTCAGCCCCAGCCTGAAGAACGGAATCGCGGTCGGGATCGGGATTTTCATCGCCTTTATCGGCCTGCAGAACGCCCGGATCGTGGTGGCCAATCCCGGAACCCTGGTCATGCTCACCCGGGACATCGCCAACCCGGATGTCCTGGTATTCGGCAGCGGACTCCTGGTGATGGCCGTTCTCTATACCCGGAAGGTCCGGGGAGCGATCCTGATCGGGATCGCCGCCGGGCTCATACTGTCCCTGCTGTTGGGGAAAGTACACTACTCCGGCATCGTCTCCCCTCCCCGGTCCCTCTCCCCCACCCTTCTCAAAATGGACATCCCGCACGCCCTGGCATTCCGGCTCTGGCCGTACATCATTATTTTTCTTTTCATGGATGTCTTCGATACCCTGGGGACACTGATCGGGGTCGCGGAACAGGCCGGTTTTATCCAGGATAACCGGCTGCCCCGGGCGGGGAAGGCGATGCTCTCCGACGCCGTGGGAACGGTGGTGGGCGCCGCGATGGGGACCAGCACGGTCACCTCGTTCATCGAGAGCGCCACCGGGGTGGCTCATGGGGGGAGAACCGGTTTTGCCAGCGTGATCACGGCGGGGTGTTTCCTGCTCGCTCTTTTCTTCAGCCCCCTGGTGGGCATGGTGGCGAATTATCCCCCGATCACCGCTCCCGCTCTGGTAGTGGTCGGCGCCATGATGATCCGGAACGTCGTCAAGATCGACTGGTCCGATTTCACGGAGTGCTTCCCGGCCTTTCTGGTCATCATCGGAATCCCGCTCTCTTACAGCATTGCCGACGGGATCGCCTGGAGCTTTATCTCCTATCCGCTGATCAAACTTTTCAGCGGACGCCGGCGCGATGTCAGCTGGATGATCTACCTGGTGGGAGGGCTCTTCCTGCTCCGCTATCTACTTCCTTACTTCGGGTGGGTTTGAGGAAGGGTTCGGACGAGTCGGACTGGTCAGACGGGTCGGACAAATCAGTCGGATCGGTCCGATCCGACCGATGCCCTCAACCACCCCCTCACCTCACCACCGGGAGATCGTCGCTGGCGCCGAAGTAGGTCCTGGTTACCCCCGGAATCGCCCAGAGTCCGCTGGCAGACCGGAAAACGCCGATCCCCTCCGTCCCGGTCCCCTGGTAGTCCCCCGGCACCGGCAGGTCGGAGTTTCCCCCGAAGTAGATCCTGCTCAAACCGCGCACACTCCAGAGGCCGGCGGGAGGGCGGAAAATGCCGAGTTCGCATCTTCCCCCGCCGGTGTAATCGGCCGGGACCGGAAGGTCGATACTCCCGCCGAAATAGACACGGCTTCTTCCCCTGACGACCCAGAGCCCTGCAGAGGGACGGTAGAGGGCGGCAACCACCGAGCCGCCGCCGTAATTCCCCGGACAAGGAATGTCCCCGTCCGCTCCATAGTAAAACCTGGTTACGCCCGGCACCGCCCAGAGCCCGGTACCTCCTCGGAAAATACCGATGTCACAGGTTCCGTCGCCGTCGTAGTCGGCGGGAGCCGCCTGATCCCCCCCCGCCCCGAAGTAGCGGCGGGTCACCCCTTTCACCGCCCAGAGACCGGTTCCGCCCCGGAAGAGAGCAAAATCGGCGGTCCCGTCTCCGTTATAATCGCCGGGAGCCGGATCGTCCGCCGACGAACCGAAATATGTCCGGGTCACCCCCTTGACCGCCCAGAGCCCCGCGGAAGGCCGGAAGAGGGCGAGATCGGTCGTTCCGTTGCCGTCATAATCCCCCTTCCGCTCCGATGAAGTCGGGCCTGGAGTACCATCCCATCCTGCCAGGCGAGCCATCAGCCACCAGAAGGCACGGCCTTTCAGATTGCAGTTCAGGGACTGGGAATGAGCACAATCACAGTACATACAGAGATCGGAACCGGGATGAGCCGCGCACCAGTCAACCCCCCAGTTGCCGGAATCATACTCACACCCATCATCCCCCACTCCGGCGCCCTGGTCGAGATAATCGGTACCATTCGGGTCATAACGCTCAATATCTGCAAAATCGTAGAGGATTTTGTTGTTATTGCGGCAATATTGTCTGATCTGTTCATTGCGTTGATGGAGATTTCCACTACTCCCGCTGCCGTCAAGGTGCCCGGTCATATATATGAATTTATAAAACGGGTACTCGGTTTCAAGTTGATTCATCAAGTCCAGATAATCATCGGCGATATCGTCTGAAGTGGCCGAAGATACCTGGCCGCACCAGGACCACATGATCATATTGCGGTTGTTTCCCTCAGTATTAAGGAGCGTTCTGGTCCTGCTATACCAGGTAATTCGATCCGGATTGCCAAGATCTCCGTCTGGTTCTGTATCATGAAGGGAAAGGGCTCCTCCAGAACCATCTTCATTATAAGCGTAAAGAGCACCATATTGACTTTCGATGTTTTCCATCCCACTTACAAGCTGACTCCCGTGAGACGTATGACCATAGGATAATCTAAAAGTACTCCGGGCCGAATTAATATACGCTTCCGGAACCTGTGAAAGGTCGGTGCAAGTATGATCGATGATGATCGCCTGGGACAGTACGGGGGATGAAGCCAGAAAGAAAAAAGACACACCGACGAGCGTGGCCGCCAAGATTTTATCCATACCGTCCTCCTGATCCGTTAAATGGTTAATGGGTCCTTTGGAGAAATGATCTTTAACCCAATATACCACACTGTCAATCAGTTCCACACCCCGGCTTCTCTCTCTCCGGGTACGGACACGGCAGGATAATCACCGCAAGCGCTGCTTCATGGCCTTGGCCGCCTCGCGGTCGGCGTCGCGTTTCTTGATCGTCTCCCTCTTGTCGTACATCCGTTTCCCCTTCCCCACCCCCAGTTCCGCTTTCACCAGCCCGTCCTTCAGGTAGATCCGGAGCGGGACCAGGGTGTGCCCCTTGACCGCCGTCACCCCGACCAACCGCCTGATCTCCCGCTTGTGCAGAAGGAGCTTTCTTTTCCGGCGGGGGGCGGGATCGAAGGCTCCTCCATATTCATAAGGGGTGATGTGAAGGCCGTGAAGCCAGACCTCTCCGTCATCCACCGCGGCGTAACTTCCGGTCAGAGACCCCTGCCCGCTCCGGAGAGACTTGACCTCCGTCCCCTGCAGAACCATGCCGGCCTCAAAAGTATCAAGAATCGTGTAGTCGCGGCGGGCTTTTCGGTTGGTCACCAGAACCTTCACGGGATTCTATCCATCACCCCCCCAGCCCGACTCCACCTTGCTCGCCTCGATAAGATAAATATCCAGTTTATAGCTGTCGGTGACACGCCCCCCTGCCCTTTTCACCTTGGCCTTGGGCTGCCTGACGGTACCGTAAACGGTAATCCGTTCGCCGTCCTTGAGCCCGCCGACCAACGTCTCGTTGGCGGAGGTCCGCCGTAGAAAACACCACATACCCGATTCACGGCATCCGAAAGAGATATATTTCTGAGTGGTATATCCGGCCGCGGTGAGGGCGGGGGGAACCCCGGAACGCCGGTTGATAAAGACATCCTTCAGGATGATGGACGCGTTCTTGTATTTATTGGGGCTGATTTTGAGGTCATTGGGTTCGACCGCCCGCTGGGCAAATACCGGTTCGCCGGCCCAGCAGAACAGCAGCGTTATCACGATCAGAAGCGAGGCTTTCATACAACCCTCCTTTGAGGTTTGTCATCCCCCGAGGGATTTGTTGGAATGTTGTAATAGCATCGCATAGTATATGCCGATTGGGAGGGCAGTCAAGAAGTCATGCCCCCCACGATACGGGTGCTGATCCGGGGCGCCGACATTTTTTATTTATCGGCCGCTGGAGTTCGAGTATATTCTTCCTGCCGTCGGTGACGCTCCGCGGACCGGGCGGCGCAATATAGTGACGATAATGAATACCCGGATGATTCAGGGACATTTTTATTTCCCGCGAATCAACCGGCTAAACAAGGTGGGAAGAGGCCTGATACATGAATAACAACCAGGAAGAGATCCGGGATACCGGCATCGCCCCGACTGACTTTATCCGGGAGATCGTGGCCGGGGACCTGAAGGAAGGCAAGAACAACGGGAAGGTGGTGACCCGGTTCCCTCCGGAACCGAACGGGTACCTTCATATCGGCCACGCCAAATCCATCTGCCTCAACTTCGGGATCGCCCGGGAAAACAAGGGCGGCGTTTGTCATCTTCGCTTCGACGATACCAACCCCGCCAAGGAGGAGGAGGAGTATGTTCGTTCGATCACCGAGGATGTGCGCTGGCTCGGCTTCGATTGGGGGGACCACCTGTACTATGCCTCGGACTACTTCGATCAGCTGTACCGGTACGCCGAAATGCTGATCCGTGACGGGAAGGCGTATGTGGACAGCCTGACCCAGCAGGAAATCAGGGACTACCGCGGCACTCTGACCGAACCGGGAAGGGAGAGTCCTTACCGCGATCGGACGGTGGAGGAGAATTTGGACCTCTTCCAGAGGATGCGGGCGGGTGAATTCGAAGACGGGAACCATGTTCTCCGGGCCCGGATCGAGATGGCCTCCCCCAATCTCAACCTGAGAGACCCGACTATCTACCGGATCCGCCGCCAGCACCATCACCGGACCGGGGACCGCTGGTGCATCTACCCGATGTATGATTTCGCTCACTGCCTCTCGGATTCCATCGAGGGGATCACCCACTCCATCTGCACCCTGGAATTCGAAAACAACCGCCCGCTCTATGACTGGTTTCTGGATCAGCTGCCGGTTCCCTGCCATCCCCGCCAGGTCGAATTCGCCCGGCTCAACCTCAGCCACACGGTCCTTTCCAAGAGAAAGTTGCTGGAACTGGTCGAGGGCGGCTACGTGAGCGGATGGGATGATCCCCGGATGCCGACCCTGGCCGGGCTTCGGCGACGCGGGTACACCCCGGAGGCGATCAGAAACTTCTGCGACGTCATCAGCGTTTCCAAAAGAGACAGCCTCGTCGATCTGGCCCTGCTGGAACACTGTCTCCGAGACGATCTGAACCGGCGGGCAAAAAGGGTGATGGCGGTTTTACGGCCCCTGCGGGCGGTGATCGAGAACTACCCTGAGGGGCAGGTGGAGTACCTTCCCGCCGTCAACAACCCGGAGAAGCCGGAGGAGGGGACCCGGGAGATCCCGTTCTCCCGGACCATTTACCTGGAGAGAGACGATTTCCGGGAAGATCCGCCGAAAAAATATTTCCGGTTGGCGCCGGGACGGGAGGTGCGGCTCAAACATGCCTATTTTATTACCTGCGAACGGGTGATCCGGGACCCGGAGACGGGAGAAGCGATCGAGCTCCGGTGCTCTTACGACCCGGAAACGAAAAGCGGTTCGGCGCCGAACAACCGGAAGGTGAAAGGAACTCTGCACTGGGTCTCGGCCCCGCACGCGCTGGAAGCCGAGGTCCGTCTCTACGACACCCTCTTCGCGAACCCGGAACCGGGCAGTGCGGGGGATGAGTTCAAGGACAGCCTGAACCCTCAATCGCTTGAAGTGCTTCGGGGTTGCCGGGTGGAACCGGCTCTCGCCAACGCGAAACCGGGCTCGTTCTTTCAATTCCTGCGCACCGGTTATTTCACCGTCGATCCCGACTCGTCCCCCGGCAGACCCGTCTTCAACCGTTCGGTCCCCCTGCGCGACACCTGGGCCAAGATCGAGCGCTCCCGGGAAAAATGAGCCGGGCGAACTTATTTTACCACGAAGGACATGAAGAACACGAAGAACTGTTAAGAAAAAAACAAAATGCAGATCAGTATTTAGTAATCTTCGTGTTCTTCGTGGTTTATTTATTCTTGCGAGCTATTTCACCTCATCCCAGATCGCGTCCAGTTCTTCCAGGGTCATCTTTTCCATACACTTCCCCTGCTCCCGGATTGTTTTTTCCATCTTGCGGAAACGCCCGGTCCACCGGTTGATCATCTTCTGGAGGGAAAGCTCAGCGTCCAACTTCAGGTGCCGGGCCAGATTGACGACCGCGAAGAGAAGATCGCCCAGTTCCGCCTGCCGGCGGCTATGATCGCCGCCGGCGATTTCAGCTTCAATCTCCTCCAGTTCTTCACGGATTTTAGCGATAACACCCGTCACGTCCGGCCAGTCGAACCCGGAACCGGCAGCCTTCTCCTGAATCCGTTGGGCCCGGCGCAGGGCGGGCAGATGCCGGAGAAGGTCGGGGACGAGAGGACCGGCGGTACATTCCCCCTTCTCCTTTTTCTCCCGCCGCTTTATCTCCTCCCAGTTTCTCAGCACATCAGCCACCCCTTCAACCTTCTCCTCGCCGAAGACATGCGGATGGCGTCTGATCATCTTCTCTTCGATCGACCGGGTAACGGCATCGATGGTAATCTCCCCTTCTTCAGCGGCCACCCGGCAGAGCAGCAACACGTGGAAGAGAAGGTCCCCCAGCTCTTCGGTGAGGTTATCCCCGTCCAGGGCGTTAATCGCGGCAAAAACCTCATGCGCCTCATCGACCAGGTAGGGCTTCAGTGTTTCCAGTGTCTGTTCCCGGTCCCAGGGGCAGCCGTCGGGGCCCCGGAGACGCTGGATGATCGTCATCAATTTTTCAATGCTCATCTTTCCTTTCCCTTTTGATGTGATATATTACCATAACTCGATTTTTGCCGGTCGGTAGGCATCGGACTGGATTTGAACAACGACCGGGTTTTAAAAACGGTAAAATCCAAACCTGCTCTTTTGATCTGCGTCTCCGGCAATGACATTCAAGAAGAATAACACATTGTTCTTCCGGGGAACGGGGAAAAAGCGCCTTCCCCGGCTTCGGAGAGCCCGTTAGATGAAAAAACCGGCGGCACCACCGACAAACAGGATCATCCTTCTGATTCTGTCCCTCTGCCTGCTGCCGGTTTTTTTTCCTCTCGGCTGCACAAAACGGGACAAAGACGAGGCCTCCTCCACTACCGAGTACCTGGATGTCAACCTTAAAAAGTTTCCGGAGGACCAGTATAACACGGTTCCTCCTCGGGCGGATGCCGGGAAGATCATCGCGGCGGGAGACGCGGTCAAGCTGACCTTCTATGGCGCCACCCGGATCGTGGGGGGATCCTGCATCCTGCTCGAATACCGGGGGAAACGCATCCTGATCGATGCCGGCATCTTTTACATGAACAGCCTGGTCCCGCTGGACAGGCGCTTTGAATTCGATCCCTCCACTCTTGACTACGTCATTCTGACCCATGCTCATGGAGATCATAACGCCCGGGTGCCGTTATTGTATGAACGGGGCTATACGGGAAAAATCTACAGCACCCCGCCCACCAAGGATATCAGCAATGTCATGCTTCAGCTGGGCGCGGGGATGACGGCACGCCGCTACCGGGTCGATTTCAGGAACAAGACCGTGCACAGCCGCCCCTGTGAAAAATCAAAGGCCCTCCGTCCGGATGAGTTCCTCGATGTCGGCAACGCCCGGGTCTGGCTGGACAACATGGGTTATCACTCCTGCCGGCTCTGCCAGGAGATGGTGGTAAGAGATAAGGCCGCGTTGAGCAATAAAGTCGAGGACTGGTTCCAGACGGTCGAACCCGGCGAGCTGATCGAACTGGAAAAAGACATCCGCCTTCGTCTCCATAACGCCGGCCATATACTGGGCAGTTCCCAGGCGGAACTGATCCTGGGCGATGGTGAAGACGCGATCACGCTGGTCTTCGGCGGAGATTACGGTAACCAGATCTCCCCCCTGCTCAGAAAGCCCGATCAAATCGAGAAAGCCGATTACGTGATCACCGAGGCCACCTACGGCGCGGTCCGGAAAAAATTCAAGGAACCGTACTTTGAGGATTTTATCGATGACGTTGTCGCCGCGGTCCAGCGGGGAGAGCGGGTCATCATGCCGGCGTTTGTCCTCAGCAAGTCCCAGAAGATTATCACCATCCTGGCGGAAGAGGCATACCTGGGGAGAATACCAAAAAACTGTCCGATCATCGTAACGTCACCCACGGTTAAAAAACTGGACGATATCTATCAGAAATACCTCCAGTCGAACCCCGAGGACTATTTTTCCGACTGGGCGATGAAACGGCAGAAATGGCGTAATCCTTTTGAAAACGATCAGTTCTTTTTCGGCTCGATCAACAGCTACCGGAACAAGTATGGCGATGTCGGAAGCCCGGCCATATTTCTCGTTTCATCGGGGATGATGGATTTTGCCAGCGCCCTGGAGATGGCGGAGAAATACCTCGCCGATCCCAAATCAAACTTCTTCATCGTCGGCTGGCAGAGTCCCGACTCCGTCGGCAGAGCTGCCATGAAACTGCCGGAAGTGGTTATCAAGGGCAAAACCATCCCGGTTCGGGCCCGGGTGAAAAGATTCGGACAGTTCTCATCCCACGGAGACCTGACGATGCTGCTCGAGAACATAAAGAACTACCGGGATCTGAAGGGGGTGATCGTCCAGCACGGCGAGATGGAGTCAACTCTCAACCTGGCGCAGCTGATCAACCGGGACTACGGTTACCCGGTTTTCGTCCCAGCCTTCCTGGATACGCTCTGGCTGGATAAAAAATCCTTCCTGAAGGCAGATCATGATTTTTCCATCCAGGCCCAGCAACTCCGGCAGCTCGATCCGGCCCTGGAACTCCCCCCGGCCACCCTGGAGAAAAAAAACCAGGTCGCCTACAATAACCTGGATCAGGCGGAGAAAGCATACCGAAGCGGGAACCTGGACCTGGCCCTCAAATATGCCCGCGATGCCGTCCGGCGCTATGAATCCCTGGCCGACGCCCATTACCTGATGGGAAAAATATTTCAGGATAAGGGGATGACCGGCCTGATGATGGAATCTTACCGGAAAGCGGTCACGATCAACCCCCACGACGCGCGCTACTACCTCGGCCTGGCAAAAGGATTTCTCGCCGAAGGGAAGCCCGAGGATGCCGCCAGCGAGCTGCGCACCTGCCTTTTTTACCAGCCGGAAGAGATCGAGGCGCTGGCACTGCTGGGGGAGATTTACTGCAAGAGCGACCGCGAATCAACCGGCCTGGAACTCCTGAAAGCGGCCAACTCCATCGACCCCTACGATGAGACGGTCAGTGTTACCGTGGAAGAGATGGTGCGGCAGCAGGAGAAACGTCAGGTTTATTACCTGGTCAGCCGGAACGGAAAATTCTTTCATTACCCCTGGTGTCCCCTGGCACAGCGGATCGCGGAGCGAAACCAGATACGGTTCCAGAGCCGTTCGGAAGCCCTGCAGAAAGGCTACCTTCCTTGTATCCAGTGCACTCCTTGAGATAGGGATTGGGGATTGGGGATTGAGGATTGGGAATTAGAGGGGCATCGGATAATATTGACCATTCCCTAATCCTCAATCGTTATTTCGCTTTCCTCAGCTTGTTGAGAAGGAATTCCCGGTCCCGGGAGACGCTCTCGCTTTTATAGTCGGGGGCCCTTTCCGCTATCAACTCCAGCAGACTGAGGGCCTCATTGAAACGATCGATCACGATCTGCTTATTGCCCTTGAACTCATTTGCTTTCCCCTCTTCCATCAATGCCAGAGCCTTCGAATACACCAGCTGAGGATCAAATGAGACCACCTCGGTCTGCAATTCTCCATTCGTGAACTCCCAGGATTTTTCCAGATAGAGCTTGAGCAGATAGAGGAGCCCGGGGAGAATTACGGCGGTGAGGATGAGGGACACGACCAGCCGGCGGCTCCGGTGCCGTTTCAGCCGGCGGCTCAATAATGCTGATTTTCGCCCGGTTTGGAAAGGGGGGGCCATTTCAGAATGTAGCGCCGGCGGCGCTACTACTGACGAAATCCGAATGACGAATGACGAATGAAATCCAAATGACAAATGAACAAATTCCTAATTTCATTTCTGCTCTGCGGCGCGGGCAATGGGGGCGCATTTGGTCATTTGGTATTTGTTTTTCGTCATTCTTTCGTCATTCGTCATTCAGATTTCGTCATTCATGTTGTTTTCCCTAATTTATTAAAATTTCGAATCAGTAAATCAGCCGCCGCTCCCCTATTCCCTATTTTTTACCGCCCCCCGTTCCCACCCCAACAGGTACCGCTTCCACTCCAAGCCCGAGCTGAATCCGCCCAACGATCCATCCGACCTGATCACCCGGTGACAGGGAATCAGCAGGGGCCACGGGTTATCCCCCAGAGCCCCGCCAACCGCTCGGGACGCTCCGGGTAAACCGATTTCCCGGGCCAGCCGGCCATAGGAGATGGTTTGTCCGAAAGGGACGGTCATCGTCCGTTGCCAGACCAGCCGGCGGAAGGGCGAATGTGCCTTCAGATCGAGAACAACCCCCTTCAGATCAAGTATACCATACCAATCATCCCCTCCCCGAACCGCTGCCGATGGGTTAATCCGGCCGGGAGGCGCCGAGGGCAGAGCAAGCCTGGTCAGGACCCCGTTTTCCCACCGGAGCCGGAGCGGTCCCAGCGGCGAAGAGATGATGGCTCGCGCCTTCATTCGCCGGCAAGCGGCAGGCTCCGCGTCAGAGATCATTACTCGGACAGGCTCCTCGTATTTTTCTTCCGATCATTCACGGTGCCAGAAAGGCAATCAGTCCGGCCAGCAGCAACTGGCTGTCAACCAGCATCTCATGCGTCAAACCGCGATAGATAATCCGCCGGTGATAGAGAGTAAGATAAAAACAGCCATAGACGATAACCGCCAGATACCAGTATCCGGAGGAGGTCACCCATCCCCGGGCGGTGCCCAGAATCAGCAACAGCGTGACCAGGACGATGAAACAAAGAAGCATGATCTTGGTCTTCTTCACCCCCAGAACAACCGGGATGGTCTCCCTGCCAACCAGCCGATCGCCCTGTATATCGCGGATGGCAAACAGGGAAGACCGGACAAACATGATACTGAAGACAAAGACAAAAGCCACAACGCCCGAGATGACGGGGACCGCCGGAGCTCCGGTGGAAAAAGCGGGGATCAGGACTGCCAGGACCCCCCAACCCAGGGAACTGAAAAATTCCTTCAGCCCGGTCATGTTCTTCAGGCTCCTCCCCGGGAGAATGGTGAAGCTGTAGGCCAACCCGGAAAGAAGAGTGAAGCCGGTCAGAATAAAAGCGCCGGTTCCCAGAATCACGGCGCAGAAGAAAGCCGTCAGCAGGGAGACCGCGTTCAGCAGATACAGCCCCTTCCGGTGATTGAGAAAAAACCGGTACCGGGAAGGCTGGTTAAGGAGAATGGCCTGCCGATCGGCAAATATATTCAGGTTATAGATTGCCAGCACGAGACAGAAAGAGAGCAGGACAGCGGGCCATTGGAGGGGAATGCCCAGAAGACGCATGGAGGCACAGGTCATGCAGGCACCACCGAGGGCGATCAGAATGTCGGCTTTTACGATCAGGGAGAGAGAACGGTAGAGCCACCCCATCCCCCCTCCCTGTTTCCAGGACCAGCTCCGCAACCTGTCAACCACTTCTTGAATCAACCAGTTCGGCGTGGAAGCCCCCGCCGTAACGCCCACCGTCGGGAACCGGCTTAAAGCGGGCAGATCCAGTTCATCGGCTGTTTCAACCTGAAACACGGGAACCCGGTCACCCGCGATCCTGGTCAGACGGGCGGTGTTGGCGCTGTTCTTGCCTCCGACCACGATCATGGCGTCGACCTTACCGGCGATGTCTACTACCTCCTTCTGACGGTCACGGGTCGAGGCGCAGATGGTTTCAAAGACCAGGACGTCCCGGAACCGGGCGCGCACGGCGTCGGCGACTTCCCGGTACTCATTACGGTTCTGGGTGGTCTGAGATACCAGACACACCCGATCGAGGTTGGGGAGCTCCGCGACCTCTTCCCGGTTCTTGATCACGAACCCCCTGCCCTCCGTGAAACCCAGGATCCCTTCCACCTCCGTGTGTCCCTCATCCCCGAAGATAACCGTGGCATAACCCCGGCGGGCGTATTTACGCACAATGCCCTGCACCTTCAGAACATCGGGACAGCTCGCGTCGCACAGACTCGCCCCGGTTGATTTCAATTCGTCTCTGACCCGGGGAGAGATCCCGTGAGCGCTGATAAAAGAGACATCCCCGGGGCGGAAACACGCTATATCCCTGGTTGAGGAGATCCCCTTGGAAGAGAGCAGCCCCACGACCTGGGGGTTATGAATAAGGGGACCGTAGGTACGTATCTTTTTCTGGTCCTCCCCCCGGGCCCGGTCCAGGACCATTTCCAGAGCCCTCCGTACCCCCATGCAGAAGCCCGCTTTTCTGGCTGTAATAATCTTCACCTTCATTCTCCTCTTCACCCGGATCATTCATGAAAATTTTCAATTTTCATGAATGATCCGGGTTACTAATTATCGTTCACTGTATTGCGAATAGCAATCTTGTTTATGCGGCGTCGGCACTCTCCTTTTTCCTCTCCGAAAGGGCACTGTGTCAGTCTCCTGTTAACGCTGCCGGCAGAAGTAGACCTTTGGCTGCAATTCATTGCCGGAGAATTTGATGAAATTACTGTCTTTTCGTGTGGCTGTTTAAGCACGCTTGGTCATGGTTCATAACTAACCTGATTTACGCCTGCCGGTTGGCTGGCACAATTCAGATTACGACACGTAAAAATATATTCATTTTCGCTGAATCCATGTTATCCTTTCCTCACGTCCGTACCATAGGAACGCTCCTTATTTTTCAACCGGAGTTCTAAAAATCACATGCCTGACTTTATCGAAGACATCATACGGAAGGCGCGGTCCCTCAACAAAAGAATCATTCTTCCCGAAGGGAACGATCCCCGGATCCTGGAGGCGGCGAAATTGATTACCGGGGGCAAGATCGCCCGCCTGGTTCTTCTGGGTGATGATGATAAAATCCGGTCGTCACTGGAGGGGCTGGGGGTTGAAAGCTCCTCTCTTGACATCATCAACCCGGGAACATCCCCCCGGCTTGAAACCTACGCGGCCGCGTTGTACGACCTGCGCAAACAAAAAGGGTTGACTCACGAAGACGCCCGGCGAATGGTGCGGAATCCGGTGTATTTCGGGACCATGATGATCAAGTCCGGAGAAGCCGATGGGATGGTGGCGGGGGCCGCGGAATTCACCGCCGACATCATCCGTCCCGCCCTCCAGATCATCAGGACCGTTGCCGGGATCAGGACCGCCTCCGCCATGTTCTTCATCATCAAAGATGGGCGGACATACATCTTCGCCGACTGCGGCCTCAATAAGAACCCGGGCCCGGAACAACTGGCGGACATCGCTTTCTCCACCGCCCTGACCGCCCGTTTATTCGGGATAACGCCGCGAATCGCCATGCTCTGCTATTCAACCTGGGGATCCAGCAAAGGCGAGGAAGTCACCAAGATGGCCGCCGCCACCATACTGGCCGGGGAAAGACTGAAGGCGGATTTTCCGGGAGAATTCGTCATCGACGGGGAGCTGCAATTCGACGCGGCTTTTGTCCCCGATGTCGCTCGAATAAAATGTCCGGGAAGCCCCCTCCAGGGGAAGGCAAATGTGTTTATCTTCCCCGATCTGGGCGCCGGCAACATCGCCTACAAGCTGGCCCACCGGTTCGCCGGAGCAAATGCTTACGGTCCGATCCTGCAGGGGATCAACCGACCGATCAATGATCTCTCCCGGGGATGCTCCAGCCAGGACATCATGGTCACCGTCGCCATTACCGCCATCCAGGCCCAGGTGCGGTAAAGCCGGAGAGGAGAAAGATACCTCCTTCTTTTCTAAATCTCCCCGGATTCGTATCCGCTGAAGGGAACCCACATACTCTTTTCGGTCTCGATGATCGTGGTATATGGATGGAGCATTCCGTAATTAACGCAGCGGACGGCATACCAGTCGATCTCAGGGTTGCTCGCCAGTTCATCTTTGATTTCATCGGTTACGATGACAGAGGATTTTGACTGAGAATGAACCATTTTGATGACATGGGCCTGATCATCCGGAGTCAGAAACGAATAAACCGGAGCAAGCGCATGGCGATCGACCATTTCAACCAGATCTTCCGGGAAAAAATCTTTCCGGGAATGAATCTCCAGGCTGACCACGCTCAGCTGGCCAAACACTCCCCCCGCTTCTTTCATCATTGAGCCGGGATACGTGGTAATGACAGGAATTTCTATCCGGAACATGATCTTGCCATTCTGATCCGCTGTAGAAGCCTTAGCGGCATAGGAACACTGGTATTTAACCAAACACTTCTCCCGGGAGACCGGGGTTATCTTTTCAACGAAGAATGGATACTGAAACTCAGCCCTGACCATGGACGCATTCAATTCGGCGAGATAAACCAGGATGTTGGTCCGAACTGTGTCGGCACCAATCCGATCCCGGTGACGGTGAATTATCTGGATGAATTTATCGATCCAGCGTGCCTCAAACTCCTGCATAATCCGGGCTTGAATCGAGATGTCGGCGATGGTGTATTGTCCCTCGGGATTGTTCCGGGAAGAGACCCGAATCGGAAACGGCAGGGAACTTAATCCCACATCCATTAAAAATCTTTTTTCTTCGATCATTTTTTCCTCCTCAGCGTGGATGATTCCTGAAAATTGAAAATTTCCATGAATCATCCAGGCTACTACTCGTTTGTGATTTATGTAATTCCCGAAGCATTATTCAGTAAAATCCTTGACGGCCGATCTTGACCGACTCACGAGCCATTATCTCCCAATACCGGTACGGCAGGCCCAACACCTGGATCCGTGAGTCCCCCCTTGTAAAAAACTCTTCTCTCCCTTTTGGAATAGGTTCATCAGGAAGAGACACGCCCAGAAAAATCAGCTTCTCACATAAATCAACAACCAGACTCCGGGCAGCTTCTATCATTTCACTAAAAAACACGATCGCATCGATACCGTCCAGAGCAGAAATAAACGCTCCAAGATATTTCAAAAGCCGGTATCGATAAAGATCCCGGATCGCGGCAACTTCTGGATCGGATATTTCCCGCAACAAATCCGCGAATGAACAGTGTTTTCCCCGTAGCCCACTAAAGCCGCTTTCCCGGGTGAGTAACCGGTTAATTTCTTCAAAGGAAAATCCCGCCGACCGGAGTTGAAAAATAATGGTCGAATCGATGCTTCCACAGCTAACGGCGGATGGCATTCCTTCCATCGGGGTAAAACCGATGCTTGTCTCAATAGCCTTTCCTTCCCGAATGGCCGCCACATTGGTATTATTCCCCAGATAGACGCTGATAACCCGATCCGCCCGATCCCCCAGAAATTGCCGGACCTGCCGCCATGCCCAGCAATGCCCCACACCGTTTCCCCCATATTTACGGATCCCGTTTTTTCGCAACTGAAAAGGCAACGCATACGTGCTCACTCGCGACGGAAGATCGGTGAAGAAAGCAGTGTCACAAAAAAGAAGGTGCCTGGCCTTCGGGGCTCGATCAAGTCCATACCGGACGACTTTTCCGGTCATGTCGTTATATTCCGGCAACAAGCCGAGACACCGGGACAACCGGGACAGCGTACTGTTGTCAATCCGGGAGACGGTTTCTCTGAATTCCTCTCCCCCCTGATAGAGCTTATAGCCGACGGCTTCCGCGCGGGCCAGATCGGGAAATTCAGTATCCATTTCTCGGGACCAATCAGGACCGAAAGGGCAAGATCCCTCAACGAACACCTCCCCCTTCATCTTACACCATTTTAGAACAGGAGGAGCGGGATCAAATAACGCTATCATCGCTTTCTCCCATCAATTTGAGACCTTCACGGCAGATAATCAATTCCTCCTCCGGAGGAATGACGAGAATCTCCACCCGGGAATCTTCGGCGCCGCATCGAAATACCACTCCGGGGTCACCGTGCCGGTTCCGCTCATGGTCCAGTTTTATCCCCAGCCATTCCATCCCCGCGCACACTTTCTCACGCACCAGGGGATTGCGCACACCGATATCATCCGTAAAAACCAGGACATCGGTTCCCCCCAGTATCGCCCCATAGCTCCCTATATACTTTTTCAGACGATGAATATACATCTCGAAAGCGAGGCGCGCCTGCTTCGCCTCCAATCCGGTGAACCGGTCGATCAGATCCCGGATATCGCTGGAGAAATCGCTCACACCCAGTAATCCGCTTTTTTTATTCAGTATTTGCTCAAGTTGATCCAGGCCATAACCATAGATAGTCATCAGATACACCGTCACCATGGGATCGATATCCCCGCAGCGGGTGCTCATAATCAGCCCCGATAAAGGGGAGTATCCCATGGACGTATCGACGGAACGACCATCCTTGATGGCCGCCACACTGGCGCCGCCGGTCCCGAGATGGCAGGCAATGATTTTCGTTCCGTCCGGACCCCCTCCCAGATAGCGGGAGGTTTCCCTGACAACATGTTGATACGAGAGCCCGTGGAAACCATATTTGCGAAACCCGAATTGATCAACGATTTTCCGGGGCAACGCATACGCATACGCGGGCGGGGGGAGATCGGCATGGAAAGCCGTATCGAATGAAACATACTGGGGCAGATCGGGAAAAGAACGGTCACATTCCAGGATCACACTCAGGGAGAAAGGGTTATGAATCGGGGCCAGGGGGAGGCAACGGCGAAGTCCCTCCCTGACCTCCTGATCAAGCCATGCCGAATCCCGGAACAAACTCCCTCCATGAGCAAAACGATGACCCAGATAATCGATTTGTATGTCCTTTGCCCGGACAAAGCGCGCGACACGGGCCGCGGCCTCACCATGCGTGTTGACCGGCTGGCGATCCACTTCCCGTTCCCCCGAAAACCGATACTCGATGAAAGACGGGGCGCTCCCCCGCACACCAACCCGGTGTGCCTTTACGGACAGAATCGGCACGATCCCGTCCGAACCGTCTACGGAGAACGCTTTGCAGGTTAAAGAAGAACTCCCGCAGTTAAAAATCAAGATATTCTTCATCCGGGGATCTGCCGTATTACCCATCCTCCGGCAGGAATTTATTAGAACTTAGCCCTCGCTTCGCTCGGGTAACTAAAAAACTACGAATTTCGCGAATTCCGCGAATTTATTTTAAAATATCCCTGCAATCTCGATTCAATACTTGCACATTCTTATTTTTCCGGAGGAAAAATAAGATTATTGAAATTCCGAAACAGCAAGTTAGCGCCTCCGGCGCAACTCGGTCAGGGCAACGGTAACGAGGCCCAGCCTGCCCCAGTAGTTACCGGGGTTTCGTTTGTCGGTTACGTGCGCCCGGCGCAGCGGCCGTTACCCTAACCCTCACCGATACCTCGATGAATCGGGGCAGGCTGGGCTTCGTTACCCTTACCGTTGCCTTTTATTGAAATTCCGATACGAGGATGGTACTGTATCCGGTGTTAATTGAAAAACAATAAATGATCGTTCCTGTTGCGAACTAAAGTGAAATTAACTCCTGCCCGATTCCCTATTTTGACAGCGATGCTTTCTGCCGCCTTATTTTTACTCCCGGTCCGGGGGCGGACAGAACCGGAATACCTTGTTCTGGAAGCCGGAGATCCCGCCGGCGATCAGGAGAATATCTGCGATCATGACACTCCGCCGGCCGGTGGTGATCTTCGAGGCGCCCGGCTGGTGCTGAGAAAAATACCCGTCTCCCGCGGACCGCAAACGGACGGCGAACAATCGGAGTGCGTCTATCTTCCGGTCGAACTGAGTGTGGAGATCGAGAAAACCCTGACCGGAGGAGAGGTCCAGCTCTGTATCTTCATCCACCTTCCGCCGATCGACATCGAAGATATAATCAGCCGGGACTCCATCCTGACCGGGGAGCCTCCCGGAGAGGAAAGAATCGTTCTCGCGACTCAGTCGGAAGTTTCTCTCTTCACGGGGATGGAGAAGGTCTGGGATGACGAGGTGACCGCCTTTAAGAATTCCGCCACCTTTCAAAACTGTTATTTCGCGGCGCCCCCCGAAGAGCGGGCCGAGGCCATCAGGGAAGCGGGAAAATTTTCAATTCATCAAGGCGCCACCTACCGTTTCCCTCCTTCCCCCTCATTTTACTGGCGGGACATTCCTTCCCTGACCATCAGCACATCGCTGATCGTCAGGGAACTGGATGGTTTAACCGTACGTGGCTTCCGGGGTCTGGTCAATGATACCATGGAGGCGGACTGGATAAAAGTCACGGAATATTGATGAGCGGTGGACCCGAACCACGCCGATAGGTTATTATTTTCCGCCCCAGTGTATAATTTTAGGATTGACAAAACAGGCCATGCCTTACTACGTTATTAAGCTGAACCCTGTCTGAAAAGATCTTTGAACTTTTCTATTCAGCTCCGGTTAACACCTTCGGGGCGACTGGGATCATGAATTTGACTTCATCGAATATCGGAAAAGGAGCTGCGCGTATGAATACCCCAAACCATAATACAGGTTATAAAAAGAACATCCCCATGCAAGTAATCGACGGCACCTACCAATGGTATGTCGAACACGGGGTTGACACCGTCCAGGGGTTAAACCGCCGGATCGCCGACGGGACTTTCCCCGATCTGGTAAAAGAGGCGGATGAACGATACGAATGGTACATCAAGATGGCCTCCCAGGCCATTCTGGACAGTAAAGAACCCATCCGCCTGGTGATCATCGCCGGCCCCTCCAGTTCCGGCAAGACCACCACCACCACCAAAATCGCGGAGCGGCTGCGGGAAAATAAATTAAAACTGATCCCCATGGTCCTGGATAACTACTTCTTCGATCTGGAGATGCATCCCAAGGATGAATACGGAGATTACGATTTTGAAACACCCCAGGCTCTGGACCTGCCGCTGATCAACAAACACCTGGGGGACCTGCTGGCCGGCAAAGAAATCCCGATGCCGATCTACGATTTCAAAACCGGTCTCCGCCAGAAAGAAACGGTTCCCCTTCGTATTGAGAAGGATGAAATTATCCTGATCGACAGTCTCCATGGCCTCTATGCCCCGATGACCGCAAGCGTCCCCGCCGAGAATAAGTTCCGGCTCTATATAGAGACCCTCTCCCAGCTGAAAGACATCAAGGGGGACTGGACCCGCTGGACGGATATCCGGCTGCTGAGAAGGATGGTCAGGGACAGCTGGCATCGAAGCTATTCCCCGGTTGCCACTATCGGCCACTGGCACTACGTCCGCAAAAGCGAAATGCGCCACATCGTTCCCTTCATCACCGAGACCGACTTTGTCGTTAACGGAGCATTGCCCTACGAGCTCCCGATTCACAAGAAGTACTCCTTCCATTCCCTGAAGGAGGCAATCGAAAAGTTCAAGGACGACCCCGGCAAGCGCGATGCTTATCTGCGCGCCCTGCGGGTTCACGATCTTCTGGATACCATCACCGTGGTCGAAGACGATTCCTGCGTGCCCGGCAAATCCCTTCTGCGGGAGTTCATCGGCGGAAGCGACTACGAATACTAATAGAACGTAGCTTCGCAACTGAGGGAGGGCACGGCGGCCCTCCCCTACGTAGGGGCCGACCGCTGTGTCGGCCCGATTTATTGAAATTCCGAAACAGGAACTTAGCCCTCGCGCAGTCTACCCCAGTTTACCGGGGCTCGGGCGACTAAATAAAACTACGAATTACGCCCCCGATTAAAGCTTCGGGGCGGAGAAATTACACGAATTTTCTTTCAAATATCCCTGCACTGTCGGTTCAATGCTTGCACATTCCTATTTTTTCGTAGAAAAAATAGGATTATTGAAATACCGAAGCAGTAAATGAGCGAGCCCCGATTCATCGGGGCTCGCTCATTTATATGTTTTGAACCAGGACCGTTTTGATTTCATTGGGGCGATACCGGCAACGTAAAATCCTCCCGCACTATTGCTTCAATGCTCGCACACTCTTATTTTTTCTTCGAATAAATAAGAGCCTGCAATATCTGTTTCACTTCCCCGATTTTCAGCAGTAGCGCCGCCCCCAGAAAAGCGAGCAGGGCGACAGTCATCGGCACCCCAACCAGGAGAAGCTTTTCTCCCAGGCCTTCACCGGCCAGCCGCGCCTGAAGAAAGGCCAGGCATAGACCGCAGGCTCCTCCCATGAAGATCGAAGCGATGCCGAGCCGGGCCAGAAAAGATGCCATCTCCCTTCCCCGCATTCCCCCCAGTCTTCTCCAGAGGAGATAATACAAAACTCCCATGTTTAGGAAAGCGGCGAGACTGGTGGTGAGCGCCAGACCCCCCTCTCTCAGGTTTTCCCTCAACCAGGGGGTATAGACCACCGTCAGATTGAGAACCAGGTTCAGGAGCATGGCACAGAACCCCACCTTGACCGGGGTCCTGGTGTCCTGGCAGGAATAAAAACCCTGGGTGATGATCTTCAAGCCCGCAAAAGCCGGGAGTCCCATACTGTAAAAGAGAAGCACCCAGGCGGTAGCCGCGCTTGAACTCACGTCGAACGCCTTTCTCTGAAAAAGAAGCACGATAATCGGGCGGCGCAGGACAATCAAGCCGATCGCGGCGGGGACCGTCACCAGCAATACGTGGTGGAGGGAATGGGAAAAGGCGGATTTAAATTCATCCACCCGATTCCCGGCCATGAGCCGGGCCATTACCGGCAACGCGGCGGTGGCGAACGCGATCCCGAACACACCCAGGGGAAATTGTACCAGGCGGTTCCCATAGAAGAGCGCGGCCGGAGCGCTTGCCCCGATCACCATCGCCAGAAACTGATCCACCACCGTGTTCAGCTGGAAAACAGCCAGGCCGATGATTCCGGGCCCCATCAAAAGGATGATTTTTTTTACCGCCGGGTCGTGCCAGCCAAAGGTAAACGTGAAGGGGAAGCCCTTCCTTTTCAAAATCAAGATCTGAAGGCCCAGTTGAATGACCCCGCCGATAACGATCCCCACCGCCAGCCCGGTAATTTTTTCTTCGGGGGTCGTGCCGAATTTCGGGCAAAGAATAAAAAGGGACGCTATCCAGACCAGATTCAGAAGAGCCGGGGAAAGAGCGGGGCCGGCAAAATGACGGAGGCTGTTTAAAATCCCCGTCGCCAGGCCGACCAGACAGATGAAAAACAGGTACGGCAGCATAATCCCGAGCAGACGGAAAACAAGCTGGTATTTGTCGCCCAGGTCAGCGAATCCGGTTATTAGCCGGATACTCAGGAAACCGATTAAAACCAACCCTGCCAGGACAACCGTTGCCAGCGAAAAAACAACACCGGCAATCCGCCAGGCTTCCTTCAGCCCTTTTTTCTCCAGATATTCGGTAAAAACGGGCACAAAGGCGCCGGTCAGGGCGCCTTCTCCCAGCAGTTTGCGGAGAAGGTTGGGGATGGTAAAAGCGACCACAAAAGCGGAGAGGGCCAGGTCGGTCCCGAAAAAGCTGGCCGTCAGCACGTCCCGGACCAGGCCCAGGACACGGCTGAGCATGGTTGCCGAACCGACTACGCCGGCGGAACGGGTAATCTGAGATTCCGTATTCATGTTTAGTCTTGACGGCGGACTCCATTAACCGTATATTCCATCGGAAACAGTCGAGACCTGGAACCGTTTACCCCCTTTGAACGGCTTGAACGGTTTGAGTTGATCGAACGGATTAACCTATTCAAATCTATTACAGAGGAGTTACGGAGTCATGCCCCAATCAAAATCAGCCGCCAAGCGCCTTCGCCAGAATGTCACCCGGCGGTCACGGAACCGCGCCGCCCGCGCCATTCTGAAGACCCAGGCCCGGGTCTTTCGGACCAAGATCACGGCCAGCGACAAGGAGAAGGCCCTGGCCGAATTAAAAAAATCCTATTCACTTCTGGACAGGGCGGCCACGCGGGGCCTGGTGAAAAAAAATTACGCCGCGCGGAAAAAAACACAGCTCGCCCGATCATACAATTCAATCTAGGACCCGCTCCGAATAATGATTCCCTGAGGGGGCAGTGGTCTCTCTTCCCGCCAGATCGATGATCAGACGCTCCAGCGCGAGCTGAGAGTTTCTTTCACCCCCCTTTAAGGCATTATCGGTCTCGACCAGACGACGGTAAACATATCCGATATCTTCCGGCCGAAGTTTCTGTGCCTGCCGCAGGAAATCGGATTGATAAAAGCGCACTCCGGCCGCTTCGCAGGTAGCCCGGGGATTCCCCGTCTTCTGCCATGCCTCAACGCCCAGCCAGAGCTTTCTGAAGGCACCGGCCAAGAGAGAAACGATCTTCAGGGGCTTCTCGCCTTCATCAAGCAGCTGGTTGAGAAGAATCAAGGCGTCCTCCCGGTTGCCCATCACAATCAATCCGCTGAGGTCAAAAATAGTCCCTTCCCGGCCGATCCCGATAACCGCGCTGATCTCCTCTGCGGTAACCGTCCCTCCTCCTCCTCCTTTATAGACGGATAATGTCTCCAGCCCCCCGGCCAGCGCGCCGAGATTCATCGCGGCCAGGCGGACAAGCGCCTCCAGAGCTTTTCCCCGGGCATGAAGCCCGTGACGGGAGATTTCATTTCGGACCCATTCCTCCAGTTTTTTCCCCCGGGGAGGGGAGAGAGAGACAATGTGCTTTTTGGGGATGAAAGACCGGGCGTTCCAGTCCTTTTCCTTCCGGTTAATCAGAAAGACCAGGCAGGTATCCGGTTCGGGGGCGTTGAAATAATCCGTCATCCGTTTCCAGACAGCGGGGGAGAGCTTCTCCGCCCGGTCCACCACAACCAGCCGCCGGCCCTTACCGGCCGGGGAGAAAAGATCCCAGGAGACGGTTCGGGCGGCATCAAGTATCCCGGCGGCATCGACATCATCGCCCAGGAGATATTCGTAGTTCAGGGACTCCTCACCATCGGCGAGTATCTTCTTCTTGAGATCTTTGAGGGAGAGGAGCTTCAGGTAGGTCTCCTCCCCGAGCAGAAAGTAGAGGGACCGAATCTTTCCCGATAGCGGTCTCATCATTTACCAGATCGAGACGACCTGGTCAACGATCCTCCGGGCGAGGTCCTTGAAGGCCTTGGGGCGGGCGTCTTCCTCCTCCGTAGGGAGGTCAGCTTCCACGTAAAAATCAGTATATCCCCGGACGCGTTGTCCCTTGATGAGCACTTCACCGGTGGACAATTCCTTGAAGGTGATCACCGCCGTCACATAAAGACGGTACTCTTCGACCTCATTCTCATCATCGCCGGTATAACCAAGCACCCGGCGATTCCAGTCGGTGATCACACCCTCCAGGATGGTATCAGCCTGATCTTTGGACACCGGGCGGAGGTTGCCGTCCTGACGGAACCGGGTAATAACCGCGTTGGTAACATCCACTTCAATCCCCGGCTGAAATGTTTTGTTCTCGAAAGTCGGCACATAGACTGTCTGCAGGTTGGCGGGGAGAGTAGTGCCCAGCCGGTAAGGGCCGCACCCGGTCATGGCCAGGACAATGGCCGCAATCGCGGCAATAATGACAATGAAGGGATGGAGTTTATTCATTCCCGTTTTCCATCAGGCTGGTCATGGGGTTTACTCCCGTATCCTCATCTTTCCCCGCATCCTTCGGCCCGGGAGGGGCGGGCGGCAGCTTCGCGATTTTTTCCCGGGCCAGAAGAGCATACCGCGAATCCGGGTAGGTATCTATAATCTCCTGAAAGTACAGTCTCCCGCCTTCCGACGAATCAGCCGCTTCATAAAAAAGAGCGATATCGTATGCCTTTTCCGCCTTCAGATCAATCAACTTGGAAATCAACTCATCTGCTTCGGGCCGGTTCCGGTGCTCGGGAAAATCCTGTACAAACTTCCGCAGGTATCTGATCGCCTTGTCCACCTCTTTCTGATCATAATCAGCTCGCAGGGCAATCTGATAGTAACATTCCCCTATTTTAAATAGTGCCAGGGGAATAACTTCGGTCCCCGGATAATTGGCCAGAACCTGTTCATACTCGGTTATCGCCTCTTCGTAATCGCCCTGTTCATAAAGCGCCTGGGCGAGGCCGTATTGTGCCCGGGGAGAAACTTTGCTGAAGGCGGCGTTACTCACCACCGTTCGGAAGATCTCCTGGGCCGTGCCCAGACCGGATCGGATCGGCAAAAAGAGAAAATTCCGTTTCCTCCCGTTCAAGAAAGCCTCCCCGATCCTATACTGCCGGCTCAGGATGTCTCCCAGATTACCTTTCCCGGGATAGTTAACCAGGAGGGACTGATATGTTTGAAAAGCCTCATACAGGTCGTCATTTTCTTCCAGACAAACTCCGATCCGGAACTGGGCATCGGGAGCCAAAGAGGAATCGGGATAATCATCGACCAGATCCTGATACCGACTCAAGGCCTTGCTGAAGTCTCCTTTCGCTTCCAGAGCCTGAGCTTCATTCCAGAGCAGCTGCGCTTCCGGGGGAACGCCGGGGGGCGAAGCCGGAGGATTTTCTCCCTCCTTGACCTCGATCCCTCCGCAGGCAGAAACCGCCAGGGAGAGAACCGCCAGCACAATCAGTAATGTTCCCTTATTCATATATAAATTAGCGCCTTCGGCGCTACTTTATAGTGGGCCCAACTTCGTTGGGCCTGTTGATTAAACTAAATTTATTTCACCTATGCGACGTAAGAAAAAGGCATTCCTAACCCCAGCCCACATTTCACACTACTTTTAAGACTATGATGTTATACCACCCCCGTCTGAATTTTCAAATTATTTCCGTGACCAACGTGATATTTGAATCTCATCAGCGTCGATCAACTAAAAAACAGGAGCGCCACCCGCAGAACAACGTTGCTGTAGATCCCCGCCAGCAGGTCATCAAGCATGACTCCCCATCCCCGGGGCGCTTGCTCCAGGAGACGGCCCGGGAAGGGCTTGACGACATCAAAAAACCGGTTGAGCAGAAAACCGCCGATCAGGGTTCCCGGCCCGATCGGGATGCAGAGGAACGTTATGAACACGCTGAATGCTTCATCGATAACAATCCGATGGTCGTCTCTCTGCCGCCATTCTTTCTCCCCCCGGGTGGAAACATAAACCCCGGCCAGGAAAAAGATAAGAAGAAAGACGAGGTATCCCCATCGAAAATCAACGAGGTTTTCGGGGAGAAAGCCGGGAAGAAGATGGCGGAGGAAAAGAAGCCCGATGATGCCGCCGACGGCGCCCGCCGTCCCCGGGGCCACCGGTGAATAACCCAGGTAAAAGAAACTGGCCGCGAACCTCACCCACCAACCACCCCGGTATTGTCTCCCTGCCTTCACGCCGGTTTCCCCCTGGAGGCTTCCGTATCCAGCCCCTCTTCCGTCTTGCTCCGGCTCCCGGAGAGATCGACCAGGACACCCACGTTTTTCAGCAGATAGTACAACCCCGAAGAGAGGGTGAGGAAAGCGGTGACCCCGAGCAGGATCAGAAGCCAGGGCCGGAAACCGCGCAGGGCATCACGTTCGCTTTCCGCCGTGCCGTAAAGCAGACACAGGTATACCAGGACGGCAGTAACGGCGACTACCTGAGAGACCGTCTTGTGTTTGCCCCATCTGCCGGCGGGGATGACCTTTCCCTGGCAGGCAGCCAGTAATCTCAGGCCGGTGATGGCGAACTCGCGGCTGACGATGATGATCACCAACCAGGCGGGGAGCCAGATTTCCGGCAGGCCGACGAAAATGATCAAAGCCGAACTGATGAGTATCTTGTCCGCCAGGGGGTCGAGGAGTCTGCCGGTGTCGGTGACCTCTCCCCGCGACCGGGCCAGGGTCCCGTCCACGTAATCCGTCAGCATGGCCAACAGAAAAAGAATCAGGGCCAGAATATAATTCCCGGTGAAGGAAACGGAGAGGAGCAGGATAAAGACCGGCGTCGCCAGCAGCCGGGCAACAGTCAACTTATTCGGCAAATTCATTATACCAGTTAGCGCCTCCGGCGCCACTTGTAGTGTAAAGTGTAATGTTTAAAGTGTAATGAAACTTTCCACTTTCCACTTTACACCTTACACTTCACGCTACGTTCTTGAAATTCCGAAACAGGAATTTAACGCCAATTATTTTTGCGCAGCAGAAATAATAGTGCCGTAAAGATCGTAATCGGAGCTGTCGGTAATCCTGACCGACACCATATCACCCGCTTTCATCCCCTCCCCCGCTACCACGACCATGCCGTCGATTTCGGGTGCCTGAAAGACCCCGCGGCCAACCATCAACCCGGCCTCTTCCCCGGGAAAAGGGCCGTCGATCAGAACGGTGATTTCCCTCCCCCGGAATGACCGCAGATTTTCCGCGGAGATTTCACTCTGTATTTCCAGCACGACCTCCCGGCGACGGTGGGAAATTCTTTTTCCAGCGCCTTTCCCGTACCGGTAGGCTGGAGTTCCTCTCTCCGGGGAATAGGTAAAAACACCCAGATGAGAAAACCGATACGTGCGGACGAACTCGACCAATTCCCGAAACTCATCTTCACCCTCGCCCGGGAAACCGACCATCAAGGTCGTTCTCAGGCTGATCCCCTCCACTGTCTCGCGGGCACGTTGCAAAACGGCTTCAATCCGGGCGCGGCTTATCCGGCGGCCCATTTTTCCCAGGATGGAGTCGTTGATATGCTGCAGCGGGACATCCAGATACGGGCATACCTTACCGCAGGAATCAATTGTTTGCAAGAGGTGGTTGTCAAGATGCCGGGGGTGAGCATAAAGCACCCGTATCCAGGACAATCCATCGATCTCGTTCAGTTTCTCCAGCAGGCGGCTCAATCCGGACTGTTTTTTCCGTCCATAGTCAAAATAGGCCGTATCCTGAGCGATCAGAATGATCTCCTTTACCCCCCGTTCAACCAGCCGCCGGGCTTCCGAGATGATCGAGGACAGGGATCGCCCCTGGTAAGGGCCTCGAATGTCCGGGATCAGACAATAGGAACATCGGTTATCGCACCCGTCGGCGATCCGGAGATACGCCGTATGGCGCGGAGTCGAGAGCCGGCGGGGCAAAGAATGATGAAATGGAAACCGGGGGACCTCCCTCAGATACAGTCTCGATCCTTTATTTCCCCCTTCTTCCAATGCCTTCGGGAGAACAGTGAATTCCCCCACTCCGAGCAGGAGATCGGCGGAAGGGAATAAATCCTTCGCCCGGCGGCCGTGATACTGGACCAGACAGCCGGCGATAACCAGTTTCCCGCCGCTCCGTCGTTTCCAGTCAGCAGCTTTCTCAATTATCTCGCGGGCTTCATCACGGGCGGACTGCATGAAAGCGCAGGTATTGACGATACCGATATCGGCTTCCTCCAGGCGTGGGGTCGTCTGATAGCGGCCGGCGGGAAGGAGACCGAGGATAGTCTCCGAGTCAACCAGGTTTTTAGGGCAACCCAGGCTGATCAGGCACACGCGGTTCGTTTTCATCGGGGAAGATGAATATGAAAGTCCGGGGATTGAACGGATCACTATTTCCGGGGTTGTTGATCCAGAACTTCCCGGATGGGAATCCGTTCGATCGACTCGGGAGTAAAGGGATTGTCGACCCGGGAAAAATGGACCGATATATCGGGAGAGGGACCGGTCCCCCGGAATAACCGGAGCGCTCCCCAAACCAGCAGGGCGACAAGAAGGACCGTTCCCGCCGTCCCGGCCACGCTCTTCCATTTCAAGCCGGAGGCAAAAGCGGGAAAAGTCGGCTTCGGGTCGGCGAAAACCATCTGGGCATCAGGGGATTCATACATCTCATCGTAGAGACGGGTCAGCACTACATAATCGAGAGAGAGGTAACGCGCGTAAATCTTCAGGAAACCCTTGACATAGGCTCGGGGAGGGAGCTGGAGATAGTCTCCTGTTTCCAGGGCGCGGAGATATTCGATTTTTATTTTGGTGGCGATGGCGGCGTCCTGGAGGGAAGCGCCTTTTTGCTCCCTGGCTTCCTGCAATTTTTCACTCAGATAATCCATGACAAGTGCCTAAAGTTCGAAGTGCCTAAAGTTAAAAGTTTCTGAAGCCAGTGCTTGATCAACCGTAAGCGAAGCAATACTCCCTGTTCCAACGAAGAATGCCGAGGGCATTCCGATACTACAAGCCCTGAAGCGAAAACGCAAGAACGATACCACATCTGCAAAACCGGCTCACATTAAACCAGCATGACGAAATCAGAAATTCGAATACAACATCCATGAGCTTGCCCTGAGCAAAGTCGAAGGGCCATTCTGATTTCGAGTTTCGTCATTCCAGGTCCTCCCCCTCATCCTCCTCCACCGTTCCATCACCGGCATAGGTTTCGATAAGAATTTCCCGGGCTTTGGTTCCCTGGTACGGCCCCACAATTCCCCGTTCTTCCAGTTCATCCATGATCCGGGCGGCACGGGAATATCCGATCTTTAACTTCCTCTGGAGCATGCTGACCGAAGCCTGAGCGGTCTGCCGGATAACGTCGATCGCCGGCTCCAGGAATATATCCTCCGATTCCGCCCCCTCCCCCATCGCGCCCGGGGCGACGGCCTTCTTCTGGAACATGTCTTTTTCGAATACCGGTTCTCTTTGCCTGGTCACAAACGCCACCACCCTGTTGATCTCGTGATCGCGGCAGATCGTTCCCTGAGCCCGAATCAGCTGGTCAGTGGCGGGCGGGAGGAAAAGGAGATCGCCGTTCCCGAGCAGCTTATCGGCGCCGCCGGCGTCCAGAACCGTCCGGGAATCAACCTTTGCCGCCACCTTGAAAGATATCCGGCCCGGGAGGTTGGCCTTGATCACACCGGTGATGACATCGACCGAGGGACGCTGAGTCGCCAGAATCATGTGAATCCCCACGGCCCGGGAAAGGTGGGCGAGGCGGGCGATGGCCGTCTCGATCTCCTTGGCCGCGACCAGCATCAGGTCGGCAAGCTCATCGATCAGGAGCACGATATAGGGCATTGAGGCGGGCAGCTCATCCTCGTCCTCTCCCCCGGGAGATCCCCTCCTCAGTTCGTTATAAGATTGGATATTCCTGACCCCGGCCCGGGCGCAGTATTCATACCGGTCTTCCATCTCCCTGATCACCCAGGCAAGAGCCATGGACGTCCGGGCCGCGTCGGTAATAACCGGGCAGGCCAGGTGGGGGAGATGGTGGAAAGCCGCCATCTCGACCTTCTTGGGGTCAACCATGATCAGTTTCAGCTCGTCGGGTGTGCGGGCATAAAGGAGGCTGATAATGATTGAGTTTATGCACACCGTTTTTCCCGAACCGGTGGCACCCGCGATCAAAAGGTGAGGCATCGCGGTGAGATCGGCCACGACCGGCTGACCGGAGATGTTTTTCCCGAGAGCCAGGGGAAGGATACAGCGGCTTTTCCGGAATTCCGCCGATTCGATCATTTCCCGCATGCAGACCAGATTGGTATTGATGTTGGGGACCTCTATTCCGATGGCTGCCTTGCCCGGGATCGGCGCCAGGATCCGGACCGACTTTGCCTTCATGGTGAGAGCGATGTCGTTATCCAGCGCCTTGACCTTCCCCACCTTCACACCGGGAGCGATCTGGAGTTCATACCGGGTGATCGCCGGACCGCGTTCGATCCCGACCACGCGTGATTCAATCCCGAAATCCTGCAGCGTGCTCTCCAGTATCTCCGATTCATCAAAGGTTTTATTTTTGATCTCCCGTTCCGAGAGAGGAGGCGGGACGTCCAGAAGGTCCAGCGGCGGGAGCTGATACGGGTTCTTCCCGGGACCGGGTGGAGCCGGCTTCGGCAGGGGGCGTCCAGCCGGCGCGACGGCGGGAACCGGAGATACGACGGGCTCCCGGGGCCGGGAAACCGGCGACGGCTCCCGACTTTTTTTCTTCGCCGGCATACGCTGTTCCGCCTCTTTCTTCCGGCGGAGGGCTTCCTTTTCCTCCCGTTCCTCTTCCCGGGCCCGGCGTCGCTCTTCTCGGATTCTCTCCTTCTCGGCGCGGCGCAATTCCTCCTTCCTCTCCTTGAGCAGGGCGGCTTTTTCCCTCTCTTTCTCCAGGGCGGCGCGACGAAGAGCGGCGGCGGATTCTCTCCGGTCGAGCGCGGCCGGGGCGGGCAGACTCCCCGCGGCGACAGGTTTCGGCCGGATGGATCGGGATCTTCCGATTACCCGGAACAGACTCCGGAACTGCCGGGCCAGAAAGAGCACGGGCTTCATCTCGGTAAGCAAAGCGAATGAAACCATCAAAATCGTCACCAGGACCAGGCGGCTGCCGAAGGGGCCCAGGGGTCTCAGGATCCCGGCCGCCTCCCGTCCCCACCACCCCCCCAGGGATACCCCTTCCAGTTGTTCGCCCAAAAGCCGGGAAGATAGCAGGTTCTGGAGACTGAGGAGCGGAGAGAGACTGAGCACAATCAGGAGGCCGTATAAACACTTGAGGAAGGCCGGGCGGGGAGACGTTTGCCGGGGGATCAGGCGAACAATCCCTTCCGCGATGACAAGAAGGGGGAGAACCAATGCCGCCGCGCCCAGCACCAGATACAGCTTCTGGGCCAGCTCGGCACCCACCCGACCACTGTAATTGACCACGACGGCCCCCCCACCGGCGCTATCGGCATCACCTGCATGATAGGAAAGCAGGCTGACGGCGGTAAAAATGCCGACCGCGATCAGAACCAGTCCCAGCGCCGGGGAGAAGTGCTTCTCCGCTGTCATGATCTTTTGCTACATCTACGCCGTTACAATCACCACGGATAAAAAAACCACGAATCCCCGCGCCCGCCCGGCCGACCACAGACATTACGGCCGGGCGAAAAGCACGGGGGAGGGAGACCGGCAGTCTTTCAGCTCTGCTCGTCTTCTTTTGGCGGTTGTGCCTGCTTGTGGCTGAGCTTGATCCTGCCCAGATTATCGATGGCGATCACTTTCACCATGACAACATCACCCTCTTTCATGACGTCCTCAACCTGCTTGACCCGGTTATCGGCCATCTCGGAGATGTGGCAGAGCCCGTCCTTGCCGGGAAGAAGTTCCACGAAGGCGCCGAATTGTTTGACCGTCTTTACCGTCCCCTGGTAGGTCTTGCCGATCTCGACTTCCGCGGTCATCAGCTCAATGGTGTCTCTAGCCTTGCGGGCGGCGTCGATATCGGATGATGAGATGGACACAAATCCGTCGTCCTCGATATCTATCTTCACGCCTGTCTTTTCCATTGCTTTGATATTCTTTCCCTTGGGACCGATCACCAACCCGATCTTATCGGGATCTATCTGGATGGATAGAATCTTGGGGGCGTAGGGAGAGATCTCAGTGTTAGCCTCGGACTGCACTTCGTTCATCTTCCCCAGGATATGGAGACGGGCGACGCGCGCCTGCTCCAGGGCCGCTTTCATGATCTCTTCGGATATGCCGGCTATCTTAATGTCCATCTGGAGTCCGGTTACACCATCTTCCGTTCCGGCCAGTTTGAAATCCATATCCCCGAGCGCATCCTCGGATCCGAGTATGTCGGTCAGGATAACGGTGCTCTCGCCTTCCTTGAGCAATCCCATCGCGATTCCGGCGACCGGTTTCTTGATCGCGATCCCGGCATCCATCAGGGAAAGACTCCCTCCGCAGATGGAGGCCATTGAAGAAGAGCCGTTGGAGGCCAGCACATCGGCGACGATCCGGATAGTATACGGACACTCCTCCTCGGACGGCAGTACCTGGAGGAGCGACCGTTCGGCCAGCGCGCCGTGTCCGATCTCCCTCCGCTTGGGACCGCGGTCCATCCTGGCTTCACCGGTCGAAAAGGACGGGAAATTATAATGGAGCATAAACCGCTTCTTCTCTTCTTCCCCCAGCCCGTCAATCCGCTGGCGGTCGGAGGCCGTTCCCAGGGTGGTCATGGCCAGAACCTGGGTTTCCCCCCGGCTGAAGAGAGCTGAACCGTGGGTGCGGGGCAGTACCCCCACCCGGCAGCTGATCTTACGAACCTCGTCCACCGCCCGGTCATCGGAGCGTTTGCCTTCTTCAATGATCATCTTCCGGCTGTACTTCTTAACCGCTTTCTTGAACGCGGCGCTGAACGCCCAGCCGGCCAATTCAGGGTCATCAATTAATAACTCCTGAAAAATCGTCTCCTTGATGGCTGAAATCGCCTGGTTCCGCGCTTTCTTCTCCCGGATATTCAATGCCGGGATCAGTTCAGAAGCCGCCCGTCCCTCAACCCGGCTGATCAATTCATCCGAAGGAATCTGAAGATCAAACTCGCGAAGTTGGGGGGATACCTCGGCCCGCAGCTCATTCTGAAGATCGATGATCGGGCCCAGTGCGTTCTGACCGGCCAGGATCGCCCGGAGAATAATATCTTCACTCAGGATACCGGCCCAGCCCTCAACCATGTTAATCGATGTTTTTGTTCCCACCAGGACCAGGTCCATTCTGCTCTCTTCCAGCTGGGCAACGGTCGGGTTGATGATAAACTCATCTCCGATCATACCGATCCGTACTCCGCCGATCGGTTCGGAAAACGGAATTCCCGAAACCATCAGGGCAGCGGACGCCCCGTTGATGCAGAGGATGTCAGGGTCATTCTGGCCATCCGCCGACAGAACCCAGGCCACGATCTGAATGTCATTTCTCATCCCATCCTGGAAAAGGGGACGCAGCGGGCGGTCGATCAAGCGACAGGTTAATATCTCCTTCTCCGTCGGGCGCCCTTCCCTCTTAAAAAACCCTCCCGGGATCTTTCCCGCCGCTGAGGTCTTCTCCCGATAGTCAACCGTGAGAGGCAGAAAATCGGTCCCTTCGCGGCACCCTTCCGCCGCTACCACCGTCACCAGGACCACGGTCCCCTCACAGGTAACGGTAACAGCTCCGTCGGCTTGCCGGGCTAATTCCCCGGTTATAATTTCAAGGGTCTTATCACCCATCTGGCAACTTTTAATAATCTCCATAACAACCTATCTCCTTACGACAAACTGCCTACTTTCTAAGGTGGAGTTTTTCCACCACTTCCCGGTACTTGGCCGGATTGGTCCTTTTTAGATAATTCAGATGTTTCTGACGCTTGCTGACCATGATCTTAAGGCTGCGCTGAGAACGGAAATCCTTATGGTGTGTTTTCATGTGCTCCGTCAGGCACTGAATCTGATCCGTCAGAATGGCGACTTGCACGCCGGAAGAACCGGTATCCCGGTCGTGATAACCGAGAGAATCAGTGATCTCCCTGTTCTTCGTTCTTTCTTCGCTCATACGTTCAACTCCTCTTCAATTTTTCAGTTTATTTTTATTGTCACGCTGGTTCCCGAACATCGGGAATACCGGATTCAGCCTTCGTTCTTCCACATCCGGAGGGCGAGAGCCCGGGGCATCTTCAAGCTTTATATCCTTTTTCACTCTCTTTTTCAAGAGGACTTTTCCCTCCCCCCGGCTTCATGCCTGTCCGTGGCGGAGGGCATCGAGCCGAGGAGCCTCAATAAACGATCAACCGGAATAATCCGGGCGGAAAGCTCCTCCGGTGATCCGGCCAGCAATTGATCCAGCGGAACGGCATCCTCGATCCGGAAGGGACCGACCGCGATTCTCCGCAGGGCCGCCAGGCAGGCGCCGCAGCCCAGGGTCCGCCCCAGATCGTGGCAGAGGGTCCGAATATAGGTGCCCTTCGAACAACGGATGGCGAGCCGGACCCGGGGACCCGAGTTCCCGACCAGGGTCAGCCTGCTGATCATCACCTTCCGAGAAAGCCGCGGCACCTCTTCTCCCCTCCGGGCGATCGTATAGAGACGTTCCCCTCGATACTTGAGCGCGGAGACCATCGGGGGCGTCTGACTGATCTGCCCGCGGAAACATCCCAGAGCCCGCTCGATCGCGTCGCGATTCAAACCGGCACTGTCGAGCTTGCGCACCACCTTTCCCGTGATGTCCTGAGAATCGGTTTCGGTCCCCAACAAAACCGTCGCGTCATATTCTTTCTCGCCCGCCAGCAGGAGATCAGCCTGTTTCGTCCCCCGGTTCACCAGCAATACCAGAAGGCCGGTTGCCAGAGGATCAAGGCTGCCTCCATGCCCCAGCTTGCCGATCCGGAAATGCTTTTTCAGCCGGTCGACCACCCGGAAAGACGTGATCCCCTCCGGCTTATCGACCATCAGGAAACCATCGGGAAAGACAATCGTCGGGGGGGAGGTTTTACTCTGTCTCTTGGAAACCATTTATAAACAGTACGTTAGTTCGCCTGGTTCGTCGCTTGAGGTAAAACGGTTGCGGTTACGCGGCTCGAATCGGTTGCGTGGAACGGTTGCGGCATCAAGCAGCCCGCAACCTCACCCCGTTCAACGTTTCGAGCAGCGCAACCGTTCAACGATAGCCGTTTTGTTAATGCATTAAACTCCCTAAACAGCATATCAGCTCCCTTCCGTCGCGACATTTATCTCTGCAAGGTATTTTTCCACGGTCTTCAGAACACGACGGATCACATCGGAGAGGGGTCCCGCGAGTTCGGCGCCGGCCGCCGCCGGATGTCCTCCCCCCCCGAAGCGGGCGGCGATCCAATTGACATCGATGACAGCCGGCTCCTTGGAACGGAAAGAGACTTTGACCCCGCCGGTCAATTCTATAAAGAGAATCGCGATCCGGGTTGATATGATGTCCCGGGGGTAGGCTATCAGGGACTCGGTGATATCAAAGTCGGCGCCGTTTCTTTCCAGCATCTCCCGATTGACCGTCAGGTAAGCAATCTGATTGCCGGCGGCAAAGGCCAGGGAAGAGAGCGCCTCACCCAGCAGCTTGAGAGGCGCGATTGAATACACATTATACACCTTCTTGTATATTTCATAAGGTACCAGCCCCTTTTCGACCAGGCGGGCGGCCAGGGTGAAGATAGTCACACCCGATTGCGGGGTGACCATGTACTGGAACTTGCCCATGTCGGTCAGGATCGCAACGTAGATACAGAGTGCGATCGAATGATCAAGCTCGATCCCGAGGGCAGGGAGCAGGTGATAGATCATCTCACCGACCGATGAACCGGTCGGTTCCACCCAGGCAATATCCCCGTATCCGCTGTTGGAGACATGATGATCGATATTGATCAGTTTTCCCGCTGCGGCAAGATGTTCCTCAACCCGGCCGGCGCGATGGGGACCGGGGGCGTCCAGCACAACGGCAACCCGGGGCTGAAAAGGAAGATCCCGGAAAGGACGGATCAAATCCGCGCCCGGGAGGAAAACAAAATTTCGCGGTATCGGAGATTCATTCTCAACAATCACCTCTTTCCCAAGCCGCGCCAGAATCGCGGCCAGGGCAAGCTGCGACCCGATGGCGTCGCCATCGGGTCGAAGATGGGTCGTGATCAGGAACCGGTCTTCTTCAATCAATAGTTTGATCAGGCGAGGGGGAACCTTCATCCCTTTCCTCTTCTCCTTCATGCAGTCTGTCAAAAAGCCGGTTGATCCGGTCACTGTATTGTAACGAATCATCAAAAGAAAACGAGATCACCGGCGTGTACCGGGTGCTCATCCTGCGGCCCAGCTCCCGCTGAAAATATCCCCGGGCGCTCCGCAGCCCTTCCAGGGCCCGCCGGACCTCCTCCTCTTCCCCCAGGACACTGATACAGACCCGGGCTTGTTTCAGGTCGGCGGTCGTCTCGACGCGGGTCACACTGACGAAACCGATCCGTGGATCCTTGGCCCCCGTACTCAGGATTTCCCCCAGGATTCTTTTGATCTGTTCCTCAACCCGGAGCCGCCGGCGGCTCTTGCCCGTTTCCTGACGCGGTATATTCATAAACAAAAAAGATTATTCATCAGATCGTTGATCTCAATGAATAATCAGAAGCAGTAAAAACACTTAGAGTTTCTTCGGTATCTTGTCCACCTGGAAAGAGATCAGTCGGTCATCCTCCTGAAAATCATTAAAATTCCCCAGAGTGACTCCGCATTCCTTGCCGGCGGCAACTTCTTCAACCGTATCTTTGAACCGCTTGAGAGAGGTGATCGAGTCGGTTGCGATCTCCTCCTCACCTCTCATTATTCTTACCCGGCTTCCCCGCTTGATCTTCCCACTTTCAACGATGCTGCCGGCCACGAATCCCAGACCGGAGATCTTGAAAACTTCTTTAACCCGCGCTTCTCCCAGTATCACTTCCTTTAATTCCGGTTCCAGTAAACCCTCCAGGGCCTTGCGGACGTCATCCACCGCTTCGTAAATGATCTGATAACAACGGATATCAACCCCTTCTTCATCGGCCAGACGCTTTATTTTGCCGTTAAGAGGGAGCTGAAATCCTATGATGACCGCCCGGGAAGCGGCGGCCAGCATAACGTCCGACTCGCTAATGCCGCCGGCGCCGGAGTGCACTATGTTCAGCTTGATCGACTGATTCGTAGCCGCAACCTCCTTCAGGGCCATGGCGACGGCCTCAACCGATCCCTGAACATCTCCTTTCAGGATTAATGCCAACTCCTTCACTTCACTGCTGGCGATCTGCTGGAAAAAATCCTCCAGGCGCATCCGGCGGGAAGCATCCCAGGTCTTCTCCTGGAGTTCTTCCCGGCGACGGTGGCTGATCTCACGAGCCTGGCTGTCGCTCTCCACCACCTGAAAGGAGCTCCCGGCCTCCGGGACTCCGGTCAGACCCATGATCTCGACCGGAGTGGACGGACCGGCCGTCTTCACCTGGCTGCCCCGATCATCGAACATCCCCTTGACCTTGGCGGAAAACATATCGCAGACCACACTATCTCCCCGTTTCAGCGTCCCGTTCTTGACCAGAACCGTCGCCACCGGCCCCCGATCGGATGTTAGCCTGGCTTCGATCACCGCGCCGGAGGCAGGACCGTCCGGGTCGGCTTTCAACTCCATCATCTCGGCCTGGAGGAGAATCATCTCCAGAAGGTGGACAAGACCGACTCCGGTCACGGCGGACAACTCCACGCAGATCGTATCTCCCCCCATCTCCTCGGGCTGGAGGCCGTGTTCGGCCAGCTGCCGTCGGACACGATCCGCCCGGGCGGTACTTTTATCGATCTTGTTCAGGGCGACGATGATCGGGACATTCGCCGCGCGGGCATGATTGATCGCTTCTTCGGTCTGAGGCATGATCCCTTCATCAGCCGCCACAACCAGGATCACGATATCCGTCAGATCCGCTCCCCGCGCCCGCATGGTCGTAAAGGCCGCGTGGCCGGGCGTGTCGAGAAAAACGATGTCGCCATGCTCGGTCTCAACCCGATAAGCCCCGATATGCTGGGTTATCCCCCCCGCTTCACCGGAGGTGATGCGGGATTTCCTGACCGCGTCGAGAATCGACGTCTTGCCGTGATCGATGTGCCCCATCAGGGTTACCACCGGGCTCCGGGGCCGCAGGTTTTTTCCTTCCGGCACCGGCTTTTTCGGGACACGAGGGGCGACGGAGGGGACCCCTTCCCCTTCCACCCGTTGCGGCGCGTAAGACCTGATCTCCCGGTCGTACTCGCCGCCCAAAATAATGGCCGTCTCTTCATCCAGGAATTGATTGAGAGAGGCGAAGACCCCCATCTCGAGCAGTTTTTTAATCAGTATATTCGGCCGCTGACCGATATATTCAGCCAGCTGACGGACGGTGACCGGGAACTTGATAACCAGAACCTCGCCTTGAGGCCGGGGGACGGCCTCAGGAACAACGACTTCTTCCTCCGCAGAGAGTTTCCCGACAGCCGGCCGAGCCGGTGTCTCTTTCCTTTCCTCCTCCGTCGCCCCCGGGGGTGACGGAGCGGTTTGCAGCCGCTCTCTGACCTGGGCCGCCCGGGCGTCATCCAGGGAGGAGGAATGAGAAGCGACCTCGATCCCCATCTCTTTCAAGCGGGAAAGAAGCTCCTTGCTGGTCAGGCCCAGCTCTCGTGCCAGTTCGTACACTCTCATTATATATTAGCTCGCTGCGCTCGCAAATTTATGTAGGATCGTCCTTCACTCGTCAATTATTATTCGTCTCCGTCAGCTCGCGGGCGGCTTTTATCAGGTCCTCGGCCGTCTTTTGCCCGATCCCGTCAACCTGCATCAAATCGGACGGATCGGAAATGGCGATGACCGGGAGACCGGTAAAACCGGCTTCCACCAGGTTCCGGGCCATTTTTTCTCCCACTCCCGGCAAAACGGAGAGCGAGGCAATAGCCGACTTCACGCCTTTCAGCACCTCCCCCTCCCGGAAAATATCGATCTTCCAGCCGGTCAGGCGGGAGGAGAGCCGCACATTCTGTCCTTTTTTGCCGATGGCCAGGGAGAGCTGATCTTCGTCCACGATGACCTCACATTCCCCCTTATCATTGATAGTGACCATTTTAAGTTTGGCCGGACTGAGAGCGTTGGTAATATAGGTGACCTGATCTTCGTCCCAGCGAATAACATCGATCTTCTCCCCGTTCAGCTCCCTGACCACGCTTTTGACCCGGTTGCCGCGCAGACCGACACAGGCGCCCACGCTGTCCACCTTATCATCGACGGCACAGACCGCGATCTTGGTGCGATACCCCGGTTCCCGGGCAATCCCTTTTATCTCCACCACCCCCTCATCTATCTCGGGGACTTCCAGTTCGAAGAGACGGCGAACGAAATTCGGGTGAGTGCGGGAGAGAACCACTTCCGGTCCTTTTGTCCGTTCCCGCACATCAAGTATATAGGTGCGGATACGCGCGCCCAGCCGGTATTCTTCATGATGGCACTGTTCCCGGGGAGGCATCACTCCTTCAGTCCGGCCGAGATCGATGACGACGTTCTGCTTGTCATAATGCCTGATGACCCCGCTCACGATCTCGCCGATCCGCCCCTGATACTCCCCGAAGACAACGTTCTTCTCCGCCTCCCTGATTTTCTGGATAACCACCTGCTTGGCGGTCTGGGCGGCAATACGGCCGAAATTCTTCGGCGTGACTTCCTTGGTCACCTCGTCCCCGATTTTGGCCGCCGGCGCTAATTTCCGGGCGTCATCGAGGGTAATTTCACCATACGGATCGCTAACTCTCTCGACGACAAGCAGCTTGGAGAATGCCTTGATGTCTCCGGTCTTCGGATCAATCGTGACCTCCAGTTCCCGGGCCGGACCAATGCTTTTCTTGGAGGCGGAGAGGAGGGACGACTGGATCGCCTCGATGAGCACCTCCCGAGGTATCCCCTTTTCTCTTTCCATATGATCCAGAACAGCTATTAAATCGGCGTTCATTATTCCCACCTTATTATCCCTATCCTGCTCGAAAAAATTTCGAACAGGAAAACCTGCTATCGGCCCCCTGAATAAATACACGTGATCAACTGTTTCACGCATCGCCGGGCCTTTTAAGCAAAAGAGTGGGCCTCCACCCACTCTTGAACAGAACGATAGAAGTCAGTCGCATACAGCCCGGTAATCTACATTAAAATACAACCGTGCCGGCAGCGTCAAGGGAAAATGTGCCCTTACTCGTATCTGAGGGCGGTGATCGGATCGAGACGAGCGGCCTGGCGGGCGGGCCAGAGTCCGAAAAGCAGGCCTACCAATATGGAGAATAGGGTGGCGAGAGCGATTGAAAAGGGGGTTATCTTTACCGACCAGCCGGCGAAGAATGAGAGCAGCCATGCGATCCCCCCTCCCAGCACTACCCCGGCCACGCCGCCGCTCAGCGTCATTACCACCGCCTCGATCAGGAACTGGGTCAGAATGTCTCTTTGCCGGGCACCGACCGCTTTCCGCAGTCCGATCTCCCGGGTGCGCTCGGTGACCGAGACCAGCATGATGTTCATAATCCCGATGCCACCCACCAGCAGAGAGATGGCGGCGATCGATCCCAGCAGCATCCCCATGGTCCTGGTCGTGCTTTCGAGTGTTTCCTGGATCTCCGCCATGTTTCTGATCTGGAAAGAGCTTTTTTGTTCTTCATCAAGCCGATGGAGTTTCATGATCAGAGCGCTCAGAGCCTCCTCGGCCGGTGCCATCAGCGCCTGATCCTTGATCTCCACGTCAATCGAATCAACATAGTCCTTTCCCAGAAGACGGTACATGGCGGTGGTAACGGGGATCATCACCACGTCGTCGAGGTCTCTCCAGGCTTGGCTCCCCTTTTCGGGCATCACGCCGATCACCCGAAAATTGATTTTGTTGATTTTTATCACGGCCCCGATGGGATCGGCGTCGCCGAACAGCTCCCGGACAACGGTCGCGCCGATGACGGCGACCTTATCTCTCCGGCGCAGTTCCTCCTCGTTAAAATACCGGCCGATCCGCGGAACCGACGCCCTCATCTCGGGATAATCAACGCCGGTTCCTTCGATGCGGGTACTCCAGTTCTTGTTGCCGTAGACCAGCTGCCCTCTTCCGCTGACCGAGGGGGAGACACGGCGAACCGGGGTAAGTTTGGCCATGGCATCGGCATCCTTGAGGGTAAACCGGGTCACGGCCCCCGCTTCCAGCGACACTCCCCGGACATTCCGGGACCCGGGCCGGACCATGAGCATGTTCGAACCCAGTCGGGCCAGGTCGCGTTGGATGGCTGCCGTCGCACCCGTCCCCAGAGCCAGCATCGCTATCACCGCCCCCACCCCGATCAGGATACCGAGCATGGAGAGAATCGAACGAAGCTTATGCGCGAAGACGGCATGAAGGGACTGCCGGAAGTGATCCCGGAGCACGGCTTTCCCGCCTTGGGAAGGGAGTCCGGCATGCTCCGGCACAGAACCGAGCTCCTCCACGGGCGCGATTGATTCGGGGGGACTGCTTCCCGTCCGCCGGTCGGAAATAATCTCCCCGTCCCGCATCTGGATCACTCGACGGGCCCGGGCGGCCAGATCCGGCTCGTGGGTGACCATGACCACGGTCTTCCCCCGACGGTTCAGACGCTCCAGGATGGAGATGATCTCCTCCTCGCTCACGCTGTCCAGGTTGCCGGTCGGCTCGTCGGCGAATATGATGGCGGGATCATTGACCAGGGAGCGGGCGATCGCCACCCGCTGGCGCTCGCCCCCCGACAGTTCATTGGGACGATGATCGGCTCGATCGGATAGCCCGACTTCGCGGATCCTGTCCATCGCTTGCTGGCGGCAGGAACTCTGGCCGGCGTAGATCAGGGGAAGTTCAGCGTTCTGGAGAGCGGTATTGTCGGGAAGCAGGTGAAACTGCTGGAAGACAAAGCCCATCCGGCGATTGCGCAGATAGGCCAGCTCGTCGTCGGAAAGTCCCTCGACCGGGCGCCCCTCCAGGAAGTATGAGCCCGTATCGGGCCGATCGAGCAACCCGAGGATGTGAAGGAGGGTGGATTTTCCCGAGCCGGATGGTCCCATCACGGCCACGAAATCGCCCCGGGCGATGGAAAGGGAAACCCGGATCAGGGCGTGGACTCCGACTTTCCCCATCAGATAGGTCTTGCTAACATTTTCCAGCTTGATTATCGGTTCCGAAGAAGGCATTGGTTCCACACTGATTCAAAACGTTATCTCATCGGGGTAAAATCGATTACAACCACTTTGTTTTTTTAGATAAAAATATATTTTTTCGAGTTAGGTGTGGATCGGGGCGTACGCATCAGGGTCAGACCGAACATTCCCCGCCGGCGAGCAGGCCGTCAATCAAGCCCGATACTTCCGGGGGTGCGACGGTATGCAGGGTATCGGAATCGCGGCGCTTCACCTCTACCAATCCGGTTGCAAGAAACTTTCTGCCGACGGTGACACGAACGGGTATTCCGAGCAAATCGCTGTCGTTGAACTTCACGCCCGCGCTGACCGGTCGGTCATCATAGAGAACCTCGCGCCCCTCATCTTCCAGCAGCCGGTAAAGGTTTTCGGCCGGCCGGGCAATCGTTTCATCGGAGGAGTTGATCGCCACCACCGATACCTGATACGGAGCAACCGCGGAAGGCCAGACAATACCTTTCCCGTCATGGTGCTGTTCGATAACGGCCGCTATCGTACGGCTGATGCCGATCCCGTAGCACCCCATGATAGGGGGACGCTCGCCGCCGGACTGGTCCTTCACCATGGCCCCCATCGAACTGCTGTATTTCGTGCCCAGCATGAACACATGCCCCACTTCGATACCGCGCCGAAGAGACATCGCCCCCCCACACCCGGCGCAGAGATCTCCTTCCACCGCCACCGCCAGATCCCGGTATTCCCCGATCGGGCAGTCGCGGTCCACGTTGACATGTATGATATGAGTGTCTTTCCGATTGGCGCCGGTGATCCCGTCGTGCACAGCGGCAACACTGTAATCGGCGATCACGCGGACGCCTTTCAACCCCACCGGGCCGGCAAAACCAAGGGGGGCTCCCGTGACCTTGAGGATAGTCTCCTCGTCGGCAAGCTCCAGGTCGCTCTCGCCCAGAACCCTTCTCACCTTCCCTTCGTTTACCTCGCGGTCACCCCGGATCAGAACAGCGATCGGGGTCCCCGCCGCCCGGTAAATCAGCGTCTTAATAAATCGGTCCGGCGTGGTCTGGAAAAAAGCCGCCAGTTCCTCGACCGTCCGGATATCGGGGGTATCGACCTCCCGCACTTTTTCATCGGTACGGGCGGCCGGGACCGGGGCGGCGCGGGCGGCCAGCTCCACGTTGGCGGCATAACCGCAGCCCGGGCAGACGACGATCGCGTCTTCCCCCGTTTCGGCGGGAACCATGAACTCATGGGACCGGCTCCCTCCCATCATCCCGGTATCCGCCTCCACCGCCATCGCCGTCAGCCCGCAGCGCTCGAATATCCTCTGGTAAGCGTCGTACATTTTTTGATAACTGAGGACAGCGGACTCCTCATCCACGTCGAAGCTGTATGCGTCCTTCATGATGAATTCCCGCGAGCGCATGACCCCGAAGCGCGGCCGGATTTCATCACGAAACTTGGTGTTGATCTGATAAAGATTGACCGGGAGCTGCTTATAGGAGCTGATCTCGTGGGCGACCAGATCCGTGACCACCTCCTCGTGCGTCGGGCCCAGAACCAGCTCCCGGCCCTGGTGGGTTTTTGCCTTGAGCATGATCTCGTCCATCGACTCCCAGCGTCCGCTCTTCTCCCAGAGGTCCCGGGGCTGGAGGATCGGCATCAGGATCTCGATGGCCCCGGCATTATTCATCTCTTCGCGGACGATTGATTCGACCTTGCGCAATACCCGCAGTCCCAGGGGTAAAAAAGTGTAGAGACCGGAGGCGAGCTTCCGCATCAGGCCGGACCGGATCATCAGCCGGTGACTCGGGATCTCGGCTTCCTGGGGGTCATCACGCTGGGTTGCTATCAGAGTCTGCGTCCATCTCATCTCGTATGTCCCCTGGCGGTTTTAAAAATATAAATTAGCGGCTTTGCCGCTAATTTAGTGAATTTTCATTTTTCAACTTAAAACAGATTAATGATAGTCCAAAAATTAGTTCATGTCCAACTGCTCAATCCATAACGGTAAGCCCTTAGCATTATATAGAAAAAACAAACTATGTTTTTTTGGTTGCTTTTTCGTCTGCTTCGGAATTTCAATAATCGGATAAATCCGATTATTGAAATTCCGAAGCAGATAATGTAGCATGGCGGGAGATGGGGGTGAAAGGAAAAAGCGGCAGGGAACGGCAGCCGGTAATCAGTAATCAGTGATCAGTTAACGGTCCCCGAGCGGCGACTTGAGTCTGTTATTATAATCCGCGCCGGATCAGGGAACTGATTTACGGTGTTTTCTGATTGCTTTTTTCGGCCGATCTTCTCTTCCTTAGCTCCTGGTAACGGGCATAAGAGAGGTCAGCGTTCTTCTGATCGGAAAATTGATCCCGGTAGAGCCGATAAAGACGATACACGGGGGTCGGATCTTCGGGGGTTAACACGCTCCAGGCCCGGTACTGGGCCAACGCTTCGGGATATTGCCGCAGGCTGTCATAGAGCGTACCCAGCTGGCGATGATAATAGGGAGCGCGGACCGGATCTTCCGAGAGCAGCCGGAGACAGGCCGAGATCAGTCGGCGGGTATACTTCTCGATCAATTCCCGGCGCTGCGCCTTCTCGGCCAGTCTATTCAATCGTTCCAGAACCCGGAGATCCGATTCTTTCCCTTGCTTATCCTCCCACAGGGCAATCGCTTTCAGATAGGCATCCGTCGCTTCCGCCGTCCGGCCGAGTTCGGAGAGCTTGTCACCGATTTCCTCCATAACGCCGGCCCGGGACAAGGGGTCCAGATCCGGCAACGCCGCTCGGTAAGCTTCCAGGGCCCGTTCCGGCTGCTCGTGTCGATCCAGGAAACGGGCGATCTTCATTCTGACCGCGGCCCTCTTCTTCCCCGGGGGCGCCGAAGCGGAGGCCTTCTCCATCCAGTCCAGCGCCGAATCCGTTTCACCCGAATCTTCAAGAATCCCGGCGGTCTTGACCCTGACCGCTACCGGGTCGACTCCTTTCCGTTCCTCAGCCTCACGGTAAAGCGAAAGCGCTTTCGGCAAATCTCCCCGGGAACGATAAAAATCAGCCTGGCGCAGCAAAGCCTTGGCCCCGTCTTTCCCTTCGATGGCCACCGCGGAAGCGTATTCCCGCTCGGCTGATTTCATGTCTCCCCTCTCGACATAGAGATCGCCGATCTGAAGAGTGTAGTCAAGAGCGCGGGACGGCCGATCCTGTATCCGCTGTCGGTAGTCGCGCACTATCCATTCATAATAGCGAAGGGCTTCATCTTCCTCCCCCTTCCGGGAGAGGAGCCGGGCGATCTTGCGAAGATAGGGGATCCGGGAGCCGGACCCGGTCCAGAAAAGAAATCTGTATTGCTGGAGAAGCAGATCGTCCCTTCCTGCCTTTTCCCATTCTTTGAGCTGCTGACGGGAACGGGCGGCGGCGGTGGGGCGATCGGACTCATCGGCGGACTGGTATTCCCGGGCCGCTTCCTGATCCCGGCCCAGCGACGCATAGATATCCCCGATCCGCCGATGATACGCGGCCGCTCGGGAAGAGTCGGTAATCAAAGCGTACCGATAGAGACTGACCGCCTTTTCGGGTTCGCCAACCTGCAGATAGAGGCGCGCCAGCTTATTGCGGGAGGAAGCGGCAGTAGCCGGGTTATGGGCGATCTTCAGTTTCAACTCCCCGATTTCCCGGTAGATCGCAGCCCGAGCGGGGGTGGGGGTAGCCATGGAGGGCGCCCCGGTCGGGGATGCGGCAAGAGCGAACAGCGAGCGGGGAGCCGCCAGGAAAAGGAGGCTGAAAAACGAGATCACAGAGACTGTTTTCAGGACGAGACCTGCTGCCTGTTCGGTTTAATTTTGTTCCCCGGTATCGTCAAGCATCATGAAATGGATACGCTTATTCTTCACCCCGATCCTGACCCGGGAGCCTTCGATGATCTGCCCTCTCAGGATAGACTCGGCCAGTTTGTCCTCGACAAACCTCTCCAGAGCCCTGCGCAGAGGACGGGCACCCATGGTCATATCGTACCCTTCCGAAATAAGCAACTCCCCGGCCGGCCCGGTCATCTCCAGGGTAATGCCCCGATCCCGCAGACGCTCTTTGACCTCCTCCATCTGGAGATCAAGAATCCGGATCAGATCCTTCTTGCCCAGTTGATGGAAGACGATGATATCATCGACCCGGTTTAGAAACTCCGGTTTAAAAATTTTCTTTACCTCCCCCAGGACCGCGTTCTTGATCTCGTGATGTTGCTCTTTCCCGGTCCGGGTTCCGAAGCCGACGGTTGTTCCTTTCCGCAACAGCTCGGCGCCGGCATTTGAGGTCATGATAACCACCGTGTTGCGGAAATCGACCGCCCGTCCCCAGTTATCGGTGAGGGTGCCCTCTTCCAGTATCTGGAGCAGGATTCCCATCACTTCGGGATGGGCCTTCTCAACCTCGTCGAAGAGGACAACCGAGTAGGGACGCCGCCTTACCTGCTCGGTCAACTGTCCGCCCTCCTCATAGCCGACATACCCGGGCGGCGATCCCACCATCCGGGAGACCGCGAATTTTTCCATATATTCAGACATATCAAGCTGGATCAGAGCTTCCTCGTTACCGAACATGAACTCGGCCAGGGCGCGCGCCAGATAGGTCTTTCCGACACCGGTCGGTCCCAGAAAGATGAAAGAACCGATCGGGCGGCGCGGATCTTTCAGATTGGCGCGGGAACGGCGCAGGGAACGGGAAATGGCGGCAATCGCCTCATCCTGACCGATAACCCTCCGATGAATCTCCTCTTCCATCCGTAATAGCTTTTCCGTCTCCTCCTCTTCCATCCGGGAAACCGGTATCCCGGTCCACTTGGAAAGGACCTGTGCCACCCCTTCCTCATCGACGGTCACTTTCCGGGCGGAGCTGGCATTCATCCATCGGGTCAGCCGTTCATCGAGCTGGTGCTGCGCTTTCTTCTCTTCGTCCCTCAATCGAGCGGCCTGTTCAAAATCCTGTTTTTTAACCGTCGCCTCTTTCCGCCGGTTAAGCTTACGAACCTTTTCTTCCAGTTTCTTTAAAGCATCCGGCCGGGTCATGACGGATATCCTGGCCCGGGCGGCGGCCTCATCGATGAGATCAATCGCCTTGTCGGGTAGATAGCGGCCGGGAAGATACCGGTCGGAAAGCTCCGCGGCCGCGGTGATGGCCTCATCGGAAATAACGGCGTTGTGATGCTCCTCGTATTTTTTCCGCAATCCCTGGAGAATTTTAATGGTTTCCGCCACCGTATTGGCAGCGACCCGGATAACCTGAAAGCGGCGCTCCAGAGCCGCGTCCTTCTCGATATATTTGCGGTACTCGTTCATGGTGGTGGCGCCGATACATTGTATCTCTCCCCGGGAAAGGGCGGGCTTGAGAATGTTGGAAGCATCCATCGCTCCTTCCGCGCTGCCCGCTCCCACGATCGTGTGGAGTTCGTCAATGAAAAGCAGCACATCCCGGGCCCGCTTGATCTCGTCCATCACCGCCTTCAGCCGCTCTTCAAACTGGCCCCGGTACTTGGTTCCGGCGACCATCAGGACCAGATCCAGAGTAATGACCTTTTTGTTCCTGAGGATCTCCGGGACTTCGCCGGCGACGATTTTCTGTGCCATCCCCTCCACGATCGCCGTCTTCCCGACGCCGGCTTCACCGATCAGAACCGGGTTATTTTTAGTACGGCGGCACAGGATCTGACTGACACGCTCGATCTCGTTTTCCCGCCCGATGACCGGATCAAGCTTGCCCGACCGGGCCAGTTCGGTGAGATCGCGTCCGAAGGCTTTCAGGGCCGGAGTCTTGGAGGGTTTCTTCTTACCCGGTTCCGGCGGCGGCGGCTGGGAGCCGTATTCCATCTTCAGTTTCTCCAGTATCCGCCGGCGGGTTTCATCCAGGTCGACCCCCAGGTTCTTCAAAACCCGGGCCGCGACGCCCTCCCCCTCCTTAATCAGGCCCAGAAGAAGATGCTCGGTGCCGATATAGCTGTGCTTGAGCTGTTTGGCCTCTCCCAGTGCCAGTTCGATGACCTTCCGGGCCTTGACGGTCAGGGGCACCTCGCCGATCACCTTGGTCTCCGGGCCGCTCCCGACCGCCCGTTCTATCTCCCTCCAGAGAGTTTCAAAATCAATCCCCATCTCCCGCAGTACATCCACGGCCACTCCCTGCCCCAGCTTTACCAACCCCAGAAGGAGGTGTTCGGTGCCGATATAATTATGATTGAAGCGATCCGCTTCCTTCCGGGCCAGAAGGATCACTTGACGGGCCCGGGGTGTGAATTGATCGAACATGGATAGACTCCTATAATATAAATTAGCTCGCTGCGCTCACAAATTTATGTAGGATCGTCCTTCGCTCCGTGAAGGACTTGTAGTAGATGTAGTATCGCCTTGCCTACGACAAGGCTTGCCGAACTGCAAGCGGAGCGATCCTACAATTACTACAAAGAATGCCGAAGGCATTCTGATCCTGCAAGTCCTGTCGCGAAAGCGAAAGGACGATACTACACTAATGGATTTCTCTTCCTTTGAAATTCCGAAGCAGTAAATTAGCGCCTTCAGCGCTCATTAATTTTTTTAGCAATGTCCGAAGATAAAATGGATGAGGTGATTATCCTTACAGTGAATAGCAGGTTATCAGCAAATCAGTGGGAAGAATACCAGGATATCAGGCAAGACCGGCTTCGCCGCCTGATCTTCTGATAGACTGATCCCCTTCCCTCTGATCCCCTGATCCGCTTTCGCGGCTCTTATTCACCCCCCACTGATTTTTTGCGCTGGTAAAATCCCGGCAGCATGGTGCCCTGTATTATTGACTCTATCATCATCGCTCCGGTTCAAAACTAACCAGGTTTTTCCCTGTTTGCCGGCCGGGAAAAAACCGCATCATCGGGGATTGTCGCCCAGCTTTTCACGGATCAGGTTCGCCCGGAGTGCGTCCCGTTCTTCCGGGGAAAGAACCCGACCGGCCACTTTCTGCAGATGCGCCGGCTGGGATTGAATAAAGACCTGATTCACCGTCTTCCTGGTTATCGAATCCAGGACCCCGAGATCGACCCCCATCCGTAAGGCGGAGAGGAGTCCGATCGTTTCCTCGCTGGTAATCAGCCGGGCATTCCTGAGGATGCCCAGGGCTCGATAAATCCGATCCTGCAGCTTCAACAGCTGTCCATCCAGAAGAACCCGCCGGCCATTGCGCTCGTGGACAATAATCTTGCGGATAATCTTCTCCAGATCGTCCAGAATCTCCCGCTCGGATTTCCCGAGGGTGGACTGGTTCGAGATTTGAAAAATATTGCCCGCGGCCGGCGACCCCTCCCCGTAAAGGCCCCGGACTGCCAGACCCAATTTTCCCACCGCCTGGACGATCTTTCCGATCTGTTTATGCAGGACCAATGCCGGAAGATGCATCATGACCGATGCCCGCATGCCGGTGCCCACATTACTCGGACAGGAGGTAAGGTATCCGTATAGGGGGGAACATTCATAGGGGAGGACCTTCTCCAACTCGGTATCGATCCTGTCTATTTCTTCCCAGCACCTGGTCAGGCACAACCCCGATCTGATCACCTGAATACGAAGATGATCCTCCTCATTAATCATCAGGCTGACAATCTCATTCTTGTCGATGATCACGCCACCCTGGAGATCCGGGGAGAGTTCCCGGCTGATCAGATGTCTTTCCATCAAAAACTGCCGGTCCAGTTCGGGGAGTTCCTCAAGCTTCACGAACAGATAATCCGAGAGGGGCGCGGTCCGCTGAACGGCTTCGGCAATAACGGAAAACAGCTCCCGGCGCGTTTCCCGGCTCATTCTCCGGGGAAAATGATACCCCTTGATATTCCGCGCCAGACGCACCCGGCTGGAGAAGACGATCTCCGCCTCTGGCCCGTCCCCGGTTTGCCAGGGAGCTATATTCTCCAAGAAATATTCCAGTTCCATTATAAATTAACGCCTCCGGCGCTAATTTAGTGAGTTATTCTATTTTATAATCAGGAGAAATTGTTAACGCTGTTTTAATTAGTTTAAAACCAACGGTTCACGTCAAAACGATAATTTTTACTCATTAGGGAAATTCCGAAACAGCGAGTCAGCGCCTCCGGCCCGAATTTAATCATCATCCCGGGGGGATTCTAATTCTCGGACACGGTCGCGCAACTTCATCGCCGTCTCGTAATCCTCGGCGGCGACAGCGGCTCGGATCTGCTCCTGGAGACGCCTGACTTCGTCTCCCGGTCCCTGGTCTTTTCCACCGGGGTGCGCGGCCGCCGGTCCTTCCGCGGCCGATCCGGGACGCTGTTCCCCCTTCCCGGGACCGGCCGGCTCCATCCCGCGGGGCATCTTCCCGATATGGCGGGTGCCTTTATGAAGGTTTTTGATCAGCGGCTTCAGGCTTTTTTCGAACGTCAGGTAGCATTTCCCGCACCCGAGTCGACCCCCGGCGCGCAGTTCTTTTAATGAGAGACCGCAACAGGGACACGTGATGCTCTCGTCGTCATCCGTCCCCCGTCCGGCGGCGAATGTACTGATCAACTCGGAGACTGCATCAGCCGGCGTGAGGGCGATTCCTTTCTGCTTGGCACAGTCTTCACAGAGATGGAGCTCGATTACTTTATCGTCAACAATCTCGGTAAAGTGAACGGTGACATCATTCTTTTTACAATTCTGGCAAAGCATAGTCAAAAAAACCGGAGTACTGGAATAATGGAGTACGGGAATGGTGGAGACCGAACCGCCGGGGGCCGGTTACCCATTACTCCACCACTCCCTTACTCCATCACTCCTGCTTTTATTCTACCGGTGCCCCCTCTTCCCTGGTCAGGCGGTGATATGACTCCATCAGTTCCCTGGTCATCTTACCCGGCTTCCCGTCCCCGATAACCCGGCCGTCCACCTTGATGACCGGGATAATCTCTGCTCCGGTGCCGGTCAGGAAACATTCGTCGGCGATGAAAAGATCATGCCGTGTCATCACCACCGGCTTGACCGCGATTCCTTTCTCCCGAGCCATTTGAATCACGGTATTGCGGGTTATTCCCTCCAGAACCCCCATGCTGATCGAGGGAGTTAAAATTGTTCCCTTGCGGATGGCGAAGATATTGTCCCCCGCGCATTCCGAGACCAGCCCGAATGAATTCAGCATGACCGCTTCTTCCACCCCGGCATTGATGGCCTCGATTTTCGCCAGAATGTTGTTAAGATAATTGAGAGACTTAATCCGGGGGTTGACCGCTTCCGGTAAATTTCTCTGGGTGGCGACCGTGATCACGGCCAAGCCTTTCTGGTAGAGTTCCCGCGGATAGAGGGCGATCTGGTCAACAATAATGATAACGGACGGCGTACCGCAGGTGTAAGGGTTCAACCCCAGGTTGCCGATCCCCCGGGTGATCAGCAGCCGGATATAGGCATCGGGCAACTTGTTGCGGCGAACCGCCTCCAGGACGGCTCTCTTCAATTCCGGAAACTGAAGCGGGATGGTCAGGTCGATCGCCTTGGCCGACTCATAGAGTCTTTCCAGATGCTCGTCGAGTCGAAAGACCTTGTTCGCATAGACCCTGATCCCCTCGAAAACACCGTCTCCATAGAGAAGACCGTGATCGAAAACGGAAATCCGGGCATCGTCTTTATCGCAGTATTTTCCATCGATATAGATCTGCATACAATCCCCCTTGATTTAATAAATTAGCTCGCGCAGTCTACCCCGATAAAATCGGGGCTCGCAAATTTATGTAGGATCGTCCTTCACTTCGTTCAGGACTTGCAGTAGATGTAGTAAATGTAGTATCGCCTTGCCGGAGGCAAGGCTTGCCGAACTGCAAGCGAAGCGATCCTACAATTACTACGAAGAATGCCGAAGGCTTTCTGATCCTACAAGTCCTGTCACAGACCCTGAGCTTGCCGAAGGGCCGCAAAGCGATACGGACGATACTACACTAATCAATTTCTCTTTGTTAAAATTCCGCAACAGCCAGTTACATAAACTTCGGCTCTCTTCAGTTGCTTCCATCCTCCAGAAGGCCGTCCCGGATCCGGATGATCCGGGGGGCCCAGTCCGCTACCTGCTGATCGTGTGAAACCAGAACCAGCGTCTTCCCCGTTTCGGAATGCAGTTTCTCGAATAAATTCAGCAGCTCGAGGCCGGCCCGGGAATCAAGGTTCCCGGTCGGCTCGTCAGCCAGTATCAGACAGGGATCGTTGGATAACGCCCGGGCGATGGCCACCCGCTGCTGTTCCCCGCCGGATAACTGGGAAGGATAATGATCCATTCGGTCGGCCAGATCGACCTGCTCCAGCAGGTGAGCGGCCCGCTCCCGCAGGCGGCTCTCGCCGCCCCGGCCCCGGATCCGGCAGGGGATGGCCACGTTTTCCCAGGCTTTGAACTCGGGCAGAAGATGGAAAAATTGAAAGACAAAACCGATCTTCTCGCTCCGCAGCCGGGCGCGGGCTTTTTTCCCCAGCAGAGAGAGATCCTTGCCCGCCAAAATAACGCGCCCGCTGGTCGGAGTGTCGAGCGCCCCCAGGATATGAAGGAGGGTGCTCTTCCCCGCCCCGGAAGGGCCGACCATGACGACAATCTCCTGTTCTTTAACCGCCAGGTCGACCCCTTTCAATACCGGCAGCTCCAGCTTCCCGACCCGGTATTTTTTCGTAACACCCTCGGCGACAAGGAGAAATTTGTTTATTTCCCGATTCACACTATGCTCCAGAATATTCATTCAACGTCGAACGTTTAACGTTGAACGTTCAACGTGCAATCTTCTACTCGTATCGCAGGGCTTCGACCGGCTCCAGTCGGGCCGCCCGCCAGGCCGGATAGAGTGAGGCCAGAATACTGATCAACAACGCGCAGCCCGCGATGATCGCCGTTTCCGCAGGGTTGATCCGCGCCGGGATGCTTTCGAAGTAGTAAACATCCGGAGGAAAGACCTCAATCCCGAAATAGGCGGAGATAAAATTCGCTACGTGATTAATCTGGTCGATCAGGAGCAACCCGGCGCCGCAGCCGATCAGGGTTCCGATGAGACCGATCAGCGTCCCCTGCAGGGTGAATATTTTTCTGATGGTCGCTTCGGTGGCCCCCAACGATTTGAAAATGCCGATGGCCTTCGTTTTCTCCTTGACGGAAACGATCAGGGTACTGGCGATGTTCAGCGATGCCACCACGGTAATCAGCATGACGATAATAAACATCAGGTTCTTTTCCACCCGAATAGCGGAAAAAAGAGGTTTGTTCAGTTCCATCCAACTGCGCACGTGGTATCGCGGGGCGGAGAGAAATTTCGCGATCTCCTCCTTCACTGCCTGAGCATACTCAACGTCGTCGATCTTGATGCTCAGGCCGTTCACGCCGTCACCCATCCCGAAGAGTTTCTGGGCGGCGGGGAGGCTGACATAGGCCAGTTCCAGATCATACTGGGCCATCCCTGATTTAAAGATGCCGCAGATGGTAAACTTTTCTCTCCGGGCGCCGGCGGCGCCGGGGAGCAGGCCTTCACCGGGAGAAACCACGATTACCGTATCCCCGGGGCGCAGTCCGCCGAGCCGCGCGAACTGGGCTCCGACCAGGATCCCGTCATCCCCGAAAGGGAGTGTTCCGTCCTGCAGGTAACGGCCCAGATTGCTCACCCCCGTCTCCTTTTCCGGAACGATCCCGCGCAGGTTGACGCCGAGGGCGCGGGTTCTGGTCCTGATGATGACCTGACCGGCCACGAAAGGGGCCACCGCTTTCACCCGGGGAACCGCCAGGAGGGTCTCCATCTCTTTCGGGTAATCGTAGATCAGGCTCCCCGACGTTACCACCACGTTGCCGTAGATCCCCAGAAACTTGTCTTTCAGTTCCCGGTCGAATCCGCTCATGACCGACATTACCACCATCAGGGTCATCACCCCCACCGCCACTCCGGCTATGGAGATAACGGTGATCAGGGAAACGAAGGACTCCTTCCCCCGGAAGCGAAGAAAACGAAGGCCTGTCCAGACCGCGAACGGAAGCATGAGAAAAGTTTAAAGTTTAAAGTTTAAAGTTATAAGCCGAGAGGAAAAAATCTGGAGTCTGACTCCTGCCTTTTATTCATCCTTCGGTCTTAACTGGGGGAAGAGGATCACGTCCCGGATGCTGGAGGAACCGGTCAGAAGCATGATCAATCGATCGATCCCGATACCCGTCCCTCCCGCCGGAGGCATCCCGGTTTCCATGGCGGAGAGAAAATCTTCATCGATCCGATCCCCCATATCCTGGTCTTTCGTCGGACGGGACGCGGCCTGTTCCTCAAAACGTCGCCGCTGCTCGAGGGGATCGTTCAGTTCGGAGTAACCCGGGGCGATTTCGGAACCGTTGATGACCAGCTCAAACACGTCCACCACGCTCGGATCGTCTTCCCGGCGGCGGGCCAGCGGCACCAGTTCGGCCGGCAAATCAAGAACAAAGGTCGGCTGGATCAGTTCCGGCTCAACGCATTTTTCGTATATTTCGTGAGTGATTTCAAGCGGAGACATCGCGGCGGATATCTCCAGTTCCCGGCCGGAGGCGACGGAGGCCATCTCCGCGGGAGTACGGGAGAACCAGTCCGGCATCTGAAGATACTCCGTAATCAAATCCCGGTAGCTGATCCGCTTCCATGGCCGCGTCAGATCGATCGCGCTATCTCCCTGATCCAGAAGGAGGCTCCCTCGGATGCTTTCGGCGACCGAGGTGATCAGCGATTCCACCAGCTCCATCATGGTCCGGCAATCTCCGTAAGCCTCATATATTTCCAGCATGGTAAATTCCGGATTATGCTTCCGGGAGAGCCCCTCATTCCGGAAATTCCTGTTCAACTCGAATATCTTCTCGAATCCGCCGATCAGCAGTCTTTTCAGATACAACTCCGGCGCGATCCGGAGAAACATTTTCGCGTTCAGGGCCGAATAGAAGGTCTGAAAGGGCCGGGCGGCGGCGCCGCCGGCAAGAGGCTGCATCATCGGGGTCTCCACTTCCAGAAATCCCCTCTCTTCCAGGAAGGAGCGGATCTCGCGGAGAATCCGGGAACGGTTCATGAACAACGCGAAAACATCTTCATTCACGATCAGATCAAGATAGCGCCGCCGATAGCGTAGTTCCTGATCCTTCAATCCATGCCATTTTTCGGGCAACGGCTGGAGCGCCTTGCTCAGGAATACCAGCTTCTTCCCCAGAACACTGATCTCCCCCTGCCTGGTCGTAAAGAGAGTCCCCTGGACGCCCACGATATCCCCGAGGTCAAGCAAATTGACGTTCCCGAACTCCGTCTCCCCCAGCACATCCCGCCGCAGGTAAAGCTGCAGCTTCCCGCTGGAGTCGCGCAGATCGGCAAATACGGACTTTCCGTGCCCCCGGATCGCGGTCAGACGGCCGGCCACCGCCACCTCTCTTCCTTCGCGGTACCGGTCCCGACAGTCCCCGGCCGCGTCCCGGCGGTCAAAATGACCGCCATATGGATTGATGCCGCGGGCGACCAGTTCCTGCAGTTTTTTCAAACGCTGTTCTTTTAAGTCATCCATAATAAATTAGCTCCCTTCGGTCGCTAATTTATGTGAGCCCCCCGATTGCATCAATCGGGGGGCTTGCACATAACAAAATATTTTCGCCGAGGCGGCATGATAGGAAAGCCCTGTAACCTCAGCCACCATTCATATCATTGCACAAAAAGAAAATATCATCAACAACGTACTGCACTGCTCCCGGGGCCAGCTCCGACAGTGGTAAAAAATACCCCAATCACTCGGACAGGCCCCTAGGACGATGAAGAGTTTACTCTCAGGTACTCAAGAATGAACTGGTCGAGATCTCCGTCCATGACTCCTCTGATATTACCGACCGAGAGCCCGGTGCGATGATCCTTGACCATTGAGTAGGGGTGAAAGACGTACGAACGGATCTGGCTCCCCCATTCGATCTTCTTCTGCTCATCGTAATGTTCGGCCATTTGTTTTTTCCGTTCCTCCAGCTCCAGTTGGTAAAGCCGGGACTTCAGAACCTTCATCGCCAGCGCGCGGTTCTTATGCTGAGAGCGTTCATTCTGGCATTGAACGACGATACCCGTAGGAAGATGCGTTATCCGTACCGCGGAGTCGGTCACGTTCACGTGCTGACCGCCGGCACCGGAGGAGCGGTAGGTGTCGGTCCTGAGATCCTTCTCTTCAATCTCCACCTCAATGTCATCACCCAACTCCGGGACCAGGTCAACCGAAGCGAAAGATGTGTGCCTCCGTTGGTTGGAATCGAAGGGCGATATCCTGACCAGCCGATGAACACCCCGCTCGGCTTTCAGAAACCCGAAGGCATACCGGCCGGTTATCATCGCGGTCATGCTCTTGATCCCCGCTTCTTCACCGGGCGTCATGCTCAGTATCCGCACCGAGTATCCTTTCTGCTCGCACCAGCGAGTATACATTCTCCAGAGCATTTCCGCCCAATCGCAGGACTCGGTCCCCCCGGCGCCGGCCTGGATGGAAAAAATGGCGTTTTTGGCGTCCTCCGGCCGGGAGAGCATGGCACTGAATTCAAGACGATTCAGATCCCTTTCCAGATTCTGAAGTTCTGTTTCGATTTCACCGGCCAGACTCTCATCATCGCCGGCCATCTCGACGATCTCTTCCAGATCGTTCAGTTCAGAATCAAAAGCGGCCCACGGTTCGACAAGCTCCCTGCCGTCTTTCAATTCCTCAACGGCGGCTTGAGCCCGCTCGCGGTTATTCCAGAAACCGGGACGGGACATCTCCTCCTCCAGTTCGCTCAGCTTTTTTGTCAGCATCTCCAGGTCAAAGATACCCCCGCATCCGGGCATAACGCTCCTTGATATCCCGGAGCCGGTCATGAATTTCTTCGGACATGGTTAACCTCCCGGTTAAATACCGTGTACATCACCCATCTTTACATCAAAGACGTACAATTACAATAAGGAGTAATGGAGTGATGGAATGATGAATGCCCGATTCCGCCGATACTCCACTACTCCAGTACTCCAACACTCCTCTCTAACTATATTACTTTCCTTCGCCCGGGTACCAGTACCGAGCCAACGGATGCCGTCAGGGAAAACACCACGCACAGCCAGCTGAAAACATCTCCCTGCCTGGTGTAAAATGAACCGGAACGTCCGGGATATATGACCACTGTACGCCAATCCGACACGAAAAGGCGCTCTCCCTCATCATCGATCACCTCCCCCACCACTTTCCCCCAGGGATCGATGACGCAGGAATATCCGGTATTGGTAGCACGGGCCAGGTAAGCCCTGTTCTCAACCGCCCGGAAGACGGAGGCGTATGCGTGCTGGAAAGGGGCGACCGTTCTTCCGTACCAGGCGTCGTTGGTAATATTGACCAGGAGGGAGGCTCCCCGGCCAACCATCGTCCTCGCTAAATCGGGAAAGATATCTTCAAAACAAATCAGGACCCCCATTTCGATACCCCCGGCCGGGTCACTCGGCGAGGGCGTTATTCTAAAAAGACGGATCCCTTCCCCGGCCGAAAAATCATCTTCCCAGGGGACCACGCGGCTCAGGAACGGAAAAAACCGCTTCAGGGGGGTATACTCCCCGAAAGGGACAAGATGGACCTTGTCATACCGTCCCCAGGGGACGGGCCCCGGACTGAAGAAATACGCGCTGTTGTAAAACCGGTGGGGAACGGACGGTGTTCGGTAGTCTCCCCCCAGGAGCAGATACGTTTTTCCCTCGGCGGCCAGGCGGCCGAGCAAACGCTGAACATTCTTCTGTTCTTCCAGATAAAACGGAAGGGCCGATTCCGGCCAGATGATCAGGTCGGGGGCGCCGGCCAGGGCCTGACGGCTCAGATTGAGATACGTCTGGAAATGAGACGCCGCCCGGGAAGGGTCCCATTTCAACTCCTGGAGGATGCCGCCCTGGACCAGAGTCACTTTCAGGGGCGCTTCGGGAAAAGGTTGTTTCCTCCCGGTCCGCAGAGTCCGATATCCCCACACCCAGACGCCCCCGATCACCAGCGCCGTCAGCAGTACCGGGCCCCACCGGCCAAAAGGCCTCTTTGGGATGCCGGCCGATCTCCGGAAAGAAAGGATCCATCCGGCCAGGCCCGCATTGGCCAAAACCACCAGGAAGGTGACCCCATATACTCCGGTGACCGAAGCAATCTGGATCAGAGGCAGGCTGCGGGCCTGGCTGACCCCCAGCAGGTTCCAGGGGAAACCGGTCAGGAGATACGTGCGCAGATACTCCAGGGCCGTCCAGCCGGCGGGCGCCCCCCACCAGATCCAGCCCGGGCGCCGGGAGGACAACCAGCTGATCCACCCGCCCCAGACGGCCGGATAAAGCGCAAGATAACACCCGAGAACACCATAGCCGGGAGCGGTGACCCGGGCCAGCCAGTATATCCCCCCGTAACCGTAGACGGCCCCGGCCAGCCAGCCCAGCACTGCCCCCTCCCGGGGACGAAGGCCGTTCAGGGTTATCATCAACGGGACGAGAGCGACCCAGGCCAGCGGGGCCAGTGAAAAGTCAAGAAAAGGGCCGGTCAGCAGCAGACCGCTCAACAATGCCAGGCCGATATCTCTTGGTTTAATGTGCAAGGGGAAATCTCACCGGCGAATACATTTCGCGGAGGAATATTTATCTGCCGCAGCATTTCTTGAATTTCTTTCCGCTTCCGCAGGGACAGGGAGCATTCGCTCCCGTCTTTTTCCCCTCCCGGTGATAGGTCCCCCGGGAAACAAGCGCGGGCTCCGGCGCGGGCGCTCCCTGGGGAAACCCGGGAGGCGGTTCGAGGCCGGCGGCGGGGGCGGACGGGGCCGGAACGAGGCGCTTCCTGGAAAATGCCCCGACCTCTTCGTGGATGAAACGCTCGGAAACGCTCTCGACCGGGGGGCGGATGGAACTCCGGAAAATGTTCGCGGCCACCTCCTGCTTTAGGCTGTTCTCCATTTCCGCGAACATCTTGAAGCTCTCTTCCTTATAGGCGATCAGGGGATCCACCTGGGCGTACGCCCGCAGGGAAATTCCCTGGCGCAGATCATCCATCCCATAAAGATGCTCCTGCCAGAGGCGATCGATCACCCCCAGGATGACCAGCTTCTCCAGCCGGCGCATATTTTCCTGCCCCTCATACTCTTCCTTGAAATCATAAAGCCGGCTGACCATCTCGACGATCCGGGCGACCAGGGCATCCGGGGCCAGATTCTCTTCCTCCCGCCACTTTTCGGCATTGATGTGAATCGGGAATGTGGTGCTGACCCAGGTACTGAGTCCCCGCCAGTTCCATTCTTCCCGGGGGACATCGACAGGACAGTAAAGAACGACCTTTTCATCCACCCCCTCTTCAATAATCGCCATGATTCCCCGGCGGGGGTGCGCGCTGTCAATGATGCTGTTGCGGAAGGAGTAAATTTCTTCCCGCTGCTTATTGATTATATCGTCATACTTTAAAACCTGTTCGCGGATGGAAAAATTATGAGCTTCCACCTTTTTCTGGGCGGTTACAATGGCGCGGGTCAACAGCGGATGAGTCATCTCCTCACCTTCTTCCAGCCCCATCTTGCCCATGATGCCGGCAATCCGGTCCGATCCGAAAAGCCGCATGAGGTCGTCTTCCAGGGAAAGATAGAACCGGGATGAGCCGGGATCCCCCTGCCGGGCGCACCGCCCCCGTAACTGGAGATCGATCCGCCGGGCTTCATGCCGCTCGGTCCCGATAACATGGAGCCCCCCCCTTTCCACCACCCCCGGACCAAGCTTGATGTCGGTACCGCGCCCGGCCATGTTGGTGGAGATCGTGACCGCGTGGCTCTGCCCGGCCCGGCTCACGATCTCGGCCTCCTGCTGGTGATACCGGGCGTTCAAAACCTGGTGGGGTATCTTCCTCCTCTTCAGAAGCCTGCTTACTATTTCCGAGGTTTCCACGGTGATGGTCCCGACCAGAACGGGCTGACCACGTTGATAGCATTCCTGTATCTCATCGATCACGGCTTTGTACTTTTCGTTCTTGGTCTTATAAATCTTGTCGTTGTAATTGATCCGGGCGATCGGCCGGTTGGTGGGGATCACGATCACATCAAGCTTGTAAATCTTGTCGAACTCGAGCGCCTCGGTTTCCGCGGTACCGGTCATCCCGGCCAGTTTTTCATACATCCGGAAATAATTCTGGATGGTAATCGAAGCCAGGGTCTGGGTTTCTCTTTCAATCTTGACGCCTTCCTTCGCTTCCAGTGCCTGATGCAGACCATCGCTGTATCGGCGACCCGGCATCAGACGGCCGGTGAACTCGTCGACGATGATCACCTGGTTATCCTGAATGACGTAATTGACGTCCTTTTCAAAAAGGGCCAGTGCCCGAAGAGAGGTGATGGCGTTATGGATCTTCTCGCTCTTCAGGTTCACCTCCTCCTCCAGGTACTGAATCCGGCGCCGCTTTTCCTCCGGAACCAGCTCTGGGTCCTCTTCTATCTCCTGTCTGACGACCAGAAAATCAGGGAGCACGAACTCCTCCGGGTCATGGGGGGAGAGCACGGAATGGCCTTTCTCGGTGATATCAATTTCATGGGCCCGCTCGTCGATGGTAAAAAACAGTTCCTCCCGCAAGGCTCTCCCTTCATCCGCCCGGGGGGCTTGTTTCGACTTGGAATCCAGATCGGTCTCATTTTTCTGGAGCATTTTCCGAATTTCGGGCTGCTCCATCAAGCTCAACAGCTGCTTGTTGAGAGGAGACCCCTTTTTAACCTGGTAGAATTTCCGATAAGCGGACTCCTCATCCCCTTGATCCAAATAATCTTTCCCTTCTTTGAAGAGCCGGTTGCAGAAAAGATTCTGCTTCCGGGCCAGGTCCTGCATACGGGGCATGATCTCCCGGAACTTATGGGTCGAGACGGTTACCGGCCCGGAGATGATGAGGGGCGTCCGGGCCTCATCGATAAGAATGCTGTCGACCTCGTCGATAATGGCGTAAAAGTGGCCCCGCTGGAGCTCGTCTTTTTCCCGGTTATAATAGAGATATTTCCTCTGGACCTGCTCCTCCTGCCGCCGCGCCATATTATCTCTGAGGTAGTCGAAACCGAATTCATTGTTTGTTCCATAGGTAATGTCGGCCGCGTATGCCTGCTGTTTCTCGGGGGGAGACATTCCGCTCTGGATACATCCAACCGTGATCCCCAGGAATTCATAGATCGGCCCCATCCATTCCCGGTCCCGGCGGGCCAGGTAATCGTTCACGGTGACCAGGTGAACGCTCTTGCCGCTGAGGGCGTTGAGATAGAGGGGCATCGTGGCGACCAGGGTTTTCCCCTCCCCCGTCGCCATCTCGGCGATCTTCCCCTGGTGGAGAGCAATCGCCCCGATCAACTGCACGTCAAAGGGGATCATCTCCCAGGTTATTTCCTGGTCGCAGACCAGCATGGTCTTTCCCATCAATCGCCGGCTGACATTCTTGACCGCCGCGAAAGCCTCGGGGAGTAGTTCGTCCAGCATCGCCTGCTCTTCTTCTCTCAGCTTCCCGGTCAGCCGCCTTTCCTCCGCCCTCAGAGCATCCTCCTCCGCGGGGGATATTCCTTCCGCCAGTGACCGCTGTACTTCTTCCAGACGGGAGGAGACCTCATCCGTCCGGGCCTTAAAACGATTTCGGAATTCCACGGTCTTGGCGCGGAGTTCCTGATCGGAGAGTTCCCGGTATTCTTCCTCCAGCCGATTGATTTTATCCACCAGCGGCTGGAGCTTTTTCCGGTCGCGCTCAAATTTGGTGCCGAAGACTTTGCGTAAGATACTCATGGATAATTCAGCTCGGGTTGATTGAATTGTATCAAAACACGCTACCGGTCACCGGGGAGTGATGGAGTACTGGAGTGTTGGAGTAATGGGAACCCGCTAACCGGGGGCCGGGACCTTCTCCATCACTCCATTACTCCACTATTCCAATACTCCTTTTGGGCACTTTTGATTCATGTATGAAGCGGTGAACCATTGCAGTGCCATCTTCTGCTATCAATCTACTCCCCCCCCCATCTCGATCACCGCCCGGTCCCGCTGGCCGGGGATCTTCAGTTCCTGCCCGACCTTGAGATCGTTGGGGTTCGCCAGCACATCCCGATTAGCCTGGTAGATCTGTTTCCAGGCGGTGCGGTCTCCATAAAATTTCTGGGCGATCCGGGCGAGAGTATCTCCCTGCTGAACGATATAACCGGGACGAGACGGGGGGGGCGCCTCGATACCTTCCGGCACCGGGGTTCCGGGAGGGGAAGCCGCGGCGCCCGGGACCGGGGGGGGGGATCCGGCCGGCGACGGCAGCTCTTGCCCCCCGGCGGCGGCAGGAGACGCTTCGCTTGCCGCTCCGGTTTTTACTTCGATCGTCTGCTTGCTCTTTTCCAGCCATCTCCGAACCCGATCGGCTTTTTCGGAATCGGGCTCCAATTCCAGAAACCGATTATAAAAATAGACCGCCTGCCTTTCGTCTTTCAGATTGTCGTCATAGATGATACCCAGCTGAAGGTAGGCATCGGCGTTATCCGGGTCCATTTCCAGAGCCTTATGATACATCTCGACCGCTCCGGTATAATTTCCCTGTTGATACAACGCCCTTGCTTTCCCGATATGATCAGGGACCAGCCCCCCCTCCGTTTCTTCCGCCTTCTCCCGGCCGCACCGCAGCACCGGGAGGGAGAAAAGCGCGATCAGGAGTGAATAACGCACTATACTGATCAGAAATTTTCCGTTCATCGGATTAATGCGGAGAGTCATGCCGCATAGAAATGCACTACTCCTGCAGCCACTTGGCGAGTTCCTTGGCCTGGGGTGTGTCGGGAGCCAGCCGGACGTACTTCACGGCAAAGGGGCGAGCCAGGTTCTTCATTTTATAATGATGGTAATACAGATCGAAGATAGCTAATTGCGCCGGCGCGAAATCCGGGTTCAGGAGCGCGGACTTTTTGTAAGCGGCGAGGGCAGCGGCCGGTTTGCCGGTTTTATTGTAGAGCACCCCCAGGTTATAGAACGCCTGATAAAAATCCGGTTTCAGATTAATCGCCCGCACATATTCCTGGCGGGCGGCCTCAAGCTGGCCCGAAGCCTGATAATTAGTACCCCGGTTATAATGCTCGACGGCGGAAATCGGACGGGCCTGCATGACCGGCGGCGGGCGCCGCTGTTCCAGCTTTTCCTTCGGTTCGGCCGTCGGGCCGAGGAAAGCCCGGACCCGCTCCGCCTCTTTTCCCTTCGGGGAATGTTCCAAATACAGAGTGTAATAGGTCCGGGCACGGCCCGGATTCTTCAATTCCCCGGCGTAAAGATCTCCCAGGGCCAGATAATCATCGGCGACCTCCGATTTGAGATCGAGGCAGGACTGCAGATGGGAGGCGGCGGCGGAAAAATCACCTGATTCGTACTTGCTCCGGAAATAGGCGTGATGGGCCTTCCAGAGCCCTTCGTCGGCCTCCTCCACACTCCCCTCCTCGCGGGCTTTCTGAAACCAGCCGATCGATTCTTCCAGATGTTTCGAGGAGAGGGCGGCGTCACCGCACAGGAGATAGGACCGGGCCAGGTCATCCCCAACGGGCAGCGTTCCGTCCAGAGAACGGGCTTTTTCCAAAGCGGAGACGGCCCGGGTATATTCGCCCTGCGCGAGGAGGGCCTTCCCCAGCCCCCGATAAGCTTTCGCATATTCCGGGTCAATCTTCAGGCAACGTTGAAAGGCGGAAATGGCCAATGCCGTTTCTCCTGACTGCTCCCGCTGCATCCCCTCCCGGTAATAATCATCCGCGCCGATCACGGGCGTCGCCGCGGCGACGGAGGGAGGGGGGGACGGGGGGGCGGGTAACGGGGCGGGCGGAGTGGGTGGCAGTCCCTCCCCGGCCAGAGTGTTGCCCCCGATCCGGGCACGGGCTTCTTTCAACCGGGCGATGACTTCCGGAGCACGGGATGATTTCGGGTTGGCGGATAGAAACGTTTCATAATGCTGAATCGCGCTGACCGTATCTCCCAGAAATGTATCATAGAGTATTCCCAGGCGATAATGGAGATCGCTGGACAAGGGATCCAGTTTCAGGGCGCTCAGATATTCCTTTTCCGCCAGATGAAACTGTCCGGCCTTTTCGTATCCCCGGGCCCGTTCCAGGTAATCGTCACGCGATAACAATTCTTTCTCCGAGGATGAGGCCGCCCCGGCCGTCTGCAGAAGCTGCTTGATCTCCAGTTCCTCCGGGGCGTAGGGATTGGCTTTCAGGTAAGCCAGGAGCGCTTCCGTACCCCGCTGATCTTTTTCATCGAGAGCCAGAGAACTAACCCCGAAGTTATAGAGAGCCTGGGAAAATTCCGGCTCAATCTCCAATGCCTTCCGAAATTCATCCCGGGCGGCGGTTTTTTCACCCTTTTTCCAGAGCAAGACTCCCAGGTTGTTATAGCCGGGCGCCGGCCGATCGGGCCCGACCGCCAGAAATGAACGGAAATATTTCTCCGCCTCATCCGGCTTTCCCCTATCGACACACACCGCTCCCAGTCGATACAGGGCGGCGGGGAAACGGGGATCAATCTCCAGAGCGCGTCGGTAATACTGCTCGGCCCGGGTCAGGTCGTCGAGATCCCGGTAGAGACATCCCAGGTTATACGGCAACTCGGGATCGGTAGTGTTTTTCTCCACCGCGAGTGTCAGCTCTTCGATGGCTTTCGTGTAGAGATTCTGGGCGCGATAGATCTGACCGAGGGCGTTATGAGCTTTCGCGTTGTCCGGCTCCATCTGAATAAGCCGGCGCATTTCAACCACCGCCTGGTCATACTTCTTCTGGCGGGCAAGTTTCAGCCCCCTCTGATAGGTCCGGGCGGACCGGTCACCGCATCCGGGAGCAGTCATGACCAGCAGGGACAGAAAAACAAGAAAATATCCGGACCGGGGAAATCCTGACTGCACGGGGGCGAAATATCTTTTGAACTTCAGCATTGTTCACCACTGGGGAAAAACACGGATACCTATATCCCTCCCTGATCTTCAGGCTCTTCGGCATGGTCCTGATTCCCGGCGGCGGGGAGAGCCGATTCTTCTTCACTCTCCCACCATTGCTGCCAGGCCCTTTGCTGGCCGGACCGGATCAGGGGATCGTCATCATACTGAAAAGGGAAATCCCGCCCGGAAATGGCCTTAACGGCCTCCCAGCTGTCCTTCCGGACGGAGGGGTCGGGATCATTCATCGTCGCGATCAGCGGACCGAGCGCGGATCTGTCCCGATAAAGACCCAGAACATATGCCGCGGTGGATCGGGTGGGGGGCTGGGGATCCTGGAGAAGCTTGACGATGCCGGGGAAGGCCTTCCGGGAACGTATCTTGCCCAGGAACATCAGGGCCTGGAAACGGAAATCTTCGTACTGGCTTCCCAGCCCGGCGACCAGGACATCCTCTCCCGAATAATCCCCCAGCTCGTAGAGAGCCGAAGCAGCCGAAAACCTGACCGCCTCCTCCTCATCCGTCAGGGCGCTCCGGAGTGGTTCAATCGTCCGCGGGTCCTGAAAGTTATTGAGGGCCAGAGTCGCCTCGATACGCACGACCACGGATTCATCCTTCAGCCGGCCGGCAATAAGGGGGATCGCCGACGGATTGAGGCTGTCTCCAAGAAACCTGACCGCCTCCACCCGAATGTTCTCATCCGAATCAAGAAGGGCTTCCTGGGCCTCTTCAAAGGAAAAGATCACCGGGAGGGGCGGTTCCGTGGATGCGCAACCAGCCAAGAGGATGACTGCCAGGAAGATGAGACCTCTACTGTTCCGGAGGAGGTGAGGCATGTTTTTCAACTCCGCGTCTTATGGATTCCAGCTCTTCCGGCCAGTGTTCTTGAAGGACGCCGTAATGCTCATCGATGATAGCCTGGCGATCCGCGAAGTAAAGCTGCTCTGTCTCCGACAGGCTACTGCTTAAATCCTGCTGATACTGAATCGCCAGGATCTCGTTGGGAGCATTCTTCACTTTCAGCTTGGTTGTCTCTTCCAGATTCGACCTTCGCGCTTCATATGCTTTTTCCAGGAGATCCAGCCGGGGACGATGCTTCTCCATGTCCGGGGGGATCCGATTGATGATGGTTACCGTCAGGAAGACAACCCCGGTGACAATCAGCGCGATCAGAAGCACTTTGAGAAGCTTATATCCCCAACCAACGATTGACCGTTCATCCATTATAAATTAGCGCCTCCGGCGCTAATTTAGATAGTCACTTTTTTTCAAAATGAGATAGAAGTGATTATTTTGTTTGGTTTAGTTTTAATCCAATGATTCACGCCAAAACGCATATTTTGAACGCCCTATTTAATTTCCGTGACCATAAATCAGCGCTTTCGGCGTACATTTAGATAGATCCGCTTTGCTATAAAATAGCGCTCACGCGCTATTTTGAGCCGAAAATACCGACGGCGATGATCGGGGAAAGTTTCACCACCAGACCGGCGAAGACAACGCTGACCATTGACATCAGCTTGATCAGGATATTCAATGAGGGACCCGACGTATCCTTGAAGGGATCGCCCACAGTGTCCCCCACCACCGCCGCCTTGTGGGGATCGGAGCCTTTGCCTCCGAACTGGCCTTTTTCGATGTACTTTTTCGCGTTGTCCCAGGCCCCCCCGGCGTTGTTCAGCATGCAGGCAAGGACGAAACCCGTGGTCAGGCCCCCGACCAGTAGTCCCATCACTCCGGCCACGCCGAGGATGACGCCGGTCGCGACCGGAACGACAATGGCCATGAGCGACGGGACGAGCATCTCTCTCTGGGCGCCGGCAGTGGAGATGGCGACGCAGCGCGCGTAATCCGGGCGGCCGGTCCCTTCCATAATTCCCGGGATTTCCTTGAATTGGCGGCGGACTTCTTCGACCATCGCCCCGGCTGCCCGGCCGACCGCCTTCATGGTCATGGCGCAGAAGACGAAGGCCATCATGGCGCCGATGAAAATGCCGCTGATCAGCAGCGGATTCATGAGGGTGATATCGTACGCTTTGATAAAGTCAATGATTTCCGCGCCGGACGACACCACCCCGGTGAGCCCTTCCTGGGCGAGAACTCCGGCATTTTTCGCCAGGGCGGCACTGTCCCGGACAAAAGCGATATGTCCGACGGCAAAGAAGCCATCGGGTCCGGCCAGTTTGCCTACCCAGATCTTGATTTCCTCGATATAGGCGGCCAGCAAGGCCATGGCGGTCAGCGCCGCCGAGCCGATCGCGAACCCCTTGCCGGTGGCGGCCGTGGTGTTCCCGAGCGAGTCGAGGGCATCCGTCCGTTCCCGGACCTTCCGGGGCAGCCCCGACATCTCGGCGTTACCGCCGGCGTTGTCGGCGATCGGGCCATAGGCGTCGGTGGCCAGGGTTATCCCCAGGGTGGAGAGCATCCCGACGGCGGCGAAACCGATCCCGTAGAGACCCAGGGCCATATTCGAAAACCCGCCGGCGAACCCATAGGCGCAGAGGATGCCGATCACGATGGTGATCACCGGTATCCCGGTGGAGAACATCCCCACCGCCACTCCGTCGATGATGGTGGTGGCCGGCCCCATCCGGGCCTGGTTGGCGATCCCCCGGGTGGGCTTGTACTCGTCACTGGTGTAATGCTCGGTCGACTGGCCGATGACAACCCCGGCCAGGAGCCCGGCTACCGCCGAACCGAAGATCCCCCAGGTGATATAACCGAGGGCGGCCATGCCCGCCAAGGCGGCCAGGATAATGATCGAACTCCCCAGCGTCCCGGTCAGGAGAGCCCGGAGGAGCGTCTTCTGGGTGGCGTCTTCTTTCGTCCGGACCATAAATATCCCGACAATGGAGAAAAGAATGCCGAGGGCGGCCACGATCATCGGTGCGATAACGGCCGTGATCCCCCCGAAGGAATTGTTTATTACCGGCAGCGCCGCCCCCAGGGCGGCGGTGGCGAGGATGGAGCCGCAGTAGGATTCATAGAGGTCGGCCCCCATCCCGGCTACGTCGCCGACGTTGTCGCCGACGTTATCGGCGATGGTGGCGGGGTTACGGGGGTCGTCCTCGGGGATCCCCGCCTCCACCTTCCCGACCAGGTCGGCGCCGACGTCGGCCGCCTTGGTGTAGATGCCGCCGCCGACACGGGCGAAGAGCGCCTGGGTCGAGGCGCCCATTCCGAAGGTGATCATGGTGGTGGTGATCTGCACCAGTTTCTCGTGGACGTCACACCCGGCCGGAACCAGTGTCATGCCGAGAAACCGTAAGCCGGATTCCATATGGGAAGCGGTATAGACCAGTTTATCCAGGATCAGGTACCACAGAGAGATGTCGAGAAGACCGAAACCGACCACGACCAGACCCATCACGGCGCCGGAGCGGAAGGCGACCTGAAGACCGCGGTTGAGAGAACTCTGACATCCTTCCGCGGTCCGGGCGGAGGCATTGGTGGCGGTCTTCATCCCCAGAAAGCCGCAGAGTCCGGAGAAAAAGCCCCCGGTAAGAAAAGCCACCGGGACGAACGGATTCTGAATCCCGAAAAAAGCCATCACCATGAAGATCAGGGAAAGGGCGATGAAGACGAGCGTCACCACCCGGTACTGGCGCTTGAGGTAGGCGTATGCGCCCTCCCGGACATAGCGGGCTATCCGCTTCATGGTGTCGTTTCCTTCGGAGCTTTCCATCATCTTCCGGTAAAAGAAAAAGGCGAAGACAATGGCCAGCAGTGAAGCCAGCGGCGCCAGCCACCAGATGCCGGTGATAACCGACTGGGACCCGGTCTCTTCCTGAGCCGCGACCGTGAAGGGGAAAGTGGCAAGTAAAGCGGCTCCCAGAACCGTGCATAATTTGGTTTTCATCATCTGCCCGTACTTCATAGTTGCTCTCCTCTTTTGAAAAAAATTTCGCTCTGTTCAGACTACGTCACGGCTACGGCTCTGACAACAGGAAATTCAACCCGTTCTCCCTTCCCCCGATTTTTTCATACATCGGACCCGTATCGAACGGTGGGTGAAATCCCGGATAAGAAAGAACGGGGCTCACATTAACCTGCGGTGAGCCCCGTTAAAACCTGCCGGTTGTAACCCACGTTCCGAAATAGTGCCGCCTGTTTCTTCCGCAGCCCGTTCAGAGAGCGGGTAATCAGAAGAAATACTTCAAGCCGGCGCCGATTATCACACTGTCCAGCTTCGCCTTCTCCCAGGCACCATCATTGACTTTGTACTGATAATCCTCGAGGAACCAGAGGTGCTTGACGTCAATGTTAAGTACGATGTTCTGGGTAATGCAGTAATCGATCCCCAGCGCCACGTGGGCGCCGAAGGTATCCTTAGCCCGGACATCCACACCGGGCGAGTCGCTGTCGAAGCTATTGAATATCAAACTGGGGCCGAAACCGAGGTAAAGACCGAAATTCGGCTCCGGTTCACCACGGAGTTCAAAAGTGAGGTTCATATAGGTCAATTCCGCGTGACCATACATGTTCGGATAATTCCATTCCGGCCGGGTATAGCCCACCGAGAGAGCGGTGGCAAAAACATTACTTACCATATAGGAGACAATCCCTTCATAAGCGATCGAGCTGTTGACATCGTCATTTGAGTAGGGGAAGAAATAAGCTACCCGGGCGCCCACGCCGGGGCCGCAGGAAACTCCGATCAACTGGTTGCCCAGCTTCATCGGTTTCCATTGGTCGACGCAACCGGCGTCACCAAGGCCTCGATCGAGATAGGCCTGTCCCCAGGCAATGCTGCTGACACCGATAACCAGGCTTACGCCCATCAGTACAGCGATCGCTTTTCTCATCATTATTGACTCCTTCTCTTACCCTGTTGAGAGAATCATTCTTTTTAGATGCGGCTACCTTACAATCGGCACACTGATAATGCAAGAAAAAAACAAGAAATTTTTTACCGCCCCGAAAGCGTGCTTTCGGGGTCTGCCATTTCCACCACTGACCTTGCTATGCCGAAGGCGGGATTTTCAGCCGGAGGCTGATGCGCCTCCGGCGCAGAACCTTGTCCCGCCTCCGGCGGGGCCGCATACCCAATCGGGCACATGGCCCTCAACCACCCCGACTTCGTCGGGGCGGGGTGCCCTGCCCCGAAAGCTCGCTTTCGGGGTCTGACGGCTTCTTACCCCTTATCCCTTACCCCTTATCCCTGCTTCCATGCCGAAGGCGGGATTTGAACCCGCATACCCAATCGGGCACATGGCCCTCAACCATGCGTGTCTGCCATTTCCACCACTTCGGCTCAATCAGACAGTTTCTTCTTGAGAAACAACTTTCCCGGCCCTGACTTGAAATATTCTATTGTTTACATCCTGGGCATCAATCTTCAACTCAGAATCCAGCTTTACTCTATATATATAAAACAATCCGCCCTGACAAGGTTCTTCTCGCCGGTAATGCCGATCCCGACCGCCCGGCAGATGGAGCATAGTCTGAGCAGAGGGACGATTGTTTCCCGGTATAATTCTTCCGGGAGGATCGGTTCTTCCGGGACAATTCTCTGATAGGGGAAGTACCACTTTCCCAGGTTGAGGACTGACTCGATGAACTGTTCTCCATTCAGATAGATCAGGCCGCTCCCCGCTGAGGGTATTTCCGAGATTACTTTCCGGAAATCGGGATCTTCCCCGACGTTCCGGGCGGACCGCGAGCGAACATCGATCATCTTCTTCAGCAGGTCATGGGAACTTCCGATAATCAGACAGTCGTCCGAGAGCGCATACCCCGGCTGAATGAAGAGAAGACCCGAGAGGACGGTTATCTCCACCCCGTTATAAACCTCCTTGTTCGGATGGAGATTATGGGCGACGGCGCTCCAGGCAACAATCCTCTCCATGAGAACGGCGGCCCGGCCGCGGTCCGTCACCGGAAGGATGAGGGCGAGAGGGGGAACCGGGAGGAACTCTTCACCGGTGATCCCTTCCGAAACCAGAGCGATTCTTTGCCCCAGCACGGGAAGGATATCAGCCTTCACGCTTAACCCCGTTGCTCTCTCCCAGTTCCGCAGATCGGCCAGGGGCGACGTTATCCCCTGGCGTGAGAACCATCCGATCGCGAGGGTGACCTGTTCCCATAACCGGGAGGGATCGGAGGCGACTGCAGCAAAAATCATCGCTCCGGCGGGCGCGAAGGAACGGAGAACGGCGTCATCACCCGTTCCCGCCAGGACCGAGCCGGCTTTGTCTTCCTCCCGGGTTATCACGGCCTGGGACCGGAACCCATCGGCGTAGTCCAGCCGGCCCGCCACCGACCGCCAGGCGCTGAGGTCCCGTATAATCTCCTCCCCCCAGTCCGCCAGGAAAGAAACCGCGCCGGAACCGGAGAAAGAAACGGCCTTCATATCGCCCTCCCGGAGAAAACGGGAGGGTTTGAAATACCATTCCAGAAATTCCGGGGAGGAGGACGTGAGCTCGCCGAGAGCAGCGGTAAATTCCGGGGATTCGGATAGCTTACTCCCCTGCCCCTGCCGGCTCAGGTCGATAATCTGTTCAATAACCGGCCGGGCCGGTCCTTCTGCGATCGCCGCCGCCAGGTACCCGTCGATAAAGGTATAGGCACCATAAAAGGGAAAATCCTCGGAAGGACTGATCAGAACAACTCGCTCGTCCCCGTACTTCTCCTCGCTGAGGACGCGGTCTTCGGCCTTTTGCAGACGATCGCCGATCCTGAGCAGGACCTCCACCAGCCGGGCTTTCAAGCCGACCCGGGAGACCATGACCACCGAAGCCGGGCCGGCCTCGGCGGCCGGGAGTATCGCCAGGGCGATATCGTCTCCCGCCAGTTCCATCACGGTCGACCGGTCGAGGGAGAAGCCGTTTTGTTCCTTGAATTCATCCCGGAAGACCTCCAGCCTCTTTTCGATTCCTTCCTCTTGCCAGAGCCGCGAGCCGATCAATCCCCGGAAAAAATCACTCCCGGTGATTTTCTCCCAGGCGCCGCGGAGGTTACGGACGCGGATAAAAAACCCGGCCCGGGCCGGGATCATGCCGGCAAGTGAGTGCTCCTCGCCCCGGGAGAGAGAAACAACATCCACCACCGCCTTTCCGACGGTGGTGATACGCTCACGCCCTCCGGGTGACAGAATTAGGATTACCGCCGCCAGGATCGCCAGGACACCGATGCCGATTAACCATTTTTTCATTTATTTATTTTCCCTCTATTTAATTTTCCTCCGGAAAATTAAACATAACAGGCTGATTTAACTTTCTGATCAAATTAAAAGAAATTACCAATACGCAGAATATATCACTCGGTCTACTTTATTATATTCCTCATTTCAATTCACCAACATTTTTATATTGTGGCCGCCCCAGCACTCCCCTACTCCACCATCCCATCACTCCACTCTGTTCCCGATATCGTATTATCTCGCCCTTTCTCTCTGTTTGGCTGTCTATCGTTACTCAAACAAATAGCACGCCACCCGGTGGCCCGGAGCGATCTCCCTTAAAGCGGGAACTGCCTCCCGGCAATGGTCCATCCGCCGGGGACAGCGCGGATAGAAAAGACAGCCGGTTTCAGCGGCGGGGAGGTCTTTTTCCGTTATCTCCTGACCGACGCCGGGAGGCGCCGCCGAGGGATCGGGGACGGGGATTGACTCCAGAAGAGCCACGGTATAGGGGTGCGCCGGGTTCCGGTAAAGTTCCCTGCTGGATGCTTCTTCGACGATCTTCCCCAGATACATCACGGCCACCCGGTCAGATATATGCTCGACGACACTTAAATCATGGGCAATGAGCAGGTACGTCAGTCCCAAGCGCTCCTGAAGATCGGAGAGAAGATTGAGGATCTGGGCCTGGATGGAAACGTCGAGGGAAGAGACCGGTTCATCACAGAGCACGAAGGCCGGATTGAGGGCGATGGCCCGGGCAATCCCGATCCGCTGGCGCTGCCCTCCGGAGAACTCGTGGGGATACATCCGGACAGAGTCCGCGGGAAGACCGACAATCTCCAGCAACTCGGAAACCCGGGTCGCGATCTCCCGCTTCGTTCCGACATGGAAATTGTTCAGACCTTCGGCGACGATCTCTCCCACCCGCATCCGGGGGTTGAGAGATCCATACGGGTCCTGAAAGATGATCTGCATCCCCCGGCGGGTCTCTTTCAGCTCTCTCCGTCCCAGTTGAAACAGGTCGCTCCCCGCGAAGAAAACCTTCCCTTGGTCGGCGGGGAGAAGCCGGAGAAGCAGGCGCCCCAGGGTGGTCTTCCCGGAACCGGTCTCCCCGACCACTCCCAGTGTCTCTCCCTTCCCGATCCGGAAGCTGACGCCGTCAACCGCCCGGATGTACCCCGTCGTCCGGCGCAGTACTCCCCGTCTGATGGGGAAATACTTCTTTAAATCAATTGCCTCGATTAAAACTTCACTCATGTCGACAGTAAATATCCTCGTCTTCGCACATATGATTTGGATGGGAGTACTGGAATATTGGAGTACTGGAGTGTTGGATAAACCACCGCGGCCGGCCGCCCACTACTCCATCACTCCATTACTCCATTACTCCATCACTCCGTGTTTTTCCTTCACAAAGATGACATTCAACCCAGTGTTTCCGACCGACCTCCCTCGTCACCGGCTCTTCTCTCCGACAGATCTCCTCGGCCAGGGGACAGCGGGGATGGAAAGAACAGCCGCCGGGGATCCGCTGCAGCGTCGGGACATGCCCGCGGATCGTTTTCAGCCGGCGCTTCTCTTCTCCCAGGCGGGGGATCGATTCCATCAGGGCCCGGGTATAGGGATGACAGGGACGGGAAAAAAGCTCCGGTGTCGTCGCCGTCTCCACGATCCTTCCCAGATACATGACGGCCACCCCGTCGGTCTCCTGGGCGACCACCCCCAGATCGTGGGTGACCAGCAGAACGGCCATCCGGTAGCCGTCCCGAAGCCGGGAAAGAAGGTTCAGGATCCGGGCCTGAACGGTGACATCAAGCGCCGTTGTCGGTTCGTCGGCGATCAGGATGCCGGGACGGCAGGCCAGAGCCATCGCGATCATGACCCGCTGGCGCTGACCGCCCGACAGTTGATGGGGGTAGTCCTCCATCCGGCGGGACGCGTCGGGGAAATCCACATCCCGGAGAAGGTCGACGGCGCGCCGACGGGCTTCTCCCCGGCCCACATGCTCATGGACCAGGAGAGCCTCCATGATCTGATCCCCGATCGTGTACACGGGGTTAAGGGAGGTCATCGGCTCCTGGAAGATCATGGCCATCTTCTTCCCCCGGACCTTCCGCATCTCTCTCTCGGAAAGCGAGAGGATATCCAGCACTTTCTCCTCCCGGCTCCGGAGCAGGATGCTTCCGGACTCGACGGTCCCCGGAGGGGGTACCAGGCGCATCAGGGAGAGGGCGGTCACCGTCTTGCCGCAGCCCGACTCGCCCACCAGACCCAGGGTTTCACCCCGGGAGATCGAAAAGCCGACCCCCCGCACCGCCCGCAGGAGGCCTTCTTCGGCGTGAAAATAGGTATGGAGATTCCGCACTTCGATGCTGGCGGTCATTGTTCCCCTCCCCGCAGACGCGGGTCAAGAGCGTCCCGTACGGTATCGCCAAATATATGCATTGTCAAGCTGATGAAGAAGATGGCGCCGGTGGCCGCCGCCAGCTGCCACCAGACCCCCCGGAAAAGTTCCAGCTTGGCGTCGTCGATCATCACCCCCCAGCTGGGAACGTTCTTCACCCCCAGCCCCAGGAAACTCAGGATCACCTCGGCGTGGATATAGCCGATGAAACTGAGGGAGAAGGTGATCACGACCAGATGAAAGACATTGGGAAGGATCTGTCGGAAAATGATCCGGGGACCCGGCGCGCCCAGGGAACGAGCGGCGAGCACGTAATCGCGTTCCCGGTGCTTGAGAACTTCCCCCCGGATCAAACGGCACAGGCCCACCCATCCGGTCAGCCCCAGTGCCAGGTATACGGCATTGATCCCCCGGATCCGGAATTCATGTCCCACAAGAGAGAAGTGCTTGTCCTGGAGGACGAAAGCAAAGGCCAGAATCAGGAGATAGTACGGGATCGACTGGAGCGTGCTGTAGAGCCAGGTGATCAGGGCGTCGATCTTCCCGCCGCAGTAGCCGGCCAGCAGTCCCAGGGTCAGGCCGATGACCGCGGCCAGGACGGAAGCGATCAGGGCCACCGTGACCGCCACCCGGGTGCCGTACACGGTCTTGGCGAAGACGTCCCGGCCATAGATATCGGTACCGAACCAGTGCTCTCCGGAGGGCCGGCGATAGGCTTGATCGAAGTTCTCGCTCTTCCAGTCCGGCGTATGCCAGCCCGTGTAGACCCAGAGGGCAACGGCCAGGTAGAGGAGTATCACGGAGAGGGAGATCACCGCCCGGGGGCGATGGATGATCTCCCTCCACGCCGATCGCCAATAACCGCTATTTTTTGACAGGACGATTTCGGGACAGGACGATTCTTTTGAACGTTGAGCGTTGGACGTTGAAAGTTGAGCGTTCATCTTGGTGTTTCTTAGTGCCTTTGTGTCTTGGTGGTTATCCAAGGGGCCGAGGTCGGGTCTTTTTACTTCTTGCGTCTTTTGCGCCTCTTTGCGGCTAATCAAGGGGCCTAGGTCGGGTCTTTTACCATTTTGCGTCTTTTGCGCCTCTTTGCGGCTATTAAAAGGGGCCGAGGTAGAGGCTTTTACCATTTTGCGTCTTTTGCGCCTTTTTGCGGCTAAATAAGGGGCCGAGGTAGAGGCCAATTTATTTTAGTTTTTGCGGCTACTTTAAAGAAACCCGCGGATCGACCAGCGCGTAAAGAAGATCGGTCACCAGGAGCGCTCCCAGATAGATCAGGGAGCCGATAAAAGTCAGGGCATTGATCACCGGCCAATCGGAACTGTTGACCGCATCAACCAGCATGTAGCCGAGCCCCGGGATGGCGAAGAACCTCTCCAGGAGCAGCGAACCCAGGAAAAGAAAGGGGATAACCACCCCCACCTGGGTGATGATGGGGATCATCGCGTTCTTCAGGACATGTCCGAACATCACCCTCCCCTCCCCCGCCCCCTTGGCCCGCGCGGTCCGGACGTAATCGGAGCGGACCTCATCGAGCATAACGGTTCGGTAGAACCTGACCCCGGCGCCCAGCCCCGCCGTCACGCCGAGGAGGACGGGGAGGGCGACATACTGAATCACCGGAAAACCGAACCCCTGGGGATACCCGTATACCGGGTACCATCCCAGCCTGCCGGCCAGAAAAACCTGGCCGGCAATGATCAGGGCCAGGTAGGGGACGCTCATCCCGATGACCGACAGGACCAGGACCGTCCGGTCGAAGATTCTCCCTCTGCGGAAAGCGCAGAACATGGCGATCGTTATCTGGAGAAAAAGCCCGATAATAAAGGAAGGCACGGTGATGGAGAGCGAGGGCACCGCCCCGTCCCGGATCATCTGACTGATCTTCCGTCGGTACTGCTCCGAGCGGCCGAAACGGAAGGTGAAGGTATCGGCCAGGTGACGGAAGAGCTGGTTATCAGCGAACGCCCTCACGTCCCCGTGGAGAAGCTTCCCGACCGGGGGCCAGAGCGGCCGATCGAAACCAAGCTGCCGGCGGAGCTGTTCTTTCTGGAGGGCGGTGGCGTACTTCCCGGCGATCCGGTCGACCGGGTCGCCCCCGACCACCCGGAAGAGGAGGAACGTAATCAGGGATATCCCGACCACGATCGGAACCAGGTAAAGAATCCGCCGTATAAAATAACCGATCATAGTACTTCGCCGCGAAAACGCAAAAACTCGTAAGAGTTTCCCCCTACCTCGCCCCCTTTATTCAGCCGCAAAAATGCGCAAAAAGCGCAAGAGTTCCCTCTCCCTCGCCCCCTTAAAATAACAGACGATTGAATGGGATGGAATGTGATGGCCTATCTCGGGCTTCTCCGTTCATTGTTGAACGTTCAACATTGGACGTTCATCTTTTATCTCCCCCTACCCCACCCCCTTTTTTTAGCCGCAAAAAGGCGCAAAATACGCAAGAGGTCCCCCTACCTCGCCCTCCATTATTTTGCTGCAAAGAAGCGAAATTATATTTTAGACAAAGCGTACTTTTTGATCTCCAGTTTCGGGGCTCCGAAATTTATCAACAGGCCATGTTCGATACGACATGCCCGCAGATATCCGAGTAATTGCGCGGTATGTTCGGATGACAAACTGCGGCAGGCCTTTAGTTCCACGATGATCATATCTTCAATGAATAAATCCGCTATGTAGTCCCCCAGAATAGTCCCATCTTCGTCATAGACTTTGACTGGATGTTGTTTCTTCACCTTTAAACCCAGCTTTTTCAGTCTGTGAGCCAGGCCATTTTCATACACTTTTTCCAGGTGCCCGTGTTTCAAATAGCAATGTAATGCGAAACTTGTTTCTCGAATACGGTCAGACAACTGAAATATATCTTTCATATCCTTCATCATATTTTCCTTTTTCTTGCGTTTTTTGCGTCTTTTTGCGGCTATTAAATGGGGCCGAGGTCGGGTCTTTTTACTTCTTGCGTCTTTTGCGCCTCTTTGCGGCTATTAAAGGGGGCCGAGGTCGGGTCTGTTCCCATTTTGCGTCTTTTGCGCCTTTTCGCGGCTATTAAAGGGGGCCGAGGTCGGGTCTGTTCCCATTTTGCGTCTTTTGCGCCTTTTCGCGGCTAATCAAGGAGCCGAGGTAGAGGCAAACTATATTAATATCTTTGCGGCTATTTTAGCATTTGCTTTCGTTGTTCCGTGTCGATCCGCTGGTACTTCATCGCGCTGTAGTCGAAGTCGTTGGGATAGTAGTTTTTGAGCCAGTCGTAGTAGAGGGCATAGACCACCCGGTAGGTCCCGAGCAGCCAGGGGCAGTCCTCGATCACGATGTCCTCCATCCGGTGATAGAGAGGGATTCTTTCTTCCGGGTCGGAGAGGGAGATCGCATCCTCGTAGAGGGCGTTGAAAGCCGGGTTGTCGTAGTTGCAGGAGTTGGGACCCGGGGAGCGGTTGGGACCGTAAAAGAGGAGGAGGAAGTTCTGGGCGTCGGGGTAGTCCGCCACCCATCCCAGGGCGAAAATCTGGTGGCTGCGGGTCTTGGTGGCATCCTGGAACTTGGGCCAGGTCATGTAATCCACCTCCACCTCCAGTCCCACCCGCTCCATCTGGATCCGGAAGAACTCCCCCGTTTGCCGGGCCGTAGTGTCGGTCCCGGCGACGGCCAGCTTGAGAGGAGGGATCGGCCCTCCCTGGATCTTCTCCGCCGCGGCGAGCAGCCGCCGGGCGGCGTCTGGATCGTACCGGACATAGGGGTTCACTTTATCCGGACGGTATCCCGGGATCATGGGCGGGATCGGGCCGACCGGGATTCTTCCCCGGCCGTTGAGGAAGGTCTCGATGTAGGTCTCCCGGTCGAAGGCCAGGCTCATCGCTTGCCGGAGGGGCCGGTTGCGGCCCACCACCGGATCGTCCATGTTGAAGCCGTAATAGAAGATGGAGGGGTCTTCCACCTTGATCAGGTTGATCCCTTTATTCCTCAACTCCGGGGTCAGTTCTTTCTCCGGGGTGATGGCCCGGTCGAAGCTGTCCTTGGGGATCCCGGCGGCGTCGATATCCCCCGCCAGGAAGGCCAGCCAGCGCGGCTGGTCTTCCTCGATAAACGAATACTCGATCCGGTCCAGGAAGGGGATCGTCTTCCCGGCATCGGCCAGAAGCCCCCGCCTGGCCAGTTCCGGAGAAGCGGTGGAGGGATATTTCTGCCCGCGGAAGTTTTTGTTCCTTACCATCGAGAAGCGGTTGGAGCGGAAATTCCCCTCCAGCGTGAAAGGTCCCGTCCCCACGGGATGATTGACCACATCTTTCCCGTACCGCTCGACCGCTTCCCGGGCCATGGGGGCGGTCGGAAGATGGGCCAGCCAGTAGAGGAGGAAATTATGGGGCTTGGTCAGGCGGATCTCCAGGGTGTAGGGATCGGGGGCCCGGAGCCCTTCGACCGGCCGATCATAATCCACTTCGGCGGCGGTGGCGGTATATTCGCGGAATTCTTCCAGTCCTTTTACGTATCCCTGGAAGATCGAGGAGTAGTTGGTGGAGCGGCTGTTCAGGTCGGCCATTCGTTTCCAGGCGTAAATGAAGTCCTCCGCGGTCAGCTCCCTCCCTTTCCCTCCCGGGAAAGCCGGGTCGTCGGCGAAGAGGACCCCTTGCTTGATTTTGATCGTGTAGGTCATCCCGTCGGCGCTGATCTCCGGCATTCCCTCCGCCAGAAGGGGGATCACCCGGTAAGGTCGTTCCAGGTAGGCATAGGTGTAAAGCGGCTCGAAGATCCGGGCGGCCACGGAGGAACTGGTGGTATCTCCGATATCCTGCGGATCAAGCCCCCGTATCTTGGCGGCGAGGGCGGCCCGACGGACCATCTCCCCCCCCCTTCCTCCGCCGCTGTCGCCTTTATAATAAAAGGGAACGGTGAGAAAGGCGGCCAGGAGAATGACCGCCGCGATCCCCAATGTCAGCCAGATTCTCATTATAAATTAGCGCCTACGGCGCTACTTTATCTGGACCCGACTTCGTCGGGTCTGTTGCTTAAACTACATTTATTTCACCAATACAACATAAGAAAAAGGTTTCCCTGACCTCAGCCAACATTTCACACTAATTGCATGAAAATTCTATTGGCCAAATGTTGTACAAATAATATTTTTATGCAGCAAAAATAATAAATTAATCAAATCAATCTATTTGAAGGTTCTTGTATGGCTGTTTTGGAATTTCTTGATATTCAGAAGCAAAGAATTACAGCGAATCGAGAGGGCTTGTCACGCCCCGGCCCCCCTTATTGAGGACATGGGTGTATATCATTGTGGTTGAGACATCCGCATGGCCCAGCAGGTCCTGAATGGTGCGAATATCATATCCGTTTGCCAGCAGATGGGTGGCAAAACTGTGGCGAAAAGTGTGGCTGGTTACCCGCTTGTTGATCCCCGCTAACCGGACGGCGATTTTCAGCGCTTTTTGAAAGGCGGACGGGTGAATATGATGCCGCCGGGTTTTGCCGGTCCGGGGATCCCGCGACCGGGCAGGCGCCGGAAAGACATACTGCCAGATCCACTGCTTCCCCGCCAGGGGGTATTTCCTCTCCAGTGCCGGTGGCAGATAGACAGACCCAAAGCCCTCAGTTTTATCCCGGTCATGGATGATCCTGACCCGTTCCAGGTGCGCATCCAGTTCCGGCTGGATGCTCTCCGGGAGCATCGTCCTCCGGTCCTTGTCGCCCTTCCCGCTCCGGACCGTCAGCTGGTTGGCCGAAAAATCGAGATCCTGGACCCGGAGCCGGACACACTCCATCAGCCTGAGTCCGCTCCCCTACATCAGCTTCGCCATCAGTTTCGGCAGCCCGGACATCGCTCCCAGAACCCGTTGCGTCTCTTCCCGGGTCATCACCACCGGCAGTTTCTGGCGGCGGGGGGCTCGGCGAGCGTTGATCGGATCCTCCAGGGGAATCTTCAATACCTCCTTATAAAGAAAGAGGAGTGCATTGAAGGCCTGGTTCTGGGTCGACCGCCCGATCTTCTCTTCGGTGGACAAGTGGGAGAGAAAGGCCTCTATCTCCGGAATCCCCATTTTCCGGGGATGCTTCATCTTGTGGAATATGCAGTACCGCTTGATCCAGTTTATATAGGAGCGCTCGGTGCGGATCGAGTAATGGCGAAGACGCATGATCTCATGGACGTTATCCAACAGATTTTTCTTTCTTTGTGGGGGATTTCCTGATAGACTTGGTTGGTTGCTCATGAGGGGTATCTCCCGGTTTTTTGCATATAACAGCCCATAACCTGATATCATAGACTTTTTTCTATGTATATTGGAACTTTATAGGGGAAATTTCTAATATCATAGACTTTTTTCCATGTATATTGGAATTTTATAGGGGAAATTCCAATATACATGGAAAAAAGTCGGCTCAATCAATAGTTACCGCCGCCTCCGGCGGCGGCAACGTAGAGTTGAGCTGAGCGGGGCTCTGCACTAACGATTGGTCGTCTCGCCTCCGGCGCGACAACCAGTCGTTAGAGCAGAACTTTTTCCACCATAATCAGTCCGCTGCGCGGCCTATTATGGCAGAAAAAACTCAGCTCAACTCGGCGTTCTGCAGAAGTAAATATTTGAACCTAATATCCGCAGATTTTTCTTGCGTGATAATGACATGAGAATTATGATAGCATTATGGAAAATATAACTTTCTCGTGGGATGAAACAAAAAAAGCAAGAGAGAATCTCCGAAAACACGACGTTCCATTTGAGGAGGCGGTAACAGCTTTCTCAGATGAGAATGCTCGTTTGATGCATGATCCGGAGCATTCTCAGGATGAGGATCGATTCGTTCTTCTTGGCATCAGTTCAAAACTTCGCATTCTCATCATATGCCATGCTTATCGTCAAGACGAGAGAGAAATCAGAATCATCTCCGCTCGTAAAGCGGATAGAGATGAACGGAAACAATACGGGGAATTCTTATGAAAAAGCATTATGATTTTACAGACTCTGTTCGGAATCCCTATGCCAAGCACCTGAAGAAACAGGTCACGCTTCGTCTAGGCACGGATGTAATCAAATACTTCAAGACATTGGCGGGTGAGACTGGGATCCCCTACCAGAATCTGATCAATCTATACCTGAAGGAATGTGCTCACTCCGGCAAGAAACTGACCCTCAAGTGGGCATCCTAAAAATCCGCAGAACCACTCGCTCAAGCTGACCGGAAGGGCTGATGCAACTGTCGGACATTATTTCTTCGCCGACATTTCTTGGGATAGCATGGCTTTTTGGTCGGCCCCTTCCGGCCGCTTATCTCTCCG
>CAWGIE010000027.1:0-10403 GCA_963822585.1 uncultured bacterium
GTGCGGGCCGTCGCCGGCAGCGGGGCAGACCCGGTCTTTCTCGACCCGCGCCCGGGTGACGTCCGCCACTCCCTGGCGGATACGAGGCAAGCGCGGGAGCTCCTCGGGTTCACGGCGGCAGTCGGTCTTCCCGAGGGCCTTGGGCGCACCGCAAACATTTACAGGGCAACGTATGCCGCGGTGGTGCGATGAGGAGGGCATTGGGCCGGCGCTGCTCCGGCGCCGAGAAGACGTGCGTGCGTCCTTGCGGCACGTCAAGGGAGAGGATCATGAGATGCGGTGGATCGGACGGAAGGGTTGGCGTAGGACGCCACCGATTTCCGGCCCGCTGGGCTCCAGTTGAAGGCCTGTCGTGACAATGGTCGGTAGGCCGAAGGAACGGCAAGGTGGCGCCATGTCGAAGCCCTGGAATCTTGATACGTCTGTAGGCGCTGAAGGTGGTCATCAGCGGCGGCAGTGCCATGTTTTCTGGCAGGTCCTTATGGCGGTCGTCGTCGCCGCGACGCTGGGTGTGGCGAATCGGGGAAGCGCGCAGGAAGCGGTGAAGGCCAGCCCGCCCTCGGGGAATGCCGGCGAGGCAGGATCCGGCGGCCTCATTCGCGTTGTGCCGATCTCGGAGGCACCACTTGGCATGGTGGTTCCGCTTGGGCGGGTAGCGCCCACGAGCGCTGGGACCATACAGGCCAAGACAATGGATCTGACATCGGGATGCACGGCCACCGGTGCCCAGATTCAGAGCGCTCTCGACAGCGCCTCGGCGGCTGGGGGCGGGACAGTCTATCTTGCACCCGGGGTCTACTGTATCGACGAGCCCCTGATCGTGGGCTCGTCAGTTTACCTGGTCGGTGCCGGGATCGGGTCGACGATCCTTCGTGGCAAGGCCGGAAGTTACACTGGCAAGATTGTGAACGGCGCCGGGGTGTGGGCCACGGTCGCCGCCGTCGCAGCCGACGGCGCCTCCATTCGGGGCCTGACCGTCGATCACGCAACGAACGGGACCTATGACAACGGGATTGCGCTGCTCCCAGACGGATCTGGTTTTTCCGGAACGCCTTGCACCCGGTGCGTGATCGAGGATGTGCAGGTCCTCGGTTCGGCTAACCTCCACACCTATCAGATCTGGAACCTGCGCGGGCAGGATATCAAGATCCTGAACAACTGGGTTGACGGCGGCGTCGCGACCTACACACCCGGCAGCTCCCAGGAGGGGATCGAGAGCTTCGGGGGCACAGGCGTCCTGATCTCGGGAAACACCATTCGAAACGTTGGGGATGCCGGGTTGAACCTGGGATCGGCAGGGGTAGTCCAAGACTCAGGGATAACGGGCGTGGTCGCCGTCGACAACTACATCTCTCACTGCAATATAGGAGTTAACGTTGGTGCTGCGTATGATTCCACGGTCGGATCCCAGGAAGCCGTCAACACCCACATTAAGGATAATGTGATCAGAAACACCTGGACCAGCGGGATCTATGCAACAACGCCAAGCCAAAGCGCGAACCGGGACCTTCAGATTACGGGGAATACGGTGAGTGGTGTCGGTACGGCCACCACAAGTGGCTTCGGTATCGTCTGCTATGGCGACCCCACCGTGGCCGTCACCCCCTCCAGCGCTGTTATGAATGTGATAAGCGACAACAATATCGACAACGCGGCTGGAGCCAACGGTTTTGGAATCGTGATCGTGCAGTATCCTAACGTTCGCCTTCTCCGCAACAACATTTCCGGTTCAGGACACTCAGGGATCTATGGCTTTGCGGCCAATGGTTGTGAGATCAGCGAGAACATGATTTCCTCGCCAGGAAGGTCAGGTATATTGGTCGTCGGCTCTTCCTTGCGGCCCACCATACGAAACAACACCATCTGGCAGTGGGCGACCCTGGCGGGTGCGGCCGGGATTAGCGTGCAGAGCGCCCAGGCAGGGGTGGTCCAAGGTAATAGCTTCTATTTTGACAACTCAACGGGAGTCGAGCCATCCGCCGTGCGGGTCGAGGCGGCCTGCTCGCTCATGACCGTCGCCGGTAACACGCTGCTATTTGCACCGCGGATGAACAGCCCCTTCGTCAACCTGAGTAGTAGTCCGAATCGAGGGCAGTTCGCCGCCGGCGCCGGAGCGACCGTAATCACGGTGAGCAATGCTTCAGTGAGTGCCACAAGCCAAGTTGTGATTTCCCAAACCTACGGCCGGCCGATAACGTTCACGGTCCAGCCCAACCTCGGAGGGTTTGTCGTAACCCTCGCGGACTCCGCAAATGGGGGGGAAGTCTTCTCGTACCAAGTCACCCCGTGAAGGAGGTTGGTGCTGGAAGCCGTTGGGGGGTGTCATGGGTGGTATGAGGCCACGCTCGGTGTGCCCGTGGCAGCTCGCGAGAACCGGCGTCATGTTCGCCTGCGAACCGGCGGCCCGAACGAACCCCAACGACGCTTTCGGGCGGCGATCGCTGAAGCTAGTGGGGCCTTCAAGCGTGGCGGACCCTGAAGATGCCCACTCGACTAGATTCCAGCTTGAAGAAGTGGGCGGGTCACCGCGGAGAAGGTCAGGTTTCCTTGAAGTTGAAATGGAGGTGCGAATGAACGTGGGCCAAACCAGCTGTGCGGCCGATGGTGGCGGCCGTGGCGCAGACCCTCCTTGGTCGAACTCTTTGTTGCGCTTTCTCCTCCTTTCCGTCCTTGTGTGCTCGGGGGCCGGTGTGGGTGGTGGACTAGCGGAGGCGGAGGACGGCTCCGTTCTGGCGGTGGCGGCAGCGGGGTCGGTTGGGGGTGCTCTGGTCGCTGGGCCACCACGGACACTCTCGAACCAACCCGCGGTGGTCACGGTCGAACCCGAACGGATTCCGAACTACCGAGCCCATCGGACGGACATCACCGACGCCATTCAGAGCGCCATCGACTCGACGTCGGGTCCACTGAAGGTCCTGATACCCCCAGGCTACTTCGTCGTCCACAAAGGGGACATTGAGATCGCCAGGGATTCGTGCAGATTCAGGGGGCAGGGAACGGTCAGACGATCTGGACTTCATGCCGGAAGAGGAGGGTGATGGCAAGGACGAAGCGGTGCTGTTCGTCTTTCAAGAGCGCAATCGATCAACGCTCTCGAATGCCGGCATCAGGGATTGCTCCATCGTTTCAGACGAAGTCTTCCTTTCGGGTCTGAAGGAGGGCATCGACCAATACGTTCGGAAGGTGCCGTCCCCGCACCGAAAGGTTGCGATCAGGCTCGTGAACACGAGCCTCTTCCAGGCCGAAAACGTGTCGATCGCGAGATGGTGGGGCGGAGGCCGAGACGGGGGAAGCATCGGGCTTCAGATTCAAGGGCGGGAATGCGCGAGGATCGAGGGCCTATTCATCGAGGCGGACACGCCTATCCGGATCGAGCCCAACGGTGATCCGGCCATGCGAGGGATAGGAATCGATCACTTTCACTTCTCGGATCTGTTTCTGATCGCCTCCGGCGACCATCCGTGCGTTCACATCCTCCCGGACAGCCCCTTGACGAACACGACCTTCGACGGCTATCAGACGTGGAACCGAGGGGGGTTTGGGCTCAAATGGGATGGGGCGGCCGACGCGGCCGTCTCAATCGGGCTTGCGATCCACAACGTTCGCTGGGAGCAGCCGACGGCGCCGGGCGGATACATGATCTACATTAGCCACGGGAGAACCCTCTACAATCTGCTGCTGAGCAACCTGAACGGCGGATCCGCAGCATCCCCCGCGGCCAGGCGAAACGGCTGAGCCGATCGTCAACGGTATCTATCTGCGCAACGTCACCAATGTGACCCTGCAGAACTTCTTCTTCGTCGGGACGTCCATTGGGCTGAAGCTCGACCAAGCGGTCGTTCCTGGCTCGGCCCCCAGGCCAACAGTCGAAAACGTCACCTTGGCTGGCGTGGACTTCCCAGACGCCGGAACAAAGGTAGATCTGACCGGCGGAGTGCGAGTGAGGGGGTCCTACGTCCGCGGCGCCCAGGCCATCCAAGTCGACGACAGCGCATCGGTCCACTGAATGACAAAGAGCAGTGGGAGGACCTGGAACGGTTCGAGCCCAGGAGTCCTTCGCGGGAGGCCGAGCCCCCGTGAGGGCGCTGGTTGCACGTCTGCGCCCTGGGTGAGGCCCTTCGACTGAATTCGCGGGAATGCCGCGGGTTCGGTGCGGCCAGTTCGGCGGCAGTCGGGTCGGTGGACCGAAAGTCGGTCGGTGCAACTGCATTTGTCGTAGAGCACGAAAGAATCTGGCGACGAAAGCATGTGCGGGATCTGCGGCAAGGTGGAGTTTTCCGGGGAGGTGGTCGAGCGCGACCTCATCGGCCGGATGAACGGCGTGCTCGCCCACCGGGGCCCGGATGGCGAAGGCGTCTATGTGGCGCCGGGGATCGGTCTCGGCCAGCGGCGCCTCGCGATCATCGACCTGGACGCCAGAGCGATTGCCCCGATGCCCAACGAGGACGGTTCTGTCTGGGTTACGTTCAACGGTGAGATTTACAACTTCCGCGAGCTGCGCAGCGAGTTGATCGGTCAAGGGCACGGCTTCAGGACCGACAGCGACACCGAAGTGATCGTTCACCTCTACGAGGAGCACGGGACCGATTGCCTGAGCAGGATGCGCGGCATGTTCGCCTTCGCCATCTGGGACAGCCGGCGCAAGGTCCTGTTCGGCGCGCGCGACCGGATGGGGAAGAAGCCCTTTTTCTACACGAGGACGAGCTCGTCCTTCCTCTTCGCCTCCGAGATCAAGGCGATCACCCTGAACCCGGAAGTGAGCGTCGCCGCCAACTACGCCGCCATCGATTCCTACTTGAAGTATCAGTACGTGCCGAGCCCATTGACGGCCTTCGCCGGCATCTTGAAGCTGCCTCCCGGCCATTTCGTCAAGTGTGATGCGGACGGCACCGTTCAGGTGAAGAGGTACTGGCAGCCGCCTTCGCCCGAGAAGACGAAGGCCTCCCGGGTCGAGATCGAGGAGGAGCTGCGGCGACGCCTGCGGCAATCCGTCAAGTCGCGGCTGGTTTCCGATGTGCCGCTTGGCGCGTTCTTGAGTGGGGGTATCGACTCGGGCGCCGTCGTGGCGTCGATGGCGGCGGTCGCTGGCCGGCCCGTCAAGACCTTCACCATTGGCTTCGGGGAACCGAGGTACGACGAGCGCCGACTCGCCCGCTTGACCGCAAGTCGCTTCGGCACCGAACACCATGAGTTCACGGTCACGCCGGACGCGGCCGAGGTGCTGCCGCTCCTGGTCAAGCACTACAACGAACCGTTCGCAGACTCTTCGGCAATTCCCACGTACTATGTGTCGAAGCTCACACGTCAGCACGTGACCGTGGCGCTCAGTGGGGACGGTGGCGACGAGAACTTCGCCGGGTACCAGAGCTACCGGCAAGTCCTCCGCTGGGCGAGCGTCGACCGGGTGCCGAGACGGATCCGGAGGGCGGCCGCGGCGGCCGTACACGCTGCCGTCAGCCGGTCGGCGATCGGCAGCAGGGCGGCGAAGGCCGGGCGCGCCGCTACCATGCTCGAGTCGGATTTTCGCGAACGCTACCTGCTGCAGATGAAAACGCTGAAGCCGAACGAGAAGCAGGCGCTCTATACGCAGGAGTTCCGCTCCTTAATTGCCGGGTGTCCGGCTGCCGAGGATCGGCCGTCCAGCTTTCCCTATGACGCGCTCGAGGACCCGCCCGACTGGATGATGCGCCACGATCAGAACTTCTATCTCCCGGACTGCCTGATGGTGAAGACCGACGTTGCCTCCATGGCCAACGGCCTGGAGGTGAGGTGCCCTCTCCTGGATCAGGAGTTCGTCGAGTTCGCCGCGAGCATCCCCAGTTCGATGAAGTGGGACGGCGAGGGTGGGAAGGCGATCCTGAAGACCGCGATGAACGAGATATTGCCGCCCGAGGTCCTCCACGGGCCCAAGCACGGCTTCGGAGTGCCGCTGAGCACGTGGTTCAGGGGAGACCTGGCGGACATCTTGCGTGAAACGCTGACCGGAGAGCGCGCCGCAAAGCGGAACCTCTTCGGGCAGGTTGAGGTCAGAAGGATGGTTGACGCGCAAATCGAGGGCCAGCGGGACTGGAGCAACCGGCTGTGGGCCATGATGTTCCTGGAGCTTTGGTTTCGCGAATTCATCGACTAGTAGTGGCTTGGATACGGAGATGCCGCCGGCTCAGACATCGCCTCCTGCCCTGACTGGCCGCCTGGTGACGGGCGTGGGATGGAACCTCATCGCCACCATCTTCAATCAGGGCAGTACGTTCGTGATCGCGATAATCGCCGCGAGGATCCTCGGTCGGCTGGCGTTCGGCGAGTACGCCATGGTGGTGAGCACGCTCGTTACCGTGGCCGGGCTTGCCCAGCTAGCAACGGGGTACACGGCCGCCAAGTACGTCGCGGAGTTCCGGGCCAGCGACAGGGCGAGAACGGGGCGAGTTCTGGCGCTGTGCCGCACGACGACCCTCGCGACCGGGGTCTTGAGCGCGTCGGCCCTTGCTTGGGGTGCGCCATGGCTCGCAGCGCACGCCCTGAACGCCTCCCACCTGGCGCTGCCGCTCGCGCTGGGCTCGGTGTACCTGCTCTTCTCGACCATCAACGGGTACCAAATGGGGGCACTGGCGGGGCTCGAGAGCTACCGCGGGCTCGCGGCTGCAGGTGTCGTGAGTGGTGTGGCGACCGCTCTCGCCGTGTCTCTAGGCGCCTGGGGGTTTGGGCTCGTCGGGGCGATCACCGGCCTAGGGGCTGCCGCGCTAGTCCGCTGGCTCGCCCACGTGTGGTGGCTAGCGTAAGGCGCTGCGCAAAGAGTCGCTGGTCCTCTGCCGCAGGGGGATGTGGCAGGAGGCGCGGGTGCTGTGGCAGTTTGCGCTTCCGGCCGCAATCTCGGGCTTCTTCTCGATGCCCGCAATCTGGCTTGCGAATTCGATCCTGGTCCATCAAGAGGGAGGTTACGCCGCGATGGCGGTCTACAGCGCCGCCACCAGCATCCGTCTGCTGGTGCTGTTCGTCCCGAACATGATCAACACCGTGAGCCTCTCGATTCTGAACAACGAGAAGGGGAACGGCAACCGGAAGCGGTACGAAAGGGTGTTCCGGTTCAACCTCCTCGTGATCGTCGCCACGGCCCTCGCTGCGGCGACCTTTATCGGGTTGTTCGGCGAGCGCGTGCTGCAACTCTTCGGCCGGGACTTCAGTGGGGGAAGGGGCGTCCTCTGGCTCCTGCTGGCTTCGACGCTTCCCGAGAGCACAAGCATCGCCGTTTACCAGTACATCCAGTCCAACGAGAGGGTGTGGTTGTCATTCTTCGCAATTGTCGTGCCCCGAGAGACGCTCATGGTCGTGCTGGCTTACCTCCTCACCCCGCAGCACGGTGCCATTGGCATGGGTTTTGCGTACCTGGGCGCCGCGACCTACGGCGTGTTGAGTCACGCAACCGTTGCAGCCTGGACCAGGTCACGGCTCGGGTCGTGGGCGCTATCGGGGGCCATCAAGTGAGAGACAATCTTGCGTCGGGCACCCGGCAACCGTCGTGGAGGGTCGGAGGACATTTCCGGGGCACGCCCGAGGCGGAAGACGGGTGCAGCGGGGCGAGCGGGTGGTGGGAGTTCGAGGGCCGAAGCAAGTCGCCGGCTGCGCGCGGGGGCAACTGGCAGAAGCACGGTTCACCCAAGAACCGATTCCGGTACCGGGCGTCATGCCCGTCGTCGCAAGCGAGTGGCGAAAAGCTCTGGGGCTGTCGAATTTCGTCAATTGCTACTATCAATTTCGGGACTTACAGCTGGTACCCGACTGCCGGAACGTTCTCATCGTGGGGCGGGGACAGGGGCTTGAGGAAGTGGTGCTCAAGTGGCGTGGGTACTCCGTTACGACCTACGACATCGACCCCGCGTTCAAGCCGAACGTGGTTGGAAGCGTCCACGAGATGGATTCGTTTCGTGACCGCTGCTTCGACGCCGTCATTGCTTCCCATGTTCTCGAGCACCTAGCCGCGCCGTACCTGGATCAAGCGCTTCGCGAGCTGGCCCGGGTCGCTCGGTTCGCTATCGTGTACCTTCCGGTTCACGGCCGACACGCTCAGGTTCGAGTGGTCCCTGGTTCCGTGGGCTTGACCTTTCTGTGGTTCTCGATTTCTTCAATTTCTTCGCCACGCCTACCGGCATCTCACCAAGCTACATGGCTGGTCAACACTTTTGGGAGGTCGGAATGCGGGGGTTCCGAGTCCGCGACTTGACCAGGCGAATGGCCAACTTTTTCGATGTGATCTCTGTTTACAGAAACCGCGATTGGCTTCCGAGCCAGAACTTCGTGCTCCGATCCAGGCTGTGATGGGACCCCGATGAAGGAAGGCAAGACAAGCGCCAGCTACTGGGACAGCGTTCATTCGCGGCCGGTGAGACTTCGACTGCCTTCCCGCGCCCTGATCAGCACGAGAAATTCGCAGGAGGTACTGGCGAGGCACATTCGCCCGGCATGACGGTCCTCGAAGTGGGCTGTGCTCCGGGGAAGCACCTCACATGGGCCTCGAAGCGCCTAGGAGCACAGGTGTCAGGCATCGACTACTCCGATCAGGGCCTCCAGGGCGCCAAACGACTGTTCGAGGCACTGGGCGTTGTGGGCGACCTGCGGTGCGACGATCTCTTTAAGACCAGTTTCGAACGGCACTCCTTTGACCTGGTTTACAGCATGGGTGTTATCGAGCACTTTGACGACCCTAGGCCAATGGTGGCCGCACACCTCAGGCTCGTGAAGCCCGGCGGGGCGGCTCTCATGACGGTCCCGAACTACGGTGGTCGGTACGGCCGGATTCAGCGCCACCTGGACCCCAGGAACCTCTCCATTCATAATCTGAACATCATGAACACCGACGCGTTGCGAAGGCTCGGGGAGGCGGTAGGAGAAGGCGGGGTCGTGGTCGCGGCAAGCGGTCGTTTTGACCCCTGGTTACTCAACTTCGAGAAGAAGGTGCCGCGGGTGGTGGCCCTGGCCCTGCAGGTCGCTCTCAACGGCGCCGCATTGTTGCAGCCTTTTGATGTGAAATGGGTGCGCCCGCTTCTCTGTCTTACGGTAGCTCAATCGGAGTGAACTCCTGTGCGAATCATCTATTCTTTCAACAAGGTCGGATACGAGGCGCGCTGCTGGGAGCAAGAGATCGCCGCGGCCAGTGGGGAAGGTTTCGAGTTCATACCCCTTAATCACGGGGTCTACCTGAACCCCGACCGTTACGTTGATGCGTGGCGGCTGGATAGGCTCTACCGGGCGAGGGAGCCCGGCCTCATGCGCCTTTACAAGAGGATGCGGAATCAGGTGACGGCGTTGAAAGCAGATGCCCTATTGGTTACCAACTGCCCCCCCGTATCACCCCGAGTTTTTGCGGACTATTCCGGCCTATCGGGTTCTGTACAGCGGTGATGACCCCGACTCCACGTACCGCAGAAACATCCCCTACCTTCACGCCTACCATCACGTCTTCTTTGCCGACCCGGTTTACAGCCCTGACCTCGATATGGAAGCGAAGATGCGGTCGTGCGGCATGGTCAACGCCGACTGGTTGCCGCTCGGGGTATTCGACTTCGAATTCGTTGGTACGGCCACCGACGGGAACGGGACTCCGAAAGGCCGCGACCTGGACGTAATCTATGTCGGGGGGATTTTCCCACAGAAACTGGACCTTCTCGCGAAGCTCAGGCGGGAGATTGGGCGGCGGTTCAAGATGCGCGGGCTGTTTCGTATCAAGCACAACGTCTATTTCGTTGTGCGCTTCGGATATCGGGGTTGGGTTAGGCCGGTTTCATACCCTGGAAGGGTTAGCCTGTACCAGAGGAGCAAGATCGGAGTCAACATTCACTGGAACGACTTTGGACTTGGCAATCAGCGGCTGTACCACCTGCCGGCCAATGGTGTGCTCCAGATTAGCGACTGTGCGCCTTTCCTGGGCAGGGTGTTCGAGGTGGGCCGCGAGGTCGTGCCATACGGGAACGCTGGAGAATTGATAGAGCGGATTCGTTATTACCTCTCGAGGGAAGAGGAGCGGAGGACAATAGCTCAGCGGGGTTATGAACGAACGATGAGGGACTACCGCTTTCGGGAGGTAACCCTACGTGCGGGGAGATTGATCGCTGAGGGGATGAGGCGCATCGATTGGAAGCGGGCAGAAAACGACGGTGGGTAAGTTTAGCGTGGTTTAGAGGAGTGCTATGAATACGGTCAGCCTACTGGGAGGGGCGGACGTGCCTGCCCTGCGGGTCGCGACGTCCAGAATGTGGTGCTCCGGTGTCTTCAAGGCGGCAGGTTGGGGTTCTCGGGCGCGGCACCCGGGTAGGCGTATTGTGAAGCGGAGATCGGAGGCAATCCAATCGGGGCGCGCCTGGGAGAGTCTGGGTGCTTCGGCGACCGCCTTGGGGTCGCCCCGGTGAGCGCCG
>CAWGIE010000028.1:0-5773 GCA_963822585.1 uncultured bacterium
GGGCGCGAGCGCCGCCGCGGCCGCCGGGTCGGCGACGATCGGCGCGCCGGCGGCCGCCCCCCCGTCCGTCCCCGGCTCCCAGACCCGGCCGCCCAGGCCCACCGCCGGCTCGACCGTGAGCTCGACGCCGACGATGGGCTTGATGCCGGCCTCCCTGCACGCCTGGTAGAACCGCACGGCGCCGTACAGCCCTTCGTGGTCGGTGACCGCCAGCGCCGGCATGCCGAGCTCGGCGGCGCGCATGACCACCTCGTTGATGCGGCAGGCGCCGTCGCCGAACGAGAACGTGGTGTGGACATGCAGATGGACGAAGCTCATAGTCGCGTGCGAGAGGTGGTCTGTCCGCGCGGCTGCGCGGTCGACGAGGAGGTCTTCGTGCCGAACATCGGACTGCCCGAGCTGCTGTTCGGGCTCGTGCTCTGGATCGTGCCTGTGGTGCTCACCGCGTGGCTGGCGGCGAAGAAGGGGTACAGCCCCGCCGTCTGGACCATCCTCGCGATCTTCATAACGTGGATCGCGCTCATCATCGTGCTCGTGCTGCCGAGCCGGGCTCGTACGGCCCGACGAGGTCTCAACTGAGCTCCCGCTCGAGCGCCCACGCTTTGCTGAGGCGGTCGTAGCGCAGGTCGACGACGCGGCCGCCGGCGCGCACGCGCCAGTACGAGCGGCTGACGTGGCCCTCGTTCTTCCACCAGCCCGTCTCGAGGACCCAGGTCTCGAGGACGCGCTCGACCTGGTAGCGGCGGCGGCGCCAGACGAAGGCGACCGGGCGCCGCGCCCGCTCGTCCCAGGTCACGGCGACCGGCACGGCCTCACCGTTGGGGCCCGGGCGGCCGGCGCGGGCCCGGGCGGCGCCGGTGAGGCGGCGGCCGTCTGGTCTGTCTCCGGAGGTGGCTCCGCCGCTCGGCATGTGGGGCTCCTGACGTGCGGGTGGACGGTACTGCGGGGGCACTGAGAGTAACACGAACATATGTTCGTGTAAACGTCGGACGGAAGAGGAGACTCAGGTCAAACAGGCTCGACGCTGTAGGATGGCCTCGTCCAAAGGGCCCGGTTCCCAGGGGGAGGCGCACCGACATGGCTCCCAGCACCAGGGAAGCTCAACGCGCCTAGCTCCACAAGACGATCTGGCGCATCGCGAACGATCTTCGCGGGTCCGTGGATGGATGGGACTTCAAGTGGCATCCTCTTCTACCGGTTCATCTCTGAGAACCTCACTGCCTACCTGAACGCACAAGAGCGTGAGGCGGGGCGTCCCGATTTCGACTACGCGAACCTCTCCGACGCCGATGCGGAGTTCGGCAAGGCCGAGAGCACGGAGCGTGCGTACGCGGCGTACCGCGCCCGGCACCAGCAGCTGGTCGCGGATGGGTCGATCGCAATCGAGGGGGACAGCGGCATCCTGACCCGCGACATCCCGTTCAGCTCGCCCTCTACGGCCGCGGCGGTCGCCCTCGGCCGGTCGAGCAACGGCCGCATCGCGTGGAAGAGCGCCGACGGGCAGTCATACGGCGACTGGGAGAACCGCGGGGTGGAATAGGGAGCCGTCCCGGCGCAATTTGTCATTGTTGTTTTGCCTAGCGCCTGTGACGACAATTTGCTATGTTGTCGTTGTTGATTTACTGAGGGGATGCGATGACAACTTCTCCGACTGGGCGTGCTCCCCGAGGGCGGCCCTCACGAATCGCGGTGTACCAGCGCTTCGCCACAGCTATCGACGAGCTCGGGCGATACGGTGGACTCCCCACGCCAATCGAAGCGAAGCAACTCTGGGATGACGTGTGGCATCTGGAGGCCCATCACTCGACGGCGCTTGAGGGCAACACACTCGTGCTCCGCGAGGTCGAGAAGCTGCTCGAGGAGGGCCGCGCCGTCGGCTCGAAGGAGCTCAAGGACTACATGGAGGTCCTCGGCTATTCCGAGGCCGCACGCTGGGTCTACGAGCAGGGAGTGGCCCCGAAGGAACTCGTGCATGAGGATCTCCTCAGCGTGACCGAGGTCCGCCACGTTCACGAACTGGCGATGGCAAAGGTGTGGGACGTCGCGCCACATCCTCAGGCAAGCCCGGCTGAAGCGCCCGGCGGGTTCCGCCGGCACGACATCCATCCGTTCCCGGGCGGCATGACGCCCCCCGCGCATCCGCTTATATCGGCGGGCATCGCCTCCTGGGTCGATCAGGTGAACCGGTTCGGCGTCGATCTGGCCGACGGCACGCTCGGCCTCACTGATGCGCCGGAGGTGCTCGCCCGCATCCACGTCGACTTCGAGCGGCTGCACCCGTTCATCGACGGTAACGGTCGAACGGGACGGCTCTTGCTGAACCTTGTGCTGACTCGGCTCGGATGGCCACCGATCGTCATCTTCAGAGAACAGCGCGGGCGCTACCTGAAGGCGCTCGACCGAGCGGATCACGATGACCTCGGTCCGCTGGCGGAACTCATCGTCCGCGCCGTCATCGACAACCTCCATCGGCTCATCCCCAACATCGCGGGACCGGCGAAGTACGTGCCGCTTGAGGCCCTCGCCGACGACGAGCTCAGCCTCGCGGCGCTCAAGCAGGCGGCTGGGCGCGGCCGGCTCGAAGCGATCATCGGCAACGACGGGCGATACCGGTCGAGCCGCGCCGCACTTGAGACGTACAAAGCATCTCGCTACAAGCGCGGCGGCAAGGCGTGAGCGACATCCCAAGCGGTGCCCGCTACGACCCGATCGCGGTGAGCGCGGAGAGCACGGTCGTCGCCGAGTACGTCCCGGAGACCGCGGACGAGGCGGCGTACCAGTCTGAGGCCGATCTGGAGCGGGGGTTCATCGGCATCCTCCAGTCTCAGGCCTACGAGTACCTGCCGCTCACGAGCGAGGCCGAGCTCATCGCGAACCTCCGCGTACAGCTCGAGGCACTCAACGGCATCACGTTCAGCAATGCGGAGTGGGAGCGGTTCTTCACCGAGAAGATCGCCGGCGAGAACGAAGGCGTCGTCGAGAAGACGGTGCGCATCCAGGAGGACCACGTCCAGATCCTGAGGCGCGACGACGGCTCGACCAAGAACGTCGCGCTGATCGACAAGACGAACATCCACAACAACCGTCTGCAGGTCATCAACCAGTACGAGGTCGCCCAGGGCGACGGTGGCGCGGCGCGGTCGAACCGCTACGACGTGACGGTGCTGGTCAACGGCCTGCCGATGGTGCACATCGAGCTCAAGCGCCGCGGCGTGGACATCCGCGAGGCCTTCAACCAGATCGACCGCTACCAGCGCGACAGCTTCTGGGCAGGCTCCGGCCTGTTCGACTACGTGCAGCTCTTCGTGATCAGCAACGGCACGCTCACCAAGTACTACTCCAACACGACCCGCCGACAGCACGTCGAGCGAGAGGGCGGGTTCGAAGCGGGTGCGCAGGACTTCCAACTCGTTCGAGTTCACCTCCTGGTGGGCCGACGCGACGAACGACCCATCCAGGACCTCACCGCGTTCGCCAAGACGTTCTTCGCCAGGCACACCCTGCTCAACATCCTGTGCAGGTACTGCGTGCTCACCGCCGACAGGATGCTGCTGGTGATGCGCCCGTACCAGATCGTTGCGACCGAGCGGATCCTGCAGCGCATCGAGATCTCCACGAACTACAAGCAGCTCGGCACGGTCGGCGCGGGCGGCTACGTCTGGCACACCACCGGCTCAGGCAAGACGCTCACGAGCTTCAAGACCGCGCAGCTCGCGACCAGGCTGCCCAGCGTCGACAAGGTGCTGTTCGTGGTCGACCGCAAGGACCTCGACTACCAGACGATGCGCGAGTACGACCGGTTCGAGAAGGGCGCCGCGAACTCCAACACCTCGACGGCTGTGCTGAAGAAGCAACTCGAGGATCCCTCGGCGCGCATCATCATCACGACGATCCAGAAGCTGTCGACCTTCGTCGCGGCGAACAAGGGCCACGCGCATCTACGACGGCCACGTCGTCATCATCTTCGACGAGTGCCACCGGTCGCAGTTCGGCGACATGCACACCGCGATCACCAAGGCGTTCAAGCGCTACAACCTGTTCGGCTTCACGGGCACGCCGATCTTCGCGGCGAACGCGGGAAGTGGCGGCAACCCCTGGCTCCGGACCACCGAGCAGGCCTTCGGCGAGAAGCTGCACACCTACACGATCGTCGACGCGATCACCGACAAGAACGTGCTGCCGTTCCGCATCGACTACGTCAACACGATCAAGTTGCCGGAGGGCGTCGCCGACAAGCAGGTCTCGGCGATCGACACCGAGAGGGCGCTGCTCGCTCCGGAGCGCATCGGGCAGATCGTCGGCTACACCCTGGAGCACTTCGACCAGAAGACCAGACGGGCAGAGCAGTATTCGCTGTCCGGCAAGCGTGTGCGCGGCTTCAACGCACTCTTCGCCACCGCCTCGATCGAGGCCGCGAAGCGCTACTACCTCGAGTTCAAGGAGCAGCAGAGGGAACTGCTGCCCGATCGCAGACTCAAGGTCGGGATCATCTTCTCGTATGCGCCGAACGAGGCGGTCGACGACTACCTGGACGAGGAGGGCTTCGAGACCGGAGCTCTGGACCAGTCCTCACGCGACTTCCTCGAAGACGCGATCCGGGACTACAACGCGATGTTCGGCACGAGCTTCGACACCTCGGCCGACAGGTTCCAGAACTACTACAAGGACCTGTCGCTGCGCCTGAAGAGCCGCGAGATCGACCTGGTCATCGTCGTGAACATGTTCCTCACGGGGTTCGACGCGACGACGCTCAACACGCTGTTCGTCGACAAGAACCTGCGCGCGCACGGCCTCGTGCAGGCGTACTCGCGCACCAACCGCATCCTCAACTCCGTGAAGACCTACGGCAACATCGTCTCCTTCCGCGATCTGGAGCAGGAGACCAACGACGCGATCGCGCTCTTCGGCAACAAGGACGCCCGCGGGCATCGTGCTGCTCAAGCCGTACGGCGACTACTACTCCGAGTACGCCGCGAAGGTCGCGCTGCTGCTCTACCAGTACCCGCTCGGGGACGCCGATCGTCGGGGAGTCGGCAGCAGAAGGAGTTCATCGCGCTCTTCGGAGCCATCCTGCGTCTGCAGAACATCCTGACCTCGTTCGACGACTTCGCCGGCAATGAGATCCTCTCGGAGCGCCAGGCGCAGGACTACCGCAGCGTGTACCTCGACCTCTATGCCGAGCTTCGCGGCAAGGCGGATGCCGAGAAAGAGCCGATCAACGACGACATCGTCTTCGAGATCGAGCTCATCAAGCAGGTCGAGATCAACGTCGACTACATCCTGATGCTCGTTCAGAAGTGGCGCGACGCCCACGGTGACGGCGCCGACAAGGAGATCCGCACGTCGATCAGCCGCGCCGTCGACGCCAGCCCCAGCCTGCGCAACAAGAAGGACTTGATCGAGGCCTTCGTCGACTCCGTCTCGGTTGACGGAGCGATCGACGAGGAGTGGCGGGCATTCGTGCGTGCGAGGCGTGAGGCCGAGCTTGACGCGATCATCGAGGCGGAGGGGCTTCGTCCTGATGAGACTCGTGCGTTCATCAATACGGCCTTCCGCGATGGCGCCGTGCAAGCGACGGGTACCGCGATCACCAGGGTGTTGCCGCCGGTGTCGCGATTCTCGCCCGACGGGGAGCATGGGGAGAAGAAGCAGCGCGTGCTGGCGAAGCTCGGCGAGTTCTTCGAGCGGTTCTTCGGGCTCGGTACGAGCTGAGGCGCAGCCGCGGCCGGGAGGCGGGGGGGGACCGGGCCGGGGGGGTCAGGCGGTGACGCTC
>CAWGIE010000029.1:0-7488 GCA_963822585.1 uncultured bacterium
GGGCAGGTTGCCTTCGCACAAGGCTCCGGCGTTCCTTGCGGCCGAGATCTGATCGAGGATGGCTCCTCAGGCCCGCCTTCGCTCCATGCACCCAAACGGAGCTACAGCGCGCATCTCCTCGGAGCGAGACTTCGCCTGGCGTGGGTGAGCGGCGCTGGCCCTGGCCGCCGAAGCGCCGAAGGCACGGAGGTGGCTCGTCGCACTGGACGATTTCCGCAACTGGTTGATCCGAGAAGCCGCATAAATGGCCTGGAATTGACAGGTTCGCCAGGGTTTCGCGACGTGGGTCTCGCGCCGTGACCCAGCCGTTGCCGGCTCACGCGATTTAGCAGGCCGCGTGCGCAATTTCTTAGATTTCAGGCAGAATCGGTGCCGGTCGAGTCCAGGCAGACGGGAGGTGTCTTGGGCGAAGATGGGTGTTCTGATGCTGACGTCGCTTTCGCGACTTCGCTTTCCAGCCAGGCCGTAACGATTCCCTGAAACTTCTCTTCCAGATCGCCCTCGGCGTCATTCACCTCCTCAACCAGGCTTGCGAAGCTTGCCGCCTGGGCGGCGAAGGTGTCCGGATCTTTAGCCATCTTCCTTAGCAGCGCGAGAGAGCTGGATCCGTGTCGCATGAACAAGGCATTCACTTGTTGGAGTTGAGCGGCCATCTCCTCACTGATCTTTTCTGACGGTGCGACGAACCTGCCCCCGTCGTAGTCCACATAGAGCGAGGCATTCTTGTTGGTATTCAAGATTCGATGGATATCGGCTTGCTGAGCCTTGAAGATTTCAATGGCAGCGGCTCCATCCCCTCTCTTCGATGCCTCCACTTCCGCCTCTGTTCTGGCGCTCATATACGCGTTGTTGTAGTTCTTAACCTTGTGCTGTCGGAATTTTCCGGCAAGCTTGTCCAAGTCCACGGGATGCCCCATAACGATGCTCATGGCAGCAACACAGAGAATGTCGAGCTTGCTGCACTCCTCCAACGAGATCTGGTGCAGTGTCAATGCCCTCGCGAACGCACCGTTCGTTCCCAGAAGCTGTCCCTCATTGTAGAGCGCCTCGGCATTATCGAAGGCGAGCTGCGCGCCGCGAACAAGCTCATCGAACTTTTCTCTTTCGTTTTCATCCATGACTCGCGTCCCCGTACAAAGCGTCCAGTGCCTCGATGCCCCTGACTAAGTGATCGAAGACCTCGCGTACGCCGAGGTTCGCCAACATCGCCAGAGTTCTTCCCGTGATGCCTTGTATTTCGTCAGTCGTCATCTCGCCAATCGGATCGTCGGTACTCGCTCCGTTCTTGCTCCTCCTGGATCTCGATGAGCGCGTCTTCGTTCTCCCACCAAAGGAGAGTCAGAACCAGCTCGTCGCTGATGCGTCGCGAATCTTCATGAATGCCGTGACGCTTCACGACTGAAAACCATTGGTCTGAGTAGACCTGTCCAGACGTGGAGCGCCCAACGGAGCCTCTTTGTAGGTCATTGGCGAACGTCATGCTCCCTGCAGCCTGCGGTCGCAACACGCTTGGCACGTCCGGCCCGCGGCAGAACCACCGCACACCTCGCCTATCGCTACAAACAAGCATCGCGGGGTAGGAGCCGTAGTCGACAAGGCGAATCGATGTCGCCGTCAAGCTCGTATCGAATGCGTCTGCGAGATCGGAGACGGTATCGAAGGTCATGGGACGCTTCTCCGCACGCGGGCGGAACATGAACTCCGGCATGAGGAGATCGCTCGCGTACCTGTTTGCTCGTGTCTCGGCGTTCGCCTCACCGCTCCCTAGTTGAGACTCGGGATTGCAGCCGAGGCTGACCTTGCCGGCGTCACGCATCCAATGCCCGAGCTCATGGCCTACTGAAAAGCGCCTACGCCGAGAGATGGAGTCGGCGTTGACTACGATCAGGGCTTTATCGCCGACACCCATAATCCTCGCCTCAGCTCCTCGAATCGACTTCTCGACGACCGTTGCGCCTTGCGTCTGAGCGATGGCATAGACGTCTATGTCGCTTGGCTCGGATACGCCCAAAGAACGAAGAAGGTCGACGGCCGAAATGAACTGCGGGGACATCACTCCTCTGGCTTCTCGTCTGGAGGCAGCACTCCAAGGTGCATCAGCTCAAGGATCGATTCCTCGACATCGGCATCGGCCATCTCAGCGAACTCGCGACCGTGAGCGGTGAGCATTCCTTGTGCTTGTGGCTGCGCCATCATCGCCGCCAGCCATTCACGTTTCTTCTTCGGTTCGACCGGCAAGCGATATTTCGCTTCACTCATTCGCTTCAAGGCGCGTTCGCGTTCCTGCTGCGCCTGAAGCAACGGCCGTTGCTTGAGCCTCTTCACGGCATTCTGAATTAGGTTTCTTGCCTCGCTGGCGAGTTGTTCCGGGCCTGGCCAGACTGACGCACTTCGGCGAGCAACTGCTCATCGCTCAGCGACTCGACGTGATCGGCGAGGGCCTCGTACAGAGCGCGCATCTTCTTCTCGTCGCTCATTGAGGGCCTCCCTTCGCGAGCTTTTCCAAACCGCGACGCAGTCGCAACGCCGCCGCGTTGTACTCCTTCTCAGACAGTCCCAGACAGGATTGGATCTCGGCGGGTCTCATCTTGTCCAAGAACGCTTCATAGACGAGCAGCACTTCGGGGTCTTCCTTGAACCGCTCCCTGACCTGACCATCGAGTTCACGGGCGCGCAAGATCCTCTCTGGGTCGATCGGCGCCGCCGTCGGAATCTGTTCCACAAAATTCTTTGCGTTGTCGTCGTCGTTGGCCGGGTTCGGCGTGAGCTCGTCGAACGCATCCACCGCTTTGCCGGTGCGAATGTGACTCGCCAAGCTCTTCATTACGCCCAAGAGGAAGGGAACCAACGCGACGTTCGCCTTGATCCACTTGCGGCGCCCCTCGAGCATCGCCGTGATCGCATCCGAGAGGAGGTCCCCTTCGTGGCGACCGGCGCGACGCGCGCCCAAGGTGCCGTGCCGGTAGGCGGCGACCTTGGTCAGTCGGATCAGCTGCGCGTCCGTGAGCGCCGCCAGCGCCTCCTCGATTTCCTCTTTGGTAGCCGGCGTCTTGTCGGCCGGGGGGCGTTCGGTCATCGCTTCTTTTCCATCGCCAGAACTCCCCGCCTATCACGGACATGCCGGGCGTAGGCCCCGCGCCGACACGACCGACAAATCTCTCGGACGATGTCGGATGGCCCCCATGGCGCGGCATTACTCATCGGGGGGCATCTCCCCTCACCTAGTGCCGACCGAGCACCGGCGCCCGACACGCTCCAGATAGTTTTTTCGGGGGCCATGTCGGAAGGGCACTCCAGCCCGGCATTAGATAGTAAGGGGCGCATTCCGCGCCCGAGAAAGGGAAAAGCCAAAATGGAAGAAAACCTCATCTCCCCTCTGGGCGGAGCCGCAGAAGAACAGGAACCGGAGCTCGATGAACTGGATATCGAAGCGTTCGTCGGCCTCAAGTGTAAGCCACGCGCGAAGCGCTACATCATCCGTATCGACAAAAAGCCGTATGTCATTGAAACGGCAGTAATTACGGCGCGCGAACTCCTTCGGATCGCCGGAAAGAACCCGCCGGAGAAGTTCCGCATCTGGCAGATCGTCAAGGGTGAGTCACAGGAACTGTCGCTCGGCGACAAGGTCGATGTCCGGGCTCCCGGCGTCGAGAAGTTCCGGACGCTGTCGCGGACGCAGACCGAGGGTTGAGATGCGTCGCGAATTTCAACTCCCGAACGAGGACGTGCGCTTCCTCGACAGCCTCGGCTTGCCTTGGGAGGCGATTCTCCAGGGCTCGGAACGGTGGGTGCTCATTCACGAGCACCCGCTGCCCGACGGCTACAACAACAAGCGTGTGATCGTGGCCGTGCTCATCTCGGGTGGATATCCGGAGGCGCCGCTCGACATGTTCTTCCTCTACCCCGCGATCACCCGCACTGACGGCGTCGCGATCCCGGCGTCCGAGGTGCAACAGGCGCTCGACGGCAAGACCTTCCAACGCTGGTCCCGCCACCGCCCGGGTGATGAGCCTTGGCGCTCGGGCGTCGACAACCTCGAGACGCATCTCGTTCTTGCTCGCGATGCGTTCGACGACGAATTCACAAAGCGGCCACGACGATGACCGTCACGCTGACGATGACCTTGGCACAGCGACAGGAGGTGCATTCGCATCTGTTCCCAGGTGACGCCTGTGAGGCCGTCGCTCTCCTTCTCTGTGCCCGTCGTGCTGGCCAGCGCGTCCACCGGCTGCTGGTGCGGAAGATGGTGCCAGTGCCGTATGCCGATTGCCCCATACGGCGACCGGACTTGGTGCGGTGGTCTACGGACTCGCTGCCGCCTCTGCTCGAGGAAGCCAGTCGCGAAGGCTGGAGCGTCGTGAAGATTCACGGTCATGCAAATGTGTACCGCGGGTTCTCGGTAGTGGACGATGAATCTGACAAGGAGCTATTCCCGAGCGTAGCCGGATGGTTCGATGCGGATGTCCCACACGGCAGTGTCGTTCTGCTAGAGGACGGGCACCTGTTTGGGCGTACCGTCTCCGGCGACGGAGTCTTCTCACCGATGGAACGCATCATGGTCGTCGGCGATGACGTCCAGATCGATTTCGACACCGGCGGCGCCGTGCGACCCTTGGAAGCATTTACTGATCGACACGCTCGAGCGTTCGGTGCGGCCACGACCCGGCTTCTGCGGCGGCTGACCGTCGCCGTGGTGGGTGTCTCAGGGACAGGTAGCCCGCTAGTCGAGATGCTGTTTCGTCTCGGCGTCGGCAGGCTGCTGCTTGTCGAACCAGACTTCGTCAACGAAGAGAATCTGAACCGAATCGTCTACGCAACGAGGGCGGACATTGGTCGCCTCAAGGTTGACGTCGTTGGGGATGCGATCGAGGGTGCGGGCCTGGGGACCGAGGTGGTGCGAGTCCCCAAGTATGTGTCTGAACGCGAGGTTGTCGAAGCAATCGCGGAGGCCGACTTCGTCTTCGGCTGCATGGATGGCGCCGAAGGGCGGAACGTTCTGAATCGCTTGGCAACCTGCTACCTGCTGCCATACATCGACGTTGGGGTGAGGCTGCTAGCAGATGGCAACGGCACGATCGACGAAGTCTCGACCGCCTGCCATTACCTTCAGCCCGGTCTCTCCACCCTCGCGGCGAGGGGCGTGTTCACGCCTGAGGAAGTCTTCGCTGACAGCATGCGCCGTACAAATCCGGAGGAATACGCAAGACGGCGCAAGGAGCGCTATATCGCGGGCGTCGATGAAACGAGACCGGCGGTGATCAGCGTGAATTTCTTCGCAGCGTCGGTCGCCGTGAACGATTTCATCGCCCGACTGAACGACTACAGAACGGACGGGAACAGTCCGTATGCCGAGTTGCGGGCAAGCCTGTCTCACGTGGCTTTCTATACCGAGCCAGAGAAGGGATCATCGCTGCTGAAAAAGTACATCGGCATCGGCGACATCGAGCCGCGGCTCGACATGCCGGAGCTTAGCCGCCCGCGATGATCAGGTTCGCCTCTCGCATCGTTAGCTGCGTTCATCAGCGGCTTGACGCGCTAGCGGCGCGCTTCGATCGCACGCCGAAGCTTCGAGTGGTCCGGACTGACGAACTGCCTGAACGCCTGTCGCCTGCACACCTGTACGTTGTCGGCGAGCAAGGCGAGGACTGGTTCGCCGCAATGAAATGTCCGTGCGGTTGCGGCGCTGCGATCGACCTCAATCTCGTTCCGCCCGGGCGTCCATGCTGGAGGTTGACGATTCACGCCGATGGCTCGCCGAGCTTGTCGCCCTCAGTGTGGCGGCAGGTCGCTTGCGGGGCGCACTTCTTCGTCCGACGTGGCCGCATCGTCTGGGCTCGCTCCACTGATGCGCGCGAGTAACGCGACGACGGTCTAGAAACTCGCGCGCCTGGGCTGATTTCCTACCGTAGAGAAGTGGCAGCGCGGGTGAGGTGTGAACGCGCCCGGCCGATAAGTGAAGTCGCCATGGTGGCTACGCCCAGTTGCGGGCATCGTCCAGTGCGGACTTCTAGCCGCAACACCTTGAGGCATAGGCATTTAGACAAACGCAAAACAGACGCGGTCACCACTGTCTGATTTTGTTGGCGTTACGGGCGTGGCTCCTCAGGGATTCGAACCAGCCACCCTCCGGTTAACGGCGGGCTTTCGGTCAAATTGCCCAGTGTATGCTTGGAGTTGCCGGAACTTGCGTCCTCCAAAGGGCACGGCGTTCCAAGGCTACTTCCCGTACGCCGAATCGTGATCCGGATGCAGTGACACCAGCCGAAGGAAGTCGCCGTCACGATAGCCCACGGCCCTGATGCGTTGACTCAGGCGAAGCGAGTAGACCTTCGCACCAGCGGGACCTTTCACGTGCTCGATTGCTTCCCAGCGGAAGCCAGGGTGCCGGTAGAGGCTGTTCCAGTCGAGTTCGCGCAGACGTTTCAGTGCCGCCACGACCTGCTTCAGTTCGTCGGCCTCCAGACTGAAGAACACCTCCTGGAACAGCGGACTGTTCAGGTCCAGACGAATCCGGCTACCGCTGCCGGCCACGTGCGCGTCCAGCGGGTTTGCCGACCTTCTTCGTCAGGTTGTCGAGGTCGGTCTCGCGGGCTGCGGTGGTCGCCGCCCAATGGAGTCCCTGCTCGATTCGAGAGCGGTCCGGCTCCTCCATCGTCCACAGCTGGTGCTCCGGAATCATCGCCACGGCCGTGAGCAGCACGGTTCCATCCCCGCGTCGCTCCACACGGAGCGTCTTGCCTGCGTAGCGCTTGCCCAGGGAGATCTGCCCGCTCTTGCCGACGACCTTGATCTCGATCGTCTCCGTCTGCGTCGGTTCCGCCTGCTTCATGCCATCATGCTATCATGCGGCAGTGCCTCGAGCAAAGGGCGACGCGATGCGTTCGCAGGTAGCGGGGCGGGAGGCCTCTGTCGTGGCACGAACACGCCGAGATATCCCGCGACCGCCAGGGCAATCACGACGCACGCCACCAGAGTCGACCCAGCGAATGGAGCGCCGCCACGACGAAGCCCGCGGTCGGGCCGAACGCGTCGCGAATGTAGGAGAACAGCCCCGGCGTGCCCGGATTCAGAACCGCGAGGCAGGACACGCCCGCAAGAATGCCCGCTGCGATGGTCGCGGCAGGAACTGATCGAACAACGCAGCCAGAGGGTTGTTCATGGCATGAACCTCACCCCTCCGTGCTTCGTCGGCTCTTGCGGCGCGAAGGTGGCTCCTCAGGCTGGATTCGAACCAGCAACCCTCCGGTTAACAGCCGGATGCTCTGCCATTGAGCTACTGAGGAATACGGGCGGGACGAAGCCCGGCGCGCCGAACGCGCGCCGGACGGTCCTGTAATAGTAGCGAAAAGCGGCGCAGCGGGTCAACGCATCCGACGTGCGAAGGAACACGCCGTGAAGCTCCCGGCCGGGGGCCCATCGCCGACACCCGGACGGGCGATGCGCGACCCGCGCTGCCACCAAGGGGGTAATCGGCGGGGGGCCGTTCCG
>CAWGIE010000030.1:0-23201 GCA_963822585.1 uncultured bacterium
TTTGCCACTGATCGAAGGTGGATCGTTTCCCTAACCAGTAGCCGATGTCGGCGCCGGAGGTGGCGTAAAGGACGTTATAATTGGATCTCAGAATGCTGTTGGGAGAGGAGGCGTAGAAGGCGTAGTTTCCCGTTCCGTCGGCCCAGAGGATGTTGTTAGCGAAGAGGGAGTTGCCGCCCGCTGATCCTAAGAAATACAGCTCGCCCGAGTTATGGTAAGAGGTGTTGTTGATTATCCGAGCTTCAATGGTGGAGCCCGCGAACTGGAAACCGTAGCCGGCATTCCCGTAGGCCAGGTTGTTGGAGATGCTGGCGTTTTTCGATCCGATAAAGTAAAAACCGTAGTCGCATTTTCCCGTGAATCGTTGTCCCGGATGACCGCGCCCGACAATCCCCGAGAAACATGCCGAGGGCGTTATCCGGTCCGGTTCCCTTCCACCCGCGATGCGGCGCGCAGATATAAGTAAAAGCCGTTGGAGTTATTGGAATAACTCAGGTTGTCGAGAGCGGAAGTGAATCCGGGCATGTTGTTAAGAAAGATTCCCACTCCCTGGTTGAAGGAAGCGGAGTTCCCCGTTAGCGTGCTCCCGGTCACCTGATTGAGGAGAACCCGTCGCTCTCATTGTGATCGGCGGCGGATCCTCGATCAGGTCGTCATTCCCCTTGTAGATATCGATGCCCCGCCCGTAACTGTAGGAAAAGACGCAGCCGGCTATGTGCAGGTTCGAGGAGAGGGAGGAATAAAGGCCGTCTCCTCCCCCTCCCTCACGATCATGTTGGTCAGGGAGGAGTGGGAGGTATTGGGCAGGAAAGGGCGTTCCCGTTGGTATTGAAGACCCAGAGATGGTCGAGGTTGACAAAGGACTTTGCCATCAAGAAGCAGTTCTCGACCTCGCCCTCGATGTCGAGGATTGAGGATTGGGGGAACCGGTCAGGGTCAGGGGTTTCCCCGCGGTTCCCGAGATCGGGATGGTGATGGTGGCGGTGATGGGTAGAGACTGGTGTCCACATAGACGGTGTCTCCCGGGAGCATGGTGTGGTTGGTGAAGACGGCATGGATCGAGTCGCGGGGGGGTGGCGGGGCTGAGCCCGTCGTGACTTGGCCAGGGGAGGCCGGCGGTGGTACAGTAGTAATCCCACTCCGTGTCGGCGTCATTGACATAGAAGTTTCTCCCGGAGGCGGGAGAGGGGGAGCGGGAACCCTGGATCGTGTTTCCATAAGCCCCCGAGTTGATCCGGGCGCCATTGGGGGCGGATTCCAGGGCGTAAACCGAGAAGACGCGGCCCCGGTCCACCCCGGGAGAGGTCTGGGTATCGGTCGTCCAGGATCCCCCATCCCATCGGCCGCCCGTGCTCAGCAAGTGGAAATCATCCGTCCCCGGGGCAAAGAGGGGGTCGGGATTGAGACTGCTCTGGTCCTGAAAGCTGGCCCCGGTCCAGGCGGCGAACGTCGGCAACGTCGATCGTTCCAGTACCCTGCCGACCCCCCGGCTGTTCCATAGATGTCGTTGTAGTTGGAACTGAACTCGACCTGGCTCTCGCTCTCCACGAAGAGGGCTATTTTCCGGAACCGCCTGCCCAGAGGATATTGTTGAGCAAATCGCAGTCGGTGGAGCCGACCGGGTGGTAGGGGCCGGAGGAACGTCGTCCTCCAGGAAGACCTCACTGGTCCCGTTTCGGGCGCTGGTGTTGTTCTCGATCAGAGAATGGTGAGAGGCAAAGAGATGGATCCCGGCCAGAGTATTATCGTACACCCGCATGTTTTTAATCGTGGTGTAATCGCCCGTCGCCTCGATCCCGTCGCCCCCGTTGGCATAACTGGCCCCCCCGAGCAAAGTATTGTGGTCTCCGCTGATGAGGACGCCGCTGGCAAGGGCCCCGGTAAAGGCGAAGTTCTCGACCTGGAAGTAATCTCCGCTGATGGTCAAGCAGTGATCGTACATGCCGCCGGCGTCGAGAATGACCTCGCCGTTGTAACCGGTGATCCGGACCGGGGCTTCGCTCGATCCCGCGTCGGCGGCGGAAAACTCAAGCGGGGCGGAGAGGGGATAAGTCCCGGCGTCCACGTAGACGATGTCCCCGGGGTTGAGGGTGACATTGTCCATAATCCAACGCAGCCCGGTGGTCGCGCTCTCGATATCGGTGGCGTGATAAACCCCCAGGGTCCGGAACGTCCAGTAGGTCCCGACTGTGTCGGCGTCTCCGCAGAAACCCCGCTCGTTCACGGGGTCGGCGTCGTCGCGGGCGTTTACCCGCCAGTAATAGACGGTATTGGGCTGGAGGGCCGGGTGCCAGATGGGGAAAGTCCTCCAGCCCGAGTTTTGGAGGGCGGGGGAGTTGAAGAGAGAAGTGGTGTCGATCTGGAAGTAGTAGGGGTCCGCGTTCAACCCGGCGGGGGAGTCGGCGGCCGTGCGCGCGGCCAGGGTGGTGGAGACCGGCTCTCTCTGGCTTCCGTTGTCAGGGAGGTGGCAGCCGACATTGGATGGGGGCGTGTTATCCGCGGTGAAAAAGCCGCTGGTGTCTTCGGCGTAGAAGGCGGGGCCGCCCGGGGAGGAGATCTTGAGTTGGTAGTCGGCGCTGTCCCCGGCGGCGGAGAGAGTGTTCCAACTTGAATACACGCCGGTGATGTAGGAGAGGCCGGAGGTGATCTCGAAGAAGGAGACTCCGTCCTTGGTGTATTCCAGCCGGATGGTGTCGGAGGGCGCCCAGCCCGTTCCGTGAAAGGCCCAGAGAATCTCGTGACTCCGGCTCCATTTCTCGGTCCCCCAGGGGCTGCCCAGGGGCGAGGAGAGAGAGAGAGTCTTCAAATCCCTGCGGGACGCCTGGGGGGTGTTCCCGTAAGCCCCGATGTTGATCCTCCCGCCATTAGGTTCGAGTTCCCGGTCGTAGTCGTCGGCGGGATCGCCCTTGTTCAGGGCCGGGCTGTTATTCGCGTCGCTCACCCATTTTCCTTCCGATATCTGCCCCCTTGGCTGAAGATGTGAAAATCCCCCCCGAGGGCGTCGGCGAAGAGGGGGTCGGCGGAGAAGCCGTGACCGTCTTGGCGGGTGGCGTCGCGCCAGTCGTCGAAGGTACTGCGGGCGGATCCCCAGTAGCCGAGCGTGGCCCCGCTCAGGATATGGTAGAGGTTGTAATCGGCGGAGTGGCCCTGGTCGGCGGGGTTGGCATATTGGAAATAGAGCCCGGTATTCCCGGCCCCCTCGATCCAGAAGATGTTGTCGGAGAATCTCGCGTTGGAATTGTTGTTGCGGATATAGATACCCCAGTTGGTGTTCTTGTAAAAGACGCTGTTTCTGACGGTAGGGTTTTGCTCCGGCTTATGAAGATTCCGGCGTCTCCGTTTCCAGGATAAGGTTGTTGGCGAGCACACAATCGTTCGAGGAGTCGAGATAGATCCCCAGTATCCCGGGCAGGTGTTCTCCGATATGGTTTGCCCGGGGACATTGTAGAGTTGGAGCCCGTAGTAGTTATCAAGCAGGGTGTTCCCTGTTATTGTGAAGGACTTGTATTGCAGTAAATCCCGGCGGTATATTCCCCCCCGTTGTCCGAACATAAATTACTTCAAAAAGATTGGCACCGATGACCTGATAGAGATAAATTCCGTGATTGGAATTGCGCGAAACGGTATTCCCCGTGATCTGGGCGGTGTTCCCCTGAAAAAAGTAAATGCCGTAACCCTGGTTATCCTGGATATTATTCCCGCTGATCCGGGGGTAGTTCAAACAACGATTGAAGTAAATTCCGGCGCCCGAGTTGAGGAGAATCTGGGTGTCGCGGATCAGGGGGTTGTTGGACAGAACCAGATAGATGCCATTCCCGCCGGAGGTCGTGACCGGCAGTCCGGAGGCGGAAGGAGTTGGAACTTAAGGAGGTGATCCCGTCGGAAAAGGCGTTGATGAACTGAAGGCTGTTCAGGGAGATATAGTGAGCGGCGCTTAGGCTGACGCAATTCGTGACGGTCCCGGCCGCGTCGAGAGTGGAGCCTTCCGGGGAACCGGAGAGGGTGATCGGGCTTCCGGCGCTTCCCGATTTGCTGATGGCTATGGTGGAAGCCAGGGTATAGAAACCGGTATCTATAAAGATCGTGTCTCCCCCGGCGACGGTGTAGTTGGTGAAGACCGCCTGGACGGAGTCGAGGGGGCTGGCGGGGCTGCTGCCGTTATGGAGCGGCCAGGGGAGGCCCCCGGTGGAACAGAAGTAATCGTACTCGGTGGAGGTGTCGTTGACATAGAAGTTCCGGCCGGTTTTGCCCGGCGAACGGGAAGCATCCACCGTGTTGCCGAAGGCCCCCAGGTTGATCCGTCCGCCGCCGGGGGCGGACTCCAGGCCGCAAGCGGAAAGGGGATCCCCCCGGTCCAGCCCCGGAGAGTTGCTCCCATCCGCGATCCAGCCGAGGCCGGGCTTGTAGCTCGCGTTCGTGCTCTGGAGGCGGTAGTTCCCCCCTCCGACAAAGAGAGGGTTGGCGCTGATGCTGTTCGGATCCCCGGCGGAGGCCCCGGTCCAGGCCGAGAAGGTTGCCCGGGTGGCGGAGTTCCAGTAGCCGACCTGGGCGGGGGCGGAGGCGAAGAGGTCGTTGTAGTCGGAATCGAACCCCGTCTGGCTCTCGGGCTCGACGAAGATCGCGATCTGTCCCCCGGTCCCTGTAGCCCAGGCGACATTGTTGCGCAGAACGGCGTCGCTGGATCCGTTCAGTCCCGAGTCCTCGAGATGGATTTCCCGGGTCCTGTTAGCCGTGCAGGTGTTATTCTCCAGTGTGGAAGAATAGCTGGAGATCAGGCGGATCCCCGCCCCCAGGTTTTTGTAAACGAGCATGTTCCTGATTTGAGGGTAATCGCCGCTCACCTTGATCCCATCCCCCCCGTTCAGAAACGATCTCCCCCCCTGGAGAGTGACGTGATCGCCATCGATCAGGATCCCGCTGGAGACCGCCCCGGTGCAGGAAAAGTTCTCCACCTGGAACCAGTCCCCGGTTACCCACAGGCCGTAGGCCGCGGTCCCGGTCCCGTCCAGGAGCACCTCCCCATTCAACCCTAAGATCCGGACCGGGGAGCCTTCCACCCCTTCATCGGCCGGGGCGAAGACGAGCGGCTCGGAGATGGTGTAGCTGCCGGGATCGACATAGACGATGTCCCCCTGTCCGAGGTCCTCGTTCTGGAGTATCCAGCGCAGGCCATCAGTGACCGCGGCCGCCTCGCTCGCCTCCACGGTCAGCGCATGGTAGATCCCCTGGGTCCGGAAGTAACGGTACGATCCGGGGGTCCCGGTCTCCGATTGGAACTCGGTGACATTGCTGGGGTCGGCGTCGTCGCGCCCCCGGACCTGCCAGTAGTAGGTGGTGTTCGAGTTCAGGCTTACGGTCCAGAGGTTGTTGGCGATCCAGCCGGAGGTTAAAAGTCCGGGGGAGGAGAAGCCGGGGTCGGTATCCACCCGGAAGTAATACGGCGTCGAGTTCAGCCCGGCGGGAGAATCGGTGAAAGTTCGGGCGATCAGGGTGGTGAGGCTGGTGATGCCGAGGGCGCCGTCGGCAGGGACCGAACAGCCGACATTGCCCGGGGGGGTGTTGTCCACTACGATGATCCCGCTTCGGGCCTCGGCCGCCCGGGGGGACGATCCGGCGGTATGCTCGATCCTGGTTCGTCCCGTGCCGGATTCGGCGTTGGATTCGGTGTTCCAGGCGTAAGGGGAGGCATCATAGGCGATCCCCGAGGTGAGAGCGGCCCAGTTGACCGAGTCGGTCGAGTAAGAGATGGAGAGAGGTCCGCGCCTGTCCAGCCGTCACCGAAGGCCCGCCAGGAGATATCGTGGGTTCCGCTCCACTTCTCCCCGGCCAGGGGATGGCCCAGGGGTGAGTCTGTGACGAGGCTGCGCCGGCTCGATTTCGAGGCCTCGGCGGTGTTGCCGTAGTCGCCGATATTGACCCGGTAGCCGTTCGGGTCGGGCTCCCGGAAGAAGTCGGCCCCGGCGGGCTGGACCACGAGAGATCCGGTGGCGTGGGCGAAGGCGACCCCCGCCGTCCCGTTCAGTGTGTTTCCCGAGATCCCGGTGTAGCTGACGAAATCTCCTTCCAGCCCCGCCCAGGCCGGTCCGTCCGCGAACCCGGCGGCGGTGGAGAGAAGCAGGCTGGACGCCCTTGGTTCCACCGAGGCGGCAAGGGTGGCGCTGGTGAAACTCACCGCCCCCGCGTTCAGGGCCGGGCTCGATTCGCTGTCCTCGTACCAGTCACCGTCCAGGTAACGACCCTCCGTGCTCTGGAGGTGGAAATCGTCCCCGGCGGGGTTGAAGAAAAGAGGGTCGCCCCCGATGCTGTGTCCGTCCTGCCCGCTTCCCAGGACCCAGGAGCGGAGGTCGGAGAGGGGATCTTGTCCCAATACCCGAGGATCGCCCCCCCGGTGGGGTTGATCAGGTTGAAGTCGAGAATGATATCGTCCTCCAAACCCGGGGCCTTGCCAAAGTAGTAAGCGAAATTTCCGGCGCCCTGGGGCCAGAAGATGTTATTAATCGTGGTCAGATGCTGGGTGTAATCCTGTAAATAGATGCCCCAACTTTCCCAGAAGATGTTCCCGGATATAAGAGTATAAACAGGCCGCTGGCCGAAAATGGCATACGTGCCCAGCTCCTCCTGGAACAGGCAGCCCCGGATAGCGATGGAGTCGGTGTGGAGAGCGGATGAAGCCTGCTGTTGCCGAGAAATGGCACCCGAAAATCTCCGATTTACTGGTACTGCTCAGGTTAAGCCCTGCTTATTGCCCCGGGCCAGGCCGCCTCGATCCGGAGGCGATCGCCCCTGTCCAGGAAAAGGCCGAATTACTGGTTTCCGACGGCCCGGACGTCGTAAAGGACGGTATTCGAACAGGAAGCAATGTAAAGTCCATGACAGGGCGACGACTGCGCGGTAAAATGAGCAAGGTCGAGATAGCTCCCGGTCGTCACGTGCAGGCAGGGCTGCGCGGCCGCCAGGTTGACCCCGCTGAAGACTGTCCCGTTGGGCGAACCGGCGAAAGCCAGCTGGGCGTCGGCGCTGCCTTTGTCGGCGGAGGTAATGTATATTTCATGGGGAAGGCTCCAGCTCCCGGTATCCACATAAACCACGTCCCCCGGCCCCAGGACCTTCTCATCAATGATGGACTGAAGGTTCCATTTCGGTGTGGCTGGAGTCAGACCGTTGTTGGCGTTATCACCCGGCGCGCTGCAATAAACGTCGTTGGATGTGTCAGTGTCGTTGACGAAGAAGGATGTCCCGGTCGGCGCCGAGTTGCTGATAGTGAAATCGTACCCGCTCTCGTCAAAGACGGTGGAATCCGCCGTCCAGGACACTTTAATCCGGTAGTTAGAGAGACTGCTGGTCGCCCCGGTGTAAAAACGAAACTCTTCCAGGTCGTAGGGGAGGTTGGTGGCGAGCTGGGTGTCGTAGGTGACGCCGCTGTCCGCCGAAAGTTCGATCTTGACCGTATCGGTCGGTCCCCAGCCGCTGGTGGACGTGGACCAGGTGATGTCGTTCGCCCCGCTCCAGACCAGCCCGTTGGTATTGGGCGAGATCAGAGTGATCGTCTGTCCGAAAGCCGGACTGCCTGCCGCAAGTAAGAGTAAGGGCAAGATGACGATCAGGGCAATGAAGAAAAAACGGGGCTTTTTCATTATAAATAAAATTTTTACTGTGTAAAAATTTTAGTCTTGAAAGGTTTTTCGTAGTGCAAGGCTTCAGCCCTGCCCGGAATATATCGTAGTGCAGGGCTTTAGCCCTGCTCAGACAAAGCAGGGCTAAAGCCCTGGATTACCGAGGTTGCCCCGCCGAAGGAGGGGCTAAGTGCATGCTTCGGAATTTCCCCGATACATATCGGGGTGCGCCTTCGGCGCACAATAAATGTTGTCCAAATGGAGCCGCCCCGTATTAGGTGGGACGCCACCTTGCGCACCCTAAAGGGTGCGGCTACCTAATAATTAGCACGAAGCGCTAAGTTCCTGCTTCAGAATTCCAATACTGCTGTGTAAAGTGTGTCAGGTGTAAGGATTCCTTACACTTTCCACTTCAAACTTTACACCAAGTTGCGCTGCAAGCGCCAACTTGTATAAATATTCACTTACAATATAATACATATAAAGAGGGGAGTCAACGGGAGCGATCATTTATTTTTAGGGTTCTCTTCCATTTTGTGTAAGTAAATTATGGTTCTCATGGAGTGCAGCGACCATGTCGCTGCATGCATTGACACGGTCAATGCACTCCAAAATAGCTCTAGAATGCGATTATACGCACTTTTGGAGTATAATAAACGCCCACACAAAATGGAAGAGAACCAATGAATTTTATAAGAGATTGCTTCATCGCTTATTGCCCTGAATTCTTCAGGGCAAAAGCTTCTCGCAATGACTTATAGTGAAACCGTGTCTACACATAATGGATAAGAAGCATTTTTATTTGCTTCCATCCCTCTTTTTATATTAGACTCGACATGCTGAAAATAGGTTCACAACTATAATTTCTCCATAGGGGCCTGGTTCCTAAATGGTAAAAGGTTGAAATCTCAGGGAGCTAATTTACTGTTTCGGAATTTCAATAATCTTATTTTTTCTACGAAAAAATAGGAATGCGCAAGCATTGAACCGACAGTGCAGGGATATTTTAAAGAAAATTCGTGTAATTCGCGTAATTCGTAGTTTTATTTAGTCGCCCGAGCGAAGCGAGGGCTAAGTTCTATTATGGAGACAACCGCCGAATACCGCCGGCTTTTCGACCGGATAACGTTAACCGGTTTCATTATCCTGGTTGCTATTGTCATCGGCCTTCTTTCCTGGGGGATTTATTACTCCCGGCATTATGAAGGGATAGTGACGATTGATGCCATGAACCAGGCTCAGATTGCCCGCCATCTCTATTTGGGAGAAGGCCTTACGACCAGTTTTATCAAGCCGGTATCTATTTTGCTGGGGAATTACTCTGCACGAACCCCGGATTGCTATATCTCGCCTTTACCTATTCTGATTCTCTCCCGATTCCTTAGCGTCATCGGGCTGAATGACTTCGCGATTCTTGGTTATTCGGTTTTCTGGGCTTTTTTTACCGGGATCCTGCTTTTAGTCTTGTCACGGTTGTTGTTCCATAATCTGATCATTGCCTTACTGACTTTTCTGGTCTACATGTTCAATATCGGTATCCTGGAAAGTGCTTTCTCCGGGCTTTCCATGCCGTATATTTCCTGTATCCTGCTGATTTATATATGGTTATATTATATTCGGAACCGTTCTTCCCTGGTCTGGACCGCGGTTTTAGGCGGCATCGCCGGTATTCTGTATTTGAGCGAGTTTGATTTCCTGTTTCTGGCTGCTCCTCTGGCAATGGTGACTGTCATTGAATCCAAAGGCAACAGATGGATTCACGCGCTGGTCTTCCTCTTCGCTGGTATCCTGATCTCTCTCCCCTGGCTGATTAGGAACACGGTCATCACCGGAAATCCATTCTTCTCCCTCAGATGGTTTGACTTTAGATCTTTCAGCCAGATCTTTCCCGGGAATAAAATTACCCGGGATTATGCCATCTCCTCGCTGGCGGTTTCCTTCCCGATTGCTGTTTTATGGAATAAGTTTCTGATGTTCAGCCGGTTAATGTATTCTTTGTGGCTCTCACTTTCTTTTTCTTTTTCTTCTCCCGATATACCTGGGAAGCGTTTTCTTGCGGTTTAAAGACGATAAATGGAAGAGAGCGGCGGGATTATCGGTAATCCTCTTCTTCTCCCAGCTGGTTTTAATCGCGGCCGGGAATGGCGATTTCGCGCGTCTCTTGTACTTCCTGCCCCTGATGATTCTGGGCGGCATGGCCGGCTTTATCCAATTACTCTCCGATCTTAAACTAAAAACCAGGAAACGATACTGGGTAGTCCTCTCTATCTTCTGTTTCGCTAATTTTTTCCCGGGGCTGGACACTCTGATATTCGGCCTTCCCGGGCAGAGGTATATATCAACGGTATTTTCCAAAGATGACGCTGCCCTTCTGAGAGAGAGCGGCTCCATGGAGAAGATCCGGGGGATGATGAAGGAAGACGAGATTGTCGTCTCCGATATCCCGTGGGCGATAGCCTGGTATGCCGGCCGGAAAGCGGTATGGATCCCCTGGGAGATTGAACAGATGAAGACTATTAAGCAAAAAGTCGCGAATATCCGTTTTCTTCATCTTTCCCCGATGATTTTCAAATATCCCGAGATCGAGAATATGAATGCCTGGCGAGAAATCTATAAAAGCGGGATGGTCCCGGAGTGGCTGGACGTCGATCGGGGTATTCTTCTTCCCGGGGACCAACTTTTCATGGGGGACATCATCTTTGAACGGCTCAACCTGGAATAGCCTCTACCTCCCCCCCTTTATAACAGACGAATTGAATGTGATTGAATGGGATTTGTGGCCTCTACCTCGGCCCCTTTTAGAGTCCACTAATTGCACTAATTGACACTAATGTTTTGCCCCCCACCTCACCCCCTTTTATTAGCCGCAAAAATGCGCAAAAAACGCAAAAGTTACTCACCTCTCGGCTCTTTTTTATAAAACTTCGGGGTGGGGAAGACGATTGTCGCAGATCCGGCAGTCTTATTGACGGAAATGTGATTGGATAGGATTTTTTCCTGTGTCCGAAGCATGTAAAAAGGTAAGCAGTAGAAGTGACATCCGGGTGCCGGGCCAACCGCTTACTGATCACTGCTTACTGATTACCTTTTTTTATTTGACGTTCAGTCTGTATTCCGTACCCTCAGCTGTCAACCATTTGACAGTCAGCGAAGCTTCCCCCGCACCGCGGTGGAAATTAGCTCTTGCATGTAAAAAAGCTTTTTAGTATAAAGACACCTCATACCTCATTCTAGAATGTTTTGTTTTTTTTACTTTGGAATTGCAGAATTGCTCGTAGTGCAGGACTTCAGTCCTGCCCAAGTTAAGCAGGGCTTCAGCCTGAGGCTGATCCGCCTTGGGCGGAAAAACCCTGCACTCCAAGACGCGCCGAAGGCGCTAATATGTTTATGACCAGGATATCGTCCATAAGTTCAGTGTTAATCTTGCTTGCGGGCATTCTCTTTTCCCTCTCCGCCTTCGGGGTAGCGGCCGGTGATCCGGCTAAACTGATGGCTGAAGGAAAAACCCTCCTCGACCTGGGGCAGACCGATGAAGCCCGCGCTACCTTCCTGCAGGTACTCGATCAAGACCCCGGGAACGCCGAGGCATTATCATATATCCAGGAAATCAGTAACCAGAATCCAGTAACCGGTAACCAGGATCCAGTAACCAGTAACCAGAATCCGGATGCTTCTCCCCAGCAGCTGGAAAGGGTCGGGGTCCCTGACGGGGTCAATCCCACCGAGCCCGCGGACGGTTCGGCGCAGGAGCTGGAAAACGAACCGGAGCCCTTTCAGGGCCATGAGGACATGGTGGTTCCCGTGCCCTTTGAAGAACAGGTCGGCGGCGAGCCTCAGGAGGAGCAGGTAGAACAGCCGGAGTCCGGCGTCCCCGCGTCTCCCACCCACCGCCTTCATTATTATTACCGGAAGGGTCTGGATGCCTTTGAGGAGAAAAACTACCCCGAAGCCATCCACGACTTCGAGAAAGTCCAGGAAATGGATGCCGCCTACCGCCGGGCCGATTACTATCGCCGGGAATCCTGGAACCGGCTGGCCGATCGGCAAGGAACAAGTGTGGAAGCAGAGCAGACTGAAGAACAGCCGGCAGGGAAAGAGAGCTATGATGCCTATGCCCGGGGCAAGGAGTACATGAGGTACGGCAAATACGAGGCCGCGATCCAGGAATTCCAGAAAGTCCTGGACCGGGAACCGGAACACCAGGGGGCGAAGGCCTTACTGGAAGAAGCACGCCTGAAAATTGAAAAGACCGACTTCGAAGATGAAGTCGCCGCCGCCGAGCAGCTGGCGCGGGAGGAAGAAAAATCTCGAAGTCAGGCCCGGTCGGAAGAAGGCATGGCGGTGAGAGAGGCTTATAACGAAGGAGAACAGCTCTATGAAAAAGGAGAATTCGAGTCTTCCCGGCGAAAATTCTCCGAGCTGGAAAAGGAGCGGGGTACCCACCGCCGTTCCAGTTTTTATCTGCGTAAGATCGACAAGGAACTCTGGGAGAAGAAGGAAGCGGAGAAAGTCGATTTTGAAGCCGACGCGATCCGCAAATACACGCTGGGTCCGGAAGATGTGGTAAGGGTTGTAGTCCGCAATCATCCGGAATTCGATTTCAGCGCGGCCGTTGAAGAAAGTGGAGAACTGATTATCCCCCTCACCAACGAGATAATCCAGGCTGATGGATTAACGCGCGATGAACTGGCTGAGGAGATCAGGCAGTATCTGACGGCATTTATCGATAACCCATTTGTCAGTGTTTTCATCACCGGGTATTTCAGCAAAAAATACTATATTCTCCTCCCGGAAGGAGGAGGGTCGGAATATATAATGGATAAAGCGTCCATGACATTATGGGAAGTTATGTTCCGGGCCGGGATCCCCGAATTGGACACGGCGGCCCTGAGAAGAATACAGGTTATTACGCCGCATAAAACTCATCCCACCCATCGCTGGATAAATGTCTATGCCATGCTTTATGAGGGGAAAATGGAGGACAATATCAGGATCGAGCCGGGAACGATTATTTATTATCCCATGCTTGCTGTAGTAAAATTTAATCAACTCGTTAAAAGTATTACAAAGCCCATCACAAGCCTGGCCACTTTAGGAACCAGTTATGAGCAATGGGATAAATTCCGGAAAGATTACCTACAGTGATACAGTGCCTGAAGTTTTCAGCCAGAGGCTGATCCCCCTCCGGCGGATAAGTGCCTAAAGTGCCTAAAGTTAAAATGCCACCCCGGCAAAATTCGCGCTGGGCCGAACGGGAGTGGCGATGCTGTATTGCTTAATGTTTTGATAGTTCTTGCCCCGATTCATTTATTCAGAAATATCATTATCGGGAAAAACCCGAGATAAGAACTTAGCTCCTTGCGTTTTAAAATTTATCATGGTCACAAAAGGCCCTTGCCACACGGGGCCTTTCATCATATAATAAGCAGTTAGAAGTTATATTGCTATGCCCATAACCGCATAGTTAACTTTGATTTTAAGCAATATGCTCATAAACTTTTATTTTTTTCGGAGAAAAAAATAAAATGGCTGAACCGATCTCCATTACCCTCCGGAACACCGCCCGCAGTTACCTGGAAGTCATCTTCCACCGGAAATGGCTCCTGATTATCCCGGCTATCTTCGGCACATTGATAGCCTGGGGATACAGCTATACCATTACCCCCATGTACAAGAGCACCGCCGTCATCGAGGTCGAGGAACGGGCGAAAGAAAATCCGTATATCAAGGGATTTTCCACCAGCACCCCGATCTCGGCCAGAATGGGCAGCATACTGCAGCGCGTCCGCAGCCGGTCCATGATAGAGGATATCATCAAGGAACTGAACCTCAACGAGAACACGAAAAACGAATACGAATACCGTCAATTGATCGATACCCTCCGGGAGAATATATCGGTTACCATCTCTAATAACCAGCTTCTGGAAGTGAGCTGTTCCTATCCGGATCCGGCCGCCTGCCAGAAGGTGGTCAATCTCCTGACCCGGAAGATCATCAAGGAAAACCTCGAACTTCAGGATAAAGAAACCGAAGCGGGGATTGAATGGCTCAACAAGGAACTGGATTTATACAAGCAGAAGATGACCGAATCGGAAGATAAACTTCAGGCGTTCGGAGAAAAATACGCCGAATTGATGCCGGAAGAACTGACCAATCAGCTTTATTCGTTGGTAACCTATGAACCAACGCGTTCCGGCTCGGAGCCGGTACCCCCTCCCTTCCCCCAGGATTATTTGAGGCCGATAACGGAAGGGGCGAGTTCGATGTACAGTCTCCGCTATCAGAATTACAGCTCGGCGCTGCTGCAGCAGGGGATTCAATTCAAGGAACTTCAGAAAAAGAAAGAGGCGTTGTTAAAGCAGCTGGAGAACGAGGATGAATTTGTCCTCAGCCAGAAAGTGACCGAGACCAACCCGGTGATCCGCAGCTTGAGAGAAGAGCTGGTACAAAAACAGGTTCAACTGGCCAGGTTAAAGGTGGATTCAACCGAAGAGCATCCGATGGTAAAAAGGCTCTCCGAAGAAATAGAAAATCTGCAGAAGACCATCCAGACCGGCGCCAGCATGTCCATCAAGGAGCAGACCACCACCCTCAATCCCATCTATCAGGCTGCCCGGGCGGAGCTGGCGGAGATTGAACAAAACATCGGTGGCCTTGAAGAAAGTATCGAGATATCCAAGACCATTGCCGAGGCGGCCTTTCAGCGGATGAAGCAACTCCCGGAAAAACAGAAAGAGCTGGCGCAGCTGCGGCGGGACAGCATCAATTATTCAGGTACTTATTCCCGGCTTCTTCAGGAGCGCGAAACCGCCTACGTGACCCGGAGGCTGGAATTGGAAGAAAGGGGAACGAAGTTCCAGATCCTGGATAATGCCGATGTCCCCATCAAGCCGTACTCCCCGAAGAGAAACCTGATCGTCCTGGCCGGGTTTTTCTTCGGCCTGGTTCTCGGCGGGGGGACGATTGTCCTGGCCGAGACGACCGATCATTCATTTGAAGAATCGAACCAGCTGCGGGAATTTCTCCCCGTCCCCATGCTGGGCGCTACCAGCCAGATCCTGACCCCGGAAGAGAAATCATTCATCAACGCCAAAAAAAGGCTGGCTCTATTGGCATTAATGGTTGTGATTATTTTTACCATTCTTACCATAAGCATCTTCATGATCTTCGGCGGCATCGCGTAAAAGAACAGACGATTGAATGTGATTGAATGGGATTAGGGAAAATATATAAGTTCAGTACGATGTCAAAATATGAGAGATATGTCGCAAATTGCACGATATCATCCAACCCGAGAGATAATCACCATAAGCCCTCTCATCATATCCAATCCTATTCAATCGTCTGTTTAATTTAAAGGGGCCGAGGTAGGGGCTAAGAAAACAACCCTTCAAGTTCTTCATGTTCTTCATGGTAAATTAAAGGGTCTGAGGTAGGGGTAAACAATTAGCGTAATTAGTGTAATTCGTAGTTCATAATAGGGGCCGAGGTAGGGGGGAACAATAAAAGTAGTTAGTGGATAAAAAGCCATGGCCGACATTAATAAATTAAGTCCGCAAAAAATCCGGAGTTATTTCCGGAATAAGAAGAACGCGCTCCTGGACGAGATGAGCGTTATCTCCTATGTAACCAAGCCGGCCGCGGCGGGAGGAGAGTACGATCCCCGGGTTGTGACGCTGACTGACCCGAAGTCCCATATCTCCGAACAATACCGTTCCATCCGGACCAATATTGCTTCTCTTTTCCCGGAGAACCCGGTCCGCGCGTTCTTAATCACCAGTTCGTTGCGGGGCGAGGGGAAAACGGTCACCGCCGCCAATCTGGCCGCGGCCTTTTCCCAGGAGGTCGGGGAAAAAACCATTCTTATCGACGCGGATCTGCGGAAACCGAATGTTCACCGGGTATTTCATCTGGACAAGGATCCCGGTTTATCCGATATCCTCACCGGGCAGGAAGAAGTCGATCGCTTTCTGGAGAAACCGGCGGTAGAAAACCTATACATTATACCGGCCGGTAAATCCCCGGCGAACCCATCGGAATTATTGGGATCCGCCCGGATGGAAGATTTGATCGGGAGATTGAAAGAGGAGTTCAAATGGGTGATTTTCGACATGTCCCCCATTCTGGCCGTTACCGATCCGGGGGTGCTGGGGAATCTTCTTGACGGGTCCATCATTGTCGTCAAAGCCGGGCGAACACAGGCAGTGGACGTGGAGCGGGCCTATTCGTTACTCCTGGAAGCGAACGCCAAACCGATGGCCAGCATCCTGACCGGGGTTATCACCTATATCCCGTACTATCTTTATCGTTACCGTTATATGTATTCCCACCAGTACTACAATGCTTAAATTTCCCCGTCCCGAAAAGGACGGGGAAATTTAAGCATAAAGATTGTAACAAAGTCTTGATGTTTGGTATAACGGCTACCCGGGCCATGGATTAATGGTTTTTAATCGGCCGGCAGGGTAGCCGTTTTTATTAGTAATTGGGATTAGTCGAGTTCCCTGAACCCTGTCTTGCACCATGGAGGGCATGTAATACATGTAGAGGAGGGTTCAGGGTTCAGGGTTCAGGGTTCAGGATCGCCCGATCACCTCCTAAAACATGGAGGGCATCTAGAGAGACTGGATAGAATTCTCAGCCGGAGGCTTCAGGCCGAGGCTTCAGCCAGAGGCTGATCCGCCGCCGGCGGAGATCCACGTCTCTGGCGGAGAAACCTAAACCCTGACCCCTGACCCCTGAACCCCGAACCCTGAACCCTGAACCCCGAACCCTGTACTCTGCAACCACAAGACTCAACGTTGAATCATAAAAGGATGGACCTATGAAAATCTTAATCACCGGCGGCGCCGGATTTATCGGCTCTAACGCCGCGGCCCGGGCCCTGGTCCGGGGAGACGAGGTCATGGTGGTGGACGACCTCTCTCGGGCCGGGGCGGAGCTGAACCTGGAATGGCTGCGCGGTATAGGCGATTTCCGCTTCGAGATGATTGACGTGCGCGATTATCGGTCCTTGCGCGCGCTCATGGCCGCGGACAAGTTCGATGCCATATACCACCTCGCCGCGCAGGTGGCGGTGACCACCTCGGTCACCGATCCTCGGGACGATTTTGAAGTGAACGCCCTCGGTACGTTCAACCTCCTGGAAGCGATCAGGAATTCAAGCCAATCGCCGGTTGTCATCTTTTCTTCCACGAACAAAGTGTATGGCAATCTTGATGATATGCCGGTGGCGGAAAAGCAGACGCGCTACACGTTCCAAGGTTTAAAGAAGACCGTTTCCGAGAACCAGCCTCTTGATTTCCATTCCCCCTATGGCTGTTCCAAGGGGAGCGCCAACCAGTATGCGAGGGATTACGCCCGTATTTATGGCTTGAAGACCGTGGTCATGCGGCAGTCCTGCATTTATGGTCCCCGCCAGTTCGGGATCGAGGACCAGGGGTGGGTGGCCTGGTTCATCATCGCGGTGCTTACCGGCAAAAAGATCACTGTCTATGGCAATGGCAAACAGGTCCGCGATATTCTTTATATGGATGACCTCCTTGACTCCTTCGACGCGGCGATTCGAAATATAGAAAAATGCGCCGGGGGCATATTCAACATCGGCGGGGGGCCGGAGAACTCCGTCTCCCTTTTGGAGTTTTTCAACCTGTTGGAAGGAATCACCGGAAAGAAGATTGACTATTCCTTCTCCGATTGGCGCCCCGGCGACCAGCCGATCTATATCAGCGATATCACTAAAGCCGGCAAGGAACTGGGCTGGCAACCACAAATGGCATATAAGGAAGGAATAAAAAAATTATACGACTGGGTACAGGAAAACAAACAGACGATCGAAAAGATACTGACTGATAAATAAACAGACGATTGAATGTGATGGGATGTGAGAAAGAGTGAACAATCTGGTGTAGATATATCCATTCTTTAAAACAGGAATCAAAGATATTGTATAGATTATATGAACCTGACTAAAAGAGGCCGAGATTGGGGGAAGCAGATCATACTTAATCACATACAATCGTCTGTTTAATTAAAGAGAGTGGTGTGAATATAATGAAGTGGGATGATTCTAAATATAGACCTCTGACGGAAAAGATAATTAAAGCGTTTTTCAAGGTGCATAATACCCTCGGGCCTGGTTTCCTGGAGAAGGTCTATCATAATGCGTTAGTAATTGAATTGAAAAAGATGGGCCTCAAAGTGGATTCAGAGAAGTCTTTCCCTGTGCCATATGATGATGAAGAAGTGGGAGCCTATTCCCCCAATATTGTTGTTGAAGATAGAATTGTTGTTGAGGTTAAAGCAAGCAAGGGACTAGACGAAAACAACAAAGCTCAACTAATCGCCCAATTACGGGTAACGGAATTATTAATAGGTTTTTTAGTAAATTTCGGGCTGGCAAAGTTAGAATTCAAGCGAATAGATAATTATTTCGAAATCAAGAAAAGAGGGTTATGGATAGACGGGATATAATTCTATTCCATCACATCCAATCGTCTGTTAAAAAGGTGCTGAGGTAGGGTGAGCGAAGTTATACGCCATCACATCCAATCATCTGTTAAAAAGGGGCCGGGGTAGGGGGTAGCTAATCTTATTCCATCACATCCAATCGTCTGTTAAAAAGGTGCTGAGGTAGGGTGAGCGAAGTTATACGCCATCACATCCAATCATCTGTTAAAAAGGGGCCGGGGTAGGGGGTAGCTAATCTTATTCCATCACATCCAATCGTCTGTTAAAAAGGTGCTGAGGTAGGGTGAGCGAAGTTATACCCCATCACATCCAATCATCTGTTAAAAAGGGGCCGGGGTAGGGGGTAGCTAATCTTATTCCATCACATCCAATCGTTTGTTTAAAAAGGGGCCGAGGTAGGGGGATAAAACAAAGACAAGTAATCGTTTGTTAAAGTGGGAGGTTGCCAGTGAACAAGCTCGACGAGCTCGAATCAAAAAGCATCTACATCATCCGTGAAGCATATCATCAGTTCAAGGACATTGCCGCTCTCTGGTCGATCGGCAAGGATTCGACGACATTAGTGCATCTCTGCCGGAAAGCGTTTTACGGGGAAGTCCCTTTCCCTCTGATGCATATCGATACCAGCTACAAGTTCCCCGAGATGTACCGCTTTCGGGATGAATATGCCAAAAAGTGGGGGATGAAACTAATCGTGACCCGGAACGAAGAAGCCATTGCCGCCGGGATGGGGCCGAACGTGGGAGAGAAACTGGAGTGCTGTACCCAGCTCAAGACCAACGCGCTCAAGCTGGGGATCGCCCAGAACGGTTTTAAGGCCCTCCTTCTCGGTATCCGCCGCGATGAGCATGGGATCCGGGCCAAGGAACGGTATTTCTCCCCCGCAACGAGGATTTCAAGTGGGATTACGAGAACCAGCCCCCGGAACTCTGGGACCAATATAAATCAAAGGCGGAAGATGAGGAACACATCCGCGTCCATCCGCTTCTGCACTGGACCGAGCTGGACATCTGGGAATACGTCAAGCGGGAAAATCTGCCCATCACCGATCTGTATTTCGCCAAGAACGGCAAGCGCTTCCGGTCCATCGGCTGCGTACCCTGCTGCGCTCCGGTCGATTCCGAAGCCGACACGATCGACAAGATCATCGAAGAACTGAAGACGACGAAGGTCTCCGAGCGCTCCGGCCGCGCCCAGGACAAGGAATCGGTCACCACCATGCAAAAACTCCGCGCCCTCGGCTACATGTAACTGCGAATTACGCGAATTAAGACTGCGAATTACGCGAATTAAAGCTGCGAATTACGCGAATTAAGGCTGCGAATTACATGAATTATTGCTGATAATGAAGGACAAATTTGATGACGGCACCTATGAAATTATTGGTGCGGCAATGGAAGTCCATAAAAAATTAGGTCCTGGTTTTTTGGAGGCTGTGTATCAGGCGGCATTTGCCATGGAATTATCCGAACGAGGAATTCCGTTTGAAAGAGAAATTGATATACCGGTCGCATATAAAGGCAAACAGACAAATAAACATTATCGAGTTGACTTCATATGCGGTGACAAGATGGTGGAGTTGAAAGCATTGAAACAATTATCGGGATTGGAACGTGCGATTATGATCAATTATCTCAAAAACAGTGCTTATCAGGTAGGTTTGTTATTTAATTTTGGTGGAATTTCTCTCGAATATGAAAGATTTGTGGATACAAAGAAGAGGAAATAATTTGCGAAATTCTGTTTTATAATACTCATTGTAGATAATAATAATATTATAGATTAGTAAGGAGAATGGTCATGGTTGAGGATAAAATTCGCGGAATTCGCAGTTTGAGGTTTGTCATGGTTGGGCATGTTGACCACGGGAAATCGACCCTTATCGGGCGGCTCCTCTACGATACGGAATCGCTTGCCCGGATAAACTGGAAGAGATCAAGATAGCCTCCCGGGAACAGGGCAGAGACGTGGAATTCGCTTACGTGATGGATCACCTGGAAGAGGAGCGGAGCAGGAACATCACCATCGATACCGCGCAGACGTTCTTCCGGACACCCCGCAGGGAGTATGTGATTATCGACGCCCCCGGCCATAAGGAGTTCCTCAAGAACATGATCACCGGTGCCTCCCAGGCGGAAGCGGCGGTCCTGATCGTTGACGCCGCCGAGGGGGTGCGGGAGCAGACTCAGCGCCATGCCTTCATGCTCGAAATGCTCGGCCTCGAGCAGCTGATCGTGGTGGTCAACAAAATGGACTCAATAAAATTCTCCGAGGAAAGATTCAACAGCGTCAGGAAGAACCTGGTAAATTTTTTGTCTAAAGTTAATTTACAGCCAAAATACGTGATTCCTATCTCGGCAAAAAAAGGCGACAACGTTTCAAACCGGTCGAAGAATATGGACTGGTACGAGGGGGTCACGTTTCTCGAAGCTCTTGATTCATTTATAAACCTGCCTTCTTCGGAAAAAAAGCCGATGCGATTCCCCGTTCAACTGGTTCGTGAGATCGGCGGAGAGCCCGTGATCATGGGGAGAGTTGAAGCCGGTATCCTTCGAAAAGACAAAGAAGTCGTTTTGCTGCCGGCCGGGGCTAAAGGGACCGTGAAGACGATTAAAGAATTCGGGAAAGCGGGAAAAGAGGCCGCCGAGGCCGGGGAGTCAACCGGCATTGTGATTAATTCCGACTACATCCCTCAAAGAGGCGATGTCGCGGCGTATCCGGGCGAAGAACCGCCGGTCACCGACCGGTTCAAGGCCAGCGTCTTCTGGATGTCCCCGGTCCCCTTCAGCATCGATGAAGCGATACTCCTTCGCGTTGCCACCGAGGAAGTCCCCTGCCGGGTCGAGAAAATCCTGGAACGGATTGATTCATCCACCCTTGAGGTGCTGGAAGAAAACGCTTCGGTGATAAACGATACCGAGGTCGGCGAGGTGATTATTAAGACCGATCGTCCCCTGGTGGTCGAATCTTTTCAAGGCCAGGGAACTCGGCCGCTTTGTTTTAGTCCGCGCCAACGACGTTGTCGCCGGCGGCATCATCGCCCATCAATTAACCCGCGGTGCTCATTTAAAGTAACACAGACATTCCTGTCTGTGCGCCCAGTGTGACACAGACATTCCTGTCTGTGCGCCCGTGTGACACAGACATTCCTGTCTGTGAGCCCAAAGTAACACAGACATTCCTGTCTGTGCGCCCAAAGTAACACAGACATTCCTGTCTGTGAGCCCAAAGTAACACAGACATTCCTGTCTGTGAGCCCAAGGTAACACAGACATTCCTGTCTGTGAGCCCAAAGTAACACAGACATTCCTGTCTGTGAGCCCAAAGTAACACAGTTAATATGAAAGCCGTTCCTCCTTGGAGATGATAAAATCATCTCAATCGATAACCTGTAGCAATCGATACCTCTGAGAAGAGGAAAGGAGGAACGGCCATGGGTAAGTGTAGAAGAAAGATCAAAAAAGGCAAGAGCATTAATCTATCTGCTCTTGGGGTGACGGCAGCCGATAACGTTTACGTTGGTCTCGATGTTCACAAGAGATCAATTCACGTTGGTGTGCTGGTCAACGAGGACCCGGTCACAACATTTCTCATCCCACCTGATCATTCCAAGGCAATCGATTTTCTCCCGGCCTCTGGAGTCCGGGCTGATAAAGGTTGTTTATGAGGCAGGACCTACGGGCTATGGTCTGGCCAGGGATTTCCAGGAGATAGACTGGCCGATTGAAGTTGTTGCTCCAGGTAAAATTCCTCGGCCGCCTAATCGAGGGAGCAAATCTGACAGGCTCGATTGTATCCAGTTGGCGCAGTTTGCGGGGGATAAAAATAAGCTGCGAAAAGTGGAAATCCCTACCGAACAGGAGGAATGGGATCGACAAATAACCCGACTGCGCGCGCAAATCAAGAAGAAGGAGAAACGGGTAAAGCAGCAGATCAAAAGTCTTCTGATGCAGTATGGGAGTAAAGAACCTCCGGGCATTTCCAATTGGAGCCGATATGGGATCAAGGCTTTGTCGGGATTGGAAGTACACCCTGATTTGAGATTTGCGTCGATTCATTAGTGGTAGAGTTGGAATGCCTGATCAGGGAGCGGGAAAAAACCGAAAATAGAATCAAGCAGAAGGCGGGAGAAGAGCTGTTCGCGAAAAATAAGGCGCTTCTTCCAGACCCATCCGGGAGTAGGGCTGCTGACGGCAATGGGTTTTCTCACGGAGGTATACCAGCCGGAACGATTCAGTGACGAGACCCAGGTTGCCAAGTATCTGGGTCTTGCGCCTGGTGTACAGCAAAGCGGAGAAAAAAGAAGCCCGGGCCGCTGCTCAAGGCTGGTCAGGGAGCGCTGCGTTGCTTGCTGATTCAGGCTGCCTGGAACTGGGTCGGCAGGGATCCCCGGGCGGCGGCGATTTATAAAAGGTTATTGCGCAATACGGGTTGCGCTCAGAAGGCGATCGTCGGAGTTGCTCGTCGGATGGGTATAAATCTGTGGTGGATGTTGTTAAGAGGTGAAGAGTATAGGACCGCTGCGTGAGCCGGCAACTATGATAAATCGTCGACCCTGTTTGAGAAGATTTTCATCTCCGGAAAAAACTGATATGTTGCGATGAAAAGGCTCCGGGGACAAAGGATGACCACGAGGAATGTCGGTGCTTCGAGCACGACCTACACAGTTTGTTGGCTCCTTGATTTATTCCTCTATCGAACTAGATACCTTGTGCCGTAGAGCACGTATAGCAGACTGACGCCTTTGCTATGGCAGCATGAAGTTTTTTCTTTGAGTGATGGCTTCATAGCAGACATTCCTGTCTGTGAGCCCAAAGTAACACAGACATTCCTGTCTGTGTGCCCAAAGTAACACAGACATTCCTGTCTGTGAGCCCAAGGTAACACAGACATTCCCTGTTATGAGTAAACCGCCCCGCCAGTGATGCCAATTTCAATAACCTGTTCCCCAATGCTCTGATCTGTGATAGTATAATGTGTTGCCGTTCCCCTTTGGTTCGTACCCTTCGACTTTGTCCAGGGCTTTCGGCCTGGCTGTAACCTCCGCCATTGCATGCGAATGTTGCGGGCACTCATCTCAATCATCATAAAAGGGGCCGAGGTGGAGGAACAGAGAAA
>CAWGIE010000031.1:0-374752 GCA_963822585.1 uncultured bacterium
TCTATTCTTTTCTATAAACAACGAGATGAGCGGTTCATGCCGATTACTTTTCGCAGCGCGGAATCGGGTTTCTTCAATTCCCGGGCGCCCCGGGTGATTTTGCAGAGGCTCAGATGGAGCCGCCGGGCGATCTCGCGCTGGCTCTCCCCTTCCATCAGCAGCTTCACCAGCTCCCAGCGGGACGAGAGATCGACGATCTCTTTGGGAGTAAGGATCTCCCGGAAGAACCGGTCGATCAGCTCCGGATCTTCTATTTTCGACAACTTCCGTGAAATTTCTTTAATCGCGTCCATGGTCACGATTCTACAAAGAGAAACTTTTGTAGCGGAAAGGAGGATAATTGTCAACCCGGTTTCGAGAAATTCCTTCCAGCCGGAAATAAAATATCCCGCTCGAGCGACTGTTATGAGGAAGCGGGGAGATGGTCCTTCCAAAAACTCGATCCCCTAACCTGAAATATCCCCGGTTCCGGTCACAATATCTCCTCTTCCCCTTTTTCCCCCATAGGCCTTTAAATCCCCCCCCTGGGGGGGGGGATTTACAAACTTCCGTTAACCGGCATAATAGGGACGGGGGCAAATCCGCCCTGGGAATTCCGGGGACACCATACTCAATTAATTCCGTTAATTCCGGGGACACCATACTCAATTATTTTGCTTCAGAGATTTTGTTAATTCCGGGGACACCATACTCAATTATTTTGCTTCAGAGATTTTGGTCCAGGTTTACGTGGGGTCAATACCCGATGTAAAAGGTTTTCCAGAGTACGGGCAAATTTTTTTGTTCCCAATGGCCTCCCGGTCCTTTCGTGTAATCGTATCTTTTCTATACTCTTCTCTTTAAGCGGACGGGCAAGTAATTTCTCCCAATTACCAAAAAAATCAAGGAGGGGCCGTGCTTTTACCAGTCCATCATCAAAACCGAAAATATGGGCCCGGGCACTGCTCCAGGGATAACTTCCCGGTTCTTTTATAAGTCCGGATCTTACGGGATTTAATTCAACGTAACGTGCTGAGAAATATAAATGCCTGTTATCCATGGGGAAGGAAAAAAAACGTCCCTGCCAAAGATGACCCCTCCATCCTTCACGAAAATTTTGGGAATTCCGGGGACACCATACTCAATTAATTCCGTTAATTCCGGGGACACCATACTCAATTATTTTGCTTCAGAGATTTTGTTAATTCCGGGGACACCATACTCAATTATTTTGCTTCAGAGATTTTGGTCCAGGTTTACGTGGGGTCAATACCCGATGTAAAAGGTTTTCCAGAGTACGGGCAAATTTTTTTGTTCCCAATGGCCTCCCGGTCCTTTCGTGTAATCGTATCTTTTCTATACTCTTCTCTTTAAGCGGACGGGCAAGTAATTTCTCCCAATTACCAAAAAAATCAAGGAGGGGCCGTGCTTTTACCAGTCCATCATCAAAACCGAAAATATGGGCCCGGGCACTGCTCCAGGGATAACTTCCCGGTTTTTTTATAAGTCCGGATCTTACGGGATTTAATTCAACGTAACGTGCTGAGAAATATAAGTGCCTGTTATCCATGGGGAAGGAAAAAAACCGCCCCTGCCAAAGATGACCCCTCCATCCTTCACGAAAATTTACCATCCTGGTATATCGGCGATGTGCTTCCCCAATTGCCCTTCGTAAGCCTTCTTCGCTGGAAGGAACTGCAATCAGATGGGTATGGTTTGGCATTAAGCAGTATGCCCAGATATCTACTTTGCATTTAAGACACCATCTCGACATTAAATTAATATAGGTTTGATAATCTTCCGCGCAAAAAAAAGTTTTCAGTCGACGATTACCTCTTTGGGTAATGTGATGGGGGATTCCTGGAACAATTACTCTTGCCATCCTTGCCATGATTCGCCTCCTTAATTAGATCAAATTATTCTTATTGTTCTTCACTAATTAGTCGGGCGAACAGCAATATTTATTCCTAAAAAAATACTATACTTTAGTTTTAATTATATGATTGCATAATTACGTATGGTGTCCCCGGAACTACCCCCATAATTACGTATGGTGTCCCCGGAACTACCCCCGGAACTACCAATTACGTATGGTGTCCCCGGAACTTCGGTGACGCCCACCCCGTCGATGACTCCCACTCCATCGGTCACTCCTACTCCATCGGCGACGCCCACCCCGTCAGTTACTCCGACGCCCTCGGTCACGCCAACGCCCGACTACTGTATGGCCCCCCTGCTGCTGGCCGACCTGGAAGACATGTGGCTGGCGCAGACGCGGGCGACGGCCTCCGACGGGTGGTACTACCAGGTGGTGAAGGCGGATCCTCTCTCGGATGTGTACGGAGAGATATACGACAACGCCGACAGCTTCAGCGACCAGTCAGCGTACCCCTCCTACCCGGCGGCCCTGAGGATAACCCGGGCCGGTGAAGACGTGGATATTCAGGCGGGGGATTACCTGGGGCTGACCTACGACGGGGCGCAGACGCTTTATGTCTATCCTCCCGCGCTGGCCGGTGGCATCGACGTCTATTACTACATCGGGCTGGACGGATCCACCTACAATGACCCGGAACTCTGCGACCCGGCCAAGCTGGTCCCGACACCGACGCCTACCGCGACAGCATCCGTGACGCCGACACCGACCCCCACGCCAATCCCGACATCTTCCGTAACACCTTCTCCTACCGTCACGCCCACTCCCTCCGTTTCGCCGCCGCCATCAGCAAACCCACCCCGACGGATACTCCATCGGAGGCACCTTCAGCCACGCCCACACCGTCGCCGGTGCCCACGCCGAGTCTTTATCCCACGCCGGAGTATCTGGTTCTTGACTCGGGTGATTACGACGGCGAGGGGATCTCGGATATCGCTATCTTTCGTCCTTCCCCTGGCCTCTGGGCGATCCGAGAGATCACCAGGGCCCAATAGGAAAGATCCGGCGATAACCCGGTGACACGATAAGACAATCCAAACAGGGAAAAGACCAGGCTGGATCCGTATGGGTTCAGCCTGGTCTTTTAGTCGTAAAAATTTACCACATCCCCTTACTTCCTTATCACCGTGCTCCCTCTGGTTCACATGAATCAAAAAAGATTATTCTTGAACAATGACAGAGGATTCGGCATATTTTTATTATTGGTGATAACTTTACTCTATTAAGTATAAGAAAATTTGGATCGACAAAAATGTTTTGTCTATAGCCCAGCGTCGGTTTGATTATCCGGCTGGGTTTTTATTTGCAGTGAGGTAGGCGTAAGCCGGAAATATTTTCTCGGGGAAATCATGATTAATCGGAACCGAGAACAACCAGGAGGCACCGGAATGAAGACATTGATAATGATGGCCATGGGGATCATGTTGGCGCTCTTTGCGGGAGGACTGGTTTATGCCCAGCCCGCGCCCACGATGTACACGCTGAATAACATCTATTATTACCTGGTTGAGGGGACCGAGGCGTCGTGGGGCGCCCATAGCCTGGAGCCGCAGTCGGGGGTTCCGGGGGGAGCGGTCCCCGGATACGGCAAGAGCGCGGGCGACATCTATGACGATGCCAAGGCGGGTTTTGACAGTTGCGACGCCGTGCCCGGACAGGTAATGGACACGGCGACGTTCTTCAGCACCGACACCGGCAACTGGGGACCGAAGGCGGGAACCATCGCGACGCGGACGGTGAGCAACGCCACGGTGAGCCAGTCGGAGGGGTATTATGCCGCCTTCAACCTTTCGACGGAGGACACCGACCTGGCGGCGGGGAACATTAAGAACAACGTGGTCATTTACGGGATTACCGGCACTGCCGGAGTTCTTCTCAAGACCGGGCAGACGACGAGTTATTATACCGGTGATGACGGGGCTTACCAGAAGGGCACCGCCTTCAGCTACCAGACATCTGACCCGGCAGCGAACGGGGAGATCGTCACCACCGACAATGTCACCGGCCTGATGTGGGCCTCGGACGGGACCGGGGCGGGGTGTGACTACGGTGGCCAATGGACCTGGACCGAGGCGCTCGACTGGGCGGAGGGGTTGACATTCGCGGGATACTCGGATTGGAGGCTGCCCAACATCACCGAACTGCAAACATTATTAGTCCGAGATGCCGGATATGGTGGTATCTATATCGACTCAACCTATTTCCCGAACACGGTTTCGAACCGCTATTGGTCCTCTACTACTCTTCCGAGCTCTACCACGGAGGCCCTGGACGCGCGCTTCTTCCACGGCGACGTGCAAAGCAACGTTAAGAATTCTAGCGTCTTCTATGTTCGGGCGGTTCGCGGCGGCGAGTAGCCCCGATGGGATAGGCTTTGCCATCCCACGGGGTAAACCGTCGAATTGACATTTTGACCTTTCCGGGTTCCGATTTATCGGAGCGCCGAATGAAAATATAGAGGAGAATCAACGCGATGAAATCAACAATACTGGCTATCGGGATCGTTTTCCTCCTGGGGGCAGCGGGGATGGCTTACGGACAGCCGTCGTCCACTATGTACACCCTCGACCAGATCTATTACTATCTGGTCGAGGGGACCGAATCGGCCTGGGGCGCCCATAGCCTGGAGCCGCAGTCGGGGGTTCCGGGGGGAGCGGTCCCCGGATACGGCAAGAGCGCGGGCGACATCTATGACGATGCCAAGGCGGGTTTTGACAGTTGCGACGCCGTGCCCGGACAGGTAATGGACACGGCGACGTTCTTCAGCACCGACACCGGCAACTGGGGACCGAAGGCGGGAACCATCGCGACGCGGACGGTGAGCAACGCCACGGTGAGCCAGTCGGAGGGGTATTATGCCGCCTTCAACCTTTCGACGGAGGATACCGACCTGGCGGCGGGGAACATTAAGAACAACGTGGTCATTTACGGGATTACCGGCACTGCCGGAGTTCTTCTCAAGACCGGGCAGACGACGAGTTATCATACCGGTGATGACGGGGCTTACCAGAAGGGCACCGCCTTCAGCTACCAGACATCTGACCCGGCAGCGAACGGGGAGATCGTCACCACCGACAATGTCACCGGCCTGATGTGGGCCTCGGACGGGATGGGGGCGGGGTGTGACTACGGTGTCAACTGGACCTGGACCGAGGCGCTCGACTGGGCGGAGGGGTTGACATTCGCTGGATACACGGATTGGAGGCTGCCCAACATCACCGAACTGCAAACATTATTGGTCCGAGATGCCGGATATGGTGGAATCTATATCGACTCAACCTATTTCCCGAACACGGTTCCGGGCCCCTATTGGTCCTCTACTACTCTCCCGAGCTCTACCACGGACGCCCTGTACGCGCGCTTCTCCCACGGCGACGTGCAAAGCGGCGGTTGGGCTATGGCCCGCTATGTTCGCGCGGTTCGCGGCGGCGGGTAGCCGTCGAATTGACATTTTGACCTTTCCGGGTTCCGATTTATCGGAGCGCTGAATGAAAACTATTTTTTAGAAAAGCTTATGAGCGGCGGACTCAATCAAAACAGCCGGAATCTCCGTCCGAAGGCCGGTTCGGGGAGCGTTCACCCCGGGATACTGAATATTTATCACCATCTAAAATGAATCTCGGCGTACAAAGATATATACAACAAATCGGCATTCCAAATCGGGAGGCAACTGTGAAGAAAACGGGGACACGCGTCACCCTGGCGCTTACGGCGGCTATGATGATATTCGCGCTGCCGGGACTGGTCCGGGCGGGCAACATCGACCCGGTGGATAAATGGGCCTGGGGGGAGAACGTCGGCTGGGTGAACTTCAGCTCGACGGCCTCGGTGACGGTGGAAGCCAACGGTCTCTCCGGTTACGCCTATTCCGACACGATCGGCTGGATCAAGCTGGGGGTCGACGGCGGCCCTCCCTACGCCAACACGACTTATGAGAACTGGGGCGTAAACAACGACGCGACGGGAAATCTATCGGGCTACGGATTCAACGAGATCGCCGGCTGGGTGAATTTTTCCAGCGGTGACTACCCGGAGCGGGTGGTGATCGACGGGGACGGCAACTTCTCCGGCTACGCCTGGGCGCCGCAGGCGGGCTGGGTGAACTTCAGCTCGGTGGGCGATGTGGATTACAAGGTCAAGACTGAATGGAGCGAGGCGACGCCCACGCCGACACCGTCGGCCACGTCCACACCCAGCGCGACACCAACTCCATTGGTTACCCCGACGCCTTCCGTTACTCCTACACCATCGGTCACGCCGACGCCGTCGGTGACACCGACACCTTCTGCCACTCCTACATCCTCGGTTACACCTACTCCCTCTGTGACCCCGACGCCGTCTGTGACTCCTACTCCCAGCATCACCCCAACACCGTTGGTAACACCAACGCCGTTGGTCACTCCGACACCGAGCATGACACCAACACCTTCCATTACCCCAACGCCATCCATCACTCCTACACCATCTGTGACACCAACACCGAGCATAACGCCGACGCCATCCGTCACGCCAACACCCTCAGTAACACCTACAGCTTCGGTGACTCCAACTCCATCTGTGACACCAACGCCAAGCGTCACGCCTACGCCTTCGGTCACTCCGACCCCGACCATGACCCCGACTCCAAGTACGACTCCCACACCCAGCGTAACGCCTACGGCATCCGTAACCCCTACACCTTCAGTGACGCCCACACCCAGCATAACCCCGACACCATCGGTAACACCAACAGCTTCAGTTACTCCAAGTCCATCGGTTACCCCAACGCCGTCTGTTACTCCGACTGCGTCCGTTACGCCTACGCCTTCGGTCACTCCGACAGCATCGGTTACGCCTACTCCATCGGTCACACCGACTCCCAGCGTAACTCCGACGCCCTCGGTGACGCCGACAGCGAGCGTCACTCCCACTCCTTCAGTAACGCCTACGGCGTCGGTAACTCCAACTCCATCCGTGACTCCCACGCCAAGCGTGACACCAACACCCAGTGTGACACCCACGCCTTCAGTCACGCCCACTCCGTCGGTTACTCCTACGCCAAGTGTTACGCCGACCCCATCGGCCACACCTACGCCGTCAGTTACTCCTACACCTTCAGTGACGCCTACACCGAGCGTAACTCCTACGTCGTCTGTCACGCCGACGCCATCCGTGACCCCGACCCCGTCGGTTACACCAACATCATCCGTTACCCCCACTCCTTCCATGACGCCGTCTCCGACTCCGTCGTCGACGCCTACGGCGACACCGTCAGTTACTCCGACACCAAGCATCACACCGACACCCGATTACTGCACCGCGCCCCTGCTGATCGCCGACCTGGAAGACATGTGGCTGGCGCAGACGCGTTCTTCGGTTGCCGACGGCTGGTACTTCCAGGTGGTGAAGGCGGAGCCTCTCTCGGATGTGTACGGGGAGATCTACGACAGTGCAGACAGCTTTGGCGACCAGTCGTCTTTCCCATCCTACCCGGCGGCGTTGAGGATAACGCGGGGGAATGAAGATGTCGATATTCAGGAGGGGGATTATCTGGAGCTGACCTACGACGGGGCCCTGACGATCCAGGTCTATCCGCCGCCGCTTTCCGGTGACATTGACGTCTATTACTACATCGGGCTGGATGGGGCTACCTATAATGATGTCGAACTCTGTGACGCGGCCAAGCTGGTCCCGACGCCGTCGCCATCGGTTACCCCGACACCTTCCCTGACGCCGTCTCCGACTCCGTCGTCAACGCCGACGGCAACGCCGTCAGCCACCCCGACATCTTCCGTAACACCGCCTCCTACCGTCACGCCCACCCCATCCGTTCCGCCGACGCCATCAGCAACACCTACACCGACGCCGTCAGCCACGCCGACGGCTACTCCGTCGCCGGCGCCTTCCGCCACGCCCCCGCCGTCACCGGTACCCACGCCGAGTCTTTATCCCACGCCGGAGTACCTGGTGATCGACTCGGGTGATTACGACGGCGACGGGATCTCGGATATCGCGATCTTCCGGCCGGATACCGGCCTCTGGGCGGTCCGGGGACTGGGAAGAACCTACTTCGGCACGGCCGGTGACGTACCGGTCAGCGGGGATTACAACGGCGACGGGATTACCGATGTCTCCATCTTCCGGTCCTCAAACGGTCTCTGGGCGGTCAAGGAGGTTACCCGTCTCTACTTCGGCGGCTCGTCAGACATCCCGGTCCCGGGCGACTACGACGGGGACGGATCGTGCGATGTCGCCGTCTTCGGCGATTCGAGCGGACGCTGGGCCGTGCGGGATATCACCCGGGTCTATTTCGGGGGTTTGAATGATCGTCCGGTTCCGGGCGATTTCGCGGGAACCGGCGCTGCTTCAATCGGCATCTTCCGCCCGTCTTCCGGCCTCTGGGGGGTCCGGGGCTTCACCCGGATCTACTTCGGCGCTAACGGGGATCAGCCGGTTCCGGGTGTCTATCAATGGTACGGGATGGGGAAAACGGCTGGAGCCTTCCGGACCCAGGCCGCCATCTTCCGTCGCGCCAATGGTCTCTGGGCGCTCCGAGGTGTTACCCGGGTCTATTTCGGAGCTTCGGGAGATACAGCGGTAATTGGAAACTTCGCCGCCGACGCGCTTGATGAGTTCGGCATCTTCCGTCCTTCTCCCGGCCTCTGGGCGATCCGGGAGGTCACCCGGGCCTACTTCGGAAGATCCGGCGATGTTCCGGTGACCCGATAAGACAATCTAAATAGGAAAAAGACCAGGCTGGATTCATATGGGTTCAGCCCGGGTTTTTTATTTTAGACAGATACTGGAGAACACCGGGAAGAACAACGAAAGAAACACTTGGAAAAACGGATAAAATAGGAGGGATAAAATTGTGAGAACAATGTGATTTTCAGATCGCTGGAAATCCAATGGAGAATGATCAGAACATAAAAGGAGGCGCGTTGTGAAGAAATTGTTTGTTGTATTGATGGTATTGCCGGCATTGGTAATTATGGTGCAGGCGGCTGACTTCAACGGGGACGGGACGGGGGAGATTGCTATTTTTAGAGAAAGCTCCGGTCTCTGGGCGATCAGGGGGGTAACCCGGGTTTATTTCGGGAGTAGCGACGATAATGTCGTTCCGGGTGATTATGATGGCAACGGGACGGATGCCCTGGCTATCTTCCGTCCGGCCAGCGGATTGTGGGCCGCCCGCGGTGTCACCCGGGTTTACTTCGGGGGCGTAAGTGACGAGGCCAAACCGGGGGACTATAACGGGGACGGAACGTTTGATGTCGGTATCTTCCGGGGGAGTTCCGGCCTCTGGGCGGTAAGAGATGTCACCAGGATTTATTACGGCAGATCGACCGATCTGGCCATCGCGCCCGGGACCGTCAAAGCGCCTACCCGAACGATCAACGTTTCCTCCACTGCCCAGGCCGCTGGATATTACGCGGCCTTCGACCTGGCGACGGTGGAGCCCGTTCTGTCTTCCTCCAATATCAGAAGCGGGGTTACCGTCTTCGGCGTCGCGGGCGACACGAACGTGGTGAACACTTCCTCCGGAACTGCCGCGGCCTCGGATATCAAGAGCGGCCAGGTCGCCTGGGTGGATGGGAACGAAGTGACGGGGACCATTCCCACCCAAACGGTGAGCAACGCCACGGTGAGTCAGTCGGCGGGGTATTATTCCGCCTTCGACCTCTCGACGGTGGATACCGACCTGGCGGCGGCCAATATCAAAAGCGGTGTTGTCATTTATGGGGTCAACGGCAGCTATTTAGGCGGCGGAAGTTTGCCCGTTACCGGCCAGACGACCTCGTATGCTGATTATGACGATGGATACTATGAGATGGGAAGCGCCTTCAACTATCAGACTTCCGATCCGGCGGCGAACGGTGATATTGTGACAACGGATAATGTCACCGGATTGATATGGGCTTCGGATGGAAACGAGGCCGGGTGCAACTGGGGACAGCAGACTAACTGGAACGCGGCAATTGATTGGTGCAGCAATCTTGACTTCGCCGGCTACGATGACTGGAGGCTGCCGAATGTAAAAGAGCTGCAGTCCATAATCGATTATGGAACTATTAGCCCCGCAATTGATACCACGTACTTCATTAACACCAAGTCGGACTTTTACTGGTCCTCGACTACGGTCGACGACGATATCTCGGTCGCCTGGTACGTGAGTTTCTACAATGGCTACGTCTACGGCAACAATAAGACCAGCAACTTCGACTATGTCCGGGCCGTCCGCGGCGGCGAATAGCTGTCGAATTGACAATTTGACTTTTCTTCGCCCCGGTTTACCGGGGCGAAGAAACAATTTTTTTTAGCAACACTTTAATTCTATAGCTAATCTTATTTCGGGATAAAATATCAGCGTCAGGCGCCCTGATAACAGTCAGAATCTTCACCAATATGGATTGGTGAAGAGAGAAAAGGGACGGTTCTCCATTGAGGGGACCGTCCCTTTATGTTTTAAAACACCTGAAACACCAGAAACACCATTCCCCTACCCCCAGACACCCTGTTTTAACCCCCTGAAATCCCCTGAGCGGGGTGTTAATAGGTTGACAAGGTGGAATCCCTACTCCCCAGGATGGAGTTGGTGGAGGTCTCGACGCGCAACTTTTGTTATTTTCAGGATACCCTTATTTCGGCTTCCCAGAGAAAGGTATCCGGAATTTTAAAACTTTTACACAAATCCCCTCCACCCTCTCCATCCTCTTCACCCTCGAGCTTTTATAGCGGGAATCTCCCGGTGATACCGAAAGAAAATCATACCCGAAGACAAGAGTGGTTCCGGGAGGCATAAGCAAGCATTTGCAATTCCGGGGACTGAATTCCGGGGACACCATACTCAATTATTTTGCTTCAGAGATTTTGGTCCAGGTTTACGTGGGGTCAATACCCGATGTAAAAGGTTTTCCAAAGTACGAGCAAATTTTTTTGTTCCCAATGGCCTCCCGGTCCTTTCGTGTAATCGTATCTTTTCTATACTCTTCTCTTTAAGCGGACGGGCAAGTAATTTCTCCCAATTACCAAAAAAATCAAGGAGGGGCCGTGCTTTTACCAGTCCATCATCAAAACCGAAAATATGGGCCCGGGCACTGCTCCAGGGATAACTTCCCGGTTTTTTTATAAGTCCGGATCTTACGGGATTTAATTCAACGTAACGTGCTGAGAAATATAAGTGCCTGTTATCCATGGGGAAGGAAAAAAACCGCCCCTGCCAAAGATGACCCCTCCATCCTTCACGAAAATTTACCATCCTGGTATATCGGCGATGTGCTTCCCCAATTGCCCTTCGTAAGCCTTCTTCGCTGGAAGGAACTGCAATCAGATGGGTATGGTTTGGCATTAAGCAGTATGCCCAGATATCTACTTTGCATTTAAGACACCATCTCGACATTAAATTAATATAGGTTTGATAATCTTCCGCGCAAAAAAAAGTTTTCAGTCGACGATTACCTCTTTGGGTAATGTGATGGGGGATTCCTGGAACAATTACTCTTGCCATCCTTGCCATGATTCGCCTCCTTAATTAGATCAAATTATTCTTATTGTTCTTCACTAATTAGTCGGGCGAACAGCAATATTTATTCCTAAAAAAATACTATACTTAAGTTTTAATTATATGATTGCATAATTACGTATGGTGTCCCCGGAACTACCTTGCATAATTACGTATGGTGTCCCCGGAACTATACGTATGGTGTCCCCGGAACTAATATGGTGTCCCCGGAACTAAAAAGTCCCCCCCCGGGGGGGATTTACAAATTTCCGTTAACCGGCATAATGGTGGTGGGAGCAAATCCGCCCTGAATACAATTTAAGGAGGTATGGTTATGAAGATCGAAGTGGCAAGGATTCTGGGTATTGTGGCGCTCATTGGAACCGTGGTTGTGGTCGGCTGCGGTAAGAAGTCCGACTCGGATACGCGCGGGGTCGCGGAGAGAACCGGTGCCGCACTGGACACCGCCGCGGAAAAGACCGTAAAAACGGGAAAAACCGTCGCGGAAAAAACCAGTGACGCGGCGAATACCGTCGCGGAGAAAACCGTGGAAACGGCAAACACCGTCGCGGAGAAGACCGTGAAAACGGCAAACACCGTCGCGGAAAAAACCAGTGACGCGGCAAAAGCAACAGCAGCGACGGCAAAAGATGCCGCCGGGCAGGCCGTAGAGAAGACCGGCGAAGGCATGGAGAAAGCCGGCGCAGGAATGGAGAAAGCCGGTGCATCCGTAGAGAAGACCGGCGCGGACATGCAGAAGTAGATAAAAGGAGGAGCAAAATGCTCTGGACCATTGTAATCGTCTTGGTTGTCCTCTGGCTTCTGGGTCTTGTCACCTCGACCACCATGGGCGGATTCATTCATGTCCTCCTGGTCATCGCGGTCGTGGTGATCTTGATTCAGGTTATTCAAGGTCGCCGCCGGTAACCCGGCATGGATCAATCGTTCAGCCGGGTTTTTGTGAGAGGCTAAAGACAAACTTCAGGGGTGGTGTTCAATCAATAAGGTTAAAACTCAGGCTTGTGGTATTTAGTATCAGTGGTTCAACATTTATAGGATCGTCAAACTACTCCCCTGGTAATGTCATTCTATGAATAACTAAGCTATTCCGTCCCATAGGCCAAAAGCCTGGATTCGATCAACCCAGGCTCATAGTCAAACTCAAAAACCCTCTCAGCGGTTCAACTTGCCCCCCTATACGGAGCTTCCACCTCGATCGTGTTATGGTGGGGGGGGCTTGCCAGAAGAGGCGTCTCTATTCCACCAGGATGACATGGACGTCCATCACGTTGGTCCCCGTGGGGCCGGTGATGAGAAGATCGCCGAGGGCCGCGAAGTAGGAATAAGAATCGTTCCGCTCCAGGAAGTCATCCATTTTCAGGCCGAGGGCAGGGCCCCTCTCCCCGGTGGATCCGTCGGCCATCGCCCCCGCGGCGAGGGTGTCGCCGTCGATGCCGTCGGTCCCGCCGGAGAGCACGGTGACACCCCGCCAGCCGGCTATTTCCCCGGCGCAGGCCAGGACAAACTCCTGGTTCCGGCCCCCCCGGCCGGCACCCGTCACCCTGACCGTCGTCTCCCCCCCCGATATCAAAGCCGCCGGCTTTGCCGCAGGGCCCCTGTTCTTCCGCAGCCGGCGGACCTGGGCGCAGTGGAAGGCGGCGGCGGCCCGGGTATCCCCGGTGACCGCTTCCGGGCGGACGATGACCTGGTAACCCAGATCGCGGGCTTTCGCCGCCGCTCCCGCCAGGGCCATTTGGTTGTTTCCAATCACGATATTGCGGACGTTCTCGAAGACAGGGTCGCCCGGCTTGGGGGTCTCCGGTATCAGCCCCCGGCTCCCCTCCTCCAGACGGCGGCGGATTGAATCCGGGGCCTCGTCCCAGAGGGAATATCGCTTCAGGATCTCAATACAATCCCCGAAGGTCGTCGGGTCGGGGGCGGCGGGACCGGAGGCGATCACGGCCGGGTCGTCGTCCGGCACGTCGGAGAGGAGAAGGCCGATGACCCGGGCCGGGGCGGCGAGACGGGCCAGGCCGCCCCCCTTCACCCGGGAGAGATGCTTGCGGACCGCGTTTATCTCCCCGATGGCCGCGCCGCTCCGGAGAAGCAGCTTGTTGATCGCCCCCAGGTCTTCCCGGGAAACGCCGGGGGCCGGGGCGGTCAGGAGGGCCGATCCTCCTCCGGAGAGGAGCACTATCACCAGATCCTCCGGGCCGGCGGAACGGGCGACGGCCATCAGTTCCTCCGCCGCCCGGGTACCGCTCCGGTCGGGGACGGGATGGGAGGCATAACGGACTTCCGTCCGGCGCAAGGAATGGGCGATCCCGCACGGGAGAATAGCGATACCCCCGCGGACGGCTTCACCCAGAATATCTTCCACCCCCCGCGCCATCCCGGCGGCGGCCTTCCCGGCCCCCAGGACAAAAATATTCCCGGCAGCATCGAGATGATACCGTTCCCCGCCGACGGTCAGCGTCCGGCCGGAAAAAGAAAGACACTTTTTAACCAGTTTTTCCGGCTTCACCGCGGAGAGGGCCGCCCGAAATATCTCCCGCGCTTGCTGAAATCTTTTCTGCCTCAAACAATCCTGCATGTGCCCTGTACGCCGCGACATCATGAAACATTTATTTTTTCCCCCCGCCCCGGGGGCGGGGGGAAAAAATAAATTACCACTCGGAGATGATCTTCCAGCGCCCCTCCTCCTGCTCCAGGAGGAGGACAACCTTCTCCTCCATCGTGCAGCTGAAGGCCCCGGCGGGAGGGCTCTCGGCCAGGACGCCTTTAATCCGCAGAAAAAACGACACCTCGCCCAGAGGACGTTCCACCCCGGCGTCGACTGAGGCGCGCACCGTCACCGTCAGCGGTTCGCGGGGCGTCTCCGGAACGGCCCCGGATCCTCCCCGGCCCGATGGCGAGAAAGGAGATCCGCTCCGGGGGAGAGCGTTCTCCCCGGAAGGCGGCTCCAGCCTCATCTCGATCGGCCCGGCGGCGGAATACACGGTAAGAATGTAAGACCGGCCCGGGATCCGTTCTCCTTCCTCCCCCCGCAACCAGTCGAAATCTTCCTGGCGCAGCCAGTACCCCGAATCCTTCTGGACGAACTTGATCGAGATGTCACGCATACTCACCGACAGTTCCCGGAACGGGGTAAAAAATCTTTCTCTTACCCGCTCCTGCAGCCAATCCAACCCCTTCTCGTAATATGAATACCGGGAGGAATGGCAGGCGAGAAAAGGCGCCATCTCCCGAGCTTCCAGGGCGGAGCGGTAATTTTCCAGCAGGGCGAGGACGCGCAGGGTTTCCACCAGCAGCCGTCGCTCCGGGGGGCTCAGGCGCTCGCTTTCCCGCTGGAAGAAATCCCCCACCGTCGGCGGGGAGGAGCAGGCTCCAGCGCTGAAAAGGAGGAAGAAGACAACAGGAAGAAAAACTATCCGGTTCTTCACGATAAAAATTTCTTGTTCAAGAAACCTTTTCCCGTTACTATACTATAATCTTATTTTTCCTGAGGGAAAATAATAACCGCCATCAAGGAGGCACGATGAAAGGTATCGCCGTGGTCCGGATCTTCGTTGGACTGATTTTAATCAGCCTGGTTCTTCTGCCCGCCGTCCAGGGGCAAGTCCCGGAGGGAATACCCATCCTTATCGATCAGAAGATCGTCCAGATCGTTCTTTCCCCGGAGAATCAGGACGGGATCGACTGGGAACTATTCAAACTCTATCAAAAAAACCAGGAGACGACCACCGGCTTCTTCCCCATCTCCGACCGGGCCCGTCACCGGATGGACTTCCTGCCCATGCAGAAGACTGTCGCCCCGGACAAGGCCGAGAACAAAGACTTCGAACACGTCGAGCAGACCCGGGTCAATCAATTCGATTTCGGTCCCATCTGGGAAGATACCCGGTCTCCCCGTACGATCAAAGATGACGTTCTCTTCGGCTCACTAAAGATATCTAAATTCAAAACCGTGATGGACTATTTGCGCACCCTGGGGGAAGCAAAAGTCATCTTCAGCCGGAAGTGGGTGTCCGAGAACGGGCAGCAGTCCATGGTCTCCTCCCATCCGGAGCTCGTCGGCCTCCAGGCGCCGCCCCAGATGATCCAACAGTACTGGGAAGGTTCCTGGCAAGGTTCCTGGGAAGGTTCCCGGATCACCTTCCGGCCGGAGGTCATCGACAATCACCGGATCGTTTTTTCTCTCAATTCCGAGGTAGCCACCGACTTTTACGTCGACCCGGCGATGAACCCCGGCCTCCCGGTGCTGGAACGGGGGAAAAAGGAAGTGGCCAGGCTCTGGCGTCTCTACCGTCTCAACACCATGGGCGTGGTGGAGAGCGGTGAGACCGCCGTCTTCGAAGACATCCGCGAGGGGAAGGGTGTTCTGATCTTCCTCACCCCCTATATTCTGGAGTCGCAGCGCAAGCGGGTTGACTGACAGTAAAAAATTCCTCTGGAATTTTTTACGTTCTGTCCATTTAGCGGAATCAGTTATCTCTATTAAAACGTCCCCGTTTATTCAATATCCTCAACTGGTGCCTACATCCCGATTTATCGGGGTTCTTCGGAATTTCAATAAATTGAAATTCTCCCGGTTTTACCGGGATTGATCGGTTGTCCCGGTTTCACCGGGAAAACGTTGTCCGGTGCACGGTTACGTGCGACTCGCACCGCAACCGTTCCACGCAACCGATTCGAGTCGCGTAACCGCAACCTTTTAACCCGAACGTCGCCCGAATTAAGTGAGAGCTAAGTTCTGATGGGAGATTTTACCAATGACCACACGACCTTATAACCTATACGCCGGACCGGCCATTCTTCCCCTTGAGGTGATGGAACGGGCCCGGGAAGAACTGCTGGATTACGGCCAGACCGGTCTTTCCATCCTCGAATCGAGTCACCGAGGAAAAACCTACGATCAAATCCACAAAGACGCCATCGCGGATCTGCGCGAACTCCTGGCCGTTCCGGATACCTACTCCGTCCTTTTTCTCCAGGGAGGGGCCAGCCTCCAGTTCGGGATGATCCCGATGAATTTCCTCCGGGGGGGGAAAGCCGACTATGTCGATACCGGCGAGTGGGCTCAGAAAGCGATCAAGGAGGCCAGGCTCTTCGGTGAGGTTCACATCGCGGCCAGCTCCGAAGATAAAAATTTCTCCTCTGTCCCCGCCTTGAACGAGCTGGAGATATCGCCCGACGCCCGCTATCTTCACCTCTGCAGCAACGAGACTATCGGGGGGATACGCTGGCCCGCCTTCCCCGACACCGGAGATGTTCCCCTGATCGCCGACATGTCATCGGAGATCTGCAGCCGGGTGATCGACGTCGGGCGCTTCAGCATAATCTACGCCGGCGCCCAGAAGAACCTGGGTCCGGCCGGCGTTACCGTCGTCATCATCAGCCGGGAGATGCTGGAGAAATGCCCCGACGACCTTCCCACGATGCTCAACTACCGGACTCACGCGGATAAAGAATCCCTCTACAACACGCCCCCGGCATTCTCCATTTACCTGGTCGGACTGGTTCTCAAGTGGCTGAAAAAGCGGGGCGGCATCGAGGCGATGGAAGCGCTCAACAACCGGAAAGCCGCTCTCCTCTACGGGAAGATCGACGACGGCAATTTCTACCGGGGGACCGCGGCGGTGGAAGACCGTTCGATCATGAACGTCACCTTCCGGCTTCCCACTGAGGAACTGGAAGCGGCCTTCGTCGAGGAGGGGAAAAAGGCCGGCTTTGTCGGACTCAAGGGGCACCGATCGGTGGGCGGAATCCGGGCCTCCATCTACAACGCGTTTCCCCTGGAAGGCGTGGAAGCCCTGGTGAGGTTCATGGGAGAGTTTGAAGAGAGACACTCGTAGAGAAAGATGGAGTGATGGAGTGGTGGAGTGATGGAGTGGTGGAACGGCCGGATATCTAGCTCCAATACTCCATCATTCCATCACTCCATTATTCCATTACTCCAACATTCCATTTTTACTACTCCCTTCATCCATAAAAAGGAGTTGCGTTATGACTAAAAAAATACTGATCGCCACCGCCAAGCCTTTCGCCCCGGAGGCGAGGGACCGGACCGTGTCCGTCCTGAAAAAAGCCGGCTATGACGTCAGGGTGCTGGAATCCTACCCGGAAACCGCCCAACTGCTGGACGCGGTCGGGGATGTCGATGCCCTGATCGTTCGCAGCGATGAGGTGAACGCCGAGGTCATGGCGGCGGCGCCGGAACTGAAGCTGGTGGTGCGGGCGGGGGCGGGCTTCGACAACATCGACTGCGCCGCGGCCAAAGAACGGGGGATCGTGGTCATGAATACACCGGGCCAGAACGCCAACGCGGTCGCGGAACTGGCGATCGGGATGATGATCATGGCGGCCCGGGGGAAGTACAACGGTAAATCGGGGACGGAACTGAGAGGGAAGACCCTGGGGCTCCAGGCCTTCGGCAACGTCGCGAGAAGGGTGGCCCAGATCGCCGCCCGGGGGTTCGAGATGCGGGTGATCGCTTATGATCCGTTCGTCCCGGCGGAAGAAATGACAAAAGCCTCCGTGACGCCGGCCGCCACCCTGGAGGAACTCTATGCCGCCAGCGACTACCTCTCCATTCACATCCCGGCCACGGCGGAGACGCGGGCTTCGATCGGGTATGATCTCCTGAAGAGCATGAAACCGAACGCGGTCCTCGTCAACACCGCCCGGGCCGAGGTCATCGATGAAGAGGGGCTGCTGCGGGTATACCGTGACCGGCCGGATTTCAAATATATCGCCGACGTCGCGCCCGGGAATAAGGAGGAGATCCTGGTCTGCGACGGGAACCGGTGTTTCTTTACCCCCAAGAAGATGGGCGCCCAGACCGCCGAAGCCAATTTCAATGCCGGGGTGGCCGCCGCCCGCCAGATCGTCGGCTTCTTCGAACGGGGAGAGACGACGTACCGGGTGAACTGATATGGGCATGTAGTATCGCCCTTCCGCTTTTTGCGGAAGGACTTGTAGGATCAGAATGCCTTCGGCATTCTTTGTAGGAATTGTAGGATCGCGGAGCAGCGCTGGCAGTTCGGCAAGCCGTGCCGCCAGCACGGCGATACTACATTTACTACATCTCCTACAAGTCCTGAACGGAGTGAAGGACGATCCCGCAACAAATAGCGAGCAATGCTCGCTATTTGTTATGAGGTATCTTCTTCCCCCGTTCCCCCCGGTACTTCCGGAACAGAATAATGTGTCCCTGTTTATCCAATCCCAGTTTCAGCCAGGGGAGCGGGGAGTAGGCGGGACCGCGGACGACATTCCCGTTCAGGTCAAAACGGGCATGATGGCGACGGCAGACAAAGGCGTCGTTCTTATCCGTTTTAAAAAGAGGGCCGCCGCGGTGGGTGCAGACCGATGAGAGCGCGTAGATCCCTTCGCTGTCGGAGATGAGGAAGGCATCATAGAAGATGAGGTGCTTCACCGTCCCCGGCGGGTAATCGCGGGGGAATCCCAGCACAAACGTGGTGCGGTCCCGGACCGTCGTTTGAGCCCGCAATCCGGTCGCCCCCAGCAGCCACCCCAGCATGATCTGGAACAAACTGATAATAAACTGTCGCCGGCGCATTATATTTTTACTCGGCAAGAATGAAAATGAGATGAAAACCGGTTAACGAGTAATCAGGATAACACCTTCCTTGGTACTATTCAAGCCGCCGTTATGCGTGTAGAATACCCTCTATCGGGTTAGACTGAGTGAACCGATTTTTCGTTTGAACTATTAATGCAAGAAATCCAGTAGTGTAGTATCGTCCTTTCGCTTTCGCGACAGGTCTTGTAGGCTCAGAATGCCTTCGGCATTCTGAGCATGAATTGTAGGATCGCTTCCTGCCTGCTGGCAGGCAGGCGCTGGCAGTTCGGCAAGCCGTGCCGCAGGCACGGCGATACTACATTTACTGCATCTCCTACAAGTCCTGAACGGAGTGAAGGACGATCCTACATAAATTCACGAGCGCAGCGAGCTCATTTATATATGCTGAAGATACCGACAAAAGAAAAAATCGACGCCGAGATCGCGCTGCCCGGCTCCAAGAGCATCACCAACCGGGCGCTGGTCATCGGGGCGCTGGCCCGGGGAGAGACCGAGCTTGCCAACTGGCTGCGCTGCGATGACACCGAGGTGATGATCGAGTGTCTGCGGTCCCTCGGTTTCCCCCTCTCCCCGGAAGACGACCGGTTGACGATCCGGGGACAGGACGGAACCGTCCCCCGGGGCCGGGCAACCCTGAATACCGCCAATTCGGGGACGACCATGCGTTTCCTGACCGGGCTGGTTTCCCTGGGACGGGGAACTTACACGCTGGACGGGAGTCCCCGGATGCGCCAGCGTCCGATCGGGGACCTTCTGGAGGGCCTGCGGGCGTTAGGGGTCCGCGCCCTCTCCGACCGGGAGAACGACTGTCCGCCGGTAACGGTCCATGCCGGCGGCATACCCGGGGGGACCTGCGAGCTTTCGGGAGAGATCAGCAGCCAGTTTCTTTCCGCCGTCCTTCTCAGCTCCCCTTACGCCGACGCCCCGGTTACCATCAGGGTCACCGGAGAGCTGGTCTCCCGGCCTTACGTCGATATGACCCTCCGGATGATGCGCGATTTCGGAGTAGAGGTCGACGAGAAAAAACCGGCCGGCTTCGTCATCCCTCCCCGGCAGAGATACCGGGGCGGGCGTTATGCCGTCGAAGGGGACGCCTCGTCGGCTTCCTATTTCCTGGCGGCGGCCGCCGTCACCGGGGGACGGGTAAAAATCCTCAATGTCGGAGACGGATCCATCCAGGGCGACGCCCGCTTCGCGCGTTTACTGGAGCGGATGGGAGCGACGGTCCGGACCGGGCCGGATTGGACCGAAGTTTCCGGTCCGGTAACCCGGGGGATCAAGGTCGATCTCAATGATATGCCGGACATGGTCCCCACGCTGGCCCTGACCGCCCTTTTCGCCCCCGGGCGTACGGTGATCATCAACGTGGCCAACCTCCGTTACAAGGAATCGGACCGGCTGCGGGCGATCACCACCGAACTGCGGAAGATCGGAGCCCGGGCCGAGGAACTCCCTGACGGCCTGATCATCGAGGGGGGGGATTTGCACGGGGCCGAGATCGAGACCTACAACGATCACCGGATCGCCATGGCCTTCGCCCTGGCGGGCTTACGGATCCCGGGGATCGCGATCAGGGACCCGGAATGCGTCGCCAAAACATTCCCGGGTTTTTTCGAGAGGTTTCTCGGAATCTGAAGAGGGCGGGTTCCCTTACGAAGAGTAGCACAGACATTCCTGTCTGTGCAGCAGGCGCGGGGGACACAGACAGGAATGTCTGTGCTACCATGACTACCATCTTCGAAGCAGTATCTCCACGATCCGCTCCGCCGCCTTCCCGTCCCAGAGGGGCGGGACCTCCCCCTGCTTCCGGCCGCCGGCCGTGAATTGCCGGTAAGCGGCCAGGATCGTCTCCGTCGTCACCCCCGCCAGGCGGTTGGTCCCCATCTCGCAGGTGACGGGCCGCTCGGTATTCTCGCGGATCGTCAGGCAGGGTACCCGGAGGATGGTCGTCTCCTCCTGGATCCCGCCGGAATCGGTCAGGACCAGCCGGGCATCCGCCATCAGCTTGAGAAAATCAAGGTAGCCGACCGGGGCGGTCAGCCGCAAACCGGGCAGAGCCGAGAGCCGCTCCGGCGGCAGCACCCGGTCGATCGTCTTCCGCGTCCGGGGATGGACGGGGAAGATGATCGGCAGATCATTCTGAATGATCTCCAGGGCGTCGATAATGGCCCGGAAAGTCTCGGGGCGATCGACGTTCGACGGGCGGTGAAGAGTCATCACCGCGTACTCGCCCGGGAGAAGACGGTTCTTTTCCAGGATACCCGATGCCTCCGCCCGCTCCCGGTTCCGGAGCAGGGTGTCGATCATGACGTTGCCGACCAGGAATATCTTCTCCCGGGCCACCCCCTCCGCCAGAAGATTCTTCACCCCGCTTCGCTCGGTACAGAAGAGAAGGTCGCTGATCGAGTCGGTAAGCACCCGGTTGATCTCCTCCGGCATGGAGCGGTCGAAGCTCCGCAAGCCCGCCTCCACGTGGGCCAGCCGCACCCCCAGCTTGACCGCCACCAGCCCGCAGGCGATCGTGCTGTTGACGTCGCCGACCACCAGCACCAGGTCCGGCTTTCGCTCGAGCAGCAGCGGCTCGAAAGCTTTCATGATCTCCGCCGTCTGCCGGGCGTGGGTGGAGGATCCGACCTCTAGATTGACGTCCGGCCGGGGGATCCCCAGCTGCCGGAAGAAGAGGTCGCTCATCTCCTCGTCGTAATGCTGCCCGGTGTGGACCAGCAGCGGCTCGATCTCCGCATGGCCTCGGTACGCCGCCATCAGGGGGGCGATCTTCATGAAGTTGGGCCGGGCGCCGACGACATTGATTATTTTCATTATTTCATTATCTAATCAATGGAGATTTTTCACGTTCTCGATCCGCAGATCGGGCAAAGAGACCGGCCGGAGCGAGCGGTTGTCCGCGATCTTCTTCTGCAGGGCGATCGCCTTCTTCAGAAGCAGGCTGCCCCCCGCCTGCCGGAAGATGGCCTCCAGACAGGCTGAGACGATGCGGCGCTCATCCTCCCCGGGGTGGTGGTTAAACTGATATCTGATGACGATCTGCAGACCGCTGATTGAGCGCACCCGAAGCCGATCGGAGGAGTCAAGCCGGTTCGATTCTTCCCGGGCCGGAGGGAGAGTTCCCGAAGAACCGATTAAGATCGGACCGGACTCGAACCAGGCATCCAGAAAAGACAGGCCCAGTTCCCGCCGGCAGAGCTCCATCATGTCGTGGAGATCGATTGCCGGTGTATTTGCAGCCAGGCTCTGCACCGCGTAAGTGGTGAATGCCTGTAAAATCGTGTTCCGGCGGCGGCGGTGAAATATCATCCGCAGTGATTCCAAACGGAGATAACCGGCCCACCAGGCGATCCCTATGATGGTAATGCCTACGATCATGATCGGGAGCCATTCGCCCTTACCTCCCCGCGGTATTACCTGGCTGATGATCGCGGCCGACGCCAGCAGGACGGTGACGAAATAAAGGAGCAGGACCACCTGGCGATGCGAGAGGCCCTTGTCGATGAGACGGTGATGGGTATGGAGCTGATCCCCGCTGAAGATCGGCACCCCATGAACAAACCGCCGGATCATCGAGATCACCGTCTCGTAAATAGGGAAACTCAAGGCGATAATCGGAGCCAGAAGAATAACAGCCGTTTCCGATTTATAAGTGAAGGTTCCGATCAGGGTTACCACCGCCAGCGTGTAGCCGATGAACATGCTCCCGGTATCCCCCAGAAATATCCGGGCGGGTGGGAAGTTGAAAGCCAGGAATGCCAACAGGCTCCCGGCCAGGATCGGACAGACAAAAACCGTTATCGTATTTCCGGTGATGGCGCCCAGTACAATCAGGGTGACGGAGGCGATCAAGCCGACACCGGCCGCCAAACCATCCAGACCGTCAATCAGGTTGAATGCGTTGATCAATCCCACGATCCAGAGGATGCTGAGCCCCAGACTGGCCGCGGGCCCGAGTGGCACCCCGCCCACCAGGGGAATATAGATTCCGCGGATGATGGGGCCGCAGCCGCAAACGAAGACCGCAATGATAATCTGCCCAAGGAACTTTCCCCGGGCCCGCAGTCCGCGGAGATCATCAAGTATCCCCAGGCCAATAATAGCGATACCACCGATGGAGAAGATTATTAAACTCCGGCTGAATTCACCCCCCTTCCCTGAATGCAGTCGGGCAGTATTTCTCAGGAAGAGGCCGACGTGAAAAAGCCATCCGGGATGCTGTTGATGAAAAATATTCAAACGTGAAAAAAGTATACAGATTGCCAAGAGGGGAATTGCTATGCCGAGTCCGCCCAGAAGTGGAATATCAACCCGAGTCCCTTTTCGATAGGGATCGGTATCAACCGCCTTAAACTTCCGGGCCAGACTGATCACGATTGGGGTCAGAATCGCGGTCGATATCAACCCCAGAAGGAACAGTGAGCTGAAAAACAAATGAATGTTAAGATGTCCCGAAATTTCCGCCATCTCACACCCGATTATCCAGGACCTTCCTCCTGACAAAACTCCGACGGCTCATCGCTTCGCTCCGATTCGGGCCCGATCAGATAAAGACTTTCCATATATCCCTGATCATAGCGAAGAACCTCCACCCGGTCGGCTTCGGAGAGAAACTTGACATTGCTGTAGCGGGGATCCCGGTAATCGCCGACCTTCCCTTCCCGGAGGGCGACCACCACCTGGTTGATTCCTCTCTCCAGCGTCCAGGATGCCTTAAAGCCGAGCTTGTGAAAAATCTTACTAAAATCCACCCGGTAATTTCTGATGTCGCCCTTATAGGGGACCTCATTGACAACGGCTCCCGGGACCGCCTGCTCGACTATCCGGGCGGCATCACTGATCGTGCTGTTCTGGGCGTTGGTGCCGACATTGAATATCTCATTGCCGATCTGTTCCAGGGGCGCCTTGACCATCAGAAAAACAGCTTCCGCCGCGTCCTCGACATGGATAAAGGGGCGCCATTGTTCTCCCCCGGAGACCGGGATCACCCCTTCCACCACCGCTTTCGCGGTGAGAAGATTGATCACCAGATCAAACCGGGTGCGCCCCGATAATCCATAGATCGTTCCGAAACGCAGGATGGTCGGCTTGAAGGCGGTATCGCTCATTTTCAAGAGGACTTTCTCACAGCCAATCTTGGTCCGGGCGTAGAGGGAGACCGGATTCAAGATCGATTTCTCATCCAGGATATCGGCATTGGCTCCGTAGACCGAGCAGGTGCTGGCGAAAATAAACTTCCGAACGTGAAGCCCCTTGGCCACCTCCCCGATCATCCGGGTCGCCATCAGATTGATCTCGCGGGTGAGGTTTTCATCCAGAGCACAGGCCGGGTCACCCACGATCGCGCCCAGGTGAACAACCGTGTCGATCCCCTGCATCGACTCTACGACCGCGTCCACCTGGCGGAAATCCTGCCGGCGGACCTCCAGCCGGGGATGGGAGCGAAAGGCCCTGATGGAATCCTCTCCGTAGACCATAATATCCATCAGGCGCACCCGGTACCCGGCTTCCAGAAGCCGGGGAACCAGGGCGGAACCGATGTACCCGGCCCCCCCGATGACCAGGATACCGGCGTCTTTGCGGGCGGTGAGAGGCCTCTCCGGGACCGCCTCCTGATCGTGCTTGTAGATCGCCTTCCAGACCGTGGACCAGAGACGGGCGGCGATCAGGACGACCACGGACACCGGGTAGCTGAAAAGCAGAACACCCCGCGAGAAGGTGCCCAGGAAATCGGCGAATAACAACGCGAAGAAACCGGTTGCCAGGTACCCGATGGTAACCCCCTGGAAAACCGCCAGCATCTTGAACTTGCCCCGGTAATAACGTCCCCGGCCGTAAAACCCCACCAGGATAAAAGCGATCAGGCAGCAGGGAAGGAGAATGAGCAGGCCGTGCCAGTAATACATCACGAACATGTCCAGCAGGTTGGGACGCTTCAGCCCCGATCTCAAAGCCACTATGTACCTTAGTAACTGCATGCCGCCGTACACGGAGGCCAGCATGATCAGATCGGCCAACATCCGCAACAGCCGGGGGACGTTCAGACCCGAAGATGAGATCCGTTTGCTCACCTCGTAGCCTCCTCCAGGATGCGCGCGACCTGATCGGCGATATCCTTCACGTCTTCAGCGCTCAGAGCCGGGTGAACGGGCAGCATGAGAGAGTGTCCACTCAAAAACCGCGCGTTGGGCAGAGGCCGGGCCGGACGGAGATCCTCCCGTTCGAAGGCCTTCTCCCGATAAATCTCGCAGCAGGTGCCGCTCCGTCCCGGATATCCCCGATCGCTCAGCTCGCGAATTATCCGATCGCGGTCCCAGCCCGGCTTGAGCCGGTCCGGGACAAGATACGCGTAATACCGGTAATAGGCATGACGCATCCCGGGGGGAGGAACGGGGATATACAGAGCGGGGAGGCCGGCCAGGCGCCGGTCATAAATCCCGGCATGATGACGGCGGATATCCAGCCACCGGGAAAGCTTTTTAAGAGCCACTCTTCCGATCGCGGCCTGCATCTCGGTCATCCGGGCGTTGGTCCCGATCGACTCATGCAGCCAGCGGAAGCCGGGTGGATGGGTCCGGTTAAAGACGGCCTGGAAGCTCTTCCCATGATCTTTCAGCGACCAGATGCGCTCCCAATATTCCGGATTGTCGGTGGTTACCATTCCTCCCTCCCCCCCGGTGGTGATGATCTTGTCCTGACAGAAGGAGAAAGATCCGATATCCCCGATACTTCCGGCCTTTCGGCCGTGGTATTCGGCGCCGAGGGCCTGAGCGCAGTCCTCTATCACGACCAGTTTTTTTCCCCGTGCCAACTCTATGATCGGATCCATATCACAGGGCCAGCCACCCAGATGAACGGGAATGATCGCCCGGGTCCGGGAGGTAAGTACCGTACGGATGGTCTCAGCGGTGATATTGCCGCTATCCCGATCCACATCGGCAAATACCGGACGGGCACCGCGGAGAACTGCCGCGCCGGCGGTAGCGATAAAGGTACGGGGAGCAACAACCACCTCATCCCCCTCCTCTACCCCGGCCGCCGTTAATGCCAGCTCCAGGCTGACGGTCCCATTGGAGAGAGCTACCGCGTAACGAGATCCGGTAAAATCGGCAAACTCCTGCTCAAAACTCTTCCCCTCATCTCCGGTCCAGTAATTCACCTTACCGGACTTAAGAACCTTGACCACCGCCGCAATCTCATCCGGTTCAAAGAAAGGCCAGTTTGAATATGGTTCGGTTCTTTCCTTCATATCCTATAGTTTAACTTTATTAACCTTGTTAATCATGCAACTCCACTAAACATTATCAGACAAAATAATTCCTCGTATAACTAAACTTTATTTTTCTTTACCCGAGCCGGAATTCCGAATGCGATGGAATTGGGAGGGAGATCGCGATTAACCAGGCTCATCGCTCCCACAATCGCGTTTTCTCCAATTGTCACCCCCGGTAATACCACGGAATGGCTTCCGATCCGGCAGTTCTTTTTCAGCACCACCGGAGCCTCTTTCCCGTCGATTGTGGAGACGGAGTAGATGGAGCAATGTGAACCGATCTGTACTTCATCTTCAATAGTCACCCCGGCTTTGGCATTGATATAGGTGAAAGCGCCTATATCGGTCCGATAACCCAGCTTTAACCCCGATATATTCTGAACCACCCAGTTATACCTGGTCGGCTTGCCCTCTTCTATCTCAGGATATTGCCAATCCTTAAATCGGTCTTCCATTAATGAACTCCATATTATAATTGTTTAAATCCCGGTAAATTTCGGCATCGAATCGTGACCTTCGGCTGATATGCCTTTTCGGGTCATTACTCCGACTATGGTCATCAGCAGAATTCTTAAATCCAGGCTCAAACTTCTATGGTCCACATACCAGATATCCAGGGTGAATCGCTCCTCCCACGTAAGTAAATTTCTCCCGTTAACCTGCGCCCACCCGGTAATCCCTGGTTTAATTTCATGGCGGCGAGCTTGTTCATCTGTATAAAGATTAAGATACTCTGACAAAAGTGGACGCGGGCCGATAAAACTCATATCGCCTTTTAATATATTATATAGTGCCGGGAGTTCGTCAAGACTTGTACTGCGCAGAAACCGGCTGAAGCGGTTCAAACGTTCTTCGTCCGGAAGCAACTCCCCATCCAAGTCTCTTAGATCCGTCATTGTCCGGAATTTAATAATTTCAAACGGCTCTCCACCCAATCCTCCGCGTTGCTGGCGGAAAAATACCGGCGAGCCCAGTATAATACGTACCATAATAGCCAGTAAAATATATAGTGGCGATAAGATAATAATACCCAGAACGGATCCAATGAAATCAATTACTCTTTTCATAATTCCGATACCATTCAATCGTTTGCATCAGCCCCTCTCTAAAATCCTTTTCACTAACAAATCCAAACAGTTCTTTCGCTCGAGTAGTATCCAGACGCCTTCTCGGTTGTCCGTCTGGCTGGGTAGAATTCCACTTAATCTCACCCTCAAATCCAGTACATTCCGCAATCAGCTGAACCAAGCGAGCAATCGAAATTTCCTTCCCCGAACCAATATTCACCGGCTGATCACCATTATAATGAACAGAAGCAGCTACTATGGCTTTTGCACAGTCCTCCACATACAAAAACTCCCGCGTCGCTTTACCCGTCCCCCATACTTCTATTTCCGATAATCCCGCAGCCTTTGCATCACAGCATTTTTTGATTAAAGCCGGAATTACATGAGATGATTCCGGATTGAAGTTGTCTCGCGGCCCATATAAATTCACCGGCAGCAAATAAATCGAATTAAAACCGTACTCCTGACGGTATGCCTGCGACTGCACCAGCATCATTTTTTTAGCCAAACCATACGGCGCATTAGTCTCTTCGGGATAACCATTCCACAAATCGTCTTCTTTAAATGGAACCGGAGTAAACTTTGGATAGGCACAAATCGTACCCACCGCCACAAATTTCTCCACACCATGTAAACGCCCCTGTTCCATCATTTGCGTGCCCATCATCATATTTTTATAGAAAAAAGAACCTGGATGCTCTCGATTGGCACCTATCCCGCCCACTACCGCTGCCAAATGAATTACAACATCCGGTTTCGCATCGGTATATAAACGCACCACCCCATCAGCTGTCGTAAGGTCATAATCAGACGAACGCGGAACGAAAACGTCGTGACAACCAACTTGCTTCAACTGTTCAACTACAAATGATCCTAAAAAACCGGCTCCACCAGTTACCACAATGCTCTTCTCTCTCAATTCCATATCATTTCTCCTTTATCAAGTCCTCAAACAACGCAACCCATTGCTTAGCCACTATCCGGCTGTCATAAACGCGATGCCCAGCAGTATACGCATTCATTCGCTTTTCATGCAAAAGCTCACGGTCTTCCACAATCTTCTTCAGTGTTTTCGATAAACCCACAACATCTTCCGGCTCAACAATCCAACCGCAATTATGTAGCCGTATCAAATCTGCCAAGTCACTCTTCTCTGGGCAAACAGCTAGAATTGCCTGCCCTGCGACCATCGCACTGTATGCTTTACTCGGCATCACCACATTCTCCCAGCCCGATTTCATGGTAATGACCCCAACATGGGTTGTTTTCATAGCATCAACCCACGCATCCCCAGGCAATGGATCACTTAAACATAAATGCGGATTCGTAAAGCCGCACAAGTCATGTTTGAGCTTTTCATACCCCTTGCCTTTGGCATTAAACCGAAGTGCGAACTCACCGGTATAATCGCTCTTTATATATTTCAATAACGTATCCGTATCATGTGCCCGCCCCATGTTTCCGCAATACATCAGTTGAACGATCTGTCCATCTGCAATCACGTCCGGCTCACATCCCACAAAAGCTGAGCCATCAGCACCCACTGGTATCACCTTGGCATTGTTCACATATCCATATCGCTGTTCCACATAGCATCTTAAGCGCTCCCCCAAAAAAACAGTTGCCGAACTCCGACGTACCGCAAAACGCGTACCAACAGCGATAACTCTTGAAACAAAACCATCCCGTTTAATTAAGTCCGCCAACTCAAGCGCATCAGGAAACAAATCATAAAGCAGATTGATCGTCTTATATTTTCTTCCATAACGCCAACAAACCAGTGCCGGATTACAAAACGGATTCGTCGTTACCACATGTATATCTGCAGCTGGACCAAATAGCGATTTCACACAATACCACGGATACATCTTCCAGACTTTCTGAAATCTGCCCCAATTTGTATTTTCAAAACGATCCGCTCGTGAATCAATGACCCATCGATGCTCTACATGACAACCTTTCGTCTCAATAACACTAAGAGTCTTCTTCCAAAAAGCTCCTCCTGCTGTTGAATTATAAAATTCAATTTTCATTGGCTATCGCAATTTTCCTTTTCTCTCCCCGTAATACCTGTTCAAAAAGATCCATCATTCTTTTTATATGAAGCTCTCGTGTAAACTCAGCTCTGTAGAGTTCGAATGCCCCCAAACTCAGGGCGGCATAATGATCCACAAGAGCCGCACCCGGAGAGAGCGTAACGCCTTTACAATGAAGGAACCCGCTCTTCCGGATGAGCAAAGGTAAAAACATGCCAGAGGCCATTTCCCAGGCCGTAATCCTGCCTGACGGAGCCGTTGACCAGCTCCGGGTAGAGGGGCAGAGTGCTGTCCCAGATCACGTAACGGATGGATCTCTCCCGGATAAGAAGCGAGAGGTAGCCGGGTTCATCCTCCGCCCGGATGTGATCGATAAAAACAATCTCTCGTTTACCCAGTGCCGGTCCCTGTACTAGGTGTCCGAATATCAGGTGTCGCTGATTCTTCTCCTTGATGGCGACCGCCGTAGTTTCATCTCCGGCCATGATCATCTCGAAGATACTCCCGTAAAGTCCGCCCATCGATAACCGGCCGGATAGGGAGACCGGGCAGCACGAAGAACGCTGCTGAGAGCTGGAACGCCAGTCTCCCCCTAAATTACCTTTGAAGTCCCACTGGCTCTTTCTCAAACTGGCCTGTCTCGAAGATACCTGAGACGATTAGTACGTCAGGCGGGAGAGTTCAGTGCATGCCCAAGTAAAGTATAGTGCACATCATCCGACCCGGGTATGATCCCTACTCCCCGGCAACATCCTGCAGTTCAAGGGCAAGATATTTCGCCTTTATAATATTTTTCTCTTCCGGAGAGACAGGCGTCTTTTTAATCTGCGCATCATCCGGCATCCATCCGGCAAAGGTGGAGTAGTAAGTGTATAATTGCTTTCTAAGCGCATCCGTGCTAATTGGCGGCAGATCTTCTTGTTTTTCTATTAGCCGATATAAATAAACTGCAGTCAACTGATTTGCTCTTTCGTTCCAGTGCGTGTCATTCTCGAATCGATAGTTCATCCAATCATAGTTCGCAATATCATTATTCATTTTCTCATAAATATCCACTAAATCAAAGTCATCCTTAAAAAGTAACTTACCGAGATATCCTCGGTAGATCGGGGGAATGACTATGTAAAATTTTCCCCCGTTCTCCTCCACCGATTTCTTCCATCTGTGAAGCAATTTTTTTAATATTGCTATACATCTATTCATATCTTCGGTTTCCCTTTGACAGTAAAAATCTTTGCGAATCGCAACAGCCCTCTTTGATTTTGAGCGTTTGTTGCGGCTGTTTTCTCTTCTCTCCTTATAATCCTTCATGAAGTATTCTTTAATGTTTTGCTTATTAATTTTTTCATCTTTAAATATCACCCGCTGGCGAATATCTAATACAAAATAGGTCAGATAAAATTTTGAAATAACCTTCAACCACATGGGGGTTGAAAGAGTTTTATTTTGAATCAGTTCTCCCCTTTCATTAATACTAAAAAGGTTATTTTGATAAATGTCTTTCAGATCATTTGTACTAAATAGATAGAAAACATAGTCCAGCTTATCGGAGTATTTAAAATCCTTATAATACAGGAATGACTGATCCGTGCCGTATCCATCAACCCCTAAATTCAGGGTGTTATATTTTTTGTGGCTCTTATTTTTATTCAGCAGATAATCCAGTGGTTCCGTAAATGAATATTGAGATAAAAGTCGAAGATTCTCAGTCATTGAATCTCCAAAAAAAGCTACATTAATAGCCGATTCTATATCTTTTTTATCAAAGTCTCTGTGCTGTCGCAAAGCAAGATTATTATGATAAACCAAGTGAGGTTCCCCGCTGTCAGGATGCTTGCGCACGTAATGAGAATTCGGTTTGCGAGCATAAATTCTATCTGCCGTTCTGACAAAATCAGAATTAGCAACATATTCATACTTTGGGTAAAATATCCGTAAGATAATCTCAACTAATAACAAAGTAACTATTACTGAAATAATCAATAGACTAATATTAATCATCACATTCTTAATTGAAATAGATTTTAATCCCATATTGCTATCCTTTGGTTCAAGGCTGTCCCTATTCCATTTCTGCTTGATCTTTATAAATCTTACCAAACACCTTTCGGTCTACTTAGAGGGATTTGATTTCATAGAGTCAAATGTAAAAACGTGCCAGAGGTTCTTCCCCACCCCGTAATCCTGCCGGACGGAATTATTTACCAGTACCGGGGTAAGAGGGGAGTGTGCTGTCCCAGATCACGTAACGGATGGATCTCTCCCGGATAAGAAGCGAGAGGTAGCCGGGTTCATCCTCCGCCCGGATGTGATCGATAAAAACAATCTCTCGTTTACCCAGTGCCGGTCCCTGTACTAGGTGTCCGAATATCAGGTGTCGCTGATTCTTCTCCTTGATGGCGACCGCCGTAGTTTCATCTCCGGCCATGATCATCTCGAATATACTTCCCGTAAAGTCAGCCCAGCGATACCCGGCCGGGTAAGGAGCCCGGGCGGCGCGAAGAACGGCGACCGGGGCGAAGGCCGCGGTCTCCCTGCCCCGGAAGCGGTCGATGAAGCCGGCGTGAATGCCCAGGCTGACCAGAGCTTCCGCTGCCGCCAGTAACCCGGCCGCTCCGAACCAGGCATAGCCGACAAATCTTCTCCGGTTTTTTCCCCGGGACGATGATACCAGAGCGCCCGTCGCCGCGGCCAGGCAGGGCAGGCCCAGACCCGCCAGCCAGATGGTGTATCTCGACATGTGGTTATGACCGGGGGGCAACGCGAAGAACATCACCAGGCAGACAAAGAACAGATCGGGCAGATAGGCGGCTGGCGGGGTGACGGTTCCATTTCTTCCTTTTCTCCAGCGGGCCAGAAGCAGCCAGAGCACCGCGGGGATGCTCAGCAACCAGGCGAACCCCAATCCCCCCCGGCGCGAGTCATAAACATAGTTGCCTTCTTCCCCCGGACGCAGACAGCTGACCCAGTTGGCGAGAACCCGCTCCGCCTGGTTCCAGTCTTTGGTCCCCTCCCGGTAGGGGGGGCGGAACTGCCGGGAGATATCAACCCCCGGGAAGATGACCCGGCCGGCGACCGCCACCCTCAGAGGATAAAGGGGATTCCCGGTCCTGATCCAGTCCCGTGCCGTCCAGAAGCCGCCGACGACCAAAGCGATCAGGAAGACCGCCGCCAGAGCAAAAACCGCGCTGCGGGACGGGGGAGAAAACGGGAAGCCGGAACCGGCAAGCCGGGCGCTCTTTCGCCGGGCGATCACCACCCGGGCGGCCATGACCAGGACGCCGGCGACGACCAGGAAGAGGCCGGTCCCCTTGGATCCGGCCGCCATTGCCAGTGCCGCTCCCAGACCGAGGCAGAGCGGCAGCGGGGACTGCCCCCGGTCAAGCCGTCGGGCCGTCGCGATCAGGAGGGCGAAGAAGGCCAGGTAACAGGAGGCGGAAGCGGTATCCACCATCCCGGTCAGGGATTGGGCCAGGTTGATCGGCATATAGAGAAAGAGACACCCGGCGCCCAGGGCGAAGCCGGCCGGGGCGCCCAGGGTGAGAGCGAGGGAGATGATCGCCAGCGCCCCCAGCGGGACGAAGATCAGGTTGACGGCGTTCAGGAGCCGGGAACAGGCGCAGGCTTTAAGAAATAAAAACCCGATCACCTCTATCGCCTTCGGGTACCCGTTCCAGGCGTAGGTGACGATCGGGCCCCAGTGCGTCGATGGATCGGCCTCGATCCAATGAACCCGTCCCTGCAGCATCCAGAAATGGATCGTCGGGGAGTGGTAGTAGTTTCCGTCATAGGAAAAATCGGGGAGGGTAGAGGCGAGGAACCAGAGCGCCAGGTAGAGGAGCACCGTTATGACCAGGAAGGCGATCGCGATCATCCCCGCCGGTCTTCTCCGGGGGAGGGCGGCTCCCCGCCGTAGTCGGACCAGGTACCCGGCGGCAACCGCCAGCGAAACCAGGGTCGCGATCAGGGCGAGCGGCCGGGTGATTCTCGCCCCTGCCAGACTCACCCCCAGGGTGAGAATCTCGATCCCGGCCAGAAAGAGCGAAAAAGCGGCGAGCAGCGCCAGAACCCCGCCGGTTCGGAACACCTCCCCGGAGAAGCGGGCGACGGCGACGGGCGGTTGTCCTTCCCGCGGCATCTCAGTCCCCTCCCCCGGCATCCGGCGGGTCGATCATCCCCGCCCGGTCCCGGTACTCGGGAGCAATGTACCGTTGGGGAAGGACCGGCGGATCCGTCGACCGCTTCGGGCGGTAGTTCATTTCCTTCCCGTCAACGATCCAGGCGGCGTCCCGGATGAACGGGGTAAAACAGAATAAGTCCTTTCGGGAAAATACCCACTGATACGTCCCTCGGAAAAACCGTCCCATGTCTTCATTCCAGCAGAGGGGCGACAGGTAGGAAGTGATCCCATCCGGCAGGGCCACCGGTTGGGAAGGGGTTATCTCCCCCTGCTCGATCCCCCGGCGAAGCCGGGCAAGAAGCGCCTTCTGCGGGGCCAACTCATGGTCGAGAACGGCAACCGCTCTTCTGCCCGCGATCACATTGAGCGCCGCGGCCAGAACCAGGAGCAGGCAAATCCCTTTTCGGAGGGGCGCCGACCGGACCAGCCGATCGACGACGAGGGCGCCCATCAACGCCAGAAAAGCGTTGGCGATGTACTGGTACCGGAACTGGAGGAAGAGATCGTCGAAATTCTCGGTGGTGGAACGGCCGAGGGCGAGAACGAAGAAACCGGTCGCGTAAAAAAAGAACAGCCACCCCAGAAAAGGGGGGACTTTCCGGCGGGCCGGCCGGGAGGATGAAACCGCGATGAGGAGGATACTGGAGACAACCCCGATCGCGATGACAACCGTTCTCAATAGGGCGGGGCTCCAGGCCAGAGCCGGCCCCCCCATCTCGATGTTATGAGAAAGAACGACCGGGGAGGCGATAAAGGGCATCAGGTTGACCAGGAACCCGTTGTAGATGAGGTTAAAGAAGACCGCGCAGAGGCTGAGGAGTATCTCCATGAGTCCGGGCGCATTCAGTGAACCGGAAGTGTGGGGGACAGCCCGGGTGATCAGGTAAATCAGAAAATAGGCTCCGTATACCGTCCCCACCGTCAGCAGCACGGGGCGACGGAAGGTTTTACCTCTCCCCGAGATCAGGAGGATGCCGATCGGCCAGAGGACATACAGCTCGAGACAGAGCAGGGAGAGGAGAAACAGGCAACCGACGGGGATGAGAAGCAGCTTCTCCCCGCCGGCACGGTACCGCAGGAAGAGAATGAGCCCGAAAAGGAATGAGGAAAAACCGAGCGGCATGGTGGCGTGGAACGTCCAGGAAACAATATCGAAATGGGTGAAGAGGACGGAAAAGAACAACAGGAAGAACGCCAGAATGGTCGCCCGGATACCGAGTTGCCGGCCCAGTCGGTAGAGCAGGATAATACTCAGAAAGTATAACGAGAAATTAACCAGGTGATAGGAGAGAAAGTCGGCGGCAAAGAGGCGATGCTCGAGGTAAAGAAACGGGTGTGCCAGGGGCCGAAAGGTGCCGTCACGCCAGGGATCGTGATTGATGATGAACGAAAAACCGGGCGGACCGGGAGAGGCGTCGACCAGCTGGAACGCGTAGAGCGCCGACCACCAGTCGCTCCGAAGAGGGTTGGTGAAGGAAGGGGCGAAAATGAAGACGAGAACGGCCAGGAGAAGGGCAAAATACCCGACAACCTTCCCGCGGGATATGTTTTTTGTATCCGTTCTCATCCCTGAATCCGATACTCTTTCATCATTCGCCTGCGTTTATTACCGGCGTATCGATTTCTCAATCTCTCGTCAGCGGCGATATCAGTGCGCCGGTTTTCCAACACTCCATCATTCCAATACTCCATCACTCCATATTAAATCAGCCCCTGATTATAGTGATCCGACCTCTCATCGCTTTACATACACTCCCCTCTCCAGGTCGATTGTCCAGTAGGCGTCTTCGGGATGCCGGCTGAAACAGGCCAGATCCTTCGGGGAGAAGATCCACTGATAAGTCCCCCACATCTTCCTCCCCATACCCCGGTTCCAGCAGAGCCGGGGAAAAGTCGTGGCAAAACCGTCCGAGAGATAAAGCCGGCGCCCCGGAGAGATATCGCCGCTCTCGATCCCGGACCGGATGTTGCTCAGCAGTTCCCGGAGAGGAGCGAGCCGGCGGGTGACAGTGCCGATATGACTATAGGTATAAAAGGCATTGGCCAGGAAGACGGCCAGGAGGAAAAAGGCCAGAATCAGCTTCTGCTTCCGGGACCGGCGGAAAAAAGTCGAAATGATTATCGCGGCGAAAAGCGCCAGCAACGCGTTGGGGATCAGCTGATAGCGGAACTGCCTCAGGACATGGCTGAAATCGGTGGTCGTCGAGCGGGCGATAACGAGAAGGGAAAAATTTGTCAGGTAGAGGAAACCGATAAAAGCGGAAGAGATCAGAGTCCGCCGGCGCCGGTCCCGCAACAGGCGAACGACTATAAAACAGATCAGAAACAGGGTCAGGATGGCACCGCCGTAAACAACCGGCAACATCCGATCGGTCATTCTGATCGGGAGAATCCCCAGCATCTCGCTGTAACCCCGGTAGCGGCCGGGGATGGCCAGGCGGGGAAAAAGATTGACTCCGATGCCGGTGTAAAAAATGTTGAAAAGGACCAGGAGAGGACTGCGGAAGATCGGGGAAAGGGAGGGCTGGGCCAGTTCTCCGGAAAGATACGCGGTCCGGCGGCTGAGAACGAATACGCATCCGTATAAAAGATAAATCCCGGCCAGCAATAAAACCGACCGGCCGATTACCTGCCTGCCCTCCCCCGGCCGGGGCCGATTCCGCAGAAGGATCAAGACCCCGAGGGGCCAGAACAAGAATGTTTCATAGCAGAACATCGAGATCAGAAATACAATCCCGGCCGGGAGGAGCAGATAAGAATTGCCGCCGTCGAGGTAGCGCAAATAAAGGATAAAACCGGCGATGAACCCGGCGAAGCCGGCCAGCAGGGCGATGTGGAAGGTGAGAGACAGAATATCGCACTGCGAGTAGAGCACCGCGAAAACTGCGAGGAATCCGCCCATCTCGAATTCTCTCGCCCCCAGCCGGCGGCCGAGGAAAAAGAGAAGAGGCAGGAGCAGACAGTAGCAGAAAAAGTTGGCCAGGTGATTCCAGACGAAATGACTGCCGAAAGCTACCTGCTCGAGAAACAGCATGGTGTAGAGGAGGGGCCGGAAGGTTCCGTGCCGCCAGGGATCGTGATTGATAATATAGGGCCAGGGGGAAAGAGCGGGATCCGCCCGGACCTGGTGGAAGGTGAAGAACGCCTCCCAGTAATCCACGTGCGGCGGGTTGGAGAAAGAAGGAAAGATGATCGCCCCCAGCACCAGATAAAGGAGCGCGAAATAGACGATCAATCCGGGCCGCGGTCTCATCGGGACATCTCCCCTCCGGTCCCGGACGCCGGTTCTCGGTCCGGATCGACGACCAGCACGTAGAACCAGCCGGGGACCAGGTCCCAGAGAAGGGCAGCGTCCCCCAACGCCCGGGGGACGGGGATGTTGCAGTTCCAGACCACGTATTTCACCTTCCGCTCCCCGATAAAACGGCTGAGCTTTTCGGGATCGGCGGCCGTCTCCCGGTCAAGAAAATATATCCTCCGCCGCCCGAATGACTCCCCCTGGGTGAGGTGGCCCACGATCTCCCTCTGTTCCGGGAAACTGTTCAATTCTCCGATCGCGACCGGTTCCTGATAAGGGAATATCCTCCGGAAGATACTCTCCTTGAGCTTGGGAAGGAAATACCCCGGTGGGTACGGTTCGACGGCCGCGCGCATTATGTGATCAGCCCGGAAATTTCCTTCCCAGACACCCTGACGATAGATGGATATCCTTCGGACCTGAGAGGAGAAGCTATAGAGGCCCTCGGCGAGAAAAACAGCTATCACCAGAATTATCCACACTCGCCCCAGTCTTCGACGGGAAGACGATGATGTCTGCCATACTTTTTCAGCGACCAGCGCAAAGGAAGGGAGCCCGATGCCGTATAACCAGATAATGTAGCGTGCCTTGTGATTATGTCGGGGCGGCATGGCGAAAAAGATAATTCCCGCCATAATCAGAATACCGATCCAGGCGGAAACTACAGATGGAGATAATTCAGCCCCAGTTCTCCGGCCGGTCATATGCCGTCTGATAACCCTCCAGAGAATCCATAGGATCGCGGGGATACATCCGAAAAGCCAGAGCAATCCAATTCCCCCCGAATTGTGGGAGACTTCCGTGAGGGCGATCCGCCAGTCATCCGGACTGTCAAGCCAGCTGTAGATAATCCGGAATACCTGGGGCCAATATTTGTTAACCGGCGTATCCGGAGGGGGGAACTGAAAAGGGATCTCAACACCGGGAAAGATTGTTCTCCCGCCCAGGCTGAAACCGATCGGATATAGCGGACTGCCGGTATGAATATAGTTGCGGATGTACCAGTATCCTCCGATCAAAAGTGCGATTGCCATCACCAGGGCAATAAATATCACTCCCCATTTCATGTTCAATCTCTTCGATCTGTGATTTCCAGCCGCCCGGATCCAGTAAACCCCGAGGAGAACCGGGACAACCAGGAATAAAACCGCCGCCGTTCCTTTAGCGCTGATGGCCAATCCGAGAGCACACCCCAGAGCCGGAAGAAACTTCCCGGGGTATCGACCAACCTCGAGTTCACGGATGGTATAGGCCATAACGGCGAATAGAGCGATATAGAAAGAAGCCACCCCGGCATCGATATATAAGTTGACCGCGTGGTTGATGACATTGGGGACAAAGAGAAAGAGCACACCGGTGGACGCCGCCATGAAACGGCCGGCGCCGAAAAGACGGGACAGAGCGGCGATCCCCAGACAGCCGAGAGGGATCAGGATCAGATTAATGCCGTTGAGGAGGCGGCTTATCCCGACAGCGCTAAGGAAGAGAAATCCGAGAACTTCCACCCCTTTCATGTAGCCGTTCCAGGAATAATCTATGAGATCATTCCAGAAAGGCTCGACATCGACTGTGATCCAGTGGATACGCCCTTTCAAGGCCCAGAAGTGAAGAGTGGGATTGTGATACCAGAGGCCGTCATTCTCCGCATCGGGAAGAATATACGCCAGAATCCAAAGCAGCAGATAAAAGGCCAGTCCGGCCGCCGCCAGCCACCTGATTTCCGGTCGGCGGAGAACAAGTATAAACTTGCGGCAATCCCCTCCGACCCGCCGGTAGTAAATCAGGGCCGCCGCGACGGAGAGGACGATAATAGCCAGGGAAACCGGGGGAGTAAAAAATATTCCCAACCCGCTGAAGAGAATGGTAAGGAATGCCGCGGCACCGTAAAACACCAGAGCGCCGGCCAGAACCGGGAAAATGATCACCCCCGGTTTTTCAGGAGATGCAAAACCGACCGGTGGATAATCATGTCTTTTCTGATGCAGAACCATCGGGATAAATAATGAAGCTTTCCCATGACAGATGCTTGCTATTCCGTTGCCGCCAATGTACCCAGGTCAAACCGCGGACCGGACTTTTTTTCTGCCGGATCGTAGAGAAAAGCAAAAAGTTCATAAGAGATCGGTGCCGCGTCGAGATCGATAGTAATGACATCAAATACCCCTTTCTTCCAGCTGGAAGTACGCGGAAAAATCTTCAAGGACCATTTCTCCGCCTTCTTGCCGGCGTTTCTCTGCGATTCGGAGAGATACTTCCTGTCTTCGGGAGAAACCAGTCCATAAATGATAATACGGTAATCACGATCAATATCCTCGGTAGCCCGGGAGAGGAGTTGGAGGCGAAACCGGGATGGACTGATCCGCGATATTCTCGCTCCATAGTATTCGATCCCATCCTGCACCTTATCTTTCGGAGAAAGAGCGCCGGTCACCTCCCGGTACCGTCTTCTCACCATATCCGCCGCCGGACCGGACCGAGCATGGCAGTACTGGAGCCAATCCCAGAGTTGGAAAGGATCGTTTTCCGCAGTGATCTCTTCCCGGTCGAGGTTAAGCTGATTAATCTGTCCCAAAACTCCCAGGGAGACTGTCTCCCCGTGACTCCCTTCCGAGGTGGAAAGAGTCATCCGCATTTCCAGAGGAAGATCAGGAGCCGTTATGTCATACCGGATCACTATGTACTCTCCGGGCTGCCAGAATTTAGTTGGTGGCAAGGGATTAAAATGCCACTTCATATACCCTTTTTTTCGGTCCGGTTCCGGAAGCAAATCGGAATCAGGGAGACGCCCTCCAATGGTAATACCACACTTCAAATTTAATTTTTCAATAACCCGGAAAAGGAAATAAAGGCGATACCGATCCTTCCCTATCTTTTCGTAGTCAAATGCCGCCAGTTCAACTTCGTCACAAAGTTTGCCTAACTTCTCCCCCCGGGATTCCAGCTTATCGACCAGAAGTTGCCATTTTTCCTCTAGAGCTTTCTCGACCTTCTTAGATTTTTTCAAGGCCACCGCATAGTTAGAACGCGTGGTATTCAGAGTAATCAGATCATCCGCCGCCGCGATTTCTCTCAGATACGCCTGCTCATCATAGATCATGGGAGGAAAGGAGTATTCATCCCGATCCGGGGAACAAGCCCAGGACAAAGATATGATCATAGTTATTCCGATTGAATAGATAAATAGTCTCATAATGTATGTATTTCCTTGTTTTTCCTCAATTGACTTAATTAAAACATAAAGCTTCTCTCTTATCACATTTCTTTCTTCCCCGCGAGTTCCCGCAGATACTTCAGGAACCTCCCGGCGATCTCATCCCATCCAACAAAACTTTCCTCCAGCCGCTTCCTCCCGTCCTCAACCAGGGAGTCGGCCAGCCGAGGATCGTTCCGGAGACGGCTGATCGTAGCCATGATGGAATCGGCCTTCCAAGGGTCAAAGTAACAAGCTGCCGCGCCGCAGACCTCGTGAGCGAAATCCAGGTCGCTGGTGAGGATCGGCACCCCGAAATGCATCGCTTCCAAATAGCTAACACTGAATGATTCCATTAGCGTGGGCATCAAGAGGGCGTCCATCCGAAGGTAATAATCGGCCAGTTCCGACTGCGGAATAGGTCCAAGGTTAATAATTGATCCATCCAATTTTTTTCGTCGGATAGAGGCCAGAAGCTTTTTTACTGCCGGATGTTGATCTTCCGACACGGTAATAAATAAAACAACCTGTTTTAATTCCTTCCGGAAACGGTCGAAAAGATCGACCAGCATTTCGATATTCTTATGAGAGTAGTATTTTGTGAGATAAAAAAGCTTAAAATAATCGGAAAATGGTTTCAACATTTCCGGAGGGATTTCATCCGGACCATCACCCCGGATGAATTCCGAAACGGCATTGGAGAGAGTAACACATTTACCATGATAACCATAAAGCCGGCGGATTCGATCTTTCACCGTGCGGGTCTGAGTAAAAAGTAGACCGGTTCGTTTGAGGTCACCCGAGAAGACTTTACGACGGAGATAATTATCAAGCAACTCTCCCGCGGTAACGGTCGGGCCAAAGTTTCGTCGGGGATATATTAAACACGGATTATTAAAGAAAATCGCCTGGGGGAAATGAGTCCTTCCATGATACCCGAGGCTCCCTAAACCCACAACAACATCTGGCTGGAATCGACTCAAGACTTCCGGCAATAAATATCGATCAAAGCGCCACCGTTGGAGCCTGGTGCGTTCTTTCGGAAGAGAAATGAACTCGCCGTGCGGCAGAGAGCGGCAGGCCGTTTCGTAACCGAGCCCACCTGGGATAGTAACCAGATAATTCTCCCCCGGAGCGATCCTCCCCAGGCCGGCAATAAGATTTTTGCCCCGGAACATCCCACCGCCTACCCGAAGGGCATGTGCCAATAACGCGATTCTCATTTTAATTCTCTTCCAATAAATATTATCCCGTAAATAACCGCCGATTAATATAATATAACTATTATAATTGACCATGTATTGCTGATAGTAACAGCAACATTCTGTTCAAATTAAACCGATCTATTTATAAATCCGGCCAGTAATCATGTCCCGATAAATTTTCTCGTATCGTTTGACCATTACTTTTACTGTCCAAGATTGTGCCTTCTCCTTCGCGGCCAACGCTCTATTACGATTGGCCTCAAGAGCTTGGCTAGAGAGTAGAGAAGACAGTTTGTTCCAGATCTCTTTTTTGTCTTGCGGATTGACCAAGCAACCAGTTGTCTCATCCATGATCTCCCGGTGAGCGGGGATATCCGAGACCAGAATAGGGCAGCCACAGGCCATTGCTTCCATCACTGTGTTCGGCATCCCTTCGTAATCGCTCAGGCTGACGAATAGATCTGCGCTCTTCATCATCGCCCAGATGGTTTCTGGCGTTACCATTCCGGCAAATCGAACCCGGTCTTCAACTTTGAGCCTCCGGACCTGAGCTTGAAGTTCATTTAACTCCTCCCCTTCGCCACAGATAAAAACAACCGGATTCAGCTCCGGGTCAAGCTTAGCTATGGCGGCAATAATTCGGTCAACCCGTTTCAGCCGGCGAAGTCTTCCGGCGTAAAGTACAAATTTTTGATTTTTCTCTATCCCCAACTCCCGGCGGCTGATAGGTTGCGCCCGATTGATCTCCGGGAAAGGGAGACCATTGGAAACAACGTATTGTCGCTTATCCGGGTAAAGAAAGCGCCAGTATTCAGCCCCGCCGGCGGAGTTGGAGACAACGGCGGCAGCTTTAGCTCCCATCCGGGCGCGCAGCTTTGCTTTCCAGCCGGAGCGGTACGCTTCGCCACAACTGGGATCGCGGATTATCCACGAGCGGGCGTTGAGAATCGCCGCAATTCCGCCCAGAATATCCGTCTGGGGATTCCAGGTATGGATAATATCCGGTCGTACTTCGCGTATCAGCCGGTAGATCTGGATGATGAGACGGGGATCGTAGTTACTCCAGCCTCCCAGACGCTCAAGCTGGATATTTCGATTCCAGATCCCAGGTGGATTTTCTTTATCCTGAAGTGTGGCAACGATAACCTCATGACCAAGTTCCATCAGACCATGAGAGAGATAACATAGTTGCCGCTCCGATCCGCCTGATTTAAGACGGGGAATTATCATCATAATCCGCAAGTTTATGGAATCTTGAATTTTCGACATTGGAATCTATCTATTACCTGCCGCCATTTAAGTTCCAGGATATAGCAACCGGGTAAACATTCGGTAAACCCGTTGTCTTATGCTTCATACCGATTAATAGGTGCTTCCTCAGATACTGTAGCTGAGGTCGATGACCTCGGCTCTGTCTTCCGCGGTCAACGACCGCGGCTACAACACCATGCTACAAGCACATGGTTACTGGGTTTACCGGATGTTTCCGCAACCGGTAGGACTGGACGAAGGCGACACAACCCAGTCCTATCCAGAGTGTCCTTTCTCCCAGAATCCCCCCGGTCAATCCGTAAAAAACGAAGACAGACATAAGACCCAGCATTACCGCGTTCCCTATCCCCTCGGGTTCTGAAGACGCGAGCCTCCATCCCCGTTCCATTAACTTCCAGATTGACGCCAGAAAAAGCACTAATCCGATAATCCCAAACTCCACCAGTATCTGAAAATACATCTGATGAGGGACCAAAGGCTTAACTGAATCAAAAGTATATGTATCCCGGATCGCCTCAATCGATCGACCAAGTCCAAGACCGGTAAAAACATAACGATCCCCTTCTCGGATATAGTCAGACCATATCTCCCGACGCAGCGACCATTTGCTCTTTTTAACATTCTCCACCGACAACCTCCCCGACATCGTTTTGAATATAGAACCGGGAAGAAACGCCGCAGAGGCAATGAGAAGAAAGATAATCGCCATCGCCCAGCGGAATTTCTTAATCAAGGGAAGATAGAATGTAACAACTATACCCCCGCAAGCGAAAGCAACCAATGTATTGCGGGAGACCGCAGCCAACATTCCATAAACTCCCACCAGGAGACAAATAACACTTAATCCTTTTTTCCTCAAACCGATTCCGGACTGGAGGAAAACAGATAGATTCAGGAAAAAGCATAACAGCCCCGCCAACCCCAGTGAGTTCGGGTTAAGAAATCCCCCGGTAGCTCGGGTAAAGTCCTGGATCGCGTCAATGGTCCTATGACCTCCCAGAAGAACAGAGCCTACGTAGCCCAGACCATAGGCGAGAGAAAAGAGAACAAATTCCTCCCGGTTTTTTAAAAGAGAACTGAGAGCATAAGCAAAGAGAACAAAGAGAAAAATACGCGCCACCGCGATTCCACGTGTGCCGCCGGCAAGATAATAACCGGCCTGGGTATATAAAACTCCGGTATACTCGAAAGTAAACTCACCGGGATGGAAAAAAAGATAGCAAACAGCGGTATGAACCAGCATGAAGAAGACGAAAAGATTATAGGGAAGAGGAAAAGGTCGAATTCTTTGCCTGCCTAATATTAACCAGTAAATGACTAAAGCCGCGGCGAAGACGGGAAAGAGCTTGGAAAGATTGAAATCAGAGACCTTCTGCAAACCCGGTCCCCAGGAAGCAAAAAATCCCGCACCGAGGAGAAGAAAGACCCGGATCGGCGCGGGCTCCCAGGTTCCCGCTTCTGTTTCTTTGAATCCATTTTCAATCTTGGAAGCCATCTTAATCTATTTTGGATTTTTCACCTTTACTTTAATCTGTAATAGGAATCCGTTCAAATCTTGGTTTTGCAACTGGGGGAGCGGCTTCCAGCCGTGATTATCTGGGCAAGACCCGTAAAGTGATTCTATCTCCTCAGGTTAAAATGCTCATCCCACAGATATTTTTAAAAATTCCAAAGCCGGAACTTAGCCCTCGCTAGGGGCAACTTTTCATCTTAGGAAAGCAGGAAATTAGGAAAATTTTACTTGTTTATCCTCATGCATTCCTGATTTCCTAAGATTTATTGAAATTCCAAAGCAGCAAGTTAATAGTCCAATTCCGGCATTTTCAGGCCGGGCAGCCCCAAGGCATCCACCAAATGGAGATACTCAGGCCAGAAATGACCCTGGTGCCAGTTCAGGCAGGGATCAAAATATCCCGGGCAGTTAAAAATCGCTCGAGGTTGAAATGTGTAACTGATCTCGCAGAAGACGGGCTCATTCTCCGGCGTGAATAGGAAGTCGTAGGACATCGACTGAAACTTCAACTCCCGGGAAACTTTAAAAGCAATCTCCACACAGCGAAGATCGACCTTCCCCAGGTCATAATCAATCATCCCGCTTCCGGAAGCACGAAAATCATCCGCCCGGGTTAAGCGACGGAAGATAAAGGCCCTATCGCCGATTACGGTTACACGGGTATCAAATTTATTTCCCGGAAGAAATTTTTGAAAAAGTATATAATTTTTATGAACCTGCCAGAAGGGCGAGACATCATAGCCTTTCCATCGTCGATAAAAATTTCCTCCCAGGTGATGCAGTTCGCGATAGAAGCTGAAGTGCCGGAAACGGATACTTCCGGGATGAAAGAACTTTTCCGGGTATATGCCTCGCCCGAACATTCTTTCGATCAACTTAAAAGCCCGGCGCCTGGTTTTAACAAGAATAACATTCTGAGAACCGGCACCGCCGCGGAGTTTAAAGACCAGGGGATAATCCGCCTTTTTGGCCCATTCGCACGCTTTCTCCCGTTGCCAGAATATATAAGTCTGAACAATCGGAAAACCCAGCGGCTTGAGAAGAAGGTATTGCCTGACTTTGTCGTCGTAGTGCCAGCAAGTATTCTGATCGGGGAAACACTTAATTTGCAGTTTTCCTTCAATTACGGGTAAGAGGTCACGGGCGATCTGACGATCGGAATCCACCTGGCTCCAACGAAGAATAAAGAGATCAAGCGCTTGGACTTTTTTCCAGAAGTTGGGGTCTTCCGCTTCCAGAAGGAGAAACCGGATCTTGTTATACGCAAGAATTTCCTCGTAAGCCCTGTTTACGGCAAGATATTTGCCGTTATGATCTACAGTTTTATAAATACCTACTTGCATTCTTATTCTCTTTTACTTTTGGACTTAGTTTCTCAACTCTTTTTGCCACAAAGGCACTAAGGCACAAAGAAAAAAATTAATGGTCCAAAAACTGCGCTTCTTCTTATTGTCTTAGTGTCTTTGTGGCTGATTTACTCTTCAGGATTGTTATCAAAGCTTCCCGATGGGACTCGCACCGGATGTAATTTAGCTGTTTACAGTAAGATCGACTCGATCGGAAGATCCGGGGGAACCCGAGCTTATTATTGACCCTGCTGAGGAAATTTCCGTATCCCTGGAGACCGTTGAGGTACTGGACCTCCATCTTCCGGCAGTACTCATCCCACCGGCCCCGGAGTGCGTTATCATCATTTAATACTCCCGATCGTTCAGCGATTTCAGACAGGAAAGCCTTTACCTCTTCCTTCCCTATCCTGCGTACACCGGGAATCGGTGGAGACTGGACATGAGGAACCAGCTCCAGTCTGGCTTTTCCAGGCACCTCAACATCAATGACCACTAAAAAACCCCGGTTCCAATCCGGAGAGGAGACAGGAAGATCAAAGAGGAGGTTCCCCTGCCCGTAAATCAGGAAAGAGCCTCGGTAATCTTCCCAGCATCCGGGGCAGTGGGTGTGCTGGCAGATAACGGCGTTTGCCCCGCTTTCGGCCAGGAAGCGGCAGATCTCCCGCAGTCGCGGCGGAGGGAATGGATAATGCTCCGCTCCCGCGTGGAGGAGAACTACCAGGTAATCCCATTCTCCGGAGTGAATCTTCAGATCTCGGAGAAAGTTAACCAGGTCGAGAGGATTTGCTCCGGGCGAAGATTCACCCGCTATCGAGAACTCGTGCTCTGCCATTCCGGCAAACGCGATCTTTATACCGTCAAACTTCAAAACCTGGATTTCTCGAGCCGCCGCTACGTCTATACCGGCTCCGATGGTGGAAATCCCATGAGAACGGCATGCCTCCCGAGTACTTTTCAGACCACAGGCTCCATGATCCATTATGTGATTGTTGGCGAGATTCAGGATATTAATCCCTGCTTCTTTCAAACCTGAAATAACCCCGGTCGGCACTCCCAGAACAGGGCCGATCTTGGAGATCGGAGTCTCTTTTTCGATCAATGGAACTTCCAGATTAATCACGGAGCAGTCCGCCTCCCTGAAGACCGGGAGAAGATCATGAAAGAGCGCTTCAGCGTCTCCCCGAAGAGAAGGAGCCTCGTTAACTCCAATCGGACAAAAATCTCCACCGATTACTATCTTAATCATAGGTAAACCTGTTGGTTCAGGAGGCTGTTAAAAAAACTGAATATTGAACATCCTACTTCAAACATCGCATCTATCAACTGTCACCTGTCAACTTACCTTCCCCGTAAACCGTCTTTCCTGTCAACTATCAACCGTCAACCGTCAACTTTCCTTCCCCCGTCAACCATCAACTTTCTTACAGACATAGATCAGATTCTGACCGAGATACGTGAGAAACCTTAATCGGGAGAGGAAAAACTCCGTCCTCCGCAATAATTTACGCGGCAGCAGAAGACGGCTCTCTGTGGCCGGGAGGACCCCGAAATGAAAAACATCTCTAACGGCAAGGCCGTTCATCGATATCAGCCGTATCGTCTCCTCGGGGGACATTCCCTTAAAACCCTTCCGGCCGCCGGTCCGGGCCAGGCGATTACGGAAACTTGCCGTATTTTTGTGGTTATTGAAGACCAGTATCCCCCCGGGGGCGAAGTGCCGGGTAATCACCTCCATGGCTTTCTCTCTCAGTTTTACCTGAGCATTCGGGAAAAAACGAAAGGCGGTGATAAGGTCAAAAACCCGGTCTCCCAGCACATCTTCTCGCGTCAGATCGGCTTCGATGATCTCTGCCCCGGTGACCGTCTCCCGCGCCACCTCCAGCATTGAAGGTGAGAGGTCAACCCCGACCGATACCCCCACCCGATTGGCCAGATATTTTAGAACCCTGCCTGTTCCGCAGGCAAAGTCCAAATGTCGAAACGCATTTCTTCGCTCGTGCCCGGCTAGAATCCGATCAAGTACGCCCCGTTCATGTTCCCAGACAAGAGAACGATAGGGTTGGTCCGAAAATTGGTGGTGATACGACCGGCCTTTGCCGGGGACCAGGTGGCTAAGCCGGTAATCTGACTTAATATCATTCATCAGTAAGTTAATCTCCCAAGCCGCAGTTCATTGATAAAGATTCGCGCCAGGCGGTGACTGAGAAAGAGAAGAGGCCGTTCGCGTCGATTGGCATTCGCTCTTCGGAGGGGGCGCTTGAATGAGAAGAAACGGTCAGCGTAATCGGCAAGAACAGCGGCCCGGGGCGCATCCGGGGAAGCCCGATAATAGCCCCCCAGGAAAGAACGGGCAACCGAGATCGGTTCCCGGGCCAGGAGATGATGGAGGGTGGGACGGTAAAACAGATTGTTGATGAACCAGAGCAGGTCAAAACAGGGAGTCCCCCAGGTCGCCCGGCCGCCGTGAACACCCGTCATCTGCCAGTCGATAATGACGAGACGCCCCTCTTTATCCCGGCATATATTGTAAACGCTGAAGTCCCCGTGCAGAAAGACCTCCCGGCCAGGCAGGACCAGCGGCCTCGGGAGAGGTTCCACCATATCCTCCGGGAGGATGAGTTCTCTATGAATAACGGCGAGAGCTTCTCCGAGGAGCGTTGCAGCCTCCCGATAAGCCGGGCCGAAGGCGAAGGCCTCCCGGTAGGGAATGAGGCCGTCGATCTTTTCGAAGACCGTCACCCCCCGGTCCGGATCAAACTCAATCACCCGGGGAACCCGGAAGAGTCCGCTATCCCGTCCGATCATCCCCCCCCGCCGGGTCTTTTCCACCTCTACCCGGACAAGACCCGGTTCCCCGGTTTTAATCACTGTATCATGGTTGATTGTTACCGAGTCTGTCGTCAAGCCTGTCCCCCCCATTTTCTGCGTTTAAAAAGAGTGAACATATAGCTGATATCCTGCCGCCGCGGAACCAATATCTCACTAAAATTAAGACCGCTCAAGCGGGAGAACCAGAACAGCAGAACAACAGCACCCGACAGGTATCCCGCGGTCACCGCGACCGCCGCGCCGGGGAGGCCCATAAACGGAAGAAGAAGCAGCAGCAACCCCAGGTTGACGATCATCCCGGTCCCGACGCCGATCGACGCGATGCCGGGGTGGTCGGTTCCGATCAGGTAGGGGACAAAGACCTTGGAGACAGACCGCACTAACACTCCGATACTGATGATCCGGATCAGCGGGACCACCGGCAGGAAGGCGGGAGAGAAAACGATTCCCACCAGCGGCCGGGCGAAGACGACAAGCAGGAGAAGCCCGGCTCCGCAGATCAGTCCGGTCAGGCGGGCGCTCCTGGCTACCAGACTCTTTTCCCCCTCCCGGTCCCGGGCGGACCGCGGGATCAGAACAAGAGTAAGAGTATCGGGGATAATCAGCACCTGGATGGTGACCTGCATGGCGACGGCGAAAAAGGCTATCTCTTCCCGGGTGGCGAAGAGAGCGAGAATCAGGGTGCCGAACTGAATGTTTGCCATGTTGCTGATCTTGGCAACGTAATATCGGACCCCGTAATGCAGCATCTCCTTGATCTGGACAAGGGAGGGGCGTCGCAGCAGAGCGCCGTCCTTTTTGCGGAAAAGGATGAGCGTTATGGCAATGGTGATACTCCCGGTTGCCAGAATCGCGCCCAGGGCCCCGTTTACTCCCCCATCCAGAACCCTGACAAAGAAAAACACAAAAATGAGCTGAGCGACACCCTGCATGACCGATACCAGCGCGTATTGTGAATAACGCCGGACGGCGGTCAGGAGTTTGAGCAAGACGAGAGAGAAGAGATTGACCGGGATCAGAATAAGAGCAAGATGAAAGGAAGCGGGAGAAGCTTTCTCCAGGAACGGGAGCCCGGTGTAGAGCAGCCCAAAACCGGCGAGCATGGCTGCCGCCGATCCCAGTCCTCCATAGATAAGGATATTGGTTATTCCTTGCGAAACGTCGAACCTGCGAGAGGCGACAAAATAGATGCCGGCCACATCACACCCCACCACAAAGATGGTGGTAAGTAAGGCCGAGTACATGAGGCAAACGGCATACGACCCACGTCCCGCCGGCCCCAGAAACCAGGCCAGACAACTCTGCATCCCGAGGGAAGTGACTATGGTAGCCGCCCGCGCCGCGAATGTAAATGAAAAGTCATGAAGGCCGTTCTTCAAAATAGGTTAATGACCCGACTCACATTTCCGCCGGTTTCGATTCCCCCGGATCCGCCTGCCATCCGAGATAAACTCTTTTCCCATGGGCCTTCCGGTTCTTTCGATCACTAAGATGGATATACATCTCATATGGGATGGGCTGAGCCTCGACTTCTTCCGAGATGAGCACGAATCCGCCGCTGTGCCAATCTCCGGTGGGGGGGAAGGGAGGGAATGACCATCTCTCGCTCTTCTTCCCTTGTTCCCGTCGCTTTTTAGATATAAATTCACGATGGTTCTCGTCTGCTATGCCTACGAGGGTGATCAGACAATCCGTCTCGATGGGCCGGTTGACCCGGAAGAGGCAATCAACCCGGTAGCGATTCACCCCGATTTGGTTGTAGTCGAAGGCGACGAGATCAGCTTCCGGGCAGATCGCGCCCAGGAGAGGATGCTCTTTGAGCAGTTCGGCGGCTTTCTTCTTGAAAGCGTTCCGGGCAGCGGGAATATTCTGGCAATCTCCTTCCAGGCGATAGAGATCGATCAGATGATCGGCCTGCCGGATGCGGTCGAGAAGGCTGCTCTCCTCCAGCCCGGACCGCCAGCCAAGGGGGACCATTTTTCCGTAAATCGCCGGCTTGCGGGCCGGATTATATAAATACATCGACATCTCATACGGGATGGCGGCTGACGGGAACGTCTGGGAAAAGAGCAGGTACTGACCGGGGACCCAGGCCGAGGAGGACGGCGACGGCCTGAACTTCCAGACCTCGCTTTTTTCCCCGGCCTGGCGCCGTTTTGCCGAGAGTCGATCGCGATATTCCGGTGCGGTCACCCCGATCAAACCGATCTGAAGGTCGCTCGGTAGCCTTCGGTTGATCTTCAGAAGGTAATCGGCGCGGTACCGATCGAGACCTACCCTCCGGTAATCGAAAGCGATGAGCTCGACCTCTTCGCAGGGATCGGTGAGAGGAGGCTGCTCCGATAGGAGTTCTCCCCAGCGTTTCTCCAATGCGTCTTTGACCGCCACGAATCCCTCCCCCTTCCGGAGGTATTTTTCCTTCATCCGGTAGAGAGTAATGAGATCATTGACGGCCCCGATGCCAGCAACCGAGGCCTCGTCAGCCAAAGAGACATCGCTCCGGATAGCAGGGGATTCGGTTGTCTCTTCAGGAGTTCGTGAACAGGCGCTTGAGCTTACGAATAGGGCGATCCCCGATAGTAAAAATCCTGTTCTCCCGCGAAAAACGATTCGGCGATACACATCACACCTCTCACAAAATGAATGAACCGGCTTGTACACATGTTCTCAGAAGGAGAATTGCCTGTACTGTATACAAACCCCCGGTGTGAGTCAATCATCCTCTCCCCGCGGCGGCAACGGGGATGGGCGACCCGTACTGCAGCGCGCTCATTCGGGGGGGGGGGAGGGAGACTCCCCATACCGGGTCCGGAAAAACCAGATATCGCTCTTCACCTCTCCGTACCTGCCGAACGCCCGCACCCGCCAGAGATAAGTGGTCCCCGAGGAAAGCTTCTTCACCGGACGGCCCTGGCTTTTCTTCAGCCCTGACATCGTCGGATATTCCGGCTCTTCTTCTCCGACTTTCCAGAGGGACAGATCATAAGAGGTGGCGGCGTTGCAGTCGGCCCAGTCGAAAAGAAGATCATCCGGGGAGACCCCGGTTTCCCGATTTCCCGGTGACGGCAACGACGGTTTCAACACCAGGTTCCGGTTCATTTCTTCCTGGATCACGGCGGCCTCCAGCCCCCGACCTTCATACTGATAGAGACGGATCAATGTCTGACAGAAATAGGGGGCGTGGGGGTTATAGCCGAATGTCTTCACGCCCCGCTCCAGGAGGCCCTGGGCCTCGGCCAGGTCCTGACGGCGGAGGGCGATCTCCGCCAGGTAGGTCAGGCTGGTCCGGTCGGTGGGATGAATATCCAGAGCCCGCCGGGCGAATTTCTCCGCGGCGTCATAATCTTTCAGGCCCAGGGCCAGCCCCGCAAACTGGTGGCAGGAGATATGCCTCATGTTGGCGTCGAAGAACATCGTCGGGAGCACCCGGTCGGCCAGCCAGTTCAACCGGTTCTGGACCTGGAGCCGTTCATACAGCCCCTCTTTCCGGACGTATTCCTGGGCGGCGGCGGCATAGCGTTCCGGGTTATCGAGTACCTGCTGATAGGCGAGGACTTTTTGTATCTCTTCGCGTTCCTCCCGCAGCTCCCGATCCCCCCGGATCGTATATCCGATCGCCGCCGCGAAGAGCAAAAGCCCGAGGACGGTAAGGTAATTGACCCCCTGGACGAGAGGGGCCGGAAGCCGGATCCGCCACACCGCCCTCGCCGTCGGAATGCTGTTGAGCAGGGCGGCCACACCGGCGACCCAGATCTGGGTGCTGACCTTTTCCGACGTGAAGGTGGTGAACTGCATGAAGATAATACCGACCAGGGATGCCCCGGCCGCCAGCATCACCCCTCTCCCCCTCCCCTTCCAGGCCAGCCGGAAAAGGAGCGCGAAGGTTAACAGAAAGAGCAGGGCGCCCGGAATGCCGAGATCGACATACGCCTGCAGATAATCATTATGGACTTCCCAGTTGAGAGTTTTAACTTCCGGCTTCCGGAGAAAGGGGGTGGCAACGATAGGAAAGTTGCCGAAACCGGCCCCGAGGAGTGGATCAGTAACCCCGAGGCTGGGAGCCCAGAAAGTCATCCGCTGCCGGGGGTTCATGATCGTTTTTGCCGCCTGCCAAAAATTAAGTTTCCCCTTGAAACTTTTCTCCGAACCGATCGGGAGCCCCACCGTAAGAGCAAGGATTAACGCAAGCACTGATGGCAAAATGAGAAATAGTATCTTCTTTTTATACGCGACAATTTTACGAATTCCACCTGCCACCAGCAGATAACACAGTCCGGCCAGCAACCCGACCCAGGCCCCCCGGGTCTTGGTAAGAAGAAGGAACAGCAGGTTGAGGATAAAGGCGATAAACGGGAGAAGGGATCTCCAGCCGCGTATTCCGAAATACCGCACCAGAAAAAAAGGCGAGATGACCATCAAGTACATACTGGCATAGTTTCGCGATCCCAGCGTGGCCCGGGGAACCGCCGTCCCGGGAAAACTGTGGACGAAAGGGAACGACGGGAAAAAATACTGAAGGATGCCAATACCCGCCACCAGCAACGTCAGCAGGGAGAACGGCAACCAGAATATATCCGACTCCCAGAAACGTGTCCGCCGAGCCAGCAGATAGGCCAGGGTGGGAAGGAGCAGCGCCAGCCAGCGTTCGAATCCGACCCGGGGCTGGACGGCCCAGACCAGTGAAAGGAGCGCCCAACCCAGGTATGCCAGCCAGACCGCCCCCAGCAGGGTCAGGGTGAAGAAGTGCGGGCGGCGCGGCGGCAGCAGGGCCAGGCCGATCCCGACCGTCGCCGCCGCCCAAAAAGCTTTGGGCAGGTAATTACCCGACATCATACCGGGGAGACAGGCCAGAACGACGAGCGAAACCAGCAGCCAGATAACCGCGCCCGGCCAGGATGGATCTTGCTTCGATAACGGCTTATGCTGAGACATCTTCACGAGGCCTACCGCGAAAAAATTCCGGATGACAGATCCCCTCTATCAGACAAATCTCACATTCTCAAGCCGGCGCCTGCGGATGATGAAAGGCAAAAGCCGGTTGCCGGCCGCAGTTTTGGATATGAATATTAAAACGGGGAGGTTATTTGATATCCGACGCGGGCGATTTGGCATGAGCAATGACTAACCGGGAGTGCCTTCCTTCACCAGCGTGTTCAGTACCACCAGCAGGCAGGCCAGGGCAAAAGCCATCAGCATGGCGATCAGGACAATCCGGGTTCGCCGGGGGCCGACCTTGACCGGATCGGCTTGGGCCTTATAGAGGAGAACCGTGCCGCTGCGGGAAACGTTCTCTATCGACACCCTGAGCAAGGCGACTTCTTCGGCTTTAGCGGCCAGGGAAGAGCGGACCTGCGCCAGGTTCTCAACGTCCCTCTTCTGCCGGGCGATCTCATCCCGGCCGACGTAGACGCTCTTTTCCAGGCCGACGAGTTCCTGGCCGACGGCATCGAGCTTGGTTTTTTCCGCCGCCAGCCTGATCTCCATCTTCTCCAGGTCCTTCTCCGCCGCTTCATATCCCTGGCGGTCGGCATTATAGGTATTCTCATAATAGGCCAGAAGATCCTGGTCCTTCTTGACCGACCTCTGCAATGCCCCCCGTTTTATCTCCAACGGTGCGATATCCATCATCAGGTCGCTGACCTCTTTCCGCAGCGTTTCCAACTCCTGTTTCCCTTCCCCGATCTTGTTCTTTAACCCGCTGATCTCTCCCGCCAGAGTGATCATCTCCTTTTGCGTCTCCAGGAAAACTGTATTGCTCTCCTGGGATTTCATCCCGGGCAGCGAACCGCTTTCCGGCAGATCGCCCTGAAGATATTTATTCCAGATCGCGTCATCCCCGATGGCTTTGGTAAGGACGATCATGGGTTTGAGCCCCGCCAGTTCTTCCTGCAGCTTGTTATAGGTCGGTTCCGCGCTGAAGAGCTGGGAACGGGCCAGCAGGACCTCCTGGGAAATATCGTCGATCTGCTTCTTTTTGATCTTCACCATCATATTTTTATAATCGAGACGGCTGGACTCTTCAAATGCCGCCAGAGCCTGCTGGTTCTCTTTCAGACTCCGGATCGTCCGGGCGATTCGATCGATCAGCGGCGTGGAGACGGGCAATACATACTCCGGGGTCCCCGAGTACTCTCGGTCATAAACCTCGCCGACCCAGATGCCGTCGATCTCCTGGGAGGATACGCTGTCTTTTAAATTCTCCAGCAATACCTTCTTGACCGCGACTTCATCCTGTAATTGGAGAACTTCCTGAGAAAGCTGCGAATATAACGCTTTATTATGTTCGAGCAGCATCTGATTGACGGTGAGGTTCGATTTCAGCATCATCTCGGTGTAACGATTCTCACTTTCGAGCAGGGACTTGTTGACCTTCTCATAGATGTTGGCGGTGAAGGTATTGAGCTCATCGACGTTGCTCTGGTATATCTCCCGCGTCTTTTTGAGAACTACCTGCGCCCAATGGTTGGCGATCTCCATGGACAGGTCCGGAGAGGTCGTGGTGGCGGTCAGTTTGACCATCGGCAGAAGATTCTTCTCCCGGCTGGAATCGCGTTCCACCGAGGTCGAGAGCATCTCCTGGAATCGGGGAAAGCTGACGCCCTTAACCAGGTTGCCCGAGGTGTTTAATTCCTGGAAAAGATCCCATTTCACCCGAGTGGACTCGATCAGCGACCGGAGAGACTCAACGCTGAGAGGAGGGATCTCGCCGGTGATCGTCATTTCCGGCTGCTGGACACTGATCGCCGCGGAGGCGCTGTACTTGTTCGAAATCAAGAGGGTAACCGCCGCCGCCAGAACCCCCACGGCCAGGGTTGCGATCAGCAGACGGATCCTGTATTTGTTGAGTATCCTGATAAGCCCGATCTCGTTCATCTCTTCATTCCTCCCGGTGGCTCCTGACATGGTCCCGACGAATAAATCGGAGCGTCCTTATCCATGCCGGAGACGATATCGCTGTCAACAATACCGCACTTTTCATATCATACTTGTACTTATATAGATAATCATCGCCCCTGTCAAGACGCGAGACTGAATTGATATTGACAGGGACGGGGGGATATAGATAGATTACCGGCATTATGCCGAAGCCGGTCTCCATCGTACTCCCCACCTATAACGAGAAGGATACCATCGCCCCTCTGGTCAAGGAGATCGCCGCCGGGATCTCCGGCGAGTCCGAGATCATCGTGGTGGACGACAATTCACCCGACGGGACGGGCGAGATCGTCTCCGCTCTCGGCCGGGACGATCCCCGGATCACGCTTCTGAGAAGGAGGGAGCGGGGGTTGACTTCCGCCCTCCGGGCCGGGATCGAGAAGGCCCGGCACGAAACCATCATCTGGCTGGACGCCGACTTCGCCCACCCACCCGAGGCAATACCCGACCTGGTCGCCGCCGACGATGCCTATGATATTGTGGTCGCTTCCCGGTATGTCCGTGGGGGACATGACGGCAGGGATTCAGTCGTGCGCCGTATTTCCAGCATTGTTCTCAACCGCATCGGACAATGGTGGGTCCGTTCCTCAATCCGGGATCTCAGCAGCGGCTTTGTCCGGGCCCGGAAGACGGTCCTCAATCATCTCAGCTTCCGGGGGACCTATGGAGACTACTGCATCGATTTCCTGGTCCGGGCGGAGAGGAAGGGATACCGCATCCTGGAGATCCCCTACACTAACTCCGAACGTGAAAAAGGTTACTCCAAAACCACCGCGAACCCCTTGACCTTTCTCCGTTATGTCTTATTATACTTCAAAACCATTACCCAATTGAGGAATACCGCCCGTGAAAAAGATTGACGAGAAGAAAAGCCGGGAGGCCCTGCGCCGGGCCTCCGAGATGGCCGGACCCGAACCGGTCACCCCCGATGGCGTCGAAATAATCCCGGTCTGTCAACCGACGCTGGAAGGAAACGAACGGAAATACGTCCTCCAGTGCATGGATACCAACTGGATATCCTCCCGGGGAAAGTTCGTGGATGAGTTCGAGGAAAAGTTCAGTCATTACTGCGGTGTCCGGTTCGGGATCACCACCAACAGCGGGACCACCGCTCTCCATCTCGCCCTGGCGACCATGGGACTGGGACCCGGGGACGAAGTCATCATCCCCTCTTTTACCATGATCTCGACCGCGAACGCCATCGCCTACCTCGATGCCGAGCCGGTGGTGGTTGATGTCGAGCCCCGGACCTGGAATATAGACCCGGATAAAATCGAAGCAAAAATTACCGACCGAACCCGGGCCATCATCCCCATCCATACCTACGGGCATCCGGCCGATATGGACCGCCTCCGGGCGATCGCGGATAAGTACGGTATCGATATCGTCGAGGACGCGGCCGAAGCCCATGGCGCCGAATATAAAGGGAGGAAAGCCGGGAGCTTCGGCAAGATGGCCTCTTTCAGTTTTTACGCCAATAAAATTATCACCACCGGCGAGGGAGGGATGATCGTCACTGACGATGAAGAGCTGGCCAATCGTCTCCAGACGTTGCGCAATTACGGCTTTACCCAGGAGAGGCATTTCTGGCACAAGGTGATGGGTTTCAGCTACCGGATGACCAACCTCCAGGCCGCCATCGGCCTGGCTCAGTTCGAACGAATCGATGAGTTGCTCGGATCGCGGAGAAACAACGCGAAATTATACAACCGTCTTCTGGGGGATGTTCCGGGGATAACCACGCCGCCGGAATCCGAGAATGTCAAATCCGCCTACTGGATGTATGGTGTGCTGGTGGAAGACGATTTCGGGATCGGCAAGGACGAGCTCCGCCAGAAACTGGCCGACCGAGGGATCGAGACCCGTTCCTTCTTCATCCCCATCCATCTCCAGCCGATTTATTCCCACCTCTTGAGCGATCAGTTTCCGGTCTCGGAGGAACTGGGACGGAAGGGATTTTACCTCCCCTCCGCCAGCAGTCTCCGCCCCGATCAGATCGAGTTCATCGCCGACGTCATCCGCGACGCGCGCCCTTAAAATTTTCTTCGAAAAATTTTATATTTTCATCTAACGAATATTAGGAGACTGGAAATGAGCCCAAAGATGACACTGATTTATTGGAAAGGAGAGAAGTTCTGGCTGGGCAAGCTCCTTGAACATCCTGAAATTATGACTCAGGGAAAAACAATAAGCGAGCTTGAAGAAAATATTAAGGATGCCTATCTGATGATGGCAATGGATGATGTTCCTGAGGAATACAAACTGAAAGCAATCGCATTATGAAACGGAAAGAGTTCATCCGTCAACTTAAGCGGGAAGGCTGTATCCTGCTAAGACCCGGATCCAGACACGACATTTATTTAAACTCTCATACGGGTATGAAACAACCCGTCCCCCGGCATATTGAGATCGATAATGCCTTAGCTAAACATATTCGAAAATACCTGGGCCTTAACCCGATTGATTAATAAATCGGGTTGGTTTTGAAAAGCAATAACCTAATATTATCAGGCCAATTCCTCCATTACTCAACCACCTCATCACTCCTTCTCTTCGTGTCCTTCGTGGTAATTATTCAATCCTATTCATCATGAATGTCCTGCTGATCAATCCTCCCTTCGATCCGGAGGAGTCGGTCGGGGAAAGCAGCTCGGTACGCTTTGTCCTCAATATCACCCCGCCCCTGGGGCTGGCCTACCTGGGAGCGGTCCTGGAACGGGCCGGACACCGGGTAAAAATCATCGACTATACCGCCCGCTATCCCTATCCTCCCCTCCCCGATATACTGAAAGAATTCCACCCGGATCTGATCGGACTGACCGCGACCACGCCTTCATTCGAGAGCGCCTCCCGGATGGCGAAAGAGCTGCGGGCACGTGCTCCTTCCGCCCGGATTCTGCTGGGAGGAGCTCATGTTACCTGTGCCGCGGAAGCGGCGATGGGCTGCGGTTTTTTTGATGTCGGAGTGCTCGGAGAAGGAGAGGATACTATCGTTGAGTTGGCGGAGCATCTGAGCGAGGGATCTTTCACCGGTCTGGAAGAAGTACGAGGTATCATCTATCCGCACGGCAAGGAATTCAGGAGAACCCCTTCCCGACCCTTCATCCAAGATCTCGATTCCCTCCCCTACCCCGCCTACCACCTCCTTCCCTCCCTGGACCACTATCACCCCACACCTGCCTCCTACCGGAAGCTCCCGGTCGGGATCATGATGACCAGCCGGGGCTGTCCTTTCCAGTGCACCTTCTGCGACCGCTCCATCTTCGGCAACATCACCCGCTTTCACGGCACCGAACGGGTGCTGGCGGAGGTGGAGTGGATGCTTAATGACCTGGGGGCGCAAGAGATCCGCTTTTTCGATGACACATTTACCCTGAAACGGGACCGGGCCGCCGCGATCTGCGCAGGGCTCCGGGAACGGGGGCTGAAGTTTCCCTGGACCTGCCTGACCGCCGTCAAGGCGGTCACCCCGGAGCTGCTGAAGGAGATGAAGGCCGCCGGCTGCTGGCAAGTTCTTTACGGCCTGGAGTCGGGTGACGACCGGATGCTGAAACTGCTCGGGAAGGGAAACTCGGTTGAAGCCAACCGCAACGCCGTCCGCTGGGCGAAGGAAGCGGGACTGGAGATCCGGGGGGATTTCATCGTGGGGACACCCGGCGAGACCATGGAGAGCCTGGAGAAGACGCTGCAGTTCACCCTGGAGAGCGGGCTCGACTACGCCCACTTCAACAAGTTCACCCCCTTCCCCGGGACCGAACTCTACCGCCGGCTGGTGGCGGGGGGCTACTCCTTCGATTTCTCCCGGGGGTGCAGCATCCTCGATCATGGGGCGCTTCTCTTCGTGCCCAAGTCGCTCGATCGAAACGAGTACCGCCGCTGGCTCGACCGGGCCTTCAAGAAGTTCTACTTCCGCCCCGCCCACATCCTCAAGCGCCTCCTGGCCATCCGCACCTGGACCCAGTTCCGGGGCCAGGCCCGGGGCGCTTTCGCCATCGCCGGACTGTAACCCCGCGTCATCGATCAGCGGAGATTCGGATCGATTCGCCCACGTTGCAGGTTATTTTATATTTTCCTTGGCGATGAGAAGTGTTACTATCGCGCTATCCTCTATACCTACCTTTGCGCCATGAACTCCACGGAAACAGAAGCCATTAAGGGATCCTTGCCGTCCCTGAGCATGAAGATCCTCGGCAGTGTCCTGCTGACAATGATCATGAGCGTCAACCTTGCTCACGGGGGTGCAGTGGAGGATGAAGGGACCTCAGCCGGGAAGGAAAATCAAAAATCCAAGCTGATGTCTTTGCCTTACCTTCTCGGCTATAACCCGGCTCCCGCGAAAACCGGGGTAACCGTTTATGACCGGAAGCGCGCCGGTACCGGCGTCAACCTCATGGTGACCGGCGGCGCAAACCCCGCTGTCCTGATGGACATGGAAGGCAACATACTCCATGGATGGACGCTTGAAGAAGAGAACCATATACGACGCGCGCATCTGTTTCCCAACGGCGACCTTCTTGCCATATTAGGGAAGGGACGATTAGTGAAATTGGATAAAGATTCAAAACAAATTTGGTACCGCAAAGGTGGATATCATCATGATCTCGAGGTGGCGAAGAACGGGGACATTTACGTGCTGCGGGAGGGAGCGAGAACGGCCCCGGCCGAGGGGAAAAAAATAATCTGGAATTTGCCCGATGAATTCATGGATAACTTCATTACCGTTCTTACGCCCGACGGGGAGGTGAAATTAAACTATTCAATCTTTGACTGCATTTTCACCTCGGATTATCAGTCATTGTTGCGCGACAAAGCCATGGGTCCCAGCAAAGGAGATATCCTCCACGCCAACACAATCGAGCTGGTCAAGAAAGATTCCCGGCACCATTTCCCCCCTTTCCGGGAAGATGCCATCCTGGTCTCTTTCCGACATCTGGATACCATCGCGATTATCGATCCGGTTTCCCGGAAAGTCACCTGGGCCGCCTCGGGGATGTGGACGCACCAGCACCAGCCCACGATCTTAGCCGATGGGAAAGTACTTCTTTTTGATAACCAGGGTGAAAACGGGATGTCCCGGGTCATGGAATTCGACCCCGCCACTCAGGAGATAGGCTGGGCCTATCGTGGCACCGAAGAAAACGGTTTTTACAGTGAAGTCCTCGGCTCTCAGCAGCGGCTGCCGAACGGTAATACCCTCATAACCGAATCCTGCGCTGGCCGGGTATTTGAGGTGACCCCGGAAAATGAGATCGTCTGGGAGTACCTCAATCCCCAACGCGCCGGGCCGGAGAATGATCTGATCGGCGTTATTTACGAGATGATCCGCCTCAATCCGGATGACTTTTATTTTCTTGCCGAAGAAAACGATCCCTCCCTCTGACGGGCCATAATGCTTTGAACAGGAATACAATCTGTCGATTAAACATTTTCTGCCGATCGTCAGAAAATGTTTAATCCACGATGCTACCGCCAGATCTCCAGCTCCAGCTCCAGGGTAATCCCGAATTCATCTCTCACCTTTTCCCGCGCCAGTGCGATCAACTTTTCTACTTCTCCACAACGGGCGCCCCCCCGGTTGACGATGATGTTGGCGTGCTTCTCCGATATCTGCGCGTCCCCTATTCTTTTCCCTTTCAAACCCGCTTCTTCGATCAACCGTCCCGCGTGATCGCCGGGCGGGTTTTTGAAAACGGATCCGGCGCTGGGAAAGTCAAGCGGGAGGGACCTTTTCCTCCAGGCGAGATGACCCTTCATCCTCTCCCGGATCGTCTCTTTCCGATCCGGCCGGAGCTCGAACTCCGCTTCCAGGACCACGCCGCCGTCATGACGGAACCGGCTGGAGCGGTACCCGAAAGCGCACTCCGTCGGGGAGAGGTCCCTGACCCCGGAACCGGGATAGAAGACCCGGACTCGCCGGACCGCGCCGGCTATCTCCCCTCCCCGGCTCCCGGCATTCATCGCCACCGCCCCCCCGACGGTGCCCGGGATGCCAACGGCGTACTCCAGCCCCGAGAGTCCGTTTTCGGCCGCGGCCTGGACCAGACGCGTCAGGGGAAGACCCGCGGCGGCGGTGATCCGGCGTCCGTGACGGACGCAGTCCCCGGCTGTCCCCGCGATCCGGATCACGATCCCCCGCACCCCTTCATCCGCGACCAGCAGGTTGGTCCCCCCTCCCAGAATACGAGAGGGGAATCCCCCCTCCTCCACCAGATTCAGCAGTTTGACCAGATCCTCCGGCCCGGACGGCATGACAAAAAAATCCGCCGGGCCGCCAATGCCCAGAGATGTGTGTTTCTTCAGTTCTTCGCGGATCCTGATCTCGCCCTCAATAGCTGAGGAGATGCAGATTTCCTTAAAGTTTTTCATCGGAGTTAATCCACTCTGGCCGGCTCACCGCACCTGCTTCAATTTCAGGCTTTCGGGATCAATTTCCCAACCGGCTTCTCCTCTTGAAAAAGCGAACAGCCTGCCATTCGCATCCCTGAAAATCCACTGGTACGTTCCGTTCATGAACCGCGCCATGTCATGATTCCAGCAGAGCGGAGGCAGCCCGGGGGCGATCGCGTCGTCGAGATATATCTTTCGTGCCGGGGTAATTTCCCCTTCCCTGATCCCCATCCTGACCGCCGAGAGCATCCCGTCCAGGGGCGCCATCTGTTCCCGGAGAAATGCGATATGGGGCAGCAGTACGATGACGTTCACCGCCAGGACGATCGACAGAAAGGGATAGATAACCCACCGCAGGCGGGGATGAAACTTCAACAGGCGATCAACGACGAAGAGGGCGACCAGCATGACCAGAGCGTTGGACAGGTACTGATACCGGAACTGACGAAGAACGTAAATCGGGAAGTTGGTACCCATTCGCCCGTGGATCAGAACAAAAACACCGGTCACCAGTAAAAAGATATAAAAGAAGAACGGGGATAAGAATTCTCGAGGCCGCTTCTTCAGCAGAAGGACCAGGCCGATGATAAAAAGACAGATCAGGATTCCTCCGCTGATAGAGAGGAACCGATCTATCTCCGCGACCGCCGGACGCCAGAGACTGTCCAGATCCGCGGCCTTGCTGACGATCAGGGGAGGAGCGACCAGGGCGCCGGCAGAACGATCAGCCAGAGCCTGTCGCAGAACCGGGCTTGATAAGAGATAGAGCCCCCCCCGCCCGATATTGTCCTGGACGATCACCGGACAGGTCAAAACGGGGATTATGTTGGCGATCACTCCGTTGAAGACAATGCTGAATGCGGTGACGGCAAAGCTGAAATAAATCGCGGGGACCGAGAAGAGATACCGCGCGGAGGCCGACGGCGCCCCGAGCGGGGACCGCGAATGGAGATACAGGACAACCGATCCGTACACGGCATAGAGAACGACCAGGGCCAGGATGGACGGCAGAACCGGGCCCTTGCTTCGCGAACGAAACTCATCGGTGCTCCCCCCACCCGGGAGCAGGAAAAAGATCGCCGGCGGCCAGAAGAGGAAGGTCTCATAACACAAAAGTCCCGGCAGGAAACAGAGAACGGCCACCCCCAGGCAGAGAAGCCGCCCCGACCGCCGATACTCCAGGTAGGAGAGAAACCCCATCAGGAAGAGAGAGAAGCCGACGATGACGGCCAGGTGAAATGTCCAGGCGACGATGTCGAAGTGGGAGAAGAGAAACGCGAAAACGGTGAGAAAAGCCGCGGCGATCGCCCTCCCGCATCCGAAGACCCGGGCGAGCCGGTACATCAAGATAATACTGAAGCAGTAGAATCCGAAGGTGACGGTATGGAACCAGAGATAGCGGGCGCCGAAGAGAAGGTGCAGGCCGTAGAGGACCAGGTGAAAAAGCGGCCGATAGGTCCCGTGCCCCCAGACATCGTAATTGGCGATAGTGACCACCCGCTCAAAGCCCGAAAGGTCCTGATAGGCATGAAAATGATAGAAGAGGCACCAGTAATCGCTCCGGGGCGGGTTGGAGAACGTGGGCCGGTACATGAAAAAGAGGGCCAGGAAAAGCAAAGCGAAATAGCCCGCCATCACTTTCGAATAGTTCCTGTCTTGCATCACACGATAGCCCCGCCCTGAGTTCATTCCAACCCCGGCATTATAGATAAAGTAAGCAGTCCCCTGCAAACCCTTTCCGGGCCTTATCCAGAAAGCCCTTTATCAGTAGTTCTCCATTATGGTACACATTCCCTGATGAGATCGCGCCCGCGGATAAGAGTTACAGGTTCCGATTGCCGGATCAACCGGACCGCCGATCTCCGTTTCTCGGTAAACATGAACATTTATTTTAGGGTTTATTATGCCGGTAACAACATTCAAATATAAAGTAGCCTTACTGTTTCTCGGGCTGCTGGCGGGAATCATACTGCTGGAACTCGGCCTGCGGACGGCCGGATTTATCGTTTTTTATCTCCAGGAACGGGAGAACCGACAAGCCCTGAGACAAAGAAGCGAATACGTCATTCTCTGCCTGGGAGAATCGACCACGGCCATCGGCGGAGATGATTCTTACCCGAAACAGCTGGAGAGGATACTCAACGAGCGAAATCCGGGGGGAAAGGTAGCCGTGGTGAATAAAGGAATTGTCGGCTCCAATACCACCGCCATTATTGCCCGGCTGCCGGAGTACCTCGCTGAGTACCATCCCAATATGGTGATCGCGATGATGGGCATCAATGAAGGGCCGGGGGTAGCTGATCCCGCCGGCGGCGCTACCCCCATAACGGTAGGCTTTTTCAGAAATCTCCGCGTTTATAAGCTGTTCCGGCTGCTCTGGGACCGGATCTCGTATAACGTCGAATTGGCGAGAACATCACGGCGAATAAACAAAGAGGCGGAAGATATCCTTACGCTCGCTGAAACGGCGATAACAGTAACCGGGGCCCAAAAGCAGCAATCGCCCCTGAATATACCGGAAGACGCCGTCAATAATCTTGAAAAAGGGGACCGGCATTTTGAGCGCGATGAGTTTGAGGACGCGCTCCCCTTTTACCGGGCGGCGTTCCAGGCCGACCCGGGGAACACCGCGATCATTACCAGACTGGCAAGATGCCTGCGGGAAATGCAGAGTTTTCAGGAAGACCGGGAAATGCTCCGCCGGTTGCTGTTGATCGACCCTCTCAACCCCGATGTTTACGTGGAACTGGGAAACTCTTTCCGCGATCAGCAGGCGTGGGAAACCGCCGAGATGTTTTATCGAAGAGCCATCGCGTTGAACCCTGACCTGGCGCGGGCTTATCTGGAATGGGGCCACGTTTACAAGAGACAGGGAGACAGTAAAAACGCGATAGCGCTCTATCTGAAAGCTCTTGAACTCGATCCGGACAACGCGTCCATCTCCATGCAATTGGTTTACTTGGCGCGTTATTACGATACGCTGGGCAACTATGAAGAAGCTGAAAAATTATTTAAAAAAGCCCTGGAGCGCGAACCGGATTATGCCGATGGTTACGCGCAGCTGGGACGTTTTTACGACTGGCGAGGAAGAAATCGGGAAGCGGAACTTATGTGCCAAAGGGCGATCGAGATCGATCCGGCTAACGAGTTGGCCTACGCCGAACTGGGGGACATCTACAAGAGCCGGGGTCTGACGGAGGAGGCGGGAAGAATGTATCGGAAGGCGCTGGATATCAACCCCCTCAACAACATCGCCTTCCGCGTCCTGGCCGTCTGGTATCTTGAGGAAGGGAAGTATGGAGAGGTGGAAGATCTGTGCGAAAAAATCATCGAGAACAATCCCCGCCACGATGTCGCTCTCGGGATTATGGCCGTCTCTTGCCAAGCCCAGGGGAAAATAGATTTAGCGGAAAAATATTTCTCCCAGGCGAAAGAATTGCGAGCCGGTCTTCTGAATCCGAACGTAGCCAAAAACTACCAGAAAGCCGCCCAGATGGTTCGGGAGAGAGGAATACCACTGGTCTGCGTTCAGTATCCGATGCGCAATGTCGATGACCTGAAGCGAATGTTCCCGGACCCGGAAGGGATTATCTTTGTCGATAATGAAGCTGTTTTTAAGTTGGCCCTGGAAGCGGGGAGTTATGGAGATCTTTTCACCGACTGCTTCGCGGGCGACTTCGGACATTGCACCCCGCTGGGGAACCGCCTTCTGGCCGGGAATATTGCCGATAGTATCTTCCCCGCGATCAGGCCAAAAACCATCCAACCGGAAAAAGATTGAACGCCCGCCGGCACAGTTACTTAGGAGAGCATAAAATAGATTACAGGTCATTGCAAGGAATCCCGGCGAGCCGGGAAAGCAATCTCAATTAGTTGGTGAACAAGTGATTGCTTCCCTTTGCCCGCAATGACTCTTTCGAATAGTGCAATCTATTTATATAAGAGTGTTGTACAATTAAGGTAGTCCCGTGTTACCCGTCTTTTTGATGTTTTCATTGTTTAAAACTACCCGGATTTATTTCTCTCGGGGAAGAAAAAAAGTACCATGCCAACGAAATCCGTAGTGACCATGATTGCCGGAATGGCCCTCATCCTCTGGCCGGGGGCGGACAGGTCCGCCAACGCGACACCCAGCCCGAATCCCACGCCGAATTCGAGACCGGAAACCATCCGGGCCCGGATCGGGACCCTCCCCTACCTCCGTGGATACAAGGCTCCTCCCCAGGAATCAGGCGTAACCGTCTATGACCGGGAACTCGCCCAACCGGGCTTGAATCTGTATGTCTCCGGAGGTCTTCCTCCGATCGTCTTAATGGACATGGAAGGCAAAGTTCTGCATACCTGGTCGGTCGATCTGGATAAACTGGGACGGGGCAATCCGATCGTCAGGAGAGCTCATCTCTTCGGCAATGGAGACATTTTGGTAATCCTGGAGATGACGGGGTTGTTGAAACTTGACAAGAATTCCCGCCCGCTCTGGTTCTTCCCCGGCAAGGTCCATCATGACTGTGATGTGGCTGAAAATGGCGATATCTACGTGCTGACGGGCCGCGAAGCACAGGTCAACCTGGAAGACATGGAGATCAAGGGGTCGATCTTCGACGATTGTATTACCATTCTCAGCCCGGCCGGGAAAGAGAAGAAGGTTATTTCAATCTTGGAAGCTTTTCAGAACTCGGATCATCGTCCGGTTCTACAGAGAATGGCGATTGATAACTTTAAAGGCGATGTATTTCACACCAATACCCTGGAGCTTACCGACGGTTCGGTCGCCGGGAAGTTTCCGCCCTCCCGGAAGGGATGCGCGCTGATATCTCCGCGCAACCTCCAGACCATCGCGATAATCGACCTGGCCGAAGAAAAGGTGACCTGGGCGTTGTCCGGGATGTGGGCCTATCAGCATCAGCCGACGATACTTCCCAACGGGAATATCCTGCTCTTCGATAACCTGGGGGAGGAAGGGAAATCGAAAGTCATCGAGTTCAATCCCTGCACGCAGACAACTGTCTGGGCCTACCGGGGAAATGACGAAAACGGATTCCGGACCGAGGACATGGGTTCTCAGCAGCGGCTCCCGAACGGGAATACCCTGATCACCGAATCCAGAGACGGCCGGGTATTTGAAGTTACCCGGGACAAGAAGATAGCCTGGGAATTCTTAAACCCGCAGCGCCATGCGGAGGACCTCATCGCCGCCATCTACGAAATGATCCGCCTTAACCCGGCGGACTTCCCCTTTCTCACAACCGACAATACTCCCTCCGATTGAATACCTCCAAACCGGAAGACAGCGGCCTGACGGCGACCCCATGCCCGATGCAGGAGGAGCGGGGTCGGCCAAAGCCGGGAGCAATCGTCTTTACCTCCGAAATCTGATCCTTCTCACTCCGATCCAGCCCACTATAATCAATAAAACTCCCCAGGAAACGATTGAGATGGAGGCTCCGATCATCCAGCTGCGGGGTCGGAAGATCATCTCGACCTTATGAGAACCCTTCTCCAGCCATACCCCCCGCTGGAGATAATTAACCCGGAAAAGAAAGGACGGCGCGCCGTCTACGACAGCTTTCCAGCCGGGGTACCAGATATCGGTCAGAACCAGCATAGCCGGACGCGATGCCCCCACGGCGATTTTCACCCGGTTGGGGTTGCTGAAATCGAGTTCGGCAATTGGATTTTCCGCCTGGAGTTCTTTGAAACGGGCGATATATTCATCCCGGGGGCCGGCATCAAAAGACCCGTAATCAGTGATCAGCGATCGGTCCCGAAAAGCTCCGCCGGGGCGGTGCCTCGGGATCTCCGCTTCGCTCCGATAATCAGTTCGCTCGCCAGCGCCCGGCAACTGATTACTGATTACTGATAACTGATTTGCGCCATCAATAAATACTCCTTCCCTCAAATCTCCCTTCACCAGTTCCTCTCGTGCTTCATCTTCCGAGCATTTAACCAGCCTATCCAGGGTGAATGCCCGGGGAAGAACTCCGGGATTTGTATGCAGATAAAAATCCGGGTCTGACTCCAGTTTAACCGCGGTTTCACCCGGGAAAATTCCTGCCGGCCGGGAATCAAGAAGATACTCAACCGACATATTGCTCAAGAAAGCCGGATGGACCGGGCGGGGAAAGTCCCAGTAAAGCGGCCAATCCACCGGCCGGCCGTACGCTTCTTCAAACGCCTTCCTGAACCGCTTTTCCAGTGGCTTCATATCGTAGCCCATAAAAGCGAAGCTGCCTTCCAGGTAGGCGAAATTTTCGTGGAAAGGCTGATCGGTCGCCCAGCGGAGGCAAGAGTCGTCCCGGGACGCGGCCAGTGTACGCAGTACTCTTTGCACCATCGGGTGTGACCGGGGACCGAGGCTCCGGAGGTGTTCGGGCCGGGGATGGTGAAAGCGAAAAGTGCAGAAGTACAATGCCGCGAACGTGAAGATCGACGTCTCCAGGATAACCAGCGCGGCCACCGCTCTCGACCGGGTCTTTCCCCGCAAACCCCGCCAGGTGAAAACCAGCATACCGGCGGCCGCGACAAAGTAAAGGACCGGGCTCCGGATAAACCATTGCAGGTTGCCCCGGCGGATGATTTCCTTCAAGCCGGGCGGAGAGAAATTCCCGCTCAACCAGCCCCGGATTCCGTCGTAACCGAAGAGCGCCAGAAGGCCGGCGAGAAAAGCCAGGGCGAGGTACCCGTAGATAAGCTTTCGAGGCCAGCCCGTTGCAGCCCATTTGCCCGAGATCAGGTATTCCATCCCCAGGCCGGCCAGCCAGGCGGTGGCGATAACCTGCAGGAGGCGGTAACGGATGGGGAAGGGAAACAGGGACAGAACCGGCACCACTTTATAGAAGAAATAATAAAACGGGGCGTGCCTTCCCAGCATCAAGAGCACGGAGAATATCCAGACCAGGACCGCGAAGACCGCCCAGAACCGTAACCGCCGGAGGCGAGAACGACGCGCAATCAAAAACGCACCGGCCAGGGCCAGGAAGGTAAGCAGCAATCCCCCGCTCATATTGGCGTCCCAGAACCTGACCCCCTGGGTAATCGAATCCACCCAGTTGCGGTTATTGAGATTGCTCACGGTCCCGAAGAGATCGGGGACGAAGAGGGTCGCCAAATAGATCGGGGGCATCGAACCGTCTCCGCCGGTCATCGCCTCATAGGTCTCCTCCAGATGCAGCTTGGTATGAGCCGAACCTTCGAGGGCGGAGACCCAGAAGACGGCGGAGAGGGCCAACCCGAGCAATACCGCCGCCGCCAGCTGGAGGGGAGCCCGGAAGAAACGGAGTTTCTTCTTCCCCCGGAGCCGGCGCGCCCCCAGACCCAGGGCCAGCAACCCGCCCAGGAGCAGGCCGTAGCCGACGTGGGGCGGCTGGGCGGCCAGCATCATCAGGGCGAAGATGCATCCGCCGGCGGCGATCCTCCCGAAACCGGCCCCGCGGTCCATCAGGACAACCACCAGCAGGAACCAGGGAAGCCAGGCCTGGACATTCACCACCGGCGGCCAGACATAGGAGTAGGAGAAGGCGGGGCTGAAAAGGTACACCCAGGCGGTGATGAAAGCGGGAAAGGGACGGAGCCGGATCCCGCAACGGGCCAGGGCATACATCCCGATCACCGCCAGCAGGTAATGGAGAATCAACGGGAGCAGGCTGATCACGAAATAGGCCTGGTCGAGATCGTCGAGGCGGCTGAGGAGGAGAAAGGGCCAGAGCGGCAGATAGTAAGTATCGGCGTAAAAACGAGCGTAAAAGGGCTTGGCCCCGCACCAGGTCTCGCTGTCCCAGAGCGGGATTACGCCGTTCTGAATATGGCGGGCCACGTAATACTGCCAGGGGAAGACGTCCATCGCCACGTCATCGTGAAATATCCCCCGCCAGCCGATCAGGGCGGGCAGAAATAGCGCCCCTACGGCCAGAAAGAGGAAAATGACGGCGAAGAGATCAGCTTTTTTCATTATAAGTTAGCGCCTGCGGCGCTAACTTAGTAAAAAACACTGAAGCTAACGCCACTTAGTGGAAGTTACAATTTTCAGGTTAGACAACAATCAATTGAACTACCTTTTTTGAAATTCCTAAACAATAAATTAGCGAGCTTCGCTCGCTAATTTAGGTTACATTTTTTCGTTTTGTTCACTAGTGGTGATGTATGTATCAATCACCGCATCGCTTGATTTTCGGCGCGGATCAGTGCCGGCGCCGGGAACGGAACGACAGACGGATCAGCCCGAGCAGGGCCAGGAGTCCCGCTCCGGTTATCGCCAGCCCCGGTCCGATTGAAGACGGCCGGAACACCATCTCAATCCGGCACTCCCCGGGCGGACACCAGATCCCCCTCTGGAGGTAATTTACCCGGTGAACAGGGACCGGTTCCCCGTTTAAGGTCGCCCGCCAATCCGGATGGTAAACATCGGTCATCACCAGCATAGCCGGAGTCGAAATTTCCGCGTCGATCACTACCCGGTTGGGGTCGCGGAAATCCAGGTGGGTAATCGGGTTTGCAGCCTGCAACTCCTCAAAATGGGCACTATATTCCTCCTCGCTTCCCGGAACGAAAGATTTGTAATCAGTAATCGGTAATCGGTAATCAGACCGTAAGCCTACCCCAGTCCACTGATCACTGATTACTGATAACTGATTACTTCCTTCAACGAAGACTCCCTCCCTCAAATCCCCCCCGACCAGTTCCGCCACCGCCTCCTCTTCCGAACACCCGATAATCCTATCTATCGTGTAGAGCCGGGGCAGGGCGCCGGCCGCGCGATAGGCGAAATCGCCGTTGACTCTTTTCTCGTCTCCCAGGTGAGAAATGATCAAGCGGGAGGGGGAGAGGAAATACCGTCCGCTCATATTTAGCCAGAACCTCGAGGACCAGTCCTTGACCTTGATTTCATAGGGGAACCCCTCCGTCAACTCCTCGATGATCCCCTGGAAGCGGGGATCGAGGGGCTTGATATCGAAGCCCAGCAGGGAGAGGGAACCATCCAGCCAGCCGAGATTGTCGAAGTAGGAGCGGTAATAGAGACGGCGATAGAGGCCCCCCTCCCCTTCCCGCTCCGGCCGCCAGTGAAGAATTTTTTGGTAAACCGGGTCGTCGTCCGGTCCGAAATATCGCTCGGCGTACATATCCCGGTAACGGTGGTTGAGGACCCGGTTGTGATAAAACGCCCGATAGGAAAAGAAGATCAGTTCCCCCGCCGACGTTACGATGAGAAGGGTTCGCAGGCACTTTCCGCCCCTGACCCCGGCGATCAGGAGCAGCCAGCACGCCCCCAGAATCAGGTATAAGACCGGCCCACGGATAAACCAGGGCCAATCCCCGAGCGCCGTCAATTGCCGGAAACCGGGCGAGAATACAGTACCTCTGATATCGGAATAAGGGGATACGAGAGCCAGACCGGCCAGCAGGAGAACGAAAAGCAGATAGATAACCGCCGGCCGGATCAACCGTGGCGGACGATAGCGAGCCATAAGTTCGACCGAGACCCCGAGCAGACCGGCCAGGGCGAAGCACTCGATGCTCCGGAAGCGAACCGGATAGGGCATCCGGAGAACCGGGATCAGAACCCGGAAAAAGCCATAAGCCGGGGTGTATCTACCCAAAACCACCAGAATTCCGAAGAGGAAGATGGCGAAAAAACCCCACCAGTATTGCCGGAGGGAGCGGCCCCGGTCGTCTCCCCCCTGTCGGCCCGACAAGCTGAGAAAGCCGGCGAAAACCAGGAATAAAAGGAACAGACCTCCCAGCAGATTAGCGTCGTTCAGGGTGAGGTTCATCCGGTGAGCCGCCCCCCAGGTATGGTAGCTGGTCACCCCCCCGAAGTAATCGGGGAGGAAGAGGGTGACCAGGTAAAGGGGGGGCATACTCTGGGCCAGCCCCGACAGCGCCTCGACCGTCTCTCCCGTCTCCGTCCCCAGCATCCGAAGCCCGGAGATCATATTTCCCCAGTAAACCCCGGCCAGGAGAAAACCGATCCCGAAGAAGGCGATCCCTCCTCCGGCGACGCGCCAAACCACCTTCCAATCCCTCCTCTTCAGGCCCGGAATAATCAGAGCCAGACCAAAGAGAGCGGTAATGAAGAGCAGGTGGGCCACTACCGGGACATCGCCGGACGGGGAGACCAGGGCGAAGGCCCCCGCCCCCAGGATCAGCCATCGAAGCCGGCCGGTTTTCGCGAACCCGATCAGGCAGAGACAGAAGAGCGGGAGCCAGGCCTGGATCAGAACTTCCGGGGGGCAGAGCGAGAAATAGATCATCGCCGGGCTGAGCGTGTATGCGAGGGAGAAGAGGAACGATCCCGGACGGCCGAGTTTGAGTCCGCGCCGGCAGAAGAGATAGGAAAACCAGGCGGAGAGAAGATAGGAGACCGTCAGGGGGAGTTTGATCAGCCAGAGATAATCGCGGACCGGATCGAGGCCACCCAAAATGAGAAAAATCCAGTTCAAGGGAGAGATCGCGCTCTGGAAGAAGTGTCCGTAAAAAGGACTCGCCCCGGCGGCCAGATGAGGATTCCACCAGGGGATGGTCCCCCGGACCAGGGCCCGGGAGAGAAACGACTGTTGGGGGTAGAAAAAAAACGCTATATCATCGAAGAAAAATTTCTCCCAGCCGGCCAGCAGGGGCAGGAAAAAGAGAGTGAGCAGCATCGTGAGGAGAGCAAAAGGAAGCCAGCGGCAAGAGATCTTTTGTTTTCCTTGGTCATTATTCATAAAAGCCTAATTCGGAGAGCGCCAGGAAATAATCCCGACTGTTGTCCGGATTGTTTACCAGGTAAAGCTTATAGAATCGATACGATCGATCCGGAGCAATGTTCCAATAAATCCACTGGTTGAGATTCGGATTGCGCGGACCTTCCAGGAGAGATACCGGCTCCCAATTGACTCGATCCCGACTTCCCAGGAGCAGTCCTCTCTTTATAAATGCCTGAGGATTGGATGGGGCGGGCAGGGCGGCCACGGTCCGGACTCGAGCGGCCTTTTCCGGCCCCAGATCGACTTCCAGCCAGGACGGGCGGGTAACAAAATCCACCAAATCCCGGATATGCCATACTGTGTCATAATCCCCGTCGATCAGATTCTCGGCCCCCTGCCCCGGACCGTTCTGATCGGAGACTCTCAGACGAACATCGCGAGCCGACAGAAGATTACCGGGTTTTTTCTCGGAAATTATTTGATCGGATGCCTGAATCGGTTGTGCTGCCCCGGCCTCCTTTTCCAGCCGGTCAATGACCCGGAACAGCCAGGAATATTCCATTTCCGCAAAGAACCAGTAGGAGCGGCGGGGATAATTTTTCCTTAATTCTTCCAATACCCCCGGCTGATCCCGATTCTTCCAGATATTCATAACCATCTCTCGGGTCAGCTCGATCCCGTCATTCTCCACCCTGGCGGTATCTGGATAGAGCGCTCCGATCGGGCGGCCGTGATCGAGATACCAGGAACGGCCGAGCACGATAAAATTATACCCGCCCAGCAGAAGCAGAAATATGAAAATAATCAGGCCGATCGGCCGATACCGTTCTTGACCGGAAGAAAGAATCAAGGAGACCAATAATACCCAGAATACCGGGAAAAGCGTTCCGTAATAATAGCTTGATTGAACTATTCCTTTCTTAGTGAAAAGCATCGTTTCAAAGATCAAGAATAAAATGATCACCAGAAATACCCGGGCAATTATTTTTTTCCGGGCGGAAGAAGCCCGGAAAAACATCAGCAGGAAATATCCTCCGAAAAAGAGGGGAATCAAAACGCTCAACGCCGATATTTCCAGGTCCCCCGATGAGCTTCTGATACTGATATAATCAAAAAGAATGTTCCGGGCGTTAATCAAGATATTAAGCGGGATAAACTTTTCCCATACTCTGTATTCAGAAGCGCCAAACGGATGGAGCTCGCACTGCCAGAAATTGAAATTTCCAAACCCCAAATTTTCGATTATTCGGGGAGCAAGCCAGGTCACAAAAAGAACAAAAATTACCGGTAGCAAGCCGTAAGCGAAAATCCTCCACCATCTCGGCGGCCGGGAAAACAATAAAGCGGGAAATAAAACCGGTATCGCGATAAAAATGAACCAGAAGGTTTCCTCCAGAAAGAAAGATATAAAAACACTCAATACCAGCAACCAGAACCACCCGGTATTTTTTCCCTCCCGATCATTCCCCCGGCAGGGAACGATAACGGACGCGCAATAAAGGCAAAAAATAGCGGCAAAACGGCAGAGAGGTTTTCCGGGATGAAAAAACATAACGATCCCGGAAAGAAAACCGGTGGATAAATAATAAAGTGATATCCCCATCCAGGCGGAAATTCTGTTCCGGCTGAGATTATAAATGAGTTTCCAGAGGAAAAGAGGGCTCAGCAATAGGCTGAAAATCCAGGTTAGAGACAAACTAAGGAGCGGCGGAAAATGCTGAAAAAACCAGTTCCTGAATTTCAGATCCACAACCGTCCCTACATAAGACAGAAAACGGGTACGCATGGCCCCGTCAAAACTCCAGAAATCAAAGCCCCGCAATAAATCTTCGGCAACCAGGTCGTGCCGGTTACCGAGCGCGAATGGGAGGTGGCGGCTGACCGCCTCCGGATGAACCCAGGTCAGATTTGGATCGGAGAGACAATAAATCACAAAGAGCGCTGAGAGGATAAAAATGAGAATATAAATTCCGGAGCGGGCGAGTCCCGGATATTTTTCCCCGGATAGGTCCTGATCGCCGGTGCCGGCGATATTTTTATGAAATAAATGTGCTTTCACGACCAAAAATCAGGTGAAATAGTCAGAAACGTGGTCGGGGAAGTTTCAGGACTCCCCATCCCGTTTCCAGAATCCAGCGCAGTTCTCCCCAAGAACGGGCTGAACGTAGAATCCTCCAGATGATGAGAGGGCGGCCGTAAAAACGCCGGTAGGCCCGCCGATAAGCGGAAGTCACCTCGGTAGGATTCATTCCCGGCAGGTTGAAGCGGGCCTGGCTTCCGTAAAAACCCAAGGTGATTAAATCATCCAGATTAAAGAAAAGTTCTCCTTCTCTAATAATCTCTTCATATGCTTCAGTCCCGGGCAACGGAATCATACACGCGAAGTTGGCAATATCCGGGTCCATTCTCAGGGCGAATTCAATCGTGTCATCCATGGTCTCTCGATTATCGCGGGGAAGCCCCAGGATAAAATTACCATATACCAAAATACCTCTTTTCCGGGCCCAGTTACTTACTTTCAAAACCGCTTCCAGGTCCAGATTTTTCCTGATTTGTTTCTGCATCGCCTGATTCCCGCTTTCGACTCCGATGGAAATCTTAAAAACTCCTGCTTCCTTCATGATCTGGATAAGTTCTTCGTCACAATAATCCGCCCGGATTCCATTCTGAATATTGATAGCCAGTTTAAAAGAGCGCAACCGGGTAAAAAGTTCTTTTGACCAGTCGAGTTTAACCCCCAGAGCGTCGTCCAGGAAATCGATCTGCCTGACGCCGAATTGTGCCACCAGAGTCTCGACTTCTTTCATCACTCGATCGACCGAATGAAGGCGGTAGCGGGTCCCGAATATGCTCTTATTGCAGAAAACGCATTGAAAAGGACAACCCCGGCTGGTAAAGATGGCGCCAACCGGACGGCGCCGGGACCGGCTCTTATATAGTTTCAAAGGGGGGAGAAGGTCCCAGGCGGGCAGCGGAAGCGAATCGATATCATCGATCAAGGGGCGCGGGTTTTCTATCTTGATTCCCCCGTTTTCCATCCTCCATTGACAGCCTCTGATCCCCCGAAAGGGAGTGGTCTCCCGATTTCCCCCTTTTTGGAGAATTTCCAGGAGCGTCTCTTCTCCCTCTCCGATCACGACCGCCGAAACGGCCGGATCTTTCAGACAAAATTCCGGCTTGGCGGAAGGGAAAGGACCTCCGAACAGGATATGGCCGCGGTAGCCTTTCCCCCGGATTAAGCGGGCAAGGGAGATGCCGGAGCGGTGGGTGATAATATTGGTGGAAAAACCGACAAAACGCGGATTATGGGAGATAATAAATTTCGCCACGGCTTCCTCCGACATCCGAAGGATATTGCTATCCAGCAAACCGACTGAAAAACCCTGAGAGCGGACATAGGCAGCCAAATAAGCCAGCCCCAGAGGAGGCTCAACCGTAGCCTCATTGATTCCGGAAGCCCGGACTGGAAATGGATTAACCAACAAAATATCCACAGACAAACTCCCTGCTCATTCTTCCGGCTTATGTAATACCCGGTGGCTGGGTGAGAGCAAATTGCGGAATCGCCCGCACATAATTCTCAGCCAAAAATATAAACCATCCGCGACCACCCGGGATTTCGATTTCCCCCGGGCCGGGCACGTTCATTGCCGGGAACCTAAATAATGTTCGTTCATCCCGATATAGTGTGCCGTCTCAGAAATAACTTGCGTAAATAAGTCATTGCGAGGAGCAGAGCGACGAAGCAATCTCTCTGGTCCCCAAGGAGTTGAGATTACTTCGCTATCACTCGCAATGACAAACAAATATCTTTTATTTCTGAGACACCACATTAGCACTATACGGAAAATCAAAAGACGGATCAATTGTACTTTTTCTTTTCGACAAAACGGCTGATTGGCTTGGGCAAACGGGGAGAAAGCTTCCCCGAAAATTCGTGAGTTTTATCTCGCAGGAGGGTTCTGATTTTGCTAACATTTCCTCCGTGTGTTCCTGTGATTCCCGGGCTTTTTCTCACTCATTACACTCTACCATGGCGCAGGCCGCATGGCTACGTGGGGTTTCAACAATCCGGTTGCCGTATAAGCATTTAGATTATTCAGGCGTAAAAACCGGGAAAGTCCTGGAATATATTTTCGGACAGAATCAAGTCATACCCGACAATTTTATGGAGGGTGGCGGCGGGAGAGAACCGAGGAACTGATGGCTAATCATTTGCAAACTGTAATCTGAGGATAACCTATGCCGATAAATCCAGATATCACCCCGTATTTCCGTCTTGATCCCTGGTATTCTCCCGATGAGAACAAGGCGGTCTGGGAAGAGTATCAACGCCGCCTTGAGAAGGTTTCGATCATTATTCCAACTCGTAATGAAGAGAATAACATTGCCGATATCGTACATTACTGCCGCCTTTATGGAGATGAACTTATCGTGGTTGACGGGCATTCCACTGACGGGACCAGGAAGATAGCAGAGGGGCTCGGTTGCCGGGTGATCGAGGACCACGGCAAAGGCAAAGGTGATGGCCTGAGAACAGCCGCCCAAGCGGCTATCAGCGATATCCTGGTATTTATTGATGCCGATTACTCACATCGGCCGGCCGATATTCCCCGTTTGGTAGCACCGCTATTGCGGGGGGAATCCGACCTGGTGATCGGCTCCCGGATTTCAGGAGGTTCGGATGAGGCGATGATTACTTTCGATCATCTGATCCGGTTGGGAGGTTCTCAAATGATTGCTTTTGGAATAGCATTAATTTTTGGCAAGCAAATCACGGAAGTGGAGAACGGGTTCCGGGCCATCAGAAGAGATATCTTTATTTCTCTGGAGTTGAAGCAGAATGACTTTACGATCGAACAGGAGATGGTTATCAGGGCTCTTCGGAAACGCTATCGGGTTATGGAAGTTCCCACTCACGAATATGCCCGGAGGGGTGGCAAATCCAAGTTGAAGACGATACAGGGCTGGAAATTTATCCTCAATTTTTTCCAGGCCCTGTGGTTTTAGCCATCGGCCGCCGGTATTGTCTGCAATGATCTCATCGTACAGGAATTTGGCCTGGAATATCCTGCTGGCGAATTGTAATCGCTTGAAGCGACCTTTCAAATTGCTGCTGGCGCTCACGTATCGATGCAACCTCCGATGCCGGTATTGTCAGATCTGGAAGAGACCGCCGGGAGCGGAGATGGAGATAAAGGAAATAGAAACTTTCTTTGCCCGGCAGCCGTATTTCTCCTGGATTGACCTGGGAGGGGGGGAAGTGACCCTCCGGCCCGATCTTCCCGAAATTATCAAAATTATAGTCTCCCGGTCCCCGCATCTTGTCTTGCTCCACTTTCCCACCAACGGTTACCTTCCGGAATCGCTCTTTACCGTTGCCCGCCTGGTAAAGAGATTAAAGGTGCCGCGTTTCATTATGACAGTAAGCATCGATGGTCCCGCTCCGGTCCACGACCGGCTGCGGGGTATGAAAGGAAGTTTCTCTAAAGCTCTTGAATCCTTCGAAGGATTGCGCCGCGTTGAAATGACCGAGGCGTATTTGGGGATGACTCTCGGAACGGAAAACTCCGGGTTAATCGAAGAGACGTTTCAATCCGTAAAAAAAGTGCTGGGCTGGGTGCGGAAATCTGATTTTCATTTCAATCTCGCCCACAATGCTTTTTACTACAACAACCTGGAAACCCGGGTATCTCCTCCAATAGACCTTTCCCGGCTGCTCCGCCGGGTCAGCCGTTGGCCCGCACCCCGGTGGAGCCCTCAAACAATACTGGAGCGTTGCTATCTCCGACTGGCCGAACAGTATTTATTATCCGGAAAGAGTCCCCTATCCTGTTTCGCCTTACGCGCTTCGTGCTTTATCGATCCTTCCTGGCAGGTCTTTCCCTGCGTCGGTTATGAACGACCACTGGGCAACCTGAGAAGCAATGAATTCAACCTGTCCCGGCTCTGGAATGGCCCGATTGCGCGAAAAATCCGGGAGGAGATCGAAAGCGGTAATTGCCCCCAATGCTGGACACCTTGCGAGGCTTACCAATCGATACTGGGGAATGCATGGTCGTTTATTAACAGAAGAAATTTCCGGAGACAGCCGGAGGACTCTGGAATGATCTTCAAATAGCAACATAACCGGGAAGCGAACCGCTTCAGGAGAGATACCTGAGGTAATTCTTCCGGGCCCGCCAGAACATCCTCATCACCTCAAGCCAGGAGATCGGTTTCTCCGACTTGTAGCGCCACATCGAGGAAATCACGAAAAACCCGAAGAACAATCTCGGGCTCCGGATCCGGACCAGCCGGCGGAAGAGCGGGATCAGGAACGGCAGCTTCATCGCCAGGTGAGAGATCTTCTGGACCCGCTCCACCTCCTCGATCCCCGGGTAGTTGAAAACGCTGTTGAGGTGAACCCCCCTAAACTTCTCGCTCTCGAGGTATCCGGGCTCGAGAATCCCGGCCTCCAGGGCCATCTTCTCGATCCCGGTCCGGGGAAAGGGCAGCAGGATGTTGGAGCACATAAAGTCGGTTTGCAGCCGGATATTGAACCGGATGTTCTCGAAGGCCTCCTCCACCGTCTCGAAGGGGAGACCGAAGATATTGGTGGTCTGGAGCTTCATCCCGTGCTTCTTCACCAGCCGGGCGCACTCGATCATCTGCTCGTCGGTCACCCGCTTATTCAGGATCTTGAACCGCTTCTCCTCATTGGCCGTCTCCACCCCGAAGGTTACCGTGTGGCAGCCGGTCTCCTTGAGCAGGGCGGCCACCTCCTCGGTCATCGCCGGAGCCGTCACCGCGCAGAAGAAGGGCAGGCCGACCTCTTCCCGGTAGAGGCGGGAGAACTCCTTGAGCCATTCGAGGTCGAAGACGAAGAGATCATCGAGAAAACAGATCGACTCCATCCCGTATCGCTCCTTCACCGTCCGAATCTCCCGGATCACCTTGGACGGCGATTTCCTCCGGACGTATTTCGTCCGCCCTTGGTAGAGGTCACGGTAAACCTGATGACAGCAGAAGGAACAGGAGTAGGGACAGCCGCGGGAGGCGATGAACTGCTTTAACTTCTCCTCGCGGAGCGCCGGATACTTCCGGTAATATATCTCCCGGTCCTCGTCCGGGAGGCCGTCGAGGTCGGGGACCAGGCTGGGCTGATCGGATTTGAGAATTTTCCCGTCCCGCTTCACCCAGAAGCCATCCACCACTTCCGGCCGTCCCGTCTTCTCCAGACCCTTGAGGAAAGCGGGAAAGGAGTACTCCCCCTCCCCCACGCAGACCGCGTCCACGGCAGAGTGCTCGATCATCTCCGGCACCGCGGTGGCGTGGATGTACCCGGCGACCACGGTCAGGGTGGGGAGCCGCCGCTTGATCTCCCCGGCGGTCTCCATCATCCAGCGGTACTCGTGGCTCATCACCGGCAGGGCCAGCACCTCCGGCCGGAATTTGACCACCGCCCCCACCGGATCTTCTTCGAGGTCGCCGACAAAGACCTCCCGCTCGTACTCTCCCGGGAGGCAGGCGCTGATCGACATCACCCCGAAATACGGGAAGGGATATTTCTGCAGAAAAGCGATCCTCATAAAATTAGGCCGGGTATAATTGATGGAAACGGCACAAGTAACTGTTTTTCTCCGCCGATGGTTTAAATATTCGATTCCTTTTTCTTTCTCCCCTGACGATAATAATAAACGATGGATAGCAACAGAGCCAGCACCGTGCCGTAGGAAACAATAAACGGAAGCACGAACTTCCAGTGACGGGAGTTGAAATAAAAGCGCACCCGGTGTTTCCCCGCCGGGATTTGAACCGCCTGCAGAACATTATAGGCCCGGAGGAGACGGGCTTCTTTCCCATCAACTTCCACACTCCAGGGAAAGAACCAGAATTCGGAGAATATCACGAAAGCCGGTTGGGGGACTGTAACCTCGACGTCAATCTCGTCAGTCTTCCGCCCGCTGACAACGATTTCCCCTCCCGCCACCGGTGACTCCGCGCCGGGAAAGATAAGGTCTCCGGCATCCGCGGTGTTGAGATAAGCGACCTCCTTAACATCAAGCCTCCCCGCCGCCAGGTTCTCGAGAAACGTCGTGTCATCGGTAAGTTGAGCGCGGTATCGGAGAAAGACTTCCTTCTCTGCCCCGGGGTTGATTCTCACGTGCTCGTCCACGATCTCGAAGTGCTCCAACCCCTTTCGACTTATATCCTCTTCATCCCAGGTGACGAACAACGCTTCCAGGTCCACGAAATATTTCACATTGAGCAGGTCCCACATCGGGTTCGCCCAATCATTAAGTAGAAACCACTGCAATTCGCGGACTCTGACTGGCCATTCCTCGTTGACAAAGTTGGCGAAAATCGGGCGAATATCGTCAGCGAACGCATTCAAGTAAAGGGCGTGGGAAAAGAGATCCGGATATTCCTTTCCCCCGAAGAAGGCCCGGTAATCCCGGTGCCCGGGATCCTGAAGAATAGCTTCGACCCGCGGTTGATGACAATAAATTTCCCCGTAAGTGTAATATCTGGTGGGATCGGTAACCCGCGTCTCTTCCAGGGAAAAAAAAGGCGTGGCCCGCTCGAGAATGAAAAACAGAACGATCAGCCAGAGAAATGCGCGAGGCAGAACCCGCAGGGTGACTCCCAGTATGACCAGGTAACTGCACAAGGCGAACAGGATATAGCGGAAAGGTATTTGGTGGATACCGGCACCCCAGGCAATCAGCAGACTTAAGGGTAACACGGCCAGGCTGATGGTTATGATTCGCTCCTCCCGCCCTCCGGGTAGGCGCTGAACCGCCTGGGCCGCGGCAAAACTGTAGCAGAAATAAAGCAGGATGGTCATCCGGGCCGGGTGATGCATCCCCGAAATCCGCATAATCCAGCCCACGACAAAACCGAAGGGGGTATGATCTCCCATAATCCAGATCAGGGAAAAAATAAGCGTGGCATATATGACCCGGCCCAGCCGGTGCCGGCGGAGACTGAAGAGTCCCACTAAGGCCAAGAGAAAAATCGACAGCGAATATTCCGCGGTGCTTTCCCAGGGATAATCGGGACGGTCGGTGAAGGCTGTCGTGATATGAGTGAGCAAAAGTTTGGCGGGACGCAAGGAAAATTCCAGCAGTGTGCTCATACTTTCCTGGCCCCGGACGGAGTCCCAAAAGGTATATACAGTGGGAAGCCCCTGAACCGCGAATACCGCCGCTGCCAGAAGATATATCAGCCCCAGGGCCGCGATATTCCTCCAGGAAAACGGCCGGACGAAGAAGGCGGCGATGCCCATAAACAGCATAAAAAAGGCGGTGGGTTTGACATCCCCGTTACAGATCAGCGCCAACCCTAGAAGCAGGGCGGTGCCGGCGATATATCCCCGATAGCGATGACGGGATTGGCCCGGGCGCCAAAGTTGAAAATAAAGCATCAAAACCAGCGGGAGAAGGAGCAGGGCGGAGATTCTTTCATAACCGTGTCGGATGCCGAAAACGAAAGTCTGTTGGTTGTAGGCGTAGCCGAGGCCGCCCAGGAGGGCCGGAAGCAAAGAGAAGCCGCAGGAGGTGAGAAAGAGGTACATAGTATAGGCGCAGATAATCTGGAGAACGGCGGCCACGATCAGATAAAAGATTAAATACTCTCTGGTGGAGGCCAGACAACCCAGGCGGGCCGCGAGCAGGAAAAGCCGGGTGACTGGAGAATGCAGCGGCGCCTGGGGAAAGGCGGGGGTATATGAAAGATAATACGGATCCCAGTAATATGTGGCTCCAGCGCCTCCAGCTTTAGCATAGGCCTGAAGATGGAGCAGGGTATCCTTAACCTCATATCCCAGCATCCCCTTGAAATCTTCGCTGAAATAAGCGTTGAAGTAAAACAGGAGAAAGGCGATAGTGGAGACACCGATGACCACCGCGGTTTCCTTGGCTCGATGGCGACCGGAAGGTGGTTTGCCTACATTAGTCTCGATAGCGGCGGCACTTGGCTGCATACGGCGACCTTCAGTTAGATGTCCGATGACCAGGGAGCCATTTTCGATGTCCGGGGAGAGAATGCGCGAACATTGCCTGGAACGCCTCACAGGGAGTCCAACATTGCGGACAGTCTCCCCCCTTGATGCTTTCCCGAATCATTTTCCGGGCGGAGGAATTCCAGAGTCTGTCAATCCGGTAATCGAAATCCCGAATGTTGCCGGCAGAGCGCCGATCAAGGGTACAGGGGCAACATTCTCCTTCCGGACTCAAGGTCAGGGAACTGGAGAACGAGCCGCAGAGAAGAGGAGACCGTCTCCGTTCCAAGAACAGAGGGAACAGTTGACGGTAACGATGCTCAAAAAATCCGCTGGGCGTTAGTCGATAATACCAGGGCATCGCCGAGGAAATTATCCTAACCCCCTCCCGGGCCTGTTCGGGGGAGAGGGTTTCTCCCGGGAGGTTGCAATAAAAAACGTCGGATTGATGATAGAAATTTACGTGCAGATCGGTATAGGGAATCTTGTAGTCTCGATGCAGACATCCGAAAGTATCCGCAAGGTCGCGGCAGTTACTCCGGGTAACGGTCAGCCCCAGGCAGACGCTGATCCTCCCCCGATAGGCGGACTTGATATCCCGGTAGAGACTGATCGCCCGCTCGAAGAGCCCGTCCACGCCCCGCTGTCGGTCGTGATCCGCGCCGATGCCGTCGATGGAAATGGTCACGATGATCTGGGGGACGGGACCGTCCGCTAAAACGCCGCAACCCTGCATCACCCGATCGGGAAGAGTGGCATTGGTGGCGAATTGCAGCAGGAAAAGTTTGTCAAGATCCCGCCCGATCGAACCCAACAGATTCGGAAAGTCATCCCGGAGGAAAATCTCGCCTCCACCCAGGTGAAGCCAGCGAAGGAAAGGTGCCGCGAAGCGGAAAATTCTCTCCAGTTCCTCCCGACCGAGCTCAGCCTGAGATTGCTTCTTCCAGACGTTGCAAATCTGGCACCGGCAATTACACCGGAGCGTCAGGTATACCAGAAGGCGATATGGCAGACGAGGGGACCGATAGTTGCTGAGCGCCAGTTCTCGGATGAAACCCCACGTACGAGCTTTTAAGAAACGATTCACTCTCCTCCCTGGTGCACCGCCCCGCGGTTGAGAACCAGTGTCTTCAGCCCTGTGACCGGGACAACTGCGAGGTCCCTTCCGACGGTGGCAAATATTTGTTTGCTGCGACTGAGGAAGTTGAAGTACACTACCAGTATCCAAATGACGCGGCAGCCGATATGGACACGCTGAGCAATTATCCCGCGGTCGGGGCTAAAAAAGTTCGGAGCGCCGACGCCAATCTTATATTATTGCCGAATTTATAGCAAAAATCAACCCATATCGCCATTGCATTTGGTCGGAAATTAAAATCCAATACCAATCCAACGGGCTATTATGAAAATCGCTTTCATTCAGAGAGGGTGGTATGAGAGCATCGGGTTGATGTCTCTGGCCACGTTGGTTAAACAGCAGGGCTATGCAGTAGAGGCGTTTATCGGGAGCGGAGAAAGAGATATTGCCTCCGCAATTCTCCACTATCGCCCGAATATCGCGTGTTTTACCTGCACCACGGGTGAACATATCTGGGCGCTTGCTCTCGCCCGGGAACTGCAACAAAGCGGAGGGATATTTACGCTATTCGGCGGAGCCCATCCCACCTTTTTCCCGGATCTGGTCGAGGAAGATGGGGTCGACGCTATCTGCCGGGGCGAGGGTGAATATCCGCTTCTGGATCTCACACAGGCACGGGCGGCAGGGGCAAGCCCCAACAGGATTCCGAACCTGCACTTAAAAACCGCCAGCGGTATCGTCCGCAACGAACCGCGGTCCTTGATCGAAGACCTCGACATCCTACCCTACCCCGCCAGGGAAATCTACAACAAATACTCTGCCCTGCAGAGAAATCCGACTAAGCATTTCATCGTCTCCCGGGGCTGCCCCTTCCGCTGCAGTTACTGTTACAACCACCTCTGGAAACGGCTCTACGCCGGGAAGGGGGATCTTCTCCGATTTAAGAGCGCGGACTACGCGATCGGGGAACTGGAGGACACCCGCCGTCGATATAATTTATCTACTGTCTATTTCGAGGATGACGTCTTCATTTCCCGGCCAGCCTGGCTCAGGGAATTCCTGGGGAAATATCGGGAGCGGATAGATCTTCCCTTTACCTGCAAAGTGCAGGCTAATGCGGTCACCGAGGAGACGGCTGAACTGCTGGCCTCGGCTGGCTGTTATTGCGTGTCCCTGGGGATTGAAACCGGCGATGAGGAACTCCGGAAAAAAGTTCTCAACAAGCAGATCTCCGACGACCAGATCATCCGGGCCTGCCGCCTGCTGATGAGTCGTCGGATCAAGATCCTAACCCTCAATATGATGGGTTTGCCGGGAGAAACTCTGGAGCAAGCCCTCAAAACCGTCTCCCTGAACTCCGCCATCGGAGCCGACTACCCGTGGTGTTCGATTCTTCAACCTTATCCCAATACCGAGATTGAACGATACTCTATCGCGCAGGGGCTCCTGAGAAAGTCCGACCACCGTGATTTCAACCCGGTATTTTTCAAGGGCAGTCCCCTGGAAGGGGCAGAGACACAGACATTGGTCAGGCTGCAAAAATATTTTTATCTGGCGGTTAAATTCCCCGGATTATTGCCCCTGATCATCAAACTGATCAAACTCCCGTTCCGATTCATCGACCACCTGGTTTTTCTCGTTACCTTTGCCTTGAACCACAAGAAGTCGAACCAACTCTCCTTTCGTGAAATTGTCCGGTTCGGATGGCTCAATCGTAATCTTTACTTCTGAAAGACGGGGGAAAGACCGCTACCGCCGGAAAACTAGAACGACCGATCCTCACCCCGAACCCGGATTCCAGGATCCGTCAGGAGCGGGTCTGCCCCTTTCCGTATTGATCGAGTAAACTCTGAACAGCCTCGAACACCTCTCCCACCCCGATATCCTTCAAGCACAGATTATCCCGGCATTCGGAAGACTTGGCCCGAGTGGTGGTTATACAGGGACTGCAATAACGGCCGGAATAAAACACCCAGTGGCGGGGACCCTCCGGCGGTCCGTACAACTGCGGGGTTTCCGGACCGAAAAAAGAGATAGTCGGGGTATCCACGGCCACGGCCCAATGCAGAAGCCCGGAGTCGTTGGTGATTAATATCGAACACATCCCCAAAAGGGCGATAGTAGCCGGTATCGAAAGCTCACCGACCAGGTCGCGGAAGCGATTTTCCCCCGTGAAGTGGTCGGAAAAAGACTGCGCCTCGGCTTTTTCTTCGGGACCGCCGGTCAGAATTATCGCCGCCCCGGTATGGTTCAAAATCAGCCCGAGCAGTTCGCGAAAACGATCAAGGGGCCACTGGCGTAAGGGACAGAGGGGAGAAGCACCGATATGGACTGCAATCAGCGGACGATCGGAAGCAAAGCCGCTGCGGGAAAGAGCCTCCCGGGCACTTTCCCGGTCGGCTTTACCGATATCGATCGAAGAAAGCTCATAGGAAGCCATCCGCACCCCCAGTTCTTCGGCAACGGCACCGAAGATGCGCCGGATGTGACGACGGTGATTGAAGTGAACCGGAACGTCCAGCAGCCGCCGACGGAGCCACTGTCTTTCGGCGAATCCAACCCGGACACGGCTTCGCTGGATAGTCTGCAAAGCGAGCGCCAGCCAGGTATAATACTCCAGATTGATAGAAATGTCGGGCCGCGGGGAGAGCAGAAGCCTGACAACCCCCCGGACGAGTTCCGGGATTCCGGCAAGGGAAATTCCGTATATCCGGTCGAATATCCCCAGAGACCGGATGAAAGGGCTATGGTTCTTGGCGGTGACAATCTCGAAGACCGTACCAGGGTAAGCTTCTCGCAGGGCCTGTAAGGCGGGGGTGGCCAGAAGCAGGCTTCCCATACCGAAGAGTTTGATCACCCGGATTCGCCGGACATACGGCACCTTTTGGCCGGGGATGAATCTGGAGTTCCGGTGCAGAAGAGGAGAAAGCATCCAGGCCAGGAAAGACGCCGGTTTGCCCAGCCAGCGATCGCACCAGCGCATAAATTCGAAAGTCATAATAATCGGTTCTCCGCGGAGACGGGGAATTGCCGGCGATCGCCGGGGTCTTATAACCGCCGCCTTGTCGAGATCTCGAAAGGGGAACTTCTCCGCTCTTAGAGATGGTGATTTCTCCCGGCGGCCAATGTATCATCCGCATGGCGGCTCTTCAATGTTTTTTGACAACATATTTTTTAGCAGCCCGCCGCCCCAGATGGATCAGTTCCCGCAAATTGAAGAGGCTATTTATAATCAGATCACACCCGTGTGTATAACGTTCACAATCCGCTACAAACCGTCCCGGCGATCGGCGGCGGTCTTCAACCTCTGTCTGCTGATGATCGCCTCAGATTATGGCTCACCCCACAGACATTGTCCACTTTTCAGGGGAGCATCCCGTAGGAATAAAATCTTCCCCCAACACCGGTATTGTTATTGATCAACCTTAACCCTATCGGGATTTGAACCAATCCAGCGGGGCGATCTTGATTGAACAAACAGAACAAACAGATTTTGGATTTGCATTAACCAGACAGATCGTTATTATGGTAACGTAGAAATTAAATTGAGCTGCCATCACTTTGATCAACCCGCATATGAAATTTTCACTTAAATTCGCACTAACGGCAGCGGGATTCGCTCTATGTTCGTTCTCCATGGCCGCCGAGCCCGAATTCTCTGCCCTCACCGGTACCGGGGGGAGACCGCTGATCGTTTTATTTTCTTTCGACACCCTGCGGGCGGATCACTTAAGCTGCTACGGTTACCATCGCCGGACATCCCCCTTTATCGATGAAATGGCCAGAGACTCCGTTCTCTTCTCCAATCCGATCAGCCAGGCCCCCCTGACCGCTCCCGCCCACGCCTCCATCTTCACCGCCCTGACTCCGGCAGTTCACCTGGTCAATAACCCCAACGATACCGATCCGGATATTTATAATACCCTTCCCCCCGAGGTTCCCACCCTGGCCTCGGTTTTAAAAGCCGCTGGTTACCTGACCGTGGGGATGCACGGTGGAGGCTGCCTCTCTTCCGACTTCGGCTTCGACCGCGGGTTTGATTATTATTCCAAGGACTTCTTCTTCAACTTTCAGACGGTTTATTACCGGCCGGAGCGGGAATTGCGGTCCATCCGGAAGTGGCTGAAAGAGAGCCGTGACCAGGGAAAACCTTTATTCTTATTTCTCCATCACTTTCTCTGCCATCATCCCTACCTCCAGTGTCCGTCTGAATTCGAACTCCGTTTCTTGCCAAAACCGGTCCCGGGTTTGCCGATTGACCGAAGCGGGCTGTTGAAGAATGAAGATCCGGGTTGGGGGATCTGGGATGAAAACAGCGTCTGGCGCGATGTCGATCTCAATCGTCCCGATCACAATAATCATATCGTCTCACTTTATGACGGGAGCATCGCCTATGCCGATACTATCTTCCGGGATCTGCTGAATATCCTGAAGGAAGAAGGCTTTTACGAAAACTCCCTCATAATATTGACCGGGGACCACGGAGAAGAATTCAACGAACACGGGGGGAAGATGCACGGCCGGCTCTTCATCGAGCACCTTCATGTTCCCCTGATCATCAAGTTCCCCGGCTACCGTTACGCCGGTAAAAAAATCCCGGATTTGGTCAGGACAATGGATATCCTTCCCAGTATCTGCGATTACCTGGATATACCTCCCCCCCCCCGGATCCAGGGGGTTTCGATGCTCCCCCTTCTCCAGGGGAAGGGCCGATATGCCCCCTTGATTTCCAGCTACGCCCTGGCCTACCAAGGTCCCCACTCCCGGGAGATGGACATCTCCGAGCGGCTGGTCAAGGGGGACTGGGCTTATTCAAACCTGGAATGGAACGGTCAGACGGAATGGCTCTTCAATATTGCCCGGGATCCGGGCGAAAAGTTAAACCTTGCTCTGGTGAGAAAAGAAGTTCTCAAGGAGATGCGATCAGAAGCCGAACGCCTCAAAGAAGAGAATAAAGATTTTCAGAAAAACTTCGCCTCCGGTGAAGGAAGCGCCGCTCCCCTGGGAGATAAAGTTAAAAAACAACTCAGGGCGCTGGGGTATATCCGCTAACCGCCGCGAACCTTTCTGTCCCCGGCTGGACTGCCGCGGACCCGGATATCGGGGCGGCGTTCTCAACGCCCGGGGCGCTCTTTCTTCTCCCCCGGGACAGATTGCTTTCGGGGGCGCCTTTCCCAACGCTAAGCATATCTTCTCTTCTTCGGGCAGGTGTGAGCAAACCCGGAGCCGTCAGCCGTTGTTGCCGGCGGGGACGATCAGGTGAAATCTAACCCAGGCCGAGGATAAGGCGATATGTCGCATTTAATCACCGATCATTCAAGATCCGGCAGCCTGAAATTCTATATCATTATTTTTGCGGGGATTTTGGTTTATATAGGATTTCTTGTTCTCAGTTATCAGTATCTTTTCGTCAAGGGACAACTGGGCCTGCAGCATTACCCGGACGCGGTGCGCAATGGCGTCGCGCTGGTTCCGGAAGATTTTATCCGGCCTTTTGACACCTGGCTTTTTGAATTCGGCCTATCCCGCCCGCGCTACCTGAGCGATATTGTCGAATTGCTGGATATCAAATTCCGGATCTGGCTGTTCAACCAGGTCATCCCCCACCCCACTCTTTCCATAGCCTGGATATTCAGTCTGATCCTGGCTCCCCTCCTACTGTTTAAGCTGATCGAGAATATGACGAAAAGCCGGACGGCGGCCTGGATCGGGATATCCCTGTATTGCGCTTCCAGCGGCTTCCTGTATCCCATTACCCTCTACGAGCAACCCGCGAAGCAACTGACCAATTTTTTTGTTATTCTCTGTCTTTATCTTGCCTCGCGTATTACCGCCTCCCCGCAGCAGAGGGGTCATTTAACTGCCGCGGATTGGAGAAGATACCTGGTCCTGTTGGGAGCGGTATTCCTGACCTTTAACACGGATGAGTCGAGCTGGATTATCTATATTGTCCTCCCGATTCTGTTCCCCGCTCTGTTTCTGGCGAAACAGAAGAAATTGCTCATTATCGGGCTGTATCTGCTGCCGCTTATCGCCTTTCTCTTAACTGTGACTTACCTGCTGCCGTTGATTACCGATCATTGCGGGTTTACAAGATTCGATTTCTGGGAGCCCCTGAAAAGATCAAGCCCTCATTACAAAAATCCCGTGCCCCTGATGAAATGGTTGATTTACAGCGCCCGCACCGGGGCTGGTCTGCTTAAAAGTCAGTTTGTGCGCTGGGATGCCAACTGGAGTGTCATACATTCCGCCGTTCTCGGATATTTTATCTATCTTTTTGCCCAGATGCCACCGTTTCGCAAGAAACTGATGCTCCGGACAGTAATCGTTATGTGCGTATTCATTCTCTTCCAAAGCCGGCTGAATATAATGGGGTCACCCACTCCTCTGGAGTATCCGTTTTATTACAACAGTTTATTTTCTCTTTTCCTGGTATTTCCGTTGTCAATTCTCCTGCTGCCGACAAATCAAAAGCAAATCATCAACTATCTCAACCAGTCTCTGTTTGTGATAATCGTCGCGCTTTTGGCATATAACTTCTTTAAAATTAACGAGTTCTGTCTTCGGGAGGAGCGGGACGGGCAAGGAGCCCTGACCTACGCAATGGTACGCCGGGCCTGGCGCAGCCGGAACGATAAGGCCACCCTGGCACAGATGCAGCCCCATTATCCCCCGGCATCTGCCTGGATGTTCTTCGGCTGGTCCATCAGGGACGGCCTCGATCAATACACGGAGAAGCGTATTGCCGATTCTTCGAACTTGCCGGGGAAAGAAACGGTAGTGACCGCTTCTTCGTATAATTTATTGTATGAAGGTGTCGAAGCGTTGTTCGATGGCGATCCCGATACCTTCTGGCAGCCGACACTGACGGTGATGTTGAGGCCGACATGGCTGATCATTGATTTCGGCGAGGGAGAGTTGAAAAATGTCAGGAACCTGGCCGCCCGACCCCGGCCGGGGCATCCAGATAAATTTTTCGGCAACGCGGCGCTCTTCGGCGGCCACGATGGGAAGAACTGGGAACTGATCGCTCCCATCGTGCAGAAGGCTCCTCCCCGGAACAACGATTGGATTCAATGGTCTTTCCCCAACGACAAGGCTTATCGCTATTATAAATTCGAAATCTATGACGGAAACAACCCGCTGCGAAGATTCAATTCGATGGCGGAATTATCCCTGAGGGAGTGACCCAGGAGCGCTAATGAGCGGCAAACCGTTAAAAATTCTCTTCGTCATCTTCGACAACTTCCAGACCGAGCGGCTGGGAATCCAGATCCTCTCCACCATCGCCCGGGAAGAAGGTTTCGACCGCCGTCTTTTAATCCTCAACCGGCAGGAGAGCGAAGAGGCCCTCCGGGAGGCTCTGGACTACCGGCCGGAGATCGTGGCTTACAGCGCCATGACTTTCGAGCAGTACGATCTTCAGAAATTCAACCGCAGCCTGAAAAACCGGGGATTGCAATTTATCTCCATCTTCGGTGGTCATCATTACACCTTCTCGCCCGAAGAAATTCACCGTGATGACGCGATTGACGTCATCTGCCGGGGAGAGGGGGAAGCGGCCTTCCGGCAGTTCATCCGGGCAGTTCGGGAAGGCACGGACTACCGGCGAATTCCCAACCTGCTGGTCCGGGACGGGAATGCCGTCGTCGAAAACCCCCTGGCTCCCCTGATTACCGATCTCGACTCCATCCCCTTCCCCGACCGGAACCTCCTCCCCCTCTTCGAATCCGGGAGTCAGATCTTCGGCCGCAGCGTCTCGGTGATGTTCGGCCGGGGCTGCCCCAATCAATGCACCTACTGCTACAACTCCCAGTGGAACCGCTTATACCGCGGCTCCCGGATCTGCCGTCACCGGACCCTGGACAATGTCCTGCGGGAGATCAAGGAGATCCTGGCCGAGCACCAGCTCGACTTTATCTACTTCCACGACGACAACTTCGCCCTCCTCCCCCGGGAGGTGATCGCCGAATTCTGCCGACGCTACCCGGAGGAGGTCGGGCTGCCCTTCTTCGCCCAGTTCCGGGCCGAGTTCATCGACGAGGAACTGGTCGTGATGCTGAAACGGGCCGGTCTCTTCTTGACCACGGTCGGGGTGGAGTGCGGGGACGAAGAGGTAGCGGCCACACTTCTCAAACGGGGCCGGGTTACCAACCAAGATATCATCCGGGCTTTCGACATCTTCAATAAGCACAAGCTGAGATCTTTCTCCCAGAATATGGCTTGTTTCCCTATTCCCGACCCCCTGGAGACCGACCTGAAGACCATCCGGCTCAATATCCGCTGTCGTCCCACTTGGGCCAGTTTCGCCATCCTGATCCCCATCCCCCATACCGAGATCTGGAAGTACGCGATCGAACAAGGTTACCTGGAGAAAGACGCTTTTGATCGGCCGGGCAAGCTGCCCTCGGTCTTCACCCGGAGCCGGCTTGACTATCACAACCCCCGACTCTCCGACCGTCTGGAAAACCTCCACAAGTTCGCCTCGATCACGGTCAGGTTTCCCTTTCTCCTCCCCCTGGTCCGCCTTTTGATCAAGCTTCCCCCCAACCCCCTCTTCCAGTATCTGCATTTCTTCTGGTACGGATACTGGAACACGGTCGGCCTCTTCAGGACCAAGCTCTCTTTCAGCTTGATCTGGCAGGGGCTGAAGACCATCCGGCAATACCGAAAGAAACACTGACCAGAACGCCCTCATCAAGAGAGTTCCGGCCGGTCATTCCGCCGGGGTTCGGACGGGACGCGACGGCCTCGGTACTGCGAACGGCGGCACATCCTTTCCGGCCGGAGAGAAAAAGGAGCCAAACGTCTTTCCGGGGACGATCAGGGGGCCAATCACTTCCGCCTCTCCCTCGGTCCGCACCACCAGCCGGGCCTGCTCCGCTTCCCCCCGGAGGCGGAAGGAGTGGATTCGGAAGGACCAGAAATAAGAAAGTCCCGTCTCTTTCGCGATGACGGCCTCGGGGACGGAAACCGCCGCCGGTCCCTGGTGCCGGATCGCGAAGATCATCACCGGATCCTCGATTCCCGGGGGGAGAGGGAGTTCGGCTCGCCATTGGCCGGCCGGCAGCGAGATAAAGGAGACCTCTCCCAGGAGATCCTCGACCACCGCCGCCGGGGTCTTTTTTCCGTCGACGGAGTGCCAGACCAGCCCCGCGGCGTCCGGCCCGGCCGCTTTCCGGATGGCCGCCAGGTCCCAGACCACCCCGGCCGGCATATCATAAAGACTATTGGCCGCCGCCCGGTATTCGTGTTCATCGACCCCGGCCCAGCGGAGGAACTGCCGGGGGTCGGCCCGGATTGAGCCTTCTTCAAAGTGACGGAGATAAAGCCGCGGCATCAGTGAACGATAGAGGGACCAGGGGGGAGATCCATCATCGAGCGTGTGCCAGGGCAGCCGCTCCAGTTCCCGGTAAACCCCGTCCGTCACATCCCGGAACTGGGGGTAGGAAACCAGGACCGGGGCGGGAAGTTCACCGCTCTTGATCCGATTGTAGAGCCGCAGGATCGCTTCCGCCCCGTACTTGTTTAAATAGGGGTCCGCCTTCACCGCCGAAGCGTTGGCGGCCAGATTCAAAACCGCGAGCGCGAGCAACCCCGCCAGCCAGGCGGAGATGATGAAGATCCGGCCGGACCGGAAGATATTCGCGGTGAACAGTCCTCCAACCACCAGGAGAAGTGCGACCAGGGGACGGTTGTAATAGGTGTTCTGATGGAGGATATCCTTGCCCTCGGGGAGCAGTATCCCCCCGACCGCCGCCGTGGCGATCAGCCAGAAGAGAATCATCCTCCCCGACCCCTTCCAGGCTCGGGTGATCAGGATCAGCAGGATCAAGAAAACGCCCGCCAGGGCGGCGATGCCGGTTTGAACCCCGGAACGGGGATGAGACCAGCCGAAAGTGTAGGTGAAGATATCCCCGGTATTGAGAGCCAGATACCTGAGGTTATAAACGATCTTTTCCGTCAGTGAAGGCATCGCGCGGAGGGTTCTCTCCGCCAGGGGCTCTTTCTGATCGGGGGAGATTAGATCGGGAAGAACCAGCAAGAAGAGGAGCAATCCCGCTGCCAGAAGCAGGAGAAAAGAGGCGAGCAGCCGGAAGCGCACCGTTTTAAGCCAGGGCCAGCTGAGAAACGCCGCCGCCAGGGCGGGAAGGAGGAAAATGATGTACTCGTCGGTGAAGAGTCCCAGCCACCAGATGACACAGGCGGCGATGACACAAATCCGCCGGCGGCCGCGGTCCTTTCCCCGCATCGCCAGCAATAGCGAAAGGATTCCCAGTATCTCCAGGGTCGCGAAATCCTTGGCGTAGCGGATGGGGGCGTGATGGCCGACCAGCACTTCTGTGGTCAGCAGCCAGAAACTGCCGGCGACGATGCCGGGGAGCCAGTCGCCGGACCATTGGCGGACCACGAAGGCAATCATAAACCCAATCAGGAAAACGCAGACTAGCGAGAGAGGAAGCCACAGAAACGGCCCGAACCAATAGTAAAGATGGGAGTAGAGGCGAGGAGTAAGGACTTCAAAAAACTGTGAGAACTGACGCTGGCGGTACTCGGTATCAGAGGCCCTCCAGACAAAGGCCTTCCTCCAGTCGAAATCGGCCAGGGAGGAACTCAGCGGCCCCCCTTCCACTCCCTGCTGGAGAGCGTAATACCTCAGGCGGAAGATCTGGGGAGTACCGGACCGGACCGGGACCGTGGCCAGGAAGACCGCGAACAGCCCGATCATAACCAAGGCGAAAATAAAGATCGTAATCCTCAGTCCGCTTTTCATTATTATTCCTATGAGTTCTGCAAAACAGCAATTGCCGGGTCAAGGATTCGGTTTCCGCCGGGAAAAGAGGGTAGCTCCGATCGCTTTTGCCGACTGCCAGACCCACTTTATTTCCGAAGGGCTCCGGATGGTGGAGACAAGATCTATGATCTTCCGGGGTCGAAAGTAAAACCGTCGGAAGGCCCGCCGGTAAAAATACTCCACATCTTCAGCCCTGGTTACCCCGATCTCGAAGAAAGCCCGGTTGCCGAAATAGCCGGTTTCGATTCCGTCCTGGGTCGGCACCAGAAATCTTCCTTCCCGCTCGATCTGGCTGTAGAGAGCGGTCCCCGGACACGGAGTGGCGATGGCGAATTTGGTCAGGTGGGGATTACACCGGATGGCAAATCGTATGGTACGCTCCATGGTCTCCGGGCAATCGCCGGGCAAACCTATGATGAAGGCGCCGACAACGAGAATCCCCTCCTTTCTCAGCACTCGAACGGCCTGAGAAACCTTCTCCAACCGGCTCCCTTTACCGGCGGCGTCCAGTATCTCCTGGTCCCCCGATTCGATCCCGATAGTAGTGCTATAGACCCCGGCCCGCTTCATCAACCGGGGCAACTCCGGGGTTAAGTGATCGGCCCGGATTCCACTTAGCAGATTGACCGACAGACGGGTTGGAAGAGCCGCGATTCTTTCCAGAATCTCCACCGCCCGCACCCGGTTCAGGGTAAAATTATCATCGACCACATCAATCTGCCGGACCCCGAAATCGCTCATCAAACGCCGGATCTCTTCCAGCACCCGGGCGGGCGAGTGAGCCCGGTAGCGATTCCCGAATACGCTTCTGCTGCAAAAGGAGCACCGGCAGGGGCAACCGCGGCTGGTCGTAATCGCGGCCACCGGCAGGCGACGGGCCCGGCCGTGATACAGGGGCATGCTCTCCAGCCGTTCCCAGGCCGGAAAGGGCAGTTCGTCAATATCAGCGATCAAAGCCCGGGGAGCATTCCTCCGAACCTGTCCACCCGAATCCCGCCAGACCAAACCATCGATGTTTTCAAAGCGAGCAATCCCCTTTTCCAAGACCGCGCATAGTTCTCTCAGAGTGATCTCCCCCTCCCCCACCACCACTGCATCCGCCCGGCTACGTTTCAAACAGTGTTCCGGGATGGCGGAAGGGAAGGGGCCGCCCAAAATAACGGGAAGATGGGGGAATTGCCGCTTAAAAAGCTCGACCAGAGGAGGGACTCCCCGCCAATTGAGAATGTGGGAAGATATCCCGATCAGATCCGGGCGGCGGCGGGCGACTTCCTTCGCTACCAGTTCCGCCGGAAGGGCAGTGACATCGGCATCGATGATCCGGCAGGAATGCCCCATCTCCTGGACCACGGCGGCAAGATAGGCCAGGCCCAGCGGAGAAGCGGTGGTGATCCGATTGACACCACTGCTGCCCGAGGAGACAGGAGCAATCAGGATGATATTCATGATTTCAAGTTACCGGATGGCTAGTGCCGAAGTAGCCAGGTTGTGGAATTCTTTCCAGGATTTCACCTTCCTGATCCTTTTCCAGATATAGGAAGGGCGGTAATAGTACCTTTGGAAGAACCGGCGCTGGAGAGAATCGAGTTGTCGGGGGGTGAAAGTGGAACCGATTCCCGGCAATGTACTGAGAATCCCGGCATTACCCAACGTGTATTCCCGCCAGTAATCAATGCCCGATCTCTCAATAAGTTGCCGGTAGACGGGAGAAGGAGGTTGGGGGACCATTTTATTCACCTGGATAAAATCACAATTGAGTTCCAGGGCAAACCTCATCGTATCCCTTACGTCTTCCTCGGTCTCACCGGGGAAACCGATGATGAAAAAACCGAGTGTCGTAATCCCCTCCTCTTGGGTCCAGCGTACGGCCCGGCGGATAACATCAAGCGGAATATCCCGGTTCATCCTTTTTAAGATCTCCGGGTTACCGGACTCAATCCCGAAGTTAATCTTGGTCAAGCCCGATTCCTTCATAGCATGGAGCATTTCTCGGTCCACGTAGTCGGGCCGAGCCCGGACGGACCAGTGGACTTTCAAGCCGTGGGCTTGGATCAATTCGCAGGTCTTGAGGATCCTTGAACGCTGGAGGGTAAACGTCTCATCCTGGAATAATATCTCGCGAATGCCATATCGGTTAACGCATTCATCGATCTCCTCCACCACATGTTCGGGGGACCGGGATTGATACCGGCCGGCGGGAACGTCGCAATACGCGCATTTCAGGGGGCAACCAAGGGCGGAGAGCATGATGGTGATCGGCCATTCCTGGGTCATAACGGTGGTATACCTCTCGTTGGGCAGGAGGTAGCGGGCCATCAGGGGCACATCTTCCAATGTTAGTTTATTCGGTCTCGGCTCCGTGGCCCGGTATTCGCCGTCTTCCCGGTAACAGATACCTCTTATCCGGGAGAGGTCGTCCCGGTTTGAAAGAGTCTGGAGAAGTTCCGGAACCGTTTCCCAGCCGTCACCGATCACACCATAATCGATCTCAGGATAGGAAAACACCTCCCGGGGATAAATACTCATCTGGAGCCCACCGACAATGACGGGAAGGTTGGTCCGCTTTTTGATCCCTCGGATCCAGGCCAGCGAATTGAGGAAGTTCTGGGTGCAGAGGCTGTAGCAAACCGCGAAGGGAGCGAATTCCCGGACCCGTTCGGCGGTCTCTTCCAAACTCAACCCCAGGGCGAAAGCGTCGATAATCCGGACCTGGTAACCGGCTTTTTCCAGGTAAGCGGCGAGATAGGCGATCGAGGTGTTAGGAAGAACATACGCGCTCGAGGTGTATTGCCGGGCCACCCTCTTGGTGTAGATCTGCTCGGTGACCGCCATCGGTGGGTTGATGAATACGATTCGCATTTAGGTAATCTCCCGAATTCCGGGGCAAACTCCCCGGACCGGCGTGATAACCAAGACTTCCCGTAGAATTCGCTTCCCCCCGTCCTGGTGATGGTATAGGGTATATGTTCGCGGATACGCCGCACAACCGAAAAATCAGCAACGATGAAGAAACATCTACTGCCCGCTCTCGCCCTGACCGCCGTCGTGTTCTCTCTTAACCTCCCTTCCCTTCGCTACGGCTATCTTCTGGAAGATTACTACTATCTGCGTTCCTATACCCTGGAAGAGATCGCGACCGTCTTCCATTCCCACTGGGAACCGTCAATGCTCGAGACCAAGGGCTACCGGCCCTTTCACGCGGTGCACTACGCCTTCTTCCACTGGCTGATCGGAGGGGACCCGACCGCCAACCACCTTCTGAACCTCATTCTCCACCTCTGCGGGGTCTTCCTCCTCTACGCTCTCGTCCAGAGATGTCGCCCGCGGTCCTCCGCCGCCTTCTGGACGGCCCTCATCTACAGCTGCCTGGGAACCACCTCCTGGCAGGTTTCCCAGTTGACCAATCGTCAGCACCTGCTGCTGGTAATTTTTCTACTGGCATCATTGATTGCCTACCATCGATATCTCTTGAAACAGGCCGGACTGTCCTGGCTCGCCGCTCTGGCCTTCTTCATTTGCGCTCTCCTGCTCAAGGAAGTGGCGGTGGTATTTCCCCTAATTATCTCCGCTTTCGCCCTGATCGTGGGGCAAAAGACCCTCCGGGGACAGTTCAAGCCTCTGCTCCCCTTTTTCCTGCTGCTGGTTGTTTTTCTCACCGTCCGTTATGCTGTTCTCCAGCCCCTTCCCAATACCTTTATTCATCCACCGCCGCCGCCCCATACGCCGGGACGAGCACTCGCGGATTACTCCCACGGCCTCCTGGCCAGCCTTCTGCAGTCCCACGGTATGCGCGATCCCGGAAGTCCCGAATTTCCCGTCTACGCACGGGGCGTGCGGGATACCAGGAGCGTCGTGGCCCTCTGCTCGCTCGCCGGGCTCCTGATCTTCTCCCTGCCGCTGCTCTTCCGCCGGGGCTCCACCGCCGGGAGGCGGATATTCTTCTTCGGCCTGGCCCTCCTCCTCATCGCCAACGTTATGGTCGCCGCATGGTACCGGACCAACCGCCTGTTCATCACTTCTCTGGGGGTGGCGATAATGGACGGGACAGCCATGGCGGCGGCCTTCCAAGCACTGTCTCGCCCGTCCGGGAAGAAGGCGTTCCTGGGAGCCTCGGCGGCGGTGCTGTTCTTCGCCGTCTACCTGGGCGCGAACCTCCACACATACCTGGAAATTCAGTGGGGACTGAGACCGGATGGTCATATAGCGAAAGTCTGGGACCGCTGGCTGATCGAGGAAGATCTCCTGCCCTGGATCCCGGAAGAGCAGATGAATATCTTCGAGTCGCAGTTGCGCAGGACGGGGAAACTCGGATGGACGGAATCCCTGCCCCGCCGGGGAATGACCGGCCCGAAGGACGAACCCGAAGCTCTTCCAGAATAGAGGAGCGGGAAAACTTCTCCGTGCGGCCCGATGTGCAGATCGGTATAGGGGATGAAACAGCGCGCGTTGCATCGCCAGGTCACCATAATCTCGGAAGAAATCGGCCCGGTTAATGCCCGGCCCAGGCCGGGAGATCAGGCTGCCCCCAGCAACCGCCCCGGCCAGCGCAGGGCGCGACCCCGCTTGACCTCGTCCCACCAGAGCTTGAGGTATTTCCTCCTCATCGGAGGAATCCAGCGGTTCAGATCGGGCGCGCGGCGGCGCGCAGCCGCTCCAGGGCGCGGCGCAGGGCGGGCAGGTGGAAGAGGATATGGAGAATCACCCCGGGGATCCGGCGCGGAGGCATCCCCCGCGACTGATTGGGGCGAGCGGTTGCGACCACCGGGACCTCTTGCAGGCGAGCCCCCATCGCCATCATTCTCAGGGTGATCTCGGCGTTAATCAGGTCGCGGAAGATTAGTTTATCTCCGGCAATCGCCTGGGCCAGACCGCGGCGGTAGAGGCGCAGTCCGCTGTCGATATCGCGAACCGGCAACCGGAAATATCGGCTGACCAGGTTATTGAAGACCCGGGTCATTAACCGACGATATCTCTGGTCCCGCCGGGAGACCTTCACTGCCACGATCAGATCGGCGCGGTCGCGGTATGGTTCCAGTTTCCAGAAATCTTCCGGGTTGAACTTCCCGCCGGTATCGCTGAAGAGCACCCATTCGCGGCCGGGAAGTTTCAGGGCGTCGAGCAGCGCCTGCTTGTAACCCTTTCGCTCTTTCCCCTGGACCAGACGGATAGGGAGGCGGACGGTCAGGGCCCGGAGGATCTCGCTGGTGCCGTCGGTGCTCCCATCCTCGGCCACGATCAGTTCTGAACCGGGGAGTTTCTCCACCACCTCGCGGTAAAATCCCTCCACCTCTTTCTCGATCACTTCCGCCTCGTTATAGGCGATCAGAATCACCGAAACCGGAGTTGGGGAGGACTTATCTTCGTAAGGATCCATCGAATATTTTTAACCAACAATAATAAGCCAAAGCGGTCAGGCTAATTTAGGGTTAAGCTTCGCAAGAGTATCTTAATAACCGAAATATTTTTCTCAGCGATTTACCAGATAAAGATGAATAAACTCTTCCAGTTTGATGATGACCTCATCGAAGGTGCGAATCTTGACCAGACGTTTAAACCAATATCCGGGGCGGCCGAAGAAACGGCGAACGCATTTTAGCCGGTTCTCCGCATGTTCTACCATGCTCTTCCGTGCGGCGGTGGTATCGTATCCCCATGCCCCTCTCTCAAGCCGGCCGGCATTGAGCGTCTTTTGCCGTTCCCGCGAACCCAGCATGGGAATATAAATATTGAAAGAAGCATAATCGAGCCGTAAAGCGATGGCAAAGTCGGCGATCAGCTTCCAGTCCTGCGGCGAATCGTCCAGGCCCATGATGAAATCGCCGCAGACGTCCATCCCCAGGCGGTGGCACTTTCGCACGAATTCGCTGATCTCCGAAGTGCTGATTTTCCGGTTAAATATGACCAGGTTTTCCGGGTGGCTGCTCTCCACACCGACGATCACTGTATGGCAACCGCAGGCTGCCATCCGTTCCAGTAACTTGTCCGGCACATTTTTGGGGGTCATATAACAGTGCCAGCTGAAGCGAAGACCGCCTTCATCCATCCCGTCTAATATCTCCCGGCCGAGCTGAGGCGGCATCCCGAACGTGGCATCCCCGAAGAAGATTTCTTTCACCTTCAGCTTCTTCAGGTAGGCAAGCTCGCGAAGTACACTCCCGGCACTCCGGTAGGCGAAGGGAAGATACGGAGAGGAGTAGGAGCAATATGAACAGTTGAACGGGCAGCTCCAGTTGGCATTTACGATCGTGGCGCTTCTGTACTTGTCGAACGGAGAGCGCTGGCGCCGGTTGAGAAAAATTTCGTGACGGGGGATCGGAAGATCCACCGGCGACTTGACGGTAACCGGCGGAAGAGCGGATTCCCCTCGCTCCAGACATTGGAGAAGGGAAGTGCTCAGTGAGCGACCGCTCTCGAAATAGGCGCCCAGGGCGGGGTCGAAAGGGTGTCGGATGATGGTAACCTCATTGGATAGCGCCTGTTCCACAAATTCCCGTTCCTGAAAGATATCCCCCAGGACCGCGATCCGGAGTTTCGGGAACCGGTGACGCAGGAACCAGAGCGTCGCGAGGTCCTCCCCCCAGACGATCGAGGACATGGACATGACCAGAGCGTTAACCCGTTCCCGCTCGATAAACGCGCAGATGGCATCAGGTGTGCTCCGATGGATAAAGCTGTCTATGTAGCTGACTTTGGCCGTGGGAGGCACCCAGGAACTGAGCAGAATGAAGTCAAACGGCTTCCAGACGTAAATCGCCTTGGAAAGCCAGTTGCAGACGATCCCCCGATACACCGTCCGCTCGGCGGGAGGGTTGAGAAACAGCAGGTGCCGGGACGGGAAATTCTCCTTTCCGGGATGTTCGTTCATGGGGTCAGGAATGAAGCAGGGCGAATGCGCTCCTTAAGTCGCTCAGGAGCCTTTTCTCCCGCAGACTTTTTGCTACCCGTTTGAGAATGTATGAAAACCTGAAATAATACCTCTTGTTGTATTTTTTATACAGAGCATATATTGTCGAAGACGGCATCCGGTCGTGGCTATAGAGGAGGGCCGGATCCGTGGCGAAGTTAAAAAGATCCCAGTCCCGACTTAAAAGCCTGCCCTCGGCATCCAGCGCCGCAAACAACCTGGTCCCGGGAAGGGGGATGGTGATCGCAAACTTGACGTAATCCGCCCGGAGCTTTCTGGCGAACGCAAATGACCGGGCCGCGTCCCTCTCCGACTCGGTCGGTAACCCGATCATGAAATTACACTCCGTTTCCAGACCCGCCTCAGCCGCCCATCGAACCGCCTGCTCGACCGCCTCCAGTGAAAGTCGTTTCCCGACCACATCAAGAACCCGTTGCGACCCGCTCTCCACGCCAAAGGGGACCTTATAGCATCCTGTCTTCTTCATCATTCGAAACATCTCGGGACTGGCCCGGTCGGCCCTGATTCCTCCGTTCGGGTACCAGGTAAACTCCAGACCCCGGCGCAGGATCTCCTCGCACATCTCGATCACCCTATCGGGAAGGGTGGAGAACCCGTCGTCCACGATATGGATCTCGCGGAAACCTTCCCGGAGAAGAAACTCCATCTCGTCCACGACCCTGGCCGGCGACTTGGCCAGATATCTATGGCCGAAGATTTTCTTGTTGCAGAACACGCAGTCGGCAAAACAACCCCGGCTCGACTCCATGTTGGCGACCGGATTTCTCCGGGACGTGAGCTGGGAATGTACATACTTGGGGATATCATCCGGGTTATATCGGGGATAGGGAAGATCGTCCAGATTTCGCACTTCGGGCGCCGATACGGTCCCTTCACGAATGGTCCCATCCGCTCGCGTCCACAGCCCCCGATAATCAACACGACCGGCGAGGAGCTCCGGAAAAAGAACGTCGCCCGGGCCGGATACGACATAATCGAGACCACTCTCACGGATCGTCTCCTCCGGTAGGGCGGTCGGATGAGGACCGCCCGCGGCCAGCAAGACGTTGTTCCCCATGGTCCGCAAGGCGGTGGCGGATCGTCTCACCGACGAAAAGAGCGGGGTGGTCATGGTAAAACCGATCAGTTCGGGTTTGAACCGGCCAACCGCTATCAGCAGATCCGGGACCGAGCAGTTGTTGACGTTCATATCGAATACTTCCGTCTCATGGCCGAACCGAGCGGCGATAGCGGCCAAAAGGGCGAGGCCCAAGGGGGACGTTCCGCGGTTAATGGCCATTTTAATCAGAGAGCGCCCGTAAACCCGTTCGTAATAATTAGGATTGACCAGCAGAATCTTCATTGTTCGTTCTATCTCAATTTTAAAACTAATAGCTTTGCATCAATAAGGTCTTTTCTGATTCCTATTGTCCTTTCAGAAATCTCAATAAACATATATCTATTCTCGTTATCATTCACATATTTCACTATTTCATCCTGCCATCTGTTGGGAACATTTTCAGGGTACATACTTATCAACGCCGGACACTTATTTGTTAGTACGGATATAATATGGTTGGCCGAAAATATTTCTCCCCTCTCATCGTTAGGATATACCTGAAGCCACGCCTGCTCGAACCCCGGCGGATTCCCCCAGGCCTCGTCAAACATTAAGTAACTGACATGCCTGCGAGTCCATGGGAACGCTACCGATAATACTTTTTCGTTTCTAGGAATTATCTCTGTCAATGCCGTCTCAATCGCGAGGTCCCGGTCCAAGGAACAATCTCTACCCATAAAACTATAGGAATTTTTATTCCTATGCAAATCAAGGGCGATAGCAGCCACGCTGACAACAATCAAGAGTACCGGGAAAGCTATTTTCAGCGCTTTTTTGCATTCTCCGTATATTCGCGATACTACTAAACCCATTGGGATTACCGAAGCTACTATGCCGGGCACTAAATACTGACGGAATGGCATACTGGCCATAATCCATGATAATGATGCCCCCGAGAGCACCGCCAGCGATACTATCAGGGAACGGTCCCATTTCTTGCGAAAACATTGGATGACGTATGCCAGCGCGGTGAAACCCCATAGTATAATCACGTGAGGATACCTGATCGCGTAAGGATACAATAATTTTTCCACGGGACTGTTCCCGGTGGCCTTTACATATTGCCAGAAACGCATATTCAGAACAGCGGATTGGCGAATATCAGCCGGCAGATTCGTGCCCGCTATTTGGCACAACAGTTGCCCGAATACAAGGGCCGTACCTATCCCCGCCAATATATACACCGCACCGAGGCGGGCTTTATGTTTGGAAAGATAATTTGATACGCAGACGGCAATAAGCACTAATCCTAGGATAATAATGTACTTCGGATTAATAAGAATAGAAGCACCGGCGGTAAAACCGACCAGCAGATTTGTTGTCATTTTATTCGATGTATACGCAGCCGTTATGCTCAGTACGGCCAAAACCGCTGACAGTCCATCGGAGCGAGCTTCTGAAAAAATACTCAATACACTGACGGAGGTTACTGCCACGAGAAATGTAACCGCGGCGATCATTGCATTCCGCAGTAGTTTTCTGGCCACGTAAATGGCGGAGATCCCGATCAACAACAGGCAAAATATCGACAGCTCCCTCAGTAGAAGAATACTGATCGGCTTATCTATAATCAATGCCCGAAGCGGCCAAAAGAGCACATAGAAAGCCGCCGGATAGGGACAGAAGAAGTCGTGATGCGGTCTCAGTCCTAAAAGGCACATTTGCAGGAAGTGCATATTCAGCCGCTCATCGTAAAAGATGCACCTCGGCAAGAATATACCAAGCGCAATCCCCACAGGCACAGCTATGCTCACGAATAGCATAACTTTATCCAATACAGATGCCGTTGCCGGAACTTGCTGCACTGAGCTACGGCTCGGCGCCGTCAGAGAATTATTTTTCCTCTTATCCATAAAAAAACCCGCTGGGCGGCGGGAGAATTAACGATTCCATTAGCCCTGATTTTGCCAACCTGAACCATCCTGTGGACGAATCGATTACAGCTTACCCTCGCAACTGGCGTCCCGGAGAAATGTCCGGACTGTCTCCCTGGAATAGGGATGGAGGGGCATCTTCGCCAGCAGGGCCGGGGTGACGGTCACGAAATGCGCCCCCGCCTCCAGCCAGTCCGCCACGTTGGCGACTTCCCGGGTCGAGCCGACGATTATCTTCGCCTTCAACTCCAAGTCGTCGATCAGCCCCCGTAGCCGGGAGATCTCCCCTCCGGCGTCGTGGCCCATATCACTGATCCGCCCCCCGAAGAGAGAGACATAACTGGCCCCGGCCAGGGCCGCCAGTAGGCCCTGCTGGGCGCTCATCATCGCGGTAACGTTAACAGCCACCCCGTCCTCGGTCTCCAGGCGGTGGGTAATCTCCAGGTTGACGAGTTCCCCCTCCGGGCCGTGAATCGGGATCTTGACATTGATATTCTCGGCCCAGCCGGCGAACTGGCGGGCCTGGGCCAGCATCTCTTCCGGCTCGTTGCTGGTGACCTCTACCGAGAGCGGATAGGGCTTGATGATTTCCGCGATCTCCACCTGGCGGACTTTGAGTTCCTCCAGCCCCCCCCGGAATCCTTCCCGATGCAGGATGGTGGGGTTAGTGGTGACCCCCCGGATGATCCCCATCTTCACGAACCTGCGGATCTCTCCAACATCACCCGAATCTAAAAATATAGCCATGGGAAACCTCTTTTATTTGTAGACAAATAAATATTGCGATCCCCTCCCTCAGCCTCTTTTTTAACAGACGATTGAATGTGATTGGATAGGATTTATTTTGCCCGAAGCAAAGCGGAAATATCGGATATTTAAGCGGAATGCTTTGTTTCATCAACCTATTTTAACCCCAGCAAACCGGGGCACGCAGATAAATTGGCTTACAGATATTATTTACTTTCCATGTATAATATATCTGGACAGATATCTTGCCCATGAGGCCAGGATATTGTCCCCATAAAAGGCTTGGCTTGTTTAAAATACGATATCTCTTTCAATTCATTAAACACGCCAAAATCAAGATAAAGACTCATATCGAATTTTCTCTTTTCTCCGTTTTTAAATTCGACAGTTAAAGTAAAATCATTATTCGCAATCACATTTTTTACTCTTGGATACATTCTAATCACCGTAATGGTTCTACAGGGAAAGGATGTTCCCCGCTCACTGCTAATTCCCAATCGGCCATTAAATCCTCTTTATGTATTTCAATCCATGCCTGAATAAGTTTTAATTTATTTGATTTCATTTCCCCTTCAAGTAACTCGCCTTCAGGGATAGAAATAACCGCTTCTTGATCTTGATATTTAACATGGAGATGTGGTCTCTTATGCTTTTTATTATCGATGAAATACATTAATACCATAAAACATACTAATTACCGGCATGATTTCCTCCTACTATTTTTCTTTTCATTGTGCTGATGTCGCATCATTACCTTCTTCATTTTGATTTCGTCATTAAGTCATTTATCTGCTCCCTCGGATTCCCATTTCATCTCTGCCACTTTCATCTCCGGATGGGAGACGATCAGATGGGTGATGACCGACTGGAAGGCCTCGGTATGGGGAGTGACGCTATCCGGGTTCACCATAGGAACAATAACACAGGCATCGGCTACCCGGGCCGTATACCCCCCTTCCCTCCCGACAACCCCGAAGATCTTCGCGCCGACCCCGCGGGCATACTTGAGTGCATTCACGATATTCACGCTGATCTTCTTCTTTTCATCGCCGCCCCCGACCGAGTAGACAAAGACACCGTCAGCCGGGTCAAGCCGGCTCCCTTTCAGCCAGGCCGAAAAAGTGGTCTCCCACCCGTCATCGTTAATCCGGGCGGTCAGCTCGGAGACGTTGTCGGCCGGGCTGTACGCTTCGATACCGGCGATCTTCCTGAAGTCATTCACGGCGTGAGAAGCCATCCCGGCACCGCCGCCCACGCCCAGGAGAAATAACCGGCCGCGCCTGTCCCGGAGTTCACACAGACCCCGGATTATTTCCTTGATCGCGGCCGGGTCGAGAAGATCCATTATCTCTTTCGTTTCCTCAAGGTATTTTTCAGTGTAGTTCATTACATTCTTTAGGGCTTCTGAGATATCATTTATTCGACGATTACCATCCACATCCCGATTCGACGGCGCTGTTTTGAATTCTGTAGCCAGGGTCGATGACCTTGGCTCTGGTAATTGTGTACTATTCGAGATCCTCTATTCTGGTTACTTTGCCCTCCCGGGATTCTTTCCGAGCCTGGTTAATCATCTTCACAAAGTGTGGGTCATTAAGAAGTCTGTATTCGATATACTCGTCCTCATTTGCAAAGCCCATGAGAACGCCAACAGGTCTTCCATGGTTTGTGATAATGACCTCTTCCCTAATTGAATTCTTTACATAGGAAGAAAGATGGTCCTTCAGTTCGCTCAGTGCTGCTGTGATCATGATGATTTTCCCCCGTATTTTGCAAGCCACTCGGCAGTGCCGTCCTTTGGGACGATCGCCAGGACTATAACAGTCTGACCGACCACATCATAGAATATCCGGTACGGATCCAAACGAAGACGGTATTCAGGATGTTCCATCTCGCGAAGTCGTTTAATCCGACTCCGGCTGATTTTAATCGGCTCTTGTCTGAGATGTACCTCCAATCCATTTTTGACCAATACTCGCCCGCTGGCGCTCAGCGCACGATAGTGCGTCTTTGCTGTGTTGGTCAGTACAATCTCATATCTCATGATATAAAGATAGCATATTTCTGGCCAGAATCAAGGCCATATTTTTCAAGCCGGGAGTAGGATAATCTTTCTGCCGAACTCACCGGGGGTGTGCTGGTAATATAATCTTCAGAGCTTCTGAGATGTCCTTGATTCGATGATTACCATTAACTTCCTGGTTATAGGGAGCGTCAAGAAGGATGGAGGTACATCCAGCCTTTTGGCCCGCTTCCATGTCCTTCCAGGTATCTCCGATGATGAAAGAACTTCCGATGTCTATCCCCCACTTCTCAGCCGCCTGAACGATCATCCCCGGTTTCGGCTTGCGGCAATCGCATCCATCTTCATCATCGTGAGGGCAGACAATGATGTCATCAACCGGGAGCGACCGGCCGATCAGAGCATGTATCCCGTCAAGTTCGGCGCTCGTCACCCGGCCCCGGGTCAGATCCGGTTGATTCGTCACGACGACAATAATATAACCGGCATCCTTGAGTACGGATAAAAATCGTTCTATGCCCGGCGTGAACTGAAAATCGCTCAACGTCCTCGGTGAATACGGTTTCCCGTCTTTGATGATGACCCGGTTAATCACTCCGTCCCGGTCCAGAAATATCGCTCGCTTTAACATTTAGAAATTAGCGCTTTGCGTTAACTTTAGGTAGCCGCACCCTTTAGGGTGCGCCCCGTTTAATACGAGTCGGCTACCGTTAATTAAAATTCCGAAGCGGGAATTGAGCGCTTTGCGCTAACATTTGGTAGCCTCACCTTTTGAGGCGCATAATAAAAGATTTTAAATTACCGCCGAAGGCGGCAATTTAAAATGATGCGTCGCGGAAATTGACCAGGACCCTGGAGCCCTCGAAGTCAAACCGGTAGCGCATCGGCCGCAATCCCAGTTCCTGCATCCTGTCCTTGAAGCGACGGTGATTCTCCTCCACGTAAAAGACGAAGAACCCTCCCCCGCCGGCGCCGGAGATCTTGCCCCCCAGGGCGCCGTTTTCCCGGGCCACCCGGTAGATATTCTCAAAGCGGGGGTTGGTCATCTGCGGCGATAGTTTCTTCTTCTGTTCCCAGTGTTCGTCAAAGAGCCGGCCGACCTCTGAGAGATTCGCGCTCTCCACCGCCTCCAGGACCCGGTAGCCGATCTCCTTGATCCGGTGCATACTCTCCACGATCTCCCGCTGGTTTTTCTCGACCCCGCTCCTCTGATCGGTGAGGATGGAGGCGGAGTCGTGGGAGGTGTGGGTATAGAAGACCAGGAGGTTGCGGTTCAGTTCGTCGATGCAGTCTTCAGAGACCAGGGCGGTTCTCACCCGAACCGTTCCGTTTTGTTCGATTTCGAGGACGGTCATCCCGCCGTAGGCGGCCATATAGGCGTCCTGCTTCCCTAGCGGCCCGCCGAGGATATCGATCTCCAGCCGGCAGGCCTCCTCGGCCAGGCCGGAGAGGCTGATGTGGTCGGATTTAAAGGTATGGAGGGCGTTCAACAGCCCTACCGTGTAGCAACTGGAGGAGCCAAGGCCGGTCCCGGCCGGAATATCGGCGATCGAGACCACCTCGATCCCCCGCTCGATCCCCATCAGCTTCAGGGCTTCCCGGGCGATGTCATGTCGGATCTCCCCCGTCGTCGCCACCGTCTCGGCCTGGGAGTACTTGACCCGGACCAGCCCGTCAAATGGCTGGTTGACGTCGATATACATATACTTGGCGATCCCGGCGGCGAAGATAAAACCCCCGTAACGGGAGTAGTAGGATGAGAGATCGGTCCCCCCCCTCCCAGGGTGATTCGAAAAGGTGTCCGAGTAATGATCATGATGTGGAATTAACCCCCTGGTGTATATTTTATCGATGTATCGGCTTTGTCGAGCGGAATATCGGCATGGAGTAATGGGATGATGGAATGGTGGAGTGATGGGATGACGGGCCAAGCCTCTACGATACTCCATCATTCCTTGATTAGTTTCCTCAATTCTTCCAATCCTTCCGGGGTGCCGATCTCGTAAAAGCGCCGGAAGACCTCGTAGCCGGCAAGCTTCCCTTCCCGGGCCAGCCGCTGGTAGAGAAAATCCAGGTTATAGAGGCTTCCCGCGGGTATCCGGTCGAGGACGTCCCGGGAGAGGACCGATAACCCGTAATCGATGTAGTTTTTTCCCCGCCCGCCTTTGTCGAAGTCGGTCACCAGGCCGTCGCGGAAAACGACGTTGCTCTTCACCCAGCGGTCTTGGTTCCGGAAGACAGTCATCAATACCGGCTGATCGACTCGAGAAAAATAGGCAAAAACCGCCCGGTAGTCAACCTCCAAGTAGGAATCGCCATAGAGAAGAAGAAATTCCGGGCGCAGCAGGGGCGCGGCCTGCCGGAGCGCCCCCCCGGTCCCGAGCAGTTCCCCCTCTTCCCGGCTGTAGGCCAGACGTATCCCGAAGTTTCTGCCGTCCCGGAAATGCTTCTCGATCTGTCCGGCCAGGTGACCGACACAGAGAACCACTTCCTCGACACCGCCCTGTCGCAGAAGATCCAGTTGTATTTCCAAAAAAGGCCGCACGCCGATGGGGAGCATCGCCTTGGGAATATCCCGGCAGGTTGAACCCATCCGCGTCCCCAGACCACCCGCTAAGATGACGCACTGCATAACTGACAATCTTCCCTAATCTTCATCTCTGAGCAAAATCACTGCGAACTTTGCTAAATTTACCCGGACTCGATCATCTCACGGATGGACAGTCTGACGGCTTCCTTTGAACCGTATCTCGCGGACCACCCCAGGTTGTGAATCTTCTCCAGATTGAACCTCACCCGGGGAACGTCTCCTTTCCAGCCGCGGGGGCCACCCGTGTAGCTCAGTCGCACCTCTCTCAAGCCCATCTCCCGGATGACGATCCCGGCAATGGCGGAGACGTCGATATAATCCTCGGTGGCGACATTGAAGACATTCACCCGGCCATCGGCATTCCGAAAGACATACAATATGGCATCGATCACATCCGAGACGTGGATATAGGATTTGCTCTGGCGTCCGTCCCCCAGGACCTCAAGTTTCGAGGGATCGCTTCCCAGTTTCCGGATAAAGTCGTACCCCACCCCGTGGGTCTGCCTCGAACCGACCACGTTGGCGAAACGGAAGATGAAACCCCGCAGATCGAAGAGGTGGCAGAAGGCGCTGACCAGGGCTTCGCCGGCCAACTTGGCCGCGCCGTACATCGAGACCGGCAGCAGCGGTCCGAAATTCTCGGCAGTGGGTGTATCCCCCACGTCGCCGTAAACCCCGCTCCCGGAGGCGTAAATAATCCCCCTGACTCCGGTGCGACGCATCGCCTCCAGGACATTGTAGGTCAATAGCGCCCCCTCCCGAAGATCGAGATCGGTCTCCATCGCTCCCCGGGCGATGTCCGGATTGGAGGCAAAGTGGCAGACCATGTCGTGTCCGGCCATCGCCGCGGTCAGTTCTTTAAGATTCCCGACTTCGCCCTCGATGAACCGAAAGTTGGGCTTCCCCAGGTGCGCCGTGAGGAACTCTCTTTTCCCGGAGGAAAGATTATCGAATACAGCCACGTAATTTTCCGCGATTAACCGGTCAGCCATATGACTGCCGATGAATCCCGCCCCCCCGGTGATAAAGTACTTCATTATATTTCTCCGAAAACTAATTAGATTTGTTCGCTTCCAGCATTATGTCTCCTATTGCAAGTCCATACATCTATGTATCTATTTGTATAAATCTTATTATGGACATCTCATATCCGGCCATGGTTCCCAAAAAGAATAGAAGGGACCATCCAACAACAACCACCAGAATATTACCACTTGCGCCACCACTAAAATCGCTATGGCAAAACGAGCGGATGGCCAGCGTTCAATGATTCTTTGAAATCCATAAGCGAAAAATACGATCTGGCTGGCGCTGGAAAAATAGATAAAACGGGGATTGATAAAAGACCCCACTTGCACATCGGGTATATACCAGGAACCGATCAATATGGCGATCAAGCCGATTAACCACCAGCCTAAAATTGGAAACCACGCGGGATCATTTTCCATTCTGATAAATCCCAAAAGAAAACCAAATACTCCAATTAGTGTAACTGGCAAAGCCACAATATAAAGCCCACTTGTTGCCCAGGGGTTGGGAGCATCAGGTAAAAATCTTGGCAATCGCCACCAAGTTAGATAGAGTTTCGACCAGAAAGACTTGTCTGCCGGTGTCAATAACTCACCAACATCGGGACTTGTAACTTTAAACGGGCCCTTGAGAATATCAATGAATCGAAAAGATAAATAATCCCAGCGGTACCTATGAATGCTTGGAGTGGGCCTCTGTATTGTTTCGTGATGAATAAAATAGCCTGTATCCCGGTAATAACGAAAGTAGTTGTGGCTGGCTAAACTAATCCAGATTAAGGCAAATACCGTCGCCCTTATGAGGAGAGGTTTAAATCGCTCCCGAAAAAACCACTTGCGAGACATCAGACTGAGGATGACCACCGGGCCCATAAGCGATGCGGTAGCTTTCATCAATGCCGCTATTCCGACCGCTATACCCATACAGGCTATAGCTCGATAAGAAGGGAGAGTCGCCTTCTGCATCATAACTACCATTCCCCAGAGAGCTAAGCTACCCCAAAAACTCATAGCCATATCATTATCAATAGTGACCGAAGACGATACCCAGGAGGTAAAGGTGCCAAAAATGAGAAAGGCAAAAACTCGGGCGAAATAATCTTTAATCATTCTCCGGAGGACTAACCAAACAAATGGGATTATTCCTAATGCCCAGAGCACTGAAAGTAACTGGACCCCTCGTCCGGGGGAGAGGGGCGCCGAGGTACCTAACGCCATCAATCCCCTGTAAACGAAAGCGGCGATGGTATGGTGCAGAAGAGTATGCTGGGCCTGATCGTTACGATCATATAGAGGGACCGGTGGCCATCGGTGTTCACGCGCAATAAAATCGACCACCTTGAGATGGTCATCGCCCATCAAGAGGGGAAAACGAAGGAAAGCGACTATGCAGGCGGCGACAAGCGGCAAAAGGAATATCCAATCGGGTAGTGAATATTTTATCTTATGCATCCCTTTTATCCTGTCAAAAATACATCAAAAAATGCATTTAACGTAGCGAGGCTGCGGAAAAGGCAAGGTTCTTGAACTCCTTAAGGGACCTTACCTGCTTTAACCGATTCCAGATATAGGAAGGGCGGTAATAATACGCCCGGAAAAAACGTTTCTGCCACCTGTCCAGTGCGCCCGGACTGAGGGCCGAACCCTTCCCCGCCAGGCCCCCGATAATAGTCGCGTCACCCCTGGTATATTCGGACCAGTAGTCGATCCCCGTTTCCTTCACCAGATCCCGGTAGATCGGCGAGGGGGGGCAGGGAACGAACTTGTTGACCTGGATGAAATCGCAGTTCAGTTCCAGGGCCAACTTGATGGTCCGGTTCACGTCTTTTGGGGTTTCGCCGGGGAGTCCGATCATAAAAAATCCCAGGGTGGTGATCCCCTCCTCGCGGCTCCAGCGGACCGCCCGGCGGATCGTCTCCCGATCCATCTCCCGGTTGAGTCTTTTCAGAATGTGGGGCGAGCCCGACTCGACACCGAGATGGACCTTCGTCAGGCCCGCCCGCTTCATTAATCTCAAAGTTTCCCGATCCACCAGGTCGGGCCGGGTTCGGATCGACCACTTGACCTTCACCCCCCGGGATAGCAACCCCTCGCAGATCTCGACAACCCGGTTGTTGTCTATGGTGAAGCTTTCGTCCTGGAACCAGATCTCCCGGATTCCGAACCGGTTCACGCACTCCTCCATCTCCGCCACCACGTGTCCGGCCGGCCGGGCCTGGTAGCGGTTGTGGGGGACGTCGCAGTAGGCGCACTGGAAGGGGCAGCCGAGGGCGGAGACCATCACCGTGATCGGCCATTCCCGGCTCATCACGGTCGTGTAACGCTCGTTGGGGAGGAGGTGCCGGGCCGGGAAAGGAACATCCTCCAAGGTCAGATTGTCAGAGCGGGGTTCGGTTGCCCGGTATTCGCCCCCCTCCCGGTAGCAGATCCCCCGGACCGAGGCCGGCTCGGAATCAGAGCCAAGGCATTTCAAAAGTTCGGGCAGGGTATGCCAGCCCTCCCCGGTAACCCCGTAATCGATCGCGGGATGGGTCATCGTCTCGGCGGGATAGAGACTCATATGGAGACCGCCGACGATGACGGGTACCCCGGTAAACTTCTTCACTCCCTCAATCCCGGCCAGGGTATCGAGAAAATTCTCGGTGATCAGGTTATAACCGATCGCGACCGGGTTGAATTCCTTCGCCCGGCGGGCCGTCTCTTCCACGCTCAGCCGTTCCGCGAAAGCATCGATGATCCGAACCTCGAATCCCGCCTTCTCCAGCCAGGCCGCCAGGTAGGCCGTCGGGAGGTTGGGGAGGACCTGGGCCGAGCGGGTGTACTGCCGCCAGACCTTCTCGGTGTACATCGGCCGGGGAACTTCCTGCTTCGGAATGATGAATAAAAAGCGCATTTGTCCGGGCTGCTATTCGCCTTGCCGGGAATTAAAGCATAGAATATACTAGCCTTTCCCCGGGAAACCAAGCAAATAACCCGAACCCGTAATTTTTCATGCCGCTGGAAGAAAAAATCAACTGGACGGTTTTGACCCTGGTTCATAATGAGGCCGGGGCGATCGAGGGGGTGGTGAAAGAAATCCATGAGAAGATCCTCTCCCGTCTGCCGGACTCGAATCTGGTGGTGGTCGAGGACGGGAGCACCGACGGCACCAAGGAGATCCTCTCTCGGCTCCGGGACGAACTGCATTTCACCTTACTGATGGAGACCGGGAAACAGGGTTATACCTCCGCCCTCCGCCGGGCCCTCTCGGCCGCCCGGGACCAATCCGACTTCGTCTTCTTTACCGATTCCGACGGCCAGCACGATCAGGCCGATTTCTGGATACTGAAGGACCTGATCGCAGAGTCGGATCTGGTTATCGGGGTCAAGGAGCACCGGGAGGACTCCTGGTTCCGCAACTTCATCTCGCGGGCGATGAACCGCGTCCTGGTTCCGGTGCTTTTTGGGGATAAACTCCGGGATATCAACTGCGGTTTCCGATTGATGCGGCGGGGAGTGGTGGAATTCTGGCTGAAGGAAAACTGGTTCTTCCGGGACTGTATCTTCGCCGAACTCACCCTGCGGGCTCAGCGGGCCGGCTTCCGCATTGCCGAGATCCCCGTTCGCCACTCGATACGGAGGTTCGGCACTTCTTCCGGGCTCCCGGGCCGAAGGATGCCCCTCATCCTGCTCCGAATCGTGAAGAATTTTTTCAAACTCCGCGGAGAGCTCTCAGCTTAGTGGTTCATTTCATCAATAAGGTTACGCATCGAGGACGTCGAGGCGCCCGATCGGCCAGGCGCGAGGAGGGAAAATACTCTAGCAGTATTTGACCGACGCGCAACGCAGCAGAACGGGCGGGCACCGACTCGCGAAGCGAGTTGGTCGCGGCGGCCGAATGCCGCCTTATTGATGAAATGGGCCACTTAGCCTCTTCCGATTCGAGGGATCCATCCCATTACCAAATTCTCCCCTTCAGGGAACACCCGGATTTTCCGAAACCTAACGCAGATAGCCGAGGGCTCGTAACTGTTTCTCCATGCCAGCCGGATAGCGGGCCGCCGGGGCGGCGGATTTCGGCCGGTGGATTGTATTTTTCCACCGCTCATACTGCTCCAGAAGATTCCGGGTATCTTCCGGTGCAACCTCGAAAAGGTTCCTGCTTTCGGCCGGATCGGTGGCAAGGTCGAATATCAACGTCTCGGCGCTGCCCCAAGGGCCATCCCTCTCCGGTAACTGCGGGTCGTATATGATTTTCTTCCCGGATTGATCGATATAGGTGAACCCTGCTCGGAATGACCCGTCTTTCTGCGGTTCATCGTCCCGAAGTTCGGCGACGACACCCCGGTTATCAGCCATAATCCGGATTATCCTCTCCCGTGCTTCCGGGGCCGCGTAATCTTCCTGGGCCAAAGCGAGAACCATCGGTTTCATCCTTACCTGGGTGACCGGGGAAAGGATATCCTTCCTTCCGGTCCAGCTTGGACAGGAGACGAGCAGCGGCACCCGGAGGACCGGATCAAAGAGAGTGCGGCCGTGCCCCCAGATATTCTGTTCCCCGTGCATCTGCCCGTGGTCAGAAGTTAATATAAATATTGTCTTTTCGGTCACCCCGGCCCGGGCAATCAGCATCGCCAGTTCTTTGAAACGGGAATCAGCGTATCGAACCGAGTTGTCGTACTCCTCCCGGACCGGGTAGGGAGCTACTTCCCGGTCGGTCCGATAATCCTCACCCGGGTAATAACGGTTATGGACATTCATCCAGTTAAAGAAGATAAACAACGGCTGATTGCGCCGCCGCAGGACCAGCTGTTCACCGACCAGGCGGAGCTGGTATAAATCAATCGAACGTTTATACCAGCCTTCCATCTCGTGGCGGATAGCATCGATCGCCTGACGAACAAGAAACGGAGAGGGAATCGTCAGCGCCACGGGGAATGGAGGAAAGGGTCGGGCTCGATAAGGGTCACTGCCCCAGCGCAAGCTCATCCTCCGGACAAAAGGGGCGTAGTAAAAGTCGAACCCTCTATTCAAAGCCAGTACCCACGGGTTCTCCGTGATCAGAATAGTGCGGTAGCCGAGCCGCTCCAACTCGCCGGCCAGCGAAGAAAATTTTTCATAACCATCGGGGCCGGCCCAGAGGTTATGTTCGCTGCCATACAACCCGGTGAAGATACTGACGTGGCTGGGGAAAGTGAAGTTGGCGCTGCTGTAGGCCATATGCCAGACCACCCCCTGATCGGCCAGCTTCTCGGCAAAGGGGGTGGTTGGTTTCTCGCAACCGTAAAGGGACATCCGATCGGCCCGGGTGGCGTCCCATAACGAGATAATCAAATTCGGCCGCTTCTGGAGCCCTCCGGTCGCGGCCCAGAAAGACCGCGCGAGAGTAACAATCAGGGTTATCGCGAGCAATCCGGCGGCGAGTGAACGGCAGGAGGGGCGCCATCTTCTGGTCAACACCCAGACAACAATATGGCCGCCGCAAATGAGGAGGACCCAGGCATTGAGCCGCCAGAGATCGGCCAAGGGCCGGCGCAGAACAAGCGCCGTGACTCCGATCACGGCGCTGAGGGTGAGCGTCGACGGCCAAGCGATGGAGCTTTGCGGAGATGGGGAACGAAGCACCGCCCGGAGATTAATCAATCCCGCCACCAACAACGCCAAAACCCAACCGCCGGTCAGGGTCTGGAGGGGGGGGTGGAAAACAGGATCGTCCCGGATTTCCCAGAGCAGGCGCAGGAAAATCGAACTCATATAGATCGCATACGCCGCCGCCAGGAAAAACCAGAAAATCGCGATAGCCCGGCGGTTGGAGGTTAACCTACCCAGCAGCAATCCCAGGATAAGAACCGGAGCGCAGGTAATCGCGATATGAATCAGGCTATTCAGGGCAATGGCGGGGAAAGGAGAATAAAAAGGGAGCCAGTACACGGGCAGACGAGCAAAAAACGTATTCCACAGTAACTCCAGACAAGCCACAATGGCCGGAGGCGCAAAAAACAAGGAGACCGTGAATAGAAAGCGATTCTTGCTCATTCCCCTTCTTTAACGCAGGTATCCGATCGCGCGAAGCTGACGTTCCAGATTCTCGCTTAAACCGGGCTGCCGCCTCGCCCCGCGGACGGCGGGCAGCGTGTCTAAATATTCTTGATATATCTTTTGCATCCGTTTCACGATCTCGGGATGGACATCCGATAAATCCTCTTCCGAGGAGGGGTCGGAGGCGACATTGATGAGAAAGACATCCTGATCCGGCGGCCAGGAACTGCGGTGGCGTTTCAGTTCGGGGTCGTAAACGAACTGCCAATCCCGATCGAGCACCGTGTAAGACCACCGGAATTCCTCGCTCTCCTTGTCCTCGAGGTATCCGTACTCGGCGATGGCCTCCCGGGCCGGGGAGAGAACCTCTTCGAACATCGACGATTCTACTCCTCCCCCCCCGGAAGCCACCATCTCCGTTAAGTTAAACAGACGCTCCAGGGGAACCGGCGCGGCCACCCGGCGGGGAGAGAGATCGGGATGGATGAAGACCAGGGGCACCCGGATCACCGGTTCAAACAATCCCTTGTTATGGCCGACCAGGTTATATTCGCCCAGGAATTCCCCATGATCGGAGGTGACGATAAAGAGCGTCCGCGGGAGCTGGCCAAAGAAATCGGCCAGGCGATAGAGATCCTTAAACCGCTGGTCGGCATATTTCAAGGCAAGGTCGTACTCCCCGGCGAAGTCGTAATCCTCCACCAGCTGACCGTAATGCCAATCGCCGTAAGGATGGTAGCGGTCGTGGACGTTCATCAGGTTCCAGAAAAGATAGACCGGGCCGGTCCTGCGGGAACGGAGGAACAGTTCGGCCACCGCCCGGAGTTGAATCCGGTCGAGGGTAAAAGCGTAAAAACCGTCGCGCCAGTAACGGAGCCAGTCCAGGAGCATCAGGCCCGGGAAAGGTTGGGGATAGCGGCGCGGGGAGACCCGGGTCCCGATCTCGCAGCCCCCGCCGGGATAAAGATCGGCGTAAAGCGCCGGCTTCTCGAAGAACCTCACCTCGGCAAAGCCCTTGTCCGCCGCCAGTACCCAGGAATTCTCGGTGAAGAGGACGGGATGATAACCCGCTTCCCGCAGGCGGTCGGCGAGGGTGATCTCTTTCCGGTAACGCAGCACGTCGGCGCCGTCGCCGAGGTGGTAACCGTGGGCCCGACAACTCACGCCGAGAAAGAGGGAGACGTGACTGGGATAGGTATAGTTGGCGGGAGAGTAAACCCGGTCGAAGACCAGCGAGCGGGGGCTTAACTTTTCCAGGAAAGGGGTGGTCGGTTCCTGGTAACCGTAAGCCGACAACCGGCTGGCGCGGGCCGCGTCCCAGAGAGAGACGATGACATGGGGCCGGGTATCCCGAGAGGGAAAACTGTAGTAAATCGTCAGGATCGCCGTTGCCGCGGCGGCAGCCAAAACAGTAAACCGGGCCAGACGGGAGACCTGCCATCCTCGCCGGCGGGCGACAAACCCGAGCAGGACCGTTCCCAGCGCTATCGCCGCCAGACCAATCAGGTGGGGACGAAGCAGAACCAGACTGGAGGTCAAAGGCAGGGGCAGTTGGGTGGTGGCCATCGACCGGTTGTAAACCAGCGCCCATACCGCGCTGAAGACCAACGCCAGAAGGCCGAGTTTCCTCCCGTCCGCCGCCCAAAGTTCCGGCGGACGGCGGCGACAGGCAAAAACCACCGCGATCGCCATCAGGGCGGCCAGGAGGGGGAGAACCAGAATTAATAGATCATTCTTCGGGGCGGGCGGAGCGAAAAAGCGAAAAAGCCCCCGGCGCACCGTTACATCAACCAGAACCGTCGCCAGGAGAGATTCCAGGATCAGGAGCATCGAAACCTGGCCGCCGCGATGCCAGGCCACCGATCCCCGGAATAAAATTCTCAGCGCTTCCACCAGGACTCCGGCCAAAAGAAAAAGCGCGACCCAGAACAATACTTCCAGGGCCGCGGAAGCGGGGATGGTTAAAAATGGCCAGATTGGGAACAGAAAATATACCGGGAATCGTCCGAATAGACTGTTAAAAACTACGATCCCGCCTGCGAAAATCAGCCCGAAAGCTCCCCATTCTTTTATATAGACAATTCCGGAGGAAACAGGTCTCATCGGAGTTTTCCCTTGATGGTATTGTTTCGTCAAGACACCGTCATTCAGATTGTGTCGCAATTGCTATTCTCGACGATTTTACTGTCATCGCGAGGAGCGCAGCGACGAAGCGATCTCAACCCGTTGGGAAACAGCATCTTTTGTTCGCGAATTGAGATCGCTTCGCCCCCTATGGGGCTCGCGATGACATTTTGGAGGTTGTGACACAGCCTCATTGCGAACCCCAATTTATCGAAGCGAAGCAATCTCTTCTGAAGCAACAGATTAAGATTGCCCCCCTCGCTTCGTTTGGGAAACTCGAAGATGACAGTATGGCAAATGCTTACCGGGGAACCAACAAGAATCTAAAAGAACTCGTAAACTAATACATGGCCGGAGTAGTATCTGCACCAAATTGTTCCCGGTTTTCCGTTATCAAAGATCAAGCCGACCGGCTGCTTTTCCGGAATCGATCCTCCGCCGGCAGAGCAACAGAAATACCGCGGCCGCCACCCCGGTCAGGAAGAACCAACGTCCCACCCTGACGGCGACGGGGCAAAACTCCATCTTAACTTTGTGGGAACCCGCCTCCAGCCAGATTCCGCGCTGGATATAATTTACCCGGTGGATCGTTACTTCCCGGCCGTTGTCGGTCGCCCGCCAGTCCGGATGCCAGGCATCGGTTATAACCAGCATCGCCGGATAGGTGACCTCCAGATCAAGCTCCACCCGATTGGGATTGGAGAAGTCAGAACGGATGAGGCGGTTGGCTTCCTGGAGCCGGGAAAAATATTTCACCGGATGTTCCGTCGAGAATCGCACATCCCTCCCGACCAGATAACGGCGGGCTGTCTCATCATCGGTATCGATCACCACCACCTCGCGAAGCTCCCGGTTGATCAGGGCCTGGCACTGTTCTTCTTCTCCGGCCGCTTCCAACCTATCCAGGGTGAAAACCCGCGGCTGAGGATACGCAACGCGGAAGAGGTAGAGACCGAATTCGGGCGCGGACGCCACATGCACCCAGTCCTCCTCCGGAGGTTGGGGGCGATCGTACCACCAGTACCCAACCGACATATTCCGGACAAAAGGAATGGTTGAGTCACGCAGAGCTGTCTGGTAAGGCATCCCGCTGGATATCTCGCTGAGGGTGTGATACATCCGCGGGATCATTGGTTTAACCCCGCTTCCCAGCAGGCTGTAACTCCCGTAGATGAGCCCAGCGGTGTCGGCAAAAACTCTAGAGTAGCCTGTTCGGAATAGTGGTCCCGGATCGTACTGAGAGGCCAGCGCCATAAAGCGGAACAGGTTGTTAGCCTCCGGCCCGAAACTCTCCTTCTTCTCGGACGTCGAAACATTCCCCCAAAAACGGTATGTATCCCAATAGGCACTTCGAAATAACCCCGCCAGGAAGAGGATCACAACCGCCTTAGCGATCCAGCGGGGGCGCCACCAAATCCCTATCACAAAAAGCAGCACTACACAGACCAGCCAGTATAGAAATGGAGCCTTGAGCACCCCCTCCCAGACGACTCTCTCCCAGTATCCGTTCGGGAGCATAACCCCGGCCAGGGGCACCAGAGTTGCCAGGAAGAGGTAAACGATAACCCGCATTCTGGTTATCACAACTCGGCCGGCTCCGGGACCTAAAATCCGGCTTACTCCGATCCCGGTCAATATTGATAACCCCATCGTGTAGAAAGTGTGCCACCTGGTGGCGTAGGGAACCCGGAAAAAAGGCCCCAGTTGATAAAGCCAGCCGAAAGCCGGGGAAAATCGCCCCGCCATCAGGAAGATACTCAGCACTATTAACCCGGCGGCGGCCCAAGTCCAAAGCGAATACCGGACACCATCCTTTCCCGGGGACGGAACGCCGGGCCACGGTTCCTCTGCTTCAGTGGAATCAGTTAGGGGTTCGGCCCTAACCGGAGATCTGATCCGTTTGCACCAAGAAGCCGCGGCGGTCCAGATAGCCAGAAAAGTCGGGAACCATATCAGCATTCCCCGGGTAAGACGGGCTTCATTCCAGATCATTTCGTAGTCGTGGGCCACGCCCCAATAATTCAAATGGGTAAAGTTGGTTTTCCCAAAAAGTTCGGGAACAAAGATGGTGACCAGCCATCGCCAGGGCAAACTTCGAGGGCCGGAAGTAAGCAATCGATAGTCAGTCTTGAGAGTGGCCTCAATGTAGTGCCAGCTCTCAATCGCGGCCAACCAGAAAGGGGCGGAGAGAAGAAGACCGATTAAGCCCATAGCTAACAGGCCAGCCAACAATTTAAGGACCGAAGCTCTCCCCTCTTCTTTCCATCTCAGCCCCAACAGGATCAATCCAAAATACGCGGCCAGGATCAGGCCGTGGATAGTATTGGCGGTCCAGGTGGGGGCTCCCATGGCCAACACTACCGCCCCGAAGATGATCCAGGCGGTCCGTCGCTTCCGAGCGTAAAGCAGAACTGCTGCAACCAGCCAGGGTTGCCATGGCATACTAATGGCCTCAACAGGGTCCCCAATACCTCCGAGCTGGGAGGTGCTGAAGGCAAAGAGCAAGGCTGCCATCGCGGCGCCCGGCCGGGAAAATTTCAATCCCCATCGACCCAAAACGTAAGCCCCCAGCGCTCCCCAGAGGATATGGGCAATGATTGGAATAATAATCAGATCCCGCAAGGATCGGGTTGAAGGAGAGATCGCCCCCCAGAGGCCAAAGAACCATTGCACCGGATAGAAAGCATAATCTTCCTGCCGGAGGTAGAAAGGTTGTCCGCCGGCGTGGGTATGAGGGTCCCACAAAGGGATAATGCCCTGCTGGAGACACCTGGCCTGGAAGATCTGATTAGGGAAATAATGAATTGCCACATCATCTAAGAATATGCCATGCCATCCGAGAAGGATCGGAAGGAGAAAGAGGAAGACAGCCAGCAACAGACCGGCCAGCCACATAGACTCCCGGGTCCAGTAATATCGCCTATTCTTCATAATCGCATCGGAAGATTTTCTATGCATCGGAATCTAACACAAATTGCCCGATTTTGCTCGATCTTGAGGTGAATAAACTGAAATAGCGAGGGTATCTGTCATACCTCCTGGATTTGCCGGGGGATGATTTTTCAGGGCAGATAGTTGATTACGCCAAATTTACGGCAATAGACTGGCCAGGTGATTGATCATTTTCCGGCGGACGAGATCGCCGACCAGGGCCGCCCCGATGACCAGCGGCCAGGAAACCGATGGAACATCACAATCGCGGCAGACAGGGTGTTCCCGGTATTTCTTCCGGACGTGCAGTTCCCGGACTGCGGCCAGGGTATCGCCAGTGAATATCTCCCCCAGCGGCCGCTTGTTGGCGTTGCCCATCTTCGTCCTGCCCTCGATCTCCAGGCAGCAGAGCGGGACCGTCCCGTCCCAGTGAACGGCTAGGGAGGTCCAGAGAAAGAGGCAGGGACGGTGAGCCGGATGGGCGGGGGGAGGGCCGCAGGACCCGGCGAAATTGAGCATCGGCTTGATATGAACGGCGTCCGCCCCCCTCCCCCGCCAGCGTTTCAGGAATGCTGCGGCCTCATGGACGTTCTCCTGGGTCCGGACGAACTGGATCTGGATATAAGGCCGGTCTCTCCGGCCCGCCGCCAACTTGAGAAAACGCTCGGTATTGATCACCGCCCGGTCAAAATCCCCCCCCGGTTTGAGCCGGCGATAGGTCTCCCCGGTGGCCGCATCAATACTGAAAGTGATCGATCCCAGACCCGCCGCCAGGACTTCCCGGGCGAGTGACTCGTCCATCATCAGGGCGTTGGTCTCCAGCATCGCGTTGACCCCCCGCCGGCGGCAGGCTTCCACGCACTCGGGCCAGCGGGGGTGGAGAAACGGCTCGCCGTCGAAGGAGAGATCGACCGTGTCCACAGAGGGGGCCGCCTGTTCCAGCAGGCTCTCGAGCAATTCCAGCGGCATCTCGCCCTTTTTCTTGAGGCTTTTCCGATGGGGGCAGAAAGAACAGTCAAGGTTGCAGCGATTGGTAATACCCAGCTGGAGTTCCAGGGGAAAAGCCTCAAAACGAGGACGACGGAGCAGGTAGGCCCCGACTACCTGGAACCGGTTGCGGAGATTGCGCGGCATCACTTACCCCCTCCACCCGGTGGACGATGGCGGGACACTATCCACCACAGTCCCCGGATAAAACCGAGGGCGATGGCTATGTGGAGGACTTGGAGAGCAAAAAACCCGTAAACGGGCATCAGCCAACCGTACTGCCCGGCGGTAAAACGGAAAAAATTCCACTCCAGGACGATCTGGATCAGCCAGACCGGGATCGCCAGTAATGCCAGCGGGGAAATGAAAATTCCGGTGAGCAGAGCGGCCAGGGCGAGAACGGTCAGGAGACAGGAGGAAGCGGCGCCGGGTGTCCCGACCGCCCCGGCGGACTCAAACTTTTTCCGGCGCAGGAATAACCTCACCCAGCGCGCGGTCCGGTTGAAAAGAACCTGGCAGCGCTCTCCCAGCGTCTTATAGTGGTGGTTATAGGAAGCCGACCGGAGAAGAAGGTGGCCGTAGCCCCGGGCTTCCAGTTCGTGGGCCATCTGGAACTCCTCCATCCCCACCCCGGTGTACCGCTCGGAGAATCCCCCCAGTTCATCAAAGGCGGATTTCCGGATCGCCCCGCATTCCGACTGGATCGAGGAGAAGTTACGTTCTTTCTCGCCCTCGCTCCAGTGGTATCCCCAGGCTGAGCGCAGCCCGACAAAATGTGAACTCCAGGAGGAACTGAGGTTTCCGGGGAGCGGATAGGCTCCGACGGCGTAAATATCCGGCCGGTCGTCAAGAGTCACGACCATCGCCGTCAGGCTTCCCGGCGTGGGGACGATATCCGCGTCAACAAAGATCAGGATCACCGCCTCAACAGCCACCGCCCCGGCGTTCCGGGCTCCGGCAACCCCCCGATTCTCCTCCAGGCAAAGCACCCGTGCCCCCCGATCCCGGGCCACCCGGGCCGAATCGTCGGTGGAAGCGTCATCGACCACGATTATCTCCCAGCCTTGGGAGCGGACTTCCGGCAGAATAACATCCAGGCAGGCGTCGAGAGTTTCGGCGTCGTTATGCACCGGGATAATGACGGCCGCGCCGGGTCTGGTAGGGACGGATATTTCCGGTTTCATCTTTTCAGGTTCTCCATCGGTCGGCCCGGCGGTATTGGCGGTTGGTGTACCAGCGGTAGAGGGCGCCTTCCAGGTAAAACCTAAACCATCGGCGGCGCCAGCGGAAGAGCGCCAGGTAGTGGGCGATCCGGTAGGCCCAGCGGAAACGATCGAGGTCGCCCAGCATATGCTCGTAGCGGAAGGCCAAAAAGGAGATCAGGTAGACGTTCTTGTAAAGCGGCCTCCCCTTCAGCCAGGGGGTGTGGAGCCGGTCCATCGTGAAGCGGCTCCAGTCGGCCAGGCGGTCCGGGGGACGGAACCCTTTCTCGACCGACTCGTCGAAGAGCCCCGTCCCCGGCAGCGGGGCGTAGGGTTGGATCACAATCTCGGCCCCCGGGTGGAGGCGATGGAGGTCGTCGGCGTAATCAAGCACCGCGGCGGCGTCTTCCTCCTCCTCTCCCGGGAAACCGATCATCAGGGAGTAGGTGCTGATGATCTTCGAGCACCGCATAATCTCCACCCCGCGGTCGATATCGGCCCGGTTAATTCCCTTCCCGATATACCTCAATACCCGGTCGAGGGGGGACTCGAGGCCGAAGAAGAGCCACTGGCAGCCGACTTTTTCAAAATCGCCTATCAACTCCCGGTCGATGCAGTTGATCCGGGGGCTGGCCGACCACTTCAAGCCCAATCCGGACATCACCGGGATAAGGTCCCGCAGGAACGACTTCTCCCCCCCCATACTGTCGTCGTAGAAGAAGAGGTTGTCGGCGCCGAGCCGGACCAGCTCTTCCAGTTCCTTCCGCACCAGCCCCGGGGATTTGCGCCGGCATTTCCGGTCGTGGTAGAAGGCGTTATAACAGAAGCGGCAATTATAGGGGCAGCCGCGGGACATTTGGTAGCCGACCGTGGGGAATGAGGCCTCAGGGCGGAAGTAACGGGGGAGCAGTTCGGCCGCCTTGCCCTGGTAAGGAAACGGTAATTCCTCGACGTCAAGGAAAGGGCGGGGAGGGTTGATCCGGGGGGCTCCGGAAGAATCTTGCCAGGCCAGGCCGGGGATGTCTTCGAGGTGGGGCCGGCCGGAACGGAGGGATTGGCATAATTCATAAACCGTCTCCTCCCCTTCCTTGATCACCACGAAGTCGATCCCCGGTTCGGCCAGGGTCTGTTCCGGGCACATACTGGGATGGACGCCCCCCCAGACCACCGGGACGGAGGGGAGCCGCTTCCTGACCGCGGCCGTCAGGGCCAGGCCGCGGAGGATCTGGAAGGAGGTCAGGGAACTGACCCCGATCAACTCCGGTGTCCTCGCCAGGGCCGCCTCCAGTTCCGCCGGCGACTGCACCCGCTCGTCGTAATACTCGACCTCGATTCCCCGTTTCTCCAGGTAGGTTCCCACCGTGAAGACCGCCAGCGGGGTCATCGCGTGGTAGGGGAAGGGACTGGGGTTGGGGAAGATGAGCAGGATCATTATTTGGCCTCTTTCACCAGCATAAAATAAACTTCGTCCATTCCCGGCACCTGAAAAAGCTCAACCTGGTCCGCCGGCATTTGAGCCACGGTTTGAATATCATCACGCGACCAGAACGGATCTTCCGACCGCCGGCCGTCAGCGGCCGGTTCAAATGTGTATATGAAGAGATGATTTCCTCCGAGAGCGCGGATGTAATCAACCTGTTCCAGTATCTTTAACGGTGCGCGAAGCGCGTCTTTCCGGGAGTACCCCCAGAAATGTAACTTGGATATGATATCCCGGTTGATTATCGGGTAATCGAAATACGGGTTCCCCCAGATCAAAACCTCGGTCCGGCGATTGTAACGTATCGACTGAACCTGGTCCCCGTATTGCCGCACATTTTCGGCGAATTCCTTTAATTGCACCCGGGAATAGACGTAATCCGGCTGCGAAACCGAGTCCAGGTAGCGATATACATTATAACCTCCGGGCAGAATCAGTATCGCCCCTAAAACTAATTTCACGTATTGAAGACGTTTATTGAGTGGGCTCCTCGCCCGCGCCAATAAGTAAACGCCCCGGATCCCTATGGCGATGAAGATTGCCACCGCTTCCAATCCATTGATAACGCGACGTTCCAACAGCCTGCTCGAAGCGAAGAGGACGATCAGGAAAAAGATTGAGAACCAGAGCAATAAATACACGTTGTTTTGCTTTAAATTCACCAGGCAGATCATGATCCCAATCAATAAAAAAGGGAAATACAGAACACTGAATATATTTACCGGCTGATTCCATTCCCGGTCTTCGTGGTTGTAAAACGGTTCAGTCCGGAGAGAAAAAAAGTAACTGGCTGTACGGATGTTGGCCTTCAATCTATCGCCAAGCTCACGAACAGCCTCCCAATTGATCGCCTCGATTGATCGAAAAGGTGTCCGCTCGGGGGATAAGAGGCTGTTGTTCCGGATGAAATCATAACCTCCATCCCGGAAAATTGCGTCAGAGGCGGCCACCAGAGCGACGATCAGGACAGCGAAAACCACCAGACTTTTCCAGTATCGCTTAAAATAAACTCCATAGAGCGACAACACCCAGACGCTCACCAGCCGGGCGGAAGCGTAGAGGGGCAGCGTCAAATACGTCAGAAGCGATAGTAATACTGTTTTGAGGTAATTATTCGATTTCAGCGATGTAGCCAGAACATACCCGGTCACCGACACTGCCATACAGGAAAAGGGGATATACCCGTAGGAGAGCATCTCATCCAGATAGACGGGGGTGGTGACCAGGATGAATATGGCAATTATGCCCACTGAAGGGCTGAACAGCAGCGCCGCCGTCCGGTAGAGGAAGACGAGGGAGACCACTAGGGAAACGAGGGCGACCAGTCTCAGGCAGAGCAGTCGGTGCGGCAGCAGGTAATACGCCAGTTTAACCACTGCCGCGTAAGGAAGAGCGTTGAATGAGATTGAGTTGTCTCCAGGCGAATATCTCATCGCCGGGGTCAATTTTAAGTCCATCGCCAGGGCCAGCACGTTTGATCGGGGAATCGGCCAACCATATCCGGGTGAGAACTTCTTCAGTGGACGAAGTTCCACGATAGTCGCCAGCAAACAGACCAGGACCAGGAAAATTATCATCAACACCCGGTACCGGCGCGGAGTAACTACCGGTGAAGCAAAGCTGTCCCGGCTTAATTCTGAATAGGTCCTCATTAGATTGTTCTTTTACTGCCAGAATGGCGGCGGGTATTTGCGGACGCCCCGGAACGAATATCAATCATCGGGTGTCTGTTTGATTATCCGATACATATAAAACGCATTTGGCGGCCAGTAGATTGATTGGTGGACAGTGTCGGGGGCGTTGCCCGGTTTCTCCACCAGGGGAATTATCCGCTGGCGATCCGAGATCATCCGGTCCAGGGGATGGTAAAAGGCCAGCAGTTCTTTTCCCTCGTTGCGGGCGTCGCGGGCGATGAAGGTATCGAGGTAGAGCATATTGCCGCCGTCGCGGGGAAAATTTTCCGTCTCCACCCACTCCAGCCGATATTCCTTGCCGCCTAAAGTAAATGCGACCTGGGGACGGTCTTTGACCAGATCGAGATCAAGAACATCCGATTCATACGGGTAACCGGGCCAATGCACATTGCTGAAGCGGGGGTCGCTCATCATCGTCAACTGGACGGCCTGGATGGAGTCGCGGCCGGCCAGAATCCGCGCCGGTTGGTATTCCTCGATAGCGGCGATAAAGCGGTCGAGATCGATCCGGGTCACCCGGTCGCGGTAAAAACCGGGCAAGGAGAGGGCGAAAGGGATCACGGTCAACCCCATCAGGAGTCCGGCGACCGGCCGCCGGAGCGGCAGGGACCGCCGCCGCCAGAAAGAAAGGATGGCGGCCACGGCTTCCCCATAACCGAGCCACATCAGCGCGGCCAGGTAAACCGTCTGCCTGGTGCCGCCAAAGGTAATTAAGAGAAAGCGGTTGGCGAGCAGATGGCATACGACCACGGCGATGATCACCAGGGGAACGCCGGTACCGGGAAGTGAAAGCCATGATCCGTGATCCGTGATCCGTGATCCGTGATCCGTGATCCGTGGGCCGTGGGCGGAAGACTGATTGCTGATTACTGATAACTGATTACGTTTTTTCCGTCTTCCCAGAACTTCACTTCCCCAACAAACTACAGCGGCAACCAACACCACCAAAAACGGCACCGAGACCCAGTTCCACTCCAGCGGGAGGTAGATCCGGGGGTTGAAGACCAGGGACCAGTGGTAGTTGAGAAAGTCGTAAAGTCTCACCAGGTAATAGCCCCACCAGGAGCCGTCCCAGACCGTCCCCGCCCCTCCCCTCCCGAGTAAAAATACCGGGTAGTAACGGTACATATATTCCCGGAAAGGTTCGTCCCGGGGGATCATCAGAAAGGTGGCGTAAAAATGGATGAAACTCAGACCGCAATAGATAAGGCCGCAGAAAATCCAGGCCGGATATCTTTTCCAGGAGGCTTTGGAAAAGGTGATCTCCAGAAAGGCGGCGATCAGGATCCCCGCGGTGACTAGAAGCTGGGTGTACATCACCAATTGAGCGAAATAAGCAACCACCCCCAGCAGAAGAAACCCTGGCCAACGCCACTTCCCCCGGACAAACCAGAGATAGATTCCGAGCTGGCCGGCGGTCAAGATGGGGGTGAAAGAGAAGTTGTTGGCGAACTGGCTGAAGACGATCGAGGTGATCGAGAACGAACCGAGCAGAACGGTCGCCCAGGTCGGGGCCGACCAGGGGCCGTAAAGGCGGGCGGCGATAAAACCGGTTAGCCCCACACCCAGGGCGAAAGCGGCGGCAAACCACCAGCGCATCGCGGTAAAGTCGTGGCCGGTGAAGAGCTTGATCGCTTGACAGATGACATTGTAGGTGATGGTCATCGTGGAGGCCATATAGTATTGGGAGGTCTTGTGGATCTGCCAGATGATGGCGGAAGGACCATCCCCAAGGGAGACCGGGGGACCGGGGTGAAAAGCTCCCAGCCAGTCGTCGAACTGGTACTGGATCTCCCCCAGGCGGTACACCCGGGGGGAGAAGGCCAACCCGGCGGCGAGCAGGGCAACAACCAGGCAGCCGGAGAAACCCGTTAAAAAATTATTACGTCTATAGCCCACTGCTTTCTCCCGGGTCCAGTCCCACCTCAAAAATTTGGCATTCGATGCCTTGCTCGACGAGGGAGGAGGCGCAATAAGCTATCCACAAAGGGACGGAGTATTCCACCTGATGCATGACGAAGGAAAACTTCATCTCACCTCCCGCCCCCGGATTCTTTCAGTGGCAAGGGCCAGACTTGAAATTGAAGGGCGGCGGGTGGGACTGCAACCGGCCCGACGATTTCGGTCTCTCCTTCGGAGTTCACTTCCAACTCAATTTCCCCGGTCCGTCCGCGATCAGCCAGCGACCACGCTTGGAGCTGGAAACTCCATCCGTAGGTGTGCGGGAGATGGCTCCTCCCTGACCCGTCGCTCAGCGTGAGCAGACACGACCCGACCGGCAGGGGGGACACCCTGTACCAGACGTCATTGGAACCGGCCGCTTGGAGATCGGATCGGGAAAGCAGGGCCAGGCGCGCGGGCTCCGGCAATGTCTCCTGCCACCGGGCAGTCGTTCGCCAGGCGCCCGCGGGGAGAAGGGTGCGGTATGCTTCTCCGAACAGAGTCCGGTCCATTCTCCCGACCACTTCTTCACCGAGATCCGAACGCCAGACCGGCGGACTCATGGGGTTAACGGCCCCCCGGCGAAGGGTTCGAAGGTCATACCACCCGCGCCGGGGCATATCGGCCAGGGCAGCGGCCGGCGCTTCGTATTCGCCGGGGTTAAGTGACGCCGTCGCCACAAACTCCTCCTGGTTGCCGAGCAGATTCCGGGACTCGAAATCCTTCAGGTGCAGGACCGGGAACATCATCGAGAAAACCTGGTCGGCGTCGGTGTGCCATACCCGCAGCATAATATCCCAACGGGTGGAAATATCAAAACGGCGGGGACGGGGATAGGCGACGTAAATCGGCGAGGGGATATCGGCGGACCGGATGTAGCGCCCCAGGTCCAGGATATCCCGGACATATTCCCTCATTGCGGGAGTGAAGCCGAAATCGAACGGCATCGCCTCCACCACCCACGCGCTGTGGCGGGCATTCGCCGCGGCGACCAGCAGGAACCCCGCCAAGGCGGCCGTCCAGAGACGGCTCCACCCTTTCCGGGCGCATTCGGCCAACACCGCGGCCAGGGGAAAGATCGACCAGAAAACCGGCAGGGTGTAGTAATAAGCCGGCATCTCCACAGACCCCGGCACGTAGGGGAACATGACCAGGCTCACCATCAGGTAGAAGAGGAAAGCGCAGGCCAGGGGGACAATGACCCGCCGGCGACATTTGAGCACGGCGGCAAAGACCAGAAACACACCCGCTGCAGCCAGGAGGAGGGTCCAGAGCGGCTCCGCGGGGTTCAGTCCCCAGTTCTCGCGGAGGTAGAACTCCATCCCCGCCAGGGTGAAGGACCGCAACCTCCCCAGCAGGAGCGGCAGACGGAGGAGATCGACGGGTGAATCGTCCCCCAGCCACATAGTCAGGGGTTCTTCTCCGATCAGTCTCCGCATCGCGGCCGGGTAGAGGAACCAGAAGAAGACCGCGTAGGCGGCGACCGTCCCGGCCAGGGTCGCGGCGAGCAGAAGAAGACGGCGGGAACCATAGGACCGGCGCTGGTGGAGAGCGATGACCGCCATCGGAAACAGGGTGAACAGGACGAACTCGTGGCAGGTCAGGGCCACGAAGAAGGTCAACCCCAATCGGATCAGGGGACCGGATACGGCCGCGACCCGGCGCCAGCGAAGCAGCTCCCATAACATATAGGCCGAAAGAGCGGCCGAGAGCAACATATTGGGGCGGATCGGGTAGCGGCTGTCAAGCAGGACCTGCGAGGTAAAAAGCCAGAAGCCGACCGCCGCCAGGGCGGCCGGGGCGCAGGCGAACCACTCCCTGGCCGCGAGAAACATGAGAACCGCGGTGATCAATAGGAGCAGAACGTTGAGTGGTTCCCCCAGGAAAGGACCGGTCAGGGGATAGATCAACTGCCAGAACTTGGCCTGAAGGCCGTCGATCAGCTTGACCGTGTAGCGAGCTTCGTAGCCGCCTCCCCGGGCCAGGTTGCTCAGGGGCTTGAGCAGGTCAGAGCCGGTGAACCGGGAAAGCAGGGGCCCGTCCCGAATACCCGCTTGCAGGGAGTGATACCGCATGCGGAGCGTTTCCGGTTGTTGCCAGTCGAGGGGATGGAGCAGGAGAAAAAGGAAGAAGTGGGCCAGGGCCAGACCGGCAAAGATCGCCGATGTCCACCGAATGAAACGTGATGGCCAACAGGCTGTGTCAACTTTAGGGGTCACGTCGCACCAGAAGAGCCGCGGAGGTTCCGAAAGGCAGGCGGAGGTAGCGACCTATCCAGCGCTCGGCGCTCTCCAGCCAGTAGCTGATCGTGTTCGTCAGGTTGTTGCCGAGCGCCAGATCTGTGTTCTTTTGCGTAACATGCCTGCCCAGCATTCTTCGCACCAGAAAGGCGGGCACGAACATCAGAAGGTGTAGGTAAGTCCGGCGGAGCACCGTCACCGACCCATCCGCGAAAAGGTCGAGAAGGGCCCCCGTGGTATACCGCCGGCAACCGTTTTCGACCTCGTCGTGAGGGCCAAAAAGGCAGGGGAAAGCCGGCTCGACCAGTAGGATCACCCCTCCCGGCCGGCAGAGACGGAAGGCTTCGTTAACTACCCGGCGCGGATCTTCAACGTCGCGCTGGTGAAGCAGGTCGGAACAGATCACAATATCGAATATTCCGCCCTGGAAGGGGGCCGCTTTGGCGTCCCCGCAGATGCGGCCGTGAGGATTGGAGACGCAATAGGACAATGCCAGCGGCCGGATGTCCAGCAGCACGATCCGGATTGGGAGGGGGATCCTGGAGGAGCATACACCCGGGCCGCATCCCATATCCAGGAAACGGACACCAGCCCGGAGGTGCGGCTTTAGCAGGTCCAGGATCCAGGCGTAATGGACCCGGAACCACCAGTGCCAGTTCTGGAAAGCCACCATCTCCCGATAAAGATCGCTGTAATCCTTGCGGGCCTTCATCTTCACGTGGAACCCCGTGCCTGCCGACAGCTTTGTCCGGGATGAAAAAAATCTGGCCGGACAGCGGAAAACCCAGTTCCCGCCGGAAGCGCCGGAAATCGTACCCAATTTTATCCGGTTCGAATTATTGTCAAAAAGAAGCTCCAAGTCAAGGTATCTTCAAACAAAATAGAGATGTCCTCTCTTGCTGAATCAACAACATCCCATTGCCAGACCGGGACCAGGTCTCTCTTCATCATCTTGATGATCTCCCGGCTTCAGGACCCGGTCTTGAACTGCCGCCGGGGGGAGCGAGGTGTCATCCGAGCGGGTCGACTGCTTTCCTGACGCCCTGCCGGACGGCCCCCCCCGGGGGAGGCATCGCGATTTTCTTCCGGTTCGGTCTCCGGCCACGAACAGTGAACCGCCAACTTCCGTCGCTCTTCTTCTCCACTGTTACTTGGCTCATCCGTCCGGGACGCCCAATCTGTCACAACCCGCCTTCACACACCGCCACCCCTTCCGTTTCCAGACATTTTCCCCGTAAAAGGCGGCCGGACACGGGCCATATCCTTGACAAATGGCCGGGATGGACATAGTATCCATACCATGGTAACACCATCCGCAATCGCCTGGGGGACCGCCGGGTTCCTGGCGGCCCTCTTGCTCCACATCATTACCTGGAGGTGGAGAAAACCGCCGCGGGAGATGATGTGGCTGGTGATAATCTTCATCCTCCTGCCGGGGTTGGCCTATGCGGGTATCTTGATCGTTAACTGGCGGGCGGCTTCGCCTGCGGTTTTTCCCGACAACCTGGGCTGGAAGTTACTCATCTCCTTTATCTGGCTGGGCGCCCTTTCCTCGGCCTATATAATGACCTACCCCCCGATCCAGGCTGGTTGCCCTTCGCTGAAGATCGTCCTCGAGGTACACCGAAACCGGCCGGGGGGGATGACCGTGGAGGAGATCAACGGACTTTTCCCCCGCGAAGCGATGTTCTCCGACCGTTTCGACGACCTGGTGGAGGACGGGCTGGTCTCCTGGGAATACGACGCCTGGGGGATCACCGGGACCGGGCGGTTGGTCGCCCGCTTTTTTCTCGCCTACCGCCGTATTCTCAAGCTCCCGATCGGAGAAGGATGATGCCGACCCCGTCGACCAACGCCCGAATCCTTTATCTTCTCCTGGTCCTCGCCTCCTGGTTCTTCCCCTTCGCGATCCAGGTGATTCTGGTCCGCTTTTTCGGACTTTACCGGGAGAAGGCCCTCCGCCAGAAGGGCCCGGCGGCGGCGACCCTGATCGGTATCCTCCCGGTGGGGGGGGTCTTCCTGGCCTGGCTACTCGTCTTCCCCGTCCGGTCGACCGGGGCGATTTTCTGGTCGGGTTTCTACCTCTTCTCCGTCTATCTCCTGGCGGCTTACGTTTATTTCCACATTTTCAATATGAGCGAGACCGCGCGGCGGATCCGGATCCTGGCCCACGGTCACCGGGCGGGAGAGGTAGCGAAAGACGAGATGATCCAGTCCTACACTTCCGAACAGATGATCAGCCTGCGGGTTGATCGGTTGGTGGCCTTGGAAGAAATCGCCCGGCGGGACGGGAGATATATCCCGGGGCGGATGAGGCTACTGCCGGCGGCGAAACTGGTCTTCTTTCTCCGTCGGATTATCTTCCCCGCCGATCAATAAGAATTTTCAGGAATAAAAATCCTCAAGGTTGGAGATCACATACCGGACCTGTTCCTCCGCCAGATGCTGGTGCACCGGGAGGGAGAGGATTTTTTTCGCCTGGGCCTCGGCGACGGGGAAATCCCCCTTCCGATATCCATATTTCCGTCCAGCCGCCATCAGGTGAATCGGGATCGGGTAATGGACCTTGGTCCCGATCCCCTTTTCCGCCAGATACGCGATCAGCCGCTCCCGTTCCTCGACCTGGATAACGTAGGTATGAAAGACCTGGCGGACGCCTTCCCGGCGGGACGGGATGACCACCTTCGGCGCCAGACCCGCCAGTCCCTCGTCGTAGATCCGGGCGAGATGGTTGCGGCGGGCGGTGACTTCGGAGATCCGGGGGATCTGGAGGGCGGCCACGGCGGCCTTGATCGAATCGAGACGGGAATTGACGGCGAAGAAGGCGGCCTCGTCGCGGTCCGTGAGCCCGTGGTTGCGCCAGAGGAGAAGCTGGCGGTATATATCCTCGGAATCGGTGGTGATCACTCCCCCGTCACCGCAGGTGTTGAGGTTCTTCAAGGGGTGGAGGCTGAAGGCCCCGAGATCGCCCAGCGAGCCGGTCTTCCGATCGCCGATCGCCGCGTCCACCGCCTGGGCGGCGTCCTCGACCACGGAGAACCCGCGCCGGCTCGCGATGGCATTGATCTCGTCCATCCGGGCCGGGTTCCCGGTCAGGTGGACGGGGACGATCGCCTTCGTCCGGAGAGTGACCGCCGCCTCGATCTTTTCCACGTCGATATTATAGTCCGCGTCCGCGTCCACCAGGCGGGGGACCGCCCCGGCCTGGACGATCGCCCCCACCGTGGCAAGAAAGGTGTTGGGAACGGTGATCACCTCATCCCCCTCCCCCACCCCCAGCGCCTTCAGGGCCAGGAAGATGGCGTCGGTCCCGTTGGCGACGGAGACGGCGTATGCCACCCCGCAGAGGTCGGCGAATCCCCGCTCAAACTTCTCCACCGCCGGTCCCAGGATAAACTGACCATTGTCCAGTATTTCGTGGATAACCTGGCGGATCTTCCGGTTTTCTCTAAACTGCGCCGAGAGGTCGAGATAGGGAACTTTCATTCTATTATTTTTTTCTCCGAAAAAATAATACGTTAGAATCTCTTCCACGGAAGAGCAGTGATACCCGGGATAACCGGCATGATCTCTCTTATATTCGCAATTATTCTACCTTCTTTACCTCCGGATATCTCCAACCATTTTTTCAATGAAGTCGCGCTTTTGGATGTGACCGTAGAAGTAGATTTTACTTCAAAGGGATACACTTCCCCGTTTCTTTCAACAATAAGATCGACTTCCGGCCCACCTCGAGATCTCCAGTAATAGAGAGCCGGCATCTCTCCTCGATGTAAAAAGATCTTCAACCAGGAGGAGATAATCGCCGTTTCGAATAATGCTCCCCAGAGAGGACCGTTTCGCAATAGTTCTTCCTGATGGAAACCGGTTAAAAATGATGCAAGTCCTGTATCGAGAAAATACAATTTGGGACTTTTTATAATCCGTTTTCGGTAATTCGCATAATAAGGCGGAAGCAAAAAAACCTGCCAGCTGGCTTCCAGTACCGACAGCCACCTCTTTGCCGTTGGAACACTTATGCCTGTATCACCAGCCAGATTAGATAAATTTAACACCTGAGCCGTGCGTGCTGCACAGAGACGTAAAAATCTCTCGAATGAATTGAGATCGCCTACATTAAGAATTTGGCGCACATCTCTTTCCAAATAGCTTTGAATATAGCTTCCGCACCAGAGTTGCCGATCCACATTCGGATTCGACCGAGGTTCGGGATATGCGCCGCGCAATATCCAGTTAGCTAGACCTTACTCGAAAAGCTACTTTCAAGAAACAGCAAACCGAAGAATAATAGCATAATCGGGGGAGAAAAGGCATAGTAAAAATGCCGCAATGTGCTACAATTAGCCAACTACCGCAAAATAGGAGGCTGAATATGCAAGCACACGCGGCACATCATAATCTACCATCTCCCCACCTCCAGGGCAACCTATTTTTGCCGGTTCCCGACAGCGATTTCAGCGCTTTTCTGCAACAAAGCGAAGAATTAGTCAGATTTGCCCCTGAAATCCTGGCTGAAATCGATCGGGATTTGGATCAACGCGGGATAGGAAAGAAAATAAAGCGTTTTGCAGATAAACGGCATATGGAGGAGTTGACATCCGAATTGTCTGGCATACGGTTGGATGATTACAGTGTCAACGATTATGAGTACCAGCTTGAAGTAGGCCACCCCCGGATGCCGGCTTACCTGGTGTATATATTTTTGCAGATACGGGGCTATCTGGGTTCGGCAACCAACAGGGAGGCGGTAACCTTTATTCTGGAATCAATGTCGCTATATTCTTTCCTGCAGAGTCGAGGTTATAAGATGCCGGCACCAAACACGATCCTGGAGAACACCAATGCGGTTACGAACCGGACCCGGGAGTTGATCCTGGAAAAGCAGATTGCCTTGATCCGGGAAGAAGGACTGGATGATTTTATAAAGACGACTTTCGATTCGACTCAGGTGGAGGCGAACTCCGCCTGGCCCACCGACTCAAGGATCTTGACGGGTTTGGTAACGCGAGCGCACAAGTTGGGCCAGTTGCTGGAGAATTTTCAACTGCCGAATTTTTCGGTGTGGTGGATGCGGCAATGGCTGAAAAAGATGCGGAGATTGGATCTGGAGATTAATCTGGCGTCAACCAAGTCCCGAATGAAAAACCGGAGAAAGAAGATACGGCAGTATTATCGTCGTCTGTTCGGTTTTGGCCGCCAGGCAATTGCTTATCTGGACGAGGAGTTGACGAAGTTGGAGGACACCTACCAGCCGTACGATTTTATCCTTCCCAGCCAGAGGCAGAGGCTGGAAAATTTATTGCAACAAATCCGTGAAGATATCGAGGATGCCGGGCGAGTGGTCGCCTATGCCGAAGAGCGTGTCTTCGCAGGCAAAGTCGTAAGTTCTCGGGATAAGATATTGAGTTTAGCGGATAAATCGGCGGCTTATATCGAGAAGGGCGGCCGGGAAGCAGTGATCGGTTACAAGCCGCAGATTGCCAGGAGCGGGGAGGGATTTATTGTTGGACTGATCGTCAGGGAGGGGAATCCAGCAGACAAGTCTGAGTTATTGCCTTTGTTTGACGAGGTGGTCGGACGGACGGGGATAGTCCCGGAGGTGGTCAGTGCGGATGACGGTTATGCGTTTGGGGATGCCCGGGACACTATCCTTGAGCGGGGAGTGAAGGTAATGAGTTTGAGCGGATCGCGGGGGAAGAGAATAATCGGGGATAGAGATTGGGAGAGCGATGGATACCGGGAAGCCCGACGGATGCGATCGGCAGTTGAATCCCTGATGTTCGTCTTGAAGCACTGTTTTGAATTTGGACGTTTGGGCCGGCGGGGTCTGGAGGCGGTGCGCGCGGAGTTGCTGGAGAAGGCCATAGCCTACAATACCTGCCGGATTACATATTTGAAGAGGAGGGCAGAACAAGAGATTGTAAGTCAGGCCGCTTAAACAGCGGCCGCAAATAATTGTCAGAGAGAAAACACGGGAGGAGTGTTTCCGCGCTCAGTCCGGAAGAAGCAAATGGGCGATAAATCAGGCAGCAGATAGCACAGAAAACGCAAAATTCGGTGCTCTTGCCGGTTGAGGGAGAACAAGGGGGTGTGGCGGGGGGCTTTTCGAGTAAGGTCTAGCTATCGAGATCGTCGTCTCTATTTCAGGGGGAGAATGCAATAAATCATTTACCGTGAGGCTAGCCTTGGTGGCATCTGAGGCTTCATCCAGAGAAAAGGGCAGCAGGTTCAGAATAGCCACCCTCCCTGCCAATGACTGGCTAATTCCCTGCATTAAAGGAAATTGCTGAGAACCCGAGAGGAGCCATTGTCCTGGTCTTCGATCTTCATCAATAGCGGATTTTATGTAATTTAAAAAATCGGGGACGTACTGTATTTCATCTAAAATAATCGGCGGAGGATGTTGATTTAGAAATCCTTTTGGATCCCTGAGTATCCTATCTCGTACATCGGGGTTTTCGAGTGATACATACCGATGGGTCGCCGACCACCGGGTTTTCAGTAAAGTTGTCTTTCCGGATTGCCGGGGACCGCTTACCAGAACCGCCGGAAAGGTTTCCATCGCCCGGCTAATGGCATGTTCTAAGTTCCTCTTTAGCATAGGCTTAATCTATAATTTAGCAGATTTAAAGTCAAATATTAAATTTGCGTACTTAATCTCTTTCTTTCGCGATCAAAAACATTGGCGGGTAAAGCGACTTATCGGTAAAAACGACGGACACAATCGATCACGTGGTCAATCTGCTCATCGGAAAGGTGCTGGTGGACGGGGAGGGTGATCAGTGAACGGCATTGTGCCTCGGTCCGGGAGAGGTCGGTCCGGCCGAAGGGCGGATCCTGGTCGAGCGAGGCCTTCTGGAGGTGGTTGGGGATGGGATAGTGGACCTTGGCCTCGATCCCGGCCTTGATTAAGTGTTTCAGGAGCCGGTCGCGGTCGGCGGCCAGGACCATATATATATGGTAGACGTGGCGTCCGCCAGCCCGGCGCGGGGGGACGGTGATGAACTCCGAGAGCGGCGGCGCTGAGAAAGCCCGGTCGTAAACCCCGGCGTGAGCGATCCGCCGGTCGGTGATCTCGTCGATCCGCGGGTACAGATAGTTGCCGACGATGGCCTGGATGGTGTCGAGGCGCCCGTTAAAGCCATAGACCTCGACCTCGTCCCTCCCCTTCAGGCCGTGGTTGCGCAGGAACAGGATCTTGTTGTAGACATCCTCCGAATCGGTGACGATGAAACCGCCGTCCCCCCAGACGTTGAGGTTCTTCAGGGGGTGGACGCTGAAGGCCCCCGCCGCCCCGAAGGTTCCGGCGTGCTTCCCGTTAATCTTCGCGCTGATGGCGCAGCAGGAGTCCTCCACTACCGGCAACCCGTGGCGCGCGGCGATATTAACAATCTCTTCCATCCGCGGGGGGGATCCTGAATACCAGACTGGCATGATCGCCCGGGTATTTTCCGTGATCGCTTTCTCGATCAGGGCGGGATCGATGGTGAAGTCGTCGAGCACGTCCACGTAATAGGGGCGGGCTCCCACGGCCACAATCGAGCCGATGGTGGCGATGAAGGTCTGGGAAACCGTGATCACTTCGTCGCCGGGGCCGACCCCGACGGCTCTCAAGAGCATCGAGAGGGCGATCGTCCCCGAGCTGGTCCCCAGGCAGTAGCGGGCCCCGGTGTAACGGGCCATCTTCTCCTCGAACTCTTCCAGTTCGGGCCCGAAAGTGTACTGGTGATGCTTGAGCAGGGTCGAGCGGATCTTCTCCAGAATCGGCTCCGGTTCGGCGAATTGCTCTTCCAGGTAAGAGTAAGATACTTTCATCGTAGTTTAATTTCCTTCATCCGCTTGATATTGAAATACAGGGGATTGCTCATCGGTTCCTGAAGCCGACCGTCCTCGAGCGCCGCCTTGAGGTCCCCTACCGCATCCGCGATCGTGTGGCGGGGGGCGAAACCGAGCTGCTCCTTGATCTTCTTCGAGGAGATGTGGTAAGAGCGGGGGTCGTCGGTCGGCTCGGTGATAATCTCGACCTCATGGCCGACGATCTCCCGAACCTGCCGTGCCAGCGCGGAGACCGGGAAGTTCTCGTAGCCGGCGTTGAATATCTTCCGGTTGACCCGTTCATCCTCGTACTCCAGCGCCTTCAGGTAGAGATCGGTCACGTCCTCGATATGGATATTCGGCCGCTTCTGGTCGCCGCCGTTGACGATGATCCGGTTCCGGTTGACGGCATGATTGGTCAGGATGTTGACGATCAGGTCGAGACGCTGACGGGGGGAGTAGCCGCAAACGGTGGCCGGACGGAGGATCAGGGCGACGAAGTCATCGTCGGCGTATCTCAGGACAACCTTCTCGCACATCGCCTTGAACTTCGAGTAATCGGTCAGCGGTTCCAGTTCCATCTCCTCGGTCACGTCCTCGCACTCCTTGATCCCGTAAACACTGGAACTGGAAGCGTAGATGAATCTCTTCACCCCGGCGCCCTTTGCCATTTTTACCAAAGGTTCAAAACAGTCGAAGTTGATTGACCTCCCCAGTTCCGGGTCGAGCTCGAAACTGGGGTCATTGGAGATACAGGCCAGGTGGATGATCGCCTCGACCCCCTCCAGTTCCCGAGCCAGCAGTTTCAGATCCCGCACGTCTCCCGTGACCAGGGTCAAACCCGGATGATTCTTGACCGCCTTAAAGACCTCTTCACCGTAGATGAAAAGATCATAAACCTTAACCCGGTAACCCGCTTTCAGGAGTTTCGGGACCAATACCGCCCCCACGTACCCTCCCCCGCCGATGACCATGATGCTGTTAAACCGTTTCAAAGCTGACTCCTTGATGTTTCCTCAATACAAGTGTGTTCCTTTAGAAATAAAAGTAATCAGTAATCAGTGATCAGTAATCAGATTAATCCTGCTCGAAAATTTCCGGGCTGGATTGAGTTGTTTCCTCAAATTGATAAAGGACTTCATCTTCTTTGACGACTTCGCCGCAAAAACGAGATGATTTGCCGATCATGCCGTGAAGCATTTTCCCTATCTCTTCATATCTTCCAAGTAATTCCCGGTTTTTTGAAATATCAATATATTCGCAATCTAACGAAGTATCAAGCCAGTGCTGGGTTTCTTGTTGTTCCCCATCAGCGTCAGTTAATTTACTGATAAAGTGCGCTTCATATTTTCTCTTTGCCCACGCCTCGGCGATCTGAGCTCCTACTGACCGGGAGGATTTCCGGATTTGAGATATCAAAGAATATTTTTCCTCTTTGGGGAAAGTCTTCGTCAGTTCAAAAATTTCCTTAGCCAGTTGTCGGGCCAGCTTATACACCTTGAGATCCCGATAACTTTTAACATACATCTTTATTCTCCCGCTCACCGGTTACTGATTACTGATTACTGATTACTAGCCAGGTGACACACCATTTTAGTCACTTTGTTGAGAATAACATGGCAACGAGGCTTAAATTAATCAGCTCTAATTTGGTTGATAGAATGATTTGTTGGTGCGCAGCCTTCCCGGGGGGCCAGTGAGCGGAGCGAACTGGCCCCCCGGGAAGGCTGCTCGGTCCGATTTTAATGAATCTGAATTTATTCGCTGAGGCGCTCCCTGGATATATGATAGACCACTTCACCTAAACACGGCTGATTGTTAGGCTCTTTTCTTCGCAACCGGTAGAATCTTATCCGATCAGATCGAAGATCAATTTCACACCTTACCAGGCGATGAACCCAGTGCTTATCTACGCTGAATGTACGCCCGAGGAAGTGTACTGAACCTTTCTCACTGGTCCGACGAATGTATATTATTTGCCCTCGCGGTAAAGTTTGCAGATTCAATTCCCATTCTTCCGGGAATGGCCGCCTTGGAGGTGCATCGGCAATTTTATGAGCCATACGATCTCGATAGGCCTTAACATAAAGATCAGATCGGCCCTTGAGATCTTCAATATCCCTATGTTGAAATCGACTCCATACTTTCGATTCCCACCGCCCGTTATAGTTCTCTATACTTGCTTGAAAGCCTCTTTCTCGCGGTGGAACAAAGACTGGGGTGACCCCCAGGCCAAGACACAAACGCATTACTCGACCAATTGAATCCTTGTGATGATGGGCTCCTTGAAATCGCGTATCATTATCAAATTGAGCATATTGTGGCAATCCACATTCTTCCCAATGTCCCGAAATCGACTCTACAGTTGCCTTGGCGCTGACTCGCTCCATCGGCCACGATCCAGGAAGCTTCCCATGAAGCGAGATTCCATTGAGGACATCGACGTGAGTGCCTCCCTGGATAACCAGATCTTCCACCACATCAAAACTATCAAGCTCTGCCTCCCCTTTAGCTACGTCGGGCAAATACCAACCTGGAGTCGGCGCAGGCCTCCGGACGCGCATTTTCCCGTCCAGTTTCCCACGTCGCTTCAGGATGCGACCTATGGTGCGAGGACACGGGGCATCTTTGATACCCTGACTGATCAACGCACGATAAATAGCCTCCGAGCCATATTCGCCAAGATCGCTGTCTTTACGCAGCTCCTTTCGAAGATCCAATATCTTGTCTTCAATGGCTACCGACGTGCGGCGGATGTTTTTCGCCACCCGTGGCAAATCATTCCAATCAACCCGATCTAATCTTTGGCCTTCAGATTTATGCAACCAATACTGAATAGTACCCAAATAAACTTTATACTTAACCGCTGCTTTGCGTTGAGATAAACCATGTCTTACATCACTGACCATAGCTTTCCGGAATTCGGCCGGATAATTTTTTTGGACATATAAACCTCCACTAGTATTTTTTGGGGACTATAATAACATAGCCAGGTGACTAAGATGCTCTGTCACTTGAGTGACTAAGATGCTCTGTCATGTGGCCGATTACTGATTACTGATTACTGATAACTGATTACTGATCACTGATTACTGATCACTGATTACTGATCACTGATTACTGATCACTGATTACTGATCACTGATTACTGATTACTGATTACTGATCACTGATTACTGATCACTGATTACTGATCACTGTTTTTTTCACCTCAGCTGCTTCACCCAGTTCATAATACTGCCCATGTTCAGCGAAAACAACAAATTCGCCTCCACCCCGCAAGCCATCGTGCAGGAACGGCATCCGGGCAGCGGCTCCAGCCGACGCCAGGCCTCGGCGAATCCCATTGCTTCCGTCTCTACCCCCTCCACCCTGCCCACGCCCATCCCGCAGGCGTAGAGTTTGCCGTCGGCTTCCAGGTGTGCGGTGGCCCGGCCCGCCCAACACTGGTAGAGAGAAACAGGTTCCGGACTGGTAACCCGGTCTTTCCAGGGCCAATCAAGAGCGTTTTGGAAATAGGGCGGCGATCCGCCGACCGGAGCGCCGGACTTTTTCAGCTCGATCAATCGCCGGAGAGTTTCTCCCCGTTGCTCGCCGGTCAGGACCAGGTCGGCGATCTCCCTGAGGGCGGGATGGAAGTGCTCCCGGGGTTCCTGGAAGTAGTCGAGGAGGACAAAGTTAGCCGGTAATTTTCCGCCGGCGGGCGTGGGCGACGATCTCCTCGACCCGGGAGGCGTTAACCGTGGTGAGAACGGTATTGGTCCAGGCGCGAATACCCTTTTCCCCCAGGGCGTCCAGGGCCGCCTGGACAGTTTGATGGCTCCCCTCCCCTCTCAAATAATCGTGGACTTCTTCCGGGCCGTCATAGGAGACCTGGACAATGTCGGCCGGAAGCAGTTCATCAACCCGGTCCGGCACCTGGAATCCGTTGGTGGAGATCCCCGTGAACATCCCCAGCGCACTCGCGCGCTTCAGAACAACTCCGATGTCCTTTCTCAGCATCGGCTCGCCCCCGGTGAACTGGACCCTCCGCGTTCCCGCCGACCGCATTTGATCAAGAACTTTTAAAAGTCTTTCGGTCTTCCAGAAATCCGGGGCTGCCAGGCGGTCGAACCGGCAGTAGCGGCAGCGGCTGTTGCAGCGGTTGGTCAGGCCGATATGGACGCTCAGGGGCACCCGCCGGGAGGGGATAAGGTTCATCAGGATGACTTCCTTCCCGATGGCGATCGTGTTCCCGAGTTTCATTGGATTAGCCTGAGGGTGTCATCGCGGGCCCCGCAGGGGCGAAGCGATCTCGACTTCCTTTCAAAGGTTTTAGATTGCTTGGCACAGTCAACCCCGCCTCCGCCCCGAAGTTTTAATCGGGGTTTATCGGGGCTCGCCATGACTATGGTTCAATCCATACTCTACTTTCGTTGCTGATTATCTTCCAGCGCTTCTGAAACTCTCCCGGCGATATCCTCGATTTCTTGTGCAGTGTAAAACGGGCTGCAGGGAAGCTCGATGCAGCGGCCGCCCAGCCGCGCCGCCGTCGGGCATTCGCGGCGGCCGGCAAAGATCTCGAGGCCGGCGCAGTTTCGCATATCGTCGGGCTTGGTGTCCACCCCCCGGCGGAGCAGGGCGCGCCGGACCTTCTTCGGATCTTCCACCCGGGCCCGGAGGTAGAGGAAAGAGGAGCGCGTCCCCGGCGGTTCCATTTGGAGTTGCAGGTCCCGGCAGCCGGCGAGAAGCGAGCGAAGGAGACGGGCGTTGGCCTCCTGTCTCTCCAGCCAGCGGGGCAACCGCTCTAGCTGCCTCAGACCGACCGCCGCCTGGAAGGGGGAAAAACTATTTGTCCCGCTTTTCCCGTTCCGGACATTCCGGGAGCCGGAAAGCGGAGCCACTTCTTCCAGAAACGGGCGGTCAAAACGATCGCTGCTTAAGATTGCCGCCAAACGCAGAAGCGGATAGAGGGTCCAGGGAAATACCAGGGGCTGGGTGAGGAGGATGGCCGCGATGTTGAAAGCCTGACCCCTGAGGATCGCAAAACCGCCGGGGGGAGAGCCGCCCGCGAGCGCGGCCCTCATCCGCTCCGCCAGGGCGGGATCCTTCACCGTCATCGCCCCTCCCCCCCAGCAGGGGAGGTTCTTGCTCATGGCGAAGGTAAAGAGTGCCGCATCGCCCAGGGTCCCCGCGGGGCGGCCGTTATACCGTGCCCCCAGACCGTGGGCGCAGTCCTCGATCACCTTCAGGCCGTGTTCCCGGGCGATCTCGTTGATCCGGTCCATCTCCGCCGGGACACCGAAAAGATGGGTGGGTACGATCGCTTTCGTCCGGCGGTTGACCAGGGATGAGATCTTCTCCGGGTCGATGTTCCAGGTGCCGGGATCGACATCGGCGAATACCGGCTTGAAGCCGCACTCGGCGGCCGCCGCCGGGATCGGGTGGAAGGTATAGGCGGGGAAGATAATCTCCGCCCCCGGCTCGATCTCCAGGGATTCCAGCAGAAGGCGAAAGCCCGCCCGCCCCGAACCGACCAGGACCGTCTCCGGGAATTTTCCGAGTTCCCGGAACCGGTCGAGAAATTCGGTCTCCGGAGAACCCGGGCGGATATTTTTGAACTCCTGGAGCAGGGAGAGGAACAACTCCCCCGGCGGCATATTGATCCGGAAACGCGGATACGGCATATCTCTACCCTGATTACGTTCTTTCTTCTCCTGAGCGACGGCGTCGGCGGAGCCTGAGGATTATACCCCCCAGGAGGGCCAGACCGAAGGCGAAAAGGCCGAAACCCCACCTGACCGCCGGGGGACGGAAGACCCACTCCACGGTCCGGTCCCCCGGCCGGACCGGGACCGCCCGCTGAAGATAGTTTACCTGGATCTGCTCTCTTTCCTCCCCGTCCACACTGACTTCCCAGTCGGGATGGAAAACATCGGTGGTGACCAGAAGGGCGGGCTGGCGGATCTCGGCCTCGATGACCATCCGGGTTGGCTGAGGGATCGTGACGGCGCGGATTTGGTTTATGGCTTGGAGGCGGTCAAAGCGGTCGCTCGCATCCTCGTCCGGTACAAAATCGACGTAATCCGTAATTCGCAATCCGTAATCTGTTGCCTGATCTCTGCCGACACCATACTGATCACTGATTACTGATAACCGATTACCGTCTTCAACATACGCCGCCCGGCGGAGATCGCCGGTTAACAGCTCGCGTAAAGCTTCCCCGGACGAACTGACGACGATCACGTCCTGGGTAAAAACCCGGGGGAGAGTACCGGGAAGGCGATATAGCGTCCATATTCCCAGATCGGCGGCGCTGTCTGTCTTCTCTGCCAGTCGGTCGGGCAGAGAACTGCGCCGGCGGATCGTCTTGCGGAGGATCATCTTGCGCACGCTCATATTCGGGAAGAAAGCGGCGGCCGGGTCCTGGATCGCCAGTTGGTAGGGATAACCGAAGGTCAGGGCTGCCACCGCGCGGTGGAGACGCGGAGCCAGGGGTTTCGAGCAGTAGCCGAAGAGGTACTCCCCCCCAACCGTGGTCGCCATCTGGTCGATCTGGCTCAAGTCGAAGACCGTCCTCTCCGGCCCGCTGACGGGAGTTCCCCCGGTGTAAACGCTCTCCGCCAGGCGCCAGTAGAGGGTCTCGGTGGGGAAGCGGAACCGGACCCAGGGCTCCTCTCCGCCCCAGGAGAGAAAATAGATCACCGCATAAGCCAGAAGAAACGCCTCCAGAAAGACGGCCGCTATCAATATCTCCCGGCCCCCGCGGCGGAGACCGACCAGCAGAAGCGATCCGGCCAGTGCCAGAGCGATGTATAACAGCGGGCTGGAGAAGAGCCAGCCGCGGTAGATACTCCAGGCCCGGAAGAAGATCGGCCCGCCGCTGATTACCTCCGGCCGGGACCAGACCAGGACCAGGCCGGCCAGGACGGCCGCCGGCAGGCCCAGCAAAAGCCAGCGGGGAATCCTCCGTCCGCTTCCAAGCAGCCAATGGGCGGAGACCCCCGCCAGCAGGGCCAGGCCCAGGTGCTGGAGGATCCGCCAGCGGACGGCGTAAGGGAGGCCGAAGAGGGGAAATACCCGCGCCAGCCAGAGATACGTCGGCGAATAGCGGCCGGTGACCAGGTAAAGGGAGAAGAGAAAAAGAACCAGTCCGGTCCACCACCAGACCCCGGTTCCATCCTTCCGGGTATGCCGCCCCTTCCAGCCGGCCACCGATCCGGCCAGGCAGAGGAGGATCAGCCAGAATCCTCCGGTAAGGTTCCCCTCCAGGTAGGAGAATTCCCGCAGGTAACTCACTCCCAGGTCAGCCGCCCGGTAATTGGTCAGTGTCCCGAAGGCGTCCGGGACCACCAGCGTCAGCAGGTAGGGCCAGTCGACGCTGAACATCTCCGAGGCGGAACGTTTGGGGGCAAGGAGCGGGGAATCGCGGTAAATCTGCAGGGTCTCGGTCATCGCCGTCCAGTAAGGGGCCGAGAGCAAGAGGCCAAGGAGGGTAATGAGGAAAAAAGCTTTCAGTATCCGCCAGCCGGCGGCGGAATTTTTTCGGAGTAGATAAACGATAAAGATAGTAAGAAACAATAGGGCGGCGGAAGCCAGGCTGAAGATCCCCCTGACGTCGGAGCCGCAGGGACCGATAAAGGCGAAAGCGGCCGCGGCCGCCGCCAGGGGCCAGGGGGAGGGCCGGCGGGCGAAGACAACCGTCCCCCAGATCAGCAGCGGCAGCCAGGCGGTGGCGTAAATGGTTGAGGGGTCGAGGATGTTGTAAGACATCGCCGCGCCCAGGGAATAAACCCCGGCCAGCACCCCGGCCGCCGCCGGACGAAGTTTCATCGCTCTCCGGCCGAGGGCGTAGGCCCCCAGGGCGCAGATCAGCCAGTGCAGGAGCAGCGGGACCTTGATCAGCCAGGCGTAGGCGGCGTCAACGTCCGCCACCGGCGCCAGGAGATAGAAGGGATAGAGCGGCCAGTACCAGATGGTGGTATTGGGGATGAAGTTTATCCGTCCGCCGGCGAATGTCTGGTTGTCCCAGAGCGGAAGCGAGCCGGAACTGATGGAACGCGCGTTAAAGAGGAGGCGGGAGAAGGTCTCGTAAAAGTCATCGATGAACACCCCCCGCCATCCCAGGAGCATCGGGGCCAGGAGTATGATCACCCCCAGACAAAGTCCCGTTATCCATAACCTGTCAGTCGAGAAACGCATATAATTTTCCTGATTTATCTCCCGGCGGGACGACGGACGCGGGGATGCCAGTTTCTGAGCAGGCCGGCCAGGGCGAAGGGGTGGAAACGGAGGAGGTCGTTGATCAGGTTGCAGCCCAAGTCGAGACAGGCCTGGCAGTTAACGGGCTTGAGCCGCAACCAGGCCCCCTCGATGTCGCCGTCGAGACAGTTGCCGAGCGGCTCACTATAAAAGAGCTTGGTGCAGGGGAAAATATCCCCCCGGTTATCGATGGCGGCCAGGTATCGCCCGGACTGGCACGGGATCGGGCGGAAACTCTTCAAATCCTCCCGGTCGGTGATTAAATGACGGCCGAAGCCGTAAGGCCAGCGGCGGACGTAACGGAGGATATGCTTCGGGTAGGGCAGGACCCGGCGGGGGTGCCCGATCAGGTCGTCGAGGAAGGCCCCGATCTCCTCGTCACTCGCTTCCGCCGCCTCCACCCGGACGCCTTCTATCTTATCCTGGGGGCGGAGAAAGTTGATCCCGATGAAGCAGCCATACTCCCGGGCGACGGAATCGACGTGGGCAAAGGCTTGGGCCAGGTCACGGGTCAGGGTAAACTGGAGCTGAACCCGGATCCCGCGGCGGCGGCCAGCCTCGATAGCCCCGATGACCTTCCGGTAGGTCCCCTCTCCGCGGTAATAATCATGGATATCGGGCGGCCCGTCGAGGCTGATACTCAACAGGTCGGTCCCGGCGATCTCCTCGATCCGCTCCGGGATCAGCAGACCGTTGGTGTTCAGCGAGCAGTTCATCCCCGCCGCCTTGACCCGGCTGATCACCGCCCCGATATCTTTCCGCAGCATCGGCTCCCCGCCGGCCAGCATCACGAAAGCGCAGCCCAGCCTTCCCAGACCGTCGATGACCTGGAGCAGGGGCTCCAGCGGAAAGTCCGGGCGGCGACGGCCGCCGAACTCGGCGTAGCAGTAGCGGCAGGAGAGGTTGCACCGCTCGGTGGTCATCAGCTGCACGAAGAGAGGAATCCGGCGGCCGGCCAGCCGGCTCGCCGCCTGCCGGGCCAAACGCGCTGTTTTCCGGATCCCGTTCTTCATCGCAGCTCCCGCAGGGCCTTGCGGGCGTAATGCCAGAGGATATCGGGTCTCATCCCCAGCACCAGGTTGCGATCAAGGTAGGAGAGGATGTAACAGGCTTCGCACCCCTCCCGGCTGACCCCTTCCAGGGAGGATTTCAGGCCGTCGCGGCGGATATTGAAGCGCGGCTTGCCCCAGAAGTTGCAACAGGGATAGACGCTCCCGTCGGCGTCGATAAAGAGAACATAATCGCCGTGGTAGCATTTGGGATAATGGAAGCCGGGCGGGAGTTTGGTCGAAGCGGCCATCCTTTTCTGGTAGGAGAAGGGCCAGTCCAGGGCGATCTTGTGGGCCAGTTCGGAAAATTGGAGGGGATAACCCTCGCTCCGAAGTTGGAGGATCTGGTGTAAAAATTCTCGGACCTGTTCATCGCTCACGTCGAGGTGATGGGTGGGCCCGCCCTCCCGCAGCGGCTCATATTGAAAGGAAAGGGAGAAGTTGAGGAGGGCGCCCTTCCGCCGGGAAAGTTCGGCCAAAAACTGCAGGTCCTCGGGTTGGGTTTCGCTGGTCAGGACCGCGTTGATCCGGGTGGGGACACCGGCGGCACTCGTCAACTCGATCGCCTTCACGATCCGGTCGAAGGTGCCCGGGCCGCGGTTGCGGTCGTTGACCTCCCGGCGACCGTCGAGGCTGATGCAGATCGAGTCGAGCTTCTTCACCACCTCGAACTTCTTTTCCACCAGCAGCCCGTTAGTGATCATATCGCAGATCATCCCCTGTCGGTTGACCCGGTCGACCAGTTCCCCGATGTCCTCGCGCAGCAGGGGCTCGCCGCCCTGGAGCTGGAGCAGGCAGGTCCCCGCCCGGGCCAATTCGTCAATCAGGCGGAGCAATTCCTCGGTTGTAAACTCCGGCCAGTTATCGCGGTTACAGTAATCGCCATAGCAGTAGTAACACTTCAGATTGCAGCGGTTGGTAACGGCCAGGTAGATATTGAGCGGTCGCCGTTTGTAGAGGAGATGACTGACGGCAAGGTTAAACAGCATCTTGGCACGTTTGTATGTCAAACTGTATCTCATTATATTAATCAAGAATGGTAATCAGTAATCGGTGATCAGTGATCAGGAGCTTCGCTTTCATGAATTCCAGGGTTATCTTCGTCTATTTCCTCAAGTTGATACCAATCTCTTTCTTCTTTTATCATCTTGCCGCAGAACTGTGATGACTTGCTTATCATGCTATTTATCATTTTCCCTATACTCTGACATCGATCTACCAACTCCTTGTGCGTTGCTATATCGACATAGCCACAATCCAATGAAGTGTCGAGCCAGTGCTGGGTTTCCTGCTGTTCTCCATCGGAATCCGTTAATTTGCTTATAAAATGCGCCGGGTAGCGCCTCTTAGCCCATGCCTCTGCGATTTGAGCTCCTACTGATCGTGATGATTTGCGAATCTGTGAGGTAAGAGAATACAGCTCTTCTTTCGGATACGATTTTGTAAGATCAAAGATCTCTTTTGCCAACTGCCGGGCGCGCTTGTAAACCTCCAAATCCCTATAACTTTTCACGTACATGAGGGACTCCTCATGGTCACGCCAGCGAAAACTGCCACTGATTACCGATTACTGATCACTTATTATTTTTATATTTATCTTCCCCGCAGGGGCTCCAGCGAAATCGCCCACTGATTACCGATTACTGATCACCGATTACCGATCACATCAACTTCAAATGAAATTGATGTGATCCGGCGGTTCGCCGGCAGGTTCATCCAGCGAAATGACCCCGTGCTTCAAATCCCAGAGGAACTCGTTGATCTTGTGCTGGAGGCAGAGGCAGGCGCAGTCGGTCCGGGCGTCGAATTCATCGGAGGCCAGGTAGTCCATCACCTCCCAGTACCGCTCGCTCTTCCAGATCTCCTTGAAGGAAGTATCGATGATGTTCCCGATGTGGAACTTCTCCCGGTACCGGCTGTTAAAGAGCATGCCGCAGGGAGCCACCAGCCCGGACCCGGAGAACTGGGGCATGAAGGGGGCGCCGTAGCAGCGGGAGTATTTCCTCTCCCCCCCGCTCATGATCTTCGACCATTTCGCCTTGACCAGGTAATCCCCGGTCGAATAGCTCTCGGCCTCTCTCAGGATGTCCCCCATCGTGAAATATTTGGAATAATCCACCCCCAAAGTATGGAGTTCATCGTCACTGCAGTGCTTGATGACGGTGTAATCGACGCCCAGCTCCCTTCCCAACCTGGCCAGGGGGATGATCTGGTCCTCATACTCGGGGAGGAGGACCATCTGGAGCCCAAGTGTGACCGAGAGGTCGTTCTCTCGTTTGATCCGCACGCACTCCTTGATGATATTCATCACCCGGTCGAATGCCTCCACCCGGCAGCCCATCACCCGGGCATAAGCCTCGGGCTCCCCGGCGGAGATGTTGAATCGCAGATAGGTAAGAGCGGGCAGTATCTCTCCCAGCCGTTCAATCTTGAGGAGGTAGCCGTTCGTGCCCAATGCCATGTCAAGCCCATTGGCCTTCCCCCGGATAATCGCGTCCTCCAGGTGGGGGGAGCAGGTGGACTCGCCATCGCTGACGAAGCTGATCGCCTTCACCCCGATCTCGGCGGCGTCGTCGAGAAACCGGAAGATGACGTCCCGGGTCATCTTCTGCTCGTCATGGAGCTGAAGCTTGCTGTAACAGTAGACGCAATTGAAGGTACAGCGGCGGGTGAGGGCGCAGTCGATCGTGATCGGGGCGATCCGCTCCCCGGCCAGCCATGCCTCCAGCCGCTCCCGGTGCCAGGCGAGTTTATGCCCGTCGAGCACCAGACGCGGCGCTTCATTTTTTTTCTGGCCATCCATCAAAATTACTTCCGAGAGGAGTATTGGAGTGGTGGAATGTTGGAGTGTTGTTTTTTCCGGGCCGAGTGCCCCACCACTCCATTACTCCAGTACTCCATCACTCCACTTTAATAAATCCGTTTGGCGACGGCGGCGAACAATCTTTGAAGCAGCCTCATTTATTCTCTACTGTATTTGCCCGGAACCCCGAGACCGATTTCAATCGTCTCCCGACGCCGTCGGTCTGATACCGTTCCCGGGGCCGGTTGCCTCCCTACCTTCTTGGCGGGAGAGAAATAGATCTCTTTTACCAGGGCAAGGTAATCGCCCATAACCTGTTTCAGTGAACGCAGGGATATCGCCTTCGATTCACCGCCGGACCGAACCGCCAGGCGATAGGGGACCTCGGCAAATAGATACCCGCTCCAGACCGCTCGGACCACGTTCTCGGTCTGGAAGAAGAAACCGCAGCTTCGATTGGGGGAAGACGCGAGAATCTCCCGGCGATAGAGAACGGTGCCGTTGGTATAGTTAAAATTAACGCTGAAGGTTACATTGATGATCATCCGGAAGAGAGTCGAGATCAGGTTCCTTATCTTCGGCCGGATCTCCTTGTTGTAGACAAAGGGGACGACCATATCCACCTCCCGGAGCAGCCCGACATACCGGATGATATCCCCGGGGTCGTTCTCGTCGTCGCCGGGCATGAAGGCGATGGCCTCCCCCCCGGCTTCCGGCAGGCCGTCCCGGAAAGCCGCGCCCAAACCCTGGGGGGTCCGGTGATGGACCATCCTGATCCGACCGCCGCCCTCCCGGGCGGCGATCTCTTCCACGATCCGCACCGTGCCGTCCGTAGAACCGTCGTTGACCACAATTACCTCTCCGGCAACCCCGTGTTGTCGAAACGCCTCCAGGGTGTGTTCGATCGCGCCGGCGATGTTGGCCTCCTCGTTCAGCGCCGGCATGATGATGGAGAGGTCGACGTTATCAGTATGAGCAACCATATAGTGTAAACCGCATCACGCGTTTTACTAATCAGGAGTGCTGGAATACTGGAGTAAGGGAGTAATGGGAAAGTACTCCTGCCTTTCCATCATTCCATCATTCCATTACTCCATTATTCCCTGTTTTTACTTTTAACCAGCCTGCTCCGGAAGGTTCCCAACACCGTCTCCCCGATCACGTTCAGATCCCAGTTGATCATGGCGGATGTATTGATCAGGGAGACCAGGTAGCAGGTATAACACGGCTTCGTCTCCAGATGCCTGAAGGCCGCGTCAAAACCGGCATCCTTCAAGTTCTTGGCATTAAACATTCCCTGCATCCCCTGGCAGGGATAAAGGCAGCCGTCTTCATCGATAACAATCTCGTAATTGCCGTACTGGCATTCGATCGCCTCTTTCCCCAATAATCGGCATGCTTCTTCTTTGCCGAGGAACTTCCTGGTATACGACACCGGCCAGTTTAAGGTGTAGCGCAGTATCTTGGTGGTTGCGAAGATGGGATATCCGCGCCGAATGTATTCAATAAATTTCTTCTGGTAGACAATGACATCCTCGTCTTCAGGGGCCAGGTCTTCCTCACCGAGCCGCTCGTCACCTTTAAAAAGGAAATTGATCCCCCATTCCACCCGGTTCTCTTTCACGAACTCGGCCATGAAATCGATATCGTGAACCGTATACTTGCTGATGGTGGAATTGATCCTGATCGGGGTTTGATGGACCTCCTTGACCGTCCTGATCGATTCCACCACCTTGTCGAAGGTCCCCTTCCCCCGGATCCGGTCGTTGCCTTCCCGAGCTCCGTCAAGTGAAAAGCAGATATTATCGAGCAGCGCAATCTCCGGGATTTTCCGGATCCGGTCCGGGAACTGGCCGTTGGTCACCAAAGCGACGACGATCCCCTTGCTGTCGATATACGCTATTAAACGTCCCAGGTCATTATGGAGGAGCGGCTCCCCCCCCTGGATCAGGATATATCTGGTTCCTCTCTCGTAGAGATCGTCGATCAGCCTGATCAGGTCATCATATGCCCAGTCCGGCGTCCGGCGGTTTGAATAACTGCCGAAACAATAGGCGCATTTCAGGTTACACCGGCTGTTGATCACCAGATTGACATAGAAAGGGTACCGGGGCTTTTTCAAGACCTTGATGGCCAGCATGTAATAAAGCGTTCGGACCCGGTTCCAGTATCGGCGAAGAGCGAGTTGTTTTTGGCTGTATTTCATGGCAAGCAAAGGTCAAAAATTGTTTTGGGCATATTTAATATACTCCGTTATCAGTAACCAGTAATCGGTAATCAGTACCCGGTGCCGGGTCATGCCGAAAGGTCCCCTGATCACTGATTACTGTTTACTGATTACTTTCTTGATCGGTAGTCAGTAATCGGTAAACAGTAGCCGGTTCCCGGGCCAGGCCGAAGGCCCACTGATCACTGATTACTGATTACCGATTACCGATTACTCTCCGTTCTTGTCTTCCCCTCTTCAGCAAGCACAGTTTTGATTCTCGAAACCACCTGCTCCGGTGTCAAGCCAAACAGCTCCCGCAGGTACTCCTGGCTGCCGGCGACCGGGGCATAGGTGTCGGGGATGCCAAATCTGATCAGCCGTACCGGCAGGTTTTCATCCAGGATCACCTCTCCGACCGCGCTCCCGAGACCGCCGATCAGGGTATGCTCCTCAATAGTAACAAAGAGAGGACAGCGTCCGGACAGGTTGATCAGCAGTTCCCGGTCAATCGGCTTGATCGTGTGCATACTGATCACTTCCGGCTTGAGATTTTCTTGCATCAGCAGGTCGGCGACCGCGACCGCTGTCGGGACCATGTTGCTGGTGGCGATCAGGGCGACGGTGTCTCCTCCGCGCACCCGCAGTCCCTTCCCGATCGTGAAAGGGATATCATCGCCGGCATGAACGGTCGGCTCACCGGATTTGCCCAGCCGTATATAACAGGGCCCCGTTAGTTTTAACGATTCTTTCACCGCGAAACGAGTTTCAACCGGGCCGGCCGGACAGATGACCGTCATGTTGGGGAGGGCCCGCATCACGGCGATATCCTCGATCGCGTGGTGGGTGGCGCCGGCTGTCCCGTAAGTAACCCCCTGCCCCACCCCGACCAGTTTTACGGGCAGGTTCTGGTAGCAGAGGTCGACCCGGATCTGCTCGAAACAGCGCATCGTGATAAAGGGCACGATTGTATAGACGAAGACGGTCTTGCCGCTCATCGCCAGCCCGGCGGACAGCCCGATCATCGCCGCCTCGGAAATCCCGACGTTGTAATAGCGCCCGGGGAAGCGATCCCGAAATTCTTCCAGAATCGTGAATCCGGCGTCGCCGGTCAGGAGATAGATGGAATCATCCTCTTCCGCCAGCTTGAGCAGTGTATTGATGAAAGCCCGACGCATTATGTTCCCTCATTATTCATGTAATCAGTAATCGGTGATCGGTAATCAGTGGCCGGCAATCGGTTGCCGCGGCGGGAATACACCGATTATCGAAGCGCAGCGGAGATCCCGAGGTTTTGACGAAGTCAAAACTTTTCGGGACTGATTACTGATCACCGATTACAGTCCTTTATCCAGTTCCCGGCAATAACACTCTACCTTGCCTTTCGGGACCGAGAGATAGTGCGATTCGAAACAATCCTCCATCTCTTTGATCCCCTTGCATTTAGTCGTATGGGCTATAATCATGGACGGACACCCCGGACTGAAGGGAACCGCCCGGAACGCGGCCTCCAGTTTTCCGTGATCGTGCCCGTCAACCTCCCTCACCCCCCAGCCGAAGGCTTCCCACTTTCTCGGAAAGGTGCCGATCGGCTGGATGTTCTCGACCCGATCGAAACCCTGCAGGTTGTTGGCGTCGATGATGGCAACCAGGTTGTCAAGCTGCAGCCGGGCCGCCAGCATGGCGCCTTCCCAGACGCTCCCTTCCTGGGTCTCGCCGTCTCCCATCAGCACATAGACCCGGTAGGATTTTCCGTCATTTTTTGCCGCCAGAGCCATCCCGGCCCCGATATTAATCCCGTGGCCGAGGGAACCGGTTGAGGTCTCCACCCCGGGGACGCCTCCTTTGACCGGGTGGCCGTAAAGCTGGCCCCCGTTCTTGAGATAGGTCTCCAGGACCTCTTCGGGGAAAAAGCCCTTTCTGGCCAGCGTGGTATACCACGCTGAGGCGGCGTGTCCCTTGCTCAATATAAATCGATCGCGGTCGGGATCGTCAGGAGAGGTGATGTTCATTATCCGGAAATAGAGAACGGTCATGATATCGACGATTGACATCGCCGAACCGAAATGGGACCCCGTCTGGTGCATCCGCACCAGACGTTTTCGTATCTCCCTGCTGATCTCCTCTGTTCTCATAATATATTTTCGAGTATGGACAGCTCTAATAAATGATACTTTGAGATTGCGTCACAGGCACTCATTCCAATTCAAAAAGAAGACAGACTACACCACATGGATTATATATTCAAACTATAAGAACTTAGCCCTTGGGAAAAATGCTCGCCACGCAATTCCGAGCCATTCCGACGGCATCATTCATATTGATGTATTCGAACGTTGAGAACCTCCCGATGCTGACTATCCCCCGCGATTTGAGCCAGGAAAGAACAAGGTCGATGTTCTTCCGGTGATCCAAATCGTAAATAACATACGCGTATCGGAAGGTTTGAGTGGAGGCGCTCTTCACGGCGCCCGCGGGACAGAATCCCAGCCGGTCCAGGTCCTTGACCGCCATCTCCGTGACCGCCTCCGGAGGAAGATCGTAACGACTTCCCGGCCGGAAAGTGATCTCCGTCATCAGCGTGGACACGCCCGGCAGGCGATAGTTTTTACCCAGGAAATCCACCCGGGAGACGCGATGAAATGAAATATCCGCGCGTGGCACCATGACCGCGAGATTGGCAGCCAGGTTCTCTTGGGCGGTTTGCACGATGGAGATATGAATGGAGTTGTACTTCAGATCTTCCAGGGCGCTCATCACTTCGGCGGGGGGGCCCGGTTCCAGGCGGGGAAGAAGTTCATGAATCGGCATGGTAGAAACAACCCGTTCAAAATCGCGCGTCTGACCCCCGGCGGTTACCCGGAATGTCCCCTCGCCGGTGATTCTCACGCTTTCTACGGGAGAAGAGAGATGGACTTCAAGCATGTCGCGGCAACGCTCCGCCAATGCCCGGATGATGGATTCGGTCCCCCCCCGGTCAGGGTAGGAAAAATGTAACTGGTGCAGGTATCCCTCCGTGGGCACTCCCCGGGCGGAGGCAATAATGTCTTCCGGCGGCGGCTGGGGTATCCGCCCGACCATCTGAGTATCCATGAAAGAGGGCTCGAATTTCCAGATCTTCCGGTTGTAGGGCTCGAGGTACGTCCGGGTGATCCCTTCACCGAAGGTCTTATAAAAGAAAGTGAGCATGGTGGGGGCCGGGTAATCCCGATAGGGATTATTGATGAACGTATCCAGGCACCAGTCCCGGTCCTCATCCGGAAGCGCCGAGAGTTCGTTTTCAAAGGGGTATTTGACAAACCTTCCCCGGTAGAAAATCTTGTTGGAGCGGCGCCTCTCATGCATTGGGGTTAATGAAAGCAAAAAATCAAGGATCTCCTTGTCTTTCGAGAAGAAAATATGCGGGCCGATGTCGTGGCAGACCCCGTTAGTCTCGAAGGAGCGGCATAAGCCGCCTAAGCGGTCTTCTTTTTCGTAAATAACCATCTTCCGCCGGGAGAAATACGCGAAGGATAAGGCGGACAACCCCCCGCCCAGCACGCAAATCGATTTTTCAGTCATGGCGATTGCCTTCTCTGATTACTGCTTGCTTCAGTTCTGCCACTACCGTCAGGAATCAGGATGTGGCGCCATCAGCAGGAAAGAAAACCCCGGTTTATATTGACATCTCCCACATATATGATGCGGGAACCGGACCAATCAAACTGGAAGGTCAGTTCAGGGAGTCCGCACAATGCCTTGCGAAGCATTTCCTGGTTTTCCGGCTCGCAGTAAAACAAAAAGAATCCCCCTCCCCCCGCTCCCAGCAGCTTACCGCCCAGGGCTCCGTGCTCCAGAGCCCTCTGATAATATTTATCGATATAGTCACTGCTGATCTTATCCGTGAGGGCGCGCTTCAGGAGCCACCCCTCATGGAGAACGCGGGCAAACCCTCTCAGGTCCCCGGCAGTTAGATAATCGCGCATCTCGAAAGCAAGCTCGACCATTCGGCCCATATTCTCAAACTTTTTTTCGGAGAGCGAGACCTGCTTCCGCTGATCCTCCAGGATTTCTCCCGTCCGGCGCTGCTCGCCGGTGTAAAAAAGCAGGAGGTTTTTTTCCAGCTCAATGATGGTCTCCTTGGGGAGTGTGAGGGGGGTAACAACCACGGATTCATCGGAGTTGAACTCGATGAAGTTCAAGCCCCCGTAGGCGGCGGCGTATTGGTCCTGCTTGCCGATTGGTTCCCCCAGCCGGTCGATCTCGATCTCGCACGCCTTGCTCGCCAGTTTATTCTTGCTGCAGAAGGTGCCGCGATAGGCATAGACGGCGTGGAGCAGGGCCACTGAAAAAGAACTGGACGATCCGAGACCGGTTCCGGAAGGAATGTCGGCCGTGGAGACGATCTCCACGCCGCCCTGAGGCCATAATTCTTTTAAAACTTCCCGAAAAACGGGATGCCTGATCTTCGCCATGGCGTCGACCAGTTCATTCTGTGAATACTTGAGCAGGGTCTGCCGGGCATTGAAATACGGATGGACCGAGATGTAGATATACTTATCGATCGTGGTGGAGAGCACCGCGCCGCGGCGCTGTTGATAGAAAAAAGGAATGTCCGTGCCTCCTCCGGAAAAACTGATCCGGAAAGGCGCGCTGGAAATTATCATGTCGTTTTCACCCTCTTGTTCAGCTTACCCGTCACTCAGATCAGGGATTATTCATGAAAAACGAAAATTCTCAAGAATATTCCAGGCTAAAAACCTTTTCCGTGTTCCTGTCTTGAATAACCTATTATCCGGACCGCTGCTTCCGGCAGGTCGGCGCAATGTACATCCGGGGCAACCGGGTATCTACCGTCGCTCCCTCCGTAACCGGTGGCGACGAGAACGCTCCTGATCCCGGCCCGGCGGGCGGTCTCCAGGTCCACTGTCGTATCCCCGATCAGCCAGGATGAAGCAAGGTCGATAGTGAACTCCCGACGGGCCTGATCGATCAGGAAGGTCCCGGGTTTGCGGCAGCCGCAGGGTATTTTGAGCTCGGGGACTTCTCCCGGGAAGCCGCGGTCGGGATGGTGAGGGCAGAAATAGATCGCGTCCAACCGGGCGCCTTTTCGTCCCAGCAGAGTCTCCAATTTGTTGTGGATGGTGGCGAGGTCGGCGATGGTGCACATCCCCCGGGCGATTACCGGCTGGTTGGTGACCATGATGGCCAGATAGCCCGCCGCGTTAATTTTTCGAAGGGCTTCCGCCGCGCCCGGCAACAACTCGAGGTCCTCCGGCCGGCAGAGATGCCCGACTTCCCGGACCAGTACGCCGTCCCGGTCAAGAAAAACCGCCGGCCGGGGGTTCCCCCGGTGCATCCGGGCAATCTTTCCCGACTCCCAGTCTTCGGCAACCTCCCGGTAGCGGTCGGGAGTCCCGGCGTCCTTGATGTATTCCGCGGTCCGGTAGGACTGAAGATGCAGTCCCTTGCGAAGCGCCTCCGGGAAGATATCCCGCGCGCAGTCGGTCGGTCGGGTCCGGGGAATGCATTTGAGGATGGCCGGTTCGAGCACATAGACGCCCGCATTGGTCAGGTTGGGAAGCCAGGCTCCTTCCGGATGCGGCTTGGGGAGAAAACGGATCACCCTCATCTCTCCATCTACCTCCAGCAGATCGCTGTCGTACGGATGGTCGTTGGAGTGAACCGCCAGGGTGGCCGCAGCAGCGGCGGCATGGTGGCGGCGGATCAATTCCACCAGGTCCATCCAGATCATCACATCGCCATAGAGAACCAGCAGGGTCTGGTCGGCTTTCGGAAAAGCGTTGCGAAGGCAACCGGCGGTTCCGAGGGGAACGTCTTCGGTCGCGTAGCTGATCGTTGCTCCCCAACGGCGTCCGTCGCCGAAATAGTCCGCGATGACAGGGGAGAGGTGCCTGATGCAGAGGGTGATATCGTTGATCCCGGATTGTCTGAGGAGTTCGACCTGGTGCTCGAGAATCGGCTTGCCCCCGATGGGAAGCATCGGCTTGGGGATGGTCTCCGATATCTTCCCCATCCTGGTCCCGATCCCGCCCGCAATAATGGCCGCCTTCATTAATAAATTAGCTCGCGCAGTTTACCCCGATAAAATCGGGGCTGGCAAATGTATGTTTTGCACCAAGACTGGAATGATTCCATTGAGGCAATACCTGTAACTTAAAATACTTCTGTAATAGTGCTCCAATGCTTGCATATTCTTATTTTTCCAAAGGAAAAATAAGAGGATGAAGTGCCTCCCGAACGGAGGTCCGGATCGCTTCGTCCGACGTGAAACGGGGTTGCCAGCCGAGTTTTTTAATCCGGGAGAAATCATACCGGTAGTGGGGAACGTCGCCTTCCCAGCCGGCCGCGCCCCCGGTGAAGTCGAACGGGATATTCCCCAAACCCATCTCATCAACCACGATTTCGGCGATCCGCCTGACGGTGGTCCTGGTCGCAACGCCGATGTTGAGACAGTTGATAGCCCCCGACAACCTGCGACGACCGAGTAGCATGGCGTCGATCAGGTCCCGGATGTGCAGGTAAGGCTTACACTGTTCCCCGTCGCCGAGGATGACAAGCCGGGTGGGATCATCCCGGAGTCTCTTGATGAAGTCATGGACCACCCCGTGGGTCAGCCGGTCGCCCACGACATTCGGAAACCGGTATATCCAGGTGCGCATTGCGAACCGGTGGGCGAAGGCAGAGATGTAGGACTCACCGGCGTTTTTGGCGGCACCGTAAAATGAAACCGGGCGAAGCGGCCCGTGATCCTCGCTGATTTCCCGATCCACTTCCCCGTAGATGGCGGAACTGCTGGCGAAGACAAGTTCTTTGACGTTGAATTTCCTCATTGCGTCAAGGACGCGGAAGGTAGTCAGAAAAGTCAGGTTAAGGTCGCGGTCGGTCTCCCGGCTCCCTCGTTGGATGTCCGAGTTGGCGGCCATATGGAAGACGGTCTTGAAGCCGCCATTTTGAAAAAGGGGGTCGAGGGCGCCCGCATCGAGGAGATCCTCCCGGATGAAGGTAAAATGCGGGTTTTTCAGGGCCTGTCCCAGGTTCTCGCGGCGCCCCAGGCTGAGGTCGTCGACCGCGGTCACGGCGGCCCCCTCCCCCAGGAGGCGGTCGCAGAGATGGGAGCCGATGAATCCGGCGCCACCGGTTACCAGGATATGAGGTTTCTCTCCCATGTGAATAAGTCGATGTTGGCCGTGGTGAGGACTTCCGTCCGCGTGGTTGTCTTCAGGAATTCATTTCTCACGGTAAAACTCCCCCGATTGATTCACTCGGGGGAGTCTACTTTAATTACGAGTCCAGCAAGCTGATACATGGAGATGCCTACTATACTCACCCCCCGGGCCTTTTCAATCCTAAACTGGGTGGGCGGCGCAACCGGAAGGGGATTTAATTTATTGTCCCGGGTGTATCCTCCCTGTTATTATGCCGCCGAAGGACCTAACAGCCAAAAGGGCATGCCATGTTCCACAGATACGCGTCCGCTATTTTTTTACTATGCCTTATCGGTCTGCTGACCCTGTTCTACTCCCCGTCTTTCAGCAATCCGCCGCGGAGCGATTACTGGGTCGCTCTCTACTACTTCCATCTGGCTGATACTTCCTCTCAACCCCTGAGCTGGCTTTCTCTCTGTAATTATGATCCCTGGGAACACGGAACGTACCGCCCGATCTCTCATCTCCTCCTTTACCTGGAGCACAAGCTCTTCGGAGTCCATTTCATCGGCAACCATCTGGTTAACTTCTTTATGTACTGCCTCAGCATCGTTCTCCTCTACCTGCTGGCGATCAAACTGAATCTCGACAAATTTCTCACCGCTGTTTTCCTGACCGTCTATGCATTCCTCTTCTCTCACTTCGATATCGTTACCTGGACCTTCCAGATCTTCACTACCATGAGTTTTTCGGCCTTCCTTCTGGGCTTTTTACTCTACCTGACCTTTCTGGAGACCGGACGGAGAGGGCTCCTCTTCATCATCGGGGTCCTCTTCCTCTTCGGGATGTACTGTTTCGAGCTCTACGCGCTCTGGCCCCTGGCGCTTATCCTGCTGGCCCGGGGCCGGCATTACTTCCTGGCGTCCGCGCAACCAGTCCCCCGGAAAAATCCACTGAGGCCGACCTCCTGGCTGCTCGCCGCCGTCTATTTTCTCTATCTGGCCGTCTTCCTTCTGACCCGCCTGGCCGGCCCTACAACCGGGGAACTTCCGAAGCTGAACCCGGGGCTGGTGCTTCTGGGAGGATGCTCCGTCTTTTTCAATCTCGTCTATAACGGGATCCTTGTTAACCTGGTGCCGTTTGTGACCGAACCCCTGGTCATCCGGGACAACCTGGACATGGCCGGGGTACTGGTCGGCTGGTATTCATCCCTGCCGGCCATCATCTGCTGGACCGGAGGGATAAGCGTTCTCCTTCTCTCTGTCGCCGCTGTCGTCCTCTATCGCCGGAAAAAAGCGCGGCCTCTTTTTATGCTGTCCTTCCTCATGTTCCTGCTCTTCACCTACTATTTTATCGTCAGCGTATCGAGATTGACCACCAATGATGTCTGGTATCCGTTCACCCAGTTCCGCTACCAGTATGTCGCCAACGCCGTGCTCGTCCTGATAGTGGTCACGGTTCTCACCGGGGTTGTCCATCTCCGGCGTTTGGGGAAAATCGCCACCTGCTGCCTTCTCCTCCCGGTACTCGCGGTCAACATGCAGCTCAGTCATAAATACATGACCCGCATCGACCGGGAACTGAAGCCGCTGGGCGTACTTCTGGCCACCATTCATTCCGGCATGAAGAAAGGGGAGATCACCCCCCGGGCGAAACTCTTCATCGAGGACGGTATTACCGGGCATCTTCCCCCGCTCTGCTGGAACGAAGACATGGCCCGGTTTATGAAAGGCAGCTACCAGTGGTTTTTTCCCACGGACCGACAGACCTGTTTCACCTTCTCCCGGTCCGAGGCGTCCTGGATAGTCAGGGAAAACGACTACCGTACCATTTATGGCGTCCATTCCGGGAAACGTCTCCGGATCACCGAATAAAATGAAACCAACCTCCGGGCAGAAAGAGATCGGCTGGGAACGGTACGGCGTGTTTATCTACTTCGCCGTTTTGCTTCTGGCATTGCTGGTTTTGTTTCTCCCTTCGTTCGATAACCCTCCCCGCAGCGATTACTGGTCGGCCTTTTATGTTTTTCAGCAGGTTGAAGCCTCTCCCGCCCCCCCCAACTGGCCCTCCATCCTGACCTTCGACCTCTGGCAGCACGGGACCTATCGCCCTCTTTCCCATCTGATTCTCTACCTTGAACACCTGTTTTTCAGTCCCCGGTTTATCTGGAATCACATCCTTAATTTCGCCGCCTACTCCCTGGCCGTTATCCTTCTCTACCTGCTGGCGCTGCGGCTGGCCCTGGACAGGGTCCTGACGGCCGCTCTGCTGACCGTCTTCGCCTTTCTCTTCTCCCATTTCGATATCCTGACCTGGACTTTTCAGATTTGGAGCGTCCTCGCTTTTTGCGCCTTACTGCTCGGATTTATTCTCTTTATTGACCACCTCCGTTCCCGGCGTGCCATCATCCTGGTCCCGGTCGGGGTCCTCTTTCTTTTCGGCATGCTCTGCTCCGAGGTGTACGCTCTCTGGCCTCTGGCGGTTCTTATCCTCCCCTTCTCCCTTTTCCGGGACAGCGAAGGGAAAAAACAGGCGCCGGGACGGTACACCCTGATAATGCTGGGGAGTCGTATATCTTCTCTACCTGGCGGGTTTCATCATCCAGCGTTCGGGGGCAGCCACCACCGGTCCTCTCCCCGCCGTCACCCCCGGTTTGATCGTCTCCTCCATCCTGATGGTATTCTTTAACCTGTTCTATAACGGAATCGCCGTCAACATCCTGCCCTTTCTGGCCGTCCCTCTTTTTTACAATGACAACATCAACCTGGGAGGAATTCTCTGGAGATGGGAAGCGGATCTGGATACCATCGTTCTCTGGCTGGGCTTGGCGGCGGCGCTCCTCCTGGGAGCGGGAGGAGTCCTGCTCCTGCGGGAAAAGAAGCGCCCGACGCTTTCTTTGCTGGCCTTCTTTTTTTATCTCTACTTCACCAACTTGTTCATCGTCGCCACGGCCCGCATGACCACCGATCCGGTCTTTTATCCGCTCTCCCAGTTCCGTTATCAGTATGTTCCCAACGCGCTCCTCTCGTTGCTGGCGGCGGCAGCGATCGGAAGTTTGCTCCGGCCGGGACGGCGCGGAAAACTGTTTATCTGCTTGATACTTCTGCCCGTGTTGGTCTTTAATATATCCCTGATCCATCAGCAGATGCTCGTCCTGGAGAATCGTCTCCGGCCCCTCCGGGTGATCCTGAACAATATCAGCCGGGGGATGGAGGAGGGACTGATTACGGAAAAGGACCGGCTTTTCATCGAGCAAGGCGTGGCGAAGAAGCTTCCCGCCCCGTCATGGAACAATAACATGGGCCGCTTCATGGAGGGATCTTTCCAATGGTACTATCCCGCCGCCGAGATGAAAAAATTTACCTTCTCCCCGGAGGAAGCAACATGGATAATACGCCGGGATGATTACGGGAGAATAGTTGATAAGAATGGGAACGAGATGGAGTAATGGAGTAATGGAGTAATGGAAATCGATGCCGGCACTGCTTCTCCAACACTCCGGCACTCCAATACTCCAGCACTCCTTGTCGCCTGCTGAATAGTATGGAATCGAATACAGCATTAACAAAACGTGGAACGAGTCCCCTGAAATCACTGGTCACCGGCGGCGCCGGCTTCATCGGCAGTCACCTGGTGGAGGCCCTCCTCAACCGGGGGGACGACGTGATTGTTCTCGACAATTGCTCCACCGGGAGACGGGAGAACCTGGAACTGCTGGAGGGGAGCGAGTCGATCGAATTTCACCAGGTGGATATCGCCGATCTTCCTTCGATCAGAGATTTCTTCCGGGGAGTCGATCGTGTCTTCCACCTGGCCGCTCTGGCCGATATCGTCCCCTCGATCCAGAACCCGCTCGCCTATCACCGCTCCAACGTGGACGGAACGATCAGCATTCTCGAAGCCGCCCGGGCGGCCGGTGTCAAACGGTTGATTTACGCGGCGTCCTCGTCCTGCTACGGCATCCCCGATACGTACCCGACGCCGGAGACGGCCCCCGCTCAACCCCAGTATCCTTATGCGCTGACCAAGTATGTGGGCGAACAGTATCTGCTCCACTGGGGAACTGTTTACGGCCTCCCGGTCGTCTCCCTCCGCTTCTTCAATGTCTACGGCCCCCGTTCCCGGACGTCAGGCACCTACGGGGCGGTCTTCGGCATTTTTTTGGCCCAGAAACTGGCCGGGAGACCATTTACCGTGGTGGGGGACGGCACCCAGACCCGGGACTTCACCTTCGTGACCGACGTGGTCCGCGCCTGCCTTTCCGCCGCGGAATCCGATCTTGAGGGAGAAGTCCTCAATGTCGCCAGCGGTACGCCGGTCAGCGTGAACCGGCTGGTGGAACTGCTGGGGGGAGAGGTGATTCACATCCCGAAGCGGCCGGGGGAGCCGGACCGCACCCATGCCGACATTTCCAAGATCCGGCGACTGCTCGGATGGCAACCGGAAATAACCATCGAGAAAGGCGTCGGGATACTGCTCGATAATATCGACTACTGGCGGCCAGCGCCGGTCTGGACGCCCGAAACCATCGCCGAGGCGACGAAAGATTGGTTCAAATATCTTGGATAGAAAAAGTATTTTGAATGAGACATGCCATAATACTATTCAAGCTGAAGAGTAATCAGTGATCGGTAATCAGTATTTCGCCAGGCCAACGCCGCACTGATTACCGATCACTGATTGCTATTATTGGGGGCCGAGGCGGGGGATAAACATTCACATTCAATCACATTCAATTCGTCTGTTATAAATGGGGGGTGAGGGGGGTAATATGAGCCCAATTAAATCCTACGATAAGATCAAAACTCTCGACGAACTGGAAAAGATCATCGCCGCGCTGAAGAAAAAGGGCAAAAAGGTCGTCCTCTGCCACGGCGTCTTCGACCTTCTCCATCCCGGCCACATCAAGCACTTCGAGGCCGCCCGGCGGCAGGGGGATGTCCTGGTGGTCACCCTGACCGAAGACCGCTACGTCGGCAAGGGCCCGGGGCGGCCGGTCTTCAATCAGCGCCTCCGGGCGGAGACCCTGGCCGAGATCGAGTGCGTCGATTACGTGACGATCAACCAATGGCCGACCGCGATCAAGACCCTTAAAAAACTCAAACCCGACGTCTATGCCAAGGGGAGCGACTACGCCGACCGGAGCCAGGACCTGACCGGCGAGATTTATAACGAGGAAAAGGCGGTACAGGAAGGCGGGGGGAGGATCCACTTCACGGATGAAATATCCTTCAGTTCCACCGAACTGCTCAACGTCCACTTCAGCGTCTATCACAAGGAAGCCGACGAGTTCCTCCGCGGATTCCGGAAAAAATACCGGGCCGATCGGATCATCAAAATGATGAAGGATCTGAAAAAATTAAAGGTCCTGGTCGTCGGGGACCCGATTATCGACGAGTACCACTACTGCCAGCCGATGGGGAAAGCCTGGAAGGAGACCGTCATCACCACCCGGTATCTCAACCGGGAATCGTTTGCCGGCGGGGTCCTGGCCACCGCCAATCACATCGCCGGCTTTTGCGACCGGGTCGACCTGGTGGCCTGTCTGGGACTGGAGAATACTCAGGAGCAGTTTATCCGCGAACGGCTCAAGCCCAACGTCTCTCCCCGGTTTTTCTACCGGGAGGACGCGCCCACCGTGACCAAGCGCCGGTACGTCGATCCCGCCTTCCTCTCCAAGATGTTCGAAGTCTGCTTCCTCAACACCCGGACCCCGCCCCCCGAGGTCACCGGCAAGGTCTGCCGACATCTGGCGAAGGTCTGCCCCGATTACGATCTGGTCATCGCTTCCGATTTCGGCAACGGCTTTATCGGCGATGAGATCGTCAAGGTCCTCTGCGAAAAAGCGCCCTTTCTGGCCGTCAATACCCAGACCAACAGCGCCAACACCGGCTTCAACCTGATCACCAAGTATCCCCGGGCCGATTATGTCTGCATCGATGAACCGGAGATACGCCTCGCCCTGAGCGATAAGTACGGCAGCCTGGAAGAGATGATGACCAGGATCGCCGGGAGGATGGACTGCGGGCGGATCACGGTCACCCGGGGACATAACGGCTCCCTGGGGTACGCCCCGGATACCGGGTTCATCGAGATCCCGGTTCTCTCCCGGGAGATCGTGGACCGGATCGGGGCCGGGGACGCCTACCTGGCGATCACCTCCGCCTGTGTCGCCGCCGGCTACCCCATGGACATGGTCGGCTTCGTCGGCAACGCCGTCGGCGCCCTGGCCGTCCGCATCGTCTGCAACCGGGAGGCGGTGGAGCCGGTCCCGCTCTACAAGTTCATCACCGCTCTCCTGAAGTGATCTCCCCCAAGGGGAGATCACTTCAGGAGATTGTTCCTTCGTGTCCGGCTCGGGCGTAGTTTCTTATATATTTAAAACCACTCAATTATATTAGAAGGTGTTTGGCGAGGAAAATACAGATTCAACTGAGATTTTCCAGAGGAAAATTTTAAAATGGAAAAGTTCAGCGGCAAGGAGAAAGCCGCTCTGGCCATCTATGGTCTGATTCTGTTGGCAACTGGCTTCTGGATTGTCCGACAGGGCAATCTCGTGCCAACCGGTACCGAAACCGTAGTGGGACAGGTGATAGAAAAGTTTGATCTTTCCATAAGCATTCTGAAACAAAATTTGGTTACCCTCTCTGTCTCTTCCTCAAACGGAGTAAACCAGACGGCGAACCGTTTAATCGACGGGGACTCCGGATCCTTCTGGCACGTGGCTTTGGACCAGCGGGGCCAACCGGCCTGGGTTACGGTGGATTTCGGCGAAGGGAATGAGAAAGTTGTCCGGTCTTTGGCCGCGCTCCCCCGGGGAGATATCCCTCACCAGTTTTTCAGGAACGCCCGATTCTGCGGGAGCGATGACGGAAATAACTGGAAACCGATCGTTGCTATCACCCTCAAGGAAACACCGCACCGCGCCAGTTGGTGGAAATGGGAATTTGAGAACTCCCGGGCTTATCGATATTACAAGTTGCTTATCCTTGACGGTCATGAAAATGGGGAATTTTATTCAATAGCGGAATTGGCTTTTTTTGAATAATTGTTATTTTAGCAGCATAAAATTGCAGTTTATTTTTTCATCATGCCATCACCTATCATACATCGTGTTGCAATCCGATATCCTGTTTTGTAGCCTTCATCGGCGATCCCGGATTCAAGAGAAGATAAGCTTTTTTATCTGGAGTAACCTCGTCAGGTATCGCAGGAGGGGATAGTTGAAGACGCCTCATATTAAGAATTCGCTGCCCTTTTCAGCAAAAACCAGGGAAGCTCTTTATTATAAAGCAATCTTTTTCCTGGCAGCTTTGTATATATCGTTCCTTCTCTGTAATTATGGGTTGCAATGGATGAATCCGGAACTTTCTCTCTACATTCCAAGAGCTCTTCAGAATGGGACGAATTTTCGTCTTGATGATATCCTCCGGGGATTCGATTGGTTGAGGTTCGACGGGACTGCCCGGGCCCGGTTTGTCGATCATTTTTTCATGATATTAAACATTAAGTTCCGGGTCTGGCTTTGGAATTTTATCCCCCCCCATCCCAGTCTTTCCCTGATCTGGATCTTCTTATTTTTCTCCGCCATTTTATTTTATAAACTAATCTACAATTTAACCAAAAGCCGGAATGCCGCCTGGGCCGGGCTTTCCTTATTCCTTCTGTCCAAGGGATTTTTAAACAGCATTTCGATGATATTCCATCCTGGCAAACCATTAGTCATCTTTTTAACGGTTTTCTGCCTGTATCTCACTTCTCAAATCGTCCAAAATTTACATCAACGCGAATTCTTCTCGATGAAATCGATTATACTTTATCTTATCCTGCTCGTATCCATGGTGGTGGCTTTCTTTACTGACGAGACCGGTTGGTTCATATTTATTTGTCTCCCGGTTCTCTTTCCTTCTTTATTTCTGATTCCCAAAAAGAGAATCATTATTATCTACACCTACACAACTACTTTTATCTTTTTTCTGTTCTTTGTAACATACGCGGCCCCACGAATAACGAAAGCACTCGAATTCGGCGTCTTTAATTTTTGGGGTTACGCGGTATCCACCAACAATATCTGGGGCAAGTTCAAATTGATCAATGTTTTCAACCACGCCAACTATTTCCTGGCCGAATGGCTAAGTCCTTTCAAGGGTAATTCTCCTTACAATAACTGGATTATCATCGCCTTTTTATGTTATTCGGCATACATAGTTACCATTCTTCCCTCTTCCCGGAAAAAAATATTTTTCCGGGCAGTTGCTGTTCTGTCCCTCTTTTTGTTATTCCAAACACTCATTCAGACCAGGCATTTGATCGTTATAAAAACGACCGATTATTATGGATCGCTCTTCTCAGTTTTCTTTGCCCTGCCGGCTTCACTGTTATTTATGGTCACGCGAGGCCCCGCTCGGATAATCAATAAAATATTATTACTTGCCATCCTCCTTATCTCCATCTTCAAGTTTCAACAAAAAAATATACATGATATTCGAGAACAATATGATTTTGATTGGATCAGAAAAACATTCCCCGAAGAAGCGGCACTGATGCGGGGGGAGCGCCTTACCTATGCCCTGGTGCGGGATGCCTGGAAGAATAAAGACGATAAACAGGTCCTGTTAGAGATTAAGGCCCAGTGCCCATTCAGCGCACTTTGGCTCTTTCAAGAGCTTGAGTATATTCCTGTCAATCAGGAGGCGGCGAACAATCATACCGACTGGTCTTATAGATAGCCCCCAACCATGGCCCTTCCTGGTGTTATCTGAGGGATGTTTATATTGCAAAAGGGCGATGGGAGAAAGCCGAAGTATTCCAAAAAGAGGTCAAGCGGGAGCGGGGGAATATCGCCTTTGCCCATTTAATGCTCGAATACACAAGTTAGCCCCTCCGGCGCTAACTTCGTATCGGCGACCTTCAGATCGCCACATTATGGCAGCCTGAAGACTGTCGCTATGACATTTATTGAAATTTCGAAGCATCAAGTTACCAGGATTACTTCACCGACTGTTTTGGTGACGACTTTGGCTACTGTTCCGAACAGGGGAATCAACTCCTGGCATAAAATATCGCCGATACTATTTTGAAGGAGTATTTTATCCAACCGGAAGAGAGATGAAGTCGCCGTCCGGCGAAACGGCTCCGGTCGAGGGAGGACGAAGCCACGGTTTCCCATTGATAACAAGGAAGTGGTTAATATAGAGTAGGCATTCAACTAAAATTTTTCGGAGGAAAATTTTAAAATGGAAAAATTCAGCGGAAAGGAAAAAATAGCGCTGGTGATCTTCGGGTTGATACTGCTGGCCATCATCATTCAGGTCGCGGTACGGATCAATATCTTCAATCCGCCGGCGCCGCCGTGGAAAATAGTCGAGGACGCGGAACTGGACTTGAGCGGCAATCTTCTCCAGGAACCCGGGGTCGTCCTGGACGCCTCGTCTCACAACGAAGAAAGCCAGGTGGTCGAGAAGCTGAAGGACGCGAAACCCGACACGTTCTGGCACGTGGCGCTCGACCGGCTCGGGGAACCGGCCTGGGTCACCATCGATTTCGGGGAAGGAAACGAAAAAACGATCCACTCGCTGATGGCCAAACCGCGAAATAATTTTCCCCGCCAGTTTTTCCGCACCGCCGAACTGCTCGGGAGCGATACCGGGGAGGATTGGAAACCGGTGGCTGAGATCGTCCAGTGGGGGACACCGGACAATTCAAAATGGCGGCGGTGGGATTTCGCCAATGACCGTGCTTTCCGTTATTACAAATTCGCCATCGCCGACGGCCATGAGGGCGGCCAATTCTACTCGATGGCGGAACTGGCCCTTTTCGAATAACTGTTAGTTTTTCTCCCGAACATTGAGATCAATTGGTGTTATTTAATCATAAACACCGGACAACTTTCAGACGATCGTTTAATAATTGTCCCATTGATTTCGTCGACTCTGGGGCGGTCTGCTCCAAAGCGGGAACTTATAGCTTCCATTTCTGCAACTTAGTGCCCTCCTCTACTCGGAACGGGGGTGTCAATGCCGTCATTAAAAGAAACTGTTTTGATCTTACTTAAGGAAGGGCTTTTATTTTATTTTTCCGACCCGTGCCGCTATTTTAAAATCGGGAAACAGTATAATCCCGAGTCTTTTCGCAGAACCATCAACCGACTGGAAAAAGAAGGCCTCCTCACTAAATCGAGAAAAGCGGAAAAAAATCATATCCTCCTTACGAAGCAGGGGAAAAAATTCCTGAGGGAACATCAAAAGGCGCCCCAGCATTCTCAACGCTCCTGGGATGAAAAGTGGAGACTGGTTATATTCGATATCCCCGAATCAAAACGCAAACTGAGGAACTATCTGCGACAGTATCTGATCACATTCGGTTTTGCGAAAGTGCAAAGAAGCATCTGGATTTCCCCTCACGATCATAGGGAAGCTATCAGCAGGTATGCCGAAAAGCTGGGGCTCTCCGATTACATCTTTCAGATAACGGCCGATAGTTTCCATGGATTAAGTACGGAAGCATTGGCGCAAACTTTCTGGAATCTCACCGAGATTCATAACCAATATCTAAAACTGATTAAAAAATATCAAAAGAAACAAAAGGAACTATGCGAATTGGGTGAGAAAACACCAAAGGACAGAGCAATCCTGAGGGAAATCGTCAAAGAGCATTTGCTCTGGGATTATCAATCCATCCGTTCCCGCGACCCTGAGCTTCCCCCTGAATTCCTTCCCGATGATTGGGGCGGTGAAAAGGCCAGGAAATTCATTGCTGCTTTCCCGGGAAACAAGAAGGGCCAGTGGAGTTATGCCGGTTCAGCGAATTGAATTCCCTGGCTCAATCGGACAAAATTATGACGATCGTCTAAATTTTGTCCCAGCGTGCCCGCTGGGCTTCATGTAACCGGGGGACGGCGTTCCCAGACAGCTGATAAATATTTCAGTGATCACGGGTCTTAATTCTTCTTCTTTTCTACCGGGGAAAAGAGCCCCGGAGGATTAAATTGAGGCAGCTAACCACCTCATTGACAGAGCATGTCTTTCTGTTATCCTCCAATAATAACCCGCTACGTTCAAACAGCCGCCGGATGACGTGGCGCCATATTTCCGGCCTGGATATTGAATTAGATTGATCTCATTATCGACTAAATTTGATCGATGGGCCCTGGTCCTGATTTTACTGTTGGGAGCGGTGCTCTTCCTGGTCTGGGCCCGGTTTCCCGAATACAAGTCCTTTGCCCAGGGAGATCCTTATCTCGACGCCAATCAGTATCTTCCCGGGAAGAACTTCGCCGAAAGAGGCTTTTGTAAAGAATACTTCCTGGCCGATTATGCCAGCGGGCCGGAAGAATGCTACCCGCTCTGGTACACCCACAATCCCCCGCTCTCGGAGATTTTAAGCGGATTGTACTACGGGTTCGGATTGAGGGGGATTTTCCAACAACGGATAATCGCTATCCTCTGGAACCTGCTCGGGTCCTGGTTCTTCTACCTTCTCATCAAACGGCTCTCCTCCCCCAGGACGGCCCTGATCAGCCTGGCGGTGCTGATCAGCAACCCCTTTTACATCGCCTGGGGGGATAACCTCTTCATCAATCATCAGTGGGCTTTTGCCTTCGCGAGCATGTACTTCTTCCTCCGGTCCGCCGATTCGGCGGACGATCGGAAAGAAGGCACCGGCGGGGATGCTCGTCATGCGAGATTTTTCCTCGGTCTGAGCACCCTCTTTTTCTTCCTCCTCTGCTATTCTAACTACGAGTATGTCCCCTTCGTCGCCCTCTTCTTCATCGGGGTCAAACTGCTCAAATTGCGGAAAGTCTCCTGGCCGTGGATCTGCTTCATCCTGGGTACGGGGTTGGCCGCTGTCGGCATTCACCAAATCTGCATCATCCGGGCGGTAGGCCTGAATACCTGGCTGCTGGATAAAACCGAATCCCTTCTTCACCGGACCGGCCTGGGGGTGACATCGCTGATGGACCTTTATCGGTCGGCGCCCCTCTTGATGTGGGAGGAACAGGCGCGCCTGCATGGCACCTACACGCTCTCGACCTACTGGAAAGGGTTTTACTGGCACCTTGAAAACCTCTTCGGAATCGGCTGGGCGCCGATTTTGGCGTCGGTCTGCGTCTTCAGGCGGTTCATCCTCCCGGGGGACCCCGAGCAGAGGAAGAAGATCTTCCGCGCCGTGATCCTCTTCTTCGTGATGAGCGTCTTCTGGTTTCTAGCCTTCGTCCAGCATACCGCCGATCACCAGTGGGGATCCACCGTCCTCCTTTTCGGCCCTTTTGCCGCTTTCCTTTACGGAGCGGTCCTCGACGGCCTTTATCTCAATTTCGTCCGGCGGGATAACCGGGCCCGGAAAACGATCGGCCTGATCGCGATCGCGACCGTGCTGGCCGGACTGATCGGGGGAAGAGTGGTGAATTATCATCCCTTCCGTGCCTACCCTGGTATCTCCGCCCTGAAAAAATACCGGGGAAAAATCCTGTTGACCAGCTCCATCCCGACACTTGTCTCCACCTATACCGGTCAGCCGACCGGATGGCTGGGGAGCAACCATCCCGCGCTTATGTTCAGCCGGTCCCGGTACCTGGTCAACCCCCGATGTACGCTTCCCCTGAAACCTGAATTTTTCTTCTCTCCCCGGCATCCGGAAGACCCCGCTTTCGCCCAGGAGATTGACTCCTGGCTGGAAAAACGTTTTCCGGTCGAGGAAAAGGGCGCCGGCTTCACGATCTTCAACCTGCAAAGGCCGATCGGGGAAGCGGGCCCCGATTTCGTGGATCGTCAGCGGTATCGGGAAATTCGGCGTGATCTGCCGCGGGCGGTCGCGGCGCGATTGGACGAACCCGGACAACCCCTCCTTCACCGGGACCGGTCTTCACAGTCTCTTACAGGCGAATCGGGGATCGCGGATTGGATTGCCCGGAATCTCTCCGGCGCTGTGGAGGAGGAGAAAAACACCGCCCCGGTTGCCGTCAGACCGATCAGCGGCAACCTGTTCTTACCCCCGAGCCTTCTCGGCGGAAGCTCCCAGATCGAAGGCGAACGACCGGTCGAGAACCTCCTCCTGCCCGCGCCGGAGATGTACTGGCACGTCTCTCTGGACAAGATCGGCGAACCGGCCTGGGTCACGGTTGATTTGGGCGAGGATCGGAGGCTGGCCATCAATTTCATCAGAACGCGGCCGCGGCCGGATATTAGGGAACAGTATTTCAAAACCGCCGTTATTCAGGGAAGTCAAGACGGCGCTCATTGGAATGATATCGCCGCGATCATTGAAGATGAGGTCCCCTCCTCCGCTGACTGGAGAGGATGGGTTTTTGAAAATGAAACCCCCTATCGTTTTTACCGTCTCTTCATCATTGATGGCCATGAAGTAAACGGCGCCTTTTATTCGCTGGGAGCTCTCGAGATGTACCGGGTTAAAATCATCCGGCCGGAATCCTGATTATTTTACTGTTTTGGAATTTCAATAATGTAGTGTGAAGTGAAAGGTGAAAAGTGGAAATTCCATCACACTTTACACTTTAAACTTTACACTGCAAGTTGCGCCGCAGGCGCTAACTTGCTAAAGACCTCATGATAAAAACCAAAACAATTTCAGTGCTTTTCCCGGTTGCGATCATTGTTCTCCTGGTCGCTCTGGCTTACGGCAATGTCGTCTTTCTCGGCCGTTCCCTCAATCCCGTCCTCCTGATTCCGCCGGACGACATCAAGCTCTCCACCGGCTATGCCGATATCATCGGAACGGATTCCGCCACCCACGGCTGGCAGGTCGACCTGGCCAATCCCGCCTACCTGGAATGGCCGGTCAATATTTTTATCGGGCGGTCTCTCAAGGGCGGCCATATTCCTCTGGTTCTGCCCGATCAAAATCTGGGGGTCCCCCTGATCGGTCAGTACTGCCACCGGGTTCTCTCCCCCTATCAGATAGTCGAGAACCTCTTCTTCCCCCGGGGATATAATTTTTTTCTCCTCCTCCGTCTGGCACTGGCCGGGATCTTCACCTACCTCTTTGTCCGACCGCTCTGCCGGCGGAAAGAGTCGGCCCTGCTGGCGGCCGTCGGGTTCGGTCTCGGAAGCACCATGGTCATCTACTCCAACCATGAAGAAGTTTCCAATGTGGCGATGATGCTTCCCCTGCTGATGTGGGCGACCCGCGCTCTCTTTGACCGACCCGGTATCGGCCGGGCCTGCTGGCTGGCTCTGGCTCTGGCGATGGTCCACACCGCGGGCCAGCCGGAGATCCAGCTTTACGTCCTTTTCCTGACTTTTCTCTACGGATGCGTGCGGCTGCTTTCTCGCCCGGCCGGGGACCGGTTACGCCCCTTCGCCTACAGCCTGGCGGCGATGATACTAAGCGGAATCATTGCCGCCCCCCAGATATACCTCTTTCTCCGCTTCCACAGCGAAGCCTGGACCTTTCACCCCCCGGGCGGCAACCTGGGACTCCAGTCGCCGATGGAACGGGCCAATTTTCTCTTCGCCTTTTTCCCCAAGCTCCGCCAGACCCCCTGGGTATGGTCATACCGGACCATTAATCTTCTCTGGGATTGGGTCGGCGGCTATTTCGGTCTGGGACTCCTCTTTTTGGCGGCCGCGGCGGCCGGAAGACCGCGCCGGAACCGGAGGGAGATCGCCCTTTTCGGCTGTTACTTCCTTTTCATCCTGGCCAAGAATCTCGGCTGGAGCCCCGCCCAGATGATCGGCATCCTCCCTTTCTTTGATCAGACCTGGACGCCGCGATGGGCGGCCGCCACCTGGAGTTTCGCCCTGGCCGTCCTGGCCGCGCTGGGCCTGGATAATATCCTGGACGGACCGCCCCCGGCGGCCACGGCCGCAATGCCGAACCCTGTCGCAAAAACCGGAAAACGGGCAACCCTCCTGGCCAATCCTTTCTTCTCTTCAGCGCTCCTCTTTGCCGATATTATCCTGATCAGCGTATGCTGGCGGCAGGGGATTATTCACTGGCGGGCCGAACATCTCCGGGAGTTTGTCCTCTTCAACGGGCTGCTTTTCCTCCTCCTGGCGGCAGGAGCCTTCTTGCTCTGGCATCTTCTCCCCCTGCCGGTCCGGAGATCTCTGCGCGATGGTGCCGGGATGATTCGCCGGGCTTTCCGGGAGAAGCAGCTCTCCCTGATCGCTCTTCTCTCCGCCGTTGCCGCCGGGGCCCTGCAACTGATCCCGCTTAAACAGTACTTTTCCCCCTTCGGTTCTCAGCTTCCTGAGAACCTCTATCTTTCCGCTTCCGCCGCCAGCGTCTCCTACCTTTTCGCCGCCCCTCTTTTTCTGGCCGCCCTCTCCGGTCTCTTTTTGATGGCGGCTTCACCATCTCGTCCCTGGGCAGTCGTCTTCTCCGCGGTCGCCATCCCCTCAGTTATTGTCAGCGGATGGGTCCAGTTGCCCCCGGAGCCGATCCCGATCATCTACGGGGGGATTTTTATCCTGGCGGTGGCCGCTCTCTCTGTCTTTAAAACCAGACCGCGCCTCCTACGGATGTTTCTCCCTTCTCTCTCCTTCCCCCTCCTTTTCGGCCTGGCGGCCTTTGTCCTGGCCAAGCCCGTGGTCGCCGATCCCCGATTCAACTGGCTGATCCGGTTTCATGGATATTACGCCATATTCATGCTCGCCGTCTTCTCCGGCGTGCGGCTCTGGGCCCAACGGGGGGGAACCGGATGTGGATGGTTCTTCCTCATCCTGATCTGGATGGAACTGACTATCTACATACCGAAGAATCATGCTGACCGGTTCCTGCTGATCGACGCCATTCCCTTCCTGATCGCCGTCCTGACGTTTCTGGGATTTGCCGCCCATTTCCGGCGCGGCATCTTATCCGGAAAGCAGATCACGGTCTGTATCCTGACCATCATCATCCTCTGCGGCGCGACTCTGCTCATTATCGATCGCTACGCGCCCGGGCAACTCCCCGCGAGGTGCACCCCGGATGAACCGCTTCCCTATGTCAAATATCTCCAAGATAAAAAACGGGGCTCTATTGTCGGATTCGGGAGGGTTCTGACCCCCAATTTCGCCTCCGCGCATCATCTCCTCGATGTGCGGGGATGCGTCTCCATGAATACCACCGCCTACCAGTTTTTCATCGAGAACATCCTCCAGGCGGTCCCCCGGGGAACAAGTTATTCTCTCTGGTTCACCGGTGATAACTCTCCCCAAGGAGGAGGAGGCACCCCCTACGCGAGTTCGATGAGGAGTCAGATCACTGCCTTTAGGAAGGCCTTCCCCTTCTATATGCTTTCTTCGGTGCGCCATGTCATCTGCCCGCCGGGTGCTCTCGATTCCGTCGGGGATGAATATAGTAAAATGATGCGGAAGGTCTACCGGGATGAAGTGGATATATGGGAGATACCGGCCCTCCCTCCCGCTTACATCGCCCATAAAGCGGATGTCATCTCGATGCTCTCCGACACCCGGCGCTGGGGAACGACAATTGTCAATAGCAAAGAGATCATGCGGGGGGAACGTGTTGTCCTGGAGGACAAGCCGAGTCCCTCTCTTTCCGAGAGCGACCCCGCCTCCTCCGACCGGGCCCTTTTACTATTCGGAGAGGATCCTAACCATTTTCAGATCCGTTTCTATTCGGAGCGCCCCGGTTACATAGTCGTTACCCGCGCATATACCAACCTGCTGCGGGCATACATCAACGGCGAAGAGATCCCTGTTCTTCAAGCTAACGGTCCCTTTATCGCCCTGCCGGTTTCCGGAAGCGACCAGGAGCGGATCGTCGAACTTACCTATCTTTCCCCGCCCGCGAAAACCTCTTTTGAGATCGGTTTTCTGGGACTGCTCTCTGTCATGGGACTTCTCTTGTTTGCTGTCCTAAAGAGAAAGTGACTTTATGCTTTTTAGACTACGTCACATAAATCCGATTTGAGTTATTATTTTATATATTTTTAATATATTTAGCTCATATTTTAAATAATATCATTCTTCATACCCCGATTAATGCTTCTGAAGACCGAAAAAATAATAATACCTAAGCATTAGAACGACATTAGATGAATATTTTATATTAATTTGTGTAATTTCTCCAGGATCAAGATATAATTATGGGCAAATTTGTAGTTTCTTCAGATGCCCGAGCCTCGATAAATCGGGGTAGACTGCGCGAGGGCTAGGTTCCAGCTTCGGAATTTTAATAACGTAGTGTGAAATGAAAGGTGGAAAGTGTAAAATTTCATTACACTTTACACTTTAAACTTTACACTACAAGTTGCGCCGGAGGCGCTAACTTGCTGTTTCGGAATTTCAATAAATCGGGCCGACACAGCGGTCGGCACCTACGTAGGGGAGGGCCGCCGTGCCCTCCCTCAGTTGCGAAGCTAAGTTCTATGCGCTTACCAGTTCTCAATGATAATACCAAGATTATCCTATCTCTGCTCCTTCTGATCGGCGCCGGGATAGCGGCCTATGGCAATAGCTTTTCCGGAGCGTTTGTCTTCGATGATGTCAAGGCGATTGTTGAGAACACCCACCTATGGCGGTTGTTGCCTCTGCAAGAATCTCTCACCGGACCCTGGGACAGCGCCGTACGGGACCGGCCGATTGTCAGCCTTACCCTGGCGTTGAATTATGCAGCCGGGGGATTGCGTACCGGGGGGTATCATCTTTTTAATCTGGCCGTTCATATCATTGCCGGGTTGACCCTTTTCGGCCTCTTACGCCGCACCTTTCTCAGTCCCGTCCTCTCGAACCGTTATCACCGGGCATCCGTTGGCTTGTCCCTGGCGATTTCTCTGATCTGGATTGTCCATCCCTTGCAGACGGGAAGCGTTACGTACATCATCCAACGCAGTGAATCACTGGGCGCTCTTTTTTATCTTCTCACTCTCTACTTTTTTGCCCGGGGACAGGCCGGCCGGCGCCCCCGTTTCTGGTTTGTCCTCTCCGTTCTCGCCTGCGCTTTCGGGATGGGGACAAAGGCGATGATGATCACGGCTCCCCTGCTGGTGCTGGCTTACGATGCCGTCTTTTGCTCTCGATCCCTCCGGAAGGCCATAACCGATCACCGCATTCTTTACCTGGCGCTGGCGGGGACCTGGATCATAGAGGCAGCGATCGTCTTCTCTACCCGGTATGACGATCTGAAAGGGCTGAGCACGCTGGCGTATCTTTTCACCCAGCCCGGTGTGATCTGCCACTACCTTTGGCTCTCTTTCTGGCCCCATCCCCTCTGTCTCGATTACGGCTGGCCTCTGAGCCGGAGCGTGGCGGGGATCCTTCTCCCTTCCCTGGCGGTGGGTATACTTTTATCCGCGGTTATTTTCAGCCTTTACAAGCGCCCGGCACTGGGTTTTTTAGGGATCTGGTTTTTTCTTATTCTCGCTCCCACGTCAAGCATTCTTCCTCTGGAAGACCCCGCTTTTGAGCACCGGATGTATCTGCCCCTGGCGGCGGTGATTACCGGGTGCATGGTGGGGATCTTTGAGCTGCTGCGGAAGATCTCTACCGTGATCATCCGGATCGGCGCGGCGGTGATCCTCCTGACGGCGGTGTCGTTGCTTTTCATCGCCCTCACCCGGGACCGTAATCGGATCTACCGGGATCCTCTCTTACTCTGGGAAGACGTGATGGTTCAACGGCCTGGCCACGCCCGTGCTCATTACAATTATGGACTGGAGCTGATCAAGAGGGGACGGAGGGAAGAAGCCATCCGGGAATATCGGGCAGCGGTCTCCCTCAAACCAGACTACGCTGATGCCTATAATAATTTGGGCGCGGCCGTGGCGGAAAAAGGCGAGTTCCTGCGGGCGATCGCCTACTACACCAGGGCCCTGGAGAAGCAGCCTGATTTCTGGAGAGCCCGTTACAACATGGGTATCGCTTTTCTTGCTCTCGGAAAAGAAAAAGAAGCCCTGGCCTGTTTCAGCAGGGTTCTCGATCAGCAACCGGACTGCGCCCCGGCTTTTTACCAGGAGGCAATTCTTTTCGCCAAGCAGGGGAAACGAGGCCGGGCGATCGTATATTATCGGCAGGCTGTCGCCCTGAATCCGGAATACCGACAGGCAATGCTCAACTACGGGGTCGAACTGGCCAACAGCGGCGAGCGGGAATCCGCTCTTCTCTGCTTTAAATCCCTTCTCTCGATATTTCCGAAATATCAACCCGCTCTGGAGGCGCTGCGAGTAGTGCAGCATGATCTAAAAAATACCCGATAAAGGGAAGAAATTCCCAAAAACTTCCTTCTTGCCCGGCAAATACTGCCCACTGCCTTTTGAAGCATCATCCGTTTTGATCTTTCGGAAAATGTATTCGGCGTCACGGGAACGTAATTACGATGACATTAAAAGTTGGCATATATTTTGCATGGCAATCAGATAAATAAAGATTAATCGGTCCAGCCATTGACATCAGGTATGGTTGTGTTATCTTTATTGTACGGAGGAGTAGGTAAAACTATTTTTCAGATTACTTCTTGCGGCACAAAACAATAAGGATTTTTGCCAGCAGGACGCTCAAAAGGGGAAAAGCATCCTCTGCTCTGACTGGCGGCCGCGAAATTTCAATAAATATTTATAAGGATGACAACTGCGGGCTCCGGCCCGCGCAATATGCCCTAACTTCATAATAGTTCATAACCAATCTCCATTTCGAGGAGGAGAAAATGAAACTTTTTCACTTCACGGCAGCCATAACGGTCCTGCTTTCTCTCATTGTTGCCCCGGCTTTTGGGGCCTCCCCCCATCCCCTGGACACCCCGGCCATCAACTTTCAGGGACGGATCGAGGTCGGCGATGTCGGATACACCGGGTGGTCGAAGTTCACTTTCACGATCGGGAATGAGGGCTTTTCCACCGTCTACTGGGGATCCTGGGCGGAAACGACCTGTACCGAGGGCATCTACAACGTGATCCTGGGGCGTGATACCGACACCCCCCTGACCGATGCCGTCTTTAACCACCAGGACGCCTATTACCTTCGGGTGGGTTTCTCGACTGATGGAACTAATTTTGAGACCCTCTCCCCCGATCAGGAGATCGTTACCGTCCCCTTCTCTGTCAATTCCGATCGATTGGATGGCCTGGACAGCCCCGACAGCGCGATCGTGGGTATCAGCGATACCCAGACCTTGACCGATAAAACCCTGACGGCGCCGATCCTGACCCGGCCGATCATGGACAGCACCTACTTCACCGTCCAGCCGGCGGCACTCCCGACCAACCCGGCCGAGGGGTACATCGCCTACGACAACGCCAGCGACACGCTGCAGTATTATGCTCCCGGTGGCTGGGTCACCCTGACCGGGGCGGGGGGCGGCGCCGTGCTCGGCTCGGGGGCCGATACCCAGGTCGCTTACTGGACCGCGGCGGATACCGTCGCCGGGGAGGCCGCCCTTACCTACGACTACACCAATGACAAGCTCACCGCCACCTCCGGGGCGACCACCGGCCAAGCGCTTCAGGTCGTGGCCGACTCCCTGACCACCGGGACCGCCCTGGACGTCTCATCGGCCGCCGGTGAGGACGCCACCTATCAGCTCGTCACCTTCACCGCCGCTACCGGGCAGGCCCTGGTCGTTACCCATACCGGGGGGGTGGGGGCCGGTCACGAATCGGTCCTGATCGACCGCAACAACAACGGCCGGGCCCTGACCGTCGAAGGGGACGTCACCACCCAGAAACTTGCTTACCTGACCGATCAAAGCTCGATCACCAGCGGGAATATCCTCTGGCTCCATGCCGGCAATACCGCCTTTGACGCCGGCGGCTCGATACTTTACGTCAATGCCGCCAGCAATCAGGGAGCGGGGAAAGGGATAACCGTCATTCAGCGGTCCAGCGGGGACGGGATCTACGTCAGCAAATCGGCCACCGCCGCCGTGGGGATGGCGGCGCGTTTCAACCAGGCAACCGACTCCGGGGACGGCACGCTGGATGACGACGAAGGGGGAACCGTCCATATCTACAATAACCAGCCAAACTACGCCCTGACGGTCTATTCTCCCAGCAGCCTCAACCCCAGCAAGCCTCTGGTCGCTTATAAGTCGCTCTCGACCAATTTCGACCAGCCGATTCTCGAACTCTTTCCCGCCGCCGGGAGCGAAGCCCCTCCTCTGTACCTGCACCCGCTCTCCGGAGCCCCGGACGGGGTTGAAGGCGGACCTCAACAGGGCATGATCTATGTGAACAGCACCAATAAGGGCCTCTACTATTACAACGGGGCCGACTGGCTCGCCCTGACCGCCAGCACCGGCGGAACTGGCACCTTCGCCACGGTAGAGCTGGATAATCTCTCCGGTGTGGCGATCAACACCAGCCTGCTGCCGACGGATGACGGGGTGACCGTTGACCTGGGGAGTTCGGCGAAATCGTTCAAGGACGCTTACATCGACGGGACCGCCGCGATTGCCACCGTCGACATCAACGCCGGGAATATCGACGGAACGCTGATCGGGGCGAGCGCCCCCTCCTCCGCCGAGTTTACCAGTATGACCGCCGATATCATCGGCCTGGATGCGGACGGAGCAGCGGCAAACCCGGCCCTCACCTGGGACGCGGATCAAGATACGGGATTTTATCGGATTGCCGCTAACAGCATCGGGATTGCTAACGCCGGCACCCTGATGGCGACCTTTGACGGCACCGGCCATTTTATTCTGAGCCAGAACGGATCGAACACCAACCCGATCGTCTCCCTGGGGGGCGAGAGCAACACCGGTATCTACCAGGCTGACAATGAGAACATCGACTTCACGAACGTCGGAACCCGGCGTTTCTCGATGCGTTCATCCGGGATTTTTCGCCTGATCGGGGCGGCCGCCGTGCCGGCCGCCGCCGCCTCTAATGCGGGGGGGATCTTCTGGGACAGCGACGATAACGCTTTAATGTACAGCGACGGTTCGAAATGGACAAAACTGACCGGCCTCAGTGCCGGCGGCCAGCTCCCGGCTTACGGCACCGCCGGCAACATGCTGCGGGACAGCGGGGCAGCCTGGGTCACCACCGGCGGGATGACCGAGGACGGCTCCGGAAACGTGGTCATCGGGGCCAGCTTAAGCGTCTCGGACGGCAATATCACCAACGTCGGCGATATCGCTCTCGATTCCATCTCCGGGGAGAGCACCAACGCCATCCAGATCGGGGACGGAGACGATACCATCACTATCAATGACGACTGGACCGCGGCGGGGCAGACCTGCGCCGACCTGGGAACTGTCACCACCGCGACCATCTCACAGCTGGCCGGCGCCATGGACGCCAACAACCAGGCGATCACTAACGTAGACATTAACAGCGGCGCGATCGACGGCGCCACCGTCGGCGCCGCCTCCGCCTCTACCGGCGCCTTCACCACTCTGGCCGCCAACAGCACCGTTAACTTTGACGGCGGCACCTTCACCTTCAACGACACCGGCGCCGACCTGGACGCCCGATTCGAGGGCAACGGAGACGCCAACCTCCTCTTCCTGGATGCAAGCCTGAAGACCATTGGCATCGGGACGGGTACTGCGAACACTGCTAAAGTGACTGTTCAGACTACCGACAACAGAGACGGCATCCGCGTCGATCAGGATGATACCGGAGACGCGATTAAGATCGACCAGGTCGGAGCCGGCAATTCCATTGAAATCACTCACGCCGCCACCGCCACCGATGAGGCGGTCTATATCACCAACAATGAGGCCGACCAGGCCTTCTTTATCGATCAGGTGGGGAATATCGGCAACAGCACGGTGGACAACGATGACGGCGGGGCGATTCACGTTTACAACCATGGCAACTTGGGCAGCGCCATCACCGCCTATGGCAACGACGACGCCGCCACCGCGCCCCTGGTCTGGCTTCGGGGCGGCAGCAACTTCGACGAGCAACCGGTCGTCCGGATCCAGGGCGACAGCTCCACGGGACCGGTACCGTTGTACCTTGATCCCCAGACCAGCGTCGCCGCCGCCTTTAATAGCATGACCGGAGCCATCTACGCCGATACCGACGGGTCGCTCTACTATAACAACGGATCCAGCTGGGGGTCGCTCAATACCACCGGGGACTTCCCCGAAGTGATGGAAGCGGTAAAACAGTATACAGCCTATGAAAACGGCGACGTAGTCGTCCAGTCCAGCATCCCGCTGGCTGTCGATCATTCCGGCGAACCGTACGAGAACGCCATCGTCGGCGTGGTCAGCGACGGGAAGGTCAAGCTCGACCGCGACCTCCCCCAGAACGACTACCGGATCGTGATTGCGTGCATCGGCCTGGTGCGTTGCAAGGTGACGAATGAAGGCGGCCCGATTATGCCCGGCGACAAGCTGGTCTCCAGCTCCACCCCCGGCTACGCCATGAAGGCCGATATGGAGAAGCTCCGGGCCTGGCAGATCGTCGGTACTGCCCGCGAGCCGTTTGCCGACGATGCGGGCCTGATCGAGATCATGGTGGGGAAATAGGCGTATCGGAGTAACAAATTAACGCCTTTGGCGCAACCTCGTAGTGCAGGACTTTAGTCCTGCCTTCGTTGGACACGGCTAAGGCCCTGCACTACAATATACATATATTAGTTAAAACACCGATCTCAGAAACGGAAATAACTACTATTTTCCCAAAGGAAAAATAGTATGGGAATGGTATACGTAAAATTAAAATTAGCCAATCCGGCCAAGCCGGAACAGAAAGCCGAAGTTGAATTCTTAGTTGATTCAGGCGCGGTTTATTCCCTGGTCCCGAAAGAAATCTTATCCAAGCTGGGGATCATGCCTCATTCAAAAAAATCATTTACCCTGGCGGATGGCCGGGTTATCGAGAGAAGGATAGGCGATGCTTTATTTTTCTATCAGGGAGCACGGGGGGCTGCCCCGGTCGTCTTCGGACAGAAAGGCGATAGTTGTTTGCTGGGATCGGTTACCTTGGAAGCACTGGGCCTGGTTTTGAACTCATTTAAACGGGAGCTGACACCGTTGCCGATGTTATTGGCCTAACCCGATTAATTTTCATAAATCGGGTTAGTTTTGAACCATGACAAAAGGAAAAAGAATGGCGAAAGAATAGCGAAATCCATAATGAATAATAATGAAGGGGCCGAGGCAGGGGAAAATAATCTATGTTCATCTGTGTAAACTTGTGGTGAGCAGAGTCGAATCCATCTGTGGACTAAAAAGGGGCCGAGGGTAGGGTAATTCGCAGCCATGAAGAATTGGTGGACACTACCGATGATGATGATGATCGCGTCTTCCGTCAGGGGCGCCTATCCCAAGATGGAGTCCAGCAGCTTCATCATCACCAGTTCCGAGTTCAGCTCGATGGGGAAGTACAAAGTCTCGGCGTCGTTTGACACCTGGGACACCCTCGGCCAGCCGTCCCCGATCGGCGCTTACTCCCCGGGGGCCGACCTGGGGGGCAGCAACAGCGGCTCGGGCTGGATCTACACCATCAACCTTCCGGTCTGGTGGGACAAGGACCACGACCGCGATGGGATGCCCCTTTCATTTGAAGAGCAGTTCGCCACCTGGAACGGTCATACCATGTCGGATTATAATCCCTATGATGCCAGCGAGGACTGGGATGGCGACGGCTTCACCAACATCCAGGAATTCCTCTCCCGGAGCGACCCCACCGACGACGCCTCTTTCCTCCAGTTCACCGATATCCGTCTGGTTACCTCCCAGGGGCGCCCTCTGCTCGCCTGGTGGTCCGCCACCACCGAGCTACTCGGCTTCGAGGCCGACTACCCCGATTATCCCCGATCGCTCGGTTTTGAAATCCTTTACGCCGACTGGCCGGTCCAGTCCCAGGCCGCCCTTCAGATGCCGAATGAGGACTGGTTCAACCAGACCGGCCCCTGGCAGCCCGTCTCCGGCGCCACCGGACTCACAAGGGATGGGGACTTTAATACCTACACCGAAACCATTGCCGGGGGGGAGATGAACAACGGGGACATCCGATTCTACCGGCTGGCGATCGGGGGGACCTGGGACCAGGGTGAGCCGGACTGGGGAAGCGCGAGTTATTACACCGATGTCGGCGATCCCCGCCTCTGCAGCACGGTCGCCCGGGAGGTCCTCATGATTCAGAAGAAGGCGATATCCGCCGGCGAGGATTATTTATTTGCCGCCCTGGCCGGTGTTACAACGGGCGGTGACGGCAAACTCAATTATGTCCTGGGAGAGGAGTTCTTCCCCGCCGGGTTGGTGCCGCCCAATTCGACTAATTTTAATATATGGCAAACCCCGTCGGGGACGTTCACCATCGATTATCTGGAGAGCGGCGGCGGCTGGCGCGCGGACGGCGGAGCTCCTTCCACCAGAAAAGTGATCGCCAACAACGGATTCCGCATGCTCTTCAAGCCCGCGCTCGCCTCTTCTCTCAACTATTATGCCGGTGCCCAGCTCAAGATGGACAGTTACTATCACGACATCTATTCGCGGGACTGGAATGGTCAGACCGTCCGCCCGGGCGACGCGGCCTGGGATTCCTACACCTGCAACCAGGTCACCTTTCTCTCGCTCAACTTCCCGGTTGAGACCCGCTTCATCGGCGGTCTCACCCCCGAATTCCCCCATCTGGCCGGGAGCACAAGCCCCGTTGATCCCGGCGGTGCGGCGTTCGAGAGCGACTGGGTCATCTTCTACAACCGCGACCTTTCCGCGCGGGGGGCGGGATCCGATGTGACCGCGGTCATCTATTACGATCACGCCACCGGGGCCGGCCACGATCGTTGGGAGTATTTTCTGCCCTTATCTCTGTTCGGGGCGGAAGTGAATACCGAACTGGTATTTTCGCCCGGCTCCCCGGTCCTGATCTCGCAGTACTGGAACCCGAACGATCCCTCAACATGGTCCTCCTTCACGACCGGAGACAGCGTGCCCTATCAGAGCGGGGGGACAAACGATATTGAAACGTATCTGAAAGTACGGTAGCGCCCAAGGCGCGACCGTACTGTTTCGCAATTTTCAGCCCGAGGCTGATGCGCCTCTGGCGCACAATAAATGTTATTCAAATGGTAACCGCCCCGTATTAGGCGGGGCGTAATATTGCGCACCCTGAAGGGTGCGGCTACTTAAAGTTAGCGCGAAGCGTTCAGTTCCTGCTTCGGAATTTCAATAATCTTATTTTTCCTCCGGAAAAATAAGAATGTGCAAGCATTCAACCGACAATGCAGGGATATTTTAAAGAAAATTCGTGTAATCCTTCGGCTACGCTCAGGACAAGTTTCGCGTAATTCGTAGTTCTATTGAGTTGCCCGAGCGGAGCGAGGGCTAAGTTCTAAATGAACAAACTGAGTGACCCCGGATTCAATAAGGAATCGACAATAAAATGAAAAAAACTACCCGCAGTCTCCTTCTTGGATGCCTGGTGCCGGTTCTTGGTCTTCTCCTGATCCCCCAGCCGGTGATGGCCCAGGGTAAGTATTTTTATGTCTGGAATGAGTGGACTGACGTCGGCGAGCCTTCCCCTTACCCATTCGGGATCCGTGATGAGACGGGACATCTCCTTATAGGCACCAACCCCCTGTCCACGTCACCCCCCTGGAGCGGCCAGACCGGCGACGTGATCCAGATCATCTATCTGGGTGCCGACGGGATCATCTCCCCCCCGGACGCCAACGGCAATCCCACCGGGGACGACTCCCTGTTCACGACCACGGTTGTCGGATGGGGGATCCCCTGGTCCGTTCAAACCGACAACGGCCACTTCTCTTATACAATCTATTATTCGGAGCTTACCAACCCTGCTAATATCTATACCCGAGCCTTTAACGCCTCGGAACTCTCCGAGGCCACCTACTACGGCGACTCGACCTATTTCACCGTCGTCGTGGACAGTGAAGATGATTTCCCGGTCAATCAATACGGTCTCCTGACCACGGACCAGCCGCTGGCCCCCGGACCATCTCCGACCCCGTCACCAACCTCATCCCCATCACCGACCGCGTCCCTGACCCCGAGCCCGACCCCGACGGCGAAGATCCCCACCCCTCCACCGACAACCACCCCGACTCCGACGATCATGCCGACGGCAACACCGACACCGATTGCTAACACCCCCACTCCATCCCCCCGGCCGACCGCCTTCTACCAGGTGATGGGCGGCAACGACTTTAACGGGGACGGGACCGCCGATATCGCCATCTTCCGGAACAGTCTCTGGGCGGTCCGCGGCCTGACCCGGGTCTATTACGGCAACCCCTCGGGCGACTTCCCCGTCCCCGGCGATTATGACGGCGACGGCACCGCCGACATTGCCGTCTTCCGGCCGGCGGCCGGTCTCTGGGTAATCCGGGGCGGCGACCGGGTCTATTTCGGCATTCCGGGCGACCGGGCCGTCCCCGACGACTACGACGGTGACGGCGCCACCGATATCGCCGTCTTCCGTCCCGCCGGCGGACTCTGGGCGGTCCGGGGTCTGGCTCGGATCTATTACGGCGGCGCCGCCGACGCGCCGGTCCCGGCCGATTATGACGGCGACGGCGTGGTCGACCGGGCGATATTCCGGCCGGCGACCGGTCTCTGGGCGGTCCGGGCCGTGACCCGGATCTACTACGGCCGCGACGGGGACAGCGCCGTCGCGGGCGATTTCAACGGGGACGGGACTGCCGGGATCGGCCTTTTCCGCCAGGACAGCGGACTCTGGGTCTTCCGGGGGGTCACCCGGGCGTATTTCGGGCGCAATCTCGATCAACCGGTCTCAGCCGATTATGGAGGGTCCGGCATGGCCGGGATCGGGATCTTCCGTCCCTCTACCGGCCTCTGGGCCATCCGCGGCGTCAGCCGGGCTTATTTCGGAGCCGAGGGGGATATCCCTCTCTCGAGATAATACCGGATGATCCGAGCTTATCCGCCGATGCGGTAAGGCCCCGGGTTTGTCGAGGCTTATCAGTGACCCATGAAATCACCGTGTCATCAACATCTATAATATACTATTAAAATATTCTCATCTCCGGGAACGCAAACAGACAAATCCTGCCGGCGGTGGCGGGGTGTCTGTTTATAAAAACGGCGGGGAAAACCGGTATATAATATCTATTATAAATATATAATGTAGGACTTTTTAAAAAAAATCCAAAAATGACATAATTTCACTTGACATTTTGCGGCTTTATGAGATTCTTTATCGTACGGGGGTTATGTTTATTGGGGAGTAGTCTGTCTTCGGAAGTCCAAATATTATTCATAAATACTATTTCTTTGCTCAAATCAATAAATGTCGTAGTGCAGGGCTTTAGCCCTGCTTATCTCCTGTGCAGGACTTAAGTCCTGCACAACGAAGTTACGCCGAAGGCGTTAACTTGCTGTTTCGAATTTTTATTAAGGACTAATCCCATGCCTTCGTCATTGCCGAGCCGCGCAAAGATCAGAACGGCCATGCCGTTTCTGGCTCTGTCCTTCTTGCTGGCGCTGCTTCTTCCCGGGAGTGTCCAAAGCGGGATTAACCAGGGCTTCGACAACTTCGATACCGGCTACCGCCCGCCCGGGTGGATTTTCAACGGCTGTAATAACAATACTGATGTTTACACCACCGCCGGAAATTTCGGGATCGCCTCCCCCTCCATTAAGCTCGACCTTACCGCCGACGCCATCTGGACCGAGACCTTCACCACTAAAGATCGGCTGAGTTTCTGGATCAAGGGACAAGGTGTAGACACTTCCAGCTCCCTTCTGGTGGAAGAGTATTCGAGCCCAACCTGGACGGCAGTAACCACCATCAATCCCCTCCCGAATAATTACGCGAAGACTATAGGTCCCCTTGTTCTGAGTTCCGTGAGTACAAGGGCCCGCTTTACCTATACTAAATCGGCTGGAAATCTCGCCTTCGACGACGTATCGATTCAGGATACCCCCACACCCACACCAACCCCTACACTGACACCGACGCTGACCCCGACACCATCGGTCACTCCTACGCCCACGCCGTCGGTCACGCCCACGCCCACGCCGTCGATCACACCCACGCCGTCGATCACGCCTACTCCCACGGCAATGACGCCCACGCCTACGCCTTCGATCACGCCCACGCCTACGCCTTCAGTCACGCCGTCGATCACACCCACACCGAGTGTCACGCCTACTCCGTCGGTCACACCCACGCCAAGTGTCACGCCCACGCCGACGCCGTGCAAGACACCCAGCGTTACGCCGACACCCCGCTCGTGGGACGGTGAGGGCTGGTGCCGGCGGCGGGAGGTCACCATCGACAGCGGGAAGATCGACGGAGAGCTTTCGCGCCTTCCCGTCCTGGTCCGTCTCACCTCGGGGATAAACTGGTCGCTCTTCAGCACAGCCGGCTCAGACCTCCGCTTCACCGACGCCGACGGTCAGTGGGAACTCCCCTACGAGATCGAGAGCTGGGAGGCGGGGGTGGAGGCGGATATCTGGGTCAATTGCGCCTTCAGCATTTTGAGCGACAGCGACACATCCTTCTGGATGTACTACGAGAACCCGACGGCGCTTGACGGTCAGGCCCCGACCGACGTCTGGGACGGGGACTTCCGCCTGGTCCAGCACCTCGGGGAGGACTGCGCTTCTGCCGGGTGCGTCCTCGACTCAACGGGCAACGGCAACGACGGTACCCCCTACCATGACCCGGACGTGACGAGTGTCTATACGTCTTCGGGTAGGATAAACGGCGCCGGAGCGTTTGACGGTTCGGCCGATTTCGTCCAGGTCTCGGACAGCCCCAGCCTTGATCTTACTACCGGCCTGACCATGGAGGTGTGGCTGAAGCTGGCCATACATCCGACGAACTACATGTCGGTCGTTCAGAAAGTGAATACCGATGCCGACGCGAGCTATATGCTGTACATCTCGGCGGCGGATAAGTTCCGGCCGCACATCCGGACCTCGGGAAATGACTGGCGTTACGGGGATGTGGACTTTGCCGTCACGACCGGCGTCTGGCACCATTTCGCCTACACCTACGAGTCGACGGCGGGTGAGATGAAGGCGTACGTGAACGGGGCCGAACGCTCGATCGCCTTCGGGATCCATGAGCCCCAGCCGGGGGAGGAGATCCGGGTGGGGACGGCGCCGATCCTGCTCGGCAAGGACACCAGGGCGAGTCTCTGGTTCAACGGCACCCTGGACGAGGTCCGGCTCTCGGCGATTCCCCGTTCGGCGGCGTGGTTGAAGGCCTCCTTCCACGCGGAGACGGGCGACCTGCTGAGCTTCGGTCCGGAGGAGAAACTCTGCACCACTCCTACTCCGACACCGTCGGTCACGCCCACGCCGTCGGTCACGCCCACGCCCACGCCGACGCCGACACCATCCGTCACGCCAACGCCGTCCGCGACGCCGACGCCCTGGTTCTGCACCCGGCTGGACGAAGGTTTCGATGAGTTCGACAGCGGGACCCGACCGGATCCCCTCTGGATCTTCACCAACTGCAACGCGAACTCGGACACCTACACGACGGCGGGGGACTTCGGGCGCGGTTCTCCGTCGGTCAAATTAGATGGAAGCACGGACGTGATCGAGACTGCGGCGTTCGGGACCCCGGAATGGCTGCAGTTCTGGGTGAAGGGACAGGGGGAGATGGGGACAAGCAGCCTCCTGGTACAGGAGAACTACGGGGTGTGGAACACGGTGACGACGGTAACCGGGCTGCTGACAACGGGCACAATACTGGGGCCGCTGGCCCTCGATTCCCACACCACGGCCCTGCGCTTCAGCTATACTCAAGACACGGGGACATGGCCTTCAACGACGTGATGGTGAAGTGCCTCTTCTCACCAACACCAACACCACCACCAAGCGCAACACCGACGCCGACACCGACGCCAAGTGTGACCCCGACGCCAAGCATGACCGCGACGCCGACACCGACGCCAGTGTGACCCCGACGCCGACTCCATCGTCGCGCCCACGCCTTCCATAACCCCGACTCCGGCCAGTTGGATTTACTGGGAGCCCTTTCCTTATGTTGACGGACCACCCAGGGATCCAGGAGCCCTCCTAAATGGACAAGAGACATCCCCGCTGCTGGAACATTCGCGGTATATGATAACTATATGCGGGCTAATAATATAGACAGTGAAGTCAAATGGACCACGTTCACAATCGACATTTCCGGTTTCTATAATATCTGCCTGAACACGAAAATCGCCGAGACCGGCAGCATGGAAAGCACGGATTATATTAAAGGTTATTACACATTGGATGGCGGTTCGGAAATTCCCTGGTTCACTCACACCGGTGATCTGTCCCTGAATAATACCTGGTATGACACGGAAGGCAGTTGCGAAAACCTGCCCGGGGGAAGCACGTTGATATTCACCATAAAAGTAGTAAACAACACCGCCGACGAATATTGGCGATTTCACGGCGTTTTCGTTGAAGGGCAGCCAAACACCTACGTTCCGTCCATCTCCATCACGGAAAGTATCCCTGCCTGGGAACAGAACAGCTGGGACATTTCCTATACCCTTGCCGACGACGATGGACAAAACTGCACTATTTACCCGGAGTACCGGGTGGGCGCCGGGGGCCTGGACAGCCACCAATATGTACGCCCCCTTCCGGCAGTTGCGATCGGCGCACCCGGCGGGCTAAAACCATAACCTCGCATAGGGAAAACGACTTAAATAATGATGAACAGGGAACATTCTATTTCCGGATACGGTGTCACGACGGCTGTGAATACGGCGATTACGGGTATCTGGGCGGAGGCGCCAACCCGGCTCCTCCTTCGGATCGACAACAAGGGTCCCACACCCCCGACGTCCCCACCTTCAGCGAGGTTACCACCGACGGGATGACCATCACCACCGGGGGGGGCTCCAATGCCGGGATCGCGATACACGGCGTCTATCTCCGTATTATTTTGAATGCACCACCAACCATCCTTCGACTCGCAACATGGGCAGGGACGTTCATACCCCTTCCAGGGATGAACGAAATACCCAATATACGTTCAAGGCCCGCGCCCGGGACAAGATGCCCATTCCCAACCTCTCCGACTGGTCGAGCGAGACCAGCCGGTACACGCTCCTCAATGCCTCCCGCGGACGGCGAGCTCTTCCTGGAAGCAATTAACTGGAACCAGATGAGCATGGCGGTGGCGCCTCCCCTGAACTCGAGCGACGGGAGCACCGCCGCCATGTTTTCCTGCGTCATCAACCCCGGCGGTGGCGGCGACAGCGGCTGGGTTGCCTACACGTGGAGGGACGACGATCTTTACGCCAACCGGCAGTACGGCTACCAGGTGAAATACCGGAACGTCGACGGCATCGAGTCCGATTTCAACGCGACCACGGCTAAATACACGCTCGCCCAGACCGCTTCCAGTTCCGACAATGCGACCAGCGTTTACATCACCTGCGATCAAGCCTTCAGTACCTGGACCAATAATCATTCATTTGTCTTTACGAATAACGACGGCTTCGGAACACCGAACCCGGTGCAGTTTTTTAAGTACGAGTGGAACACATCTACCTCAACCAACCCGTCATGGAGTTCCGACACCTGGATCAGCGGCAGCCTGGACAAGACCGCCGTCGCTTCCAGCAACACCCGCTACCTGCACCTGAGGAGCTACAATTACGAGAACAATCCGACCAGCGAGGTCGCCCACATCGGGCCCTTCTGGTACGATGGAGATGCCCCCACCAACAACGGCCTTTACTGGCCGGCGGACGAGGCCGTCGGCGTCAGCACCACCCCCGACCTGCAATGGAACGACGCGACCGATGCCCATAGCGGCGTGCAGTCTTACTTCCTGGAACTCGACGATGATGACGATTTAGACGGCCAGGACTCCGGCTACCGGGACTCAAACTGGCAGGCCGACACCCATTACCAGTTCGCGTCCCTGCTCTCTCGTCGCCAGCACCACCACTACTGGCAGGTGAAGTCCGCGATAACGCCGGCGATGGAATCGCCTGGTCGGATGTCTCGAGGATGCACGACCCCCGCCGGAGTACGTCGTCGACCAGGTCTGCCCCTGGTCCCGATCCGAGGGGGCATTTCAGGTGCTGCTACCGTCCGGGCGGACCAATGGAGTCTCTCACGGGCTGGGAGTGAGCGTCCATCCAACGGCTATACCTTCACGACCAGGACATCCTCCGCGGCCAGCGGGGTTTCATGGTGGGGGGGGCGGAATGGGTGAACGACGTCCATTACCGACGCCCTGTGGAACAATTAGTAGATGCCTACGAACAGCTATACAGGCAGCTCCTTCGTTCGCCTCCTCAACAACGCCCGAGCCGGGGAAAAGACGCCCTCGGCTGGGGGACAGGCAACAACCCTAATATCTACGAGGGGACCCCGCCGGAAGCTACACCGGCAGGGAAGGTCTGGTCGCGGATGGATCACGGCCCATTCCGGCGACAACTATGACGACTTCGATTTGCTTGAGCCCAGGATCCGGAGAATTCCGTCATCCTAACTGAAACCGAGGGAACGATTGTGCGGACGGCGACCTGCCCCGTTTTTGATGGCCTAACCACGGGCTGGGATGAACCATCCTGGTCCAGTTTCTACGACCGCGTTGATGAGATCCCTTATCATCGATAGCGATAACATCCAGAGTTCCGATGACGGCGTTGAAGATTTTCATCAGGTTCTTCTTCGGCGATCCCGTGCTGACGGCTAACCAATGGAGGAAAAAAGTACTCGTGGCCGTTCACGCCCGGGGAAGAACCGAAGGGCAGACACAGGATTACCGGGAGTTCGGTTGGCTTACCGACTTCAACTAGGCGACGAGGGAAGATCGGGTCTGGACCTTATCCACGGCTGTGAGCAGCACCGGGGACCTGATGGGAAAGGGGCGCCGGCGGTGTCTGTCTCTCTCGGCGGAACTGGTGAACATGGGGCTGACCCTCGCCCGAGTTCCAGAAAAGGTTCGGACGGGGACTGGAAGCGGATAACGCAACTCTACGCCGTTATTCACTCACTGAACCCACACCAGCCATCACCACGACCCAACCCCCAACTGCGGGATTTTCGATGAAGGATGGACAACTTCCACCTGGGGGAGACGTTGCCACCAGCTGGACTTTCTCGGCTGCAACAACAACAACAACACTTACATTCATGCCAGCAGGAGATGCATGGAGTATCTTCCCTAGGATTGAACTTCGACGTCCGGGGAGATGAGTGGAAACACCCAGTTCTCACGACCCGGCAACCTCTACGTTCTGGCTTAGAGCAATCCGTCAACGCGAACAGCTATTTTCCTCCTCCAGTAGTATTACACCACCACCTAGCACATCCCTCACCGAAATCTATGACTCCCCCAGATCGAAACAATCTCGGCCCCTTCAGTCTAGACATCAACCCAGCCCAGCTACAGACTCAGTGGAAGAAGAGCATCAGAAACGTGCGTTCAGCAGCGTCTGCCTCTGCCTGGGACCCGGTTCGCCGACACCAGTTCAAAGCCCCTCAAAAAGCGCTACCCGGTCCCGACCACCTCCCCCACCCCTCCGAGCGGGATGACGCCGCCGCCGAGCCCGGGATCACGACGCCGACGCCAGCGGGACCCCACTCCTCTGACCCGACAGCCAGTTCCTCCTCCCTCGCCGACGCCAACTGCATCGATGACCTCTCCGGCGGTTTCGTCGCCGGGTCCGGCTCGCCCAAAATATCGCTACAGAACATCAACTCTGTCGACGCCTCCGGCACAGTCCTCGTCCGCTCACCTCGCCGAGGTGAGCTCCAGAAATATGGGGCCTTTTCAGCCCTCGCGGCCTGCGGATGAAAGACGTCGGCTCCTGGTCAGAGTGACCCCCGGTCAACAACCCCAACTTGCTCCGCCTTCATGTACCGCCTCAGCTCGTCAGGCAGCAGTAACAAGAACAAGGTCCAGGTTCAGCAGACGTCAACGGGACCTGGACAACACTAGCACCGAAGTCACCGTCAGCGGGTTTGGCAGCCTCTAACCGAATGCTCCTACATCCCCATCGACCTCTGCGACCAGGTGTCATTGCAGTTCCGCTTCTACGTCTCGCCAAGCCGTACACCCCGATCATCGATTACATCGACATCTCTTCCGATCTGACACCACCCCGACCCACGAGCGCGTCCCCAAGCCCGATGCACACCAGGAGGCACGACGCCCATCCCCACCGCGACCCCGTTGGAAAGCCCAGTCGCCGAGCACCGTCGGTAACCCCGTCACCGATCACGCCGACGCCGACGGTGACTCCTGCCCGCACGCCGATCACCCCGTCCCCGACTCTTCCCCCCATCCGGAGCTGGTCATGGGCCCAGGCCTCTGGGGCCACGAGTACGAGCTCTGTCATGCTCTACAACCCCACCGCCAGCGATGTCAGCCTGGGGAGCCTGGGCATATCCCTGAACAGCCAGAACAGCTACAAAGGGCAAGAGCTACCTCTTCTCTCCCTGCGACGTCATCCCGGCTGGGGGATACTACCTGGTCTCCACTACGAACTACCCGGTGGCGGTGGTCTTTCAACCAGGCGACCGCCGATTCCGTCGTCTCGATTGGATCATTCCCAACAGCGGAGCGGGCAAGTCCTCGGTCACCGCCTCGACCACGAGGACGGCAAGGGAGACACCCTAGGCTCGGGATCAAAAGCCCTCTTCTATGAGGAAACGCCCGCTTACGGCGGGTTGACCAAGCCATTGGCCTGGTTCATGAGAAACCCACGTCGATACCGATAACAACCTGGCCAACTTCAGCCAGCAGACGCGCGTCCCGTCCGTTCCCCGGGACGTCGGCGTCTGGTACTCCCAGACCCTGTCGCCCGTCGAAGATCTCCAGCCGCCATCCTCCTACGCCCAGGACTGGGTCATGAACGGCGGCGACAGACATTCTTCCAGACCGTCCGACAGGGATACGACCCGATGGATCTCGGTCATTCACTCTTCAGACACCGGCCAGATCGAGTAGCAAGGGTTACACTAAGGGGCGGAGCTCCTGGTACCGGCTGGCCGCCTTCACGGACAGCCCAGTCTCGACGACCTTGATTACATCCACTGCTGGGGGAGGATCTCACCCAAGCTGGTGGCCTGGGGCGTACAGTCCGGGGACATCGGCCTCCCACGTATGGCTCAAATCACGGCGCCACCGCTTGGGCAAGGACGTTGCAGAACCCAAGAGCATGGGGATCGTGGACGATATTCCAGTCTGGACATTCGACCCCGACAATGGCTATCCCTGGAACATCAGGCTGGAGGACGACCCCGGTGCGGCAGGACCTCCAGATCAGATCGAGAACAGCAGCAAGGATGTCAACAAAGCTCTGACTCAGTTCTCCGCTTCTTCGTCTGGTACACCGGCAAACCACCGCCGCCGACGCCCCCTCCCATCACCTCCCCCTTCCGCCGCCCACGCCCCGTTCGGTTACAAGACCCAGGCGCCGAGCCCAACGACGCCTCCAGCCCCCCACAGTACGTACCCGCCCGGAGCCCCACCGTGCAAACAGTCATTTGAACTGGAGGTGGGCGGTAATTACGTGGCCGCTCTCGACAAAGTCGGGACCGCGGCCAAAATCGACTGGTCGAAGACTCGGCCATTGACGGTGTCAGGTCCTGCGTGTTCGTCGATCCCACCGCCACTTATTTCCGGCCGGGGCATGGGACCTATTTCGTCAGCGTTGACGGCGGCTCTTGCTATAACATCTCAGCTGGTCTACCGCTGCAGGCTGATGAGAGGCGCCGGGGCCGTGGACGACACCCACTTTCGGTTCCGGGTTGAATGGTGGGACGGCGAATACGGTTCGTCATCTTATGCAGGGCAACACCGGCTGGCCCCCTTTCATCACGGATACCTGGGAAGAGACGCGTTATCCAAATATCATCTCCCCCAAAACGCGGCGGTCGCCACATTTTTGATCGAGTGTAATGAGAGCTACGGTAACAACGCCTACGTCAACGATTTCAACTTTTATGAACAGGTAGAGCCGGCATTGTTATCGACGAAGTGGCTTCAATATCACCAGCGGCGACTGGGTTGAACTCTACGTCAAATCCGCTCCCCGGGGGGATAAACATCCAGAACTGGACCCACGACGATCAGGACGGCAGTACCCCGTCTTCGCCGCCGAAACGGCATCCTGAGTTCGACGACTATGTCGTCGTCCACTTCACGGACGGCGTTGACGATACCGACGCGACGGGCAAGAGCAACGGCTATTACTGGAACATTTACGTCGGCAGCGCGAGGGAAACCCAACGCCACCGATGAAGGCCTCGCCCTAAACCGGCCCACGTCTCGGATGTCGACGCCGTCTTCGGTTGATGCCAACGGCACTCCCTCAACCGAGGTGGACGAGTTCGACGAGATCGCTCCCTGCCAGTGGGTACCAACTCCGCCGCCGATGCCTGTCGAAGCGGCGGCCTGGACCGACAGCACTACCATCGGCGCCAGCGATTCATCGGCCGGGACGGCAATTCCACCGACAGCAACACCAAGAGCGACTGGCACGAAAACGACAATCCCAACCCGGGCGAAGACAACGAACCGCGCAAGTCCTGCATCCTCTGCTGTTAAGATGACACTTATGATACCCGCACCACCCAGATTCTAGCGGGGAATCGACCAACCAGACGGTGGTCACCTTCACCTGGAACGATCCTCGTCCCCCAGCGAGGACACCTTTTATTACGAAATCGACTTCAGCGATCAGACCGGCTCCGTCGGCCCTGACGATGACAATACCGCCGACCCCTACCTTGATGGATTCGATTTCACCTCCCTCGGCGATGAAGGAACGTATTACTTCCACTGCGCCTCCCTCACCGGCTGGGGGAAGACAGGCCCCGAATATCTCTACCGTCTTCGCTATGACTCCTACCCGCCGTTCGCGGTCTCCGGTCTGACCAGCTCCTCGCACACCGCGGGGACCTGGAACGACACTACTGACCAGATCACGCTCACCTGGACCGACGCCGCCGACGATACCGGTCATACCGCCAATGATGTTTCCGGCGTTGCCGGCTACTATTACCGTTTGAATCAGGAAGCGAGCTACCTGCCCGACACCGAGGATTCCTTCATGAGCTTCGGTGACCAGTCCTGTGTGATGGAGACCGGCGACGGGGCCTGGTACTTCCACATCCGGTGGATCGACAACGCCGGCAATATTGACGATGAAGCGCCACCGTCGGTCCGATCAAGGTCGACGCCCCCGCCACCGCCGGGAAGTTCCTGCGGGTCAATTATCTCCAGTACGTCCCCGCGGGAAAAAGCACCAACCACGGCGACTGCATGCTCTATGAGCTGCCGGGGGGCAAGAACCTCCTGATCGATGGGGGCACCACCTGGTACTCCACCTGGCTGAACCCGCCCCTGCGGACGCTCCTGGACGAGAAGCTGGGCGGCGCCGGCGGAACGCTCGATTACATGATCCTGACCACCCCCGGCGACGACTCCGGCGGCGGCCTCGAAGAAGTGCTCGGCCGCTACGACGTGGACAATTACTACGAGACTTCCCGCTGGAATCAGACGACCGCCGCCTGGTACCAGGACCTCTGGTCCGCCCTCGACGGCGAACCCAGCCTCAACATCTATTACTTCGTGACCGGGTTTAACGCCCACACCGCCGGCCTCCAGCTCAGCCCGGCCGCCGGCGCCGAGATCGGACCTGGCTGGGACGACGACGTCGACGCCACCCTGGTCACCGCCTGGGACCAGCAGAGCGACTCCAACGCCCGTTCCGCCGTCATCCGGATGGCGGTGGGGTCAAGCAGCTTCCTCTGCGGCGGCGATGCCACCGGCTCCCAATCCCAGTCTTCCAATGGCACCGACACCCCCAACAGCACCTACTATCCCGAGTACTACGCCCGGACCTACCGCCCGGACGACATCAACGTGGACATCCTGGCCCTCAACCACCAGGGTTCCGATACGTACGGCAGCAACGGGATCAATTTCATCAAACGGGCCTCCCCGCTCTACGGCATCATCCAGATCGGCTACGGAAGCTCGGGGCCCAACCCCGTGGGCGAGGTGATGGACCGCCTCACCGATGCTTCCGCCATCGTCTATCGAAACGACCTTGACGGCACCGTGATCGTGAAATCCGACAACCGCGGGAATTATGACATTACCCGCGCCCGGGTTTACGTGGATGAAGGCAGCACCCCCGGCGCGGTCGCCGGTTCCGACCTCGTCAATCCTCCTCCCGGACTCCCGACGGAACTTATTATCGACAGCACCGCCGCCGATTCCATCACCCTGAACTGGCAGGTTGCTTGGGGCGAGAATACCGACGACATTTCCTATGACATCTTCCGTTCCGACACCAGCGGCGGCTGGACGGGCGGCGGCACCGACGCCAACCCGCGTTCCGCCTACACCGGCATCTACAAGAAGATCGGTTCGACCGCGGCCGGAGCGCTCACCTTTACCGACAGCGGACTGGAAGGCGGACTTCGCCAGCACCCGCTTCTATTACCGGATTTCGGCTAAAAAGACTTATAACGAAAGCGGTGAATATGTCACCTACGAGCGTCGTTATTCCAACGAGTCGGCGGCAACCGCCGGCGAAGCGATTGACGTTACCGCCCCGGAAGGGATCGCCGATCTCTCGGCGAGCGGGGGCATGGCATTCGGGGATATCAATCTTTCTTTCACCGCCCCGCACGAAGACGGCGCCGGCGGCGGGAAGTGCATGTACTATGTTATCAAGTCCAAGGCTGATACCGACTTCTCCGCCTGGACCGACCCCGCCGCTTCGGTTTACGTCCAGACCTGGGCTCCGCAGGCTCCGGGCGCTTCCGAGAGCCTGAATCTGGAAGATTTTACCCAGGGGACAACCTATTATTTCGCGATCAAGGCCTACGATGAATACGGAAACGAAAGCCCGCTGTCCAACACGGCTTCTGTCGAGCCGCGCACGCTCAGCGCCGGGGACGTGGTGATCAATGAGATCGCCTGGAAAGGTTCCAAGGATTACGGCCCGGGAGACCCTGCGACCGACGAGTATATCGAGCTTTTTAACACCACCGCCGGTCCCATCGATCTCGCCGGCTGGGCCATGAATTTCGCCGGGGGAACTACCGTATCTTTCGAAGAGGGGACCGGAGATGCCTACGTCGGCAGCATCAGCGATTCGGTCATCGGGGCCCACGGGTATTTCCTGATCGAGAACGACAGTGATTCCACCAATGTCGCCCCCAATATAACCGATGCCGGGATGGACATAGCGGACGGCGGCCAGAACCTCTATCTCTGGGCAAGCTCCGAATATGGCTCCCTGCTGATCGACTACGTGAGTTGCGGCAGCGGCTGGTACGCGGGGACCGATGCGCCCGACCGCAATACCATGGAAAGGATCTGGCCCGGGAACGACAGCAACGAGACCACCAACTGGGCCGACTATAGCGTGGACGATACCTTCGGGGACTATTGGCATAATCAGATTACGACCCAATATATCTACGGAACGCCGGGGAATCCGAACAGCGTCCTCAACGAGCCCCCGGAGGCGCGGATAACCGTTGACCCCGTTCCCACCTGGGTCCAGGGGACCTGGGCCGTCTCCTACCGCCTCCGGGACGCCGACGGGGACAGTTGCGACATCGATGCCGAGTTCTCCACCGACGGTTCGACCTGGGTGGACGCCAGCCGGAGCGGGACCGAGGGAGATCCTCTCACCGGTCTTCCCACCAACACCGACGGCGTCTCCTGGACCGACTATACCTTCGTCTGGAATACCGACGCTCCCGCCGACCTGAACAACGATGAAGACGCGACCGTCTACTTCCGGATCAGGCCCTACAACTTCGCCGGCGGCACCGTGAATTTCATGGGAGACACGGACGCGGCTCCGGGCACCGTGTTCGGCGTCGATAACAAGGGCCCGAGCACGCCCGTACCCTCCATCATCGACGTCGCCGCCGACGGAATGACCGTTTTTCTCTCCAGTGAGAGTACTGACGGCGGCATCGGACTGAACACCGATCCCTATTACTTCGAGTGTACCACCGACGGCGCCTTCGACCGGACCTGGGGAGATCAGACCCACGACGCCGCCGGGCTGTCGGAGAATACCCAGTACGCCTTCCGATCGCGGGCGCGGGACGCCATGCCCATTCCCAACCTCTCCGACTGGTCGAGCGAGACCAGCCGGTACACGCTCCTCAATCCTCCCGCGGACGGCGAGCTCTTCCTGGAAGCAATTAACTGGAACCAGATGAGCATGGCGGTGGCGCCTCCTCCCAACCCCGCCATCGGCAGCACCGCCTGGCAGTTCCTGACCGGAGACACCAATCCGGGGGGAGCGAACAGCAGCGGATGGCAGACCGATCCCAATTACGATCGGATAGACGAAGATCTCCTTCCCAACCGCCAATATGGCTGGAAGGTACGATACCGGAATGCCGAAGGCGTAAATACCGAACCCAACCCCAATGAACAGCTTAAATACACCCTGGCCCAGCCTCCTTCCAACTTCAACAACTCCACCACTGTTTACGTCACCTGCGACCATTCCTTCAGCACCTGTACCGAAAACCCCACCTTCATCTTCACCAATGAAGATGGTTTCGGCACCCCGAACCCGGTGGAATACTTCGAATGGACCTGGGATACGGATGCTTCCACCGACCCCACCGGCAGCTCGCAGTTCTGGACCACGGGATTCCTGACCCAGACCGCCACTCATGAGGACGTCGGCTGGTATCTCCATCTTAAGAGTTACAACCCCGACAGTGCCGGTCACCCCACTCTTTATCACATGGGCCCCTTCTGTTACATGCCCGTGCCCGGCGATGGGGACCTGGTCATCAACGAGATTGCCTGGATGGGCACGGCGGCATCTTCCAATGATGAGTGGATTGAGCTTTACAATACGACAGACGCCCCTCTTTATTTAGGCGGATGCAAAATCTATGGAGGGCCGACCGGGGCAATCGAAGTGATTGAGATCGGCGGGACGGTGGCGGCCTCCGGCTATTATCTGGTCGAGCGGACCAATGACAATCCGGTCAGCGACTTCAACGCCGATACATACGGCACTTTCGGCGGGAGTGGACTTGCCAATGATGGAGAATGGCTGCTTCTGAAAAATGCCGACGGTGATACGGTGGATTCCGTCGATTGCAGCGGTGGCTGGTTCGCCGGATGCACCGGTTATTATTACCGGACCATGGAGAGATTCGATCCTGCCGTAAGCGGCAGCTCCAGTGCTAACTGGCACCCCCATAACTTCAGCACCGACGGCGTCGGCAAGGATGCCGATAATAATGAGATCTACGGTACTCCGCGCGCCGCCAACAGCACCCCCTGGACCAACGCCGCCCCCACCACCCTGGCCGCGTATATCACCGGAGTCCCTGAAATGATGGAGTCCGGCCAGGAGTATGAGATCAGCTGCACTTTCTCTGACGATAACGGCTTCCAGGACTTCGGCGATTGCGAACTCCTGCTGGATAACGGAGACCACGATATCCGGATGCCCACTGATTCCCCCTATCTCACCGGTGAAGTACGCTCCGTTTACTGCAGCGAAGGCGGGAGCTACCTCATCAGCCCGGGGGCCGGCAACGCTCAGTATCAGGTCACCGTCACTTCGGGAACGGCGCTGGACACCGGCGGATCCAGCGAGGGCTCCGTCACCGTCAAGTGGACATTCACGCCCGACTGGGACTGGACCGAATCCACCGATATTCTGGTCACGGTCAATGCCTGTGACGCCGATATGGAATGCACCGGAAGCTTCACCGCCGACACCCACCCGGCCTTTTACTTCGATGCCACCAATCCCAACATCATCGGCATAACCTCCGACAGTACTCACGTGGTTGATGGAGTTGTTCGCTCTCCCGCCGCCGGCACCGCTTTCGTCACTTTCACCGTAACCGAAACAGGCTCGGAATTCGACGAGGGCGGCGGCCTGACCCTCCATTATCTCTCCAACGGCGATATCGGCAGCGGCGCCATCGCCATGAACCAGAACGGCACTTCTTCCCCCTGGACATTCACCAGCGCCTCATCCATCCCGGTGCAGAATGCCACCCAGGACCAGATTATCACCTTCTGGGCCACCGGTTCCGACGATATGGGCAATATCCTCACTTCTTCCCTGAGCAATCCCAGTTATCTGTCCGACGATACCGCCTACTTTTTCGTCGATGTGGTCGGCTACGGCGACGTGGTGATCAACGAGATCGCCTGGATGGGGACCGATGGCGGCGGTTCTTCCGACGAGTGGGTCGAACTCTACAACAATTCCAACGTGACCGTGAACCTGAACGGGTGGCAGTTCTACGACGGGAATACACTGACCTTCGGTTCCGGCGACACGATCGCCCCCAAGGGATACTTCCTGATCGAGAACGACCAGGCTACCACTTCCGTCACCGGCGACAAGCTCTGGGCGACCCTGAGCCTCCACGACGACGGCGAGCTTATCTACCTCAAAGACGCGAGCGGGACTCAGATCGACCGGGCCAACAACTCGGGGACCTGGTTCGCCGGACTCAATAACCCGGATTACACCATGGAACGGCGTTCGCCCGAGATCGACGGCGTCGAACCATCGAACTGGCAGACTTTCGCCTACCCCTGCGCCTGGGCCACGGCCACCGACGCCGGGAACAGTCTCATCCGGGGCACGCCCCGAGCCGAGAACAGCTGCTACGTCGGGATCGACGATACCGGACCCTATTTCGAGGGCTACTACTTTTACACCAAAACCAAGGGCTACCGGGAAGAAACAAATCCGACCTCCCCGACCCAGTGGGGCGATCATCTCACCCCTCACATCAAGATCTCGACGGGAGATACCGGCGTCGGACTGGCCCCGATCGGTGCTCCGGTCTGGAACGATTTTCAAACCCGCGGCTACTGGCAGATGGACAACAACGGAGGCGACTCCAGCGGACGCGGGAATACCGGCTCGATCTCGGGAAGCGGAAGCTATGTCCCCACTGGTCGTTTCTTTTATGCTCTTGACCTCAACGGCGGCTACTTCAACGTCCCTGAAGTGAGCGCCATGGACGGCTTCAACCAGTTCTCGATCGAGGCCTGGATTTATCCCGATTGGGACCAGGCAAGCGGCATCCAGACCATCATCGGGAAAAACAGCTCCTATTACTTCCTGATCGACTGGAACGAGCAGACCGTGGGGATGAAGGTCGCCCTCAACACCATCACCTCCGGCTGGACGAAGGCCGCCTGGTGCGACGCCGGCTTCCTCAACCCCGCCGCCTGGAACCATGTCGCCTTCACCTGGCAGAGCGGCGCCCGGGGCAACATCTTCATCGATACCGTTGAAGTCACCACCACCGGCACCTCGGCCAACGCGTACGGTTCTCTGGTCGACAATTCGAACGCCGTCCAGGTCGGCGCCTACAACGGCTCCAATACCTTTAAAGGAAAAATGGATTCCGTCCGGATATCCGAGAAAGTCCGCACTACGAGTGAGTTCACCACCCAGAACAACGCCTCCCCCTTCCGCTATCGGAGAGATGCCAATGACGGCGGCTGGAGCGCCTACTCCGACTACGCCGCGTACCAGCAATGGGGAGGCATCCGGGGGACCTCCCAGGATTTCAGCGGAGCCTGGAACGCGGCGACATACGCCGGGAACAATTGGACCGTCGCCGGCGGCGTGATGAACGAGGCGAGCAATTCCACCGCCTGGACGCTGCACGATAATCTGCTTCTTAACAATATGTACGTGACCGCGCGGGTGAAGACCGGCGCCGCCGATGACGGCGCCGTCGGTATCATCTTCCGCAAATCCATCTACGTGGACAACTGCTACGTCTTCGGTATCCGGCCCGAGACCAGCCAGTGTATCCTCTTCCAGGGAAAACTTGATAGTTTCGACTGGGACAACGTCGACTGGAGCGCTTCGACCGGCATCTGGTTTTACGCCGGGAAGAAACTGGAAAAAGATACCTGGTATGACCTGGAGGTAGCTGCGGTCGAGAACAATATCCGCTGCTACATCGACAACGAGCCGGTTATTCTCGCCCTCGACGCCGGCGCCTGGTACAACGGCTATGCCGGTCTTTACAGCTGGGATAATGCTGCCGCTTCTTTCGACGATTTCATCTCCAACCCCATCGTCAACGGCCGGATCACCGGCTGGGAAGGCGACACCGACGCCCAGGGCGCCACACTCAGCTGGGCTCGATTTGATCAGCGTGACGCCGTCAATAACCAGGTCCAGATGCTCGCCTTCGACCTCAAGAACAACATGGCCTGGAGCGATATCTTCACCGTCCGCACCGATCCTGACAAGCCCGCGCCCTGGGAGAACCTCGCCAACCTGAACGTGGACGGAGAATGGGTCACGGAAACCGTCGATTCCACCACCCCCAGCGTCCGCCTCCAGATCACCGACGATGAAACGGGCCTGAAGGCGAAACGGCGCTATAACGATCCCGACCGCGACACGATACTTTATTACCCGTTTGACGAATCCTGGGTCACCCAGGGCTGCGGCGACTACAGCCGTTACCTCGTGTACGGTTACGGCCCCAACACCGATGCCACCGGCTTCAGCAATCACACCGTCGCCGAGAACTGGAACTCGCCCAACAATACCTTCGGCTGGTGCATGTACTTCAACGGGACCGATGACTTCGTGTGGGCCGGCTCCCGATGGACCCCCGGCGGCTACACCGGCCAATGGTACCCCCACCTCGACTTCAACGGCCAGACCGGAGTCACGGTGGAGTGCTGGTTCAACAGCGAAACGACGGGAGCCGGAGCCGCCTGGAAACGGATCGTATCCCAGAGCAAATATGACAGTGGGATGTACGGCTGCTTCGAATTAAGCCTCGACGACGATTCCCATCTCCGCGTTGGCTTGAACACTACTTCGGGCTGGATCTGGATCGAGAGCACCAGTCAGATCAGCGCCGACACCTGGCATAACGGGGCTTTTACGTATGACGGCGCGACCATCAAACTCTTCCTCGACGGCGTCCTGGAAAGCCAGACGGCTGTTACCGGCACCATCGCCGTCAGTGCCAGCACCTGGGGCGAGACGACCGACCACTGGCCGATCGTGGTCGGCGCTTCCCTCTGGCCGGGGCAGACCGACAATTCCGCGCCCGGCGGCTACCAGGCCCCGTGGGAAGGTCGGATCGACGACCTGAGGATTTCCCGTGTCGCCCGCTCGGAAGAAGAGATCAAGCTCCGCTACCCGACCCAGGATTACAACGCCATCTGGTCCTACAGCACCACCGCCGGGGCCTCCTGGAGTAATTGGACCTACGCGCAAACCTCCGGCTGGACCGATACCACCACCACCGCCCAGTGGGTGACGGTGAATGATATTCCCTTCAATAATTTTTCCCTCACCGATAACCTGATCAAGTTCGCCACCATGGACATGGCCGGGAATGTTTCCGTTTCCGATCCCCAGACCGTAGTCATCGATACGGCCTCCGTGATCGACATTGTCATCAACGAGGTGGCCTTCAGCGCCCAGACCGATTGGGTCGAGCTCTACGTGAAATCCGGCGCTTCCGGGGTCAACATCCAGAACTGGTACCTCCAGGACTACGACAGCAGCACCACGCTCTTCACCACTGAGACGATCACGGTTCACACGGGTGATTACGTCGTCGTTCATTTCGAAGACGGCGTTGACGAAACCGACGCGACCGGAATGGGCGCCAACGGTTACTGGGATATTTACATAGGATCGAGCCACAACCTCACCGCCACCGACGAGGGGTTGGCACTGGTATCGGCCGGCGGAAGGATCCGGGACGCGGTCTTCTGGGCGAACGATGACGGTACCGGTGAAAGCGAACGGACCGATTTCAACAACATCGCCCCCGGCCAATGGATACCGTCATACGCGGCCGACGTGGACGCGTTTGAGGATGCCGCCTGGACCGACAGCGATCTGATCGACGCCACCGACTCCATCTGCCGGGACGGGGTCAGCACCGACACCAACACCAAGAGCGACTGGCACGAGTGCGACAACCCCAACCCGGGGGAGGACAACGAGCCGGCCGACATCGTGGGAATCCTGTCCTGGGAGGAAGACACCTGGGCGGCCCACGCCACCTCGATTCCGAGCGGGACATGGCACAATCAGACAGTGGTCACCTTCTCCTGGACCGACCCTCTTTCCATCAGCAACGACACCTTCTACTACGAGATCGACTTCAGCGCTCAGACCGACTCCATCGGTACCGATGATGCCAAAACCGGCGCCCCCTACCTCGAAGGAGTCGATCTCACCGCCCTCGAATATGAAGGGACGTATTATTTCCACTGTGCCTCCTACACCGGCTGGGGGAAGAAAGGCCCCGAGCGCCTCTACCGGATCCGCTACGACCTGACTCCGCCGGGGCCGGTCGCCGACCTTGCCAGCTCCTCCCACACCGTGGGAACCTGGAACGACACTACCGACCACATCAAGCTCACCTGGACCGACGCCGCCGACGATGCCTCCAACGTCCGCAGCGGCCACGATTATGACGTCTCCGGAGTACTCGGCTACTACTACCGGATCAACAGCGAGGCGAGCTACCTGCCCGAGACCACGGATTCTTTCGTCAGCTTCGGCGACCAGTCCTGCGTGATCGAGGCCGGTGACGGAACCTGGTATTTCCACATCCGCTCGATTGACAACGCCGGCAACTTTGACGACGCCGCGGTCACCGTCGGTCCTTTCAAGATCGATCTCCCCGCGACCGCCGGCAAGTTCCTGCGCGTCAACTACGTGCAGTACGTCCCGGAATATAAAACCGCCTCCGCCGCCGCCTCCGCCGGCGACTGCATGCTCTATGAACTCCCGGGAGGGAAACATCTCCTCATCGACGGCGGCAGTTCCTGGTCTTCCACCTGGCTCAACCCGCCCCTGAGAACACTCCTTGACGACAAGCTGGGCGGCGCGGGCGAAACGCTTGATTACATGGTCCTGGCCATACCGAACGACAACTCCGGCGCGGGTTTGACCGACGTCCTCGAACGGTACGATGTCCTTAATTACTATGAGACTTCGAAGTGGAATCAACTGACCTCGACCTGGTATGGGAACCTCTGGACGGCACTGAACAGTGAAGGCAGTGATATCTACTACTTCGTGGCCGAGTTCAACGCCCACACCGCCGGCCTCCAGCTCAGCCCGGCGGCCGGCGCCGAGATCGGACCGGGCTGGGACGACGACGTTGACGCCCGGCTGGTCACCGCCTGGAACAATGTGAGCGACGCCAACCGCCGGTCCGCCATGATCCGCACGGCCGTGGGGTCGAGCAGCTTCCTCTGCGGCGGCGACTCCGTCGGCTCACAGACTTCGTCTTCCGACGGTACCGGCACCCCCGACAGCATCTACTATCCCGAATACTACGCCCGGACCTATCGCCCCAATGATATCGACGTTGACATCTTCGCCGTCAACCAGAATGGATCCGATACATACGGGAGCAACGGCATTACATTTATCAAGCGGGTCAGCCCGCGCTTCGGAATCGTCCAGCTTGGCTATAACAGCTCGCAGACCAATCCGAAAGAAGAGGTCATGGATCGTCTCAATGACGCCGGTGCGATCGTTTACCGGAACGACCTTGACGGCACCGTGATCGTGAAATCCGATAACCGCGGAAACTATGACATCACCCGGGAAAGGGCCTGGGCGAATTATACCGATACGCCCGGCGCCAGTTCTAATTCCGATCTGGTCAATCCTCCTCCCGGGCTGCCCACGGAACTCTACATTGACAACACCACCTCGTCTTCGATCACACTGACCTGGGCCGATGCTTTCGGCGAGCAGACCGGCGACATTTCCTATGACATCTATCGCGCTGACACCACCGGCGGCTGGGGCGGAGCCGGGACCGATGCCAACCCGCGCGTCGCCGCCACCGGCATTTACAAGAAGATCGGTTCCACCGGAGCGGGAATGACCTCGTTCACCGACAACGGCCTCACCGGGAACTTCGCCAGCCAGCCTTTCTATTACCGGGTCGTTGCCAAGAAGACGTATACCGATGCCGGCTTCTCCGTCACTTACGAACGGCGCTATTCCAACGAGACGGTTGCCACCGCCGGGGAAGCCCGCGACACCATCGCCCCGGAGAAGGTCATCAACCTTTACCTGGGAGAAGGCGATACCATCGGCGACTACGAATTCGCCTTCACCGCGCCGCATGAGAACGCCGACGCCGGCGGACGGTGCCGGTATTACGTGTTCAAGTATCAAGACAGCTCCTTCACCGCCTGGACCGATCCCGGCCTCTCCACCTATGTCCAGTGCTGGTATCCGGAATCCCCGGGGACAAGCGAGAACCTGAACCTGGAAGGCTTCACCGAGGACACTACGTACTATTTCGCGGTCAAGGCGTTCGATGAATACGGCAATGCCAGCCCGATGTCGGACGTCATCGCCGGGAAACCCCGGCCGCTCCGGGCGGGCGACGTTGTGGTCAACGAGATCGCCTGGATGGGGATCAAGGATGGCGCGGGTTTCGCCGGTCCGTACCACGAGTACATCGAGCTCTTCAACACTACCGAGAAGCCGATCAACCTCGCCGGCTGGGGAATGAACTGGTACGAGGATTCCGATGTCACCGTGTACTTCACCGTCTCGTCTCTAACCGCTCTCGGGGGGTCCTCATCCCTGAACAACACCAGGATCGACGGCCAGGGTTTCTTCCTGATCGAACATGACCAGTCCAGCACCAACTCTTTCGGCGACATCATTCATAATAAGCTCCGCCTCCCGGACAGCGGCCGCGACCTTTATCTCTGGGCCGGATCCCCCTACGACTACATGGTGATCGACACCGTACCCCACTACGGTTCGGGCTGGTACGCGGGCACTGATATCGGGAACTTCAACTCGATGGAACGGATTGTTCCCTACGGGGAGAGCGACGAAATCACCAACTGGGCGGATTACAGCGAAGACAGTACCCTCGGCGATTACTATAACGAGGCTCGAACCGACGATACCGTCATTTACGGAACACCCGGCGCCCAGAACAGCGTCTTCGTCGACCGCGAGAAAGACACCGACAACGATGGGATGTGGGACGTATACGAGAAGAAGCAGTGGGATGAAGATCCAAATCACCGGCTCGATTACGAGGACGGCGACGCCAACGATGCCACCGGCCCGATATATCATCAGGGCCCCATGGACGACGCCGACGGGGACGGCTTCACCAACCTCCAGGAATTCTGGCTCCGGACGAACCCCTACGACTCCACTAACCTTCTCCGCCTGGAGAGTATCAGAATGGTTACCGGCGGCGTCCCTCCCTCCATCCGTCCCCAGCTCATCTGGGAATCATGGGATCGCGTCAACTTCGACCTGCAGTACTTCGTGGACGGGTACATCCAGCCGCTCTTTGACATCCTCTATGTTGACTGGCCCGCCGCCGCGCAGGCTGGAGGCGCCTTCCCCAACAACGACTGGTTCAACCAAACCGGTACCTGGTCGGTGCTGGCCTCAAATATCTACGCTTCCTGGGACTCAGTCACTACCACCTGGGAGGACAACCTCCTCGGCAGTCTCGGCGAAGGAGACATCCGCTTCTACCGCGTCTCCCTGCACGGCATGCACCTCGAGGGCGATCTGAACAATTACCTCGATGTCAGGCAGCCGGGGGCGACCTACAAGGGATCCGACCGGCGGGTGAGCGTGGTCACGCCCCAGATCTTTCTGATCCAGAAGCAAATCCTGAATGATCCCGACGGCAAAATGCTCGGGATGCCCGGGGCGGCCATCAGCGGAATTGAAGGGCAATGAAGACGATGAAAAAAATTGGGTTGAATGACATTGCGAGGAAATCCCTCCTTAAATATCATTGCGAGGAGCGAGATCCTTCGCTTGCGCTCAGGACAGGCTCCGCAAACTCAATCCTTCGCCGGACTGGAGATTGCTTCGCTTCACTCGCAATGACTATGATTGCCCTCACGGTGACTGCTTCACTTTTCTTCGCCTTCCCGATGGGTTTGAGCGCCGAAACGCTGATCCTCGACTACTCCACCTACCTCGGGGGGAGTGGAGTTGACTATGGTTACGCCATCGCCGTCGAAGGTGGCGAGGCCTATATCTCCGGTTATACCCAGTCTTTAACCGATTTCCCCGTCGCGGGCGCCTACCAGACCACGTATGGCGGCAGCCAGGATGCCTTTGTCAGCAAGCTCAATTCCGCCGGCAACAATCTCATCTATTCAACGTATCTTGGTGGTGACGGTGCCGATACCGCCTATGGTATCGCCGTTGACGCTGGTGAGGTCTATGTTGCCGGAGAAACCACTTCAACCAATTTCCCCATTTACAACGCTTTCCAGGGCGGCGGCGGCGGCACTTACGCGGATGCCTTCGTCTCCAAGATCAACTCCGCCGGCGATACCCTCATTTACTCGACTTATCTGGGAGGTGGAATGGCCGATGGGGCGAAAGCGATCGCCGTCGAAAGCTACGAGGCGTATGTCGCCGGGGTGACCAACTCCACCGATTTCCCGACCGTTAACGCCTATCAGGCCAGTAAAGGGAGCGTCCAGGACGCTTTCATCAGCAAGCTCAACTCCGCCGGCAACGGCCTCCTTTATTCAACCTTTCTGGGAGGTGACGACACCGATGTGGCGAAAGGCATCTCCGTCGCGGGCGGCGGGTACGCCTATGTTACCGGAGACACTGCCTCATTCGCTTTTCCAGCCATAAACGCCTATCAGACAACCTTTTCAGGGGACACTGGTGTGTCGGACGCCTTTGTCACCAAGGTCGCCCCCGACGGGCTTTCCCTTATATTCTCAACCTATCTGGGGGGAACTACCGGCCCCACCAGTGAGGACACCGGAGACGCTATCGCCGTGGACACAAGTTATTGCGTTTACGTTATCGGTTCGACCCTCGCCACCGATTTCCCCACCGTTAACCCTTACCAGGCGAATCCCGCCGGGGACAGGGACATTTTCGCCGCTAAGTTTGCCTCCGGCGGGAATGCTTTGATTTATTCCACCTATTTGGGCGGAATATCACTCGACCAGGGATATGATCTCGCCGTAGACTCCAGTAAGCGCGCCTGCCTGACGGGGTATGTTACTTCCGTGGATTTCCCCACCGTTAATCCCTACCAGTCAACCCGGAACGGGACGGCCAGGGAAGCTTTCGTCAGCCGCATCTCCTCCGACGGCAGCGTGCTGGAATATTCGACCTATCTGGGAGGGAATGGGCTCGATCAGGCGAACGGGATCTCGCTTTACGGCGACGATGTCTATCTCGTCGGAAATACTCAGTCCGGCGATTTCCCGACAGTGAACGCGTATCAGGCAGCCCATGCCGGGGGGACGGAGGACGCCTTCGCCGCCAGGCTGAAATTCGTCTTCACACCGACGCCGACGCCGCCGCCGCCGCCGACGCGGACGCCGCCGCCAACGCCGCCGCCAACGCCGCCGCCGACAGCCACTCCGCCGCCAACAGCGACGCCGGTCGGGTATCATACACCGCCCCCGACTCCCCTGCCGATGCCGACGGCTGTCTGGGCCCCGAGCACCGACCCTGACAAGCTCGATTCCCTCCTGGGGACCGGGTTCTTCCCCCCCGGGACGGACATGGACAGTTCAACCACGATAAATATCTGGATCGGACAAAAATGGGAGAAGAACTTCATGTCCAGCGATGGGTACTGGAAAGACCAGACTCAGAACCCTTCCACCCTGACGATCAAGCCGGAGAGCGGGTTCCAACTTCAATTCGATGCCGGCCTTCCCTCAAATCATACTTTTTACCTCGCCGCCCGGCTCAAGACCAACAGCTACTACCACGAGATCAACTCGCGGATCTGGAACAGTCAGACGGTGAGCCCGGGCGATGATGCCTTTGACACTGAGGCCCAGCTCACAAACATCGCCTACAACTTCCCGGTCAGGACCGACTTCATCAGCGGTCTCACCCCCGATTTCCCTCTCCTGGCGGGGACCAAAAACGCCGCTTTCCCCGGCTGGGAAGCCTTTGAGAGCGACTGGGTTCTCTTCTATGACCAGGACATACCTGGTGTGGGATCGGGTGTGACCGCGGCCGTCTATTACGACCACGGCGAAGGGGCCGAACACGATCGCTGGGAGTATATTCTCCCCTTTTCCCTGATGGGGGAGGAGGTGGGTGTCGGGGACCTCTCCTTCGCCCCCGGCGCGCCGGTAATAACGCTCCAGTACTGCAACCCCAACGACCCTGGTCCCTGGTCGTCTTTCACGATGGGGGACAGCATGCCTTACCAGAATAACGGGGCCAACAAGATCAAAACCTACTTGAAATATGAATAACTATATTTTCCCTTGGGGAAAATATACGTGGGCAAGCCCGGAAAGATATTACAGGGCTATTCTATAGTTAGTTTGTGTAATTCGCGTAATTCGTGGTTTTATTTAATCGCCCGAGCCCCGGTAAACCGGGGTAAACTGCGCGAGGGCTTGGAGTATTCGTCGGAGAAATAACGTGACCAAGAAAATCTTTATAACAGTAATCCTGCTCTCGATCGCCGGCTTCTTCTCCGCTCGGGTATGGGGTTATAACGTAACCCTGATCTACCGGAACACGGTGGGGTTGATGGATGAGCACATGACGCTTTTGGAAGACGGCGATCTGGTCCAGCTTATCTTTACCAATGACTTGACGCGGAACCCGCCCAATATCATGAATGGGATGCCCACCGGAGATGATGTCCTCTGGGAGGGGACCGTTATCGGTGCCGGGGTCGGGCCCAGTGGAACTGGGACATTTATTGATTCGTATCAATATAGCAGTGGAGATCTCGGCAAATATGTCTACATCCGTTTCTTCAACGCCTCGGTAATGGGGCAGGTGACTTACTATGGGATGAGCGGCCTCCACACCCTCTCCGAATTATTATTCAGCGGCACCCTGATCGATGTCTGGGACGTGACCGCCGGGGGACTCTACCTCTGGACCGAGTACCCCTTCATCGTCGTCCCCGAGCCGGGGACCTGGCTGACCATGCTCCCCGCTCTGGTATTCGCGATTTTTATCTTCCGGAAGAGGAAGAAAGACAAACAGTTATAAATGAACGGAGCGATAAGCCCGAATGTCTAAATAATGAGGGTATATCAATCTAAAAAAAGCCGGGGAAGCGCGAAATAATCCCATTAAATCACATTCAATCGTCTGCGCCGCCCCGCCGCGCCCCGAAGCCTTAATCGGGGAAGTCTTAATCGGGGTTCAAACAGGGGCCGAGGTTGGGGGGGGCTGTATAATTTTATCTTGAACATTTGTTTATCTGTTACCTGTAAGCGTGAAGTTCTTATTATGAAGCCCGGCAAATACAATTCAGTTATCCTCGTCCTGGTGCTGGCACTCGGCATCCTCTCCTCGCCGCGGGCGGGCAGGGCGGGAAACCTTTATCGTCCCTTCATCGTCTGTGCCCGCGCCCCCCTTCTCACAGAACGGGGCGAACTCCTGTCAGGCACGAACCCGGCTCGTGCGAACTGGGACGGCCAGTACGGCGCCCTGATCCAGGTCATTCTGGTCGGCCCCGACGGCGCGATCTCTCCCCCCGACAGTGCCGGGAATCCGGCCGGCGACGACACCATCCTGGCCGTCACCTCCATCGGCGTCGGAGAACCGCACAGCTGGGAACTCTCCGGCCGGTTCTGTTTCCTCCTGGGCCGTCCCCCCGATGAAAACATCTACGCCCGGGTTTTCAACAGATCGACGCTGGAAGACTCTTTCTTCTACGGAGAGTCAACCATCTTTACCGCGGATCGGTCAACGGACGAGAATTTCGCCGTTAACGAGGCCGCGCTTCTCTCCACCGACCGGCCTCTCGACGACGGGGACGATGACGGTGACGGGGCCAACAACTCCTGGGAGAAGTCCCTTCAGACCGACAAGGATGATTACGATCACGACGGCGACGGCCTCCTCGACGGAGAGGAACTGCTGGGTCACACCCTCCCCGTCAACCGCCAGAACCTGGGACTGCCGGCGGTAGGCGAGATCACCTTCAATGTCGCCGACCCCGGTATCCCGGTCACCAATCCGAAGTCGATCGATACCGACGGCGATACCTACAGCGATTACGTCGAGGTGGTGGAACTGGGCAGCGACCCGACCGACCCGAACAGTCCCGCGTTCCCCAGTCCGATACCGACAGCGACGCCGAGAGTTCCCACCCCGATACCGCCCACCACGCCAACTCCGGCGCCGACCGTTGTCATCCCGACACCGACCTCTGGAATTCCCACCCCTACCCCGTCGCCGCGGCCGACCGCCTTCTACCAGGTGATGGGTGGCAACGACTTTAACGGGGATGGGACCGCCGATATCGCCATCTTCCGGAACAGCCTCTGGGCGGTCCGCGGTCTGACCCGGGTCTATTACGGCAACCCCTCGGGCGACCTCCCCGTCCCCGGCGATTATGACGGCGACGGCACCGCCGACATTGCCGTTTTCCGGCCGGCGGCCGGTCTCTGGGTAATCCGGGGCGGCGACCGGGTCTATTTCGGCATTCCGGGCGACCGGGCCGTCCCCGGCGACTACGACGGTGACGGCGCCACCGATATCGCCGTCTTCCGTCCCGCCAGCGGCCTCTGGGCGGTCCGCGGCCTGGATCGGATCTATTACGGCGGTGCCGCCGACGCGCCGGTCCCGGACGATTATGACGGCAATGGCCTGGTCGACCGGGCGATATTCCGGCCGGCGACCGGTCTCTGGGCAGTCCGGGCCGTGACCCGGATTTACTTCGGCCGCGACGGAGATAACGCCGTCTCGGGCGATTTCAACGGGGACGGGACTGCCGGGATCGGCATTTTCCGCCAGGACAACGGCCTCTGGGCCTTCCGCGGGGTCACCCGGGCTTATTTCGGGCGTGATCTTGATCAGCCGGTCTCGGCCGACTACGGCGGATTCGGTATGGCTGAGATCGGGATCTTCCGCCCCTCTTCCGGTTTCTGGGCCATCCGCGACATCACCCGCTGCTACTTTGGGGGGACCGGTGATATTCCCCTCTCCCGATAATCGGTAATCAGTAACCGGTGATCGGTAAGCGGTAGCCGCCATGAAAGCTTTGGGGGGACCCCCTAAAGTTAGCGCCAAGCGCTCATTCGATCGCTATGAATTGATTCAACCACGGCGTAAGACTGTGGCTCATCTACTGATTACCGATAACTGATTACTGATTACTGATTACTGCGAAGAGTATTATGAAGATATTTACCACAGTGCTTGTTGCATTCATGCTGATAACCGTCCTCCCCCCCACCGCCCCGGCCCAGCCATTCTGGACCAATTTCTCTTACACCGACTGGTCTCCCGGCACCGATGCCGCCATCGCCGGCGTTCGGGCATTCGACTCCGCCACCGTCTGGGATGGAGACCGCTTCGTCACCTTCTTCCAGGGGACTGACGGCGAACCATATCTGATCGCCTCTTCCAGCGACGGGCAAACCTGGTCCTACCTCAACGGCCAGAACCCGATCACTGTCTCCAACCTCTTCTCCTACGGGATGGGGAACCACACCGTGGCCTGCGATCCCGACGGCTTCCCTTCCGGCGAGATCGTCTGGACCGCCCAGGCCGGGAACGTGAGATACAAGATGTGGTACGCCGACACCTCCACCGGCGAACAACTCCAATACGCCGAATCAACCGGAGGGATCGACTGGCAGGCCTTTACCGAGGACGATTACTGCCCTCCTACTGACAAAACCGATACCAACCGGTTCATGACCAGACCTTCGGTTCTCTACCGCCCCAACGGGAATACCGATCTCTCGACCGACCACCCGATGGACAACCGCTACCTGATGTACGTAAACAGCGCCGCGGACCTCGATCCCTATTACTTTGAACTCTACATCTCCAGCGACGGCCTTGACTGGACTCTGTACGCCTCCGACTGGCGCTGCCAGTCACGATCCCCCGGACAGTCGTTTTACAAAACCGTCACCTTCTCGGCCTACACCGGTGAGCCGGATTATCTCGACGACTTTGAGGAAGTTTATTACGACGGTGTCCGGGAGGGGTGGATGCTCTGGACCCATAACGGCAACACCGGCCCGATCGCCTCCTGGTATTCGACGGACGGTTATGACTGGGTTTTTAGGGAAGAGCCGATCAACGGGATCGGGGAGATGAACGCGCAAAGCGGATACTGGAATCAAGAGGCCAACTATGACCTCGATTCCGTCCGTCTCGGAACCAGCTACTTCTTCCTCCGTTCCGGCCTGACCAGCGATCCAGCGGAGAAATACCAGCTGGGGGCGGGTATTATCAAGGGCACATTGTCTGCAGAAGTAGATGAACTCCCATCCCGTGTCTGGGGCACCACACTTATAAGCTACCGACTCTTTTCCTGGAACAATCAGATTTCCCCTCAAATTGAAACATTTATGTTTATCTATGCCTTCCCGGCTGGTGACGCTACCCAGGGGACTGGCGGAGATGGGAAAATCAATCTATCCGCAGGTATCGGCGGGATTGAGCATACCTTCGCCTGGAATTGCTCGGCTGATTTTCCGGGGGGTGGTGTAAATAATTTGTTTTTCCGCCTGATTCCTTTAATTAGCACTGCTCCTTATAAAGAGGGTGAATATGACAATATCGGCCCAATGTATATAAATCCCGCTAGCCCGTCCCCTACACAGTCGCCCACCCCCAGCGCGACGCCCACCCCGCCGGGATTCAAAACCCCCTCTCCGGTCCCCACCGCGTCCCCGACACCAACCGCGAAACCCAGCGCGACACCGACCCCGAAACCAACCGCCACCGCAAAACCCACTGCGACCGCGAAACCCACCGCGACCGCGAAACCGACCGCCAGCCGCACCCCTCACCGGACCCCGACCCCGGTGCCGCCGACCGGCGCGCCGCCCTGGATCCTCGACTATGACGGCGACGGCACCTCCGACCTCGGCATCTACCGTCCCACGATCGGGGTCTGGGCGATCCGAGGCGTCACCCGGGTTTACTTCGGGGGGGCCACCGACGTCACCGTCCCCGGAGATTACGACGGCGACCGGACCACCGATATCGGCATCTTCCGGCCCTCGGCCGGGCTCTGGGCCCTGCGTAAAGTCAGCCGGATTTATTTCGGGAGCTCGGGCGACCGGACCGTACCGGGCGATTACGACGGCAGCGGCACCTGGGCGGTCGGCATCTATCGTCCCACGATCGGGGTCTGGGCGATCCGGGGCGTCACCCGGGCTTACTTCGGGGGGGCTTCCGACATTCCGGTCTCCGGTTATTACGCCGGCAGCCTCTCGCGAAAAATCGGCATTTATCGACCCTCCAGCGGGGTCTGGGCTATCCGCGGTGTCACCCGGATCTACTTCGGCAGTTCCTCCGATCGAATGGTCCCCGGTGATTATGATGGAAGCGGCACCTGGGCGGTCGGCATCTATCGTCCCGCCAGCGGGGTCTGGGCCATCCGGGGCGTCACCCGGGCATATTTCGGCGCGGTTGCCGACCAGCCCATTCCCGGTGATTACGCGGGCACGGGGGTAGATAGAATCGGCATCTATCGCTCCGCCGCCGGCCTCTGGGCCATCCGCGGCGTCACCCGGGTCTACTTCGGCGCCGCGGGAGACATCCCGGTCTCCCGATAACCCCCGGCCCCTCACTCTTCAGTCCTCCTCGTACACAGATTTTTACCCAGCGATAATCGAAGGTCATTTTGTGGGTCGGATTTCGCTCCGCCCGCCGCCGGGCCAAAGCTTTAATCGGGATGCAATCGGGGTCATTCGGATTTCGTCATTCGGATTTCGCTCCGCCCCGCCGCCGTCCCGAAGCTTTAATCGGGATACAATCGGGGGCATTCATCCCCTCTTTTTCTCCGTGAACTTCGTGTCCTTGGTGGTTTATAATACCTTGGATGAAGAAACCCATCAGCACAGACCTTCTCTTCTCTCTCCTCCTCATCGCCGGGGCGCTCCTCCTCTATTCCTCGTCCCTTAATAATGAGTTCGTCTTTGATGATGAAGTTGTTATCGTGGCCAGCCGGTATATCCTATCTCCGGACAACCTTCCCGATTTCTTCCTCCGGCCGACATACTCCTTCTACCGTCCTCTCCGCTCCCTTTCTTATCTCTTTGACTATCGTTACTGGGATCTTAATCCATTCGGTTTTCACATCACCAATATCCTTCTCCACGGACTCTGCTGTTTTGCGTTTTATTTCCTCCTGAAAAGCTATCGGATCCGGCTGCCGGTCAGGGAGGCGGCGGCGCTTATCTTTCTGGCTCATCCGGTCAACACCGAGGCGGTCGTCTATCTCAGCTCCCGCGCCGAGCTGCTGGGGACTCTCTGCGCTCTTCTCTTTTTTCTGGCCGCCGCGCGCTATGCTTCTTCCGGACGGGTCTGGACGGCCCTTCTCGCTTTTTTCTTTTTGGCCGCCGCGCTCCTATCGAAGGAGAGCTTCGCGGTTCTTCCCCTCCTCCTTCTCCTCTTCCGCCCCGGGCGCGGGCGATCCGCCGAGGCCATACCGGATAATATCCGCCTCCATCTGAGAATCACTCTCGGGGCTCTTTTCATCGTCGGAATCTTTTTGTTCTTCCGCTTCTTTCTTCTCCCGGCCCCCACCACTCTCGGGCAGTTCAGCCGTCTCCTTACCTATCCCCAGATCTTGATCAAAATGCCCGGGGTCCTGATCACTTACCTCCGCCTCCTGATCGTCCCCGTCAACCTCTCCCCTCATCACCCCCTGGCGGTGGAGCCGCTCCTTGCCCCCCCGGCGTTCCTTCTCCAGGTCATGGCGCTGATCGGAGTGATCCTCCTGGTATTCAGCCGCCGGAAAATGTCGCCGGTCATTTTTCGGTCCGGCCTCTGGATTTTGATCACGTTGATCCCGGTCTCCAATATCTACCCATTGCCCAGACTGCTGGCCGAGAAATACCTTTATCTCCCTTCGCTCGGCTTTTCTCTTCTTCTCGCTCAACTCTGCTGCGGAGGGCGCCCCCGTTTCCGCAAAAGCGTCTGTTCTCTCGTCTGGCTGATCGCCGCCATCTTTGTCCTGCTGACCCTTCTTCGCCAGCCCGTCTGGCGATCAAACTACGCCCTCTGGGAGAAAACCTCCCGTGACCGCCCCCGCTCCCCGCTCACCCTCTACAACCGGGGGATGGCCCGGATCCGGTTCGGCCGGGTGGAAGAAGGGTTGGCTGATCTCCGGGCCGCGGAGGTCATCCTCCCCGGCCAACCGGTTATCCGGGAGCGGATCGCGGACTGCCTGGGTCTGCTCGGACGCTACCAGGAATCTCTTGAATTGTATCAGGAACTCCTCCGGGATTCTCCCGATTCACCCGCTCTCCTCTTGAAAATCGGCTTCTCTTACGAGGGCAGCGGGTACCCCCGTCTGGCGGAGCATTACTACGACGAAGCTCTCGCTCTGGCCGCCCGCGCGGACCCTTCCCGGACCTACCAATTCCGTTCCAGCTACCTGGAACTGGCCCGCCTCCGGGAAGCCGGAGGCGATTATTCCCGGGCGGTCCGCCTGCTCGAAGACCTCCTCTCCCTCACCCCCGATGATCCGGCGGTTCATTACCGGCTCGGCCTTCTTTATGAGAAAGAAGGCAGATTCGATGATGCCCTCGAACAATACAGCCGGGCCCTGGAAAACGGCCCCGCGTCTTCCGAGCTCCTTTATCGAGAGGGGCGGGCTTATCAGGGGGGGAGCGGTTCAAGGAAGCCATGCAGTCCTATCGCCGGGCTCTGCAGCTCGACCCCGACTTCGCCCCCGCCTACTTCGACCTGGGGAGTCTCTTGGCCGCTTATGAAGAATATGGTCTGGCGGCAAAATTCTTTCAGGCCGGGTTGAAGCGCCGGCCGGATGATTACCGGGCCCGGACCAACCTCGGCAGTATCTATCAATTTCAGGGGAAATACCCCGAGGCCATCGCCGAGTACGAGCGGTCTCTGCAGCTGGAGAATAGTTATAAGGCCCGCTATAATCTGGGGTTTCTCTACCTGAATAAATTACACGACCAAACATCCGCCCGGCCCCACCTGGAGGAGGCTCTCCGCCTGGCTGATGATCCCGTCCAGATCGAAAAAATCAAAGCCGCCCTCGAGAGTATTTTCGGGAAAGAAACCCCATCTGATATATCTAATCATTGATCGATGCAGCAAAGCTGCTACCTGCGTAAAAATCCACTTGTCATACCTTGCAAAACACAAACCCCTAAACCATCATAAACCCCACAAACCCCACAAACCGACTTGACATTTTCATTTGATCAAATGAAAATGTCAGGTACGGAGTTTATTATGCCCTCTTTATGCGAAGAAATATTATGCACTCTCTATGACGGCATGGCGGAAATGCTTACCCCTGCCGCCAATTTTTCCATCGGGTGTGCTTTTAAACCAAGCAGTTTTTATAAAACCGTTGACCGATTAGGGAAAGACGGCTACCTGAAGAAACAGCGGAAAGAACGGAGAATTTTCCTCACGCTCACTGACAAAGGGAAGAAAACAATCCGGGAGCATCGGAAAGCGGGCCGGCGGTTTCGGCCGCGTTGGGATGGGAAATGGCGTCTGGTTATTTTTGACATACCCGAGAAAAAGAGCAGGACGCGGGATTATCTCAGAAACTTCCTTAAAACCCTTGGCTATGGCAAGGTTCAGCGCAGCATCTGGATATCTCCTTATAATTTTGAGAAGTTAGTCTCCCGTTTTATCGACAAATTGGATATTTCCGGATGCTGTTACCAGTTAACCGTGGAGCAATTCCGGGAAATGTCTGGCGTTGAACTGGCACGCAGAGCGTGGCCCATTGATGAGATACAGGCGGCCTATCGGCAGTTCTACGATGGGTATTCATCCCGACTCAATCAACTGGAAGAACTGACGAAAAATCCGGACGTTGAAGCTCGGATTCTCTGGAAGAGGTTCATGAGTACTCTGGACTGGGATTATCGCTCGATAGCGGCGCTGGATCCGCATCTCCCAGCCGAGCTTCTTCCCGCTGACTGGCCTGGAAAAGCAGCGATGGATTTTATCCGACTTATTAAAAATATGGCCGCCAAACGGATTGAACCTAAATGCTTTCAGCCATAAAATGACGCTTTGCCATTTTGATGACCTGACATATTCGTTTGATCAAATGAATATGTCAGGTGCACGCACTCAAAAACAGAGAACTTCAGAGAACTGCTTTGGGCCCTATTGACCAATAAGCGTAAGGCTTCTAGTCATGCAATATTTTTCCTGTTAATATGATCTATTTATTATTATATTTAATTCGGGTTATGAATAAATTGAAGTTATAGATATAGCTCAAAATTAATCCATGGTCTTAACACAGACAATAGCTCTCTGGCTGGTCTCGACACTGATCGGGGTTATCGCCTTTCCCCTGCTCTACACCATCTGCCCCCGCCTCAAGGATCGCGGCTACGCAATCGCCCGGGTCACCGGTCTTGTTTTCGTCACTTTTATCGCCTGGTTTCTCTCCAGCATCAAGGTGCTGCCGTTCGGCACCGGGTCCCTGCTCCTGGCCCTCATCTGCCTGCTCGGCCTCTCTCTCCGGCTGGGATATGGGAGACGGAAAGAGCTGTTCTCTTTTCTGAAAGAGAACAGCCGGCTCATCCTCTTGATCGAGGTGATCGGCATCGTCTTCCTGATCGTCTTTCTCTTTATCGTCTCGCTCAATCCGAACATCGATCCCGACAGCGAACGTTTCATGGACTATGCCCTCCTCAACAGCATCGACCGGACCGCTTACTTCCCCCCCCTCGACCCCTGGTTCTCCGGCCGGGTCATGGACTATTATTACTACGGTTATATCATTGTTTCCGGCCTCCACAAGCTGGTCCCGGTCCCTCTCCCCGTCTTCTTTAACCTGGTCCTGGCTCAGATCTACGCCCTCTTTGTCATGGCTTGTTTTGGCATCGGCTACAACTTAACCGGGAAAAGGTCTTACGGCCTGCTGGCCGTCTGCGGCGTCATGCTGATCGGCAATCTGGACGGCCTGATTCAGATTTTCGGCAAAGGTTTTACCAACTTCGGGGCCTTTCACAGCGCCCGGGTTCTGGTACAGGAAACAGCCGACGGGCGCATCCTCGATTACCCGATCAACGAGTTTCCTTTCTTCAGCCTGATCTACGGCGACCTGCATCCGTATGTCATCACCTATCTCATCAACATGGCCATCCTCAACCTGCTTCTCAATCTGGCTCTCGTACCGGCGGCGGGATGGAGAATGCTGGGCGAGACCCGGGGTCTTCGCTTACTGACCGTGATCGTCATCTCGATCATGATCGGCTGTCTCTTCGGCGCCCATACCTGGGATTATCCCGTCTACCTGGCGGTCATCGTCGCTCTGCTTGCCTACCACCAGTGGCGGGAATTCAGGAAAGCGGGCAAAGAGACGATCCCGGAAGAGGCGGAAGGCGGGAAGGAAGGGGAAGAGTGGCCCGGGAGGGCCGGTCTGACCGCCATTATCCGCTTTCTCGGCCCGGCCGTGACCCTGGTCCTGGTCAGTTTCATCATCTATCTTCCTTTCAACCTCTCTTTCATCAGCGAACAGGTCGGGCACGAGCGGGGCGGGATCGGTATGGTCTCTCTCCGCACCCCGCTCGGACTTTTCCTGATCGCTTTCGGCATCTATCTCTTTTTCCTGGTTGTTTTTCTCCTCTCTCACGCGAGCGCGGCGAACATCCGCGGCGGGAAAAAGATATCCTGGGGGCCCTTCAGCCTCTTCCTCCTTGCCGCCGTCGCGGTAATCGCCCGTCAGGGGGGGGGATCCATGCTCGATCAGACCTATCTTTTTCTGGCGGTACTCTTCATCCTGACCGCCGTCGTCCTCTTTTTCCCTCCCCTGAAGGAGGAAGAACACTTCAGCTTGATTTTGGCCCTGATCGCCCTTGGATTGGCCTTCTTCTGCGAGTTTTTTTTCATGATTGATCATTACCAGGGAGGGGGCTATGAACGGATGAACACTATGTTCAAGCTCTATACCAACGTCTGGCTCCTTCTGGGAACAACGGCCGTCTACGGCATCTTTTTCATCAACCAGCTCCTGCAAAAGAGACCTGATCTGCGCTTTTCCTGGAAGATTCTTGTTCTGCTCTTTCTCTCGGCCGGTCTTTTCTTCCCGGTGGGCGCCGTCGGCGAACGTATCCGGGGTTTGCGGCAGCCGCTCACCCTGGACGGGGTAGCCTATCTATCCCGGCCGAATCCGACCGGGAATCGGAAAGAGTGGAGGTGGGACCAGGATGACTGGCGGGCCATCAAGTGGATCAATCAGAATATCTCCGGTCAGCCGGTACTTTTGGAGGCCGGCAACATGACCAACCAGGACGGAGGGGAGTCCCAGGCCTATCACTGGGCCTCCCGGGTGGCCACCTTTACCGGCCTCCCCATCCTGGTCGGCTGGGCAAACCACGAAGCCGGATGGAGAAACGACTGGAAGGAGCCGGGACAACGAAAGAGCGATACCGATCTTCTCTTCCGGACTACCAATATCAATACCGCCATCAATTTGCTCAATAAATACGATATTCAGTATGTCTTCATCGGGAGCGTCGAGAGGGACAGATACCCGGAGGAAGGATTACGTAAGTTTTCCGAACTGGGCAAACTGGTGTACCGGGAGGGACCGGTGGAGATCTGGAAGGTGGGGAGTGATAGGACTAGTAATCGGTAATCAGTGATCAGTGATCAGTGATCAGTGACCTTGGCCAACGGTATACTGATTACTGATCACCGTTAACTGATTACTTTTCTCCCTCGGTTCTTCCTTCCTATTTTTCCTCGTCAAGAAACCGGAGACGCATATTGGTCAGGACCGGATAGGCAGTGGGCGCGTTGGGACCGGTTCGGTAGAACATGGTCTCCGGGAAGAGGTCGTCCGGCCAGAGCAACCGTTCGTAATAGACCGTCGTTTTGGAGCCCCGGGGCCAGGACATGCCCACGAAAATATTTTTTTCTTTGGTGGTGAAGGTAAAATTGCTCCAATCCCCTTTTTCAGTCGCGGTGAGATAGGGAGACTCCGCCACCAGCCGATCGGGTTTCTCGTCACGGTCGGTATCGGCATACACCACCAGCCGGAATCCGCCCGCTTCCCCGGCGGCGGCATGAGCGGCCGAGAGTTCCATCCGGTCACTCTTTCTCTTCCAGGGATTTACTTCCCAGATTTGAAGATTATAATAGTCAGCCAGGATCGACTTTTCGGTGAGATATTCCCGGTGCTTAACGGCTACCGGATAATTCCCCGGAGGGGATTTCTGTCTGGAGAGAAGGAGGAATATCCGGAACTCACCCGATTGAATCCCCGGACAGGGAGAAAGATCGTCATCCCGCGACTTCCCCGGTCCCGCATATTCTGCCCGGGAAATCGGAGCGACCGGGGCCTGTTCCCAGATTCTCCAGTCATCGTCAACCAGATATTTGTATAGAGAAAGGCGGCCCGGTTCTTTGGAAAAGGTGGGCCCTTCGAACAGGCCCCGGTCATCTGAAAACCGATAGTCGCCGTAAAGGTCCACGTAACTGCCTTGCCTGCCGTCTCCCGCGAAGAAACGGACCTCAACCTCGATCGTCTTTTTCCCCTCCAGCTTCTTGAGATCAAGCGGGATGGTGTACCATTGCCGGATATCCGGCATCGATCGCTTCGTCTGGCGCAGGTAGATCGGAAATGCCCGGCGCTTGTCCTGAGGGACCCAGCTCGCGGGATCGGGAGTCAAGCCTCCTTCAAACCTCCGTACGACCTCGCCGTCCAGAGAGACCTCCAGGGCATACCGGCGCACCGGACCCGATACCAGATCGAGCTTCAGGTCGGCGCTCCGGTATTGCCTCAGGTCCTCCGGGAGGATGAAAGTCTGCCTGACCATCTGACCAGGTTCCTGCAGTCTGATCTTCCATTCATGCGCTGTGGGATGGACTTTCAGGGCGGAGAAATAGACCAAAAGAATGAACGCCGGGGGAAAGACCGCCCCCAGAACCCGGCGCCAGCCGGCCATGATCGGACGATAGACCCGGAACAGCAGCGGGATCAGGGAAAGGATAAAAAGCACGGCGATAAAAACACGCAGCCGATGAGCGCCGGGAAAGGAAAGACCGGGGAGCGCCATCATGCTGAAGCCGGGCCGGGCGGCAAGTGCGAGAACCAGAAGACAGACGGGTGCCAGCAGGATCAAGAAGAGATGCCTGCCCCCCTCCCTTCCCGCACGGAATAACGAGCACAACCCGAACACAGCCCGATCACAGAACCATACCCCCGCCGCGATCATCAGCGGGATCAGGGGCAGTGTATACCGGCTCTCGACATCGGCGGCAAAGCACATCGCCCAGCCGTAAATCAGGGAAATGATGATCGGCCAGGATCGACGTCCGAGACCGGGGATGAGGGCCGCTCCGAAAAGCCCCGTGATCAAGATAACCCGATTAAGGATATCGATCCAGGGCGGTGGGATGACGTAACTCTGGAGAAAATCGTTGTAGGCCCGCTGATAGAAGAGTCGGCCTTTGGCCAGGAGGACCGGTATCGCTTCCGCCGGTTTCTCAAGGAGGATCCTCAGATAGGCCTTAAAGTACCGATCATCGGCGGCGCCGGGATACCGGCCGGGGGTGATTGACCGCAGGATCTCCCCCCCGGGATCGGTCGTGGTCTGGAGGCCCGCAGTCGGAGGATAGATGCCGCAGTACATGGCCAGGCCGTTCCGCCAGCTGCCGCTGATGAACGAGCGATGGTACCGGTCGACCTGGGGGGTCCAGAAGAGACGGGGGACGATGATCACCGCCAGCCCGACCGGATAGAGAAGGCTCCGGGCGGGGAACCAGCGGACCGGCCGCGTTATCGACCGCAGCAGTTTCCGGCGCGGGGAGGGGACGCCTCTCGCTCGGCGCTCCTCTCTCTTCTTCATCGCCAGGCCGAGCACCAGCATCGGCCAGTAAAGCAGATAGACATACTGGAAGAAGGTCCGGGTAATGACCATCAGAGCGGTCACGAAGCCGGAGACGAGAATCAGCCACCACGATCCCCGCTCCAGGGTCAGAACCAGAAGCCAGATGGTTAGCATGAAAACAAAGACCGCCAGCGTTTCGGTCAGAAGTCGTCCTTCGGAGAGCACAAAGGGGATATAGACCGCCCCCATAATAATGGCGATGACGGCTACCCGGCGGCTGAAAATCCGCGCCGCGATCAGATAAAGGAAGAGAAGACTGAGCGTCCCCAGAATCGCCTGAGCGATCCGTACCGCATCGAAGTTAACGCCCGCGGCAAGATAAACGCCGGAGAGAAAAAGAGGATACAGCTCGCACTTGGGGAGGGCCATCTCATAGGCTTTTTTGAAATGGGTCGTAAAAAGTTCCCGATCCGGCCAGGCGGAGAATGCGGCCGCGAATTCCTTGGCCTGGATGTTATACCCGGCCGCGTCCCAGGCCACCGGGGCCTGGGGATAGCGGAGGAGAAAATTGACCCGGAAGAGAAAAGCCAGAATCAGCGTGACGATGACAATGGCGAGATAAATGTATTTTCCCTTCATCAGCAGTAATCGACGAACAAGAGGATAGTAATCGGTAATCAGTAATCAGTAATCAGTGATCAGTGATCAGTGATCAGTGATCAGTGACCTTGGCCAACGGCGTACTGATTACCGATTACTGATTACTTAACCTACTGCCCCGCCCCCGCTTCTCGATACCACTCCTCGGACGAACGTCCCTCCATCACGCCCCGGGCCGCAGCCTGGCCTGATTTCATGCTGTCGTGCATGTCGCTGTTCAGAAAAAGGCCCTGTCTCCCGGCGGAGCGGAGATTCCCGAGCCGGGACAATCCTCCCAGAAAAGCTTCCAGATTATGCTCGAAGGAGAGATCGTAAATGGGGTAGGCGTCTTTGGCCCGGGTCACGATACATTCGCCGGCAGCTTTACCGTCGATCAAATCGATATGACCGATATCCGCCAAGACCAGCTCCTTCACTTCTTCCTCCGTCGCTTCCCAGAGCGTGTCCCCCCAACCGCAGCAGACCTCAAAGGTCAGCAGTGTCTTCCCCGGAGGGCGGTTCCGGAGGAGGAGGTTTTTCTGTTCGCAGAATCGATTGAACCGGAAATAGGGATCGAGGAGATATACCCAGTGAGCGCGGCTGACCCGGTCGGTATTGATAATGATGTTTCCCAGGACCAGCGCCCGATTACGCAAATTCTGGGAGGCGGCATATTCCATCTCCGAGAGACGGGGGCGGCAGAGGTGACCGAGGGTGGCCAGGGGGATGGTGGATATAACCCCGCTGCAGGGGATCACCTGCTCCCCTCCCTCCCCTTCAACGCACACCGAAACCACCCGGTCGCCATCGAAATTCATCCCGGTCGGAACGCTCTCCAGCCGGATCTCTCCTCCGTCCTCCCTGATCCGGTCGGCCATACCGCTGAAGACAACCCCCATCCCCTCCTCCGGATAAAGAAAATCATCCCAGTAGGTGGCCTGCTCCTGCCCCCTCCCTCCCAGCAGCTTGATCAGTATATCCTTCAGATTCAGCTTGTGAAGTTTGGAGGACGCCAGCCGGGTGGAGATCTGTGAAGGGGGAATACCCCATACCCGCTTGGTGTACTGTCCGAAGCAGAGATCGTAGAGAGTCCTCCCGAATCTCTTAATCCCCCAGCTCTCAAAGGAATCGTCGGGACGGGGAAAGATAGCGTTCTTCAGCGACGTGAAGAGAAAATCCCCCACCATGCGGGCGGAGAAGAAGGGATTTAAACCCCGGAAAAGCTGCCAGAACTTGAGCGGATAATCATAATATTTGCCCCGGATCAGCATATTGGTGATCCGCTTTTTTATCACCAGCTTGCCGGCGTAGTGTTCGCGTATCAGTTCATCTATCTCGTCATTTTTTACATGGTAGGTGTGGGGACCGAACTCGACGATGAATCCCTCCCAGTAGCGGGATGAGGATATTCCCCCGACCGTCGAGCGCTTCTCCAGCACGATCACCTTTTGTCCCGCCCGGCTGAGTGTCCGGGCCGCCGTCAACCCGGCCGGCCCGGCGCCGAATACAACGATAGGCAATCGTTTATTGGAATCCGGATTATTCATCCTTTAAAAATATATTAGTTTGTGGTTTCGGTAATTGTGATTTGGGATTTATTTGGTGCTTATGATTTGTTATTTGGAATTTGAGAGATTTCATGCGAAGCATGAAATCTCTACCAGAGGCGGCAGCGGATCATCGCCGCCCGGAGGGCGATCAAGAGACCGGTCCGGGCGATGCTGAAAAACTCTCTCATACCCGTCCCATGGCCCGAAGCACCGCCCTGGCGGCTCAGGTAGGTAACCGGCACCTGGAGAATACGATAGCCTTTCAATGCCCCCCTGACCACGATCTCCATCTCATAAATAAAGCGGTTATCCTTGAAATCGACGTCCCAGATGTATTCACCGCTCCAGGCCTTCATGCCGGTCGTCACGTCGGTGATCGTGCGGCCGGCGATGAGCGAAATAAATCCGTTAAGAAAGGCATTCCCCTTATCCCGGAAAAAACTGGAGCGATACCCGGAACGATCGGCTTCATCCATGAACCGGGAACCGATGACCAGGTCGGCTTCTCCTTCCAGTATCGGAGAGACAATCCGGGGGATATCCTCGGGGGCAAACTGCAGATCGGCGTCGAACTGGAGCATGACCGGATGGGCAGCCAGGGTAATGCCCACTTTCACGGCGTGTCCTTTCCCGCTGTCTCCGTAGTTCCGCAAGACCCTGATCGGAATCGAATGCACCAGCCCCCACTCCGCGGCGATATCGGCGGTCCGGTCCCGGCCGCCATGGACAATGATGATCTCAGCCGAGGGAGCCGCGGCCAGAATCCGATCCAGGCACCCCCGGATGGTCTCCTCCTCATTAAAGGTCGAGATAATTATCGTGAATGGTTGCATGGTTTTCCCTCTACCCCGATCACGGGAATAGCAACCGGTAATCAGTGATCGATAATCAGTACGGCCCAGCCGCCCGGGGCACTGATTACCGACAACTGATTACTGATCACTGCTCATCCCCCGGGTTCCCCAGCTTTTCCGGATCGTAAAAAATAATGTGTGATCCGTTCCTCTCGAAACGGAAACTGACTTCCAGAAGATCCCGGAGCGCGGCCCGGACCGCCGGCTGCCGGTCGGGAACGGCATAGAGAAGCAGAAAACCGCCGCCGCCGGCGCCGAGCAGCTTGCCCCCCAGGGCTCCCGCCCCCCGGGCCCGGGCGTACATCTCGTCGATCCCGGGGCTGCTCACCCCTGTCCCCATGCTTTTTTTCAGGCCCCATCCTTCGTCCAGGAGTCGCCCGAAATCATCCAGGTCGGCGTCCGGATCGCACAGGACATCCCTTCCCCGCTTCGCCAATTCCGCGAGCGCCCCGAGAGCTTCCCGGTTGTTCTCGAGCCGGGAAACGTGCTCCTTCTGTATCTCATTGGAATATCTCTGGATGCCGGTATAAAAGAGCATCAGGTTGGCCTGCAGGCTCTCTACCACCCCGGTGGGAGTGATCACCTTTTCCACCAGCACCTCGTCTCTGTCCAGGAAACGGATATAGTTTATTCCGCCGTAGGCGGCGGCGTACTGGTCCTGGCAGCCGACATTCTCCGGGATCAGCTCGCGCTCCACGTACACGGCTTCTCTGGCCAGCTGCCGGGGGGAAACCCGTCTCCCGCGGTAGGCGTAGAGCGCATGCAGGAGCCCAACCACGAAAGAAGACGAGGTGCCCAGCCCCGTGCGGGCCGGAAGATTGGAGAAATAATTGATCTCGATATTGGAGGTGATCCCCATGTGCTGCAGGCAGGCGCGAACGGCCGGATGACCGATCTCTTCAACACGATTGATCAGTTCGGTTTTTGAATAGGATATTTTTATCCGGTAGTCGAAGAAATTACTGAGGTAGTTGACGGTCAAAAAGACGTGCTTGTCTATCGTGGTGGAAAGCACCGCCCCCCCGAAGCGGTTGAAGTATTCGGGAAAATCCGTTCCTCCTCCGAAAAAACTGATCCTGACCGGTGTCTGCGCGATGATCATTTTAAAATTTTTCTTCGAAATACAATTTTTCTGCGAAAAATTGTGGGTTAAGAACAAACGTCCAAAACGTTACCTATAGCAAAAACGTCGACCGGGTACTACCGAAAATGTTCTGTTCAACCGGCGGACCGGTTTAAGATAAATTCTTTTGCCGTCGCCCGGGATTCCGGTATGCCGAATAATCGGCCTATTTTTTCATTATTAACGTCGTATGTCTCGCGGGGCGCATTCGCGGCCTGGTAGCGGAGAGGTTTGTCCAGCCACGACCGTATCTCCCGAAGGGCGACCGTCCCGCTACCGCAAAGGTTGAATGTCTCTCCTTTCAGATCCCGGCGGAGAAGCGCGAAAACGGCTTCCGCCGCGGTATCCGTCAGCAAATACTGGTAACGGGAATCCTCGTGAACCCGGAGGGGAATATCGTGGAGAAGATCGAAAACCGGGTTTTTCTTCAATCCCGGTCCCAGGACTCCACCCAGGCGGATGATGAGCCAGTCCGGAAGGTAATGTCCAACCATCTGCTCCCCCAGATATTTATGAAATCCATAGTGAGAGATCCGATTGATGTCGATCACTGCGTCTTCCCGGTTCCGACCCGGATCGGCATGGTCAGGGTAAACGTCAATACTCGAAATGTACACGTATCTGCGAAAGGAAAAATCCCGAAATGACCGAAGAAGAGCATCCAGGGAAATACGGAAGTCATCCAGCGGATTCTCGTTGGCGATAAACTTTCTGGAATTTCCGGCGGTGTTGATCAGGACGTCATATTCCCGGCCCCGGCCTTCGTCGTAGTTATCCAGATCGATGCAGTCGCAGTCCACACCCGACCTTCGGCAGAAGCGGACAAACGCCGACCCCACGAATCCCCTCCCGCCCAGTACGCATGCCTTCACAGCCGGACGGTCCCCTCCGCATAATTCTCCCGGAACCAATTAATCGTCCGGGCCAATCCGTCTCTCAGGGAGGTGGGGCAGTCAAGACCGAGGTCCTTCATCTTCCGGTTGGCGAATATCTTCAGTACTTTCCCGTCCGGTTTCGACCGGTCCCAGACGATACGCCCCCGGTAACCGGTGAGTTCCTTGACCAGTTCGGCCAGCTCTTTGATCGAGGTGGAGCGGGCGGTGGAAAGGTTGATCGGTTCGGAGGTATCATACTCCTCGAGAAAATAGGGAAAGAGCGCGGCGACGTCTCCCGCGTAGACAAAATCCCGGGTTGGTTTTCCGCTTCCCCACATTACTACCTCGGGCCGGTCCTCCAGCAGCGCCTCATAGAATTTTCTCACCGTGGCCGGGATGACGTGGGAATTTTCCGTCTCGAAATTGTCATATTCGCCGTACACGTTGCCGGGAATGAGCACGATGGAATTGAAATCATACTGGCGCCGGTAGGCTTGGGACTGGATGAGCACCATCTTCTTCGCCACCGAATAGGGGGTACTTTCGAAGGCGGGGAGCCCCCCCCACATTTCTTCCTCCGAGATCGGCGAGGGAGCTGAGGCCGGGTAACTGCACCCTCCGATCGCGGCCACCACTTTCTCCGCCCCCGCCCGCCAGGCTTCATGGACGGTCATGGTCTGAATCATGATATTCCGGTAGAAAAAATCCGCCGGGTAGGCCAGGTTGGCTCCGATCCCCCCCACGTATCCGGCCAGGGCGATAACCCAGGCCGGCTGATGATCCCGGAACATTTGACGGACCCCGGCCTGCTCGGTCAGATCGTACTCTTCCGAGGAAAGCGCCACGATGCGGGAGGCGGGATACCTCTCCTCCAGAACGGGAAGAAGATGCCGGCCCAGAAACCCGCTCGCCCCGGTCACCAGAATGGTATGCTTTTTAGCCATAATACCCTGCTTATTATGGTCCCGTGCCTGCAGCAAAATATTTCGAGGAATCGTAATGGAGTAATGGAGTATTGGAGTACTGGAATACCGGGGGCAATCTCCCGACATTCCAGCAATCCATCATTCCAACTCTCCATTCTACAAGTTGTTGTACACCGAGTCTTTTAAAAAAGTATAGGCCCGGAGCAATTCCCGGATCCCGGCGGATAACGTCCAGAGGGGCCGGAATCCGGCCTGCTCGATTTTCTCGTTGCTCACGATGTAGTCCCGCTGGTCAGGGTCTTTTCCGATCTCCGAGGTGATGATGACCAGTTCCGGGACCTGGCGTTTGATCAGCCGGCACAACTCCAGTTTGGAGAGATTGGCGTTGCTGAGTCCGACATTATACACCTGATTTTTCATCCGCGGGAAATGAACTGCTCCGAGATAAAAAACCCGGGAGATATCCCGGACATGGATGAAGTTTCGCTTGAAATGCTCTTCAAAGAGCACGATGCACCGGTCCCGGACCGCGCGGTAGCTAAAATCATTGACCATCAGATCCACCCTCATCCGGGGCGAGACCCCGAATGCCGTGGCCAGGCGGAAGGCGATCGCGTTGCCTTTGTCGAGCAGGATCTTCTCCGCCTCCACCTTCGTCCGTCCGTATAAAGAGATCGGCCGCAGCGGGGACTCCTCCGTGCAGTAAATCCCCTTCTCCCCGATTCCATAGCCGCTGTTGGTCACGGGGAAGAGCACCCGCTGCTCCCGGCTCCGGAGATCGTTGAGCAGTTTTACCGCGCCCACGTTGATGCTCCGGGAGTCCGCCGGCCGCAGATCACAGGCGGGCGCCCCGACTACCGCCGCCAGAGGGATCAGGATATCCGCTGCGGCGATCAGGGGCCTGATAACCGCCTTCTCCCGGACATCCCCCCTGATGATGCTAAGACCGGAAAAATGACAGAGATGGAGCAGCGAGGTCCGACAGTAACGAAAATCATCGAGGACCGTAACCGGATGACCCTTCTTCAGAAAATGCTCCACCATGATCGAACCCACGTACCCGGCTCCGCCGGTGATCAGAATCTTCTCTTTCGCCTTGCCTGCCATTTTTTCTCCTTATCTATATTTTATCTCTCCAGTATTTCTGATTCCCTAACATAACGTTTCATAAAACCACGAAGGGCACGAAGAGCACGAAGGTTACCGCCAAGGAGAGTACATACCTGTCTGGTCTATCAACGGTTCTTCGTGTCCTTCGTGTTCTTCGTGGTTATTTTACATTTTTCCCGGTGTATCTGCCAGGTGGCTGGCGAGTATCGGCAGGCCTTCCGAGAGGGGGATCTTCGGGGTGAATCCGAAGAGCTCCTCCATCTCCCGGGAGGAGGGCCGGAAGTCGATATACTCTGGTACCCGACCGGCAGTCTCAATGACAGCCTCGATCTCGAAGATGCGGGCCGCCGCCTCAACCAGCTGCTTGATGGTCAGGGGTTCGCCCAGGCAAAAATCCACTACCCGGTTGCCGGCATCGCTCTTCAGTACCGCACTTACTCCCCGCACCGTGTCTTCCACGAACATGGCATCGATCAGGTTTTGACCGTCACCACGGATGGTGAAAGACGGCTTCCGTTCAAGGGCAAATCTCTTCACCAGGCGGGTATAGATCTTGCGTGGCGGCTCGTAGGGACCATAAGCCCCGAAAAACCGAAGGATGACATACTGATCGATCCGGCCGGTTTTTTGGAAGAACTTAATGTACTGCTCGCAGGCCAATTTCCCGATCGCGTAAGGCAAACGGGGGTCAAGGCGGGATGAGGGGGATATTGCTCCCGAGAGCCCGTCATAGACCGCCCCGGAGGAGAAATAGATAAACCGGCCCACGGTGAAATGCTGTAAGAAATGCACCAGCCCGAGAACGGTATCGGTTAGATCCACATCCGGATGGGATACCGAATAGGCGGGGTCTCCATTCCCGGCCAGGTAGATCACCGCTTCAATCTGACCGTCTCTTTTCTCAGCCAAAGCCGACAGAGCGGCTTGATCGGTCAGGTCGATGCATTCTATTTCGACTTCGGCAAGAGAATGATCCTCCACGAAACCCGGGAGTTCCCCTCCCCGGTCAATCGCGATCAGGTGATGATCGGGTGACAACCCCAGAAGAAGGTTCTTCCCGATAAATCCGCCGGCGCCGGTAATGGTGACATGCATTGTTTTATTCCGTCAATTTGCAGTAATAACAAAGGTTACGGGGATAAGAAAACCGGTAATCGGTAATCGGTGATCAGTAATCAGGTGTCCCCGCAAGAGCGGCCGGTTGACTGATTACCGATTACTGATTACTGATCACCGATTACCGATCACTTTTTCCCGCTCCCCTCCCACCCCCGGTACCACTCGATGCTCCGTTTCAAACCTTCTTCCAACATCACCGACGGCTCAAAGCCCAGCAGCTTCAGGGCTTTTTGCGTGCTCGGAATTCTCAATGCCACGTCTGCCCCCAGTTCCTCCCGGAACTGGAGTCTCGATGAGGAGCCGCTGAGGACAATGATTTTCTCCGCCAGATCACGGATGGTGACGGCGGCCATGTGGTTGCCGATATTGAAGACCTGTCCCACCGCTTCCTCTTTTTCCAGGCAGAGAAGAACCCCCCGCACAAAGTCTTCTATATAGCACCAGGCGCGGATCTGGGAGCCGTCGCCGTTGATAAAGAGAGGGTCTCCCCGCAACGCGGCCAGGATGAACTTCTGAACCGCCCCTTCTCCCACCTGGTAGGGCCCGTAGATATTGAACGGCCTGACCGTGACGGCGGGCAACCCGTATTCGACATAGTAGCAGTGGGTCATGTGCTCGGCGGCCAGCTTGCTGACGGCGTATATCCATCGGAGCACCCCCACCCGCCCGTGAATGGTGGAATCTCCCTCATCGGCCTGGTAAACGAAAGACCCGTAAACCTCGCTGGTGGAGAAATCAATCAGCCTCTCCACACCTTCCCGGACCGCCGCGTCGAGCACGTTCTCGGTTCCCCTCATGTTCACCTTCATCGTCACGGTCGGCCGTTTGTTTACCGTATCAATCCCGGCGATGGCCGCCAGGTGAACGACCAGCCGGCAGCCGGCCATCGCGCCGGCCAGGCGGTCGCAATCGAGGACATCTCCCTTGATGAAAGAAACGTTGGGATGATCGGGGAGGTCGGTCAGGTGAATGGCGTCCCGGTGCTGATTGTCGTAGATCACCACTTCGTTCTCGTCGGCCAGCACCCGGCAGAGGTTGGTTCCGATAAAACCGGCGCCGCCGGTCAATAGTATTTTTTTACCCTGAATCATTATAAAATTTTCCTCCGGAAAATTTTAAACATTCAAATCAATTAACAGACCCCCGACGCTCGCGGCGGAGGGCACTGAATTAGCAACCGGTGAGCGCTAATTGGAAACATAATAACAAGGCTCACTGTTGTATTTCAAGCAAAGTATCTCCCGGGGCGGAGGGGGTGGCTGACGCGGACTCCTCCACCGGGAATGAGATCTTCAGCCGTCCGCTCCGATGAGCTTTGTGATGAGGCATCCCTCCCCGGGAGTAATACATCACTTCCCCCAGCGGAAGATCGATCCAGGGAGACTTGCTGTAGAATACCCAGGTGCCCAGCCGCCAGCTGCTGCCGACGAAGAGCGGGCCGCCGGGAGCGGTGAATTCCCACCTGCTCCACGCACCCGCCTGCTCCCCCTCCAGCAACGGCGAAACGGCCGCCTGCCGATCGGGGAGTCCGTCCCCGTTGCTGTCCGTGTAAACAATCATCCGGAAGGCCCCGCCGGGACCCGGGGCGGCATGAGCCATCTCCAGCACCACCTTCTGCCCTCGGGGAACTTCCCGCGTGACTTCCCAGAGACCGATATCGAAGTAGTCCGCGTACTCCGTACCGGGGAGTGCCCCTCCGGGGGGAGGCCGGTCTCCGGAAGTCGCCGTCTCTTCCGGGAGCTGGCCGTCACGGCGGCTTTTGACGGCGATAATCCAGCTTTCGATATGCTGTTTCCGGAAGCGTTCATCCCAGACGACGGGGGCATTGGCGCGGCGGCGGAGCCGCTTCCCCGCCCAGTCCACGACATCGTCCGCCAGCAGGGGCACGATATCGACCGGGAACTTTTGTAATATCTCCATTTGATAAAAGCGGTTGAGGTAGGAATACTCGGTTGCCAGGTTGGTGTGCCAGCCGTGGAGTACCAGAATATCTCCGTCCTTCAGTGTGGACCGGGTCTGCCGGGTATAGCCGCGCAGGGGACGGCCGGCCCAGAAACCGGTTTTCTGCAGTTCATCGGTGAAGATGCGGCGGTCGAGAAAATGATCTTTCAGGAAGAGGGCACTCCGGGAGATATCGGCGAAGCTCTCCCGCGACCAGTAAAGAACAAAAGCGGTGAAGAGCAGGCTGGTGCCCAGGCAGATAAAGAGAGCGGCGCGACCGACCCATTTGATTTTATTCCATCCCCAGAGCCGGCTTAATCCGTACCCGGCCAGGACCAGGGCAAAAGGGACCAGGGTGTATTGATATCGCGGCGTCCACCATTTATTAACCACCAGGGCGTAGAAAATGGCGGATAGAAAATAACCGTAAAAAGACAGCCAGAGTACCCGCCGGGCGCAATGCCAGAGCGAGACCAGGGTCATGATCAGGCCCAGGAGAGCCGCCAGGGCAACCGGGTACACGATAACGTAGGGATAAGAATAGAGATAATGGGAAAGCCATGCCTGCCAGCGCCCCGCGAGGGAGCCGTAGGAGGTGATCATCCCCTGCTGGTACCAGGTGCTTTGAGCCAGGTCGATCTGCCAGATATAGAGAAAATAATAGCTGCTGAAAGCCAGGGTCATCACGATCGGGACCAGCGGTCTCCGGTACCACCATCCCCTGATCTCCCCCCTCCGGGGGATCGGGTAGATGAGGATCAGGGAAGCGATCAGCCACGCTCCTCCGCTGAAAGCAAGCTGCCAGGCCGCTGAACCAACGGGAAGACGGACCGGGAAGAAGACCAGGACCTGGGCGAAATATAACTGGACATGATTCTGGAACGGGGGACTGGTAAAAAAGGCGGCGGCCAGCGCGGTCAGGCCGGCCGGGAAAACAACCAGCCAGAGACGGAGCTTGTTTTCCCGGACTGTCTTGACCCCAAAATATCCGGCGGCCGCGATGACGGCCACCGGGACCAAAACTAGACCGGTCGGATAGGTGAGCACGGCCACGCCGCCGCTGAAAATGCCCCCGGCCAGAAAGAGCACCCGATCGGATTCGATGTATTTAAAAATGCCGTATACAAAAAGCAGGACAAAGAGAGAATACAGGCTGTGGGGGAATATCCGCAAAGACCAGCGAAATATCAGGGGGGAGACCGAATAAAGCAGGATGGTGAAAAGAGCGCTTCGGCGATCATAGATAATCCGGGCCAGACCGAACAAGGGAAAAATAGCCAGGGACGCGGCCAGGATGGAAACCAGGCGGCCGGCAATAACCGGATCGCCCGTTATTTTCCTGAGCAGCACGATCGCGAATGGATAGGCGGGAAGAATGATGGTACCCTGGATCCGTTCCAGGGCGTTCATGTAAAGAATGCTGTCGGTATAGGTGGCGGGATGCCAGTTGATAAGGAGCAGTCGGGCGAGCAGGTTAACCCCGAAGATAATAAATACCCATCTTTTCACGAGAAAGTTATTTGACGGTTTTGAGTAGTGCTCTGCCGTAATGTATCCAATCAGCCAACCCTAAAAAAATTCCAAATCCTAAGCACCAAATAACAAACAAATTCTAAATAACAATGACCAAAATTCCAAACGAATCACTAACGTCAAGGGAATAACTTTAACTTCATTGTAACGCCTTGGTTATTCGGTTGGACACTTTGGTTAACCTGGGCTTTACCAGGCTGTTTGGAATTTTGAATTTGTGATTTATTTGTTATTTGGTGCTTGTGATTTGGAATTTATGCGGCGTCCTTTTCATTTAAATATCATAAAAGGCATTTATTCCCCTGATTCTGATTGTTCATCCTCAATCTCCACCGTCATGTTGGTGGAGCGGGGACCGGTGGAAAGAACCGGCGCGCCGCCCTGCGAATAAAACATTGTTGGAGAGAAATCCTTGCTCTTCCAGCCGGTTCGGTCAAAGAAAACCCGGGCCCCGTCTTCCCAGGTGTCTCCCAGAAATATCTTGCCGTCGGGCGCGGAAAACGTCCAGTAGCTCCAGTCTCCGGCAGTGCGGGCGGTGAGAAAGATCGACCGCCCAAGTTCCCGATCAGGTTTATCGTCCTTGTTTTGGTCCCCATAGGCGACAATATAAAAGCCCCCTTCCTTGCCGGCGGCGGCATGCTGGAGCTTGACCATAAGGGTATCCCCGGGCTGATAGGGCTTTTTCACTTCCCAGATCTGCAGCCGGTGTCCCGGAGAAGTCCGGGTTTGAACGGTAGGCACGGGCGCCCGATCGGTGCTGACCCGGAATTCCCCCGCCCCCGAGAGTTCCTCCAGGTAGGATTTAAGCTGGAGCTGATAGAGGAGATTCAATACCCCCACTATCAAAACAACGATCAAAAGTCCAATGGCTACTTTGGCCAGACCGGAGGAAACTCCTCCGGAATATCCCGGCCCGGAACCGTTTTTTTCTTTCTTCCCGTAAAATGTCATGGTTATTCCTCCTATCAGCCAGATCAGGTAAAGGGGAACTAAGCTCAGGGAACCAAGGCGGTGGTTTAAAAGGACAAGCTGCCCCTTTAGCCCGGCTACTTCCCCCAGGTTAAAGGCATTGAAATACCCGGAGATCGCTGAATTGGTTTGAAAGGTTGTTTCCTGGTTTATGGAGAGGTTTCCATTGAAAAAGGCGAAAAAATAGAGATCGCGGAACGGGTGGGCGACGTACTCCTCCGGTCTCACCGAGACGGCGGTCAGCATGAAGAAGATGGAGAGAGCGGCCAGGAGAGCCGAAAACCGGGGGAACCTGACGACAAAGAAGAAGGCCAGCAGCGCCAGATAGGGGAGCATCTCCATCGCGTGCCGGGGCCCGAGGGCCTTGCCCCCGTACCAGTACGGGTAGATGCTGTTGATGAAGAAATATACCGTCACCAGCACGGTGAGAGTAACGAGAAGGCCCCGTAATCCTTTCCGTTTCGAGAAGTAATAGAAACCGGGCACTGCCAGGATCAGGAAAGGGGAGATATGGAAAAGGCCCCGAAAAGGACCGAAAGATGTCTGGTAGAGCGCCTTGACCAGTTCGGCCGTCTGGAATCCCAGCAGTGGTCCTTTCCGATAGGCCGCGTGAGCGGCGGCTCTCTTATCGAAATAGGCGACGAAGAACAAGTTTCCGAATACCAGGTAATTATACACGATCAGTACACAGGCCGGGATGACGAGACCGGCCAGAAAAAGGCCGAAACGAAGGGGCCGCCCTCCTTTGTGAAAAAGTGATCGGAGCAGGCAATAGAGCGAGAGCAATGAAACGATCACGATCGTCGGGTACTCCGTCACCACCGCCCAGCCGCCGCTTAAGCCGGCCAGAAAGAGATAAATCGGGCCGCGGGCCGCAGTGGGAGCATGAACCAGATATTTATAAAGCAGATAAAAAGAGATCAGTGTCAGGACCGAGCTCACCATGTGGCCGTATAACACCGTCGAATAGGCGAAAGCCGGGGTGCCGAGAAAAAGCCCCAGGGTGCAGATCAAGCGCGGAACCGCACCGGCATAAAAGAGACCGAGCAGGCGAAAGAAGACGACGCCGCCCAGGGCGCAGGGAAGCGCCACCAGGAGAACGGTGACCAGGTAGCAGGAGAGGAGGTAATAAAAATCTTCCGAGGTGAGAGCGATGATGGTCCCCTTCAGGCGGGAGATGAGGAAATAGGGAACGACACCGGAAAGACTCATCCCGGGAGCCTTGTTCGGGTAGATCCTGCCGTCAACTTCAACCACGTCGTGACTGGGAACCCGGATACCTTTGAAATGGAGCTGTCCCCGTTCGGCGATCGCCCGCATCTGGCCGAGACGGGCATTCTGGTTGGCTCCGCCCCCCTGGTAAAAATACGCGAAGCTGCAAAATAACACCAGGAAGAGCGTGATTTCTAATCTATTCTTCCGGAGAGACAAATCCATCCTCCAATCTGCGAGTTCGGCGAGCTGATTTATATAAATAGGTAGCGTCAAAGACACTACTTTTATATCATACTGGGATACCTACAGCCACCGGAATATAACTTGCTGCTTCGGAATTTCAATAATCGGAAAAATCATTAAATTAGCGGCGCAGCCGCTAATTTAAAAATAATACTTTTTAAATTCGCGACCAAAGGGAGCTAATTTAAAAATGAAAATATTCAGTCGAGAATTCTGGGGAACGGTTCTCATCTGGTTCGGGGTGGTAATCTTTCTGGCGGTCATCTACGACGCCGTCCGCCCGGTCTTTCCCCGGGAATCACCGTACCCGTTTATCCGATCGATTCAGGCCTTTTTACGCGGCGAATCCGCCCGCAAGCCGGAGGTGACGGCAACGGTAAAGACGGAGCACCCTCCCCGCCGTCCGCCGCTCTTTCGCGGTGATGAGACACCGGGGGGATTACTGACCACCGCCACCTATCAGCCGCCGGCGGAGCACCGGCAGTGGGTCTGGGAGATCAAACCGGGTAGCAAAACCGGAAAGACGGTATCGGTGGAAATAGCCCATGCCGCCCCGGGCCAATCCGGCGGGTTTTCGATTCTGGCCTACGCGGATACCGATGGAGACGGTTTCCCCGACCGCAAAGTGGCGGAATCGGCATTTTTAACCGCGGAGAAATCGGGCCAATGGTCAACCTTCACCTTCACCAGCGGGGAAAAGACCCTTTTTGTCGGCAATTCCTGGCCGGAAGGAGCGAACACCGTCATTTTCAGGGGGAATGGCCTCTGGCCCCTGGCCGAGCCGCTGCTGGAAGGCCGTTTTTATTATGCTGTCGCCGGCGCCGATTCGCGTTCAGCCGGCCCCGCTTTCACCAACCTGCGGGTCCATTTCTCAGATTAATTATTTTTTCTTCGAAAAAATAATTGGTAAATCGTTCGGCGCTATTCGCGCCCTATTCCCCCGGCCGGATGTCGGCCGTGTTCAGGGATACCCTTGGCGATAGTATCTGACAGGAAATATTTGTTGTTCAGCGACAGCCGATGGCAGCAAGCGGACGGCCACATAATAAGACAGCGAGCGGAGCGCGCTGATTGACATGAATAGTATCCTCGGGCCCCTATTGCGGCTGATTTTCTACGCGGCCGCCTTCTTGTTCATCTTACTAGGCCTTTATCTGAAGGGCTTTTTCACCGACGCGCGCTTCCGGAAACAGAGGATCAGAACCGGCATCGGTCTTTTAACGGGAGCGCTCATCATTTTTCTGATGGGCGCGGCCACGGGCGCCATGATCTTCCCCTTCAATGGCCCCGTCGGGATTCTCCTCCAGGGCGTTCTCCACGGCGGCAGATTTCTCGCCGCGTGGATTCCCGACCATCGGGCACCCGGCTCCGCGATCGTTCTGGGATTGATCATCCTCTCCTCGCTGCTCCTCGCCCTGAGCAGAAAAAAGACGAACCTCTCCCTCGTGCTCCTTCTTTTCTCTTTCGGGGCGGCCCTGGTCGGAGGGATATCTCTCGGTGAAAGGGCGTTTCCCGAGATATATTTTTTCCTCGGGCTCGGCTGCCTCTACGCCTGGTTCAGCGGTCTTGTCGACAATCGCCTGCACCCCCCCCCCGGGGGGGGGATCGGGAAGACGACGGGGGCCCTATTGCTGGCGGCGATCATCCTCCTCGGCTTTATCCTCAGAAGCTACGCCCTGGGAGAGGTATCCTACCGCTTCGACCATTACGAATCCGATTACGGCCGGGAGGCACTGGCGGTACTTTCCGGCCGTCACAACGTCGGCCTCTGGACCTCCACCATCTGGCGGGGATTGGGACATCTCAACTATTCCCCGATATACGTTTACTGCACGGCTTTCTTCTTCCAGGTCTTCGGGGCAACCATCCTTTCCCTGAAGATGGTCTCGGTGACCTGGGGGATCATCGCTCTCCTTCTCACCTACGGAATCGTCAGCACCCTTTTTGGGAGACGGCTGGCCCTGCTGACGGTATTCCTCCTCGCCCTCTCACCGCTCCATAACAACTATAGCCGGATCGGTCTCCTTCTCTCCTCCACCCTGACCGTAAGTCTGCTGGTTGTCTTTCTCCTGATACGAGCCGTCACCCGGCAACGTATTCTCTACTACGTTCTGCTCGGGCCCGCGATTACCTTTGCCGGGTATTTCTACTCCCCGGGCAAATACCCCATCCTCCTCACCGCGGCCCTGATCGCCACCTACAGCCTTTGCAAGCGCGGGTGGTTTATCCGCAACCTGGGCGGGATCATCCTGATGATCCTGTCGGTTATCCTCCTGATGGCGGCGCTCGATATCCCGGCCTGGGACGTGATGGCGCCCCGCTTCGCGGGGTACGAGTCGGTCTGGCACCGGACCCGGGACCATACCTTCACTCCGCAGCCCGACTATCGCCGGGCGGTCCCGCTGATCCAGGAAAATCTGGAAAAGCTCATCCAGAGCTTTTTCCTCGACAGGAACTTCAACTACGATCCCTGGCCCCGGGGAAACCTTTACTTCAACCCCGCCATCCCTCCCCTCTTCCTGCTCGGTGTCGCCTTCAGCCTGTCCCGAATCAGGCGCCCGAATTACCGGCTGCTGCTCTTCTTCGCCGCGGCCTTCATTATCCCCAATCTTCTTTCCCGGCCCCCGGTCATGGTTCGAAGAATGATGGTCTCCTGGCCCTTTATCTTCTGTCTGGCGGCCATACCGCTTTCCCAGCTTTTGAAACAAACCGGGGCCCGCTGCCCGAAGGGAGTGACCGGCGCGGTTGGCGGGCTCGTCATCGCGCTGCTTCTCGTGATGGGCGCTTATAACTGCCTCATATTTTTTGAGAACCGCCAGCCGGCGGGGCGCTGGGAGGAAGAGCGGTTTTTCGACGAGTACGCGAAGAGCAAGATGGACAACTACTTCCTCTTTATCGTCCCCGCCAACGATCTGAGCAAGAAAACGATTTCATTTCTTCTCCATGAAAAGAATAAAACCGGGGCTCCCGGATATCAATTCCTGAACCCGGTCCAGGTCCGGAAATTGAAACGGGAAGATATCGCCCGACGGCTTCCGGTGGCGGTGATCTGTGCCGCCGGCACGGTTTCCCCCGATGAGCTGGCCCGGCTCCGGGATCAATTCGGGGAAGGCCGGGTCGAGGAGTTCCGCGACACTTTCAACCGCCCCCGGGCCTGGACCCTTTTCATCGATTCTTTAAATTAGCGCCGGAGGCGCTAATTTATTATGGAAACCGTTATCCTGATCATGCTGGCGGCGGTCCTGGTCGGGGCGGGGATCGGACTTCTCCCCCCCTCGTCGCCCCGAAGAAGGAAAGCATCCGCGATAGCCATTGCCGGTCCGGCAACCCTGATTCTGAGCGGGGCGGTCTTCCTCATTGCTGAACTCACGGCTCGGGGGAGAGGTGGGGCATTTTCCTTCCTGGCCCTTCCGGTCGAACTGCTTTCCCGGTGGGGGGAGGCGGTTCTTAACTGTTTTATCCGGCCGCACCCGGGGCTGCGGACCGTGCTCGCGGCCCTCTTCCTGGCCGGGAGCGGTCTCTTCGTCGCCCTCCGGCGCCGAGAGGCCCTTCCGATCGTTCTTTCCTGGGCGGCGATACTCGCCGGGGTGCTCTCGGTCAGCTTCTGGGGCGAGCGGGAACTGGCCGGGTACTGGATTTTCTGCGGGATCGGTATTGTCTGCGGTTTCCTCCCCGCGATCCGAAGCACCCGGAGACGGGATGAGGGTCTCCCGATCGGCCGGAGGATGACGGCGATCGTCCTCTGCCTGATCGTCATCTCCGGCTTCATTCTCCGGTTTTACAAGCTGGATCTGATGCCGGCGGCGGTGCTTGATTATGAAGGCACCACCGGGCTCTCCGGTATCGAAGTCCTGGAGGGGAACCGGGGTTATCATCGGCTTCTCTGGAGTTTTACCGCCCGGCCGATCATGAATACCTACAGCGTTCCCTTCTTCGCCTTCCCCCTGGCCCTCCTCTTCCGGTGCTTCGGCGTCAGCCTGATCACTCTCCGTTCGTTGGCGGCGTTACTGGGGACCGTGTCGATCGGAGCGATGTACGCGCTGGTCCGGGCAAGATACTCCCGGCTTCGCGCGCTCCTCTGCGCTTTCTTCCTGGCCGTCTCGGTCTGGCACGTCACCCTCAGCCGGGTCGGGCTGCCCCTGGTTCTCACCCCGCTTTACGCTCTTCTTATCGGCTGGTTCCTACTCCGGGCGTTCCGGACCCGGCGCTGGCGCTATTACGTTCTGGCCGGGATCGCTCTCGGCTGCTACTGGCTCTTTTACATGGTCGGGAAGATCATGCTCCCGGTGACCGCCGTCCTGGTGCTGCAGCAGGCCGTGGTGAAAAAAAGATTCCTCCGAGAACACTGGATTGGACTGGGTATCCTCTGCCTGACCGTTCTGTTGATCGCCTGTCTCAGCGGCCTGGGACCGGAAAAATGGCTTCTCGGAATAGGCAAACAGGATAAAAACTTCATCTGGTATCGCACGGGAACCCAGTCGGTGTACACCCCGGAGACGGATTGGGGATGGACCGGTTTCTACCTGCGGGAGAACATCAAAAGATCTTTTCACCACCTCTTCTTTGCTTCCCACCACGAATTCCTCCTCCCCAGCAAGCTCCCCCTGATCAGCCCGCTCCTCTTCCCGTTTTGCGTCATGGGGTTCTTCTGCGCTGTCTTCGGCTGGAAGCGGGATCTGAACTTTTTTTTCATCGCCCTCGCCCTGGCCGCTTTCATCCCCCAGGTGGTCTTCGCCACCTTCCAGGACAAGGCCAGTCCCCGGCATCTCATGCTCCTGATACCTTCTTTCTGTTACTTCACCGCGCTCCCTTTCGCGCTTCTCGGCGACGGACTCCTCCGGCTACGCGGTCGGTCGGGCGCGATCATAGCCGCAACGGCCCTCGGCCCCTTCCTCGCGGCCGTTCTTCTTATCGGGTTTTTCATCACTTTTTTATCCCCGCACTGGGAATACCGTGTCTGCCGCATGAGGCGGGACTGCGCCGAGTTCATCCTCCGGAACCTCGATCAACACTACTTCTACATCGTCCGCTCCCCGGATCCTCTCTACCTTCAGAACCGTATCATTGACTTCATCACCTATCCCCGGGTAGAGGCTCTCCATTATCACGTCCCGGATGACTACCCGCGAGAGGGGAAACAGGGACCCGGGGAAAGAAAAATGTACCACTATGTGCCGACAGACGCACTCCCCCGGCTCTTCGATGGACCGGAGCATGCGGCTGCCGGGGCCGGATTTATCTTCGAGCAGAAGGAACTAGTCCCCTTATTTGAGGCCCGTTTCGGAAAAGGCTCCGTTCGGGAACGCTGCCGGGAATGCGCGCCCTGGGTGTATTACTCTTTTTTTTACCCCGATACGGCGGAAAAGGAAGGAACGGACGCAAGCGCAAAGATGGATGGAGACGAGAACAACAAGGAATAAATTACTGCGGGCGCTGTTCTTCGGGCTCCTCTACCGCGGACGGCGAACCGGGGGACGCTTCCACCGGCGCCTCTTTTTTTTCCAGCTGGCCCGACTTCAGATAGAGGGCGCAGGGGGCAGGGCACTTTTCAAACTCATCTCTCGCCTGCTCGGCCGCAAGAAGGTGATAACGGTCTTTGGCATACCCCAGCCTCTTTGCCTCATATTCAATCCCCTGGGGCCAACCCAGCTCCGTCCGGAAGAGATCGGTGTACACCGTTGAGACGTGCATCAGCCTAATCAGCTGCGAGCGCTGTTCCCGACATTTCACGAAAACGTTATCCGGATCGCCGGCCGCTTTCGCGTACAGCCCGAAATAATTGTCCAGGTTCAGATACCCCGCCGGGAGGATAACCGCCAGGACCAGGACGGCCAGGACCGGCGCCTGGAAGCGTCCCATCCACCGGGTGAGTAAATGCAGCAGGTAATTAATGCCAACGGCGGCGAGCAAATAGACGGGAGCCGTGGAGAGAACGGCGCGCCGGGTTTCGCCGGTGGTCATAATCATGGGGAGCATCACGGCCAGGATCCAGGTGATCAAGAACCGATACTGGTGCCGCTTGAGATGGAGGATCGACCAGGCCACGCCGGCCAGGAAACAATACCCGGTGATGACGTCGTAACTCCCGCCCCGTTCGGCGATGATGCTGTGGCTCCAGCCCCAATCCACGAAAAATGCCCGGTAGGCCGAGGATACGTTCGACCAGATCTGTGACCACATATGGCCGCTTTTCTCCCCGGCCATGAATCCAAGCGGCACATTCTTGATGAAGTAGGTGCTCAGACCTCCCCCCTGGAGATACAGCGAAAGAAGAAAGCCGGCGATCATAAGAATAAAATACTGATAATGCGACCGGAAGTAGCCCCGATCGAAGATCATCCTCATGATCATGTTAACCGCCACCAGCGGGAAGACGATCCTGACCGGGACATAAAAGTAGGTGGCGAGCCCCATCAGGCCTCCCAGAAGAATATAACTCAGCGGATTGTCGGGGCGGTCGATAGCGGCATAGAGATAGAAGCAGACCAGACCGAAGAAGATGGTGGCGCTGACATCGTAGCTAATCCGACTGTAAGTGAGGGCCCAGGAGGAAGTGGCCAGGAAAAACGCCGCGATCACCCCCACCGTCCGATTGAACATCTTCGCCCCCAGCAGGTAGAGAACCCAGACCGAGAGAATCCCGTATATCATCGATGCCAATCTAAGGGTCAGATAGCTGTCCCGGTAACCGAACAGCTCCATGAAGTAAACGGTGGGAAAGATGAAGAAGATATTGTTGTCGGCGGATCCGATACCGGCGGAACAGCCCGCCTGGTTCCGGATCGGCTTCTCCAGTGTCCTCTGGACGATCTCCCGGTCCCCTTGCATGATCTGCATCGCCGTCAGCCCGGACAATCCCTCATAGATGGAGAATGAGATCGGATACCGGTTGATCCGGTAAAACATGGTAACCGTTGCCAGGACGACGACCAAAAATGCCAGTTTTCTCATACAAGTTAGCGCCTCCGGCGCAACTTGTAGTGTAAAGTGTAAGGTGTAATGGGTAAGGAAACTTTTTCCTATGCCTTACACTTCACGCTACTGTTTTGAATTTCCGAAAAAGGATAAAAAGGCTTAAATCCAGTCCGATTTAGTAATGGAGCCCCACGCGCATGCGCGTGGTACCATCAATACCCGCCTTCGCCAAGGCTTCGGCGGGTTATCCGCCCTACTATTCTTTGGCGACATACGCCGTAGCGGGGAGTGCCCATCCATCCACGGGCAAGCCCGTGGTCTTCTATGAAGGCGGATAAATCGTCCAATGATACCAAATACAGCTTTCGCAACCAATATGAAAACGAAACGAGTACTGATTGACAATCAAGGGATGTTGTTACTATTATTAGCGTAGCATGAAAGGTGTTTCCGTCATCATACCCGCCTATAATGAGGAGGGTGGCATCGGGCAAGTTCTTGCCGATCTCCGGGGGGTCCTCGAAAAAACCGCCCGGCCCTATGAGATCATCGTGATCGACGATGGATCTTCGGACCGGACCGGGGAGATCGTCCGTCAAACGACCGCCACCCTGTTAACGCATCCCTCTAACCGGGGGTATGGCGCCTCCCTCAAACTCGGCATTGCCCGGGCTCAATATGACCATATCCTGATCCTGGACGCGGACGGGACCTATCCCCAGGATGCTATCCCGGCCCTGCTGGCGGAGGCGGATCAGTATGACATGGTGGTCGGGGCCCGGACCGGCCGGAAAGTCGCCATCCCCGCCCACCGGCGGTTTCCCAAGTGGCTGCTGAAAAAGATGGCCGATTATCTGACCGGAATGAAGATCCCCGACCTCAACTCGGGGCTGCGGGTCTTCAAAAAATCGGCCGTGGAGCGGTTCCTGCCCATCCTCCCGGACGGCTTCTCATTCACTACGACCATCACCGTCGCGCTCTTGTGCAACGACCGCCCGGTCCACTATGTCTCGATCGATTACAACAAGCGTACCGGTCGGTCGAAGTTCCGGCCATTCCAGGACACGCTTAACCTCATCAGCCTGATCCTGCGGACCAGCCTCTATTTCAACCCGCTGAAGATATTTATCCCCTTCGGCTTGGTCCTCTTCGTCCTGGCTGTTTTGGTCTTCTTCTACAGCAAATTCTTCACCCCCCAGGTCATGGATATCACTATCATCGTTATCATTATGACCGGTGTTCAGATACTGGCTTTGGGGTTGATCGCCGACCTGGTTGACAAGCGTACCGCCCGATGAAGGCCCTGCTCATTAACCCCCCCCGCGAGAATGAACTGGTGGGGAATAACCCGGCCCTGATCGATGAGGCCCGCGGCTACAATCCCCCCCTGGGGCTTCTTTATCTGGCGGGGTACCTGGAGAAAAATACCTCCCACCAGATCGAAGTGATCGATGCCCAGGTAGAGGAACTCTCCTACCCGGTCCTGAAGGAGCGGATCCGGGAGGCCAGACCGAACCTGGTCGGACTCACCGCCATGACCTTCACCCTGCTTGATGTTCTGAAGACAGCCCGTCTGGTCCGGGAGATCGATCCCGAGCTGCCGGTAGTGGTCGGGGGAGTGCATGCCTTCCTTTACCCGGTGGAAACGGTGCGGCTTCCGGAAATAGACTTCGTCCTCAGCGGGGAGGGGGAGGCAAGTTTTGCCTGTCTGCTGAATGAGCTGGCGGGAAATCGGCGCCTGGAACGTGTCCCGGGGTTAACCTATCTTGAAAACGGAGAGCTGAGACAAAATGGCATTGCGCCCCTCTGCGCCGATTTGGACTCACTCCCCTTCCCGGACCGACGGCTGGTCCCCTATGACAAATACAGTTCCGTGATGGCCCGACGGCAGCCGATCACCACCATGTTCACCAGCCGGGGGTGTCCCTTTCGCTGCTCTTTTTGCGCCCGGCCCCACCTGGGGAAACAATTCCGCTTCCGTTCGGCCGAAAACGTGGTCGACGAGATGGAGGAATGCATCGAACTCGGGATCCGGGAGTTTCTGGTTTATGACGACACCTTCACGGTCAACCGGGAACGGGCGATCGCGGTCTGTGACGAGATCATCAGCCGCCGACTCGATATCGGGTGGGACATCCGGGCGCGGGTCGACTGCGTCGACCGGGAACTGCTGGAGAAGCTGAAAGCCGCCAACTGCGAACGGATCCATTACGGGGTGGAAGCGGGAACGGAGAAGATCCTCCGGGTTCTCAACAAGGGAATTACACTGGAAAAGGCACGGGAGACGATCTCCCTGACCGGGAAAATGGGGATCGAGACCCTCGCCTACTTTATGATCGGTTCCCCGACCGAGACCAGGGAGGATATCCTGAGGACAATCGATTTCGCCCTCGAACTAAAGCCGGATTATGTCCATATCACCATCCTCTGCCCCTTCCCCGAGACCGCGATCTACGCCCGGGGATTGAGCGAAGGGGTCTTCTCGAGGGACCATTGGCGGGATTTCGCCCGACAGCCGACGCCCGGTTTCAGTCCGCCCTACTGGAACGAGATCTTATCCGACGGGGAACTGCAGGAACTCTTGCAACTGGCCTACAAAAAATTCTATACTCGGCCCTCCTATATAGTCAGGAAGATGTTGCAGGTCAGATCCCTTCGGGAATTAAACACCAAGATGAAAGCGGGACTGAAGATCTTCGGGATGAAAAAAAGATAACTTTGGAGTGCATTGACCGTGTCAATGCATGTTTTGGAGTGCATTGACCGTGTCAATGCATCGGTATGTCCGATGCAAGCAGAACAATAAAAGCATCGACACGGTCGATGTACTCCAAAAATAAAAGTGAGCACCGACACGGTCGGCGCACTCCAATAACATAAATGCGCATCGATCTGGTCGATGCACACCAAAAATAAAGTGGCCAAGAAGAGAACTAAAAAGACGCAGGCGATCGTTCCGGCGCGGGCGGAGTTTTTCCTGGGGCACCGGGCCAAAAATATTCTCACCATCCTCTTCCTGGTCGCTTTCTGCCTTGGCTTGTTCCTCCGCTTTTACGACCTGGAGCTGAAACCCCTGCATCACGATGAGGGGGTCAACTCCTGGTTTCTTCTCAATCTCAAAAAAGACTTTCCCGCCGGCTGGAAATACGATCCCGAGAATTACCATGGACCGTTTCTCTTCTTTACCCACATCATTCCCCTGGCTATCAGCGAGAGCATCTTCGCTCTCCGTTGCATGGTGGCCCTTTTCGGTTCCCTGACGATCGCCCTCCTCTGGCCCTTGAGAAGAAAGATCGGGCGCTGCGGCGTGGTCACGGCCGGCTTCCTGTTGGCCGTCTCCCCGACCAATCTCTTTTTCGCCCGAACCAATATTCATGAAACATACCTGATCTTCTTCACGCTGGGGACGATTGTCGGCGCGATTCGCTTCTGGGAGTCGAAAAAGCCGGTTTATTTTATTCTTATGTGCGCCTGCTGGGCCTGGGTGATCACGGTCAAGGAAACATACATCATGACCGGAGCCGCCTTTTTCTGGGCCGCTGTCGGGACCGGCCTCTGGTTCACGGTTACCCGGAAAAACAACGAGACCACCCCCCGGAAAGTGATCACGGACCTGCTCGGATGGATGAAAGAACACTACCTGGCGCTCTGGCTGGCCTTTGTGGTCTTTGTCCTGATTATCGTCGTCTATTACTCTTCCCTCTTCACCAATGCCAAGGGGACCACCAGCGATCTGATCACTAGTCTCCGGATCTGGGAAAAGACCGGGACCAAGGGCGCCGGCCATGAGAAACCTTTCTGGTATTGGTGGTGGCTCTTACGGGACTTTGAATTCCCGATCCTGATACCGGCCGTGCTCGGCATCGGCTACGCCTTTAAAAGAAGAAACGCCTTCGCGGTCTTTTGCTCCTTTTGGGCGGTCCTCCTCTTCTTCATTTATTCCTTCATCCCTTACAAGACTCCCTGGCTGGCCCTGAATTTTATCCTCCCCCTGATTCTGCTGGGCGGCTACTTCGTGGAGAATGTTTATCGTTCGATCCGGGATTCTGCGGTGCTGGTCGGAATCACCGCCGCGCTGGGAGCGGCGGCGATGTTGGCCTGGGGATCGGGGATCAGCTGGCGGGTCAATTTCCTGGAATATGACAATGACACCTACCAGATCGTCTACTCCCAGACCCGGCGCGATATCAACGACATGATGAAGCGGCTGGAGGAGTACGCCCATGACAAAGCCCAGGGCTACGATACGGAGATCAAGATCGTCTCCGATGAATACTGGCCTCTCCAGTGGTATCTGCGGAAATACAACCACGTGGGCTATTGGGGGCAGGTAATCGACGATTCGGACGCCCCCATTGTTCTCGGGCGCTCCAAGACCCAGCAGGAGCTGGAAAAAACCCTCAAGGATACCTATTACTCGGAACTGTACAGTATTCGGCCCGGTCTGGATATGTACCTCTACACCCGTCTCCACCGGGGGAAGGAGCCTGAAGAAGAGATTAAGGGCACGGGACCGATCGTCATTAACAAAGATACTCTCCAGAGTGGGTTAATTGCCCAATATTATAAAAAGATAAACCCGGTCGGTGAGCCAGCTTTCGAAAAAATAGAGGACCACTTCGATTTCCATTACGACAATGAGGAAGAGAAAAAAGCCGGTTTGAATATCACCTCGCCTTTCAGCATCATCTGGGAAGGCCTGATCGAGATCCCGGAGTCCGGAACCTATCTCTTCGCGACTGAGTCGGATGATGGATCATGGCTCTTCATCGACGACCGGTTGGTTGTGGATAACGGGGGCACGCACGGCATCGAATACAAATCAAACACAATTATTCTCGAGAAAGGGATGCACCGGATCAAGATAAAATACTTTGACAGCGCCTGGGGGGCGATCATGAAGGTCCTCTGGTCGCCACCCGGTGAAGGGGAAGCGCCGATCCCCCCGCACTATCTCTGGCATATCCCGAAGTAGTAAGGATTACTTCATGATAATATTCAATTTCCATGAAACAATCCCGGCAAAGGGTTACGTCTCCATCCTGTTTTTCTACTTGACAGCTTCTATATTTATGCCGGCTTTGTCTATTGACTTTGTCTTTCCCATCGGGTAAGTTCTTATAACCCTGACTCTAATCGCAGGGAAAGGGATGTTTCTATCCAGATATCAATCGTTACCTGAAGAAGGAGGAGCAATGACATGAAAAAAGCAGCTACTGTGAGGATTCTCTGCCGGACACTCCCGGTGATGATGGTTTTTTTACTCGCCTTCGGGGGAACGACGGGATGCGGGAAAAGCGGGAAAAAACCATCGACAATCGACGTAGAAAAGATCATCGATTTTACCGGGGAAATTCAAGTCACTCTTCCCTCCGGCGATGTAAAAACGTACCGGGTCGGGGACACGCTTATCCCTCTCCCTGAGAACACTCTGGTGAAGGTGCTCTCCAAAGAATGCACGGGTGTTTTGGCGGGGAAGATCATCCTCATCAAGGAGGGCCAGATAGCCCGTATCATCAGACCCGGTGTGACCGCGCATAAGGTTATCCAGTTCACCGGGGAGCTGAAGATTATCCTGCCTGACGGAACCATCATCTTTGTCAAGGCGGGAGAGCCGCTCCCCGCGCTTCCCCCCGGGACCCGGATCGAAGTAATCTCCGGAGAACTGATCGTCATCTGGGGAGATGAGAGATACACCCTCATCCCCGGTGACGTCGCCTGGATCGAGCTGCCGGCTGAAGAGGAATCCCCCGCTTCGGAGGGAGGAGACATCAGCCCCGCCAGCCCGTTTGAACCATAGTATCGAGCAGCAGCCGAAGGTGTTCCCATATACTTTGAAAAGATCACACTTCGTTACAACATTTTTCTGGGGAGGGGTTTTCCTGGTCAGTGTATTTATCCTCTCCTCCAGCGAGGTTTCCGGTTTGGAGATCGGAAAACCCGGGACCGGTATCACTCAGGGTAGCCTGGTCATTCACCCTCGTTTAAAGTTCAGAGGTGAATACGACGACAATATTTTTCTTACCGATCGGGGAGCGGAAGACGATCTGATCGGCGTCATCATGCCGGGTGTTTCCCTGGAGCTGCCCTGGGATAAAAATTATCTCTCCCTGGACTATCAGGCGACCCTTCACTATTTCAAGGACCACCCGGATCAGAATCATCAGGACCACCGTCTCAAAGGATTGTTCAGCTTTGTTTTCAGCTCAATGACACTGAAGGCCGAGGACCTCTTCCTTGATACGTCTTCCCGGGAAAACACCGATTTTACCGAGCGGATAAAGCGGATCGAGAATACCGGCTCCATCGCTCTTCTCTACCAGGCCAATGCCTTCGAACTCCAGGGCAGGTATAAGAATTTTTACGAGGACTACGACCAGCAGATTTATAGTCCCTACGACCATATGGAGCACTACGGGATTCTGACCGGTTTTTACAAGATAGCGCCGAAGACGAAAGCACTGATAGAATACACCTACGACCGGATCGTATATCGGGAAGACCGTAATCGTGACGGTTACTATAACGAGGTGCGGGCCGGTTTCACCGGGGAGATCACTTCTAAACTGACCGGCACCGCCAAGGTGGGTTACCAGTCCCGGCAGTATCATGACGAATCAATCTGGGACGATTTCAACGGGGTGGTGGGCTATGTACTCCTGGAACAGGTGTTCTCCACCAACAGCGATCTCCGGCTCGGATGGGAAAGATCTCTCCATGAAGCGACCTCCGAACAAAACAGCTTCTATCTTCTCAACCGGGGCTGGCTTGCCTACAGCCGGCAGCTGGCCCACAAGATACGGGGTTTCGCCCGGATTCAGTACAGCAACTACAGCTATCCGAAGGAATCGGCGCTATACGGGAAGAAGCGTCAGGATGACGTCTGGGAGCCCCAGATCGGGATCCGGTACCAGATACAGGTTTGGCTGGCTGCCGAATGCAGCTACACCTTTAAAAACCGCGATTCCAACCTGCCCGGAAAGGACTACCAGGATAATCGTTTTATCATTGAATTGTCAGGGACCTACTGATTTAACCCGCTATCTGACTGCCTGTCGACCGACAGACAGTCCAGACGTCGAGTGATTTTTAACACTGCCAGAGATTACAAGAGGCGCAACCGAATAGACATTGATTTTATCGAATTCTCCGGCAATACATTTCAGCCATCGATCTGATGCCGGCGGCAGTGTTCACCGGAAAACCGATATATTCTCTTCCCGGCGAAGAAAAAATAATGTACTGTCGCCCGGTCAGTATGTTTTTTGTCCGGAGGCGTTGAACCATACTCGGCAACCTGGATTATGATGAGAGATCGAAAAGCCCGGACGCGGGGCTCTTTTTTTTTCAAGCCGGCGGTGATGCTACTGGCCGGCGGAGTTATTTTCGGCGCCGGGTGTGGACATACCCCCGATGCCGGAAGCGGCGGCGAGATGGGGAATGATTACGCCCCCTCCTATTCCCCGGCCGCGCCCCTTCCCGAAACGGTCACCGGGAATCCGCTCCCCTCTCCCTCCCCGGAAATTACCCCTCTCTCCGGAACATCCGCGGAGGCCGCACCCCACTCCGTTTCCGACGAGGGCCCCCCGGAGGAGACCGGTTACCTAATCAGCCCCAATGATGTTATCGCCATCTCAGTTCTGGGAGAAGAAGACCTTTCACTCAGCGTCCGGGTCTCCGAAAAAGGTCTGATATCCTTCCCTCTCCTGGGAGAGATCAAGGCGGTGGGCTACACGCCTATCCAGTTTGAGAGAAAACTCGAAGAACTCCTCGAAAAGGATTACCTGGTCTCGCCCTCGGTCAACATCAACATCAAGGAGTATGGTGCCATTTCTGTTCTGGGACAGGTCAAGAAACCGGGATCGTTTGAGATCAAGGGCCGGCTGACCGTAACCCAGGCGGTTGCCCTGGCGGGAGGCTTGACCGACATCGCCAGTCCCAATGGAACAAAAGTAATCCGGGAAGTGGCAGGAAGGGAAGAAATTATCCCCGTCAAGCTCAAAGATATCCTGAACGACGGGAACCTTTCCGGGGATATAAACCTAAAGCCCGGAGACCTGATTGTAATCCCTGAAAGTTTTTTCTGAACGGGAGAAATCAATGCCGATATCCAAAGACGTAGAATTTAATCTTCGAGAGAAGTTATATATAATCAATCAACGGAAATGGATCTTGATAGCTTCCGTAGTTATTCTCTTCTCCCTGGTGGCAATCGGAAACTTCACCGCCACGCCTCTCTACCGGGCTATTACCCGCCTGAGGATCGAGCCCAAAATGCCCGATATTGTTCCCTTTAAGGAGTTGTACTCAATTTCGGGCAGCCAACTTGACTATTACAATACCCAGTATAAGATTTTAAAATCCCAATCATTGGCACAAAAGGTTCTGGACAACCTCCCCTCCCCGGAAGCTGCTAAATTAAATGTCGGGCTATTGCTGGAGATGGTGACTATTAAGCCGATTGCCCAGAGCCAGCTGGTTGATATTATGGTCGTCGCGCCCGACCCGGAATTAGCTACCCTGGTAGCTAATTCCTGGGCGGATCAGTTTATCCGCTTGAGCATAGAATCCAAATTTAAGGCCATCCAGACAGCTCTTTCGCAGTTGACGAAACAACTGGACGAGCAGAATGAAACGGTGAAAACAGCCCAGCAGGAGCTGATGGCATATAAAGAACGAGAGCGGATAGTCTCCCAAGAAGATATCCAGAATGAACTGGAGCAGCTCTCGGAAGCCTATTCGAAAACGAAGCGGGACCGGGAAGAGAAAGAACTTCAGATCGAGCAACTGAAAAAATACGCGGCCGAGGGCATTTCCCTGGAAACGTTTCCCCAGATCCGTTACCACTCCATCATCATGCAATTGAAAAATCGGCTGGTCCTGCTCCAGTCCGAAATGGCGGAGAACTCCCAGCGCTACAAGGCCAAGCACCCGAAGATGATGCAGATAGAGGCCGAGATTAAAATGGTCAAGGAAAACCTGAAGGACGAGATCGATAAAATCATACAGGGGCTTCAGACCGAGCATGAAATGGCTCAGGCCAACGAAAATATGCTCCTGGAGCAACTGGAAAAGCAAAAGACCTTGGCCCTCAATATGGAGAAAAAGGTACTAAAGATTGAGGACCTTAAGACAAAGGTAATGATCCAACGGGACGGTCAGCAGGCGCTTCTTTCACGGGTTAACGAAACAAGCATGACAAAAGGAATAGAAATCACGAACATCTTGATTGTTGATTATGCCAAGGCTCCGACGTCTCCTTTTAAACCGAGAATATTATTCAATTTATTTCTCTCATTGATCATTGGAACAGCCGGCGGCATCGGGATTATATTTCTGATGGAGAATCTCGATAATAGTATCAAGACCGCGAACGAAGCAAAAAAAATCCTTAAAATTCCGTTTCTCGGCGCTATCCCCTCTTATTCCCAGGCAAATACTAAACATGGTCAGTCTCCACTGGAGATCATACGAGATCCTTTAGGGTTGATCTCAGAAGCATTCCGGACAATAAGAACCGGGATCTATTTTGCTTCACCCGATGCATCACCCCAGATAATTCTAATAACCAGTTCCCTTCCGCAGGAGGGCAAGACTGACATCTCTACCATTCTGTCTGTTATTCTGGCCAATGCAGACGAAAATGTGCTTCTGATAGACAGCGACATGAGGAAACCCCGAATCGGCGGAATTTTCGGGGCAGATAAACAAAGTCCGGGATTGAGCGAACTTCTGCTGGGCCAATGCGAGTTAACCGATGCCATTCAAAAAACCGAATTCCCCAGGCTGAAAATTATCACCAGTGGGAAGATCCCTTCCAATCCTTCCGAACTTATTAACTCACCGCAATTCAAAACCGTATTATCTGAACTCAGAAAGTCCTGGGATCGTGTTATCCTGGATTCTCCTCCTCTTCTCTCAGTTACCGATGCGACTATTCTAGGAAGGATGGTTGACGGTGTAATCCTCATAGTAAAAGCAGGTCATACCGGCGGCAAAATGGCTGTTTTTTGCCAGGAGAAGCTGAAACAGGTAAATGCTCATTTCATCGGCATAATCTTAAACAGGGTTGATATTCATCGGGGAATCAACTATTACTATTACTATAGTCAGTATTATTCCCCCCAAACCCGGGGTTGAAATTTTTATGCGGTCGCATCACCCCGATAATATCTCTGTTTTATTGTCTCTTTCATCTCTTCAGCATTCGGTTCAGCCGACTTTTAATCAGGAAAAATAATGCTCTTTTTCTTTTCCAGAAAAATCCGGCAAAATCAAGCAGCCGCAGGTTCTTCAGGTAGATGTATACGTATGCTTTTTTTTGCCACTTCAACATCTCCCGATAGGGCATACCGTCCAATTCCAGAACCTTTCCCCCATATTTGTCGTACAATGCCCAGTTTCGTGAAAGCAACCGGTATCCCTCCTCTCCCTTGAGAGCCATCTCGTAAATCGAGGTACCCGGGTAAGGAACCATGAGGCCAACGGCGATGGTCTCCGTATTCAGCTGTGCGGCCAGATCAACGGTTTTCCGAATTGTTTCCCTGGTTTCTCCGGGGTGTCCCAAAATGTAGTAGGTGGCTATTTTGATCCCTTCACTTTTAATAATTTCCACCGCATTTTTTACCTGATCTATGGTGATTCCCTTGTTTATCGCTTTTAATATCTTTTCATCACCTGATTCCACCCCCATCTCCAGGCGAAAACAACCCGCCTCTTTGGCAAGTTTGATGAGTTCCCGGGTCACAAGGTTTGCCCGGGTCAGACCACTCCATCTGATTTTCAAAGAATATCTCATCTGGATGAGGCTATTCAAAAGAGTACGAGTACGCTGATCATCAGAAAGAAATATCTCATCAATAAAATTAAAAGTGTGGGCGCCGTATTGGCTTACTGCGTTTTCTATCTCCTGACATATGTTTTCGACGCCGCGACGTCTTATTTCCTTGCCCAGTACTCTCATGCAAAAAGCACAGCGATAGGGACACCCGCGACTGGTGCAGATGGGATAATATAATTTACGACCTGACAATGCCCGGGGATTATCTCCATAATATTCCTGAAAATCGGGAAAAGGGAGATTATCCAGTTCCTCCCCCGACATGAAAGACCGGGTGCCGGTTCGCGAAATTGATTTTCCGTTGAAAAATACTAATCCATTGACTTTTTCCGGATCGAATTCACTCCCCTCTTCCAAGCCTTCCATCAATCGGGCCAAGGTCTTTTCTCCCTCGCCGCAGACACCATAATCAAAAACAGGGAACTCGGTCAGAGTTTCTTCAGGAATAGCAGTAACGTGACATCCCCCTATAATAACAGGAACTCCCAGACGCTCTTTCAAGCCGCGAGCAAGCTGTGCCGTCCGGCCAATCTCGTGGGTCATGGAGGTAAAACCCAGCACATCCGGATCATATTCTATCACCCGGCGCGCCAGCTCTTTTATCGTCCAGGCGTGGAAATAGGCGTCAAATATTCTGCTCTGGATACCACAGGTTTTCAGATATGCGCTAATATAGGCAATTCCCAGGGCGGGTTGCCTATACCAATCGGCATACGTGGGTGGAAGTTTTATCAAGGCAATCTTCATTTTATCGGAGGACTATTAAAGAAAGCAGAAACGTTAAGATACTTGCGGCGGTTGATAAAAATCCACTTGTGGAGTCCATCTATGATAATTGAATAAAGACCAGGGAAAATCCATTATTGCAGATATCCCAACGCCCTCAGCTTTTGCGCAGTATTATGATCCAATTCCACCTCTTCTGTGTCCTCCTGATTTGCTAATAGTTGATTATGGACCTGCTTTAATTTTGCGAGGAGGCGGGAAGCGATTTCCGGTTCTTCCTGATATATATTCCTCAATTCCCCGGGATCTGCATTTAGATCAAATAACAGGGTGGCTTCTTTCCCATTATCATTGTACCCGTAGATCAGTTTATATCTCCCCTCCCGGATGGATCTCCCCCCTCTATTTTCTAATATCACCTCGTTATAGATTACATCCTGGCCATACCTTCTTTTTTCTTGGGCGGCGGCAATGATGTCTTGAATGGTTGGCGTCCCGCGAGTTTCTTCACCCAGCAGATGGAGCATCATCGGCATAATGTCGATATGACTGATCGGCTCGTCAATCCGGACCCCCCGGGGAAAATGACCGGGCCAGGCCATAATCAGGGGGATTTTGCTCTGCTCTTCGTACAATGAACCGCCATGATACCACCCTTGATGATCATAAAATTCCTCTCCATGGTCCGAGGTAACTATGACCACAGTGTCAGCGTAAGCTTCCATTGTTTTCAAACCCTCGATTAAAATGCCGACAACCTCTTCACTATACATGAGGGCGGCATCATAATTACCTATTAATTCTTTTAGTTCCTTATCTTCAAGCGACGGTTGCTTCTGGAAAGATAGAAAACTGCCGTGGGCGGGTGGATTGAGACGGGGGACTCCTCCCAACCCCAACTTTTTCCGGTAGGTGGCGGGAGCTGAAAAAGGAACGTGCGGCCCTAAAAGATGGAGATAGGCAAAGAACTTTCCTTTGCTTCGAATAACATCTCCGGACCAGTTCACGAACCTGCTCATCAAACCTTTATCCGAGAATAGAAATCTTCTGGTTACACCGTTGTCAAGTGCAAAGGGGCTAAATTTATTAAGAAAGTAAAGAACGTGATGTATCGATAAGTACGGGCGATCGAAGAAATCAGCTTCTCCCCCAATGCCGTAACGGGGAGAAATCCAGGGGCTATTGGAAAATATTCCGATCTTGTATCCCCGCTCCTTCAATTTCCCCAGGAGGGTTGGAACTTTCCCGGAGAGTTTAGAGCGATAACCATTGGTACCATGCTCGGTCGGATAGAGTGAAGTTAGCAGAGAGACCACAGACGGGAGAGTCCAGGTGGCTGCATCATAGGCATTAGTAAAGAGAATTCCCTCACGACTCAAGGCATCGATATGCGGAGATATCAGCTTGTCATATCCGTAACAATGTAGATGATCCGCCCGGACATCATCAATGACCAGGAGGACTATATTCGGGACGCCCTGAAGCGAAGAGGAACTGAGGGCTTTTTCTCTACCGAAAAAGATACCGAACAGAATGGCCAAAGATATCAACCCCAATATAAGCAGTTTGCGGAGACCAGGCAGGAATGATTTATCTGAGCCAGCTTTGCTTCTGGAGAAGATTAAGCTACTAATTTTAGGAGTATATCTATAGATTAATATCCATACTAGTAACCATGTTAGATCGAAGGCCAGACTTTTCGCGGAATGAGCAAGGGGGAGATATTTTTTATTCACCACCGTAAAGCCGATAAGACAGATAGAGAGGCAGGAAAAAAATAATAGCGGTGGATTCCGGCGACGAATAGCTACTATACCCCGACCTGAGAACAACCCCCAAAGTCCGAACCCTACCGAGATGAAAAGGCCGATCAGAGTCCAGAGGCCGGAGTAGGTCATAACCGCAGTTCCGATAGCGGTGAGGGAGATTGCCTCATGGAAAAGACGGTGCGCCAACCATGCGTCCACAATGCCCGTCAGAGCACCGATTAGAAACCCGGAAAAGCAGAATTCAAGTAACAGGCTAACCGGCTCAAGCAACTTTCTCCTCATTCCCATTTAGAAATCAGCGGCTTCGGTTATCTTGTCCCAATTTGAGCGAAACCACTCCAGATTATTTTTAATACCTTCCGAAAAATCCACCCCGGGTCTGTAACCCAATATTCGACCGGCTTTCTCTATCGAGGCCAACAGACGATCTTTGGTATCCCACTTGCGCCGGGGGATATGATGTATCCCGGCCTTATTCCCGGTTAATTTGTTGATCAGTTGAGCCAGTTCAATGATCTTCACTTCTTGACCGGAAGCTAAATTGATCTCCTCTCCCACCGCCTGCTCAATAAAACCGGCCCGCAGCATTCCGGCAATGATATCATTAACATAGGTAAAATCACGGGTCTCTTCCCCGCTTCCGGTAATAGGAAGAGTTTTCCCCTGAAGCGCCCAGAAGATGAAATTCGGGATTACATTCCGGTAACGGCCGGGTATTTCGCCCGGACCGTATGAATTAAAGAACCGTGTCTTCACCACTTTTAAACTGTAATGCTGCTGGAAGAAGTTGCAGTAAAGCTCCCCCAGCATTTTAGTAATCTGGTAGGGACTGCTCAAGTGAAGGGACATGTATTCTTCTCTCAGAGGCAACGGAGATCGGCTACCGTAAATAGAGCATCCGGAAGAGGCGTAAATAAACCTTTCCACACCGGCGGACCGGGCGGCCTGGAGAACTTTGAGTGTTCCCAGTCCATTAACCATGAGATCTCTCTCAGGGTGATCGACGGAATTTTGATTTGCAAAAAAAGCGGCCAGGTGAAATACACAGCAGGGGTTTTCTCTGAAAGCTCTACTCAGGCTCTTTTCATCAAGAACGCTCCCCTCGATGAAAATGACATTCGGCAGGTTGGGGACAAGCCACTTATATGAGGAGGAGAGATCGTCTAAAATAATTACCCGGGCGGCACCGCAATTGGCCAGTGCCCTACACAGATTACTGCCAATCGCTCCGGCTCCACCGGTAACCAGGATAACTTTTCCCCGGTAATAGTTCATATTTTCAGTTGGAAGGTTCATGCGGCAGTCCTTGTGGAGACGATGAAAACAAAAGCCAAATACTATCCTTCAGCCAGGGCATTTGTCAACCATTCCCCAGATTAGCCGATCGGAAAAAAGCTTTTGTTATGGCCCGGGTGGTTGTTTCGACTGAAAAATGTTTTACTTTCTCTCTGGCATTAAAAGCCATTTTAATCCTGAGCTCCTCATCAGAGAGCAATCTTTCCAATCGTTCCGTCAACTCATCCACATTTCCCAGTGGATAAATATACCCTGTTTTACCGGGAACAACCAGATCCCGGGCACAGGTGCATCCATCGGAGACAATCACCGGTAAGCCACTGGCCATTGCCTCATTAACTGATAAGCCCCATGTCTCGTGGGCGGAAGGTAAAACAAATACATCCCCCATCGCATAATATTTGATAATACTTTTTTGATTTTGGAAACCGACTAAATGAATCCGTTTATCGCCTTCAGCCTCCTTCCGGATTTTTTTCATCAGTATCCCATCACCAACCACGACCAGGACTGCGTTCAGGTCCCGTGGTAATCTTTTTACCGCTTTGATTAAATCCACCGGCCTCTTTCTGGGGATTAATTTTCCCGTGTACAGGACAACCTTCGCTTCCGGAGGGAGATTGATTTCCTCCCGTAAACAGTGTAATTCCCGGGATTTCTTCCGCCGATCCACTCCACGGAAAAAATACTCGTTATCAACACAATATGGAGCCCGTATCAGTCTGTCAAAGGCGACCCCGTGTTCCAGGAGAAATTGTTCCGAAAGTGTCCCCGTCGTCAGAAATAGATCTATCTTTTTAAGAAAACGGGGATAGCATGTCTTTTTAACCCTGTTCTTGATCCATCCCAGCGTCTTCCCCCAATAAGTGGATTGTCGCCAGTGTGCAGCAACAGTCTCCCCCCGATATATCAAAGGTCTTCTCGTTTTTTGACATATACTCAGTATTCTCCTGAATAAAATGGTATTCCATGAAACCATCAAAAGAACTTGCGTTATTCCGTCACCAGCCAAAATTTTCCGCGCGTCGATTATGTCTAAAAGCCACTTTTTCCGATAGTAATTCTTATATTTGAGTCCATTGGGGAACCGATAGGGATATCCTTCGAGAAGAGGGATGTCCCAGGCAAAACGCCGCCCGAAACCGGCATCAACCGAGTCAGGGGATATTCCATGGGTGGATCCGAAGTAAACGCAAAATTCAATCTCCCCCATCCGGGAGAGTTCCTTAAAAATGGGAACCTGGTATTGAATCGGATGGGAAGTGATTATTGCTAATTTACTATCCACGCAACTCGTACCTTACTCATTACTAACGGATCTGATCTTCGAGGGATGGCTATCAACAATAGGCCTGTAGTACGTCCCTGGATATGCTTACCTATGTTCACTTTCTGCATATCAGCAGAATATCTTCACTGGGAGCATGAATCCGACTGTCAAGGATATGGTCCAAGTGGATAAGTAATTTATTATATAACCAAACTTTGAGCTTACTTCTTCTACCATTGTCAAGGGGTATTGATTTACTGACCAATAAAGTAAAATCGACACTGGTTACTAATTTTTCGATGCTTTTACGAGTAAACGTGTGCATATGCAAATGATCTCTTTTCAAACCCATCATTACTCTTAGTAATTTTGTTACATTAGTAAAAGAAAAAACATGTATTGCAATAATTAAAATTCCGCCTTTTTTTGTTATCCTCCATGATTCCCTCAGCACTTTCAATGGCTGATAGACATGGTCTAATATATTCGTCATAATTATAAGATCAAATGACCTTTTTTGAAAAGGTAGATATTCACCTATTCCTTTGATGGAATATACTCCAGAATTCTGATGATATTCCTTTCGGACATCAATAACCGGATCAAGCCCATATCGGATGCCATTGTTTAAAAAATCTACAAGACCATATTCTCTACACCCTATGTCTAAAATCCGGTGATTGGCTTGAAATTTAACATATTGATTAATAATTTTTCTGTAGCGCTTATATTTTTTTCTTCGTTTTAAATAAATATCCCCCCCATTATTCCGACTTACCGCTATAGTTTCGATCTGAACTGTTTTTTCCCAGGACTCTCTTCTTCTGCTTTTGACCCAGTTTACTCCGGATGGTCCGTCATGAGTTATTTGATCTCTATAACCGGCTACTTTTTTCATCACTTTTTTGACCTTTAACCCGGATTATTACCGAGAGCGGAAAACAAATCAGATTGCCCATGCTGAGACTCTTCACTTCGTTCATAATAGCAGCTGGAATCTATTCAATGCTGCGTGGAAATTACCTTTTGACAGGCATTTATCACTTGATCGGAAGAGATAGAAAGAAGACATCTCATTTTTTCTTCCTGGCATACTTCTAACATACATCCCTCACAGGGAACGTATTCCCTTAAGATTTGATGACCTTTACCATAGGGGAACCAGACCCCAGGCGCTTCCCGGGCAGAAAATAGAGCTACGGATTTTAAACCAGCCGAAACCGCCAGATGCATGATACCGCAATCGTTACCCAAGTAAAACCAGCACCTCTCCATTGCCGCCACCGCCTCACGAATACTAAGCTTACCCGCAAACACATGGCCCCTTCCTAAGTTATAGACCATTTTCCTCGCGTCAATTTCATCTTCCGGACCGCCAAAAAATACCGGCCAAATATTATATTCACTCACAAGCTTTTCAAGAACCTCTTGATATCTCTGAAAAGGCCATATTTTGCAAGGCATTTTTGAACTAATCCCCATGGCAACCCAGCGCCTACCCCCATCTGAAGGTAATCTTGATATACACTGATTTAACTTTTCCCGTTCCCGAGACCCAATACCGATATCCCACCTTACTTCTTTTAAGCTTGGCACAGACAATCCGGATATTCTAAGGCGATTCAGCAACTGTTCCGCAACCTTTGGTGATTGAGGGAGAGGCTGCCCTGGAAACCGGTGATGATAATGATACAACCCTTCTATCCCAATAAAAGTCTTAACACCGGCCCATCGGAATATACGTATGTCGCGCTTTACTCTTTCTAATGAATTCCTGGCCCTGATTAAATAGACAAGTTTATCATATGATCTTAACCGAATTTTGATCAATACCTTCAATATGTTTACATAATCAGAACTGGAATAGTTAAGGTAATTATTGATTAGTCCGGAACCATCAAGTATTTCCTTCGCCCGAACAAGCTTTTTCCCGGGCTGCATATTAGACAACAGATCAATATGGGCATCAGGAAAATTTTCACGTATTACCCATAAAGAAGGAACTGCAACCAGTGTATCGCCTAATGAGCCGGTGTGAAAAATTAATAGTTTCACATCAATCTAAACAGCTTCCCGTATAAAGCCAGTGACTTTTCCCGGTGAAAGTGACCGGATACATAATTTTTGCCGTTTTCCCCCAATCGTTTTTTAAGCATCGGGTCGTGATAAAGTTTAAGAACGGCCTCAGCCAGATTAAGGGGAGTTTCTATTTTATTAACCAATCCCGCTCGAGCTTCATTAATTATCCAACGGGCTTCACTTTCCTTGTTGAGACTGGCAATGATTGGTTTTCCGGCGGCCATATACCCCAGGATCTTGGAAGGGACGACCGGGGTGCGCATGCTTTTTTTTAGCGTTACCAACCCCACGTCACATCGTACTACTAACGCCGGATAATCTTCCAGGGGGATGAAGGGCAGCAATATCAAATTATCAAGACCAAGGTCATTTTTCATGGCGGCCGTTTTTGCTTTCTCCGAGCCATCCCCTACCAGCAGAAAGACGATATCGCTGTGATTCTTTAAGTATTGCGCTGCTTTAACGATAATATCCATATCCTGCGCATATCCCATTATTCCGGCAAATAGAACAATAAATAACCGTTCCGATCTCAGTTCTTTCGGTAATACATTTCCGGATTTTTTGAGAACATACTTATCGATATCAACCCAATTCGGGATAACCACTACCTTCTCAGGGGCAATCCCGATATTAAGGATATATTCCCGGTTCCCCTGGGAATGGACCGTGATGAACCGGGATTTTTTATAGATAAATTTTTCCAAACAACGGAATATTTTAATCAAGTATTTATTGGTTAGAACCTTCAGGTCTATTGCGTTTTGTGGGAAAAGATCCTGAACATTAAAGATGAACTTGCTCCCCTGTATCATTTTCATAAAATAAGCAGTCAAACCTAATGTCAGGGGGGGAGAATAAACTATAGAAAAGTCTATCTTTCCGATGAATAAACATCCGAGAGCAAAGATGAGTGGAAGCAGCAATTGCCCCACGCCTCTTTTAAAATGTGTAACGTTGTGAAGAAAAAACGTAGGGAATCGGAAGACCCGAATTCCGTCATGGATCTCCCGGGAAAAAATTCTCCGGCCGGGCGGCAGGGCTCCGGCAAGATTATAGCGGGGCAGAGAGGTAACAATGGATATTTTATGCCCCTGCGCGGCCAGCCCCTGGGCCAGTTCTTCCATCATCAGGGAAGCCGATCTTATTTCCGGTGGGTAGGAGTCGGTTATTAACAGTATATTCATTATGAAGATTCAGAGTGGAGATTCTTGTAATTCTGATGTCGGGGGAGGCTACGGTTTTGGAGTATCGGAAAGTAATCGGGGAGGCTTTACCCCCCGTTTATGCAGCCGGACACATCAACATTGACGGGGACTCCTTTCCGGAGAGATTCCTCGATCGCGAACGTGGCCGCCGTAGTGTAAAGATACTCCTGGAAATCAACCGGATCTTCTGCTCCGCTCCGAACCCCGTTAAAGAAGGCCAGAAACTCATCTTTATGGCCGCGGTCAACATTCATTTTTTTTATCTTTTGTTTTTTGCCGGAGCGGTTAAAGGAAGCTGATTTAAAATTATCGATCAGGCAGACCGAACCACCCCCGAAGATTTCTATCCGCTCCCGGGGAAATGACTTATCTCCCCCGGCAGTATAGATAATCGATGCCGCTGAGCCATTATCCATTCGCAGACTGATAATTAGATTATCCCCCTCTCTTTCCGGAGAGGAATCATCGGATATCGATTCGGCGAAAACACGAACGGGCAATGAAGCCGTCAAATATTGAATCGTATCTATGAAGTGTCCGACTTCACCGATAATTCTCCCCCTCCCTCCAGTCTGTTCCTGACCCAGCTGGAGGGAGAAACAAATCCGGCATTGACGCGACAATTTATCAGTAAAGGTCCCGTGATTCCGCTTATCCATTCCCGGGCCTGCCTGCTGAAGGGAGAAAAGCGACGATTATAACCAACCATCAACCTCGAGTGCCCGTCATGATAGGCCCGGAAGATCGCTGAAATCTCTTTACAGTTTAAAGCCAGAGGCTTCTCGACAAATACGTTCTTTCCGTGTCCGAGGCTTTCTATCGTTAAATCGGCATGCAGATTATGCCGGGTGGCTATCAGGATACAGTCAATCTCCGGATCGGAGAGCAGTTCTCTGTAATCGGTGGTACAGTAATCGAAACCGAACTTCTTTCCGGTATGGGCGCCGCTGCTCCCGGTGGCGGTAGCCAACCCTTTTAGCCGGATCCAGGGAATGCTTTTGATGGCCGGAAGAAGCGTTCCCCGGGCGAAAAGTCCGGCCCCGATCAATCCCACTCCTACCCCGGGCTTTCCGGAAGAGGACGGGCGCGGAGACCGGGCTAAAGTAATCTTTTTCTCCATAGGTCTCCCGGACGGATAAGAAAGGATAATGCCGACATAATTTTCGGGTCGGCCGCTGATCACTTCATAGGCCCGGAGAGCCTCGGCGATGGGAAAACAATGGGTAATCAACCTCTTCAGATCGATCTTCCCATCCGCGCTCAGGGCAAGAAAACTCTGGAGATTACGCCGGGCGCTCCAGCGAACGTGGGAAATAGGATACTCCCTCCCTCTTTCTTCATAGTCGATATTATCTATTCCTGGTCCGGCTGAATGAGGGACGACCAGCCGCAATTCTTTTTCATAAAAAAGCGGTCGGGGAAGTGTCAGCCCGACCAGACCGGGAACGGCGATCAGGGCTCTTTCCCGGGCCAGTTCCGCCCCGAATTCCACCGGGCGGAGACTATCGGTCGCGGCTAAAATAATTACCGCGTCCGCCCCGGCGCCCCCCGTCATTTCACCGACCGCCTCTCTGACCTCGGCTTCATCCGTAAAAGCCGCATCCGCTCCCAGCTCCCGGGCCAGTTCAACCTTCCTCATCTCGGGATCATAGCCGACCACCCGGGCGCCGGAAGACTTGAGCAGTTGCACTGAGATCAGACCCAGCAGACCCAGCCCGATCACGGCTACCGTGTCTCCTAGCCCGGCGCTGAGAAGCCGAACGCCATGAAGGGCAATCGCGCCCACCCCCGCAAACGCCGCTTCCTCATCGCTGACTCCGGGAGGAATCCGGGCGCAGAGGTTTTTCGGGATAAAGTTTATCTCCGCGTGAGAAGCCCATCCGCTTCCAAAACAAGCCACCCGGTCTCCCTGCCTGAATTCATCGACGCCGCGGCCCGTTTCTATCACCACTCCACTGCAGCTGTACCCGAGAGGGACGGGAGAATCGAGCCGGCCCAGCGCCTGGCGGTAGGCCTCCAGTACCCCCTCCGTCTGGACCTTCTGCCATACCTTCTTCACCAGATCGGGGCGACTGGCGGCCTTACCCAGTAAGGTTTTCTGGGCCAGCCGCAGCCCTGACTTTTCCGTGCCCGGGCTGATCAATGAACACAAGCTCTGGACTAATACCCCCCCCTCCCGGCAGACGGGGACCGGCACTTCCAAAACCAGGAGTGCTCCCGATTTATATGACTGGATTACCTGCTTCATAAGCTTGTTGGAACACCTTAAGAGTTCTACGAGCAGTTTTCTCCCAGGAGAAATCATTGATCCGCAGTTTGCCTTTTGCGATCAAGCGGTTCCTCAACTGCACATCATCTATTAAGATTTTTATCTTTTCTTCCATCTCTTCCTGATTGAAAGGATCAAAATATACGGCGGCGTCACCAAGAATTTCTCGCATTACTTCAGTATCAGCCGCCGCAACCGGCACCCCGGAAATCATCGCTTCCAGAGAAGGGTGCCCGAATGTCTCTAAATACGAGGGGAAGACAAATAACTCCGCCCGGGAATACACCTCCGGCATGAGCCAATAGCCGATTTTTCCTGCCAGGATCACTTTAGATCGAAGATCTTCTTTATTTATATAATCTTCCAGTAATCGGAAATAATCGGGATCCTGGTTCCCGCCTACAATCACCAGGGGAATTTCAATTATATCTCTCTTTGAAATCAAATTCCGGTAAGCCTTGATGAGGTTTAAAAAATTTTTATAAAAATATACCGTCGAAACCGCCAGAATATATCGCCGGGGAAGAGCGGCCAGCTTCCCTTGATATTTATTATCAGTGGGAAAACTAAAGATCGGATTTGCTCCATGGTGAACTGCGATTGTTTTTTCCGGCTTTAACAGTAATTTATTACTTACCGCGGCGCGGGAAGCTTCCGAAACAAAAATGATTCTTGTCGCTTTATGGACAGACCTTCTGGAAAGATACCGCAGTATATTCAGTCGCAATCTATCTTTTCCTTTCCAGGGAATTTTATTGTCAGTGAAGAGGGTGGGATTTCTGAGGGCCAAAACCACGGGACATGGCGCCAGCAGAGTGCCGGTATCGGCGGGAGAATATAGGATATCTATTTTATGTTTCCGGATAATAAACGGCAATATCAGCTGCTCATATAATCCGCGCAGGATGGGGGGCTGGGGAGGCAAGAGGACTCTCTCTATCCGGAATCGGGAAGAAAGACCGGAAAAAACGGAGGGACAATCCCGGGAGACCAGAACCAGGTATTGATTGACGCTGTCAACCCGATCAAGCGCCGGCAATAAATTAATTAAATACGTTAACCCCCCGCCGGCATTCGCGGAGAGAGCATTAACAACAATTTTCATGGGGAATGTTTTTTTAATACAACCAACGTATTATATATATAATAAATCATTGAATTAACAACCATTATAATTATTATCCATCTGAGCCAGAGGATGCAATATTTGGCGAAATATGTTTCGAATTGAGCCAAAATCGGAAGAGCGAGAATATATACAATAATGCCGTCACTGCGGTAAAATACTAACCGCTCAACTAATGCCAGAAATACAGACAGAATGCCGGCCCCTATAATTACGCCAATGATTCCACCGTCAGCATAGATAGAAGAAAAAATAGTAACTGTCTGATCGCGATGAGCCAACTCAAAATGCTGGAGAATTTCCCCTTCAGATCCCCAGGTCGGTTTCCCGGGCCAGAGAATCCGTGGGACGGTTTTGAGACTGACCAGCCAATTGTGTCTTCCGGACATAAAAGGAATATTATAATTCAGGTGAGCATTCATTACGGCCGCCGGAAAATCAAGCCCGGTAACTCGTTTTTTCAAGTTTTGTATTAATAGGTTCCCAGCCCGGGAAATGTGAGTTAATTGCTCGGACTCGATAATAGACCTGGTGCGAATAAGGATACTTTTTTCTTCTTGCCGGTACCTTTGCACCGATCTGTCACTCGTTCCGACGACTTTAACTATCCAGATGAGCATGAATAATCCCACCACAATCACACCGGTTGTAATAACCGATTTAAATTTAAATCCTTTTCCGGAAAACAAGCCATAAGTCAAAGCCGCTATCAGGGAAGAGTAAAACAACATTCTCCTGCTTTGAAAGGCAAAAAATTGTGGAAGGAGAAGAAGAAGAAGAATGACACCCAACAGGAACTTTCCACCTAATTTCTTTTGGCGGATAATCAACATACCTATCATTATCCAGCTTATGTTCAGCAGATAATGACTGGACTTGGCCAGAATATTCGCCCCTTCTTCATCGGCCCCAACAAAGGTAAATGAATGCATAACATAGGTTCTGGTCATATAAACAAAAACAGCCGTGCAGATAACATACCAGGTTAAGGCATAGGAAGAAAAAACACGCTGAATCCTGTATGAAAAAAAATTATTATGCGCGGATTGGAGATACTCGTTCACCGATAACCACTTAATCATGATTCGATAAATATAATCAAAGATCCATAAACCGGCCGTAAATATAAGCAGCACGGGCAGATAAAATTCTTTTGCCCCATAGTTAATGACATATTGATCCGGATCGGCGAATATAAACAAGTTCCCAATTCCAAAATAGACAAATCCGTGCAGGAGTATGATCGTGTGGGGAGATAGATAGCAGAATATTCCCGGGTGAACGGGACTGGTCCACCACCTGAAACAGACTATAGTCAACAGAAGCATACAGATGGAGAACTGGATAACCAGCATACTATCCCGAAATGGGTTGAGGATAAACAGGCAGACAATACCAAGACCCACCGCGCTCCAGTAAATACACATTTTCCTTCTGGAAATAATGTCATCAGCGGGAAAATGAAGATTATTTTCAGGTCCATTCATATTTTTCCCGGGCACCCTTTGTCCCCCCCACGAAATCCCTCAGACAATATCCGGCTGTATTGCTCGAAAACAACCTCACCATAATCATCCCAGCTGAATTTGTCGTTCGCCTTTCTTCGGGCAGCACGACCCATTTCCGCGCAGACCTCTCGATTTTGATAAAGAAAAACCAGCCGCTCCTTCAAAGCGTCAAGATCACACACGGGGATAATAAACCCTTCCTTCCCATCTTCAATAATGTCCTCTCCCCCCGAGTTGGTTGTGCATATAATCGGAAGGCCGCAAGCCATCGCCTGAACCTGGACCATGGCCAGACCTTCCTGGAGCGTGGGAATTACAAAAACCGATCCCTGTGAATAATAGCGGTACAGCTCTTTTTCCGGTTTATGGCCAAGCCAGGTATAATTCCCCGCATATTTTTTTAAAAACGGCTTAATCGAGTCGGTAATACCGCCTATCAACCATACCTCTGATCGGGAGAGTCGCAGCTCTGAGAAGGCCTGAAGTAGATAATGAATCCCTTTCTGAATACTGATCCGTCCGGCATAGATTATTCTGAAGATGTCATCTTCTTTGGGTATGGGCCGAAACAGAGAGAGGTCGACACCAGGGGTGCTTTGAATGATCCGCTCGGCCGGAATACCTTTTTCCTGAAATGTTCTCCGGGCAAACGAACTGAGAACTTCAATGTAATCCGCTTCTTCATATTCCTGCAGTTCTTTCTCCACTATTTTATCCGCAGGCAGATCCGGGGCCAATCCCAGTTTTTCATACTCCTGACGTAATATATCCCGTTGATAGATAATATGGGCGCTTCCTCTCTGGATGATGGTGATAGCTCCCAGTGCTCTGGCGCGGCGCATGGTATGAAGGGAAAAGCTGGACCACCCGATGAAAATATCGCATTCACTGACTATTTTCGCGGCCCGGCGGTCAAAAAGATCGCTGACCAAGAACCGGATATCGTAAAAAGAACGGAAAGAAGCAGGTAGTTTTTGCCAGCTTCTGAATAGAATCTCTTTAATAATAATCGATCGGACCTTTTCGGAGGGGAGGCCATATTTTCGGGCCCAGAAACGCGGGTAAGACGTTATTATTTCCTTCAGGGCATTTCGTCGCAATAACTGCTGGGCCAGAAAAAATGCATGGAAGCGCCCGCCTACACTGATAACAATCTTCACAATATCGGTCTCTTTACAATAATGATTTAATCCAGGTACCCTAACGCCTTCAAGCGATTTCTGACTTCTTTCTCCTGTTGGTTATTCCACCGGAAAGCTTGAGGCGTCTTGAAATTATATGAGCTAAACTTTATCTTACTTTCCGCCGGTACACTTCCCGGCTGGAAAATATCAATTAATACCTTTCCATCAACTTCTTCCGGCAACGGTAATCCCTGGAGGTGATAAATGGTCGGGGCGATATCATATATTTCGGCGTTTAGCTTCAAACCATTCTTTATGTCCGGGCCTTTGGCCATAAATATTCCTTCCATACGGTGAGCCGGACCGGGAAGTCCCCCTGAAGGGATCTTTTTGATTACTTTATCGGCTAATACTTCCTGCCCTGAATATGAGTCCGTGAATACAATAACGATCTCCGGGATCTGATCGGCATACGGGCCCCGGTAAATTTCTTCCCGCAAAAATATTCCTTGGAATAACTTTCCTGCGCCGGCATTTCGTTCCAGGTCATGCAAACCATCAATTATATATTTTCGTAATTTCCGGCTTTCCTCCCGGTCTGAATCCCGGATATTTATTTTAATATAGCCGGTATTATAATCACCCGATATATACACCGCGCGGGTATCTGCCCAGTCCACCTGGTTGGACTTCAACCTGGTTGTAATCAATAATTTTTCTTTCAAGCGCGGGGAAGTATTCTGTTTTATCAGGCGGGCGCCGGGAAGTTTCCCCGCAGTGCGTAGGTGACTCCCGATAAAATTCCGGAGCCTATACATTACTCTATCTTTTGAATGTAATAAGCCGCGGCCTTTCAGCCAGGTATTTAGGTACAGATAGTTCCGCGTCTGCTTGCCGAATCCATGATCGGAGATAATAAAAATTACGGTTGAAGAGGGTAACGTCCTTTCCAGGCGGCAAAAATAATCATCCACATATGTAAAATACCGAAGAATCTGTTCTTTTCCCTTCTCCCCCCGATTGAAGAAAAAATGCTGGATCCAATCTGTGCCGGAAAGAACAAATGTGAAAAAATCCCAGGGTTCTTCATGGAGAAAATATGAGAGGGCTTTGAACTGACAATGAGTAAAAGAGTATAAATTTTTAAGAAAATATTCCGGAGAAGCTTCGTATTTTTTGAAATTCAATGCCGGCCGATATCCCGGAGGAAGAGATCGCTTCAATTCAACCGGATAAGTGTAATTTTCTGCCGCACTCGGCGTTAAAAATCCCGAAACCATGAATCCGTTAACCCGGTTGGGGGGATAGGTCAGGGGAACCGCCATGACCCCTACTTTTTTCCGGTGATAACTAAATATGTCCCATATTCTAGGGACAGTGATATGAGTGGAATTAACTATTGAGTTTTCCCCACCCTTACTTTTTTCTTCAAAACCAATAATCCCGGTTTTGCCGGGATTCATCCCGCTCATAGCGGAGCTCCAGGCCGGACCGGTGATTGGCGGAATCGTGCTCGATAAACGTCCAAACACACCTTCCTCGATAACCCGGCTTAAAAATGGCAATTCGGATCGATGTTCCTCGATAAAAAAAGGATCAGCACCGTCAAGCCCAAGCAATAGAATTTTCGGCGTCATAATAACTTTTATTTCCGAGCAAATGCTTCTTTGTATTTAAAGAAATCAGACATAATCTGTCGTTTTCCCAATAAAAGCAATATGATCAGATATATCGCCAGAAATATGATTACTTCTATGAAAATTGCCGGAATAGATGAAGCCATAGTAAGTTTACACCCAATCCAGCCCGTCAGAGCCGCGGCCGGTCCGGCAGCTAAAAATATTGGCAACAGGTTTCGAATTAGTCTGGTAGGAAGGATTTCCCGGGTTTTATGATAAATAACACCGGCCCCGGTGAATTGAACAATAGTCAAGGTTAGTACCGCACCCCGGTTGCCGAACAGATAAACCAGCGGTATTATAAGCAGGATAAATATAAAAGTCTGAATCCTCACGGCATTGAGAAGGTTTTCCGGGAGGCCCATAGCTAAGTGAACATGCTTATTTAAAGCAATGAACGGAACGGCGAGAGACCAGGGAAGAGAAAGAACCATTAAAGGCGCACTGGCCGCCCAATTAGAACCGAACAAAACATCCACAATTTCACGGGCCAGTAAAGCCTGGAGGACGGAAAATGGAACAATAATTCTAAACATATTACGCAAAATAAAATCAAATGCACTTGCTTTGTTATCTATCGACACGCTTTTGCGTGAAAACGTAGCCAGAATAACCTGATTAATAGGCATCATAACCAGCGCATGGAGAGTTCTGGTAAATCTCCAGGCCATACTATATATTCCCAAAGAAGCCGCGCCGATCAATGTACCAACCACGATATAATCTCCCTGATTTATTATTTGATTGAGGATGGAGGAGTAAAATATCTTGCGACCGAAAGAGAAAAACCACCGGATCGTTTTTCTCTCCCACTTTAACCGAGGGCGGTAGGAAGAAAAAATTGAGATGCCTATTGCGGGGAGCACCAGGGACAGAGATTGAAACAGAATCAGAGACCACAGACCACAGCCGATGCCGGCGGCTCCGATCCCCAAACATGAGGCGAGAAAGGCTCCCCCCAGATCAATTATCCCCATTCTTTTTAAAGACAGCGACCTGACCATAACCGCGCGGGGGACGGTGGACATAATACCCAGCAATTTCGGAAAAAAGAGGATCAGGAAAACCTTGATCTCCAGGGGAGAATAGACTTGACTTAATCCAAACAGGAGCAGAGGAAGGGCAAGCAGAAGTGCCAGGCAATAGATACCTGTCAGGGTAAATAAATTATCGGCAAGTTGATTGTCCCCCTCCTTCTCCTGGACGATAGCCGCGTCCACCCCCCAACTTCCCAGGAGGCCTACAAATTCCAGGACTGTGGCCGCCAGAACCACCACTCCGAAAATTTCGGGAAGAAGCAGGCGGGCCAGAATGATCTGGACTAAAAATCTCAGCCCGAAGACGCAGTTATTGAGCAAGGTCAGAAATGTGGTCTCTTTAATCGCTTTTTGCCCCAGGCTCACTTTATAAATCCCGATTGCCCGGCGCAGATTTTAAGCAAAGTATTAACCCGGTCCCGAATAGTGTGTCTGCCGGCTCTAACCTTCTTTAATCCGGCGATGGCAATCTTCTCCCGTTCCCGGTCATGATGAAGATAATAACGGACCTTGTCCCGGAGTTCCTCCCCGGAGGTAAATGTGACTATTTCCCTCCCTTCATCGAAGTGCTCCATGAGTTCCTCCGATCGCTGGGAAAGAACAAAGACTCCACAGGCCGGCAGCTCAAATGCCCGTGGGTTGAGGGTATCTCGATTTTCCTTCCGGAGAAAATTAAGAGCGATCCTGCTGGAATTTGCGGCTTTGGAAAAATCCATCTCCTGGTTGGAGAGGCAATACGGTTTCCGATAACATTTTCTCAGAGCAGCGGAAACCTTCCATTTATTCCATCCCCGTCCCCAGATAGATAGGGACAGATCAGCTATCATTTCCATCTCCCGGGCTCTTCCCGTTTCATAATTGCCGATAAAAACCACGTCGCTGAAGTAACGATCATACTCATCCCGGGTGGGCTGTATCGGAATATATAGGGAGGAATCATAGCCGAAAGGCAGATAGTGAACTTCCCGTGCCCCTCTTGCTCGCAATTCCGGTACGTTTATTTTTTTAGTTGGAAAAAAATAGTGATAATACGGGATAGCGGCTTCCAAATCAAAGAATCGATTGCCGGCGGCCCGGGAAAAATAATCATCATGATTGATATTGATAATCGTCGGGGCCCGGGGTTGTTCTGATATTTCCCGTAAAGTTTCAGGGAAAATTTCCACTCCTTTGGCTATGACCAAACTGGTCGGTTTGAATTGAACAACGTTCTTGATAAGTTCCCGATTATACCGAATGAGTTTAGATTTTCTGGTCAGCCGGTTGATAATTTTTGACGAGAGTGAGAATGAAAATGGGAAATAAGCTCGCCGATTAAATAACATCACCCGATAACCGAAACTGCTGAAAGCTCGGGCATAACTCTGGCCGGCGGCACACAGACCGACAGGGGCTACAATGACCACTCTTTTTGCCTTACCTGGAGTATTCATGGTGTGAATCATAACTCCGGGGAACGCTCCTCTGGATATGCCAGGAGATGATACGTTTCCCAGTTGTCGGGGATCATAACCGGACTCATCATTTTTTCTATATCGAAAAAGATATAGTCGTGATTATCCAGTTTTCGCCAGACGGCAGTTCCCAGCTCCGGTCTATGAATTTCGCATACGATTATCGGCCTGACTACTGACAACAACCGGGGCATCCCCTCCACAATTCTCTCTTCCTCCCCTTCAGTGTCGATCTTGATGACCGCCGGCGGCTGATGACCCTGGTTAAAAACAAACTCATCCAGGGAGAGAATTTTTACGCTTCGCAGCGAGGAATTGACTTCCCCCCCCCAGTCGGAATCAGGAGATGAATAAATCAGATGTCCCTGCGCTGACTCGCCTTGATTCCCAAATACACCCCTCCCCTTTTTATTTGAAAGAGCAACCGGATAAACCTCAATATTTTTCAACCCGTTGAGATCGATATGCTTCAAGATACGACTGTAATTTAGAGGATCCGGCTCGAAAGCAAAAACTCTTCCCGTCGGTCCGCAAAGCAGAGAGAAGAGAAGACTGAAATACCCGATATGGGCTCCGATATCGTACGCTACAGTGCCGGGGCTGACTACCTGCTGCAGACATGACTGGATACGGGGTTCATAGGTGGCCAGCCAATAATATTTCTCGTTATAAATATTAATCTCCAGCTTGAAATTTTTTAAAGGGCCGGCGGAGATGGTACGAATTTTGACGGTCTCCGGATCCAGAAGCCGGTTCAATACCTTCTGCAAACAAACATGCAGGAAGGGGATCCGGTAGAACTTGCCTCTCATTTTAGCGGGAATCAGTTCTATCAGCTTGGAAACTATTTTATCAATTGAACCGGGATTAAACATCCTCATTAGTTTACCATTTCATCAGTTTCAATTTTCTTTACGGGAGAAATTGTGGTCAGGGAACAGGATGCCAGCATGAGAAAAAGCAGTGCGTTGGCTGGAATCTTAAGATTAAAGTTAACAATACTATGGAGAAGTATCCCGACAATAGCGGTTGAACTCCCCACTACGATACACCTTTTTGAAAAACTGAATTTTCCGCTGGAGGGTTGCCCCCGGCGTTCCATGCCGCGGCGCGATTTCAATAGGATTTTAAAAGGGAGAGCGTAGAAATATAAAATAATAATAAAAAGTACGCTGACTCCTCCCCATATACCCATTTCTGCCAGAAGCTGGATATAATCATTCTCCGCATGAGTATAGAAATAGCGGCGGTTCGCGCTTGAGTAATACGGATAAATCTTGATGAAGCTATTCAGACCTGTTCCTAGCACTGGAAAATCCCTGAAGATATTCCAGCTGTCTCTCCATATGCCCAGTCGTCCCGCTGTGGAAGCACGGGGTTCTTTCAGCGTCATAAATTTATTGAACACCGGATTAAGATCAAAGTAAAGAATCACCAGCAATGTAAGTATTATCATAAGAATAACGAACCAGGTAATGATTCTTCGGTTGATCAGACGATAGTACCCGGCAAGAAAAATGAAATAAACCATGGAGCCGAGAAAAGAAATTATTCCTCCCCGGGAGAGAGAGAGTAACAGGGCTATCGCCATAATTACGGCTCCAAACCCGATCAGGAGAATACGGGGATCAGCTTCTAAAAGTAATTGTTTGAAACCGGCCGGTTTATTATTGACATTTACCAGGACAAGAGAAAGCAATGCCCCCAGCGCGAGCGGGAGAACCATCTGGATGTAGCCGGCAAAGTGGTTCCGGTTAACATAGGGGCCAAAAGAAGAGCCTGATTTTATCGCTCGCAATCCATATATCTTTCCCGGGCAGGAAAAGTGTTGAAGAATTCCAGCCAACGAAATGATAAACCCTATGGTTATGATGATAATAATGAGGGAGGAGATAAAAGCCATCTTCGATTTACCCGGTGGCTGATAGAAGAATATAACCGCTGCAATTGCTATCCATGAAAGCAGCTTGAGCAGCTCATTAAACGTTAATCCCGGATAACAGGACAGCGGACGCCAGGAAGAACCGGGGTCGGCGCCCGAGAGAAGCCAGAATTTATACGTAGCCGGGCTGATTGCCCTGACAATGGAAAGGGGCAGCGGCAGGAGTTGAAGGAGAATACCTGCAAAGAAAAAGCTCACCGCGAGAAAAAGGGGAACAAGACGAGGAATTTTGAAGACTGAGAGAAGTAATCGCCCGGAATATAATTTCCGGGTTATGTATCCGTATACTATAAAACTGGTTAAGACAATACCGCTGATAATTTCGATCCCCGTATACGCCCAGTGTTCAGTAGAACCAAACAACAGAGGAGAAGCAATGATTATTAAAATAATCCCATTTTCAATAATCCTGCTGCTGATCCGCGCACTTAATTGATAATCCAATTTCATTTAACCTATACTACAATTACTTTTCCTCCGCTGCCATGGAATTTTGGATAGGATAATCTTGATCGAACAGAGAATTTTCCCCGGTTGATGGAAGTTTTAACGGTGCCGTAACAAAAAAAATAGCGACTCCGGGGAGAGTCGCATCATTAGACAGTCTGAATACTTATGGCTCTTACTGGCCGCGTCCGGTCACCTGGCTACCGGGATATCCCCCCCTGAACCATAATACAGCCGGGTGATGCCTTTAATCGCCCACAAACCCGAACTCGCCCGGAAGATGGCGATACCGTCGGTCCCGGTACCGTCATAATCTCCCTGTACAGGATGATCGGGAGAGTGACCGTAGTAGGCCCGGGTCACCCTCCTGATTGCCCATAGCCCCGAGGCCGACCGGTAGATACCCGGATTCCATTTCCCGTCTCCATCGTAATCTCCCGGGACCGCCTGATCGTCGCTACCGCCAAAATACAAACGGGTTAATCCGCGGAGTGCCCACATCCCCGAAGCGGGGCGATATATGCCTACTAATGCGGTCCCTCCTTCATCGTAATAACCAGGTACCGGCTCGTCATTCCCGCCTCCAAAATAAATTCGGGTGATTCCCTTCAGCGCCCAGAGCCCGGAAACAGATCGGTAAATCGCCTGATCGCTGCTGCCGTCACCATCGTAATCCCCGGAGACGGGTTCATCAATGGAGGCCCCGAAATAATTCCTGGTAAAACCCCGGATCGCCCACAATCCTGAATGAGGCCGGAAAATCGCTATCTCGGACGTACCGTCACCATTATAGTCTCCGGGGGCCAGGCTGTCACCGGCTGAACCGAAGTAAGCACGGTAGCTTCCCCGGATCGCCCATAATCCCGAACTCTCGCGGAAGATCGCGATATCCGAGGTCCCGTCGCCGTTGAAATCGAGGATGGGGAGTAGGGAGTGGGGAGTAGAGAGTGGTGTTGGGGAAGAGGTGGCAGTCGGAGAGGGAGAAGGAGAAGGAGAAGGGGAAGGTGTGTTTATCGGCGACGGAGTCGATGTCGGGGTGATTGTCGGAGGAGGTGTCGAAGTGGGCGCCGGGGTCGAGCTGGGAGTCATAGTGGGCGGAGGGGTCTTATACCCTTCAGGAGTCGGGGTAATTGAAGGAGTCGGGGGAGGTGTCTTATAACCACCCGGTGTAGGTGTGGGTGTAAGCGATGGGGAAGGGGTCGGAGTTTGAGTGGGAGACGGGGTCGGCGGGGGTGTCGCGGTGGAGGTGGCCGTGGGGGAAGGAGTGAAGAAGGACAGGGCTACTAAAAAAGAATCATAGCTCCCGGCCAGACCGGGTTGATAAGAATTTCTGGTGGGAAAATCTCCCGACTGGGTGAGGCCAACAATATGGACCACGTTGTTTTCATTAACAGCAACTCCGCTTCCACAATCGTCAGAACTCCCCCCCAGGTAGCTGCCGTACCGAAGCAGAGAACCGCTGCTTGACAGCTTACCGATAAATGCATCTCCGTAACTTAAGCCCCCTCCACCATAAGCCCCCTGAAAAGCGTTCACGGTGGGGAAATTGGATGATTTCGTATCACCACTGATGTAAACACTATCTTCCGCGTCCAGGGCGATGCAGCCTCTTCCGCCAATATATCCATTCTCATTCGCGCTTCCGCCTAAATAGGTGGAATAGATCAGATTTGATCCGGAAGACATAAATTTAGTCACGAAAGCGTCGTAACCTCCCGACAGGCTGGATTGATAGGGGTTCAAAGTGGGGAAGTCGGAGGAATCACTCCTTCCGGTCACATACGCACACCCGGATTCGTCCACTTCAATATCATGCCCCTCTTCCTCGCCGGATAGACCTCCCAGGTACGTAGAGTAAACGAGGGAAGAACCAGCGGAAGAAAACTTGGTCACAAACGCGCTTTTCGTATCAGTCCCCTCTTCAAATCGCGCCTGGTAGGAATTTATCGTAGGAAAATCCGGCGAAGTCGTCGCCCCGGCCAGATAAGCGTGGCTCCCTGAATCAACTGCCAGGCCATATGCAATATCGTAAATTGAGGCGCCCAGATAGGTGGAATAAACCAGGTCCGAGCCGGAAGTAGTCAACTTGCAGAGAAACGCGTCGTTGCTGCCGCTGTGACTCGCCTGATAAGAATTTCTGGTAGGGAAATCGGAGGAGACGGTACTGCCGGTGACATAAGCGGAACATTCATCATCCACGGCGATATCATAAGCTATGTCATTATTCTTACTACCGCCTACGTAAGTGGAATAAACCAGGCCGGTTCCCGTTGATGTCAGTTTGCTGATAAAAACATCTAAAACCCCGGCCAGGCTGGCCTGATAAGGATTTTCCGTAGGGAAATTATAGGAATCGGTGGCGCCACTGACATACACATATCCAAATGAATCGAGAACTATCCCCCCACTTTCTTCCCCTTTGCTTCCCCCCAGATAAGTGGAATAGATAATTGAGGAACCGGTAGATGAAAATTTTGTCACAAAGACATCTCCCCACCCACCAGCATCGCCCCCGTAGATAGTCTGGTAAGCATCCCGGATGGGAAAATCGTCTGACAGCGTAATTCCGGTAATATGAACACAGCCCTCGGAATCAACGGCTATCCCCCTGCCTTTATCTATATTGCTCCCTCCCAGGTATGTCCCGTACTCCATCTCCAGATTTGAAGCCCAGGCAATGGAAATATTCCACCAGCACCCCGCGGCCAATACCGCCAGCATCGGTATTACCCGACATATAGCCAGAGATAGATTCGGTTTAAACCGGGGATTTTTCATGATTTATAGCCCCTGAATAACTTATTGCCACACAATCGGTAAACCCGTTCTCTCGTAGCGGCAGCTTTCAGGCTGCCACACGATGGCGACCTGAAGGTCGCCGCTACGAGCATGGGGTGACGGGTTTACCGAATGTTTACTTCCTGCTTCGGAATTTTCAGCCTGAGGTTGATGCGCCTCTGGCGCACAATACATTCGTGTAATTTCTCCCCCTCGAAGTTTAATCGGGGGCGTAATTCGTAGTTTTTTTTCTTTTGAATTAGCGAAGATTCGCGGTTTAATTAGTTGCGGAGCTAAGCTCTAATAAAAAATCGGGCTCACCCCTCGTTCAATCTGAGGGGTGAGCCCGACGTCTTTCGGGTTATGAGTTTAGTAGGACTGGCCTACCGCCGGGATATCTCCATCGTTCGCCGTCACTGAGAACGGTACTCCGCCATAGATAAACCAGGCGCCCTGACCGGGAGGTGAGGCCCAGGTCCGGAAGATACCGATCTCGGCAGTCAGCGGAGGAGCAATGAAGTTTCCGATTACCGGAAGATCCGTCTGGGAACCCCATCCCCACGTGTACTTGGCGATACCCTTGACAAACCAGATCGCGGTCGAGGTCGGACGAGGCCAGAAGATGCCAAAGTCCGTAGTCCCGTCGCCATCAGCATCAAGAGGCACCGGTATGGACCCACTTACTCCATAAGCGCTCCGGATTCCGCCGTTGACATACCACGTGTTGTTTGATTGCCTCCAGACTGCTATGTCAGCGGCCCCGTCACCATTATAATCGCCGGGCACCGGAATATCACCTTTGGCGGTCTCGCCCCAGGCGATATTGGATCCGCCCTCCACCTGCCAGGTCCCGATTCCGTCGGCAACGTGCCAGACCGCGTAATCGGTGGTTCCGTCGCCATCATAATCACCGGGTACCGGCCAATCGCCCAGGGTACCCCAGGGGTGGTCGATAGCTATAGTGCCTGGGCCGATACCGTCCAGAATGTTCCACAATCCGCTTGCCCTGTTAAAAATAGCTATGTCGGCAACTCCGTCACCATTATAATCTCCACTGGCGGGAACATCATTGACATCGCCGCCCCAGACCACTCCCTCGGTAATTCCATCGATATACCAGCCCCCGGTAGAGGGACGGTAAAGAGCGTAATCAGTGTATCCATCGCCATCATAATCATCCGCGTCAATTACCAGATGAGCCGGTGTCGGCTGGGTGAGGTTCGGCGTGGGGGTGGGAGTAGGTATTGGCGGGGTTACGGCACCCGCGATGACTACGTCGTCAATAACCATATTTACCGCATTCTTGCCATATTTGAAGCGCAGCATTGAGCTGCTGGGATTTACCGCCAAAGGTCCATACGTTACTGCGGTACTGGGGATGTTATAGATAATTGTCAGCTGCGACCAGGCCGCACCGACATACTCTTGAACGAAAAGATTACTGCTCGGGTTAGAGGCTAAACTCCTGACCCAGAAAGATAGTGTCGTCGGCCCACTAAGCGGGGTCGTGAATATATCATCCTGGGAGCTGTCAAGCAGGATTGAAGGTGAAGCAACGCCAAAGTAACCGGCGACAGTATAGGCGTCACTATTTTGGTTGCAGTTCCGAAAGATCCAGCCGGCTGGCCGTACGCCGTTCTGGAAATTATCGAAACCTTCATTAATTCCGGCGGCGCCGGACCATTGCACGACGCCGAAAGTCATTGCCATTACTATTACCAAAATAGTTACCGCATACTTCATAACTTGCCTCCTTTCCGAGACAGGGGTTGAAAGAACAAAACTACATAATATACCTTGAAGCCATTAAACTGAACTTGTCTTTGCATGTCAAGAGAAAAATCAAAAAAAATTTAAAAAATTTAAAAAATTTTTGGAGTAAAAAACCGGGAAAAGATATTCGGAATCCATCACAATTAACTTTCCCTGTTGCGAGATTATATTCGAGTGTTATAGTAACCGTTCGCTGAATCAAAGAGAATTTTTGCTGAGCCCTCAGGGGCGGATATGCAGTACCATTGCCCATACTTCGATAAACGGAACTGTTCCCGTTACTGCCTGAACTCGATCCTCTATGAGAACCAGGAAAGATCAGTGGCATTGGGAAGGTGCCGGGAGTTTTATGACTCATATGTCCTCTTCTCCTCCCCTCCCTCGGAGGGATTAAAAAATTATTACGATAAAGATAGATTGAAGGAATACTGTGCTTACTATGAGCCTTTCCGGAAGAGAAGGTTTGTCGAGTTGTTACAACTGGGATCCATGAAGAATTTTGCCGGCACCGCCGCCCTCGATATCGGCTGCGGCTTCGGATGGTTTCTGGAGACTTTGCAACAAAGGGGGTGGCCACGGCTGGTCGGTATAGACTATTCTCTGGCCGGTCGGTTGGCGAAGGAGAAGGGGTTCGAGATCATCATCAAGAAGTTCAGCCCGTCACTCCAGCTGGGAGAGCGATTCGACCTCATCATTCTCTCCAATGTCCTAGAACATCTCTGGCACCCTCTGGATTGCTTGCGCTGGATCAAAAACCACCTCCACCCGGAAGGAGGGCGTCTGTTACTTACTGTCCCGATTGCGGATGGAATAATTATGCGGCTGTCTCACCTTTTCATTCGCACCTTTCCCCGTCGGGCAGACGCGACGGTCAGGGATATATATCAGACGGAAAGTACTATGGGGCACCTGGTTCTGTATAGCACGGCCGGGGTTATTAAACTCTGTCAGATGGCTGGTTTCGCAGTTATCGAGCGGGATATAAGCCCGATTGTTGATGCCCGGAATATCAAGAAAAGGATGCTGATCGAGATGGATCGACTGACGGCAAAGGATCACCTCCGGGCGTGGCTCTTGAAATGGCTGTTGCGATTCGCCGACCGGGGTGAGTGGGGAGATGAACTTACCCTCGTTTTAACTCCCGGAGGGGAAAAGAAAAGATGAGGGGAAGACAGGATATCCGGGCGGAAAGGGAATTTTTTGATTCCCGGATGGAAAATTTCGAACCTTTCGACTGGTCGGCGAAGGAGTTGCTTTATTCCTGGTTGCTCCGGGAAGGGCGTTTGAGACCGGAGAATACTATCCTGGATCTGGCGGCGGGGAGCGGAAATTTTACCAAAATCCTCCTTCACCACGGCCACCGGGTTATCGGGTTCGACCTTGCTTTTAATTTGATCAAGACCCTGCGGAACCGATTCGGACTCCGGCAGGTCTTCGTCGGGAGGGCGGAGCAGATGGCGTTAGCGGCCGGATCCTTTGACCTGGTTACGATGTGCGGGGTTCTCCATCATTTTCCGGATATGCTCCCTCTGCTCAGAGAGATCTCCCGCGTGTTAAAACCCGGGGGGGGTCTCTTTGCGATCGAGCCCAACCTCCATAATCCATGGATGTTCCTCTTCCGTTCTTCCGCCAGCCCCTTTTATATCTCGGAAGGAGTAACCATGAACGAACGGCCCCTTTACCGGCGGGAAGTAAAGGCCGCCCTCTCTCAAATCTTTCCTTACTGTTCAGTAAAAGGGATCTGTGGGGTTACTCTTCTGAAGACGGGGACAGTTCTTGACCCTTTTATCACCGGATTTAACTTCTATTCCCGCGTCATGGGGAAGCTCTTCGCTCAATCTCGTTATGGAGAGTTTTTGATCTGTACCGGCCGGAAGGAGGCAGTAAACCCTACTCCAGTTTCTCCGCTATGAGTAAAAAGATCTTCTTGCCCCTGTTCCTGGCCGGTGGAGTGTTCTTTCTTCTGTGGCCGTTGATTCCGCTCAAGCACCATCTCTTATCCTCCCTCCATCGCTTTTTGCCGATAGCCGGGAGTTGCTCCTTAATTTGGGGGATCGTTGCTTTTCGGCTCAGGGACCGACCCGTTCATCTTGTCACCTTCCTCCGACAGTGGTTCTTAGTAACGACTGTCACGGGTTTTATTGTCCTGGTCATCCTGCTCGGCCTGCTTGGTTGGTTGAACTTCCGTTCTCCCTTTTTTGTAATCGACCATGTTGAGAAAACACTCTATCTCCAGGCGCTCGATATCCATGAAACCGGAACCTTGCCTTATCCACCCCCGGATCGGAGCCCGTTTATCTTCGACGCCTACAACCCGTTATACCAGATGCTGATCGCCGCCCTGATGGCGGTATTTTCCCCGGGGGCAATCCTGGCCAAGGTTCTGTCTGGTGCCTGCAGCGGCCTTCTTTTCCTTCTACTGATCGTCCTCGCCCGGAAGTTAAAGTTAGACCGCTTCGGCTTTGTCTTAGCGGTCTTTACGTTCCTTTGCGCTTCACCCATTTCCCTTCTGGTCTGGGCCCGTAACGACAGTATGCTGGCACTCCTGATCACCGGTTTTCTCTTCAGCCTCTACCGGGCCGTAAAACCTCCCCAATATCTGCTCAGTCTTTTCTTCCTTTATCTGGCTTTCTTCACCAAACAGACCGGTCTCGTCTGGGCCGGATTTATCGTTCTTGTCCTTCTCCGCCGCCAATGCGGATGGCGCAACTTCATTATCATTTGCTCGGGAGGACTCGCTCTCTTTCTCATTACCGGCTGTATTCTGGATTGGGCAACATCGGGATACTATCATTTCTGGACCGTGACACTGCCGGCCCGTCACCCGATGAAGCCTTTCTTGTCCGCGTTAACCGCGATCGCAACTATCATTCCATTCCGGCTTCTTCTCGTGCCGCTGACCTTACTCTTACTGATATTTCTAAAAAGTCCGGGATCACCTAGACACATATTTTCGCTGATCTCATCCCGGGGGGGAAGTTCCCTTCGTTTTTTCGGGGGAGCGGCGATTTACGGAGTGATCTTCGGACTTATTCCTCTCTCCAAGACCGGGGGGGGATATAACAGCTTTTTACCGGTACTGGTACCGCTCGCTCTCAGCACCGGTCTGCTGGGTCGGATACTCCTGGGGGGAGAGGGGAAAAAACCATCAGCCGGCTTTACCGGAATTGCATTTGCATTATTGAGTCTGGTCGTGATCCTGACGACTGTTGACTCCGGTGAACGGGTTTTAGTAACTGCCCGGAGTATCCGGAAAATGGAGACGATGTACGATCGGGCACAACTGATAGCTGTCGCGGATGCTCTGGAGGCAAGTGGCGTGGAACGGGCATACTTTCCCCATTCCGTGGGGTCGCAGGCAACCGGAGAGAGCTCTCCCAGTCTTCAGGAGTACTTTTCTTCTCGTTTCGGTTGCTACCTTGATGAGGCGGCCTTGATGGATTATCTGGCTGCCGGTTTCCCATTCCCGGAAGAATTTCACCAGTCCCTGGCGGAGGGAGATATGGAAGCGATTATCGTTAAGGCCGGTTATCTCCCTTTCTCAAGATCAAATACTTATGGGCGGTGGAAGACCTCCCGCTGCGGTCCGGAACTCTTCCCTCCCTTGACCCGGGAGATATTCCACCGCTATTTTAAGCTCAACAAAGATCGGTTGCCTGGATTTGATGTCTATGAGTATCATCCTCCGCCGGAAGAACCCCATTGACCGCCGCTGATTACCGTTCACTGCTTACTGATTACTGGTCCTAATAACTCTGTCCCACCACCGGCTGATCCCCGCTCTCACCTTCGACCTCAACCACCACCGGCGAACCCCCGTAGATAAACCATCCCCCCGTGCCCGCCGGGAAACACCAGGTCCGGAAGATCCCGAACTCGGCAGCGAGAGCGGGAGACTGGAAGTTCCCGATCACCGGGAGATCTTCCTTATAACCCCATCCCCATGCGTACTTACCAATGCCCTTAATAAAGAACCAGGCGGTCGAGGTCGGTTTCGGCCAGAAGGTGGCATAGTCAGTTTTTCCGTCCCCGTCGTAATCCAGCGGGATCGGGACATTCCCGCTAAATCCCCAACTGATCCTGGCCGGGTCACCATCCTTAACATACCACGTGCCGTTTGATTCCCTCCAGACCGCCTTGTCGGCTGTCCCGTCACCGTTATAGTCTCCGGGGACGGGAATATCTCCGAGAAGACCCCACACGGTGTACGGTTCACTCCCACCCAAAATCAGCCACCTGCCGGTGGCGTCAAGGTCCCAGACCGCATAATCGGTACACCCGTCGCCATCGTAATCCCCGGGGATCGGCCAGTCACCCCAGTTTCCCCAGGAAAGTCCGGAAGTTATTACGGCGGGACCGATCCCGTTCAGTACGTACCATCTGCTGGTATACTTGTTATAATAGGCGATGTCCGCGGTCCCGTCACCATTGTAATCTCCGCTGGCCGGGATATCTCCTTCATTCCCGCCCCAGACCACTCCTTCGGTTACGCCATCGATAAACCACTCTCCGGTCGAGGGACGATAGAGGGCGTAATCGGTATAGCCGTCGCCGTCATAATCGTCGAAGTCGATCACCAGGTGACGCGGGGTTGAATCGGGAACCGGCGTCGGCGTCGGTGTATCATAATCCGCCGGGGTCAATGTCGGGGAGGGAGTGCCGCTCGGCGTGGCTGACGGCGTCGCAGTGATCGTGGGGGAGGCATAGTCCTGGGAGGTGGGACTGGGACTCGGGGTCGGTGGCGGTGACGGCGTGGCGAAATAACAAATCCAGTCCAGTCTGCTTACAAAACAATCCCACGATCCGCCTCGACTCGTTTGATAAGGATTCTGCAGAGGGAAATCTTCCGAAATGGTCTTGCCCAAACAATAAAGCATATCTCCCGAGTTGCCGGCTATGCCGTAACCGATGTCTATTCCAGCACCGCCCAGGTAGGTGGAAGAGAGAATGCTGTCCCCGGAAGCCGAGAATCTTACCATGAAGGCGTCAGAAGTTCCTTCACCAAAACTTGCCTGATAAGCATACTTGATGGGAAAATCAGTCGATCTGGTCTCACCGGTTATATAGATTTCTCCCCCGATCTGCATTACTCCTTTTCCCTCGTCCCAATCACTCCCCCCTATGTAACTACTGTACTGCAGAGACGACCCGGAGGGAGATAACTTTACGGCCACTACATCCCGGAAACCCGCCAGGCTTTCCTGATAAGCATTTAGGGTTGGGAAGTCAGAGGACTGGGTGGATCCAACCAGATATGCTGAACCTGCCGTATCTATCGCCACTGCCTCGCCGTGCTCCGTGCTGCTTCCTCCCAGATAAGTGGAGTAAAGGAGATCTGAGCCGGAAGTGGATAATTTACTGATAAAGGCGTCATAGTCCCCCCCGCCGTATTCCGCCTGCAAAGCACTGGAAGTTGGAAAATCAGTGGAGTCAGTGTCCCCGGACACATACGCGTAGCCTGCCGCATCCACTTCAATGCCCCAAGCTCCATCGGTCAGTCCGCCACCCAGATAGGTTGAATAGATCAGCGCCGATCCACTGGAAGAGATCCGGGAAACATACGCATCCCATCCTCCCCCGGACTCGGACTGATAAGGATTTACTGTGGGGAAATTTGAAGAATACGTGTGACCGGCCACACAGGCAGAAAGATCGTCGGCGAGATCGATCCCCATACCATACTCCCAGTTTGTTGCTCCCAGGTAGGTAGAATATATCAGTGAAGAACCGGTAGAGGATAATTTGCTCACAAAGACATCATAACCTCCTCCCAGAGAAGCCTGGAAGGCGCTGACGGTGGGGAAATTGCTTGATTGAGTTCTGCCGGTAATATAAACGCACTTGTTTGAATCAATATCGATACCTTTGCCCAGATCCCTGTCGGCTCCGCCAAGATACGTAGAATAAATCAACGTACTCCCCGATGAAGAGAACTTGGAAATGAAGGCATCGTATCCCACAACTGTAGCTTGATATTCATTTTTGAGCGGGAAATCAGCGGATTGAGTAAACCCGACTATATACGCACAACCTTCCGTATCAAGAACAACTCCACTGCCCTGATCATCCCCGCTACCGCCCAGGTAGGTTGAATAACCCAGGCCCCAGCGGCAGATCAGATACTCCGGCGTGGGGGTGGCTGTGGGAACGGGGGTCACCGTCGGCGATGGCGTTGGCGTGGCGGTAATTACCGGCGTCGGCGTGATCAGGCACTTCACCAGCACGTCGTCCAGGGCCAGATCGCCCACGCTCTGCGTGTAGGTGAACTTCACCTTGCTGCTCGCCACATTCAGCGTCAGTCCGGTGAAGACCGTCCCGTCCGTGGGTAGCGGGAGAAGATCGGTCACGGCGGACCAGCCGATGGCAACCGCGTACTCCTCGACCAGGAGATGACTGGAAGCGTCGGTCCCCTGCCCCTTGACCCAGAACTGGAGCCACTCGCCGGGGAGGAAGGAGGCGCTCTCGACGCTGTCGTCGGTGGCGGCGAGCTTGATCGAGGGCGAGAGATATCCGAAGTCCCCCGCCGTGGTGTAGGTGTCGGAGTCCTGGTCGCAGCCGGTAAAGATCCACCCGGCCGGGCGGGTCCCGGTCTGGAAGCCGCCAAAACCCTCGCTGATCCGCGTGCAGATCGCCGGGGTCGGACTGGGGCTCGGTCTCGGGCTCGGGCTCGGCGTGGCCGAAGGCGCCGCCGTTGGTGTCGGACTTGGGCTCGGGGTCGCCGTCGGCACCACTGTCGGTGTCGGGCTGGGACTCGGGCTCGGCGTGGCCGAAGGCGCCGCCGTTGGTGTCGGGCTCGGGGTCAGGGTCGCCGTCGGCACCACTGTCGGTGTCGGGCTGGGACTCGGGCTCGGCGTAGCCGAAGGCGCCGCCGTTGGTGTCGGACTTGGGCTCGGGGTCGCCGTCGGCACCACTGTCGGTGTCGGGCTGGGACTCGGGCTCGGCGTCGGCGTAATCCGGCACTTTATCAGCACATCGTCGATGGCCAGATCGCCCACGCTCTGCGTGTAGGTGAACTTCACCTTGCTGCTCGCCACATTCAGCGTCAGTCCGGTGAAGACCGTCCCGTCCGTGGGTAGCGGGAGAAGATCGGTCACGGCGGACCAGCCGATGGCAACCGCGTACTCCTCGACCAGGAGATGACTGGAAGCGTCGGTCCCCTGCCCCTTGACCCAGAACTGGAGCCACTCGCCGGGGAGGAAGGAGGCGCTCTCGACGCTGTCGTCGGTGGCGGCGAGCTTGATCGAGGGCGAGAGATATCCGAAGTCCCCCGCCGTGGTGTAGGTGTCGGAGTCCTGGTCGCAGCCGGTAAAGATCCACCCGGCCGGGCGGGTCCCGGTCTGGAAGCCGCCAAAACCCTCGCTGATCCGCGCGCAGATGACCGGAGTCGGTGTTGGGGTGATGATCGGGGCGGTCGGACTGGGGGTCGGCGTCGGCGTCAGAGACGGTGTCACGCTCGGGGTGACACTCGGGGTCACGCTCGGGGTTGGCGTCGGAGTCACCGTTGGCGTCGGAGTCACCGTCGGTGTCGGGGTCCGGGTCGGGGCCGGGGATGGGGTGATCAGGCATTTTATCAGCACGTCGTCCAGGGCCAGGTCACCCGCGGTCTTGTCGTAGGTGAACTTTACCTTGCTGCTTAACGGGTCCAGTGTCAATCCGGTGAAAACCGTTCCAGCCAGGGGGAGCGGCAGGATGTCGGTCACCGTTGTCCAGGAGCCAGAATACTCCTCCACCAGGAGGTGGCTGGTGCTGTCGGTCCCTTGCCCCTTGACCCAGAACTGGAGCCATTCGCCGGGGAGAAAGGATGCGCTCTCGACACTGTCGTCGGGCGCGTCGAGCTTGATCGAGGGCAAGAGGTAGCCGAAGTCCCCCGCCGTGGTGTAGGTGTCGGAGTCCTGGTCGCAGCCGGTGAAGATCCACCCGGCCGGGCGGGTCCCGGTCTGGAAGCCGCCAAAACCCTCGCTGATCCGCGTGCAGATGACCGGCGTCGGCGTCGGCGTGATCACTCGGGCCGTGGGGCTGGCGGACGGCGTCGGCGAAGCCGATGGCGTCGGGGAGGGTACGTCGGCGGGGTAAAGAAGCTTGGCGGCAAAGGCGTCGTAACCCCCGGCCAGGCTTGATTGATAGGCGTTGACTACCGGAAAGTTAGTCGAACTGGTATGACCGGATACGCAGACATACGGAGAGTCCAGGGCCAGAGCCCGGCCCTGATCCGTACCCGAGCCGCCGAGGTAGGTGGAATAGATGAGCGCGGAGCCGTCGGCGGCGAATCGGGCGACGGTGGCGTCATAACCACCGGCATTGGTTGACTGGTAGGGGTTGACGACCGGGAAGTCGGTCGAGGACGTCGAGCCGGCGATCACCGGCGATCCGTCGGCCACCTCGACACCGTAGCAATACTCGAGACCGGTCCCGCCCAGGTAGGTGGAATAGGTGAGCGAGGCGCCATCGGTGGCGAAGAGAGTGAGAAAGGCATCGTTGGTCCCGGAACGGGATGATTGGTAAGCGTTCGATACCGGGAAGTCGGCCGAAAAGGTATCCCCCGCCAGGTAAACGCCCCCGGCGGTGTCGACGGCCAGACCGTAGCCGCTGTCCCCGTCGATGCCTCCCAGGTAGGTCGAATAAACCAGAGACGTCCCGTCGGAGGTGAACTTGCTCACGAACCCGTCCGAACCGCCGGCCAGGGAGGACTGGAAGGCGGAGGCGGTGGGGAAGTCGGCGGAGTAGGTGAATCCCCCCAGGCAGATGGTGCCTCCGGAGACGACCACGGCATAACTGTCATCGTCGGAGGCGCCCCCCAGGTAGGTGGAGTAAAGGAGAGTGGACCCGTCGGATGAGAATCGGCTGACAAAGGCGTCGTCATCCGACCCGGCAGCGCCGCCGTGGGTGGACTGGTACGGGTTGGCAACCGGAAAGTCGCCGGACATGGTAAATCCCGCCACATAGGGTGTGTCGTTCTCCACGAAAATACCGTACCCGAGATCGTCGTCGCTGCCGCCCAGGTAGGTCGAGAAAATGAGCGCCGACCCGGTACTGGAGAATTTGGTCAAAAACGCGGCGGACGCGCCGGGGCGGGCACCCTGGTAGGCGCTAACCACCGGGAAGTCGCTCGAGTAGGTCGTGCCGACAACGTAAGCCTGGCCGTCGGAGTCAACCGCCAGGCCGTTACCGTACTCGCTGCTCTTGCCGCCGAGATAGGTCGAGTAGATCAACGCTGAGCCGGTCGAGGAGAATTTGCTGACAAACACGTCGTAAAATTTATTCAGGGCGGATTGGTAAGCGCCGACGACCGGAAAAGTGGTCGACCGGGTGTATCCGGACATGTAACCGAAGCCGTCCACCACCTCAAACCCGCGGGAATAGTCATTGTTGTCACTTCCGCCGAGATAGGTCGCGTACTCCAGCGTCAGGTTAGGGGGCGTCGGGGTCGGGGCGGCCGGGGTCGCGGTCGGGACCGCCGTCGGCGTCGGGCTGGCCGTGGGGACCGGCGTCGCGGTGGGGACCGGCGTCGCGGTGGGGACCGGCGTCGCCGTGGGGACCGGGGTCGCCGTGGGCACGATCGTCGGCGTCGGTGTCAGGAAACCGACCGGGGTCGAGGTGGGCGTCGGCGTGATCGCCGGCGGGTTGCCCCGGATGATGATATCGTCGAGAGCGATGTTCCCCGCCGACTTGTTCATGGTGAAGCGGATCTGGTCGGTTGGGTTATAAAGGTTGATCGGTCCCACCGTCACCCCCGCGCTCGTGTTGGGGATGTAGGTGAATTCGCCCAGCGGGTACCACTCCCCGCCGTAGTGGTCCTCAACCAGGAGGGAAGTGGAGGTGTCAACCGAACTCCCCCGCATCCAGAACTGGAGCGAGGTGGCATCGTTGAGGACGCGGGTGACGATCTGATCGTCGTTATCGGCGAGTTTGATCGAGGGGGAAGCAAGTCCGTAGTAGCCGGCATTGGTATAGGTGTCGCTGTCGGCGTTGCAGCCGATGAAGGTCCACCCCGATGGGCGCACCCCGTTCTGGAAATTGTCGAATCCCTCATCAACGACAATGTCGTGGGAGGTGACGTGGTAGGACTTGAGGACCGGGCGGTGAGTGATCCCCTCATAATAAAGATCATCGTACTGGATGGGGGGGACCTCAGAGAGAGGGACGAAAACATGGGTATCGAAGACATTCCCGGCCGTGAAGGTCTGGAACGAGGTGTAGGCCTGCCCGATGTTGGTGGTGATGTGGGTGTCTTTCAGCAACGTGTTGGGCATGATCCAGTCGTAGGGGTACGTCCGGGGATCGGTCGAGTTGGTATTGGAGTTCCCCTCCCGGTCCATGGGGATGTAGTCGTTGTATTCCAGGTAGGTGTCGAAGACGGCCAGGCAGGGCTCGTCCGCGGTATCCCGGGAGTAGCAGTTCATGTCGCCGGCCAGGACCGCGTACGTGCTCTGCATGTCGAAGTTGGCCTGCATGTAGGCCTTGAGCTGGTTGGCCTGGTCCTCTCTGATCAGCTCGTCCGCAGACGTGCTTCCGGCCTTGAGGTGGACGGAGACGATCTGGAGGTCCGTGTCGCCTGGGATGTCGATCACCGCCCAGGCGAAGTTCCGCCCCAGGGACTCGTGGCCGACGTCCTCCCAGGTCCCGGCGGTGGCGATGGTCCAGCGGCTGATGATCCCGCAGGCGGCGCCGGCGTCCTCAAAGTAGAAGTCGAAATCGGTCCCGAAGGCAGCGTCCACCCAGGCCCGGGTGCTGGGGTAAGTGGATTGGACGCTGAATTCCTGGGCGGAGACGATATCCGGTTCCAGTCCCTGGAAGATCCGGGCTGCCGGATCGCCGTATCGATACTTAAAGGCCATGATGTTGGTGGTGCAGATGGTGAGCGATTCCTCGTTCTCGACCGGCGTCGGCGGCGGCGTCGGCGTCTTGTAGCCGACCGCCGTCGGGGTCACGGTTGGGGTATCCGCAGGGGTCGGCGTCACCGCCGAAGTCGGTGACGGGCTCGCGCTCGGTGTCGGTGACGGCGTCGGGGATTTGTTGGTGTCGGTTAAAAAAACATCGTCAAAAGCCAGGTTACCGTTAAACTTGCTATAGGAAAACTTCAGCTGGCTGGAACTGGGGTTGAGGGCGAGGTTGGCGATCGTGGTCCCGGTTGTGGGCAGGGGGAGGATGTCGGTCACCGTGGTCCAGGATGCGGCGTATTCCTCGACAAGGAGATAGCTGGTGATGCCGGTGCCAACTCCCTTGATCCAGAACGAGAGGACGTCGGGAGAAGAAAAGGTATCGGTGGTTATCCAGTCAGTAGACGAGTCGAGCTTGATCGAGGGTGAAGCCGCACCGAAGTTAGTGGCGGTGGTATAGACATCCCAGTCCGCTCCGCAATTGGTGAAAGTCCATCCGGCCGGGCGGTTCCCGGTGTCAAACCCGTCGAAGCCTTCGTCAATCAGCGTGGCCCCGTAAAGGATCGGTGCAAGGGAGAGGAGGAGCACCGCGACGGCGGCGGTCACCGTGAAGTAAAAACTTCGTGGCTTCATTTTTTTCTCCAGCCTGGTGTGGAAAATCAGGACAGATTAACCACTCCTACCATCAATACGGGCAGTATTTGTTCAGGGCTGTAAACGTGGAATTAAAATAGGATGCACTTTTTATTAATATAGAGTATATCCCATCGATTGTCAATCAAGAATCGGTTAAAAATAGTGATTTGTCAATTACTTTCCCTCATTTTACTGCCGTAAAATGCATGAAAAATGCCAGATATGCGCAGGGACCACATTCCGATCTATCATCGGCTTGACAAGTGGCTGTTTCAATTCGCAATACTGCCCCGAATATCTTCCTCGATGGCGGCTTTTCATGACAATAGACATTTTTTGTCGTTTCCGCCATCCGGGGCGCGTTCCCGGTTTTCCTGATTTAAGATTCTGTCCCCCAAAAAGGCCCCCTGGGTGGGCGACGTTTATACACACTACGTCATAGAGTTTCGCCCGGGCAGACAGGCGAAGGAGAAATTTTTCTGGCCGACCGGTGATGCCGGTATTCCTCCGGCGAGGCCGGGAAAAGAGGGTAAACAATCTGATTTACTTGCATGGGAAAACTTCTTGATCAACTCTCCCTGCCGGCAGGGACACCCGGTTCAGCGCAGGGGGATGTAATCGGGGCCACCCCAATAGCTGCGGGTTTCCCCCCGGATCACCCAGAGGCCCGCGGAGGGCCGGTAGATGCCAATCCGACCGGTCCCGTCGCCGCTATAATCGGCCGGCTGGGGGATATCGCCGGGTCCGCCGAAGTAGATCCGGGAGAGCGTCTCGATCGCCCAGAGTCTGGCGGCGGGACGAAAGATTCCGAAATCGGCCGCACCGTCGCCGTCGTAGTCGGAAGGGACCGGGTAATCGCCCGGCCGGCCGAAGTAACCACGTCGTGTCTCCCGGACCGCCCAGAGGCCGGCGGAGGGACGGTAGATCGCGATCCGGGCCGGTCCGCTGCCGTCATAATCTCCCGGGACGGGGATATCTCCTGCGCTCCCGAAGTAAGCTCTCTCCCCTCCCCTGATCGCCCAGAGACCGGCGGCGGGACGGAAGATCCCGACTTCGGTCGTCCCGTTTCCGGCGTAGTCGGCCGGGACCGGCTGGTCGTTGCCGGAACCGAAATAAAGGCGGCTGATGCCGCGGACGGCCCAAAGGCCGGTGGAGGGACGGAAGATCCCCTCTTCCGTCGTTCCGTCGCCGTTATAGTCACCCGGAGCGGGGATGTCGCCCTCTCTTCCGAAATAGATAACCGTGGGACTGGTTCCGAGCCCGTAATCAACCACCCACCGGCCCAGGGAACCGTTCCAGACCGCGATATCGGCGCTGCCGTCACCGTTGTAGTCGCTGGAAGCGACCACCAGGAAAGAAATGGTCGGGGCGGGGCTGGCAGTGGGGGCGGGGCTGAGCGTGGGGGCAGGGCTCAAGGTCGGAACGGGACTCGATGTCGGTGCCGGGCTCGGTGTCGAAACGGGACTCGATGTCGGTGCCGGGCTTGGTGTTGGTGAGGGGGTGGCGGAGGGACTGGGTGTGGGGGAAGTCGGAGGCCCCTGATCCCAGACATAGACCGAGCTGTCGGTACAGCCGCCATATATATACTGATTGTCGGCAAAGACCGAGTTCATCCAGTCCGTTCCATTGTCGAGGGCGGTGGTGAAGAAAAGGGCGTACCGGTTCCAAACATCGACATTGTCATCATCGGCCGCGGCGAAGATAAAGCGTTCACGGCTGAAGACACCGTTTATCCACTCCCCCGCGCCGCTCAGGGCGGTCTGGAGGCTGAAATCGGACAGATTCCAGACATAGAGAAGTCCGTCTTTACACCCCCCATAGAGATAGTTCTCATCGGCATAGACCGAGAGGAAACCTCCGCCGCCGTTTAACTGCCGCTGGAAGGAGAAATCCGCCCGGGACCAGATGTAGAGGGCATCGTCCTCTCCCGCCCCGTAGATGTAATCGTTGTCGGCATAGACGTCGTTCAGGACATCGGTGCATTCGGTGAGGACAGCGTTGAAAGAGAGATCGGAACGGTTCCAGATATAGAGGTCGCTGTCACCGCTGGCAGCGTAAACATAGGTGCCGTCGGCAAAAATACCGTAGATGGGACCTCCCCCCTCGACAAGCGTGCTTTCCAGGCTGAAGGAAGCCGTATTCCAGACATAGATAGAATCGTCCGAACAGCCGGCAAAGACCGATCCCCCCTGGACCGCCACTCCGTTCAAATACGAGTCGGAGGCGGAAAGGATAGTCTGGAGGGAGAAGTCGGCCCGGGACCAGACATAGAGGGAGCCGTCGCCGCAGGCACCGTATATGTTGCTGCCGTCGGCGGTGACGCCGTTGATGCTGAGCGGAGCTTCCGGGAGCGTGGCCCGAAGGTCAAAGGGCGCAGAAAAGAGATGACCGCCGAGGACGCAGGATAGTATAATTCCGATAATGACAACCGATTTCCGGCATCCATTCATCATCTCTGCGTCCTCGAAGTATCCTGGCACTGGTGATTTAAATTCCCCGGCCGTGAAAGGGCCCAGGGAAGACCCAGCATAAATGTGCGAGCGCAGCTCGCGAATATATTGCTTCGGGATTACACTACTGTCTTATTGGGATGTACTATGAAAAGTGTCCTGTCTCTTGACACCTTCCACTTTACACGTTCCACGTGAACTTAGCTTCGCAACTGAGGGAGGGCACGGCGGCCCTCCCCTACGTAGGGGCCGACCGCGGTGTCGGCCCGATTTATTGAAATTCCGAAACAGCAAGTTAGCGCGAAGCGCTGACTTGATATGTATAATATAGTGCGATCGGCGGGGATCGTCAAGCCATTTACAGCAATCCGGGAGGGACCTTTTGGATACCATTACCATTGTCGGGGCCGGGGTCGCCGGCCTGACCGCGGGTTACCATCTCAGCCAGAAGGGGATTAAAGTAACCGTGGTCGAAAAGGAAGATCGACCCGGCGGTCTGGCTCGCAGTTTCCGGTACGGAGACTTCATCTTCGACGTCGGGCCGCACCGTTTCCACACCGAGGATCAGAACGTTCTCCGATTCATCAAAATGATCCTGGGGAAGGATTCGGTCGTCATACCCCGATCCAGCGGGGTTTACTTTTTCGGGAGATACCATGACTGGCCGCTTCGCTTCCGGACCATCTTCAAGCTCCCCCCCTCTCTTACGGTACGGGTGGCCCGGGACCTGGTCCACCGGCAGCGGCGGACGGGGACCAGCTTCGAAGACTACATCGTCAATATGTACGGCCCCACGCTCTATGACTCGTTCTTTAAGATTTATACCGAGAAATTCCTCAAGCACGATCCTTCCCTGATCCATTCCGACTGGGCCAAGGCCGGCATCGACCGCGCGGTGATCGATAGGAAGATGCAGGCAAACACGCTCTCCAGCCTCATCCGGAAGACACTCATCCCCCAGCCCGTCTCCACCGAGTTTATCTACCCCACCACCGGGGGCATCCAGCTTTTCAGCGACCGGCTGGCGGAAGAGATCGTCAAAAACGGCGGCGAGATCCGCCTCAATACCGACGTCCGGGAGATCAGGGCCGGGAAGAAAACGATCGAAGAGATCGTACTCTCCGACGGAAGCCGGCTCCGCCCGGATCTTCTGATCTGGACGGCCCCCATCGATCTCCTCTGCGGTTTCCTCGATATTGAGGAGCCGCGGCTCTCCTATCTCTCGGCGCTGCTCTATAACGCCGAGGTCGAAGGGGCCCCGGCGGTTCCTTACCAGTGGTGTTACTACGGTCAGGAAGACATCGTCTTCAACCGGATCAGCATCCCCCGCAACTTTTATCCGGGGACGGCCCCCGAGGGGAAGACCGGGATCAACCTGGAGGTGACCTGCCGGGAGGGGGACGGGGTCTGGAACGATCCCGAGAAGCTCTGCCGGGTGGTGACCGAGGACATGGTCAGGGTGGGGCTGGTGGCGGCACCCGACGACGTCCGGGCCATTCACATCGAGAAGGCCGTCAACGTCTATCCCATTTATGAACTGGACTATCTCTATCCCCTTCAGAGAATTCTCAACCATTTAAGCTACATCGGCAACCTTCTCCTGCTGGGAAGGACCGGCACCTTCTGGTACAATAACATGGATCACTCGATCGCCGCCGGGATGGACGCGGCCGAAGACATCATCAGCAGCGAGCGGGGGGGCATCCATCCTCTCTACCACCGCAACGACTTCTGGAAGTAACAGAGAACCCGAAATATTTAATCAGGCGTGGTGCACGGGCCGGTTCCAAATCCGCCTCAGGCGAAAAGGAGTAATGGAATAATGGAGTATTGGAGTATTGAGTGCGGCAGCCAGCCGGCCCCCATCACTCCATCACTCCAATACTCCATTATTTCGTAAATTTTCATGCTTAAATAGTTATCGACTATGGCAACACAGAACATAACCACCAACCCTGTCTTTTCCGTCATCATCCCCAATTATAACGGGAAGGCGACGCTGGGGGAAGCGCTGACCGGGATCTTCGATACCGGATACCCCGGATGTGAGGTGATCGTCGTTGACGATGGATCGACCGACGGATCATGGGAAATCATCCGGGACTTCCCGGCGCGGCTGATTACTCACGGGATTTCGCGGGGGGCGGCGGCGGCACGGAACACCGGTGCTGAAACCGCCCGGGGGAACTTCCTCCTCTTCATCGACAATGACGTCGTGATCCCGCCGGACACATTCCAGCTCATCGAGGAGAAATTCAAAGATCCGGAGATCAGCGGCGTGATCGGCCTGCTCCGCCCCACTACCCGGTATGAGAATATCTGCAGCCAGTACAAAAACTTCTACATGCACTATACCTACCTAAAGCTCCCCGCTCTGGTCACGGTTTTTTATACCAGTATCGCCGCGGTCAGAAGAGAGGTCTTCGCAGCATGCGGCGGTTTCGATACCGCTTACCGCGCCGCCACCATCGAGGACATGGAATTCGGCATCCGGATGACGGGCCGGGGATACCGCATCCTGATCGAGAAGAAACTCCAGGTCGATCATATCCGGCATTACACGCTGGCGGGATTACTCAAGACCGGCTTTCGCCGGGCGGCCGGCCTGGCCAGGATAGCCCTTCGGGACCGCCTGAGTCGAAAAGAAAAAAGTTCCTACGTGACCACCAGCCCGGCTTTCCTGGCCGGAATTGCCCTCTCTTTTCTGGCAACATTTTTTCTCTTGCTTTCCCTGCTCTTAGCCGGCTGGCTCTGGCCGGTGCTCTTCGGAGCGAGCTATCTGGCAATCGTCCTTCTCAATTACGGCTTCCTGACCGGATTGTCCCGCAATACGACTTTGCTTTACTTCTGGTTGGGTGCGATCTTGATTTACATCGACCTTCTGACGCATGGCCTGGGCATTATCTGGGGGCTTCTCTCTTTCCTGGGGGGAAAAAAGTACTGATCCCGGCCGGGAAGGATCGTTATTTGCAACCCGAGGGTATTTCCTCACAGTCAGGCTAGGCTTATGAATTCAAAAGTTGAATCGGGCCGGAATCTCAGGGGAACATCCCTGATCCTGGTGGCCAAGATCTGGTTCGTGGTTGCCAGTTACGGTATCGCCGCCGGTCTCTCCCGCTTGCTGGGGGTGGCTGGTTACGGGAACTATGGGTTGATCGTGGCGGCGGTTACCGTTATCAACATGTGTTTTATCAAGGGGACGCTCCAGGCGGTCTCCAAGTTTGTTTCGGAAAATCCCGCCCATGGTCCGGCGATACTAAAACGGGCGCTGCTGATCCAGGTCTGGATGGGAGGGGCGACTTTCCTCCTCTTTTTTCTCCTGGCACCCCTGATTGCCCGTCTCCTGAAATCCCCGGGTCTCACTCCTTATCTGCGAATCGCCTCGCTGATAATTCTTTTCTACTCATTCTACTCGATTTTCATAGGGGTTTTAAACGGGCAGAGGCGTTTCACCGTTCAGGCAACCTTGGACATCTCATACTCCACACTCAAACTCGCTCTTTTACTGATCCTGGCTTATTTCTTCTCTCTGCGGGGGGCGATCTGGGGTTTTGCGCTGGCGGCCGGGATCGTGATGGCCGGATCGGCGCTCGTGGTCGGATGGCGCCGCCCGGAGGGGGATTTCCCGGCTAAAAAACTGATCGCCTTCTTTCTCCCGGTGATGTCCCTGACCTTCGTCATCCACCTGGTTATGCATCTTGACCTCTTTTTTCTCAAGGCTTTGGCCGTCACCGGCGGGATAAGCCCGGCCATCTACGCCGGCTGGTATACCGCCGATCTCACCTTCGCCCGCCTTCCGTTCATGATCGTGGTCTCCGCTTTTTCCCTGGTTATCTTTCCCTTCGTTTCCCGTTCCACTTTCGATGCCGACCGGGAAAGCACCGCCCGTTATATCCGCCAGGGAATGCGGCTGACGTATCTGCTAACGATGCTGGGTACGGTATTAATCGCATCGTCGCCGGAGGCGACCCTCCGGTTGATCTACGGTCCCGCCTATGCGCCGGGGGCGGTTCCTCTGGCCTGGATCTGCGGCGGGTATCTGTTCTTTTCCCTCTTCATGATGATCCTGATCGTCATTTCTTCAAGCGGACACCCCCTGCATTCGCTTCTGATTACGATTGGCGTTTTTCTTATCCAGGCGACGGCTCTCTACATATTAGTTCCCCGCTATACCATCCTGGGCGCGGCCTGGGGGAGCAGCCTGGCCTTCCTGGCCGGGATGGTAATCGGAGGTTATTATCTGATTCGCCGCCTGGGGGCGTTTTTGGAAATGAAAACCTTTCTCCGGATCACCGGGGCCGGGGGGATTGTCTTTGCCCTCTCCCGCCTCCTCCCCGCCGGAGGGCTGCTTTTGCTGGTGAAGGACATTCTTCTGGCTGTTCTCTTCATCCTGATCCTCCTCGTTCTCAAGGAAGTGAGGAAAAAGGATTGGAAGATGCTCCTGGCCACCCTTCCGGCGAGAAAAAGAATTTAGCGCTTCGCGTTAACTTTAGGTAGTCGCGCTCTTTAGGGTGCGCCAAGCTAGCGCTCCGGTTTACCGGGGCGACTACCATTTTTTTATATTTATTGTGCGCCAGAGGCGCACCCCGATGGCTACCGGGGAAATGCCGAAGCAGTGAATTAGCGTCCTTCGGCCGCTAATTCAGGTGGTAACTTTTAACTGAAGTGACGGGATGAAAGAACGCCGGGAAGCCGTCTTTCCATTACTCCATTACTCCATCACTCCATCACTCCATTTTGTATTCACTGCGGCTTCATTCACCGGATAACCATGGAGCAAGGTCATGTCCTCCCCCGGCCCGAGAATCGCTTTCCTGACCAGCTCCTTCCCCCGTTCCCCGCGCGATCCCACCGTGGAATATCTTTACCGGCTCGCCCGGAAATTGATCCGGGAACTCAACGCGAAGATAACGGTCATAGTCCCTGCCGATATCCTGCCTCACGAATTCCCTCCGGAAAACGGCCTGACCATAAAACCTTTCCGCTATTTCCTCCCCGCCCGGCGCCAGCGCCTGGCCTACGGGAGCGGGATGCCGGACAACCTGCGGACCGGTTTTCTTCCTCTCATCCAGGTTCCCCTCCTCATGATCGCCTTTCTCATCGCGGGCTGGCGGAGTGTCCGGTGTTCGGACCTGATTTACGCTCACTGGCTGGTGCCGTCCGGGTTGGTCGGCGCGCTTCTCTCCCGGGGGCTGAGAAAAGAGATGATCCTGAGCATCCATTCCGGCGGCCTCCACTTTCTCCGCCGTTTTCCCGGCGGGGGCCGATTGGCCGGGTTTATCTGCTCTTCGGCGCGGAGGATCACGGTAACCTGCCGCGAGCAGAAATCCCTCCTCCTGCAGTTGTTGCCGATGAAATTACGTGATGAGATCCGGCCCCGGATAACAGTTGCTCCGATGGGGATAGAATGGAAAGAATATCAGGACGGCCCCGATAAGCTCCAAGCGCACCGGCGGGTTCAGATATTCACTCCTTTCGTGGTTGTCTTCCTGGGACGATTGGTACCGGTCAAGGGGGTCCGGGTTCTGATTGGAGCCCTGGCCGGGCGATCTGACGTTACCCTCCTCATACTGGGAGACGGGAGAGAACGGGCCGCACTGGAGCGATACGCCCGGGAACTGAACGTGGCGACACGGTTTACCGGACCGGTCGGGCGAAGTAAGAAGATTGAATATCTCCGGCTCTCCGATATAATGGTCCAGCCTTCCCTGGTTTTAAAAGGCGGCGCGACCGAGGGCGTCCCGGTCTCCCTTCTGGAAGGAATGGCGGCCGGGTTGCCCGTGATCGCCTCCCGGGCCGGCGGGATCCCGGACGTTATCGATGACGGGCTTGACGGTTTTCTGGTCCAACCCGGGGATCGGGAGCAGCTCCGGGACAAGATTCATCTCCTGCTAAACGACCCGGGATTGAGGAGGCGGATGGGAGAGGAAGCTCGGGAAAAGGCACAGGCATATGACTGGGGGAAAATAATCCCCGTCATTGGCAGCCTTTTTCACGGTCTGGCCCCGCATTTAACTGAATCTAAGGAGATCGTAACACGATAAAATAACGATACGGTGGATAGCCGGGAGTGCCCGTTTTCCACTACTCCATCATTCCACTATTCCATCACTCCATTTCTACTGAGTTAATGTAAAAACGACGTGACGATGTCTTTCCAAGCTGATGAATCAGTCAAATGACACTGCCGTCCTGATCGTCTCCAAGCCCCTGGTCCCTCCCTGGAATGACAGCAGCAAGAACCTGGCGATGGGGATCGTCACTCACGCCCGCCAGACCGGGTTTCATGTCCTGACCACGCCGGGGTACCCTCTCCCCGCTCCCGGCGTCGTCAGCGAACCGGTCTACCGGACGGCGGGTGATTACTCCCCTTCCCTCTTTCAGAATGTCCGGGTCCTTCGTCGCCTGGCTCGGCCGGACCGGAATATCGGGATCTACCATTTCTTCTTCGCCCCCAACCCTCTCACCTCATCCGTCTGCCGCTGGATCATGCGGCTGAAAAAACAGGCGACGATCCAGACGGTCTGCAGCCCTCCCCGGGATTACGACAACCTCTCCCGCCTGATCTTCACCGATTTCACCGTGGTCCTTTCCGACTATCACCTGAACATCTTTCGCCGGGAGGGGATAAAGAATGTGATCAGGATTTACCCGGGCGTGGAGATCCCGGAAAAGATATCTCTCCCCGAAAACCCGCTCCGGGAACGGCTGGGGATAACCGACGAAAAAGTCCTGCTGTATCCCGGAGATTACGAGTTTTCCAGAGGGCATGAGATTATACTGGAAATACTCCCGCGCCTGGTGAAGGAATCACCGCGACTGAAACTGCTCTTCGCCTGCCGGCCGAAGACGCCCGCATCGGTTAAGATTGAAGCCGCGGTCAAACAACGCCTACGGGAAATGGGCTGTGGGTCACGGGTTGTCTTTCTGGGGCACGTTGACCGCATGGCCGAACTCTACGATCTGACCACGATCTGCCTTTTCCCCGTCCGGTCGCTCTATAAAAAGATGGATCTCCCCCTCACTCTGCTCGAGTGCCTGGCCTGGGGGATCCCGGTCATTGCCAGCGACATTCCTCCACTTAATGAGATGGTGAACGGCCGGGGCGGCCGCGCCGTCCGCCCGGATGATCCCGGCGACGTGACCGCGGCGGTGCGGAGTTTCCTGAGCAACCCGGCGTTAACCCGCGAATACGGTGAGAACGGCAGAAAACTGGCCCGGGAGAAGTTCGATATTGTCAAAACAGCCGAACATTATGAAACACTCTATAAGAAGATGGAGGAAGCCCGTTGAAAAACGCCCAAGAATATTACGACCGTTTTTCGTCCGGATACGACCGGCGACGGGATAAAGGATACCATGCTCTTCTGGACGAACTGGAGGCCGGGTTCGTCCGGGAACAGGTTCACGGGCGGCTGATCCTCGATGCCGGGTGCGGCACCGGGCTGATCGCCCGGCGCCTGGAGAGGGATTATCATCACATTGTCGGAACGGACCTCTCCTTCGGGATGCTCCGGAAGGCCCGCGAGCGCTGCCAGCGAGTTATTCAGGCGGATCTGGCGTCCCTTCCATTCAAAGATGAGGCCTTTGATGGTTTGTTCTCCTTTAAAGTTCTGGCGCACATTCCCTATCTTAAAGAAGCAATGGAAGAATTTAAGCGGGTGGTGAAACCGGGGGGGATTCTGATCCTGGAATTCTACAATCCGGCCAGCATTCGAGGACTGAAAAAAACATTCCAGATCAAGCACAAGGTGGCATCCGATGCCGATGAGACGGAAGTATACACCGCGTTCCACACGCTCGGCCGGATCAAGAAGATATTGCCCCGGGGGTTGGAACTCGAGGCCGTCCGGGGGATAATGATCTTCACCCCCCTGGCGATCGTTCACCGGCTGCCTCTGATCGGTCCGTTGTTCAGGTTCCTGGAGAGAAAATGCTGTGACGGTATTTTAAAACGGTTCGGGGGGTTTCTGGACGTGGTGGTGAGGAAACCATTGTCAAAATAATTCCGTAACGGTTAGGGATAAAATCCGGTTGCGGGACAGCGGCTAATTACAATAACCGGGTTTTACATGTATCAGCATGGAATTATATAAAAATCTCATGAATAATCAGGGTTACATATAGCCCAAAGCCCTGATCTGATCCCGAGTCTCCCGATCCGGTTCGACTGCAGGGGTGGTGATATTTTTCCTACCGAAACGCTCGCGAAAATTATCGAGTTTTTTTCTCAGGATTTCCATCATCTCCGTCTTTTGACGCAAGAGGTTATTTATCTCGCCGGGATCGACTTTCAGATCATAGAGCTCTTCTTCCCCGTCACGTTTGATGCCCCGGAGGGGAGACTTCCCGGTCCTGATGTATTTCCACCTACCGGCCTTGATAACCCCCCAAATAATGGCTGAACCGTTGAAATTCTCCAGGTCAAAATAAAGATCGCTATCCTTTGCCGCGATGGGCTCATTCTCCTTTATCATCCCCATCAAACTTACTCCGGCCGCCGCCGGGTCGGGGTGGAGATTCATGAGGTCCAGCAGAGTCGGGAGAATATCCAGAGTGCTCACAGGCGAGGAGATCGCCAGTGCCGGGGGGCAGGATGGGCATTTAATGATCAGGGGTACGCGCAGCTGGTCCTGATAGATCGTATGACCATGGCCGAAATCCCCGTGCTCACCGAATGCCTCGCCATGATCGGCAGTGACCAGGATTACTGTCCGCTGGTAAATTCCGAGAGCTTTCAACCGTTCGAGCAGTTCCCCGACGGCATTATCCACAAATCGTATTTCTCCATCGTAGAGCGAGACCGTCCGCGAAACTTCATTCCCGGAAACAGCCGGGAACATCTCCCGGTACTTGCCGGGGGGGTTATAGGGGGCATGGGGATCCATATAATGAATATACGCGAAGAAATCACTATCCTTCTCTCTTTCCAACCAGGAGAATACTTTCCGGTTCACCAGGTTGGCCCGGTCCCGGTCGGTTAGATTGAAGTTCTTCCCGGAGAAGGCACGAAGAAGAGGATAGAATACCAGTTGCCTGATGGCAATCTCGTAAATTTTATCACGGGTTAAGCTGTCATCGAAGAGATCAAAACCCTGGTTAAAATTATAGATCGATTTAAGGTGAGGGTTAGTTATGAAACCAGCGGTGGTCCATCCTGCTGCCCGGAGCAATTCAGCCAAGGTAACAACCTCTCCCGGCAGGCTATCTCCTGCCCGAACAGCGCCGTGAACACCGGGGTAGAGGGACGTCATCAGCGAGGCCACAGAGGGCTTGGTCCATGAAACGGGGGCGTAGCACTCCTCAAAACGGATTCCTTCGTTGGCGAGGGCGTCAAGATGGGGGGTGGTTTCCCGGGGATAACCGTAGCAGCCAAGATGATCGGCCCGAAGCGCATCGATTACGATAAGAATCAGATTCATCTTTTTCCCATTGCGGATAGGCCGGGCGGGATTGGTGTTTGTGCCGCTTTGCTCTTCTTTTATCAGGCCGGCGATGGCCGTGAGGGCAATAATAACGCCGAGCAAAAAAGCGGGGATTAAAACCCACTGCAATCGTCTATCAGCCCTCATCTTCCGATACGATATCGTGCGAAGTAAACTAAACATGAGCACCCCCAAACCGAGGGAACTTCCCAATCCCAGAATCCAGCCAGGCAAATTTTTTTCCGTCAGGGGAGTAAAAAAAGCCGCGTCCAGTAGAAAAAAGGCGCCGCGGAAGATGAAAATCCCTCCCAATGCAGACAGGGTGAATATTCGCAATTGATACGGTTCCCGTTCCCTCAATATCCGTATGATCAGCAACGTCAATACTCCCAGCATGAAAGCATAGACGATGATGACCACAAAACCCGGTATCACCCTGACAAGGAGAAGTCTCGATCTGACCAACCAGCAATAATAAATAATCGTCGCACTCCAGAGAGATATTATCTTCATCCGGAGGGAAGCTTCCTGAGTAAAAAGGCGGGGAAGAATCTCCCTGAGGGCGGCAAGAATAATCAAATACAGGGTAACAGCGCCGCACACAAAAAGAAAAACGAAGAAGAGAGCATAATTTAAAAGCAGAACCCTCTCGATCCCCGAGAGAGAGCCGCGGTCAACGAAATCTCCCAGATTGGAAAATGCCAAGAGGTCGAACAATCGCAGCAATGCAAGCATCAGGGAGAGCGCTGGCACCGTCATCCAGCTCGCATATTTCATCTTCTTTTTCACCGGAGTTATTATATACTGTTAGAGAGAAGGCTCAAGGCGCTTTTCCTGCCTATAACCCGGAAAAGGGAAGGTCTCCGGATAGAAGCGGGAGATCGATTCTCGGCGAGAGATGAGGGAGACTCGGAAGAATTTGAAAAATTATCGGGGATTCATATTAGTGATGATCCTGACCCTGGCTTTTACCGGCAGAGTTGTATATGGATTCGTAGCCCAGACGCGGTTAAACGGACTTGTTATCTCCGACATGCGCACCTATGACCTCCTGGCTAAAAACCTGATCGAGGAGAACATCTACGGGTTCCGGGAAGGCCCCTGGCGGTCGTATCGTCCGCCCCTCTATCCCTTCTTTCTCAGTATTGTCTACCGGGTCGCCGGTTACCGCTTCATCGCCGTCCGCATCATCCAGGCGGCTCTAGCCGTACTCTCCAGCCTCCTATTATACCTGCTGGCTCGGGAATTGGCGGGAACGGCAATCGCTCTGGTGGCGAGCTTTTTCTTCGCCGCCGACTTCTCGCTCATCCACCTCTCCGGACTCCTCCTCTCCGAAAACCTTTATCTGCCATTGAGTTTGGTCGTCCTCCTCCTGCTGGAGAGGGGATACAGTGGCAGGCAGTGGGCCCCTTTTATCGGCGCCGGGGTAGCGGGCGGATTGGCGGCGCTCTGCCGCCCAACCATCCTGCCTTTCCTCTTCCTCTCGTTCCTGGTGCCGATCACAGGGGCGCTGGCCGCACCCCTTCCCGGTAGGGACCGGGATACGGTGTGCCCGGTTCCGGGTTCGGCGCTGCCCCGGCGCAGGCTAAAGCCTGCGACTACCAACCAGTCGGGGATCAAACAGGCGCAAACGCTGAAACGCGGACTGGCCGGCTGGCTGCTCATGCTTCTCTTTGCCGCCGCGACCATCGCCCCCTGGACGGCGCGGAACTGGCGGATCCACCATGCCTTCGTCCCGATCTCCACCAATGCCGGCTCCATGCTCTGGATGGGGCTCCACCACGGGGCAAACGGCGGATACGACTGGCCCCGGGAGAATAATCCCCTGCTGGCGATATCGAGCGAAGTGGAGCGTAACCGGATCGGTATCCGGGAATCGATCACATTCATTTTCAATCATCCCGGAGAATTCGCGAGGCTGGCGGTGATCAAGATGAAACTGTTCTGGAGGGGGTATCTTTTCACCTGGAGCGGCCGGCAGTGGGCCGTGATCGGTTTATGCGGACTGGCGGGACTGCTGCTTTCATTGAAGGATTGGAGAACGTGGCTGCTGCTTTACCTCTACCTGCTCTCCTTCACCGGAATCCATCTCTTCGTACACAGCAGCTACCGCTATCGCCTTCCCCTCAATCCTCTGCTGGAGATCTGGGCGGCGTTCTTCCTGGTCCGGCTCGGCAGCATGATCCGGGCGGCCTTATCATACCGGCGATGAAGGAAAATTCCACATACCGCTGGCTGGTTATTATTCTCCTGATCACCGTCTTCGGGGGCTTTCTGCGCTTGTACGGTCTCGATTGGGGGCTCCCCTGGCGTTACCACGTCGACGAGAACGCGTTCATTAACGCCGCCAACGCCATGCGCAAGGCGCCCCATCTCAACTATCTGAATCCGAAGTGGTTTTATCACCCGTCCCTGAACATATATATCGTCTGTTTTCTTTCCTGGTTTTACTCTCTCTTCGGCTCTCTCACCCTTCCCACGGTCCATCTCCTGGGCCGACTTAACTCCGCATTCTGGGGCATTATTTCCATCCCCCTGCTCTATTTATTGGGGCGACGGCTTTATGGTTCGGTCGTGGGCATTCTCGCCGCGCTTTTCTTCTCCGTGACCGTCATTCACGTTCAGATGAGTCACTTCTTCACGCCCGATGTGACCCTGGTATTCTTCCTGATGGCGACAATGTATTTTTCCACCGGACTGATGAAGACCGGATCCAGCCGAGATTATCTGCTGGGTGGCATGATGGCCGGGATCGGGATGGCCAGCAAATACTGGGCGCCGGCGATCGTTCCGCTCCTTGTCGCCCATGTTATCCGGCTGATCGACCTGAAGAAATTCAGCTGGGGTGAAAATAAAAAAATCGTGTTTTCTTTCCTGATCGCCGGGGCGGCTTTTTTTCTCTTCTCCCCTTATGTAATCCTCGACGCCGGCTTCGCGATACCGAAGATTCTCTGGTGGGCAAAGAAGACGACCGGGGCTATTCCCCAGATCTGGGCCTACCAATTTGAAGGGACCACTCCCTATCTTTTTCACCTGACCCACAACCTCCCCTGGGACCTGGGATGGCCCCTGGCCCTGCTTTCCCTCGCCGGGCTGGTGATGATCATCATCCGGCACCGGCGGGGGGACATCCTGCTCGCTTCCTGGATCATCCCCAACTTCCTCCTCATCGGGAGCTGGTATATCAAGTCCGCCCGCTACCTGCTCCCGGTGATACCCTTCCTCTGTCTCTGCGCGGCGGCCCTGGTCGGGGAGATCGTATCCCGGCGACGCTTTCGGTATCTAGGGGTTGTGCTGGCGGCAGCGGCATTTATCTGGTCGGCGCTCTTCTCTCTGGCCTTCATCAGGATTTATTCCGCCACACACAGCAAAACCCAGGCCTCCGAGTGGGTCTACGCGCATATTCCGCCCGGCTCCCGCCTCGCTACCGATCTTTCTATCCCCCTCGGCGCCCGAAACGGCCTTCCCGACCTGTTCCCGGAGGAGCAGCTTGGCTTCACCTATCTTTTTGAGAGCGATCTCTCGCCGACCGAGAAGACCACATATCTTGATGGTATACTGGCACGGAACGACTACGTGATCATGGCCGACGCACTGAGGGAATACTTCACCAACTCGAAAGCCGAACACGCTGCCGAAAAGAAATTTTTGGATGATCTCTTCGCCGGACGGCAGGGCTTCTCTTTGATAAAAACGTTTAAGGAATACCCCCGGCTGGGTGGATGGATCATTAACGACGACGGCGCCGAGCTGTCGTTCCATTATTTTGACCACCCCGCGATATACATCTTCAAAAGGAATAACGAAAGAATGACCCGCCGTCGCCCTTCGGGCAATAGCGGGCCGGCGAAATCCACCCTAAAAAATGACCTTCCCGAAAAATCAAGGATCCCGCGGTAGCAAAGCTACTTTGCGAGCCTGCCCTTCGATAATCTCGGGATTTATGAGCGATCTTCGCAGGGTAAAAATGAGGGACTAGACTAGCGGGAATAACTCCGAGGAATGATCTTAGTTGATCCTGTTTATTAGCTTTTTTCGGATCAAGGATGGTTTTCTTCTCATATCCAATACTGCTGCCACAATAGCAATATCCACCAGCAAAGTATAATAAATAGCGAAGGGAAAACGGTTTGCCAGCATTCGGTAGAAGCCGAAGTGCTTGGTATGTATACCGGCGTAAATTAACAATGATTCAATATCTGATATTATGCAATCAAAGAAATAATCACCAATTCCAGGTTCTTTTTCATCATAAAAATTTCTTCCTTCTTCAAGGTCTTCAGCAACTTCATTTAAAACTAATACCTGTCTAATTTTCATTTGATGAACTGTTTTTTTAAATCTTCGATTGTTAATAATTTGCCGGTACCAGATTCAATTTTTTGCCTTCGTTTCATTAGAATATTTCTGTGCCATGTCGGTGATTCAATTTCATTATCTTCATGGCATAACGCATCCCAAAGTTCTTCCATAGCTTGGATTCGTTCGATTGTTGACATTTTTTCTAAAGGCAAGGTGACACTCATAGCTTTCCCCTTTTAAACCAGATATATGTTATTAACATGGATGAGATTATTATATTTCAAAACCCACGGGTATACTTTTCTTTCTATTCAGCATCGTAAGGCTTCTGCAAAATAGGGGAATGTGTCATTGCGCGCCGCCTCGGGCGGAGAAGCAATCTTATTTGTACAGTTATAATCTATTGGGTGACAAAGCGTTGAGATTGCTTCGTCACCCCGAAAGCTTTCGGGGTTCCTCACAATGACCCGTAGACCCTATTATGTAGGATAGTAGCAATTACTTATAGTATTATTTACCATGGAACTCAAGATAATTTCTTATGTCCTCAGTAGAAAAGATAGATAATCGCCAAATCTGGTTTCTCTCCCACACCTACCTCCCGGCCATCGGAGGGATAGAGAATTACCTCCGGGAAGTTGGGAAGCAATTCCGGCAGAGGGGATACCGGGTGGGAGTGATCTGCCGCCGGACCGATCCCCGTCTTCCCGAAGAGGAGGAGATAGAAGGCGTGCGGGTGATCCGGCACCCCGATTTCGCCGTCCCGACGCGCCGACTGCCGGTCAAGCACCGCTACCTCACGGATGCGATCGCCCGCTGGCTGGAGGAGAGCGGGCTTCTCCGGGAGGGAGCGGTTATCTGCCGGTATCCCCCCTACCAGTGCGCGGTCTCCCGCCTTTCCGGGGCCCCTCCTTCACTTTACATACCCGCCTCCGTCTGGCCGGCCCTGGCGGCGAGGATGATTCCCACCGGCCGGATAAAGGAGAAGATCTTCGCCCGTATCTGGAGGAAGCAGGCCGCCCTCCTGGAGAAGACCGCTTTGGAAAAGGCGGGGCGGGTGATCGTCTTCAGCCGCAACATGCAAACCCAGCTCCAGGAGTATTACGGGACCGGCCGGAAGAGAATAACCGTAAACCCGCCCGGCGTTGACGCGGACCGGTTCGCCCCGGAAGCCCCTTCCCCCACCCTCCGGGCAGAACTCGATCTTCCCCCCGGAACCCCGGTGGTCATGTACGCGGGGCGCCTCTCCCCGGAGAAGAACCTGCTCTTCCTCTTCCGGGCGCTCTCTCCCCTCCTCAGAAAAGGGGAGTGCCGTCTGTTACTCGTGGGCGGTGGGCCGATGCGCGAAGAGTTGGAGCGGGAGGGCAGGCGCCTGGATATAGTGCCGGCGGTTCGGTTCACCGGTTCTATCCGGGACCCTGTGAAGTATTTTTCCCTGGCGGACATCTTCGTCTCCCCCTCCCGTTACGAGTCTTTCGGGCAAGCCATCCTGGAAGCGATGGCAAGCGCCCGGCCGGTGATCGCCCTGAAAAATTTCCCGCCCCGGATCAGGGTGGCGGCGGATGAGATCATCGAGGAGGAAAAGAGCGGCTTCATCGTCCCGGAAGACAGCGATTCCCTGCTGGAAAAAGTTCGGGTATTGATCGACTCACCACTATTGAGAAAAAAGATGGGGGAGCGGGGAAGAGAAATCTGCCGGGAAAAGTTCACCTGGGAGAGACACGTTTCCCGACTCCTCGACGAGCTCGCCTGCCTGAGGACGGGAGGTGACGGAAGTGCTTGAGGGAAGTGACATTGTATTCTTATCGGGCATTCGCTGGGATTTCAGCCGGCAGCGGCACCAGGAACTGGCATCTCTTTTCGCCCGGAGGAACCGGGTGCTCTTCGTCGAGATGGCTCTCTCCCCGGCCAATTTGCTGAAGGAACGGCGGATAACGCTGGATCACTGGAAAAACTGGAGAAAAGGGGTGAGAAAGCTTCCGGCCAATCTTTTTCTCTATACCGCGCCGCCGGTCTTTCCCCTGGGCAGAAGCTTCCCGGCAATCAACGGACTCAATCAGCGGATTATCTACCGGGGAGTGAAAAAAGCCATGAGTCTGATTGGGATGAAGAGACCTATCTTCTGGATCAGCGACCCCTATTTTTCTTTCTTCGCCCGGAAGCATGGGCAGCGGCTGACCGTATTCGACTGGATTCACGATGATCCGGGCCGGACCGAATCCCGGATAAGCCGGGTTTATCGGGGATTGCTTGACGAGGTGGTGAAGAAAGCTCAGATCATCGTCACCCCTTCCCGGGCCATATACGAAAAGTACGGTAAAACCGATCGACGCTTCCACTTGATTCTCCACGGCGTTGATTATGAACTCTTCAGTGCCACCGTTGACCGCCGACCGGCTGACCTGGAATCCGTCCCCTCCCCCATCATCGGCTTTTCCGGAACTGTCGGGCCTGCGGTCGACCTGGGCCTGATTGAATTTCTGGCGAGCGAGCGGAAGGACTGGTCGTTTGTCTTTCTCGGGGACATACGGATACAGGTGAAGGGGCTGCGCTCATATCCTAATATCTATTTTCTCGGCCCCCGGCCGCGACAGGAGTTGCCCCACTATATCGGGACCTTCTCGGTGGGGATCATCCCCTACAAGATCACTCCGGCGACTAAAACGGTTCACCCCGTCAAAACGTATGAATATCTAGCGGCGGGACTGCCAATAATTTCCACCCGTCTCCCCGAGCTTGAGTATCTCCGGGGATCAATTGAACTGGCGGATACACCGGAAGAGTTTCTCCATTCTCTCGAAGATGCGATCGCCAAAGACGCACCGGATAAAAAGATAAGGCGCCGCGAAATAGCCCGGGAGTATTCCTGGGAGAAAAGGATGGCTACGATCCAGAAAGCCATTGGTCAAGCATGAGCAAACAATTGCCGAAATCAGACCTTTTCCCCGGAAGGGGAGCCGACCTGATTCAATTCCTTGTACGAGGAGGGTTGCTGGCGGTCATTTTATGGTTCATTGAGTTCCTATTCCTTTGCCGATTCTATGATATCAACTCCCTCCTCTGGCACCATCGGATCGAGATTATTATCGCGAATATCCTGGGAACGGGAAGCGCTTATTTCATTGCCGGAGTATTGGCAGCCCTGGTCGTTTGGACTATTTCCTATGGGTGCTCACGCAAAAATTCAAATCGTTCAAATCTCATATGCACGATTCTATCTTCGGGCATTCTTTCTTTGGTAATTATCATATATCTCAGGTTTTGGCTCTTCGGGCACCTCAGGATCACTTATCACAAAGTGTATTTTTATCTCAATCTGGGGTTCATCTTCATCGGCCTGCTTCTTTCAGCTTTCATCTTTATCGGGGTTAAATTTTTTTCCCCCAAGGGAGATCGAAGTTCCTTTTTCGGAGCTCTCTCAATCTTTCTGGGTTACTATTTCATTTTCGGATCTCACAACAATTTGATGTTATACCGGTTCCGGAAAGCCTCCGGCTTGCCTCGTTTTTCTTCGGAAGTACTATTAGCAAACGCCGCTTTTTTGTTAATCGCCTTCTTAATTGGTCTGTTATCCTGGTTTTTCTTCCGGAGATTCATTCCCCGGCTCAAACGACTTAAACCCGGGACGGCTTGGACGATTCTCGGTATATGCACCTTAATCGGCGTCCTTGCCAATGGCTTTTTTTACGATCGATGGTCGAAATATATTGTTCAGAATCCACTCCTCCGGAACTCCGTTTTATCCCCGGGAACTCCACGGCCCAATATTATCCTTATCATCATGGACGCTTTACGGGCCGATCATCTCGGTTGTTACGGCTATCGGCGCGATACTTCGCCATTTATCGATTCCCTGGTAGAAAAGGGTGTTATCTTCAATAATTACAATTCTTCGACCAATTTTACCTTTCCCTTTCTCAATACCTTCCTCTCGGGGAGTGGTTATAGAAAATATTTTTCCCAGGAGCATATCAGAAAACCGCCACGTCATATCCCGCTCCTTCCGGAGCTCCTTCGCCCCGCCGGTTATCGGAGCGCTGCCTTTATCCCCCTGGAGTTATCGGAGAGGAGAGACCCCGGCTTTACATTATTCAGGCGACTGGGAATCGGGGGAGAATTGCCGGAATCGGCGCTCGAGGATACAACCTTTACCAACGCTTTTAAAAATGCCTTTGACGCCTATTCCACCTCTATCACCTTCAGCCGCCAGTTCTGGCTCTATAAGCTGGTGGAGAGGTTCTTCGAATTCAGAACGCCCATGTACCTGGTTCGTTCCGACCGATTCAGTACCTTCTGCCGGCGGGCACTCTCCTGGGTCGGGAAAGAACCGGAAACCCCCTTTTTCATCTATCTTCATCCCCGCGGCGCCCATCATCCGTATTTCCCGCCTCTGGATGCGGATAGAAAATTTTTCCACGGAAGGTTCCCGGAAGACGCTGAACGGGCCAACAGCTTATATTCTCTCAGTATTGTTTTAAAAAAACGCCCCTCTCCTGAGGTGCTTGATGAGATCATCAATCTTTATGATGACGGTATCGTATATTTAGATACGACCATGAAGTGGTTCTGGGGAGAACTGGAAAGAAAAGGGTGGCTGGAAAATACACTGATTATTATTTCGGCTGATCATGGAGAAAGCTTTTTCGAACACGGGACGGGACTTCACCATTCCAGCCTTTATCAGGAAGAAATTCATGTTCCCATGATCGTTTTATGGAAAGATCATGTCTCTCCCGGTCTCCGTCTCGACGGTTCTTTTTCGGCTCTTGATGTCTGTCCTTCTCTTCTGGAGGCAGCCGGGGTGGCAATGCCTGAGGAAATGCCGGGATCAAGCTTCCTCGGTTATCTTTCCGGGGGTGAAAAGGTCCCGCAAAAAAAGACCTCTTTCTCGGAAGACGCGTGGCAAGGTTGGAGAGATGTGATCTCCGCGCAACGCTTCCCCTGGAAGATAATCGCCTATATCAATAATGGGCATATCGACAAAACCGAGATATATAATCTGGCCGATGACCCGGGAGAAAGACAGGAACTCGGTTCTCAAGCTCTTGACCAACCCGACGTTGGCGAGATGCGTGAACAGATCCGGGAATATATTAAAGAGTATCCGCTCAACGATACTTGTCTGAACGGAGAAACGGCCATCAAGGATCTAGGTGATATATGAGGGAAAACCTCAGATAACAATTGATTCTGATGAAGATACTCGTGTTATCCCATTCAGCGGTGGTCTCCGGCTATCATGACCGGTACCGCGAGGTGACCACGCAGGGAAGAAGCGAACTTACTCTCCTGGTCCCGCGTCAGTGGCAACAGTTTAACCGGCTTATTCGCCTGGAGAAGACCTCCGACCCCCATTACCGGATTATAGCCCGCCAGCCGATCTGCTGGGGATTGAAGGGACATGGCGCAAGAAATGTGACCCACATATATCCCGGTATAGGGAAACTCCTCAAAGAAATCCAGCCCGAAATCATCGAACTCTGGGAAGAACCCTTCGCCGCCGTAACGGCCCATACCATCTGGAAAGCTCGAAAAATAATACCGTCCGTAAAAATCATTTTTTCCTCAGCACAGAACCTCTATAGAAACTATCCCCCTCCTTTCTCATGGTTTGAAAAATATACCTATAAGCACGCTGATTTTGCTTTTATAATGAATTCAGAAGTCGGAAAAGTTATGCGCCGTAAAGGCTATCGGAATGATTTCCTCATCCTTCCTTTGGGGGTGAATCCGGATATATTCAAAAAGATAGACGCATCTTCCCTCCGTCGGGAACTGGGCCTGAATAAATTCACGGTGGGTTTTATCGGCAAGTTGGACCAGCAGAAGGGGGTATTGGATTTAGTCAGGAGTTGCGGGAAGCTCAAGGGAGAAGTTAACCTGCTGATGATCGGAGAAGGTCCCCTTCAGGCCCGGATATCCCGGCTGCTCAAGGAATTGGGAATCGAAAAAGATGCCCGAATCATCCCCGCCGTCCCCTACGACCGGGTACCGGAGTATATGAACTGCATGGATGTCCTGGTTCTTCCCTCGGTCACCCTTCCCGGTTTAAAGGAGCAGTTCGGAAGGGTTTTGATCGAAGCCATGAGTTGTGAGGTCCCGGTGATCGGTTCAAGCTCCGGTGAGATCCCCGGAATCATCGGCGATGCCGGCCTTGTTTTTCCGGAGGGAAAACCGGATGCACTTGCCCATCAACTGAGGGCCCTGATGATTAATCGCGCACACAGCCGCGATCTCTCCCGGCGGGGTCGCGAAAGGGTATTGCGGCGATATGATTGGGATATAATCGCCCGGCAGCAGATCGAAGTCTACTCTTCACTGGCCGGACCTTCATCAGGGAAAGGAGAGTAATGTCTTGAAGTCCCGACTCGGGATCCTTATCTGGCTCGGCGCGGTAGGCGCCCTCGGTTTTCTTGTCTTCGATCTGGGCCTGGTATTCCTCGCCCCTTTCATCGGGAAAGCCCGATATCCGGTCATAGATCTTCCGCGGCCCTGTTTCGTCTTTTATGCTTTTTTCATCTTCCTCTTTGCCGGCGCGGCGATGGGAATAATCGAATGGGTATTACTCGAATTCGCGGATCGGGCCGGAGGCTTCGTCGCCAGAATAACGAAAGAGAAATATCGGGAGGCCGCTGCCTCGCTCGCCCTCGCCATCCTGGGCATGGCGGTTATTATCCCGGTCTCGATCATGATCTTCCGGGGCACCGGTATCTCCCGGACCCGGATTGCCGGCAGCGGGCCTTATCTGGTAAGCCTGTTTGGTTTTATTTTTACCTTCGTTCTCTTCTGGACATTGCGCCGATTCTATCACGCGATAATCTGCCGGCCGGGAAAGGGAGCGGTGCCGGTGAATGCGCTCATAGTGACGATGCTCTGTGCCGTTACCACATTTCTCGTCTACTCTGATAATTACCGATATCCGGGCCTGTATATCTATCTCCATAACCTGCTGTTCCTGCTCTGTTTCATCGGGTTCCAGTGCATTGTTTTAACGGCCTTCAAAATACTGCCCCGAACCATTCAGACCCGCTCCCTGGCTCTTTTCAATAAAACCTGGGGGGTCCTGATTATCGGCTTGGTTCTGATGCAGATGATTATTTTCGTCTTCTTTTTACGTGATCCCCGGGACAAGTTTTTTTTCAAGAAAGACGGTATGAACTACTTGAAACGGATCGTTTTTTCCTACCGGGAGATCACCGATTTCGACCGAGATGGTTTCTCCTCGTTCTTGGGAATGAACGATCCTCGAATGTTCGATGCGCGTGTGCATCCCTTTGCTTACGACATCCCCGGCAACGGGATCGACGAGGATGGATTATTCGGAGACAGCACCAAGGAAGAGATTGAAAAGTACCGGGACATCTGGCGAGAAGGAGTTCCGTCCTCCGACTCGCCGGCGGATAAGCGGGTTGAAAAATTCCTGGATCACGTCAGGGATTTCAATATTCTCTTCATTACCGTGGACGCGTTGCGGTTTGATCGGATCCGTGATTTTGCCGATCCCGATTACCCATTCCCGCATTTTGCGATGTTGTTAAAAAAGAGCGTCGTTTTTACGAAGATGTTCTCTCACGGGGCCGGCACGGCGGCATCCATGCCGGTTCTGTTCAGTTCCCATTATGACTGGAGAACCGGGCGGCCTCCTCCTGAAAACCTGATCAACCAAATGGGAAAACGTGGTTATACAACGATCATGGTCACTTACCACGGCATGGTTGAATTCGTGAATAAGGATTCGCAATTCGACATCAGCTCGGGCTTTCAAATCAAGCAATACGGAAACGGAGATGGGAAGGAATGGGCCTGGGAGGACGGAAACCTGAGCGGGGAAAATATAACCCGGGAGACGATAAGGCTGCTGGGAAAATTCAGGGCCGCGAAGTTTTTTATGTGGGTCCATTACTACGAACCGCATGAATGGTATCGGCTCAATGATCCCCGTATGCCTCTCGACCGAAAGAACCCTCATCAGGCTTACGATAAACTGGTCGCTTATATAGACGAACAGATAGGAACATTGCTTTCGGCACTGGAAGAACTGGGTCTGGAAGAGAATACGATTATTATGCTCGGGGCCGATCATGGGGAGGGATTGGGGGACCGGGGCATTCTGACCCATAAATATTTTATTATAAACCAGTTAATACATATCCCCTTCGCCGTCAAGATCCCCGGCCTGGTCCCGGGATCGGCGGGGACTTCTCCCGTCGGCTTGGTTGATGTTATGCCGACGATACTTAATTTTTCCGGTTATACCTCCGAACCCGGGATGCTCGACGGAACCAGTCTGGTGCCGTTACTGATCAACCCGGCACAAAGGAGAGATAAACCTATCTTTATCAATGAACGATATTATAAAGCGGTGATATACGGACGCTATAAGCTCGTATATGATGTTGCTATGCACGATGTCCAGCTCTTCGATCTCGACTCGGATAATGAGGAAATTCACGATATCTGGCCTGAAATCGATACACCTTTAAAACGTCATTTATACTATCTTTTCCTCACTTCGCCTTTTTATAGATCGAATTCAAGTTATTGATGAGAACTCCTCCCTGTGGGAGGAACTCGCCGGAAGAACCTGCGTGAGGCCTGGGGAAAGTTCCCCCGGAAGCAGATCGAGGCCTATACTATTCTTTTTTCTTCGAACCAATAAAAAAACCGGTTAAACCACGAAGGACACGAAGACCACGAAGGTTTCTAAAAATGAGCTGAATCTTACTTTTTTTCTTCATTTATTCTTCGTGTCCTTCGTGCCCTTCGTGGTAATTTATTCCGTTATTTAAAAGTAGAGTTACTGCCATACCAGACGGGCACGGGCATGAATTATGAACTGATCGATTCGGGGAACCGGCGGAAACTGGAGAAATTCGGCGACTATATCCTGGTCAGGCCGGCGCCGGTGGCGATATGGAAGCCGGTATTCCCCGAAGACGAGTGGAAAAAAGCCGACGCGGTTTTTTCCCGGAAGAACGGAGATGACGCCGGGAGTGCAAAACGACTGCCCGAGTCATGGCCTACCGAGATAGAGGGCCTCACTTTCAAGACATCCCTGACCGATTTCGGCCACCTGGGCGTCTTTCCCGAACACCGCCTGCTCTGGAAGCGTCTGAGGGAGATCGTCAGTAAAAGCCGGCGAAACGACCTCGCTATCCTCAACCTCTTCGCCTACACCGGGGGCGCCACCCTTTCCCTGGCTTCCGAAAATACCCGGATCTGTCATCTCGACGCATCCCCCCCCGCCGTCTCCTGGGCGAAGGAGAACGCCGCCTTGAACCGGATGGAAAACTACCCCATCAGGTGGATCGTCGACGACGCCAGAAAGTTTGTCGGGAGGGAGATCAAGCGGGGGGTCCGGTATGACGCCGTCATCCTGGATCCCCCTTCCTTCGGGAGGGGGAACAAGGGCCAGGTCTTCAAGATCGAGGACGATCTCTATCCTCTCCTCCAGTCGTGTTCCCGCCTCCTCTCCGACAATCCATTATTCGTCTGCCTCTCCTCTCACACCGCGGGCTTTACCGGACCGGTTCTGGGGAATATCCTGAACCAGATTTTTTCCGCCTCCCGGGGGGGGAAAGTGGAATCCGGGGACATGCTGATATATTCCAAGAGATCGTTCCCGCTCTCTCTGGGGACTTACGCCGTTTGGGACGCCGCGCGATGAGGATAGAAAGCCTGCACAATCAAAAGATCAAGGATGCCTTAAAGCTCTTCAAAAAAAACGTCCGCGACGAGACCGGTCTTTTCATCATCGAGGGGTACCGGGAACTGCTGCGGGCCTATGAAAACGACGTTGCCATCAAGACCCTCTTTTACTCCCGGGACCACTTTTTGAAGGACAACGAAGACGCTCTGATCGAGGGCATCCGTTCCCGGGGCGCCCAGGTTCTGGACTGCAAAAAAGAGGTCTTCGAAAAGCTTTCCTACCGGGACCGGCCGGACGGTCTCTTCGCGGTGGCCCGGCAGCGGCATCCTTCCCGGGAGCAATTAGACGGGATCGCACAAACGGTGAAAGACCCCTTCCTGGTCGTGGTCGAACGGATCGAGAAGCCGGGCAACCTGGGAACCATCCTGCGCACCGCCGACGGCGTCGGCGCCGACGCCGTCATCGTCTGCGACCCGGTGGTGGACGTCTACAATCCGAACGTTGTCCGGGCATCGGTGGGAACGCTCTTCTCGATCACCGTCTTTACCCTGGCCGGGGATGAGTGCCTCTCTTTTCTGAAAGAAAACGGCATCAGGATCGTCGCCACCAGCCCGGAAGGAGAGAAGAATTATTTCGAGGCGGATCTGACCGGTCCGATCGCCGTCGTCTTCGGCGCGGAACAATACGGACTTTCCCCGGGCTTGTTGAAGAACGCCGATCTCAGTGTCCGGATACCGATGTCGGGGACGGCGGACTCCTTGAACGTATCCGCTTCGGCCGCGGTCATGCTCTACGAGGTTTACCGGCAGAGACATCATACACCCGGTTGCTCCACTCAGTCGGTTGAAATACTACCCCGGCCATAATTTATTTCGCATTGATGTATCATTATTAAAATGGCGAAATCCGAATGACGAATGACGAAAGAATGACTGAATCCGAATGACGAATGCCACATCTTCCCGATCTCCACTGCCGTTACCAGTTCGTAAACTGAATCAGACAATACACATTTGAATTCCGGTTAGATTAATAATGTTAATTCTCTTCTCGCAGTGCGAACCGAAATTTAAAATGAGCGAGGAATCCCCATGCTTGGCACGGCCAGGATATTAGTTTATCATGCCATCCAGACGGACGGGGATTTTCCCTCCTCCGCCCGGACCAACGTCCCCCCGGATCTTTTCGAACGGCAGCTCGATCATCTGCGGAAGCGTTATGCGATAGTCCCCCTGGACGAAGCCGTTGACGGGAAAAGAGGGCCCGGGAAAAATCCGCTCGCCCTCACCTTTGATGACGGATATCGCGATACCTATGCCGCAGCCTATCGGATTTTATGCGAGCGGGGGTGCCCCTTCACTCTCTTTCTCACGGTTTCCCGGATCGGGAAAGACTGGCCCTTCCCCCGGGGGCCGTACCCCGGCCTGAACTGGAAGCAGGTGAACGAGATGGCCGCGAATCCCCTGATCGGCATCGGCTCCCATGGCCTGCGGCACACCGTCTTGACCCGGCTGCCCCCGGAAGAGGCCAAGGCCGAGATCGGAGTTTCCCGGATGATCCTGGAGGAGAAAATTCCTCTGCCCTGCCGGTTCTTCTCCTATCCCCACGGCAGTTTCAACGCTCAGGTCAAGGAATACGTTCGCCGGGCCGGCTACCGGGCGGCCTTTTCGGTCATCTCCCCCAACGAGGACGATTTTTCGCTGCGGAGGGTCCTGATCTCCCGGAAGGACACCATGCTCCGATTCATGATCAAGCTCTCCCCCCTTTACTGGCCGCTGCGAAAACTCATTTAACCGCTAACCAGATATATTTATAAATCGGGTTATTTTTGAACAAGGACAAGGATATTTTTTATAGCAGTGTGATAGGGCATTGACCGTATTATGCTACCGGCCAATAACTTGTCGGGGAAAATTTAATTTTCGATTCTCATGATTAATCCGGACTAAGATAGACAAGGCGTAAAGGCAGATCGGCCGGTGAAATATAAAATGGAATATTTCTTAGACAGTTCTTTGAAGAAGCTTATGGCCAGAGCCGTTGATGGAGCCGGTTATGCCGTGTTTAGGGACCAGAAGAACATTCCTATTGATACGAATACCGTCAGGAAAATTCTTCTGATCCGGCTGGATCACATCGGAGATGTCCTGATGACCACCCCGGCGCTCCGCGCTCTCCGGAAGGCCATCCCCGGGGCAAAAATACATCTGTTGGTCAAGGACCTGACGGCGCCTATGGTGGAACTCACCCCTTATATCGACCGGATCATCCGCTTGAACGCTCCCTGGACCACAACCGGGCCGGAGAAAGCATCCTGGGGCGAGGTGGCGCGGACTGTCCGGTCACTGCGAAGGGAGAAATACGACTGCGTCGTCGACTTCCGGCCCGACCTCCGAGAGGCGCTTCTGGCTTACGTCACCGGTTCCCGGATTCGGATCGGTTATGGGGCGCGGGGCGGCGGCTTCTGTTTCACCCATTCCCTCCCCTATAGCCCGCACGCACATGAAATCTCCAGAGCGCTCAACCTTCTTTCGCCGCTGGGGATCTCCGCCGACGGGAATGAAATGGATCTCTTTCTCTCCCCTGAAGACAAAGAAAAGGCTGATCGCCTCTATCCTCCGGGAGGCGGGGAGAGTCAGACGATAACCGTCGGAATACACCCGGGGGCCGCCTCTCCCTTCAAGCGCTGGACGGAGAAAAGTTTCAGCCTTCTGGGCGATTTGCTGGCCGACCGGGGGTATCGGGTGATCCTGCTCAGCGCCGAAGAGGACCGCCCCCTTCTCGCCGGCATCGAAACCCGGGTGAAACGAAAACCCGTCGTGATCTTGCCCGGCGGATTACGGGTTCTGGCCGCTCTGATCAACCGCCTCGACTGCCTGGTCTGCAATGACTCGGCCCCTTCTCATATCGCCCAGGCGGTGGGGACGCCGGCGGTCGTTCTCTACGGTCCCACTCACGACGCGGTGACCGGACCGCTGGACAGGGAGAGAAATCGAGTGGTGAGAAACCCGGTTTCCTGCGCCCCCTGCTGGCTACCGGGGTCGAGGTTCAGCTGTACCTATGACCTGCGGTGTTGGGAGGGGCTGGGGGCGGAGGAAGTGGTGAAAGAGGTGGAGTCATTATTAAAGTTACGGAAGGTTACGATAAAAGGTTACGAGAAGTTACGAAACGTTACAAAATAGTTGCCGGAGCGAACTATGACGCAAGAGAGAATATTTAAACGGATAGCGGCATATGAGAAGCTGAAATTTTATCAAATTATCTGCGAGATCCGTGTTTTAATATACCGGCTTACCGAACGTTTCCCGAAATCATGTTTTAAGCTGGTAGCACAAATGAGAGACGCCGCACGATCATCAAAGCAGAACATACGAGAATTTTATCGACGCGGCACGGTCGGAGAATTTATACGGGGAATAAAAATAAGCCAAGGTTCTCTGGAAGAATTAGGTGGCGATGTCGAGGATTGCTACAAGGATAAATTAATCACTAAAGCCGAATTTGATCACCTGGCGTCAAAATTCCAAAGCGCGGATTACCTGATGGCCAGATATCTTGACTCCCTCTATAAAATGGAACGCGAGGGAACCTGGAAAACTCCGGGGAACCGTTCTAAAAAGAAAGGTCGCAAATAATGCATACGTTCTGGCTCATCATGTAACCCTCCGTAACCTCCCGTAACCTTTAATCGTAACCTCCCGTAACTTTTTATAATGAAAATCTTACAAGCCGCCTACAAATCCACCATCTCCGGCGGGGAGAAAGTCCTTTTCGACCTGGCCACGTCCCTGAAGGAGCGGGGTCACGTGGTGTCCGTCGTCTGCCCCGATCCCGGCCAGTTGCCCGATGAACTGGCAAAATACGGGATCCGGACCCGGATCATCCCCTACCATAAGACATACGATCTTCACGCCGCTCATCGTCTGGCACGGTTCATCCGGAGTGAAAAAATCGAGGTCCTCCACTCCCACAGCATGCTGACCAACATCATCGCTCGGATCGCCGGGCACCGCGCCCGGGTGCCGGTCTCGGTCTCGACCGAGCACCTGACGATGGAGCTGGCCCGGGGCGGCCGGGGAAAGGGACTCCGGGAGAGAATGATGGCGGCCTATTACCGTCTCCTCGATAACTATACCAGCCGTTTTAATCAACGGGTTATCGCCGTTTCCCGGGCTGTCCGGGACGACCTGATCGAACAGGGGATCCCCGCCCGCCGGATAGCGGTCATTCAAAATGGGATCAAAATCCCGGATATCGGCCCCGGGGCGGGTGACAGGATCAGAAGAGAGCTGGGCATCAAACCGGGAGAGACTATCATCGGAGCGGTCGGACGGCTCTCCCCCCAGAAAGATTATTCCACTCTGCTTCGCGCCTTCCAGGAAGTGATCAAAAGCTGCCCCGGGATCGATCTTCTGATCGCGGGAGACGGTCACTTGCGGCGGGAATTGGAGAAGCTCACCTGTGATCTGGGAATCGGGGAACAGGTGAAGTTTCTTGGACATCGCTCCGATATCCTGGAAGTCGTCTCCTCCTTCGACATTTATGCCCTCTCCTCTCTCTGGGAAGGGCTGCCCCTGGCAGTCCTGGAAGCGATGATGCTGGCGAAGCCCGTGGTCTCCACCGCGGTTCCCGGGACGGCGGAGGCGGTGATCGAAGGCGAGACCGGTTTCCTGGTGCCTCTGAGAGATTCAGCGGTCCTGGCCGGCAGGATCATCGAGCTGGTCAAAGACCCTGAGCGCGGCCGGACAATGGGCGAGGCGGGCAGAAAACGGGCAGTGGAAAAATTCAGCCTGGAAAGGGTGGTGGATGAACATGAAGAGTTATACAGGACCTTGCTCATCAGACGATCATCTAAATCAGGAATTTCAAAAAAGGAATATTTGGTAATGTAGTATCGTCCTTCACTCCGTTCAGGACTTGTAGGATCAGAATGTCTTCGGCATTCTTTGTAGGAATTGTAGGATCGCTTCGCTTGCATTCGCAAGCCTTGCCGCAGGCAAGGCGATACTACATTTACTACATCTCCTGCAAGTCCTGAACGGAGTGAAGGACGATCCTACATAAATTTGCGAGCGCAGCGAGCTAATTTATTATGGTTAACATCCTCTTTATCAATCCGGCCGGTTTTATCGGCGGCGCGGAGAAGAGTTTACTTGACCTGGTAACGCATCTTCCGCCGGACCGTTTTCAGCCCCTGGTTGTTCTCCTCTCGCCCGGACCGTTAGAGGAGGAACTGCAAGCGCGGGGAATCCCCTCTGCAGTGGTCCCGCTCCCCCCCGCTTTGCTCAGATTGAGCCGGGGTAAAAATTTCCGGTCATTTTTCATGATGGCTGCCGTTCCTTTTCTGACCCTCCCCGTCCTGAAAAGGATCTGCCGGCTGATCAGGGCCGAAAACATCACCGTGATTCATACCAACGGGCTCAAGGCCCACCTGCTCGGCGTCGCTCTCTCCTTGATCACCGGCCGCCCTCTGGTCTGGCATTTCCGGGATCTGCTCGATGAAGGTATCTATGCCCGGCTCTTCCGCTGGTTGGCGCGTGTCTTTCCCCGGAAGATAATCGCCAACTCGAAGAAGGTAAAGGAACGTCTGGGGGACCTGGAGAAGACCAACGTTGTCTATAACGCCATCGATCCGCCGCGGCCGGGCAAGGATGAGGACCGCCGCCAACGGAGAACTGCACTCGGCCTTTCCGAGGAGGATATAACGATCGGCACGGTCGGGCATTTCGCTCCCCTGAAAGGGTACGAAGACTTCGTCCGGGCGATGCCCACAATCCTGCAAAAGATTCCCCGCGCCCGGTTTCTCATCGTCGGAGAGGCGATCTATCCCGCCTACCGGGACTATAAGCAGCAGATCGGCGATCTTGTTGATCGTCTCGGTCTTTCGGGAAAAGTAAACTTCACCGGCTTCCGCGATGACCTCCGGGAGGTCCTGGATATCCTGGATATCTTTGTCCTTCCCTCCCGATCCGAGGGATTCGGCAGAGCAAATCTGGAAGCGATGGCCGCGGGCAAGCCGGTTGTCTCCACCAATGTCGGGGGTATCCCCGAGGTGGTGATAAACGGCGAGGACGGGATCCTGGTTCCTCCGTGTGATCCCGGTGCCCTGGCGGCAGCTATCATCAGGCTGGCTGAAGATAAAGCCCTGGCCGGAAAAATGGGGGCGGCGGGACGGAAGAGAGCGGAGCAGTTTACCATCGAAAAAATGGTGGACGGCGTGGTGCGGGTTTATGAGGAGATTATCAACACACTCTAAAAAGGCTGTCCGATAAACCTGTTTTTGTGGATTATTATGGTAGTCGCACCTTTTAAGGCGCGTAATCTTTTGATCGTTAATGAGTCCCATCACCATAAACGCAGGTTAAAACCTGCGACTACCAAAAACAGGTTTGTCGGACAGCCTCTTAAGGATGCGGCTATCGGTATGGATACGGTCTGATATTGTTTTGAGAACCTACTTTAAAAAACACAAAAAATTCCTGATCGTTTTCGGGATGCTGCTCTGCCTGTTCGTCATCTCCGGCCCCCTCTTCCGGACATTTGGGCGGCGCCTGATTGAGGACATTTATTACGGCCGTACGGTACCCTTTTTGAACGGGCTGATCGAAGACCAGAGCCGACGACCGCTGGAAGTGTATCTCGCCTACGGGGATACATTTTTCAAACAGTTCCGGGGATACTTCCTTTCCTTGCTGTTCTTGTTCGGTATTTACTTTCTCTATACCCTGGTCCCGGCCATCAGGAACAAAATAGTTCAAAATCTGGCTGTCCTGCTTCTGGTCATTCTTACGATCTTCGGCCTGACGGAACTTTTTCTGCGCTATCTGATGCCCGTCCAGCTCGGCGAGATCACATTTGCCCACTATCAGCCGTCGGCCAATCCCCGTATCGTCATCGAGCCGCGTCCTTCCAGCGGCGGCTTCAATTCCTCCGGTTTCCGCGATCGCGAGTATCCGAAGAAAAAACCGCAAGGGGTTTACCGGATTATCGTGATCGGGGACTCGCTGGCCTACGGCCTACGCGTCGATCCGGGGGAAACTTACGCGAAAAAACTCGAGAAAAAATTGAATGTCCCCTCCGGAAACGGGAAAAAGTATGAAGTGATCAATATGGGAGTCCCCGGTTACCGGACAACCCAGATTATCGCCCGACTGGAGGAAAAAGGCCTGGCCTACGATCCCGATCTGATCATTTACGGCTACTGGCTGGATGACATCAGCTTCAGCGGACTGGTTCCTTTCTATTTCAGCCGGACCAACCTTGACATGAGCGAGAAGGTACACCGTCTGATGGCCGGAAACCCGGTGGAGAGGAAGATAAAAAAGCTTCTCCTGGATTCGCAGATCGTCCGTCGCTGCATCCTCCTGGCCAGAGAATTTCAGAGGCGACGGGCGGGTGAGAAAATCACGAGCGCCATCTTCCCGGTCGGGGAAAAAATCAAAGAATTGGATCCGGCTGTCCGCGATCTCTACCAAGAATACCGGGAAAAACTCGCACGGGGAACATACGCCGATGCGGCAGGGGGGGAACCGTATTTCGCCCGCTACGCCGATGTCGATGACTTCGTGTTATGGAACAGCGGGATGAAAGAATTCGCCCGGATAAGCCGGGAGCGGGGCATCCGCTGCCTGCTCCTGATGACGCCGGTTATCTATGATTATCGAGACGGGGATTATCGCTGGGAAGGGCTCCACCTTTTCATCCGGTCCGTCGCCAAAGAGTATTCGATCCCCGTCCTCGATCTCACGGACGCGTTCCACCAGCAGGAGGCGTATCGGCTCCGGGCCGGCGATCTCGAACATCCCAGCCCGCTGGGGCACAAGATAATAGCGGACAAGCTGTATGAATGGATCATGAACAATCCGGAGTGAATGCTTCGGAATTTTCAGCCAGAGGCTGATGCGCCTCTGGCGCACAATAATCTTATTTTTCCGGAGAAAAAATAAGAACGTGCAAGCATTGATCCACTATTGAAGAGATATTTTAAAGTGAATTCGTGTAATCCTTCGGCTACGCTCAGGACAAGTTTCGCGTAATTCGTAGTTTTATTTAAATTGCCCGCGCGCGGCGCGGGCCATGTTCTATTATGAAACGTTCTAGATTAACTCTGGGTATTCTTGTCTTCGCCCTGATCGCGGGTGGAGGGATCCGTTTGGCCGGAATCATGGGGAAAAAAGAACTCGATATGGATGAGGGGATCTCCTACCTTGCCGCTACCGGCCATGAAGGGGAGTTTATACAAGTAATTAATCAAAAGCTGTACCCGTATGGCCTTTGGGTTCGGGCCTCCGAATGGAAGCGATTTATTCTTCCTGAAAACCTATTTTGCTTTCAAAAGATAGACGATGATCTGGCGCATTATGACGTTCATCCTCCTCTCTATTTTTGGTTGTTGCACGTCTGGTTTCTGATCTTCGGAGCCAACCTTTTATCCGGCCCCCTGCTGAACGTCGCCCTTTTTATTCCATCGCTGTTCGCCCTCTTCGGACTGGCCCGTTATTGCTTGAAGAACGCCGTGGAAGCTTCCCTGGTCGCTTTGATCTGGGCCGGCAGTCCGGCGGTTATCCGGATTTCATTTATAAGCCGCAACTATGGTCTTCTGGTACTGTTTGCAATCATCTTCGTCTGGAAAATACTGAGGTTTTCCGATGTAACGACAAAAATCAAATGGCCGGATTATGTTTTATTGTTGATAACGGCGGCCGGCGGACTCTTGACCCATTATCACTTTTTTCTGTTGATGGCCGGTTCCTCTTTGTTCTTGATTGCCCGGCTTTTCCGGAGCAATAAACGGCGGCTGACAGCAGCGCTTGGCTTACTGGCGATTAGTTGCTTACTGCTGCTCTTTTTCCATCCCGATTTTTATCTTTCTTTTCTCCTGGAACAATCTCGAGATCATTCTATTCAATATCGGGGCTTTTTTTTCAGGCTGAATAGGGTCATAACCGCTTTCTTAAATTTTATTGTCGGTAACCGGATGATCCAGCGGGGTCTGATAATTATTTCAGTTGTGATTATTATCCCGTTTTTCATTATTCGAGTCATGAATCGCCGGCGACGAATCAAGGCAACGGATAATATAAATTTTACCGGCTTATCGATTATCTATTTTTTAGTCTGGACGGGAGGGAGTATCACCCTACTTTACCTTATCGGTACCACCTCGTTACAACAGATGGGGAGAAGGTATCTGAGCATGATATATCCTTTTCTGGCGTTTGTTCCGGTGATGTTCTTCCGTTTTTTTAAAAAAACGAAGATTTTAGTGAGCACAAGTTTCTGCGCGCTCATCTTTATTTCCGCCGCTATGATGGTGTGGCATTATAATGAGACTCAAAAGCGAATATCCGATCTGTTTGCATTACTGCATAAACCCCAAAAAGTTTTAATTGATAACGATTCCAGATTATTTATCCCTCCCCTTCTCTCGCATATGCCGGAGGATATTTATTTATTCATAGCCGATCAGGATTTCCTGTTAAAGCAGCGAAATGACTGGTTGAATAACCTCGGCGATTCATCCGTATATATCAGTCGAGCCTATAAGAAAGAGATACTCGGCCGGCAGGAAATTCTTGCCATGATCGGCGGGACCTGCGAAATTGAGCCGGTTGACGGTACCATCATGGGATGGGGGAATATTTACATCTTAAGCCTAAAACGCTAAATCCCCCCTCCGGATTTTTAGAAGATCCAGTAGTGTAGGATCGTCCTTTCGCTTTCGCGACAGGACTTGTAGGATCAGAATGTCTCCGGCATTCTTTGTAGTAATTGCAGGATCGCTTCGCTTGCGGTTCAGCAAGCTTTGCCCCCGGCAAGGCGATACTGCATTTACTACATCTCCTACAAGTCCTTCACGAAGTGAGGGACGATCCTACATAAATTTGCGAGCGCAGCGAGCTAATTTATATGACCTTCTCCGTTCTTCAGGTCGGAAAATTCTACCATCCCTACCGGGGCGGCATGGAAACCTATCTCCTCGACCTCTGCCAGGGATTGAAAGATAAGGTCGATCTCCGGGTCCTGGTCTCCAACACCTCTCCCCGGACCATCCGGGAGGATGTGGACGGCGTGGACGTCATCCGGGCGGGGAGCTGGGGACGCCTCTTCTCCACCTCGTTCTGTACCGCGTTTCCGCGCCTGATCAGACAGCATGCCGGAGATATTATTACCATCCATCACCCCAACCCCCTGGCCACCCTGTCCTACCTGAAAGCCCGGCCCCCGGGACGTCTGACCGTCGTTTATCACAGCGATATCGTCAAACAGAAACTGACGGAATTGCTCTACCGGCCCCTCCTGATGAAATTTATGCGGAGAGTAGAGAGGATCAGCGTCACGTCGCCGCATTATATAGAAGGTTCGCCGGTGCTGGGGAAATTCCGGGAGAAGTGCGTGGTCATCCCAATCGGGATCGACCTCTCCCTTTTCGATGAGACGGAAGCCGTGGCCGCGAAAGTCCGCCGGATCCGCCGGATGCACGGCGAGAGGATCGTTCTCTTTATCGGGCGGATGACACTTTACAAGGGGATCGAATATCTAATCAAAGCAATGCAGGCAGTAAACGCGAAACTCCTCGTCATCGGGAACGGGGAGCGGTTCGATGCTCTGAAGATGATGATCGTCTCCCATCACCTTGAGGACAGGGTAGCGTTGATGAGTGAAGTCTCCGCGGACGATCTTCGGGCCTACCTCCGCGCCTGCACTGTCTTTTGCCTCCCCTCCATCTCCCGGAACGAGGCCTTCGGGATCGTCCAGCTGGAGGCGATGGCCAGCTCCCGGCCGGTCGTCAGCTCCCGGCTCGATACCGGCATCACCTATACCAACCAGGACGGGATAACCGGCCTGGTGGTTCCTCCCCGGGACTCACGGGCCCTGGCCGCGGCCCTGAACCGGCTCCTCGATAATCCCAACCTGGCCGAGGAGATGGGACGGCAGGGACGCTTGCGGGTGGAACGGGAATTCACCAAGGAAAAAATGGCGGAGAAGACTTTCCTGATGTACCGCGATCTGTTACGATGATCGCATGAAATTTCTCATCTTCATCGCCACCTTCGCGGTCTCCCTTTTTATCACCCCCCGGCTGGTTCATCTCTCCTCCCGCTTCGGCGTCTCCTATCACGCCGGAGACGGGAGCGTCCGTTCCCGGATTGCCCCCCTCCTGGGTGGTCTGTCCATCTACATTTCCTTTCTCTTCATCACCGTGGTTGTTTTCCTCCTCAGCCGGGGAAAAATGCTCGGTGAATATGATTACCAGTACCTGGGGATCATCCTCGGGGGAAGCCTGATGCTGGCCCTGGGAATCTATGACGACGTCCGGGGCGCCCCCCGACCGCTCAAAATCGCCGTCCAGACCCTGGGGGCGCTGATTTTGATCGGGTGCGGCTACCGGATAACCACCATCTCCTGTTTCTTCTGCGGGAAGATCGAGATCGGAGCCTGGGGAATCCCCCTCCTGGTCATCTGGATTGTCGGGGTGACCAATGCCCTCTCCCTGATCGATAAGATTGACGGTCTGGCCTGCGGGGTGGCGACAATCTGCGGGGTGACCCTCTTCTTCGCCGGGATCAGCGGTCCCCCTTTTGCGCCGGTACTGGCATTGGCGGTAGCCGGCAGTGCGGCGGGATTTCTCCGCTACAACTTCTATCCGGCCCGGATCTTCCCCGGTTCCGGAGGGACGCTCTTTTTGGGCTTCGTGCTGGCCGCGGTGGCCGCGCAGGGTTCGTTCAAGATAACCGCCGGGTTAACCCTGATGATACCGCTTCTGGCCCTTCTGACCGTTCTTTTCAATTATTTTCATTCCACCCTGAGCCGACGCCCGGGGAAAGATGGTGACCGGCAGCTTCACAACCGGCTTATTTTAATGGGTTATTCTCCGAAACAGTCTGTCCTGATATTATATATTCTTCAGGCCAATCTCGGCACCATCGCCCTGGTCATGGCCTATGCCGGCAGGACTCTGGCCATAGCGATCTTTTTCCTGGTGGGGAGCATGCTCTACATCCTCTTCCGGATCATGGAAGACTACCGCGCGCGGATTCTTGAGCTGGAAGGACAAGGGGAAGAACAACCGGTAATCAGTGATCAGTAATCGGTCCCGAAAAGTTCTGACTTCGTCAGAACCTCGGGATCTCCGCTGCGCTCCGATAATCGGTAATCAGTTTAAACAATTTAATTTTTCCGCAGGAAAAATTTAATTATGTATTGGCTCATCTTCATCATCGCTTTCTTGATCTCTTTTTTAATAACCCCCTCCCTGATCCGGATAGTCGGACAGAGGGGGATTATGGCCCGACCCCTGGATCAAACCGCCGGAGATCGGACGGTGCCCCTGCTGGGAGGCCTTGCCATCTTTCTCGCCTTTACGGTGTCCTCCTCCCTCGCCTTCCTGCTCAGCCGCGGGAAGATGCTGGGGGAGTTTGATATCCATTTCCTGGGATTGCTGGCGGGGGGCCTCATCCTCCTCCTCCTGGGCATCTACGATGACATAAGAGGCCTCAAGGCGCCGGTTAAACTGATTTTCCAGACGATCGCCGCGGTGGTGCTGATTTTATGCGGGTATAATGTGGAGGTGCTTACCAATCCCTTCGGAGGACAGATCCAGATCGGCCTCTGGGGGATACCCCTGGTCATCCTCTGGATCGTCGGTGTCACCAACGCCTTCAACCTGCTCGACGGCCTGGACGGCCTGGCCTGCGGGGTGGCCTCCATCGCCGGACTGACCCTCTTCTTCTGCAGCCTGGGCGATTCCCCATTCATGCCCACCATCGCCATCGCGCTGGTGGGGGGATGCCTCGGGTTTCTTCCTTTCAACCGGTTCCCGGCCCGGATATTCATGGGCGATACCGGCAGTCTCTTGGTGGGGTTCGTGCTGGCGGCGGTCTCGATTCAGAGTTCCTTCAAAACGACCGCCGGGATAGCGCTGGTGCTCCCGCTGATCGCCCTCCTCCTCCCGATCGCCGATACTACGATCGCCTTCATCCGGCGGCTGGTTCGCAAAAGGGATCCCTTCAGCGGCGACCTCCATCACCTGCACCACCGGCTGGTGGCGCTGGGATTCTCGCAAAAAGAGGCGGTAAGAATGTTCTACCTGCTCACGATTAACCTGGGGATGATCGCCCTGGTGATGAAATATGCCGGGCGGGCACTGGCTTTCGGGATGCTTTTTTTAATCGGCCTGATCTTCTTTCTCTTCCTGAAGATCATCGAGGATTTCCGTTTCTCCATCAATGCTCGGAAAAAATAGAAAAGCCCTTTTTCACCATGAAGAACATGAAGGACACGAAGAAAAAAGTAAAACCACCCATCGACAGTTCCATCGAGTCTCCGATCTGGGAGAAGATGCGCACGCAGCATCTTCCTATTCACGGCTCGATCGAGCTGACCCGGCGGTGCAACCTTAAGTGCCCTTACTGCTATCTCCGTTTCGCCCGGAACACTCCTCCGGAAGATGAACTGAGCCGGGAGGAGATATTCTCCCTCTTCGATCAGTTTGCCGGAGAAGGGTGCGTCTTCCTCACCTTCACGGGGGGGGAACCGCTCGCGCTCGATGACTTCCATACTATTTATCTGAATGCCCTACGAAAGGGATTTTTAGTGACCATATTCACCAACGGCACGCTGATTGACCGGGAAATGGCCGATTTCTTCGCCCGTTATCCCCCCTTTCATATTGATATTACTGTCTTCGGGGCAACCGAAAAAACATATGAACAGGTCTCCGGTGTCAAGGGCAGTTACCGGCAGTCTCAGACCGCGATCCAATTATTGTCGCAGAAAAAAATACCCTTCGGATTAAAATCTGTCATCAACACACTCAATCACCACGAGATCGGGGAGATGAAAACACAGGCAGGGGATTTGGGGCAGATCTTCCGGTTTGACTCGTTGATCTGCCCTCAATTAAACGGCTCGCGAGAGGGCATTCAACACCGCCTCTCTCCCGAGGAGATTGTCAGGACTGACCGCCGGGATAAAGACAGATGGGAGGAATGGGTGGAGTTTGCCTGCCGGGACCGGGCAAGCGCCGGGGACAGGCGACTCTATCGCTGCGGAGGAGGGCTTTATTCTTTTCACGTGAATTCAAGTGGGCGACTTAGCATCTGCACACTAGATACCAACTATCAATATGATCTCAAAAAAGGGACATTCCATGAAGGGTGGCATACCTTCATCCCCCGAATCCGGGCTATCCAGGCCAATGAGAAGAGCGTATGCGGGAACTGCAAACTTAGCTCAATCTGCACTGTCTGCCCCGCCTGGTCAAAAATGGAAACCGGCGAACCGGACCGATCGGTAGAATTCCTTTGCCAGATCGCACGGTTACGGGGTATATTATTTGAAGAGTATCGGAGAAATAGCCATGAAAAAGAAAAAACTTTACCATCCGCCGCAAGTAACGTCCGTTGAACTGAGCTTCAACACGGCACAAATGGGGAACTGTCATACTCCAAGCGTCTCCTTTCCCCAGTCCACTTTCCCTCCCGTCCCCTGCACGCTTACGGCTTGCCACGATACGTAAGAAGAGTAAGGGTTTAATGGAGACAACAACCATCGGAATAGGCGGTTTCTCCATACAAGTCAGTCTGCCCGATCGGTCCTTTCAGCTCGAAGCCTTCTATAGCTCCTTTCTTCATACTTTATCCGGTCGTCCGGATGGCGCCTGGCAGGTCAGGGCGCAAAGGCGGACGGCTGAGCCAGGAATTCCATCTCACCTTTCTTCCCCCCTGAGATGGGAAATTTTCCGGCGGAATGGAAGTAAAGAATTCCGGGTCTGGTTGAGGGGGGGGGAGAGGCATCCCTGGAGAACGGCATTCATGGAGGCTAATTGCTCCCGGGGAGAGATCTGGGCCGAAAGGCAAGACCGGGAGATCGTTTCATTCCCTCTATTCATTCTTGACCTACTCATCTTCTCCCACTTCCTGCTTCCCCGGGAAGGGATGATCATTCATGCCGCGGCCGTGAAGATTGACGGCGGAGCATTTCTCTTCCCCGCGCCCGCAGGGGGAGGAAAGAGCACCTGGGCTGAACTGCTGGCAGAAAACCATAACTTTACGCCCCTGGGGGAGGACAAGGTTATTCTTCGGAAAATCGGGAACACATATCATATTTTCGGCTCCCCCTGGAATCCGCGGCCGGAATTTCAAAAGACGGACTCCGCTCATCTCCAGGGTATATTTTTTCTTCACCACAGCCCGGAAAACCGGATTGTGAGGCTTAACCAATCCTTCGCTCTTCAGGAGTTGCTTCAACAGACGTTTCTTCCGTTTAACGAGAGAGACGAACTAGACAGGGCCGTTTCCATCGTCGAAGATGTTATTAATAACGTACCCGCGTACAGTTTCGGTTTCCGCCCCGATCAAACCGCAGTGAAGTGCTTTCAGGTTTTTATCGCCTCGGAATGATAGAAATTGACAGTTGTCCGTAGACCAAGGCGATTTAAACAGAAGTATTGGAGTGGTGGAATACTGGAGTAATGGGAACGTCCACTTCCCCTATACTTCAATACTCCATTACTCCAACACTCCGTTTCACCTACGAAGAAAAGCAAAAATATAGATTACATGTCATTGACACTTCCTCAAATTATTGCCCACAACTCATAAATATATTGAGAACCATCTCTACCACAACCGTGAAGAGCACCGTTACACTCGATGAACTCCTGGCCTGCGACGTCCCCGTCCGGATCCGGCCGGCCGGCCGGAGCATGCACCCGTTTATCCGGCAGGATGACTTTATTACCATCACTCCTTATTCGTCCCCTGACTTAAAAAAGTTAACAGTGGGAGAATGTATTATTTTCCGGGACGAAGGCGGCCGGTGGCTCATCCACCGTGTCATCAAACTCGACCGGGCTGAAGAGAAGATCATCACTAAGGGAGACGCTCTTCTTCGGCCGGACCGGCCGGTATCCCCTGAGATGATCCGGGGGAAAATCAACTTGATCGAGAGAGATGCTTCGGGAAGAACACACCGCCTCGATCGCCCGTTGGCCATAAAAGTCAACCGTCTGATCGCTCTTCTTTCCCGGGTTGAAGCCGCCCTCTCCTTCCCCCCCCGAAAAGAAATTCATATCTCCGCCGGGGCTGAACTATTCGGTAGGATAACCAAAGCCCCCAAGTGGCTTTTGACCAGAATCTGTTTCCCCTGACCGAAACAACTGTATCATCGTGGGTGTGTACCTACTTGCGGATTGAAACTTCCCGATTGATATGGTAGGTTAATAAATAAACCTTTCAAGCCGTTTGAACCGTATCCTTCCCCTGAGGCCCACATACAATGAATAATAAACGGAAAGCAACCTTCCTGGCAATCCTGGCCGGCGGGCTGTTAACGACGGGCTTACTCCTGCTGTTTGATAAACCGGAGCAGATCTCTCCAGTAACCGATCCACCTTCTCCTCCATTGAAGCCGGCGCAGACCAGAGCCACACAGCCCATACTAACTGATAGCGAACCGGACGCCATAGTCGCGGGCGCAGTCGAAAAACAAATTCCGACGCCCTCATATCTCCGTCAGCTGGCGGAATTCAAAAAAGAGGAAAAGACCGTCGGATATCGTATCCTCCGGGAAGACGAAACCGGCCTCACCCTGGAGATCTCTATACCGGAATACCGGCTGGAAACGGTCTCGGCGGAAGGGCGCCCCGCTCAGTATCAACAGGTCACTATCCCGGGATACCTCACCCTGGAAGAGCCTGGTCGGCCTCTGATCCCCGTCACGGCCATCACCATCCCTCTGCCCGGCGTTGAATCGGTCGAAGTCTCCGCCGAAACCAACCTCCCCGTTGAATCGGGGGGGGAGGTCATTCTGGCGGATGCGCCTTCGGACAGACAGAACAGGAGGGAGATCGAACGGATCTGGACAGAGAAGACTCTCGCCGACGGCCGGCTGCTTGAGGTGCTCCCCGACCGCTGGCGGACCTTCGCGGAAGAACGCCGGAAGGCGCTGGAGACAGAAGAAAACGTGCTCGATGAAGGAACCGGGTCAACGGATGTTGGGGATAAAAGTGACGCTCTCTACCCTCCACAGGTCGTGGAGTCCTCCGGTCCCCTCTGGGCGGGGGATGAGCAGTTCGTCAACCTCCGAATCACGCCGGTCCAGTATTCCCGGTCAACCGGGAAGCTTGTTTCGTGCGACCGGGTGACGATTGATGTAAAATACGGCGCTCCGATCAAGACTTTGCCGAAGGGCGATCAACCCGATTACGGCGCCCAGTTCGCCCTCGCCAACTCCGACGCCTTTAAAGCATCAGTCTGGCGGGACGGAGTGCATACCATCACCTATCAAAACCTGGTTGACGCCGGTTTCAACGTCGGCCAGGACCCCCGAGCGCTCCGGATGTATTTCATGGGGCAGGAGATATCTATTTATATTTACGGTCAGGAGGATGGCTCCTGGGACCCGGGCGATTACCTCGACTTCTACGGCCAAAAAAATACCGGATTCTACAGTCAGACCAACGTCTACTGGCTCTACCAGACTTCGGGAACCGGGAGCAGGATGTCTGAAGTTTCCTCTCCGCTATGCGGACGCCCGTCCCGGCAGGAGCATTTCCTGGACGCGCTTCACCTGGAAAAAAGAGTCTCCTACCAGCCGTTCCTCCCGGTGGGGGCGAACAACGATTACTGGTTCTGGGATTACGCCGGCTATACTTACGGCCTTGACTACCCCGCCACCATCACCTTTACCCTGGCCGGGGTGAGCGATTGGGAGGGAACCGCCTCCTTCACCGGACGCTATTTCGGTTACACCACATACGACGCGTACAACCCCGACCATCACACCCGGGTTTACCTGAACGGACTGCTCCTGGGAGACTTTACCTGGGACGGGCAGGTCTCCTACACACTTCAGACCGATATTCCACAGAGCGCCTTCAACGAGGGGACCAACACCATTCTCACCCAGGAGGTGAATGACCTGGGCCTGCCGATCACCGGAGAGTTTATTTTCATCGACAATTTCGACCTTACTTACTATCGCGACTATGAGAGTTCGGCGGACTGGCTCACCTTTACCGCTTCCGGGAAGGCCGACTATCGGATCGGCGGCTTCAGCGGCGATGACCTCGCGCTCTATGACATCACAAACACCGACGCTCCTCAGAGAATCACCGATTTCACGGTCCAGACGGATGGCGTGAATACTCTCGTCTTCCGAAAATGGGACGCCGTCACAAAACGATACTGCGCCTTTTGCCGAACCTCTTCTCTCACCCCGACCCTGACCCAGAACACGCCCTCCGATCTGCCCTCACCCCGGGTCATCGACTATATAATTATCACTCACCCCAACTTCACTGCCGCCATTCAGCCCCTGGCCGCCTTCCGGGAGGAGACCGCTCACGGCGATTTCCGGGTGGAGACGTTCGAGGTCCAAGATATCTATAATACCTTCGGCTTCGGTAACTTCACCCCCTACGCCATCAAATATTTTCTTCAGTACGCCTACACCGATTGGGACGCCCTGACTCATCCCCAGTACGCTCTCCTGGTAGGGGACGGGAATTACGACTACCAAAACTACCTGGGGCTGAGCCTGACAAATTACGTCCCTCCCTATATGTTCCACAGTCAGTATATGGAAACGGCTTCCGACAACTGGTACGTCAGTTTTATCGGGGAAGACCGGATCCCCGACATGAACATCGGGCGGCTCTGCGTTACTTCCTTCAGCGAAACCACCCAGCAGGCCGGCAGAATCATCGGATATGAGAACGGGACCGACGGTCTCTCCTGGCAGGACAACATCCTGATGGTGGCGGATAATCCGGACCCGGCCGCGGGAGACTTCCCCGCTGACAGCAACTGGCTGATCGCCAATTACATCCCGCCCTCCTTCACGGCCCAGACCGCTTATGTTCCAAACCTCGGCGTGGCCGGAACCAGGAACGCTATCATCAACGGCTGCAACAGCGGCAAACTCCTCGTCAACTACATGGGCCACGGCGCGACGAATACCTGGTCTTCGCCCACCATCTTCAGTACCACCAATATCGCCTCGCTCACCAACGCCGACCGCTTGAACTTGCTGATCACGCCGACCTGTCTCAACGGCTACTGGTGCGATACCGCCGGGGATTGCCTGGCCGAAGCCATGACCTTGACCCCGAAAAAAGGATCGATAGCCGCCGTATCACCCTCCGGCCTCTCCCTCAACACGCCCGCCCGGCAACTGACCGGCTTTCTCTTCCAGGAACTGTTGACCAATTATTATCCCTGCGGACCCGCATTGACCCGGGCCAAGATCCGGCTGGCCGCGATAACGCCATATCTCTACATGCTCGACATCTACACGCTCTTCGGCGACCCGGCATTGCCGTTAAAGTGAGGTGGGAGGCGGAGATTGAAAATGCATTTCCAATATCCAACGGCCAATAACCACTATTCAAATGCAGATAACCAACGGTTGAAAATTGGAAGTTGGTCATTGGAAATCGGAAGTTAATTAGTGGTACCAGCAAAGGCCTCCACTGCCTACTGCCTATCGTAACGAAGTGAAGACCCCGACTGAAAGTCGGGGCTGCCTACTGCCCATGACATCCCCCGAATCCCGTCTCCTCCGGCAACTCCTCCTCAACCTGGATGATCGAACCGCCGCCTCCCCCCTCCTTAAAACCGAAGGGATCGATTGGAACCGTTTTCAGGCCCTGGTAAGGAATCATCGCCTGGGGCCTCTTTTCCACCGGGGGTTCCCTCCTCTGCCCGCCATCCCTCCCGACGTACGCCGGGATTGGGAAGAGCTTTTCAACCGGCAGCTGGCCGGACTTGTCCTCTCGCAGAATATCCTGGAGCAGGTTCTCGCTTCCCTGGCCGCGGAAGGGATCGCGGTCCTGGTTTTAAAAGGAGCCCATCTGAGAGAAGCGTACTATCCCCACCCGGTATTCCGTCCCGTCGATGACATCGATCTCCTGATCCATTCCGGAGATCGGGAGAAGGCCGGAAAACTGCTCCAGCGGCGGGACTTCCTGCCGGGGGAAGAAACCGCCACCGCGGATAAGTTCGCCCCGGCGGATTCATCGGTATTCATCGAAGTACACGTCAACCTGCAGACGGCAGGGCGAAAAAACCCGTCTTTCGAGATTGAGATCGACGATTTCTGGGAGAACTCCCGCCAAACCCGGATCGCGGGCGCACCGGCCCGGGTGCTCACACCCGACCTCAATCTTCTTTACCTGGCCGCTCACCTCAGCCACCACGGTTTCGAACGGCTGATCTGGTTTTACGATCTCCACTTAATCATGGAAAAAGAGAAAACCCGGATTAACTGGGATTTTCTGATCGAGCGGGCAACACACTACCGATGCCGATCGCAGGTCTATTATCCACTTCTCATGACCGGCTTTTTCTTCGGGAAGCCGGCCCCTGCCGGAGTACTCAGCCGCCTTGCTCCCACCGCACCGAAAAAGCTCCTAACCCGCTTCTTCATCAACCCCGGCGCCGTTCTGGATGGCCGGATACCCGTCACCGGCTGGAAAGCCCTCCGCAACCGCTTCCTTCTCAACGACAATTGGTGGCTGGCATTGAAAAAGTTTTTTGCGAAGAATTAATATGCTATACTTAGATAATAGAGGCTGAGTTGATCGGGGAATGGAATGATTTTGAGGAGATGGCCGGAGAAATTGAAGAAGTAATTGAATCCCGACAGCTTGAAGAAGATGGGTGCCACGTATCCTCTTGAAAGTGATGCTATATCCAATCTAAAGAGATGAACCAATGAAAAGGATATACCAGAAGAACCCCGACGTGGTCTATCGCGTCATCGCCGGGGAGGCGATCCTCCTTCCGATCACCCGGGAGACCCAGGCGGCGGGAAGGATGCTCACCCTCAACGAGGTCGGGGCCTTCATTTGGGAACGGCTGGACGGGAAACGGACACTTTCGGAGATCGCCGGGGAGATCGGTGAAGAATACGAGGTGGAAGAGGAGACCGCCGAGAAGGACCTTCGGGAACTGATCGAGAAACTGGAGAAGATGGGGGCGATCATTCCAACGACTTAAAATCAGCCGCGAAGTATGCCCGGGGACGCCAACGGCGTCCAACATCATAGCCCGGGGTGCAACCCTGGGGATCGCCCCCCCCACCTCAACCCCCTACCCGCACCCCAACGGTGTAGCCTGCCCTGAGCGAAGTCGAAGGGCTACATCATTGAATCGTGTAGCACATTCAGATGATTTTTCAGGGAAATGTAGCCCTTCGACTTCGCTCAGGGCAGGCTACCCCGTTGGGGTGGAATAAGCGGTGAAGAATCGAACATGTCTCAACAAAGTCTTTCATAAAGCGCCACCATCTCCTTCGCTTTCTCTTCCCAGGTGCAGTGCCGGGCGGTCTCCTTCCCGGCCTGCCCCATCGCTGGTCCGTTCCCGTCTTTGACGATGCGGTTGGCGAACTCGGCGATCTCCTCGCTGTCCTCCGGGTTCTCCAGCAGGTACCCCTCACTCCCCGGCGTGATCAGTTCGGCCGATCCCACCCGGCGGCTGGTGATGACCGGCAGACCCGCCGCCATCGCCTCCAGGGCGGCGGTCCCGAACGGATCGAAGAGGGTGGGAAAAATAAAGAGGTCGGCGGCGAAGAAGTAATCCCGACTCTCGCGGTAAACGGGGCCGGTAAAGGTTACCCGCTCCATTATTCCCAGCTCTTCCGTTATTTCCCGGCAGGTTCGCATCCCCCCCGTCCCTCCCACTGCGAGAAGCTTCACCCGCCGATCGATCAGGGGGATCGCCCGCAAAAGAAGGGGAAGCCCCTTCCGCCGGAAATCATACCCGACAAAGAGAGCGATCGTGTCTTCTTTGCCGAAGCCGAGACGTGACCGGAGGGCGGACCGACGCTCTTCCCGGTCCGGGGGGTTATAGTGATCGTAATCGACGCCGCCATGCACCGGGACGATATCGTCCGGCGGCAGGTTGTAGTAGCGGAGAATCTGTTCTTTTTCGAAACCGGAAGCGGGGACCAGCTTCCGGTAGAGTCGGCGGCCGTAAACGTGCCGTTCCAGCAGCCGCAGGAGCAGATGCTTCGGCGTCTGCTGGGAAAGACGTCCCGGAAGAGATTCTTTCGCCCGCTCCTCCATAACGGCCTTCTGGCACATAAGCTGGGTGATGAAAAGATTCCGGTCGGCGGCGAGGCCGTTATAGATATGGAGGATATCGGTCTCCGGTCCCAGGCGGCGGGCCAGGCGGGTGGCGCTGAGATAGTTGCAGATTACCCGGAGGGGAAAGAAAAAATCCAGCTTTTTAAGATGATACCCCCTGATCGGCGGAAGGGGATGGATCTCGATCTTGGCCGGAAGGTGCGGCTCCCAGGTATTCGCGTAAACTTCCACCCGGTGAAGGGGGGCGATGTACTTCACCATCGACCAGAGCGTGAGACCGGCACCGGAGGTGGGGCTGAAATGCCCGGAAGAAATGTAGACAATCTTCATTATCGATTACGGCCGATTGAAAGGGTACATGCTTGACCCGAATTTTTCATGATTCGATGTGTCTTTTTACCGTCCTCGTCCGCCGAAAAGGAATATTTTTATTCCCGGCGGGGAGAGAGCAGGTATATCCATCCGTCCTCGAACTCCATTGCCCGGAAGGGACTGTTCCAGATGATATCCGGAGGCTGGATTAAATATATCCGGTGAGTTTTTTTGAACCAGACGAACGCTTTAATCCCCTCTTCTTCAAACCGGGCCGATTCCGGAGAGATCTCCGACTTTCCGGGTAGATAGCGGGGATAGATCCGGTGCCATAACCAGAACGGTTCCGGATCGGTCACCAGGATCTCCGCGGGCTTAAACCGATCAACGGCAAAAGCCAGGGTGGGACTGGATTTCCAATCAAAATATCCTTTCGTTCCTTTCCGCAACATTCCTGCTTCACCGATACCCCGGATGATAATCCATACCACCCAGAGAAAGTAGAGAATGATCGTATATACCTTCCTATTTCTCCGGAGGGAGGTTTGGACCGTCCCTCGTGCCGGGAGAGTGGCCATCATGAGCGCGAACATAATAACCAGAGGGGAAAATAACCGTCTATCAACCACCGCGGGGTTAATGAACGTGCAGATGAAGATAACCGAAATCAGATATCCGACTGTCAATAAAAAGTTGATCAGATAAACCGCGGCATCCATTCGGAATTTCCGGCCCGAGAGCAGATGCTTATACCGTAATACAGCGGTTATAACCAGACCGGCCAGAGGGGCGTATATGAACGCGGCCCATGGCAGCGGAGGTCTTTTGATGCCCAGAATGATCTCCCACCAGCTCAAAGAGGCCAGGATGGAATTCCCTTTCAAAGTCCCTGAACCCCTGACGGCGACAACCAGGTTTTTAGTCAACAACCAGTTTCTTACCAGCCACGGACCGAAGATGAGAAGGGATATCAGGATGGAGAACCCGAGAAGAATAACAGCCTTCCGGGGGGAAATCCGGCGGACAAGAAGTAAAAGGATGAACGGGGAGCTTACCAGGAAGGCGATAAAAGCGTATCGGACCAGAACCGCCAGACCTAAAGTAATGCCAAGGCAGATCGCGGCTTGCTTCCCGGGGTTTTTTATTAATTTCAGAATAAAATAATTTATGGCAATCACGAACAACCAGGATAATGGCTCTGATAATACCACCCCGATGAAATTTAAGAGTACGGGGTGCAAACCTACCACCGCTTCCGCGGCCAGGGCTAAAATAAAAGAAGCGGTATATCTCCGGACAAAAGCAGCCGTTCCCACCAAGAGAAGAAAATAACAGATCAGACTGACAATTTGAGCGGACGCCAGCCAGTTCAAACCCAACCAGATCGGGACAGCGAGAACCATAATGTATCCCGGCGCCGCGATCGTGTTGGGAATCGTATCGGGTGAACAAGCAACGGTAATTTCATGCAATTCGGTTAAATTCACGGCCGAATTCAAATACTTGGCGCCATCCGGTCCCACCCTCATGCCATCGGATATCATCGGATAGAGAACGAAGCCTGAAAGAAGAAGAGCCAAAGCCGTGGCGGCGGATAAAAAAATATATTTCTTGCTCATTTTTCCGATCCCCCGATCTTTTTCAACCGGATCAGATCGAACCATTGATTGGAGAACAGTACACTGCCCCGCGTCTGAAATGCCTGCTTTAGTTCCGCGGCTGCCGCCGAGTTTTTTCTGAGAAGTATAAATCCAACCCGATATTTATTAATAATTTCTTCTCGGTCGCTTTCGGTCGCCGTCTTGCTGAAGAAGGATAAGACGTCCTGTCTCCTCCTGGCGTCATCACGGACAAAGGCGATCGGCTTGGGGGTGGCCACCACCTTACCCCCGAAGGTGGGTATCGGCCCCGCATCTTCGAGTTCCGCCAATATCACGTCACGCGGGCCAGTGTAATTTTGGAGGAATAGGTATTGATCAATGACGCTCTCCTGTCCGGGACGGCATCTTCCCAGGAACGGACCGATCATGTGCCGGAAGGAAAGGCCAAAAAGAGCGAGCACTATCAAACCGGCATATCCCAGCTTCAGGATCGAAGGGGGAACGCGGTGAAAAGACAACCGGGATTCGATCCCGGAAATCCAGTCGGCGATTGTTATCTGCAGTATGATGAGAACGTATGAGATCACGCGCCCGTACCCCCATTTTGCGGTCATCCCGCCATAGATGTAAACGAGGGAAAGTCCGATAAACATCAGACCCAGCGGGTCCAGCCGGTTGCGCTTGAATCGCCAGATAATGATCGGAAGACCGAGCAGGGCCGGGTAGATTCGTTCCACCAGCCCGGAGTACAGGATACGATTCCCTTCCCCATGCAGGGACGACTCTCCGAATAGAAGCCGGAAAAAGGGGAAATAGGGCCAGGCGGCATTCAGAACGAAGGCGAGGAGAAAGACGCCGGCCAGGATGAGGTAATCCTGGAGGGGGAGCAGTCTGATTCCCAGTGACAGTGAAATCAGGCCGATCATTAAAAACACGAAACTGAGCGGGTGGGTCGAGAGGACGAGGGCAACCACCGCGGCGATGGGAACAAACCAGATCCGGCGGCCGGTATTAATGAGAAGAATAAACATCGCGAAAGCCAGAAAGACCAGGGAGATGGCAAAGGTAGAGGGATACGGCAAAACGTACCCGAAAACCCTCAGGTGAAAGAATCCACTCCACCACCAGGGATATCGACCCCAGAGAAGCAATACGAACAGCAGAGCATAAAATGCCGTCTCGGAGCGTTTGAGTAAAAGTGTGATAAAGATATGAAAAGAAAACAAAAAGAGGATGAGATTGCCGAGCCCCGCTACGGCAAGCACCGTTAGCGGGGAGATCCCCGTAAACCGGGAAAAAAGAGCTAACCCCACCGTGTAGAGTGAATAAAAAGCACTCGGCGCGTCGAGCAAAAGCCGTGGATGAGATGGACTTAATGGGTTGGCGGCCAGCTCCTTGATCGCGGCGCTGTGGACCCAGAAATCCGCCTGCCAGGGGTTGTTAAGCGTGTGCAACCCCATGAGCAGTATTAAGATGAAAGATAAAATGAGATATCTATATCTAAGCAGGAAAGAAACGGTGGATTCCCTTATTCCAGGACCAGTGGAGCAATTTATTTTGCTGGTTCTCTTCCATTTTGTGTGGGCGGTTATTATACTCAAAAAGTGCGGATAATCACCTTCTGGCGCTATTTTGGAGTGCATTGACCGTGTCAATGCATGCAGCGACATGGTCGCTGCACTCCATAAGAACCATAATCTACCCACACAAAATGGAAGAGAACCATTTTTCTCAATCTCATAACAGGACTTCATTATTATTCTTACGGTATATCGCCGCTATCCATACCGATTCCGCCATTGTTCAAAATCAACCCGATTTATGAATAAATCGGGTTAATCACAGATCCATTTTTGAATTCTTTCGATTAAATGACGGGCGAATCTGTCCGATCCCGCCTGGTTCCAGTGACCGTCATGGGGGAAGAAGCAACTACGGATTTCTTTTTCGTTCATCCCCGAAAAAGCGGAACTCCCATCGATAAAGACCGCATCCAGCATCCTGGCAAAGAGAAGCACGTCTTTCGGAGGAGGGGCGCCATCGATCAGGCTCTCTCGCGAAGAGATGTTAATGACCAGAACCGGCAGATTATTGACCCGGGCAAACGAGGCCATCTCTTCGATAAGCCGAACCTGCCCGGGTTGAAAACGGCCGGGGCCGGCCTCGTCTCCGGCATTCTTTGCCGCAGGAGAAAACAGGGTAGAGACGGCCTGTCCTCCTCTTCTCCCCAGCCAGAGTAATTTTAATAATAAATACGGCCGCCAGGGCCGGGGAAGGTCGGGATGGGCTTTACTTTCCAGGGCGGCCGTAAATTCTTCATCCGAAAGAATATGCGTGGACGGTACCGGCTTCAAATATTCACGGGCTTCTTCCTGATTTTTTGGCCAGTCAACCGGATTCCACGAATCCGTTCGTCCGAACATGTGTTGTTGATAGCCGCGGTGTTCGGTTATGGAGAATTTCCGCTGGAGATCGTTCTCATAGACCGCGAAAATGATTCCGTCGATTTCAAAATGCTCCTCCCGGACAACCCGGATTAAAATGCTCCACCAGTTGGCCAAACCGGCGCCATCGATTGATAAGTTCAACAGATCCAGAGGACATTCCGTCTTCCGGGACAGATCCTCCACCACATCCGGCCAGTTCTTCTCCAGGTACTGGGCGACGGTGAAGGAATCGCCGCAGATAGCGATTCTCCGTCTTCCCGAGGAACCGCGGGACGGCTGAAAATCATCACGATCGGGGAACCCCCGGTTATTTCCCCGGATCATTCCCGCGTACTCTACCTCCCCGCGGGTAATCCGGGCAAAACGGGACGGCAGGGGAGTGAGGTAAACACCCAGAACCGGGTCGAAATGAACGGTCTTGCCCGATTCCTGGAACAACCAGGAGGTATCGGGCCGTTCGATGACGCCATAACGGTAGAAAAGAGTGTATCCGACCTCCAGTAAGAGATATGACATTATCAGGCAAATAAGAATGAACAGTATTTTTTTCTTCAATCCCATACCCGGCCCCGGATGCTTAGTGCACCATTTCATAAATACGGTGGCATTCGGCCGTCGATGCATCCCGGTCTGCGGCGTTGCTCGTCGGTCAAATACTGCTAGATGAAAAGATGCACTTAGTCATAACTGCGATCGATCCGTTCCCGATTCGACGCCTTCATTCTCACTCCAGTTTACAGAGGGTTCTCTGATCATTTGCGTTCCGGATTTCAGCTTCAAACAAATATCTTTAAGGTATCCCTTATCCTCAGGGTTTAAGATGATCAACCAGAGACCGCCGAAATATAAGAGCGGCAACAGAACAATGCTCAGAGGGAGAAAGGGAATCAGATATTTGCTCAAACCGGCGATGAAACCGGAGATAAAAGCGAGAACGAGCAGTTGAAAGAGGCGGCGGAAAGGAAATCTGATCTTGATTATTCTCGTCAGGATGAAAATCATACCCCCGGTGGTTACCAGATGGGAAAGTACCTTTGCCGCCGCCGCCCCATTGATGCCCCAGTGCCTGGTGAAGATCATCAGAGCGGGCAGGAGAACTACCGCCCCCGCTACATAATTAATGGTGTTCAGTTTAGTGTATCCGCACCCCACCAGCAGCGCGGAACCGGGATTGGTAATAACGCTCAAAATGAAGGTCCCCCCCAGTATGAGGAGAATATCCGCGGCCGGAGAAAATTCTTTCGTGAAGAGGATGGTGATTAATTCCCGGCGGAAGATAACCAGGACGAGTGAGGTAAAAAAGAAGACGATCGCGTAGTAAAAAACATTTTTCCCGTAGGCACGGGAGAGAACTTCTTTTCCCTGAAGCGAGAGCTTGGAGTAAGACGGGACCAGGACCTCGGTCAGGGAAAGCGGGAGTCTCCGGGCGGCGGTAAAAACAACCAGACCGGCGGAGAACAGGCCCATTTCTTTCACGCCGAAATACATCCCCAGAGTGAACCGATCGAACCATTCCACAAAAAAGGCAAGATAGGACATGAAAATAATCGGAAGAGCGAACCGGAAGGATTTTTTTATCTCATCGCCTGAGAAAACCGGCCCCAGCATCCCCTGCCGGACGGCCAGGATCGAGCCGAGCAATCCGGATACCAGATACCCGGCCACGAGCAAAAGATAAACGGGGAAGGGAGCTACCAGATAGACATACCCGGCTCCGGCGAGCATGGCGATCATTGATGATATCGAGATCACAAACGCCCGGATATTCTGAAACAAACTTAAAAAGAGCGTCGATGTCAGCATGGATTGCGCGGACAGAATCAAGGTCAGACCGAGAAAAATAGCCAGGCTGCGATCCGCGGGAAGATTCACCAATTTCGCCAGGGCAGCGGTGAAGAACTGGGAACCGATCGCTACCAGCAGGCAGGTGAGAGTAGTAAAGAGAAAGATGGAAGAGAAAAGTGACCGGGCCCGCAGAAACTGGTTTTTTTCTTCATATTCGGCGACGAATTTAAGAACCGCCCGGGGAAGCGCGAACATGGATATCGTTCCGAAGAGACTGAGAAACATCATGAACCCCGCGTACTTACCCATTCCTTCGGGCCCATAAACGCGGGCGATAACCATGCGGACCACGATTGCCATGGCCAGGGACAGGGCGCTCCCGAGAAAGGTGATCGTCCCGGCCCGGATGATCCGATGTTTGATTGATGATTTAGTGCCCATCTCTCTATTTCATGATTGCTCCGGTCTCATTAGATTCTTATAGATACCGAGCAAATTCTCAACATATGTTTTCCAATCATATAAACGTTCCGCCTTCCGGCGGGCATTCGTCCCCAGATGCCGACGGAGATCCGGCGCGCTCGCCAATCGGTTGATCGCGACGGCAAGGGCGTCAATCAGTTTATCATTATGCTCGCCGGTGGCCGATGAACCCGAGGGAAGCATCCGGTCTAACAGAATGCCCGTATCTCCATCAGTAATGTAATCGGGCATGCTTCCCACCCGGGTGGCGATAACTGCTTTCCCCGTTGCCATAGCCTCAATCAGGGTGAGAGGGCTCCCTTCGGATAGAGAAGGGAGTACCAGTACATCCGCCGCGTTCATGTAATCGGGGACCATTTCATGGGGAATTTCTCCCGTGAAGGTGAACGCCTCGTTCCGGCCGGAATGAGCCGCACCGTCTCGCAGGGCATCCGCGAGTTCACCCGAACCGACCAGGAGGAATTTCGATCCTTCTTTTGTTTCGAGCGATTTTAACGCCGCCTGAAGGAACGAGCACGGGTCCTTGATGGGATGGAAGCGGCCTATAAAAGCGACAACCGTTTCCCCGGGGTCCCAGCCATAACGTCGGCAGATTGCCGTCCGGGCCTCCGGCCGGGGAGAAAAAATGTCGGTATCGACACAATTAGGCAGTACTGTAACGCGCTGGGGGAGGACGGAATAATTCACGAGTTGCTCTTTCAGTCCGTTGCCAACGGCGATGAATCGGTCCGTTCTTCGCATCACCCATTTCATCAAAGGCCGCAGCCAGGGCACTTCCCAGTTGAGGAAAAGTCCCGAACCGTGACAGGTGACGACCAGGGGAATCCGGGAAAATTTCCGAAAAAGGGCGCCGGCAACACCGCAGGGATAGATCTGGTGCGAATGGATAATGTCAAAAGGGCTCTCCCGGTGTAGCTTGCGGGCCAGGCAGGCGGCTCGCAGAGAGAAAAGGCGATAGCGAAAGTAATAGACGGGGAGGATGGTGTCCCGGAGGCGATAAACGCGGACTCCTTCTTTTTTTTCAAAGTCCGGGAAAATCCTGCCCCGATAATTTTTTGAACCGATCAGCGTCACGGAATGACCCGCCCGAACCAACCGCCGGGAGAGCTCCCAGACGTGGGTTTCCAGACCTCCGACGATCGGGGGCAACGTGGTGGTGATCATGCAGATGTTCATAGAAATTAGCTCGCTGCGCTCGCAAATTTATGTAGGATCGTCCTTCACTCCGTGAAGGACTCGTACCGCTGTAGTATCGCCTTGATTTGCGGCAAGCTTGCCGAAACTGCAAGCGGAGCGACTCCTGCAATTACTACAAAGAATGCCGAAGGCATTCTGATCCTGCAAGTCCTGTCGCAGACCCTGAAGCTTGCCGAAGGGCAGCGCAGCGAAAGGACGATACTACTCACACTAACTTTATGTTTTTAACATCGCTAAAAATGGCCGGTCTTTCCGCGGGATCAACATTTTGCCTCCAGGCCGCATAGCGGTTATAACAGCTGATAAAAAGCGGCATCAGCCCGAACGGCCGAAGTATGCGGGCAAGAGCACCGGATATCCGGTCCCGGCCGCGGGGGTTGATCCGGGGAACAATGCGGGTAAACTTCCCGTTGAAATCGATTGCCTGGCCTGCTTCAAGGCGCTTGATCTGCGGCAGAGAGGGATTGACCAGATAGCGGTCGAGTTCGGCGCCCCTTTTGTATTCAGAGGCGAATTCCCTGTTCTGATATCGTGCCCGTATCCGCTTTTCGATCTGCTGCCGGGACCGGTATGGATAGTGATTCAGGGGCAAACGGCGCGAGCACTCCCTGGTGAGCCCGAAGGGAACCCGGGCGCAGATACCGTAATTAAGATATGCGGTGTTCTTGAATAAGTCGACTTCACCCGATTCATACAGCTCGTAATATTTTCGATCCCGCCAGCTCTGCACCCGGCCGGATCGCCGTGTCTCCTCAATCTCTTCCCTGGTGATGTGAAAATTTACCACGTTAACGGCAATGGCATCGGCGCCTTCGGCCTCGGCCAACGCAATGGCATCGAGCGGGTTTCCCTCCAGAAATACGTCCGCGTCAAGTATATACCACCAGTTATTCAACCCCAGTTCATTCTTCTTCGCTCCCATGAACCAGACCCGCAGGTAATCCCGATAGACGAAGTCTCGCGAGCAAACGGGCAGTACCGGGCCGAGGTCGAGATGGCGAACGATCTCCCAGGTCCGGTCGGTGCTGGCATTGTCCACGACGTAAATCCGGTCACAGAATCGCGCGGCATGTTTTAAACAGTCGGCGATGATGTCTTCCTCGTTCTTTACGAAGCACACGGCAAATAGTTTTTTACGCGATCGGCAGCTCATGACATTTCAGGAGGGATAGATTGTCCCTGATGCGCATCCATTCCGACTAATTCCCGGGATTTGATGATCACGGCCAGGTAAAAGCCGAGCAGCCAGTTAGTCATCGGGGAGAGGAGGATATCCTCGCCGATCCCGATGCCGAGTCCGGCCCAGAAAGCGGCCACGCTCCCCAGGACCGCCGTCTGGAGGAACCCCGGCGGCAGCGCCTTGATGGTCTGCCAGCCCAGACGATTGAAATAAATCACCAGACAGAGAAAAACCAGGGCCTGGAGCAGCCCCCCCTCGGCCAGTATCCTCATGTACATACTCTCGAGAGCCGAATGCGCGTAAGCGGCCCATTCTTCCTGGTTCGGCGCCAGAGCCTGGAATCCTCCCGGACCGTATCCCAGGATCGGCTGCTCCTTGAACATCTCGAACGCGATCCTGGTTTTGCTCTGGCGATAGATGATCCCGGAATCCGCTTTATCCTCAATCAGACGCTCCTGGACCGCCGGTATCAGGAGGATGATGCCGAGGCCCACAGCCAGCAATAGGAAATATTTGAACTTGGGCCGCAAAAAACCGAGCGCGAACAAACCGACACCGCAGCCCGCCCAGGAGCTGCGGGACAGGGTGAAAATCAGGGAAACAATGAGCGGCACCACGGCGACGAAGAGCATGGTCCTCTTTGACCGGGACAGATGGCCGTGAAAGAGAAAAGCCAGAGGCAACGGCAGGATCAGGGCGAGATAATTTCCGAAGGAATTGGGATTGACCAGAACCAGCGAGCCCACCCGGCTTCCCTCCGATGACCGAAAAAAGGAGATGATGCCGCTGGCCATCCCGCAGAAGATGAGAAACCAGATCACTTTTCTCAGTTGCTCCTCGTTGCTCACCGCCAGCCGGAGGAGAAAATATCCGCTGAGGAAGATCAGAAAATAGGTAATCCATTTAACGCTTAACGCGAGATCGGCGGAAACCGCGGAAGAGATGATGAAGGTAAAGAGAAAAATCCCCAGAAGCAGATCCAGGGGGTGAAAAAGGAATTTTTTCTTCTGATGGATGTCCATCCCGATAAAAAGAACCAGGGAGAGCAGGATGATCTCCTGGTGAAGATAGAGCCGGACAGCACTCCACCAGTAGCGCGGATCGTAGAAGGTGACACTGCCGATAACCAGGTACAGCGAAAGCTGGGGCTGACTGATCACGAGAATGGAGAAAAAGGTGAGCGAGATAAACGCCTGCAGACGGGCCGGCATGAACTGAAGGGCGTTGAGGGTCCGGGCCAGGTAAATGGCAATAAAAGAAAATAGAATGGTAATGATAACCGTCTTCATTTTAAATTTTCCGGGGGAAAATTTAAATCGAGTTTCTTTTTCAGGTTAAGGTAATATTGATTCCTCGGCGCTCTCTGTAAGGCTAATTCTATCTCTTTCTTCGCCCGGGAGATATCCCCGATTTCGAGATAAAGCTTTGCTCGAAGATAATAGGGCCGGTCCCAGGCGTGATTCTTCTCGGTTACTCCCTCCCAGAATGTAATAGCGGCATTTTTCCCTTTCAGCTGATAAATGATCGCGGCTGCTTTTTCGGGATATGATTTATTGCCGGGGGCAATGGCCTGCGCGCCCAGATAATGCTTCAACGCCTCCTCCATCATCCCGAGGCTCTTCAAGACATCTCCCATCTCCGCCAACCATTCGGCATTATTCGGGGAGAGCGAGAGAGCTTTTTGATAGCATTTTAGAGATTCTTCCGGATCTCCCGTCCTGGCATAGAGCCGGCCCAGCGCCCGCCAGTTGACCGGCTCGGTGGGGGAGAGGGCGATCGCTTTTTTGAATTCTATTTCCGCCGCTACCCACTTTTTACAGCTCATCAGGTGATATCCCAGACTACGGTGATATCCGCTCTCCGGGGGGGGGAGTTCCTTCAAAATTTCATAGTCGTCGGTAGAGCTGAAAAGGAGCTTGAAGGAGGCATCCCACATGCACTCGTAAATGGCGGTCGCTTTTCGCAGGTTATGAGCGGCCGCAATTAAGTTTCCCTGGAAAAGGTCGTTACGAGCCAGTTCGTAATAAAGATGAGGGCTCACGGGGTCGAGGGAGAGGGCCTGGCGAAGATATCCTTCCGCCACCGCATAGGAGGAGAGACGCTGATGGAAACGGATTAAATCCCAGAGCGGCCTCAGGTCCCGGGGGTTGTTGCGGCGGCCGAGGTTTAAGTCCGCCATAATCGCCCCGTAGAGACCGGCCTTGTCCGGCAACCGGTCGAAGAGACCCATCCGGGCGGTGGCCCTCCCGCAGAGCGGCCGGACCGCGTCGGGATCGAGTTCTATCGCCTCCGTGAATGAAGCCTCCGCCTCCTCCATTTTTCCAGCGGAGAGGAGCCGCTCCCCTTCCCGTCCGGCCCGGGTCGCCCGGTAAAAACGGACCAGGGGAAGAAGGATGAAGACGGAGATGGTACCGACGATCAAGAAGCTGAAAACCAGCTTGAACGGGCGACGGGTGATACCGGCCCGGGCAGCCGTCCCGGGGGGACAGACGGAAAGTCCCAGCCCGGCAATAACCGTGATCAGGAAGACATTGGCGGGGAGACGGAGGATGAAGTCAAAGACACCATGGACCGTCATGTAGACGAGAGACCCTGCCGCTCCCAGGGCGAACAGGCCGCCCAGGGTCTTCGGGGCAGAACCATAATTTTTAATCAGCCGACGCAATACCCCGACCAGGCAGCCCAGTACGACAAAAAATCCGGCCAGCCCGCCTTCGCCCAAAAGCTGGATGAATTCGTTATGCGCGTGCGGTACCGCGTACCAGACACCGGGCGACTTGAAGAGGGGGTACACGTACTTGAACGTGCCCCACCCCCAGCCGGTGAGCGGTCGAGCGAGAAACATCTTCAGGGTGCTTTCCCAGATGGCGAACCGGGTCTGGATGGAGAGGGCATCCAGAGACGTTGAATAAACCACCGGGGGCTGATATCGGGAATAGAGTACGGCAACGGCGATTACCGCCAGCAGGCAGCAGAAGATGAGAAGGAGCTTTTTATTGTTCTTCTGGGGGAAGCGAAAGAAGACAAGTACGGCCAGGGCTGAAGATAGAGCTGCCAAAAAACCGCCCCGGGATTTGGTCAGCAAAATTCCCCCGATTAAGACCGGGACGGCGCCCCGGGATAACCAGGCCAGAGGCCGTTTATCCGCTCCGAGCCCGAAACTGACGGCCAGGGGAAGGATAAGCCCCAAAAAAGCGCAAAAGTGATTCCGGTTCACGTAGGTCGCGGTCAGCGGGGCGCTGGTGAAGAGATCCCACCCCAGCCGGCTAATCCCGTACAGCGTCAAGAGCACTCCGGCGATGAGGAGCGCGATATAAAAGAACAGACGATCACTGTCCCGGGGGGGCATGATGAGCAACGCCGCCAGCAGCAGGGAAGAGGAGATAATCTCCCAAAGCTCGATCTTCCCCACTGTGGGGGCGGGGGCGGACAGGTAAACCAGCAGCCCCCCGAAGACAAGAGCCAGGGGAATAAGGTACAGCCGATTCCAGGCAAGGGTGGAGTCGACAGCCGCCGAAATCGATCCCAGGGAAAAAATAAAAATCATCACCCCGGCCGTAATCGCGATCAGACGGCCTTCCGCAGTCACCCCTCCCCAGTAACCGGCGAGAAAAATAATCAGGAGAACGATGAAGATAGTGGGTACTTGAGGCTTCAGAAATCTCTCTCCGATTTCGCCCCGCTTTCCTTTCCGGGCGGTATCAGGCGGGTTCCCCGCTTTAAGGGCCGTTAACCGTTACATCGATCCCGGTAATACCGCGGATGAATATGGAGCTCTATCCATACTAGCCGGCCGGGAGATGGGCAGGACAGGTCTGCTTGTTATGCAGCCTGTCCTTTTTACGTCGGCATTGTGCAAAACTAATCCGATTGACGCCTGCTCGGCAGGCATCAATCGGATTAGCCGTTATAGCCGTATTTATACATACCGTGGTAGAAGTAGTAATAGCTGCGGAGCTTGAGATCGATGTAATTAAGAACTATCCCGTAAATCCGGGCACCGGACTTCTCCAGCTGCTGCTTGGTCTGGAGAACGAATTTTTTGTTGATATGGCCCGAATAACAGACCAGGATCACACCGTCTACCAGGCCGGCGATAATCGTGGAATCGGTGAGCGCTCCCCCCGGCGGCGAATCGAAGACAATCCGGGCAGCGGTTTCTCTCAGCCGGGCAATGAACTCGGGCATCCGGGGAGATTCGAGCAGTTCGGACGGGTTCGGCGGAATCGGCCCGGAGGGGACGACAAAGAGGTCCTTGATCGAGGTGGGGCGAATAACTTCCTCCAGTGATACTTCGCTTTTCAGAAAAGAAGAGAGCCCGACCGAGTTATCCAGGTCAAAGGCCTTGTGGAGTGCCGGGCGACGCATGTCCGCGTCGACCAGAATCGTCCGGGTTCCGGCATGGGCGAAGGTGATGGCCAGGTTGGCGGAGATGGTTGATTTTCCCTCGCGGGGTGCGCTGCTGGTGACCAGGAGGGCGATCGATCCGGCCTCCGGATCGCTGAAGCGGACATTGGTCCTCAGGTTCTTGAACATCTCGGAGTGCTGGCTGGCGGGGGACCGGTCGCCGATCAGGAGCGTGTACTTTCTGGCCTCTTCCTCTCCCATCTCCTTCGGTGGGTTCATCCGGGGGATTGTGGCCAGAACGGGCAAACCAAGATAGTTTTTCACTTCTTCCGGTGTCTGGAGCGTCGGGTCGAAATACTCGAGGATGAAGACGGCCCCCAGACCCAGGAACAGCCCGAGGACGGCGCTCAATACCAGGTTTCTGGTCTTCCGGGGCGCGACCGGGGCACCGGGACGTTCCGCCCGCTCGATAATCTCGATCCCGCTTTCGATCCCGCTGTCGGAGAGATTGAGATCTTTCAGTTTCTTGATCAGTATCTGGTACTGCTCCTGGTCGGCCCGGGCTTCTTTCTCGAGAATGCCGTATTCGATCGCCGCGCGATGAGCCTCTATGATACGCTCATTCTCGTCCGCGATCTTCTCCTTCAAAACGCTGATCTGCCGCTCGATCTCCCTGACCCGGGGATGCTTCTCTTTATAATTGTTCAGCAGATGTTCCCGTTCTATCTCCTCTTTAACCATGGTGGCCCGGAGATCATCGAGGAGGCTGACGGACCGGGAAACCCCCAGCTGATTATCGTGGACGGCAGCGGCCTGATCCCCGGATTCCGGAACTTCTCTGGTTTTTGTAACGTAGTCAATTTTTGCCATCTCGGACTGCTGTATCTTGATTTTGAGTTCATTGATCTGTTCGGTGAGAACGGCCAGGAGCCGATCGGCCGATTCCTGTTTTTCCTTTAAACTGAAGTCGATATAGACGGCGGCGGCGGTATTGGCCAGGGCCTGGGCCAGGTCGGGATCGGTAGCACGGGCCGTGATCAGGTAAATCCTGGTATCTTTCAGCTTACCCACGCTCAGCGCGCCCTGAACGCGTCCGATCCATCTCTTCCAGGAGGAGGGGTCTCGAGGAGAGGCCAGACCGAGCGTCTTGACCACTCCCTCCGCCGTCATCTTGCTCTCGATGACGTGTCGCTCGGTCTCAAAGCTGACATCGTCATAATAAGGATTCATAAAAAAGAGGGAGGAACCGGAGGCAAGATAGGAAGCGGGACTTCCCTTCTTATAGCGGATCTTGCAGGTTGCCTCATAGACGGGGGTCTGCCGAAATGTAGTGAGGGCGGTCAAACCGACCGTCAGGAAGAGGATCAGAAAGAGGAGCCACACTTTTTTCCGGAGAATGAACAGGTAGTCAAAGAGAGGCGCCGTTAATACGTTGAAAGCCATGATAGGAAGTGCCTAAAGTTTAAAGTTTTCAGCCAAAGGCTGATCCGCCTCCGGCGGAGAAGTGCCTAAAGTTAAAAACCCGCCTTCCCACCGGAGCAGGAAACTGAACCTTTATTAGATACTCTAACAAAAATTAATCTCAATTTGCGAGCGCAGCGAGCTAATTTATATCCACGATTCGGGCACGATGATCAGATCTCCGGGGAGGAGATTAATATTCTTGTCCCTTTCCCCGTCAAGAATATCGTCGTACTCAATCTCGATCTCTTTCTGCTGTTCCCCCTTCCCCCGGACAAGACGGGCGCGGTTCCCGGAAGCGTAATCGGCCAGGCCCCCGGCATCCATCAGAGCGTCCAGGGCGGTCATATTTTCATTCCAGTGAAAAGAGCCGGGGGCGGTGACGGCCCCGACGACATAGACCCGATTTTCGGAAGTAAAAGTCCCGGCCGTCTCCGGGACGGAAACGGTGATGATGTCCTCATCCTGGAGGAAGAGATCATCCCCACCGCGGAGGAGGGACTGCAGATTGACCGTAATCTGCTCCTGCTTCTTGGTAACGGCGTCCGACCGCAGTATTCCGATTACCCCGTCGCCCCATAATTTCGGACCGCCGGCCTGAAGAAAGTTGGTGAGGAGGGAGCGGTTTTCGCCCAGCCGGCGGATCCCGGGGTTAGAGACATTGCCGAAAAAATACACCACCTGGCTGTGGTACTCGGCCACGGTCAAATCCACCCGGGGCTGCCGGATATAGTCCCGGGTCAGGATCTCTTTCAGACGATCGAGGATCTCCGTCTCCGTGAGACCGGAAACTTTGATATCTCCCACCCAGGACCAGGAGATGGTCCCTTCATGGGAAACCCGGAACAACCCCGAGATATCGGGCTCGCCGTAAACTGTAATCTTCAGGATATCTCCGGGACCAAGCCGGTAGACATTATTTTCCCCCGACCAAAAACCGGCTGCAGGGGTCGGAGTAGGCATTGCGGTGCCGGATACGGGGGTTGCTTCCCCTTCTTCCGGAGGCACCATCGCCTCCGGACCGGCACAACCGGTTATCATCAGGCAGAAAATAAAAACCACGTATAGGTTTTGTTTTATTATCCCCATAAAAGCCACCATAACTATTTTGTCTTAGAGACTGCCTGATGAAATGACGAAATTCGAATAAGGAATGACGAAAGAATGGCGAAAACCAAATATCAAATGCCTAAGTATGCTTCGCCCTACTGGACCGCTTAGCCTAATAAATAGTAGGAATTCAGTCATTTATCATTCGTGTTTCATTCGGGTTTCGTCATTCTTATTTTTCGCAGAAAAATAGATTACAGTGTTATGTTCACCCCCAGATAAACCCGGTTCGCCCGGGCACTGTCTTCGGGGGGCATATCCACGTTTTCTATTCTGATATATCCCCCATTGAGGGCGGCCCATTTATTCAACCGGTAGATTATCCCGGCTTTCAAGCTGATATACTTGGTATCGACGCCGGAAAGGGTGTAATGATGATATCGCAAATAACTCTCCAGGCCAAGCCTTTTTACCGGATCATAGCGGAGAGATAGTTCATAGTTCCTTTCTGTGTATGGTTGGCCCTCTATGTCAACAGTCAGGCGACGGCTGAACACAGCCGCCAGGCTGATTTTCGAGGTCGGGACCCATTTCCCGGTAACGGAGTATACGTATCCATGGCTTTTATCCCCCCCGGTGTCGTTGAATGAATAGCCAAAGGCTCCTGAAAGTGCCCACTTCTTCCCCAGTCCCAGTGTAAGCCCCGCTTCGGGGACGAACTGCTGAAAGTCGGGAGCACTGTTAAAATATTTCATTTCATAGCTGTTGCGCTGAAAGAAAGATAAAGATCGTTCGACCTCGAAAATGAAACGGGTAAAAAACCGATGCCCGAAATAGTCGTCGCCGGACACCCCGCTGGAGAGATAATCAACGCGCGAGAATTCATAGCCGGCGCCGGCCTTCATCTTCCGGGAAAAACGCATCTCCCAGGCCGGCGTGACGGAGAAAATGTTTCTCTGGGTCAGGTTTGACGGCTGGTCGCTCGGCTCGGTGACATTGACCGGTACCGCTTTGTACTCGTCGCTTATGTCCAGGGTCAAGGTTCTTGATTTAAAAAGATTGAGCGCCTTCAGGGTCTTGATGGAGAAATTATAAAAGGTGCGATTGAGATCCGACCGCTTCCGGTACTGGTAGCGAGTAAGTGTAAAGTCGGTTTCAATCGGCAGCCATGGTAGATCGAGAAGGACACTCAGACCGGGGGAGATTACCGCGTAAACATCGCTGCCACCGGTCTGGGGAGAGAAATCAACATTGTCGTCGTAATACCCGGTCAGGGAGAAGTGAGGCGTCAACTTTACCAACTCCTCACCCCGGGCCGGGAGCGGGAAGAGATTGAAAGCCGCGAATAGAAACGCGGTGCTCCCGAGCATAACGTGTGATCTTCTCGCCATTAAAATTTCCCCCCGGGAAAAATCTAACCCAGATTATGTGGTTGGCGTGGATGAAATGTATTAAGATTATGATGCTGTATCGGTTGCAAAAAACACAGACGCATTAAACAATGCGAACGAGTATTTTTGCAATCGATTGCAGCCCATAAGATTGGCGCAGTTCGCCACGTCAATCGCATAATCTGGGTTAAATTAGAGAAGAGTACCCAGCATCTCGATCACGGCCAGCTGAGCGACCCGGTTCAGCGGATCTTTCTGAGAAAGGAGAAGATCGTAGCTGGAGCGGGTGACACTGGCCGCCCAGACAACTTCCCCGGTGGCAACGCTGATCAGGCGGGCGTTGATCCCCACCGCCGGTTCCACTTCCTCATCTTCTTCCCGGGAAACCCGGTACCAGTATTCCGAAACCGATCCGATCATCACCCCGTCCACGCCCAGCTTCTTCCCCAGGGTCTGCGCGTACTCGGCATCCATCGCCTCGGGGATCCGGATCCCCTCTTCAGCGCAGATGGCCACCGCCTCGGTTCTCTCCATGACCTTGAATCGCCTCGAGATGTAGAGCTCCGTCGCGATCAGGTCGGGGAGGATCTTCCCCGCCTCGTAGTACTTGGTCATATTCTCGAAGGGGAGAATCGCCACCGTCTTGATCGATGAAAGGTCCGACCCGTCCTCAGCCCGGGCCGAGACGTATTGGTGCCCGCAGCCGGCCGTTATCAGTAATGGGACCACCCCCAGGAGTATCCATCCCCATTTCTTTTGCATTAGTATTCTCCTATTTAACCGGTAATCAGTGATCAGTAATCGGTAATCAGTACTCGGCAATCCGTCAGGCCACTGATTACCGATCACTGATTACTGATTACTCTTTTAACATTCGACGTTGAACGTTTTTAACCCGAGATGACCGGAGGTCATTTTTCGGGTCGATGTTGAAAGTTCATTCCTTTATCTATCATTCAAGTCCACCGACCATATTCGCGACCACGATCTGGGCTATCCGGTTGATGTGATCCCGATCGGCGGTGAATATATCGTGGCTGGAACGGCTGTGGCTGGCAGCCCAGATAACATCCCCTGAGGCCACGTCCACCAGACGGGCATTGATCCCCACCGCGGGTTCCTCGCCTCCCGGCCGGCGAACACGCTGCTCCAGACGGTACCAGTACTCAGAGACCGAACCGATGAAGACGCCATCCACATCCAGTGCCTTTCCGATATTCACGGCGGCCAGGCGATCGATAACCTGGGGCGCGGTGATTTTTTTCTCCCTCATCATCCTTTTCACCTGATTGCGATCCAGGATCTTGAAGTGAGTGCTCTGGTACAATTCGGTGGTGAACAGCTCGGCCACGATCTCCCCGGCGTCGGGAAACTTGGTCAGGTTCTCGAAAGGCATTACCGCCACCGTCTTGATGGACTCGATGGCATCTTCAGATCCCATGTAATCACGCTCCAGGGTATGCCCGCAGCCGAAGATTATCAGAGCCAGGGCTGAAATAAGCGGTATGAATGATTTCATTTTTTATCCTCCTCTCAAAATTAGATTATGGGTCGAGTCCGACGGATCGGACAGATCGGACAGATCGGACCGATCGGTCCGATCGGTCCGATCTGTCCGATATGATCTTTTTCCCCACGCTGAGCTTAATCCAAGAATAAAAATATAGTGTGGCAAAAGATACCACAAGACCAACTTAAATTAAAACCACGAAGTGCTCAAACCTGCGGGCATATTTGAGCACTTCGTGGTTTTAACGGCCAAGATTTTCAGGACCCCGGAACATAGGGGCTGAGTGGTTCGAAACCGGGGGTGGGACGGGGGCCGCCTTCGGACGGTTCCGGCTCCGGTTCCGGTTCCTCCTCTTCCTCTGAACCTCCGTACCGTTCTTCGACTTCCTTTAAGTTCCGGAGGGCCTCTGCGCGGGTGACCGGCTGCTTGGCGAGCGCATCGAGATCGGGGGTCAGCCAGGGCCGTTTCCGCAATTCGAAGACGTCCAGGCCATCCGATCCGGGCATCGTTACTTCGAGAACATGTTCCCCTTTTGTCAGTTCCAGCGAGACGACCTCCTGCCAGAGGAAAGAATCTTGCGAGCGGGGAAAGACGTCTCTCTTTTCGCGAAAATCATCCTTCTTGGGATCGATGACCCAGGTCATCTTAGACGATCCGAATGAGCGCATATAGACGGCGTACATACCGTCTTCATCGACCCGGACAGTATACCGGAATGTTGTGAGGTCCTTTGCGGGCTTCACCCATTCCTGATCGGAAGGCTCTCCGTAGCGACCGTCGTCGGACCGGTCGACGGCTCCCTTCGCGCTGACGTAGTCCTCCCCTTCCACCGACTTGTAAGGTTCGTAACGCCGCCGGTCTTTCTGGTCCGCTGCCGGCGTCGGCGGCAGCGCGCCCTCCTGCAATCCCAGGTCGGAGAGCAGCTGGAGGTAATTTCCGGCCTCGGCGCGGCGGCGCAGAACCATGATAACGTCGGTGCCGTTGCCTTTCCTCAGAACAACCTCGATCGTGTGCGGCCCCTTTTCCAGCAACGTGGTGGTGACGGGGAACCAGCCGAACTTTTTGGGTGAGATCGGCTTCCGAGTGACTTTTTCGAGCCCGAGGTCCAGCGTCCAGTCCTCATCGCTGGTGCCGAATCCGCGGGCCTGGATGGAATAAAGACCTTTCTCGGGAACATCGAAATGATAGGAGGCAGTCACTTCCCCTTCCGACTTGAGCCACCTGTCTTCGGAGGAGACACCCGGCTTCTGTCCCTTCGTGACATCGTAATTGCCGGCGGCCTGATCAAACAGCTCCGCTTCCATGATCAGGTAGAACCCTTCGTCGATCGGGAGCTCATCCTCCAGATTGAGGGCCTTGATCAGGGTTTCGGCCTTGGCGCCGTAGGTGAGGGGCTTGAGGGGATCGAACCCGCCGGCGGGAACGACCGGTGGGGCGGTGCCGGTGATGAGTTCGAAGACGTCGAGCGCGCTCCCGGGGGAAACCGCCACCGTGATATTATGCTCGCCCGGCTTTAAATTATACTCACCGACATCGAACCATGAGAACTCGCTGTCCGGGGTAAGCATGACGCTCCCCCCTTCATCGACCGACCAGAACTGGGCTCCGCCCCGAATCCGGGCACGGATCTTGTACTGCCGGTTGATCGGGACGTCCACCCGGTACTTAACGGTGCCGGATTCCTTCCCCGATCCCAGCCATTTCTTCCGGCTGGCCATAACGGAATCGGGAGCGATCTCCGTGGACATGGCCGGAGATGCCTCCCGGTAATCCTCGCCTTCAACCCGTTGATATCCCTGCTGCCCCAGGATGGATATATACCGGTCGGCGGATGTTCCCTCGGGGAGGGCCTTCTCCAGGCCCAGGCCCCGGGCCAGATAAACGGCCCACTCCCCCTGGGTGATCGGGGCCTCGCCGGCTGAGGCCGCGGCGGAGGAAAGAAAAATTCCCAGTCCCAGAATCATCCCGGATATTATTTTAGTGAATCCCACTCTGTTCATTCTTTGGATCCTGATTATTTTGTTATCCGCGCCCACCACGGACCCTTTCTATTTATTCACCATCGGTTCGGGATAAACGAAATAGTAAACCGGGCTGTAACTCCCCTCCATCCCGGTTGCGTTGATGCTGCTGACGCGCCAGAAATATGTCCCGTGGGGAAGTTTATCAAACACGTGCCGGTTGACCTCAGTGTACGCCTCCCGGGTCAGCCGGTAAAATTCCCGGTCGGGGGAGAGTTCGATATGATACTTCACCGCCGGCTCCACGATCGACCACACGAACTCCGTTTCCGCGATTGATCCGCTGATCACCCCACCGCTGGTGGGGGCAATCAATCGTGCCGGGGGCGGCGGGAGTGACGCCGTGTTCACTACTTCTTCCCCTCCCCAAACGGCCGGGGAGAGAAGAAATAAAATTACCATCAGTGCTGTCTTTCTCATCTGGCAACCGGGAGATCGCCGCCAGAACCGAAGTAGCAGCGGGTAATGCCCCGGATGGCCCAGAGACCGGAGCGACATCGGTAGAGGGTGGGAAGAAGGACTCCTTCCCCGCGGAAGTCCAGGGGGACCGGCACCGCGCCTCCCGAACCGAAGTAGAACCGGCTCCAGCCCCGGATGGCCCAGAGACCGGATGACGGACGATAGACCGCGATCTCGCTCGATCCGTCCCCATCGAAATCCCCCGGCACCGGGAGGTCTCCCGGCCCGCCGAAATAGTACGCCCCCCCGTTCCGGATCGCCCACAGACCTCTCGCCGGGCGGAAAATGGCGATGTCCGCCGTCCCGTCCCCGTCATAGTCCCCCGGTACCGGGAGATCGCCGTCCCGCCCGAAGTAAACCCGGCTCATCCCCCGCATCGCCCAGAGGCCATTCTCGCCCCGGAAGACCGCCCCGTCGGTCAGGCCGTCCCCGTCATAGTCTCCCGGTACCGCCAGGTCCCCCGCCCCCCCAAAGTAGTACCGCGAAAATCCCCGGATCGTCCAGAGGCCGAGATCGGGGCGGAAAACGGCGATGTCCGCCGTCAGATCGCCGTCGTACTCCCCCGCCACCGGGACAGCCCCCGCTCCGAAGTACACCCGCGTCACCCCCCGGATAGCCCAGAGGCCGGTTGCCGGGCGGAAAAGCGCGATATCCGATGTCCCGTCGCCGTCGTAATCGCCGAAGTCAATGATGGGCAGTGGGCAGTAGGCAGTGGGCAGTGGGGACGGAGTAGACAGTGGGCAGTGGGCAGTGGGCAGTGGTGACGATATGGGCAGTGGGGAGTAGGCAGTAGGCAGTGGTGACGGGGTGGCCGTTGCGGCGGGTTCGATCTCGGTGTTCGCGCCGATCCCGGCGTAATTCTCGGGGTCATAGACGAACTTTCCGCCGGAGGCTATCGCCCGTCCCGCGACCGGGCCGTACCACTCGCTCTTGCCGCCCGTATCCACCGCCTCCAGCCGGTAATAGTACGTGACTCCGTTCTCCGCTCCCCGGTCGATGAAAAGGTAGCGGCCGCCCGACGGGCTGGACCCCAGCCCGAGGATGAACCCGCTCGCCTGCTCGTACGGGCCGCCCGGAGCGGAAGCCCGGTGTACGATGAATCCCAGGTTGTCGATCTCCGCCCCCGTCTCCCACTCCACCGCCACCACCCCGTCAAAACCCGCCGCCGAAAGTTCCTTGATCTTCACCGCCGTCGGCTCCCCCGTGGTCAGGGAGCTTGTTTCGGTCGACTCGCAGGTCGCCTCCATCCCCTCGTAGGCCACCACCGTGGCGTCGTAATCCCCCGGCTGCCAGTCGGTGACCAGGGCGTACTCGTAAATCTTCGAACCGTACCCCACCGGCGGCTCCAGTGAAAAGTCCTCCACCACCGGATCCCCCTGGGTGTCGTAGATCGTGATCCGGCAGTCCGTAATGTCCTCGTTCCCGAAGGGGTTGATCACCTCGCACCGGTAATAGACGGTATCTCCCGCCTCGAAGGAGTCCGTCTCCACCCCCCCCGGATAGGCGTCGTCATAGGTCCGGAACCAATCGATCTCGGTGAAAGTGGTGGTGTTCAGCGCCACCCGGGAATAGTATGTTTCCGAGTCGTAGACCAGTTGGATCGAGTCGCTCCCGGCCGCGCTCTCCGTCACCCAGAGGGCGAGATAATTCCCGGCGTCCACCGTCGCGTTCATCGCCAGGATGAACTCCCGCCACCCGCTGGTCGTGATGTCCGGAATCAGGTAGCTTCCCAGCTCCGTGTAGGTGGAGAAGTCCGCCCGGTGACTGTAGGCGAAGGTAGCCGTCACGTCGGGCGTCCCCGACGGGTTCTGCAGGTAGAGATAGGCCACCGAGGCGCTCGTCCCGTCGATCACCAGATCCTCGACCAGCGTCTGCGTACAGAAGAAGGTCAAACTCCCCCCGTTGTTGATCGTCTCCGTCGTCGGCGACGATCCCGTCGGCTCCACCCGGTCCAGTTCCCGCTCGCTCCCCGGGTCGGGGCCGTCGGGATGCAGGTAGAGCGGGCAGGGACAGATCACTTCCGGCTTCAGATAGACAAAGGCCCAGTCCTCCGGCCAGAAATAGGAACAGTTCGGGTCAGTCTCCACGTAGAAGTCGGTCCCGAAAGCACGGGCCAGGTTCATGTGCCAGCCCGGCTGCGCGCTCGCGTCCGGCGCCGCCCCGAACACGAAGGTGATCAGGCTGTAGGCCGGCATGTCGTAATCGAGATACCAGGCCAGCGTCTGGGGATCGGTCGCGCCGTCCCAGGCCGGGTCGGCGTGGCTCTCCGGCGTGCCGTCGGTGTAGGTGATCGTGGTCGTCCCCGTCTGGTAGTCGAAACCCGGGGGAAGGTAATCGTAGAGGTCCATGTTGTAGACCGTGTAATAGAAACTCTCCACCTCGATCGTGAAGTACACCGTACCCCCCTCCGGCGGCAGCGTCGTCGGGTCCGCCTCCTTCCCCAATCCCATGAAGGGATCATACCAGCGCAGCGGCAGGATCGTAAAACCGTAATCATAGTCAGGGGGATAACCGTCGGCCTCGGGTCCGATTGTCTGCTCGGAGTTATCCTGTCCCCAGGCCAGGGGGAACTTCTTATTCGCCCAGATGTGCGCCCCCGCGCCGTCATAGGCGACCGGAGTGGTCGAGGCGGGAGGAAAGAGATATTTGACCTCAAGCTGATCGAGGACGAAGCTGGTGTCCACCGTCCAGTCGTTGTTCCAATCCACATAGAAGGTGGTATTGTCATAGAGCGGGAGTTAAGAACGTCGGATTACTGGGCGCATAAGGGAGATAATAACTGTTTCCGAAGTACTCCGGGAAAAGCGCTTGGTAGCCGAAATCCAGATGAGCATTATCGTCAAACGCGATCAGGACCCAGATCTTCTTCCAGGATTCGTCCGAATATATCTTGGTCCCGTAAAAACCTTCCCAGGTCCCCCGGGGCATCATGGGAAGAGTGAAATAATAGACCTCGTCTTCATCGAGCTCGATCGGTCCCAGAGTCCCCGAGGACGTCTCGATATTGATCGTCGTATCCGACTGGAAGGAAAAGACGTAGGCGGTGGCGGCGACGTCTATCCCCCCATATTCGCCGGTCGGCATCTGCAATGAGGTCGTGGGGATCTGGTAGGTATATCCCAGAAGAGCGCTCGGGGTCAGGGTATAGAACCGGCTGTCATATTCAACGTTTTCGCTGGTCAAGTATCCCCGCCTGCAGCGGTGCCGGATTCGTCGTCCCGTTGAAGGTCCCGATTACCCGCGTCCCCTGGTGGCAAACCGTGTATTGCGAGAAATAAGCGGCGGTGGGATCGGGGTAGAGAATGCTCTCCCCGTTATCGATCACCGTGTCCACCTCCCATTCCGCGTCGTAGTAGGGATCGTCGATCTGAACCCGGGTGTCTGTTTGAAAATCCCTGCACGAAGAGATAGGTGTACTCGAAGGGGAGGAGCGCCGGACGCGTGTCCGCTCCCACCGGCACCGTGTATTCGTTCTCCCAGTGCTGGATCGGATACAACTCCCACGATCCCGCCATGTAGGTCCCGGGTGGATAATCCGGCCACATCGTCCGTACGATGTTTAACGGCGCGTTGGTAACGTGCAGCACGTCCCCCGCGTCCACCCCCTGGCTCCCGGGCACGAAGGTATCGTCATTGGTCAGGTCGAGCACGTCCCCGGCGTTCAGTTCGGTCCCATCCGCCCGGCACCATCTGGCGTCCGAAGTATTGTAAGGATCGCTCTGATCGTAGGTATAGCCGTTCTCCCACTCGTCCAGAAAGACCTGCACGTCGTCCCCCGTCGCCACCAGGCTGACCCGTGAGTTCATGTTCGCCCCGGTCCAGGCGGGATTGACGCCGGAGATGGGGATCTGCTTGTAGACGTTCATCAGTTGCTCTTCCTCCCCCATAACGTAGTAGGTCGCGTATCCCTTCCCCACGATTACCCGTTCCGGCGTCACCGTCGGCGATGCCGCCGGCGTGGGGGACGGCGTTTTATATCCGACGGGTGTCGGCGTGACACTGGGTGAAGGGGTGATGCTGGGTGTCGGGGAAGGCGTTTTATATCCATAGGGGGTCGGGGTCGGCGTGACCGTCGGGGGCGGCGTGACCGTCGGGGTGGGCGTCGCCGTCGGGGTCGGCGTCGGAACCACGTAGATCACCACCAACTGCGGGTCATAAGCCGTCCCCGCGTACTCCCGGGTGCGGAAGGTCGACTGCCGGTCCGTCGCGCTGTTCTCCACCTGGTCCATGACCCGCCATCCGTAGTTGCTGTAGGTCCCCGAGATAAACCCCTGCACGTCGCTGGTCGCGTCCCATTCCAGCCAAACGCCCGACGCCGTCCCCGTCGCGATGGTACTCGTCGCGCTCGCCGCTACCGCCGGCTGGTTGTTCCAGGTGATGCCCCCTGCCCCCGACTCGACCCAGCTTGCCGTCGCCCGGTTCATGTCATAATTGCGCGACGCCGTCGGCGCCGTCTGCAGATATAACCGCACCGTGGCCGTCTGAATCGTCGCCCCCGCCGGGATGGAGGAAACATCGAATTGCACAAAGGAGCGATTGTTGGCATTGGGAGTGCCCGCAGTGGTGCTTCTCACCAGCATGGTGGTGTTCGTCCCGTAGTTCGTGTTGCCCGAGTTCTGGTTTACGTAGGAATCGGCGACCGAGAGCAATACTTCCAGCGGCGCCGTCGGCGAGGGAGCCGCGGTCGGAGTAACGCTGGGGGAAGGAGTCGGACTGGGCGTGACCGACGGGGTGGGCGAAGGTGTTTGAAATCCGACCGGTGTCGGGGTAATCGTCGGCGACGGCGACGGGGTGGGCGTGGCCGTCGGTGTCGGCGTCGGCACCACATAAATCACCACCAGCTGCGGATCGTACGTCGTTCCCGTATACTCCCGTGTCCGGAAGACCGACCGGTAGTCCGTCGCGCTGCTCTCCGTCTGGTCCTTGACCCGCCACCCGTAGTTGCTGTGCGTCCCCGAGACGTATCCCTGCACGTCGCAGGTCACGTCCCACTCCAGCCATACCCCCGCCGCCGTCCCCGTGGCGATGGTGTCCGTCGGGCTTCCCGCCACCGCCGGCTGGTTGTTCCAGGTGATGCCCCCCGCCCCCGACTCGATCCAGCTCGCCGTCACCCGGTTGATGTCGTAACTGCGCGAACCCGACGGCGCCGTCTCCATGTACAGCCGGACCGTGGCCGATTGGATCGTCGCCCCCGCGGGGATGGAGGAAACGTCGAACTGCACGAATGAACGGCGGTTCCGATCGGGGGTACCTCCGCTGGTGCTCCTCACCTCCATCGTCGTGGCCGTCCCGTAGTTGGTGTTGGCCGCGTTCTGGTTCACGTAGGAATCGGCTACCGAGAGCAGGACTTCCACCGGCGACGTCGGCGAGGGGATGGCGGTCGGAGTAACGCTGGGGGAAGGAGTCGGACTGGGCGGAGGAGTGATCACGGTAACGTTGTCGATCCCCGAAGTGCACAGCTCGGACCCGTTGTGAGAAGTCACGGCCAGACCGATATATACATCAGTCGACATGGAGATGGTCGCCGAGTCAATCTCCGTCCAGGAACTGCCGTCAGGCGATTCGTAACCGGTGAAAGTGTCGCCGCTGCGGACCAATCTGACCCAGTAGGGGGCCGAATAGGCACCTCCCGCGGTGTGGTCGCTGACGCCATCGGTAACGGTGCGACGCTGGAAGGCGATTCCGTTGCCGACAGTGACGACGCTCATGGCATGGGTGGATCCGGCGGTCAGCTCTTCCCGGATCATCACCCCCGCTTTCGCCCAGGGATCGGTGTTCTCCACGCTGGCTACCCGGGCGTAGATCTCTCCGTCCCCGGATAGTGATTGATAGACGAAATGGAACGCGTCCGCGGTTCCCCAGATATCGGCGCCGTCCCCGTCGATCGTAAAGGTCCCGCTGGAATAGGAAGCATCCCCGGCAACACCCACACCGCCGACGTCCTGATGAAGCCAGGGTGGAGGCAAATCAACCGGTGTCGGAGAAGGGGACGGCGGCGGGGTCCGGGTGGGCGTAGCGGTCGGAGTGGCGGTCGCCGTCGGGGAAGGTGACGGCGTCGGCGTCGGGGTTGGATAGGGAAGTTCCAGGACCTGCCACTCGATCCAGGACGGCTGGCCGGTGCGCATGTGCTCGATCTCCAGCGTGGTCGCATCCGAGAGCCAGTGCCGCGCGCAGGGACGGGGAAAGGCGGTCCCATCGCCGTTTGACGTAATGCTCGCCATGGACCAGCCCCGGTCGACCGGGATCGCCGGGGAGAGCGTCTGGGCGGCGGTCGCCCAGTTGGTGTCGGAGGAGTTGTCCACCGTCCCTTCCTGCCGGGAGCCCGCCCGGCTGCCGAAGTCGATCGCGTACCAGCGCATGACCCGGTTCCAGTTGGTATTCGTGTGGACATACGCGTACCCCTGGGTATCGCTCTGGATATTAAAGGCGATCGCGTGGGCGTTGAGACCGTCGTCCCCGCTCACCCGCCACTGCGCGATAAGCAGCGATCTGGTCCTTCTCGCACCCCGAGATGGAAAAGGTCAGCGGGGATGCCTGGACCTGGGTGGTCACCGTCTCCTCGCCGGTATCGAGCCCCCCGATCTTTCCCGGGTCGAACTCGACCACGATCCAGCGGACCGTTCCCGAAGGACCCCCATCGGGCGCATACCGCCGCACGTTAAGCGTGGTCTGGCTTCCGGAGGTAACATCGGCGGTAAAATAGTGTTCCCGGATCCGGTTCACGGCCGCGCTGTCCGAGGTGGTCCCGTTGATCCAGGCAAAGCAGTTATCTCCCGTCACCGTCGATCCGATCGCGGGCGTGTAGAGCGTCGTCGTCCCCGACCAGGCCTGGCTGCCCCGGAAAACCTCGAACTCACTGTCCAGGCACTCGATCACCGTCCAGGAGACGGTCACGTTCGACGTCGAGGCACCCCGACTGAACCGGATGTGGGTGGTGTCCTCCAGATAGGCGCTGGCCATGCCGACGTCGGCGTTATACTGGACGTTCCCGGTGCCGTCCGAGGCATAGTAATAGTGGATGATCACGAACGCCCGGTTGACCGCGTTTACCGCCGTGATCGCCTGCTGCTGGGAGGTCGAGGTCAGCGTCGTCGTCCCCTGCTGGACCTGATAGGAGGCTTCGGTGACAGAAGAGAAGGAAAAAGGAGTGACGGAATGGCGAAGAAATATTAATCGTTCGCGAATAATGATCTGCATTCGAAATAGGTAATCGGTAATCGGTAATCGGTGACGGCAAGATCGGACTTACGAGCACCGATTACTATGTTCGACGTTGGACGTTCATTCCTTCACACAGATCCCATTTCCTTCGGAGACGCCGTACTCCCCTTCCCGGGAGTCGACAACCACCTCCCCGTCCAGCACCTCGATCCGGGATCGGCCGCTTGAATCCGACACTGGTTCTAACCAGCGTCCCCGTCAGTTCCATCTCCGCGGCCGGGGTCTTGATCTCGAAGCGGGCCTCCCGCTCCTCGCTCTTCCGGGTGGAGGCCAATACCGTCCCCGCCATCACCATCACCCGGTTGGTTCTCCCGGAAAGAAACCGCCGATAGGGATCGAATAGTAACTTCACTCTCTCCTCGTAAGACAACCTGGTCATCCCGGCCCATCCGGAGAACCGCTCCGGAATCGGTGCCGGTCCGGACCGCGTCGCCCTTGCGGAGGATGAGGCCGGCCACCGCCGGCATCCAGTCCCGCCGGTCCGCCGGCCGGAACTCAACCTCTCCGAAGAAGGAGACCAGGAAAGCGCTCTCCTCTTTCCGGACCAGGTCGGCCGGGACTTTGATCGTGCCCCCGGGCTTGAGAAGATAGTTGTACTGCACCACCCTCTCCCAGGCGGTCGGCCGGACCAGGTAGTTCTCGGTCAGGGACCGCTCGGTATCGCCGGGCCGGACTATAAAGACAAGGTCATCCTGCGCCCTCCCGGCGGCAGGGAGAAAAAGATAGGCGCAAACAAAAAATATCTGAAAAAGCTTCATGATCTTGGAGATCGTAGGAATATTCCTGTATTCTGAAGGATTTTACTGTGATTCGTCAAGTGTTATCCTGATTTATATTTTACATTCGGCGCGTGGATAACTCCTGCCGAATCAACAGCATAACAACAAGTTAGACCTCAACGCCTGCTTCCCGTTCAATTGACACGGGATTTACTTACGAATTACGACACTTGTTTTTTATTCTACAAACTATTTTATAAATAAAGCATTTACTATGCCAGTTTACAAAGAACCGGATATTATTTGTATTATATTGCGTAATAAAGGATTGCAAGCTATAAAAAAACCCGCCGCCCCTTATTGCGCGCAGCTCCTGATAATCAGTAGGAAATATTTGCCGGTTAAACAGTTTCTTATCCCATAATGCCAGCAAATCTTACAGAGAGTTCATCCACAGGATGAGGATATAGCAATCCTTATTGTATTATCCAACTTATTCAGCCAAAGCGCAATACCCCAAAAGGGTGATTTTGTTAAGGTTCACCATCCAACGCTCAACGTTCAACACCCAAGAACCATCGCGAAGATTAGCGAGATTCGCGGTTTCTTTAAGGGGGCGAGGCGGGGGGTAAAACTGAACGTCGAACATCGAACTTCCACCATCGAACGTCGAACGGCTCGGGGAGGGAACACAAATCCTATTCAATCACATCCAATTGTCTGTTTAAAAAAGGGGCCGCGGCGGGGACTAATCCGTGTCATCTGTGAAAACTTGTGGTGTCTTTAGACCCTGTCGAAGATCCTGAGCGGAGTCGAAGGGAGCAAAGTCGAAGGGAAGCGATAGTCCTGAGCTTGTCGAAGGGCGGAGTCGAATCCATCTGTGGACTGAAAAAAGGGCGACGTGAGGGATAATTTGCTAAATTCGTAGTTTCACCGGACGACGGGGATGTCGGTGGTGCTTCCGAAGTAACAGCGGGATATGCCCCGGATGGCCCAGAGTCCGGAGCTTCCCCGGTAGAGGACGGGAACAAGAATGCCTTCCCCGCGGAAGTCCAGCGGGGCCGGAACCGCATCCCCCGACCCGAAGTAGAACCGGCTCCAGTCCCTGATCGCCCAGAGGCCGGATGACGGCCGGTACACGGCTACCTGGCTCGTTCCATCCCCGTTGAAATCGCCCGAGACCGGGAGATCGTGCTCTCCGCCGAAATAATACCGGGCAAGCAGCCGGATCGCCCAGAGGCCGGTCGCCGGGCGAAAGACGGCGAGATCAACCACCCCGTCCCCATCGTAGTCTCCCGGCACCGGGAAGTCGCCGGGGCGGCCGAAGTAGACCCGGCTCATCCCCCGGACCGCCCAGAGGCCGGTCGATCCGCGGAAGACGGCCCCATCGGCTCGGCCGTCCCCGTTATAGTCCCCTGGAACCGGGAGATCGGACGCTCCCCCGAAGTAGTACCGCGAGAGCAGCCGGATCGCCCAGAGGCCGCTATCGGGACGGAAGACGGCGATGTCCGCCGTCAGATCTCCGTCGTATTCGCCCGCCGCCGGGACCGCCCCCGCTCCAAAATACACCCGCGTCACCCCCCGGATCACCCAGAGACCGGTTGCCGGGCGGAAAAGCGCAATATCACTCGTCCCGTCGCCGTCGTAATCGCCAAAGTCGGTGATCGGCAGTGGGGAGTGGGCAGTGGGCAGTGGGGACGGGGTGGGCAATGAGCAGGAGGCGGTAGGCAATGGTAACGGGGTTGCTGTCCCCGTGGGCGCCGGTGTCACGGTGACAGCCGGTGCGGCGGTCGGTGTAGCCACGGGAGGACGCACGGGGAGCGGTGTGGACGGCGGTACCGGTTCGGGGAGGGGCGCGGCGGTATTTTCCGTAACGGAGAGATACTCCGCCCGGGTAAAAGTGAAACTGCCCGCGGCGGCGGTGGGTGTGGC
>CAWGIE010000032.1:0-4651 GCA_963822585.1 uncultured bacterium
AGCAATTTGCTCCTCGCCGAAGACGGCGCCTTGAGGCGTGTTGCGACATCCGGCGCGCCGGATGCTTGGGCGGAACACACAAGGCATCATCCAATTCTACGGCCAAGCCCGATCAATCCGATCAGCCGATTGCTCCATGCGAAACAAATGATTCAGGTCCCGGATATGGCGTCTGAGCAGGCCTATCTCGAGCGTGACGCCGCCATTGTGGGTCTCGTCGAATTGGCGGGTGCGCGGACGATTATTAACGTGCCAATGCTTAAAGAAAACGAGCTGATCGGTGCGATTGCCATCTATCGGCAGGAGGTTCAGCCGTTCACCGACAAGCAGATCGAGCTTTTGCAGAATTTCGCCGCGCAAGCGGTGATCGCCATCGAAAACACACGGTTGCTCAACGAGCTGCGCCAGCGCACCGACGAACTGTCTAAGTCGCTCGAACAGCAGACGGCGACCTCGGAGGTGCTGAAGGTCATCAGCGCATCGCCGGGCGAGCTGGAGCCAGTCTTCGACGCCATGCTGGAGAATGCGACGCGGCTCTGCCAGGCTGAGTTTGGCACGATGTACCTCTCCGAGGGAACAGGTTTCCGCCCGGTTGCTCTGCACAACGCCCCGCCTGCATTTGCCGCAATACGTTCTCGCGACCAACTGTTCCAACCGCCGCCCGATGTGCCGATGGGGCGCGTCGTCGTCACGAAGCAGGTGGAGCAGATCGCCGACGTCAAGGCCACCCAGTCCTATATCAATGGCGATCCATTTGTTGTTGCCGGCGTCGAGTGCGGCTTTCGAACCGTACTTGCCGTGCCGATGCTTAAGGACAACGAGCTGATCGGCCAGATTGTCATTTACCGGCAGGAGGTGCGGCCGTTCATCGACAAGCAAATTGAACTGGTGCAAAACTTCGCGGCCCAAGCCGTCATTGCTATTGAGAACGCCCGCCTGCTTAATGAATTGCGCCAGCGCACCGACGACCTGACCAAATCGCTGGAGCAGCAGACCGCGACTGCCGAAATCCTTGCCGTTATCAGCAACTCTCTCAGCGACACACAGCCGGCGTTCGACGCCATCGTGCAGAGCGGGTTGAAGCTCTTTCCGGACGCCACCATTACTGTCGTGCTCACGGACGCGGGCATGATCACGGCGGCGGCCGTCGCCGCGCCCGATCCGGCGCGCGTCGAAGCGTGGCGGCGCACATTTCCGTACCCGCTTACGCGCCAGTACATGCACGGCACAGCCATACTCGATCGCAAGGTGGTGGACTTTGCCGACGTGGAGAATACCCCGGCTGACCTCGCCGTTGGAGCGCAAAATTTCCTGACCAGCGGGCACCGCGCGATCACGATCATGCCTATGATACGCGGCGGGGAAGCGATCGGCGCGATCAGCGTGGTGCGCCTTGCGCCCGGACCGCTGTCCGACAAGCAGTTGGCGGTTCTGCGGACATTCGCCAATCAAGCCGTCATCGCCATCGAGAACACGCGCCTGCTCAACGAACTGCGCGAGCGCACCGACGATCTTTCCGAGTCCTTGGAGCAGCAGACGGCGACCTCGGAAGTCTTGCAAGTGATTTCCAGCTCGCCCGCCGAGCTCGAACCCGTGTTCGATTCCATCTTAAACAATGCCGTGCGCATCTGCGAGGCCAGGTTCGGAAATCTTGTGCTGTACGACGGCACCAATATGCGAATGGCCGCTCTGCACAATGCTCCGCCCGAGTACGAAAAACTGCGAGCACGGGATCCGATCGTTCCGTTGGACCGGTCGATGCCCGGCACCATCGTTCGAACGAAGAAGATGGTGCACATCAACGATCTTGCGGCCGAGGAGCCATATGCCAGGTCGGAATTGGTAAAGGCCGCTGGCGCGCGCACCGCAATTTCGGTCCCGATGTTCAGGGAGAATGAGCTGATCGGCGCCATCAGCATTTACCGCCAGGAGGTGCGCCCTTTCACCGACAAGCAGATCGCGCTGGTGAGCAACTTCGCCGCGCAAGCCGTCATCGCCATCGAGAACACGCGGCTGCTTAACGAGCTGCGCCATCGCACCGACGATCTGACCGAGTCGCTCCAGCAGCAGACCGCGACCTCCGAGGTGCTGCGCGTCATCAGCAGTTCGCCGGGCGAACTGGAGCCGGTGTTCCATGCTATTCTGGAGAACGCCACCCAGATTTGCGGGGCCAGGTTTGGCACGCTGTTCCATTTCGACGGCAAGGCATTCCACTTTGCGGCCGACTACGGCACGCCGCCTGCGTTGGTCGAATACCAAAAGCAGCGCGGGCCGTTTCTGCCGGACGCAAGCTCTCTGCTCGATCGCGCCTTGCAGACAAGGCAGGTGGCCCACACCGCCGACTACGCGGCAGAGCATATCCAAGCTGCTCCGGTCACGCTCGGCGGTGCGCGATCCACGGTCGCTGTGCCGATGCTCAAGGACAACGAGCTGCTCGGCACCATCATCATCTACCGCCAGGAGGTGAAGCCATTCACCGACAAGCAGATCGAGCTCGTTCAGAACTTCGCCGCTCAGGCCGTCATCGCCATCGAGAACGCACGGCTGCTTAACGAGCTGCGCCAGCGCACCGACGATCTGACCGAGTCGCTGGAGCAGCAGACCGCGACGTCGGAAATTCTTGCCGTTATCAGCAACTCTCTCAGCGACACACAGCCGGTGTTCGATTCCATCGTGCAGAGCGGATTAAAGCTCTATCCGGACGCTCTCGTCAGCCTTGCGCTCAGGGAAGGGGACATAATCAAGGCCGCGGCCATCGCCGAGCGTGATCCTGATCGCGCCGAAGCGTGGCGACGCGCCCTATCCCGTACTCCCCTTACGCGGGAGTACCTGCACGGCGCCGCCATTCTCGATCGCAGAGTCGTGGACTTTCCCGACGTAAAGGATGCCCCGGCCGAATTTGCCGTCGGGGCTCGCAACTTCCTGACCAGCGGCTACCGGGCGATCACCATCATGCCCATGTTGCGCGGCAATGAGGCGATCGGCGCGCTCAGTGTCGTGCGCCATTTGCCCGGGCCGCTCTCAGAAAAGCAGGTTGCGGTGTTGAGGACATTTGCCGCGCAAGCCGTCATAGCCATCGAGAACACGCGGCTACTCAACGAATTGCGCGAGCGCACCGACGATCTTTCTAAGTCGCTGGAGCAACAGACTGCGACGTCGGAGGTGTTGAAAGTTATTTCAAGTTCACCCGGCGATCTGGAGCCGGTGTTCAAGACGATGTTGGAAAACGCCACGCGTATCTGCGGCGCCGGCTTTGGTTTCTTCTGGCTTGCCGAAGGCGACGGATTTCGCGCGGTCGCAATGCACGGCGTGCCCCCCGCCTTGGCTGAGGAGCGAAGTCACCAGGGCGTAATTCATTTCGTGCCGGATAGCCCGCTTGGCCGCATCGCGGTCACCAAGCAGTTGATTCATATCGCTGATATCAGGCACGAGCCGGCCTACATCAACGGTTTTAAACCGTTTGTCAGCCTCGCCGATGTTGCCGGAGCCCGAACGCTGCTTGTGGTGCCGATGCTCAAGGAGCAGGAGCTGATCGGCGCCATTGCCATTTACCGCCCGGAGGTGCGGCCGTTCAGCGACAAGCAGATCGAGTTAGTCACCAACTTCGCTGCCCAAGCCATCATCGCTATCGAGAACACGCGGCTGCTCAACGAGCTGCGCCAGCGTACCGACGATCTGACCAAGTCACTGGAGCAGCAGACCGCGACCTCGGAGGTGCTTCAAGTCATCTCCAGCTCACGCGGCGAACTCGAGCCGGTGTTCCAGGCTATGTTGGAAAACGCGGTACGAATCTGCGGTGCCAAGTTTGGAATGCTGTACCTAGCGGAGGGCGGCGGCTTCCGCACGGTCGCCATGCACGACGTGCCGCGCGCTTTTGCAGAGAAGCGTGGGAGCGAGCCGTTGGTATTTCCTCCTGCGGGAAGCCCCCTGGGCCGCATCATACGGACGAGGCAAGTCGCGCAAATCGCCGATATCAGGACAGAGCCGGGTTACGCCACAAGCGAACCATTGAGGGACCTCGCCGACTTGGGTGGTGCGCGAACCCTTGTCGCCGTCCCGATGCTCAAGAATAACGAAATGGTCGGCGCGATTGTTATCTACCGCCAAGAGTTGCGGCCGTTCAGCGAAAAGCAGGTCGCGCTGGTGAAAAACTTTGCCGCGCAGGCCATCATCGCCATCGAAAATACGCGGCTGCTCAACGAACTGCGCGAATCGCTGCAGCAGCAGACCGCCACTGCCGACGTGCTCAAGGTCATTAGCCGCTCGACCTTCGATCTTCAGGCGGTGCTCGACACGCTGGTCGAGTCGGCGGAGCGGCTGTGTGAGTCGGACTATGCGTTCATATTCAGGCGTGACGGCGACGCTTACCGTCTCGCGGCAAGCCACGGCTTTGCTCCAGAATACAAGCAATGGATGGAAACGCAGGTGATCCCGCTCGGCCGCCAAACGCTGGTCGGAAGGACGGCCTCGGAAGGCCGGACAATTCATATTCCGGACGTACTGGCCGATCCCGATTATGGTTGGACGGAATCAATCAAGCGCGGAAATTTTCGTACGATGCTTGGAATTCCGCTATTGCGCAAAGGTACCCCGATGGGCGTCATTGCCATATGCCGGTCGCATGTCCTACCGTTCACCGACAAGCAGATCG
>CAWGIE010000033.1:0-199254 GCA_963822585.1 uncultured bacterium
GTCAGGTTAGCTCATATTTTCAGAATCACGTTTTTATTTGAAGCTGCCACGATAGTCATTAACCTGCCGCGAGGTATCGAGGAGGATGACGATCTCCTGGCCGTCGATCTTCTCGGACTGAAACACCCGAAGCTTGTCTCCTCCTACCGGGGCCTGGAAGGAACTGATCTCTCCCGCCGCCAGCTTCTTGAAATCTTCTTCTTCTCTCCGGCTGGGCTGGAATCGATTCAGATCCATATCGGAGAGTTTCTTGGTTTCGGTCTTGTCCTTGTCGAGAAATCTCAGCCAGGGCACAATCTCGTAATACACCTTCACGCCCGCACGATCCCGGGGGATCAGAAAGGAGACTCTTCCTCCGGAGCCGACGTAATTAGCCAGAGCATCTCGAATCTCCAGGATATCATTGATATCCCCGTCCGTTTTCACTGCTTGGGCTAATTCCGAAAATTGTTTCTTCGCCGCTATAGTCTGAACTTTGGTTATGGCCTCTTCCGAGACCTGCCGATAGACACGCCATTCGGCGAACCATAACCCTCCGATCAGCAGACCTATTAATACAAACGCGCCCAGCAGCATAAAGCCGATCTGTTTTCTGATCCCCCGGGAGACGGCCTCTTCCTTATTCTGGGCCTTGGAGATGATCGTCAGGCTGGAGGTTAGATTCAGGAAAGATAAGGCCAGGATCAGGAGGCCGACGATGAAACCGCCCAGGTAGAAGGCGCCCTGGATCTTGCTGGTCAAAAAGGACCAGTTGAAGGTAGCGCCCACCAGTAAAACGATCGACCACAGGATGATCAGAATGACCAGAAAGGTTATCGCCCTCAAGGAAAGGTCACGCAGGATTTTCTCTATTTTCATAAATGAGCTCCCTTTGGCCGCAACTTTTTATTTTGAAGAAGAAGGATCAAGTCTACTTTTTGCTCATATTTATATTAACCGCAAAAAATGCAAAGAATTCCCTCTACCTCACCCCCTTTATTTAGCCACAAAAAAGCGCAAGAGACGCAAAATTTTCACTCGCCTCGGCCCTTTTTTACCACCCCCATAAAGCTCCACTATGGGCCGGGGCAAAAGGGGTCAAGTCTACTCTTGGCTCATATTTTAGGATTCAAGTTAGGGCTTCGAATCAAATTCAGGTGGTGGCTACCGAAATATTGCGCCCCGCATAATACGGGGCGGCTACCAACGGAATTCAGAACATAGTTGGCCGGATAGAGGGCAGATTTACTCCTGACTCATATCTTGAAGGTATTTTTCGAATAATTCCTTATTCCAGTTGAGCTGGGTGCCGGCTGACTGCAGGGAGGCGAGAAGCAGGGCCTCCGCGATCTCTGATTTGGTGGCGCCGGCGGTAAGGGCGTCTTTGATATGGTGCTCCGTGCAATGGCTGCACCTGAATACCGAGGCGACACTCAAGCGGATCAATTCTTTCGTTTTCCGGTCTAAAACGGTTTCTCCCTTGGCGGAATTGGAAAAATGCGCGTAGGCGGCGCCCAGGGGGGACTTTTTCAGATACCAGGGGGATTGATCACTCATTTCTTTTCTCCTTAATTTTCAAAAAAATTTAACCACAAAGACACTAAGACACTAAGAAACACCAAGGACGAATAACAGGGGTTCCCTCTACCTCGGACCCTTTTTTCCCACCAAGACACTAAGAAAAGATTGATTGGTTGTGGGGCTTTGTAAAGTATATTAGCCAATAGACGGCCGGGATGATCCTTTTCACAACGGATAAATTTTTCTCCGCTTGAAGTGATACAAACAACGAAGCGAAGCGGATGTGAGTATAAATATATTTTCACGGATGAGCAATAGAAATAATGCGTTCAGTGATAAACGTTGCCGACCCGTTGCTTGCCACCCTCCCCCTGCCCTCTCCCGGGGAGTTCTCTTCACTCCTTGTTGGGTGGAGAGGCGCTGAAGAGATCATATATGCCTGACAATAGCAATAGTCCTGCCGCAGGACTATTGGTTGACAATATAATGCGCCATTTAATGATATTCCTTATGTAACATTCCTCATTTCCAGTTTAAATGTCGGGGAAAAATCGGCGGTTTTTGGGTGTTTATCGGCTATATAAAGGAAGTTTTTGTTTATGGATTGCGGACCTTATCCCGGGGTTGCCCACCGGCTTCGCTCAGGACAAGCTACCACGGGCTATGGTGTGGCAGGCCGTTGGCCTGCGGGGGTTTTTCTGCTCATTCTTGCCTTTGGGGAGGACGAGTGGTAGTATTTCCGGCACTCAATCAATCCGGAGAACTGACCATGCTTACCGATAATATACTGGACCTGATCGGGAACACGCCGCTGATCCGGCTCAAGGGGGAGAACATCTACGCCAAGGCCGAGTTTCTGAACCCCGGGGGGTCGGTCAAAGACCGGGTCGCTTTGGCGATGCTGGAGGGGGCGAAGCGGGACGGGAAACTCAAGCCCGACTCGATCATCGTCGAGCCGAGCAGCGGGAACACCGGGATCGGCCTGGCCCTGGTCGGTCGGCTGAAAGGCTATACCGTCCGGATCGTAATGCCGGCCGGGATGAGCGATGAACGGAAGAAACTGATCCAGGCCCTGGGCGCGGAGCTGGTCCTGACACCGGACAAGGACGGCATCCCGGGCGCGGTGAAGGCGGCGGAGCAGATGGCGAGAGAAGACCCGCGGGTCTTCATGCCCCAGCAGTTCGAGAACCCGGAGAACCCGCGCTGCCATTATAACGAGACCGCCCACGAACTCTGGCGCCAGATGGAGGGAGATATCGACTGCTTCGTGGCCGGCGTCGGGAGCGGCGGGACTCTCCAGGGAGTGGGGACGTTCCTCAAGGAGCATAAGCCGGACGTGATTCTGGTCGCGGTGGAGCCCAAGAACGTGGCAGCACTCCTCGGCCACGAGCCGGGGCTGCACCAGATCCAGGGGATCGGGGACGGATTCGTCCCCGGCGTCCTCGACCCTTCGATCGTGGACGAGGTGGTCGAGGTCACCGACGAGGACGCGATCGAGACCACCCGGCGGTTGGGCCGCAATTTCGGTCTCCTGGTCGGCATCTCCTCGGGGGCCAACGTCTGGGGGGCGCGGCAGATGGCGAAGAAGATTTCCGGGAATATCGCGACTATACTGCCGGATAGAGCGGAGAGATATTTTAGCACCTCACTTTTATGAAGGCCTGTATTTCTGCCTCCAGTAAAATATGCTGATAAACAACCTGGAGTGGTGGAGTGATGGAGTGGTGGAATGATGGAATGTTTGAGTATTGGAGTATTGGATTGCCTAAGTGGCCGGATCGGCCGTTTCCATTACTCCATCACTCCAGTACTCCAATACTCCATACTTTTAATCTTCATGTTCTTCATGTCCTTCATGGTTAAAAATAGTTTTATCCAGGAGGGAAAAGATTAAGAAATTCTTCCGGACATTTTTTTTGGGGGATACGTCCCGGCCGGACCCGGATTATCCGCTCTCCCCGGTTCCGAAGACGGCGCGGCGGGGACTGATCTCGATCTCGGTGGTCCTGCTCGGCTTCACCTTCTTCTACCCGACCATGTATGCCGGGTCGAAGATCGGCGCGACCTTCAGCTACTGGCCGGGGCTCTTTCTGATCATCGGCTGCGGGAGCCTGATCCTGGGCTTCTACGTGGCGGGGCTCTCCGCCATCAGCGCGAAGACCGGGCTGACCACGGTGCTCCTCTCCCGCTACACGTTCGGCAACCGGGGGGCCCGCTGGGCCGACCTGATCCTGGGGGGGACCCAGCTCGGCTGGTTCGGGGTGACGGTGGCGTTCATGGCCAAACCGTTCATCACCTGGCTCGGATTCGATTGGGCGAACACGGAGACGATGGTCTTCTGGTGCTTCGTCTGGTCGGCGGCCTTCACCAGCACCGCCTATTTCGGATACAAGGGGATGGAGGCGCTTTCCCTGATCGCGGTCCCCCTGATCCTGCTGCTGGGAGCGATCATGGCGTTCAAGTCCTTCGCCCACGCCCGGGAGACCGCGGGAGGGATTACCCATATCCTCCCCACCGGCAAGCTCGGCTTCGCGGCCGCGATGACCCTGATCATGGGGACCTTCGCCAGCGGCGGCACCCAGGCGCCCAACTGGGCCCGCTTCGCCCGCAGCGGCCGGATCGCCTTCTGGGCGGGGCTGATCGCCTTCCTCTTCGGCAACGGCCTCATGCTCTGGTTCGGGGCGGTGGGGGGGAACGTGTACGGCGTTCCCGACTTCGCCGAGGTGCTCAAGATCCAGGGACTGCTCGGGCTCGGGATCGTGCTCATGGTCCTGAACGTCTGGACGACCAACGACAATACCGCCTACGCGGTCGGCGTGGCCGGGACCGACTTCTTCCGCTTCAACCGGAAGCGTCCCTTCATTCTCTTCTGCGGTGCGTTCGGTTTCGTGATCGCGATCAGCGGGGCCTACGATCACGTGATGCAGTGGATGACCTCGCTGGGGATCCTGATCCCGCCCCTGGGCGGCGTGCTTTTGGGCGATTACCACCTGGTCTGGAAACGGAAGCTGCCTCCCCTCGACAAAACCCGCTTCATTAATTTCCGCTGGCCGGCCCTGCTCGGCTATGTCATCGGGGTGCTGGCGGCCTACCTGAGCGAACGCCGGGGCTTCTTTATTCCGCCCCTGAACGGGATACTGGCCGCGGCGGTGGCTCACGCGATTTTGCACCGGGTTTTCCGGGCGCTGGGGGCATCCGAACACACACTGATAATTAACCATGAAGTACATGAAGGACATGAAGGAAATAGAAGATCCTTATAATGATGATTCTTTCTCATTTTATAGGGGGAAATATCGTTAATCCGGAATGGTGCTCAATATTGAAATCCGAATGACCCCGATTGTATCCCGGTTAATGCTTCGGGACGGAGGCGGGGGCGGAGCGAAATCCGAAAGAATGACGAAATCAAAATGACGAATGTCAAATGATTCATGCCTGAAAATACAGGAAAAAACAAAAGTGGAATTACATTTTCCAAAAGACCTCGCTGAACAGTTGAACCAGGTCTCGATAAAAACCGGGGAGAGCGCTGCCGATCTCACGGCACAGGCCTTACGGCAATATCTTGATGCCAAAGAAAGCGGAAACGCGGTGTACCTGACGGCGCCGGTCAACGCGCTGGTGCTCGGGTATTACCGGGAGAACACCTCCGTGGGCGAGATCAGGAAACACGGTGATTTCGGACTGGGGACGTTCAACAATCTGGACGGGGAGATGGTGGTGCTGGACGGGAACGTTTACCAGGTCAAAGCGGACGGGGTGGCGGCGCCGGTGCCGGACACCGAGGAGACGCCGTTCGCCTGCGTCACCTTCTTCACCCCGGACATGGTGGAAGAGATCGACGGCCGGCGGCTGGACGAAGACCCGGAGACCCTCCTGGACGGCCTGATCCCCTCCCCCAACATGCTCTACGCGATCCGGATCGACGGGGAGTTCGAGTACGTGAAGACCCGTTCCGTCCCCCGGCAGGAGAATTACCGTCCCCTGGTCGAGGTGGCGCGGGAACAGCCCACTTTCGAGTTCCGCCGGACCGCGGGAACGCTCTGCGGATTCTTCACCCCGCAGTTCATGTCGTCATTGAACGTACCCGGATACCACCTGCATTTTTTGACGGAGGACCGGAAGCAGGGAGGACACCTGCTGGAGTGCCGCCTGCGGAACGTGACCGTCGGCCTCCAGCACATACCGAAATTGGAACTGGGACTCCCCCTTACCCTCGACTACCTGACGGCGGATTTGAGCGGAGAGACAAAAAAGGATCTGGAAGAAGCGGAAAGATAATACTTCAAATCCTAAATCCTAATTTCTAAATCCTAAATAAATTCAAAACTCCAATGACCGAAATAACAAACCGCACGCCGACAACCACCGTTAAATATAGATATTTCGCTCTTCCAAATTAACCGGTATTGCTTTCAGTCTGAAAAAATACGATAATCAGTACATCGGCCTACGTTTGAGCCACCTGTTTTGGTTATTGTTATTTGTGATTTGTGATTTATTTGCCGAAGGTCCTGAGCCTGTCGAAGGATCATTTGGTGCTTGTTATTTGGAATTTCCTCCGCAAATATGTTGGGTTGCTCTGGGTTTATTAACTCACAAAATAGTAACGAAAATTTTATAGACTGAGATCACGGAGGTACGAATGATCGATAAGACGGTAAAACAGATCGAGGAAACAGTGGCCCGGGCGACGGCGATGTCGCCGGAGAAAAAAGACAAGCTGCTGGCGCTGATCGGCGAGTTGAAGCTGGAGGTCAACCGGCTGGCCGAGACGCATCACGAAGCGGCGGTCGAAATTGCCGACAAATCGCACCTCTCCGCCCGCCACGCGACCGAAGAAGAGAGGGACGACGACGAACTCACCGCCTCCATCGCCGACCTTTCGGTCCTGGTCGAAAAGTTCGAGGTCTCCCATCCGGGCCTGGTCGCGGTCGTCAATTCCTTCTGCAACGCGCTGGCCGACTTGGGAATTTAACAGACGATTGAATGTGATGGGAGGAGAGTCCCCCCCGCCTCGCCCCCTTTTATTAGCCGCAAAAAGGCGCAAAATACGCAAAAGGTTCCCTCTACCTCGGCCCCTTTTTTAAACCACAGAGGACACAGAGAACGCTGAGAAAGTTACCTCTGCCCCGGCCCCTTTTCAGTCCACAGATTACACAGATTACTCTGATATTTTGCCTCTACCTCGGCCCCTTTTGAACCGCAGACGCAAAGAAGAAATGGGAAAAGAGAGAGAAACTGCAAGCGAAGCGATATGACAAGCCCCCGATGTATCGGGGGCGATCCTGCAAGCTCCGGGCGGCAGCCCGGAGCGATACTACACTTCCTACAAGGGCGAAGCCCGATCCTACATTCCTCTCTCTTTCTTGATCTTCTCATAGGCTTCCTGGATTTCCTGGAACTTTGTCTTGGCGAAGGTGATGAACTCCTCCGGCAGTCCTTTGGAAACAATCTTGTCGGGATGGAATTCGGAGGCGAGCTTACGGTATTTCCTCTTTATCGTCTCGTCGGTATCGGTCCGGGTACAGCCGAGGACGGCGTAATATTTGTCGGCGCCGCCCCGTTCCGCCTGTTTGATATTGGCGTATTGGGAAGAATGGATGTGGAAGATGCGGGCCGCGTTCCGGAGCATCCCCTCCTCCCCGGGATGAATAACCCCGTCGGCGGAGGCGACGGCGACCAGGAGTTCAAACATGCTCAGGATGATCTCCCGGCGGTCGTGAAAAAGGGAATAAAACTGGGCGGCATAATCTTCAAACCGATCGGGTGAAGACTTCGCCCGGTTGAATATTTGGACGGCATACCTCCTCGCTTCCGCGGAGAGGCCGAGGTTATTCCTCATGAACCGCTCGACGACGGCGATCTCCTCCCGGGAGACTACCCCGTCCGCTTTGGAGAGCTTTCCCAGCATGGAGAAGGCGGCCACAAAGTAGGCAAGGTGAGCTTCCTCCCCCGGCCCCAGGCGGACCCGGGGGGCGCCGGTGCCCGCGTCGTAGAGGGCTCCCAGGGCCATGCCGGCAACCGCGCCCAGGGGGCCTCCCAGCATGAACCCGACCGAACCCCCGATAATTTTTCCCATCCAACCCATAGATTTAATAACCACCAAGACACGAAGACACTAAGAAAAAGAATATGAAGGAAGAAGAGAAACCGCTGAACTTTGGGCGTTTGATATTAAACGGCCTATGTTTGATTTTTATTTCTCCCCTACCACGCCCCCGGCAGGACTGAAGTCCTGCACTACGAACTTCTCTCTCCGTCGCCCCTTTCCTCTGCCCCTTTTTAACCACCAAGACACCAAAATACCAAGAAACATAATATAAATGCTGAATAGATTGAACGGATTACTATTATGAATTCTTCGTGTCTTAGTGTCTTTGTGGTTATTATCTTATTGCTATTAAACGGATACTCACTGAAGAATTCGGAAGCTGCTCACTATTTTCTGGAAGATGGGCTCGTATTTTGGGAACGTATCAATCTTCGCGGTTCCCGTTATCAGGTAAACCCGGTCGTCCCCCCTGATTATCCACTGTTTCGCTTTCGCCTGAACCTGCAGGGTGATGAACTTGTCTGTGAACGTGTAGATCAGGAAACTCGAGGGAAAGGCGGAAAAGTCTTCATTCCCCTTCGCGACAAGGGTAAAATCAGGCAGCATGGTCTTCAAGTTCTCGATCTGTTTCTGATAGAAGACATCCTGATCTTCTCCGGCATCCTTCAGAACGATAATATCGATTCGTTCGAAGACGACTTCGTCCGGTTTCTCTTTCGGTCGGAAGGCGAAGAGGGGGGTCTCACCCTCCGGGTTTTCCCGGATCAGCCAGCCCGGGGGAAACTCGATGGAGAATCCGTCGGCAGTGTTAATACACTTCTGCACAATCTCCGCCTTCAGGGAAGAAACCGTTAAGAACAGCGCCGCAACTGCGACAGAAAAAAACAACAGTTTTCCAACTACTTTCATGGTTGTTTACCTCCATAGCCAATTAGCGGTTTCACCGCTCATTTAGTAAGTTTTCTCTTTCTGCATGTAAACAGATTGATAACGAACCGAAAAATTAGTTCGAGTCCAACTGCTCAAGCCAAAACGGTAAGCCCTTGGTATCATAAAGCAAAAACTGATTATTTTATTCCCGTTGCTTTTTCGCCTGTTTCGAAATTTCACTAAACGGATTTTTCCGTTTAGTGAAATTCCGAAACAGTATGCTATACTATAGGCAGTCATGAACTATTTGCAAAGCGCTTTCAGCTTCGTCATCATCACGACGGTGGGAATCTTCACTTTGATGGGAAACGGTTACGCCCAAACTCCCGCCCAGCCAATCATGAAGAGCCGCGTATACACCGCTCAGGACAGCTCAATCCAAGCCACCGTCGGGCAGGAATTCACCATCATTCTCGATTCCAACCCGACGACCGGATACAGCTGGGAATTCTCATCCCCCCTGGACGAGAAGATCATCGAGCTGATCGATTCCGCTTTCCAGCCTCCCCGATCACGTCTCAAGGGGGCGGGAGGGAAACAACTCTGGATATTCCGCGCGGCGGGCGCCGGCGAGACAACAATATCCCTCAAGTATATCCGCCCCTGGGAAAAAGGAATCCCCCCCGTCCGGACCGCCGATTTCGCCGTTGTCGTGGAGAATCCTGATTAGAACTACGAATTACTCGAATTACGCTAATGGCCCCCGCCTCGGCCCCTTATTGGTCCACAGATTACACAGAGGACACAGAGAATTTCTTCTTTGGACGTTGAACGTTGGATGTTGAACGTTGGACGTTCGAAGTTCGTCTTTTCGCCTTCCCCGCCTCGGCCCCTTTTTTCAGCCGCAAAAAGGCGCAAAATACACAAAATACTCCCTCTACCCCAGCCCCATTCTTGCCACCAAGACACTAAGACACCAAGAAAAGCTGACTTATTCTTCCCCGTAAATCTCCTCCACCGAATAGCGGCCGTCCAGGACCACGGTCTCGATCATGTTTCCCCGGGTGACGACCACCGGAGAGAGCATAAGAGCCGGGTATTCATCGCCGGCAACCTCGATCTCCCGCTCCCGGTTTCCCATGTCCTTAATGGCGTCGTCCGGGTCCATCCCGCTGGCCAGGCGGGCGGCGGCGCGAACGGCCAGTGCGGCCAGTTCCCGCGAGGGAGTGAAGACGGTGACCGCCTGTGTCCCCTTGATGATCCTCCGGCAGGCGGCCAGGTCGGCCCCCCATCCGGCCACGGTGACCTGTTCCGGCCATCCCAGGTTCTCCAGGCTTTCTATCACCGCCCCGGCCGCGGCATCACTGTCGGCCAGAACAATGGAAACCCGGTACAATCCCTTTTCGAGGGAGCGGAACTCGCTGTCGAGCCAAGCACCTAATCCCTCACCCACCGAGGAGGGGAGGACGAAATCCGCCAGGACCGTGATCTCCCGTTCTCTTCTCTCCGACCACTCCGAAAACGCCCGCTCACGGCCGGCCCGCACCCGAAGGGCGCTCCAGGCGTTCTCCCCGCCGCCGATGATAACGGCCCCACCCTCGCCGGTCCGCTCCAGCGCTGCCTGCGCCTGCAAATACCCGCCCTCCTCCCCGTCCGGCCCCACGTAGAGATCGAATTCAGAAGCGGGGACCGGGGCGCGGTAGGCGAGAACGGGCAAATCCGCGTCCTTGGCCACGCCGACGATGGGAGCGGCGGAGATCGGATCCGCCGGCTGGAAAACCAGGACATCGGCCCCCTCCGCGATCAGTTCCCGGGCCTGCCGCTTCTGAAGTTCGGGGTCCCCTCCGGCCTCCCTGAGGAGAGGCCGCATCCCCATCTCATCCGCCTTCTCGACCAGGTATTGCGCTTCCCGGCTCCAGCGGACGCCGTCCGTGCTCGCCAGCAGGATGCCGACATTAAGCACGCCGTCCGGAACCCGTTCTTCCCGGCCGGCGCAGGAAGGGAGAATCAAGACGGTCAGGAGCGCCGGAATGATTTTCGGCATTTTCATTTTTAGTAAATTAGCTCGCTTCGCTCGTGACTTTTGCCTCTAAGACACCAAGGAAAACCAAGGAAAGGCAGTATTTTATCCTTAGGTTCTCCTCCACTTTCGATGGACAAATTAGGACTGTATTATGATACTCAAAGATAAAAATTTTCAGAATAAGGATATCCCTGGCACCACCCTCCCCCTGACCCCCTCCCATCAAGGGAGGGGGAATCCATTTGGGGACGGCTCACCTCCCCGCTACCCCTCCCCTCTTGATGGGGGGAGGCTTGGTGGGGGTGGTCACTAATCTACCTGACCATGTATCAATTTTAATATCCAGTTATCCAAACAAAATGGAAAAACATATTCATCTTATTCTTTTCTTAGTGCCTTGGTGCCTTGGTGGCTAATAATTTTGCGTCAAAGATCAGAGATGGCAAGGGGGATATCCCGAGAGCGGTTGGCGGCTTCCAGCTTCTCCCGGCTGGCGATGACACAGGTCGAGGAGTCAGCGACGGCGGGGCGCAGGACCTCGGCGGAGACGCGGCGGATATCTTCCCCGGTCAGGCGGAAGAGTCTATCCCGGAACTCCCGGATCTTCTCATCGGCGATCCCCCCGAGATAGCGGGCCAGGGCCATTTCCACGGCCTGTTCCGGGCGGATCGGCCGGTCAAGGTTTTTGACGGACCCGATGATCGCCTGTTCAACCCCGGTGGACGAGAGGTCCATCTCCTTTTCGATGTAATCACAGACCCCGTCATAGACCCGCAGGGTTTCCCCGACGTTGGGATCGCGGTAACTGGCCAGAGAAAAAGTTCCCCGGTGGCTGTTATAGGAAGCGCCGCAGCCATAGGCGCCCCCTTTCACCCGCACCTTTTCCCAGAGATAGCCGAAACTGATGGCCTGGGCCAGGAGCAAAAGAGCCGGGCCGGCGGGATGGGTGAAGGGGACCGACGGCTGGCTCCGGGCCACGAACGCGATGTCCGCGGGGACGGCGATCCCCTCCCGCCGTCCGGTTCTCGGGGAAAACCTCTCCTCTCCCATCGCCGGGGGGGTTCGCGTCCATCCCTTCCAGCAGCCCGCGGTACCATTCCCGAACGGCCGTGACCGAGTCCGGGGAACCGAGAACAACTGCGGTCAGACGGTTCCGGTTCTGGAGAGCATCCCGCACCGTGCTCAGCCGTTCCCCCACCAGGCCGCTCTCCCGGTCAAACCGGCCGGCCAGATCCTCATATAATCGGACCGCGCTCACCCCCTTCATCGACTCACTGAGAGCGCAGTTCGCGCTGAACCCCCGGGAAGCGTAGGAAACGGCAAAACTGTTTCCGGACCGGATCACCCGGCTCCGGAGGGCTATTCTTCCCTGAAGGATGACGTCCTTCAGCCGCCGCAGGTCAGCAAAGTCGCAAAGCGTCAACCGCTGCCGGAGCATCTCCAGCATCCGGGGCAGCTTGCGGTCGAGCGCGCTGCAGAAGACGAGCAGACGGGGCTGGACAATGAGGTGATCCTCGGCGGTGCCCGCGATCATGATATCGCTCTCGACGCCGCCGCTGCAGGCAGCCTCCCTCTCGGCCATTTCCGCGTAATCGAACCCGGCGGCGCCCATCCCTCCCAGGGCATCGGTGAAGAGGGGGAGGTAGCCGAGGGCATCTTCATCAAGACCGAGCAGATCAAAGGAAAGGGCGAGATAAGTGATGCCGTTGCTGAACATATCCGTCACCAGAAAGGGGCGGCCGCTTACTTCCTCCACCGCCGTGTCCAGTTTGAGCGGTTCGACCGGGACATCACTGAGGGAGAGCCGGGGAAGCGTCGCCAGATCCTGGGGACTGTTGGGTTCGGATTGGAGTAATCCCAATTCGGCCGCCTCCCGGACAATCCTCTCCCGTTCAGCGGAGCTTAATCGGGCCTTTATCTCCTCCAGCCGCCGCTGTTCTCTCTTTTCCTGGCCGGCGGTGTACGAAGGATCCGGCTGGAACGTCAAAAGCACCCGATGAGGATTGTCCGGCACCATCCGGCGGAGGCGCTCTTCAAAAAAACCGGGGCCGGCTTCATATTGCCGGCGGGCCTCCGCGATGTGACGGTTGATATGCATCCAGAGGATCGGGTCGCCGGCGGACGCCCAGGACTCGAACGCGCGATCCATCAGGCGGATGGGGTAAGCGCTCTTTATCTCCCGCGCGGACAGCTCCAGGTGATGAAAGGCGGACTCCATTTTCTCCCGATCCACCCCCCGGGCGGCAACCTCGGAACAGGTCCGCAAAATCAGATCCAGTATCGCATCGGCCCGATCGGGTTCGGTCCCCTTCAGGCCGACCGTGAAATAGGTGTCGCGCTGGAAGGACGAATAACCGGAGTCAGTGAGTTCTTCTCCCAGTTTGGAATCGATGAGCGCCTTCCGGAGGGGAGAGGCGGCATTCCCGAGAAGATAATCGGAAAGAAGATGCAGAGCGAGCGTCTCCACCGGCCGGTTATTCCTCCCGGCCCGGAACGCCGCCGCCACCACCGCCTTCTTTTCCGGATTTTCATTGCCGCCGATCGGGTAGGCGCGGGTACTCCGCCGGGGCTCCGTCCAGGGCGGCTGAACGGCGATCGAGGTATCGATCGTCTCCCGGGTGAAGTGGCGCAGGAATTCCCGATCGAGGAATTCCAAGTGCCGCGTCGTCGGGATGTCTCCATAGATAAATATCAACGAGTTGGAAGGATGATACCGGGTCCGATGATATTCTTTGAACCGCTCGTAGGTCAAAGCGGTAATGGCTTCCGGTTCGCCGCCGAAATCGTACCCGTAGGCATTGTCCGGGAAGAGGTTCTTCGGTATCTCCCGTTCGATGATCCCGTCCAGGTCGGAATACACCCCCTTCATCTCATTATAGACAACCCCCTTGATCACCAGGGGCGTTTCCGGATCGGAGGGGTCCTCGAATTCGAAATGATGTCCTTCCTGCTTGAAGTGCTCACGGCCGATACGGGGATAAAAAACGGCGTCGCAATAAACACCGGTCAGGTTGAAGAAGTCCTTCTCGTTCATGCTGGCGCAGGGATAAAGCGTCCGATCCGGATACGTCATGGCGTTGAGGAAGGTAGCCAGGCTCGTCTTCAACAGCTCCACGAACGGGTCCTTGACCGGGTACTTCCTCGATCCGCACAGCACCGTATGCTCCAGGATATGGGGCAGCCCGCTGTTATCGGGCGGGGGGGTGCGGAAACCGATGGCGAAGAGGTTCTCGGGGTCGAACGTATGGAGATGGAGCAGATGGGCGCCGCTTTGGGGATGATCGGCCCCGTAAGCGACGGCCCGGATCTCGGGCAGCGGGATGACGCGGGTGATCAGGAATCCGTGCAGCTTTTTACCGACGGGAAGCAATTGTTCGGGGATGCGCGGGTTCATTTATAAATTAGCGGCTTCGCCGCTACTTTATGTGGGCCCCCGATTGATTCAGCCGGGGGTCTGTTGGTTAACTAAAATATTTCTATCGAGGCAATCGAATAATAAAGCCTTGCAACCATTAGCCGACATGATCCTCCCGGGAAATGATTTTTTGTTGGCTTGAAGTATACAACTATTATTTTTTCGGAGAAAAAATAATAATAATAAAAAAGGCTCCCCGGAGGGAGCCTTTTTTACCGGACAAGAAATAAATTATTCGTCGGAGCTGACCTGCCAACTGTCCGAGACCAGCTTCCAGACTCCGTCTTCCTTTACGAAAGTTGCGGTGCCTTTCTGATCGTTCAACCCGCCGGCGAAATCCGTCGCCTGCCCCGTGAGAGTCAGGGTGGCGGTATCTCCCTGGATGTCCTCCGTGATCACGGCGTATTCGACCGGGGCCATCATCTTCATCATCTCGGCAATCTGCTTTTTCTGTTCGTCGGGCATCGCCTGAAGCTGATCCATCTTTTCCTTGGTCACATAGGCGGCCATCTTGTCGAGATCACCCGCCCTCATGGCCACGATATAAAGGCCATAAACATCCTGGGGCATCTCACCCGCCGGAGCAGCGGCAGCCTCAGGCATCTCTCCCGCGGGCATATCGCTCTTGGACATCTCACCCGCAGGCATGTCTCCCGCGGGCATATCGCCCTCGGACATCGCGGCCGCCGGAGCGGCAGCGGCTTTGGTAGTATCGCACTGCGACCACGCCGGCAAGGCGACGACCAGCATGACCGCCGCCACGGCGAGTACCACAAATAAAATCCTTTCTTTCATCCTTATTCCTCCTGATACGATTACGCCTTTCCTCCCACCGTGGGAGAATCCGGCAAAACTCATTATCCCCCGGCGAGACAGCCCGTGGCAATAAAAAAATCGAGATTCGGTGTCTACCGCTCCCTAACAGACACGAGGGATATTTTTGCGGCAACGGACCGGTCAGCGAGTCCTTGAATCGTTATCCCCTCACGGGCCAGAGAATCCCCATATTTTTCGGCGATCAGCGCCAGCAACGAAACGCCCGCCCTGTCCGACGCCAGGGGGGTAATCCCGGGCGACCGTCTCGAAAGCCGCACCCGCCTCCCGGTACTCGCGGCGGGCAATATGCACTGCTCCGGTATTAAAGAACCCCATCGCTTTCAGGGGCCCGCCTTTGCCCACCCGCACGTCAGGGAACCGCTCCATCAGCGTACGCGCCGATTCCAGGGCCCCGTCATACTGCTTCCGCTCCAGTTGAAGCTCGCCGGCAGCGAGACAGGCTTCCGCGGTAAAGCTCTCGTTCGGATACTTCCAGGCAAGCAGTGTGAACGCCGCGATGGCCTTATCCGGCTCGTTTTCTCCCCCGCATATATGACCAACGAGAGCAAGCTGCCGAGCCGTGAGGAGATGGAAATTCTCCGGCTCCTTCTGCCGGGCGATGAGGTTGTCCAGGAATGAGAGATCGATACCGTTCTCCGTAAGCGTGTCGTAGAACCAGCGTTTGGCCCTGATGGACATTAAGGCATCCCCGCTGCGGTGACCGGACGCGTAGGGAAATTTGTCGACCAGGTTTCTGAGCGATGCGGCAGCCTTTTCATATTCCCCGGTTTCGCAGTAGGCTTTGGCGAGCAGGAAGTAGGCGTACCCCCCCACCTCGACACCGTCGCCGTACCGGTCCTGATCGTACTTTTCGGCCGCCAGTGTTAAGGTCTCTATCGCTTCCTGATAGTTCTTACCGCTCAGCTGCAGCCCCGCCAGGTAGATAGCGGCACAGCCGGCCCGGTTCTGCTCCGGGAACCGCTCGATCAACGCGCGGTAAGTCGTGAGGGCATCGGCGTTTCTTCCTTTACGGCACAGCCTGCCCCCCTCCCGGTAGAGTCCCTCGGGGGTGGTCGCCTCCGGCAGGTAAGATTGCGCGGCCGCTGCCACGGGACTACCGGTTTCGACGCCGCCTTTCTCCGCGTTTCCCCGGACACTGCACGAGATCCCGAATGCCATCAGAGCAACTATCACCAGATGTATCATTTCCTCTCCTCCTTTTTTTACATTTCTTCATTACTCTCCCCATACCGATGACGATGGTGAGTATCGGCAACACGATCATAACTCCGGCGAGGAACAAATACGGCCAGATAATGTACCATCCGCACCCCTCAATCCCGGCCACGTCGTAGAAAAACCGCCGTCCCCGTATGAATGATAACCTCCGATTGTTTGCAGTTTCTTTTAAAATACATTCGTAATAGGGATAGTGGTCATTTGACAATTGTCCTCCAGTAACCCCTACAAAAACCAAACGCTGGCCGATTCCGTCCTGAGCATCCACCACGATACCCCGTAGCATATCCGAAAAATTATAGCCTTCATCCGGTGCTTCCATGAGACCGCTGGTTTGAATGATCGAGTATAATCCGGAGAGATCCTGCCCGAGCCTCGGAGTAATCAGGCGGGAGAAATCTCTTTCCGATGGAAGACTAACCAGAATATGCTCATCAATACCGTCATAGAGATCGCGTTCGGCAAATGAAATACTTTCCTGGAGATGAGATTTTTTTGATAATGAAATATTTTTCTCCCGAAGGTCCCTCCTCTGTCGCAACAGGGAACACCGCTTTAACTTTGGCGATCGTCGCTGTTTCGGGAAGGAGCGGCGGTCGGAAGAAATAGTATCCCCAATAAAGCCGGGATAAGATGATGGAGACCACAAATGCAACCAGGCAAATACTCAGCGCAGTAAAAAGATAGATACGAGCCGGACGTTGAAGTCGTGTTATTTTCCGGACCAGACCGGAAAGAAGAAGGGATAGGACATAACACGCTGCCAGGTTAATAATGAGAATGACCCATATCTTAGACAGGGATCCACCTATAACAAAATGGACTGATGCCGAAAGACCGAACCGATACCGTCGCCCCTCCGTTTTCTAGGGAATATGTTGTCATACCTGAAGAGGAAAAAGCCGCCTGAAGCATCAATATAAGCACAAAGAAAAGAATATGGAGCGCGCTGGGGTTCATTAATTTTAAGATTCCCCCGGTTGCGTGTCAGATCAGTCTTTTTCCCGGTTTGCCTGTATCATACCTCTCCCCTCGATTACGAGCCATTGTGAAATTAATCGCGTACCAGTCGATCTTCCTGGTCCGGTACATGATGAAGCCGAGGATCACCAGCAGGCCGAGGCTTCCCATCAGCAGGGCGTAATCGTCAAGCTGAAGCAGGACATAGATGTAGGCATACAGAACGGCCAGCATGCCACCCACCATGGCCGCCAGCTTGGAACTCTTGAGGATACTCCGCGCGTACCCCGCTATCAGGACGATTACGGCCAGGGCGGAAATAAAATAGGCGAGATTGAATCCGGCATACTCCGAGATTGAGATCAGGAGGGAGTAAAACAGGACTATCGCCAGACCGACCAATATGTACTGGATGGGATGAATCCGCAGACGGTTTATCACCTCGGAGAGAAAAAAGGCCGCGAAGGTGAGCACGATAAAGAGCAGGGCATACTTGGCGGTCCGCATGGACTTCCGATAGATATCCACCGGGATCAGCAGTTTCACCCCGAAACTCGCCTCGTCCAGCCGGCGTTTTCCCCGCCAAGCCTGGGGAAAGTTCCGGTTCAGGTCCAGAACCTGCCACTCGGCCGAGAATCCGTTTTTATCGACGGTTCTCTCCCGGGGCAGAAACGATCCGTCAAAACTCGGATCGGGCCAGGGGGATGACATGGAAACGGTGGTGGTCTTGCCGACCGGGACAAAGCCGATCCGCTGACTGCCGTTGAGATCCAGGCCGATGCGGTACTCATACGCTTTGACCCCCTCCCCCAGTTTCACCATCGCCGTAATCCCCGAACCGAACAGATCCGCCGTCTCCAGACCGGGTGTCACGGCCAGCGGGGTGTTGTCGAAAGAAACGCTTATCCGCTCTTTGATTCCCCGCGGGTCGGATATTCCCAAACTAAGGCGGGCGCCGGACCAGAGAACATGTTCGGGAGGTATGTTCAAGGCCCCGGGATCGGGAAGGGAAAAACTCCCCGTCAACTCAAGCTCGGTATTATAAAGTACCGCTTCGTATATCCCCCGGTATCGTATTTCGGAGAAGATCTCGCTATTTACGGCCAGGGTGTCCGGCAAAAAATGCGCGTAGGCGATAGTGAAATCAGTATTGCCGTCCTTATCCCGGAAGTATTGCTTATAGGGGATGGAGAGCACGGGGCCGGCGATTACCTGCTCACCCGCCCATTTCGAGCTGGTCTCCCTCCGCACTTCCTCTCCCCGATTCTCTCTCTCCCGGATGAGAGAGCGGACGAGGGCAGCGGGGATCATGAGCAGCAGGACCAGCAGGCAGATAACCGCCAGCCGGAAGCTGACCGAGTTGATCACCGCTCCCGCAAACCTTTTGACCGGATTCACACCATTCATACACACCTCCTCGGGTTTATCCGAAGAAACTTTTTCTCCGATTGATGCCCCCGAAGATAGAAGGAACAGTGTGAAAAAAGTATGAAACGAGGGTGAAAAGTTGGTGAAAAAAATTGGGGAATGGGGATTTGGGAAAATGATCGGATTTGCGGGAGGCACGGGATGAAAGAATGAACGTTGAACGTCGAACATTCAACCCCAACGTTGAACTGCCCCCCTCACCCGATTGAGCGAAGCTCCCTTCGACAAGCTCAGGGTCTATGACAATCGCCCTCTCCCCCCGGTGGGTGGAGAGGGAAAAACGAACAGAAAACTGAACTCATCAACGTTCAAGCTCAATGTTCAAATCAACTGAAATTCGGCGAAGCCGAATTTCAGTTTAGCGGACGAACATCACGCCGGCGATGGCGGCGCTGAGCAGGTTGGCCAGGACCGCCGCCAGGACCGCCCGGAAGCCCAGTTTGGCCACGTCCTTCCGGCGGCCGGGGGCGATCTCGCCGATCCCCCCGATCTGGATGGCGATCGAGGAGAAGTTGGCAAACCCGGTGAGGGCGAAACAGGTCATCAGGTAGGCACGATGGGAGAGCCCGGCGGCCACGTATCCCTTCAGGTCGGCGTAAGCGATAAACTCGTTGAAGACCGTCTTCTTCCCCAGCATGGTCGCCACCGCGGGGATGTCTTTCACCGGGACTCCGATAATAAAGGCGATGGGCGTAAATATCCACCCCAGTATCCTGTTGAGAGAGAGATGCAGTCCGGGGACCAGTCCGACCGCGTAATTAAGCAGATAAATGACCGAGACAAATGACAGCAGCATCACGGCCACCCCCACCGTTACCTTCCAGCCGTCGGTCGCCCCCTGGGCGATGGCGTCGAGGAAGTTGAGGGTCTTGGGTTCGTCCTCGATGATCGGCTTGTCACCCTCCGTCTCCGGCGTCCCGGTCTCCGGGATCATGATCTTGGCCATGATGATCGCGCCGGGGGCGGCCATGATGCTGGCGGCGAGCACGTAGCTCATCTGAGCCCCCATGGCGTTGTAAGCGACGAAGAGACTGCCGGCCACCGTGGCCATGCCGCTGACCATGAGAACGAAAAACTCCGATTCGGTCAGTTTCTCCACGTAAGGGGCGATCACCAGCGGGGCCTGGGTCTGCCCCAGGAAAACGTTGCTGACCGTGGCCAGGGACTCGGCGCTGCTGATACCAAGAGCCTTGGTGAAGAGGATGGATATCCATCTCACCACCGCCTGCATGATCTTGTAGTGATAAAGAACGGCGATAATCGAGCCGGTAAAGACGATCGGGACCAGCGCCTCCAGGATGAAAGCGTGCTGGACCTGGAAGTCCTTGATCCCTTGCCCCGAGTAAAGCCATCCGAAGACAAAGTCGATCCCATCATAGGCAAAACTGAGCACCCGGACAATGGCGTTGCTGATGAAATTAAAGAACGCCATCCCCGGGCCCGTATGGAGGATGAGGAAAGCGAAGACAAACTCCGAAAGGAGGGCGATGAGGACGATTTTCCACCGGATCTTCTTCTTATTGCTGGAAAAGAGGAACGCGATCAGAAGAAGGACCGCGATCCCGGCCAGACTGAGAAGGTTGAGCCCGCTCATGATAAAACCTCCACAAGAACTTAATTTAACCGCGGATTGTGCGGATTATGCTGATTAAATAAAAACAATCCGCTTAATTCGTTTAATCCGCGGTTCATTGAAATTCCGCCGGGCATCAGTTTAATTCCCGGCCTCCGATTTTATCTTTTCCTCGGTGAAATGTATCAGGCAGCTTCCGTAGTTCCTGCGACTGCTCCATCTCCGATACCGCCCGGACGAGGGCCTGGTTCACCGCTTCACTCATCGCCGCCGCCAGTTCGCCCTTTCCTTTCTGTTTCACCCGGGCGACGGCCCGATAGCTCCAGACAGGAGCGCCGGTATCATGGCGGTTGAATTCCAGGATCAAAGCGAAGGCGGCGTACAATTCGTCTCCCTCTATCACCTGGTCGAAGCTTTCGATCTCGGAGTTCAGATCAAGCTCGGCCGCCGGGTCGCTGCCGATAAGATCGACCCGGCCGAAGAGCTCCGATGCATTGAGAGCATTAATAAGGGCCCGGCGCACCATATCGGAGGGGAGTTCCGCCCATTGGCTGTATTCATAGAAACCGACCTCGAACGATCCCCGGCGAAAGACGATCCGGTTCAGGTAACGATCCGGCGCGCGGACGGGATTAACGTCGACCTTGAGCGGGATGATTTTCTCCGCCTTCGTTACCTCCGGCCCGGTCTCGATCAGATAATAGTAGGTCGGCAGGTGTGAAGCGCAGGCAGCGGCGGCGATCACCGTTACCGATGACAGCAGAACGGCATGGATTCGTTTCATGGCTTCCCTCCTTGGAAAGAAGGTAATCAAGTAATCGGTAATCAGTAGCCGGAGTTTCGCCGGGCCGGATGGTTTACTGATTACCGATTACTGATTACCGATCACCGATTACCGATCACTGATTACTTGTTCTTACTTAACATACGGATGCTCGGGCTTCGAACTCCCCCAGAAGACGGATGAGGGGTCGTTCTTCAGGAAGTGCATGGTCTGGGCGGCTTCGGTCATTGCCCTCTGGAAACTGAGCATGGTTTTCCGCAGTTCATAACCGTTGTCGGCCAGGTCGCTCCTGGTGGTATGGAGCAATTTCGTTAAAACATCCAGGGTCTCGCTGAGAGAGACAAAGGTCCGGTCGGCGTTGCTCAGCAGGGAGCCTATCCGGTCGGCGTTCTCCTCCCCCAGCGCCCGGTTCATGTTCCCCAGGATCTTCTTGATCTCCTCCAGAATCTGGGGGAGATCCTTGGCCAGGTTCTCCAGAACGGAGGTCTGCGAGGCAATATACGCGCCCGGAACCAGACCGGGGGAATGAACATCACCCCCCGAAAGCTCGACCACCATCCCGCCCATCAGGTTTCCCAGATCGAGCTTGGCCAGGGTTCCTTCCCGCAGTGTCACTTTCCCTCTTTCGATGCCGATCTGAACGACAATCTCGTTGTCATCCTTGACGCGGATATCCTGAACCTTGCCCACCTGTACGCCTTTGTAAAGGACGGGGGAATCATTTTTCAGGCCGCTCACGCTTTCCTGGAAAATGATGAAATAGGAATCGGTCGGTATCCGGTTCTTGAGCGCGATGACGACAAAAACCGCCACGACCAGGGCTACACCGACCAGCATAAAAATCCCCACTTTTATTTTCTGGGATTTGGTTGCCACTGTTCTCCTCCCTTGATACAAATTAGCGCTGCGCGCTAATTTGAGGTGGAAAAGTGGAAAGTGTAAAGTGTAAGGACACTTTTGCTCCGGTGCTTTACACTTTACACGTTACACTTTACACCACAGAATTGAAAATTTCATGTAATGATCCAATTTTACTTCATTCACAATTTCGGGGTTCAGAGGTTACGGTTACTGAGTTCCCCGATAGAGGCATCCGGGATCCGGTCAAAGAACTGCCTGACCCGGGGCTGGGCGGTCGTCTCGGCCTCCCGCAGGGAACCGATAAAGATGATCCGGCCCCCGTCCAACATCAGAACCCGGTCGGCAATGGTTTTTATGGATTCCAGCTCATGGGTGACCACAACCATGGTCAGGTTCATGAGGCGCCGGATATCGAGAATGATCTGGTCGAGACCGGCGCCGATGATCGGATCGAGGCCGGCGGACGGTTCGTCAAAGAAAACGATCTCGGGATCGACGGCGATCGCCCGCGCGAAACCGACCCGTTTCTTCATCCCGCCCGAGAGCGCCTCCGGCATAAGGTAACCGTAGTCTCCGAGCCCGACCAGGCTCAGTTTCATCCGGGCCAGGATTTTCATCATCTCCTCATCCATCCCTCCGTATTCCTCCATCGGGAGAGCCACATTCTCGGCCACGGTCATGGAGTTGAAGAGCGCGCCGTCCTGGAAGGACAGCCCTACCCGGCGCAGGAGATGGGCCAGCTCATCCTCGTCCATCCGGGTGATGTCCCTCCCCCAGTAGCTGATCGAGCCGGCGAAGGGTCTGTACAGGCCGACCAGCTGCCGGAGGAGTGTCGATTTCCCGCAGCCGGAGCCGCCGATCACCATCAGTATCTCGCCCGGGTAAACGTCGAAGGAGATATCCTTCAATACCACGGTATTGTCATACCCGGCGACGAGGTTTCTCACCTGAATGATCGGAGACTTGGTCATTGCTTTCTTTAGTCCGACAATTATATCGAGGGCATAGGGAGTAATGGAGTGGTGGAGTATCGGAGTGATAGGAAATCCAATACAGTCGAAGACCCAAGCGACATCCATCATTCCCAATTATTGTTCATCACTCCTTATTTCTTTACTCTTTTTTCTTTCCATGGATTGCCTTGGCGTCCTTGTGTTAAGTAGTAAAGTAGAACAGCGTCGCAAAGAGCATATCGGCGACGATGATCAGGAAGATGTCCATGACCACCGACCTGGTCGTCGCCCGCCCGACCTCGTCCGCCCCTCCGGTCACCCGGAGGCCGTTATGACACCCCACGATCACGATGATCGCCGCGAAGAAAAACGATTTGACGAAACCCTGGGTGATGTCGCCCAGTTTTACCGCCTGGACGGTCTGCCACCACCAGCGGTCGAAGGTATAGCCCAGGGAGAAGATGCCGAGCACAAACCCCCCGGCCACACCGGAGACAAATCCGAAGATGGTCAGGATGGGCAGGACGATCAGATGGCCAGGAACTTGGGCGCGACCAGGAACTTGGCCACGTTCAAGCCCATCCCCCGCAGGGCGTCGATCTCGTCCGAGACCTTCATGGTCGCGAGCTGGGCGGTCATGGCGGCGCCCGTCCGGGCGGAGACCACGATCCCGGTCATCACCGCCGCCAGTTCCCGGGCGAAACCGATGACCACCCCGCTGGCGACCAGAATCTGCATATTGAAAAGACGCAGTTGCACCGCGGAGAGCATGGCGATGACCAGGCCGAGAAGGAAGTTGATCAGGCAGACGATGCCGATCGCGGTCGCTCCCATCTCCTGGATCTCGGTCAAGAGCCCCCGCCACCGAAATCCGCGTCCTTCCACCGGGGCGAGGAAAGACCAGTAGAGGGCGTCGACGATCAGGTTCCCGACTTCCCGGGCTTCCCGGACGGCTGTCAGCCCCTTCCCTCCCAGCTGCTCCAGCAGCCCTTCCTTGATCCGCGGCGGCAAGGGGGGGGGATCGAAGTTGCCGTGGATCAGTTCGATAAATTCAGCCACGCGGCCGTGCGCCCCGGTGATGGTGACACAACCGCCGGAGGCCCTTCCGGCCCGGACGGCCCGGATCAGCCAGGCGCAGCCCCGGCTGTCGATATTGTCGAGCCCCTTCAGGTCTATCCGGATATCCCGATTTCCCCGGGCAACCATCCGGGCGATATCATCGAGCAGTTGTTTTCCCCGTTCGTCGGAGAGAATATCCCCGAGGTGCAGTGTTACCGGGGCGCCGCCTGAATTATCGGGGTGTATCTGATCCATCCTGCTGCATCCGGAGCCAGATCTTCTGCGAGGTGAGCACAAGTGCCCCGCTCTGGGAAGCTTCCAGGTACTGAAGCCTCATGGCGCTGACATCTCCTTCCCAGGAGAACGAGGTCGCGCGGGGGCCGGAGAGGGATCGAGTTCCCCGGTGCCATATTCGGTAAAAACGGTCTGCTGAAGCTTCTGGAAATCCGCCGCGCTTGCCGTCATAACAGTGCCCTTGTAGAAAACACCGCGCCAGAAAAAATATTCCACCGCGGCGGCGGGGACCGTTCCCATCACCGCGCTCTCTCCCGCCCGGGAATACACCTCCACCCCGCCGTACCAGGGCTCTCTCCTCAGCAGGCTGAGTCCGGAGATCTCGCTGATTTTCGTCCCCCAGGCGATCCCCTGGAAGCCGTCCGGCTGGGTGCCGCTCTTGAAATCGGCGGCGGGAGAATGCCCTCCCAGCAAAAGGAAGCAGACAAACCCTGTCAAAAGGATCTTATACATCTTCCGGTACTCCTGTTGATTTCCGAACTACGAATTACGCTAATGGCCCCGACCTCGGCCCCTTTTTGGTCCACAGATTACACAGAGGTCACAGAGGATTGTATCGGCTGTTCAACGTTGAACGTTCGACGTTCGACCTTCATCTTGTTGTTCCCTCTCCTCGACCCTGGATTCAGCAAACGATTGAAGATGCCTATTCCCCAAAGTTCCGTCAAAAAGGATAATAATCCTCTTTGTCCGTGACTGCAACGATTAATCCCGCGGGAAGCCGTATCGTTTCCGGGGGAGACCTTTCAGCGGGGAAAGCCGGGAGCATTCTCCGGGGAGAGCATCCCGGATATGGCATCACGCAGGAGAAGAGCGACGCGGCGATGTCCGTTGGCGTCGAAGTGACAGAAATCATAATAATCGGAGAAGTGCTCGTCCAGAACCTGCCCCGCGTCCACGATGACCGCGCCGTATTCTTCAGCGACTTCCCGCATGATCCGATTATAATCGGTATCCGGATAGAGCGGGGTTCCTCCGTGGAGCGAACGAAACGGCCTGTCCACGGTCAAAGTTTCCTCCGCTTCCTTTACGAGACCCTTTTTCCCATACGCCCGCGCCAGGTTAATCCGGGCCAGATCGGCAAAGACATTCTCCGTTGTCACGGCCATCCGCAGGTACCCGATCGCCTCCTCGTATCGTGATTCCTCAAGTGCCGCCATCCCCTGCCTCAGATATTCGGTCTGGACCGGGTTATCCTTGAGGAGCAGGAAAATCACCGCGGCCCCGTTCTCCTTCGCCAGCCCAGCCATTTTCTTCAGGTTCTCCCGGAACTTCTCCGGGCCGACCCGAACCGGCAAAGCGTCAAGGCGGGCGGGTTTATTCACCCGGTGGCTGTCCCGGGCCGACTGGGGAACAATGCCCAGCTTCCCGCAGAGGGTCCGCAGGGAGCGGTAGAGGCAGATATTTTCCAGCAGCGGGTCCAGGGCGTGCTGCAGAGGCATTCTTCGAAATTTTGCATCGCCGTCAACCTCGGCGCCGTTGAGCACGTATCTCCGGTCATTGTAGTTAAAGGAGATAACCACGATATCCGGTTTGAGTTCGGGCAGATACCGGAGAAGAGTCTTATAGCCCTGGAAGGACGAATAACCGGGTACACCCAGGTTGATAACCGCCACATCGGGCAGCAAATCATCCGCCACTTCCGCGAAGGTCGCCTCGACCGGGACCTTGTTGCCGAAGGTCTTCGAGTCCCCGACGCAGAGGACTTTCTTCCCGGCCCGGTCTTTTATCTGGGCGGTGTCGACGGAAATGAATCCCCGGGAATCAAATTCCCGACGGGTACTGTATACCGGCCCGTTAAAATCCGGTTTCCGTTCCCACCCCAGTTCCGGTGAATAAACGTACCATTTCTCTCCCGCCCGCCGGACGTCATTGACGATGGTTTCCGCAATCCTGGCCAGACCTTCCAGCACCAGGAAGACGATGATGAATGCCGCCAGGGCGAGGAGAAACTTTTTCAGGGCCGTGGAGAACTTCACGATTAGCCTCTCTGACCTCATGCTTCACCCGATTTATTCCCACAGGGATATATCGGAACAGTCTTATACCAAGCATAACAGCAAGCAAAGAAATTCCCTATCGGCTGCTTACTCCGGGCTACGGTGAGACCGTATCCGGAGCCACCACCGACCCCGCATCCTCATCGGCCGCCATTTTTAAGCGACAGGCGTCGGAGCGGGTCAGCTCGAAGCGGTCGAGGACCTTCTCCTGGAAAGCCTGCATGTAGAGGAAGAGGCCCGGGGTGATGAAGAGGGTGATCACCTGGGCGAAGGCCAGACCGCCCACGATCAGCAGACCCAGGGGCCGGCGAGCGGAAGCGTCCGCGCCCAGGCCGATCGCGATCGGGAGAGTCCCCATAATGGTCGAGGCGCCGGTCATCAGGATCGGGCGGAACCGGATAATGCAGGAATTATAGATGGCGTCGAAGGCGCCCTGCCCCTCCTCCATGTACTGCTTGGCGAAGTCGACCATCATGATCCCGTTCTTGGAAACAATCCCCAGGAGCATGAACATCCCGATATAGGCGTAAAGGGAGAGTTCGGAGCCGAAGAGATAGAGAGTGAGGAGACCCCCGAAAGCGGCGGGGGGAAGAGTGGTCAGGACGGTGAAGGGATGGATATAGCTCTCATAGAGAATCCCCAGGATGACGTACATGATGAAGACGGCCACGATCATCAGCACCACCAGGCTCTGGACCGCCTCCTCGAACTCCTGGGCCTGCCCCTGCATGATGCCCCCGACCGAGGGGGGGAGGATCTCCCGGGCCATTTGATTGAGGGCCTTGGTGGCGTCGCCGAGGGGGACCCCGGGAGCCAGGTTGTAGGAGAGGGTGGCGGCATTGAGCTGATTGTGGTGGGGAACATTCTGTGGCGCGACGGTCGCGATCCACTCGGCCACCGAACTCAGCGGGACCAGTTTCCCGGTCTGCGACGAGCGAACATAGATCTTGGAGAGATCGCCGGGGACCTGCCGGTCCTTGTTCTCGGCCTCCATTATCACCCAGTATTGATCGATGTCGGTCAGATAGGTGGCGGATTTGCCCTTGGCATAGGCGAGGGCGAGAGCATTCTCGATATCCGAGGCCGTGATGCCCAGGGCCGAGGCCCGGTCGCGTTTCAGGCTGACATTCAACTGGGGAAGGTTCACCTTGACGCTGGTCTGAATGCCGGCGAAATACGGCAGCTTGCGCATCCGCTGCTCCATCTCGTCAGCCGCCTGGTAGACCTCGTCTATGTCCTGGCCGGAGAGAACATACGAATACTGGCTTCCGGTAGCGGTGCTTTCCGCCCCCGCGCTCAGGATCAGGGAGGGGAGCGGCATCAGGAAGACCATCCCCAGGTCGGAGATCGAGTGAAGAGACCGGTTGAGTTCGCCGACCACATCCTCGATCGGGGCTCTCTCATCGGTTGGGACCAGGGTGGCGACGATCATGCCGGTGCTCTGGTCGGCGCCGGTCTGCTTCCCGGTGACCGTAAGGAGGTTGTCAACCGAGGGGTTGGCGGTGACGACCTCGTTGATCCGGTCCTGAAAATAACGGATCTGTTCCGTCGATGCCCCCTGGAGGGCCTGGAACTGCCCGTAAAGGAGGCCGCTGTCGCCGATCGGCATGAAGGTCTTGGGGAGGGCGATGAAGAAATAGACGATCCCGGCCAGGCAGCCCAATCCCCCCAGGATGGTCAGGTACTTGTGGTGGAGCACCCATTTGAGGGCCACCGCGTATTTGTTGATAATCCCGCCGATGAACGCGTCGGAGAATTTTTCCAGCCGGGTCTTCTTTGACTTTCCCGCTTTCAAGATCCTGGCGCACATCATCGGGGAGAGGGTCAAGGCCATGACGGTGGAGACGGAGATGGCGAAGATGACGGTGAGGGCGAATTCCTTGAAGTTCCTCCCCACCACGCCGGCCATGAAGACCAGGGGTATAAAGACCACGACCAGGGCGATGCTGGTCGAGATGACCGTCCCGGTGATCTCCTCCATGCTCTTGATGGCGGCCACCAGGGGTTTCTGGCCGGACTGGATATGGCGGACGGTATTCTCCAAAACAACGATCGCGTCGTCGACCAGGAAGCCGATGGAAAGGGTGAGACTCATCAGGGAAAGGTTGTCGAGACTGAACCCGGCGAACAACATGACCAGGAAAGTGCCGAAGAGCGTCACCGGGAGGACGCTGGCCGGGACCATGGTGTCGGATACCCGGCCCAGAAAGAGAAAAATGATCATGACCACCAGGAAGAGGGCGATGACGATGGTGGTCTGTACGTCCTTGATCGATTCCTGGATCTGGAGCGCCTTGTCGTAGAAGATCCTCACGTTGAGAGAACCCGGGAGTGTGGGGGCGATCTCTTTCAGCAGCGCCCGGATCTCCTTTGAAAGAGCGACGGTATTGGCCCCGGAAGCCCGGGTGGCAGCGATGCAGAGCGAGCCCGCTTTCATCCCGGTCTTCCCATTTCCGTACATGACGTTGACCACGTCGCTCTCCAGGCTGTCGACGGCGTTCCCGATATCCCCGATCCGGATAGGCGCGTTGTTCCGGTAGGCGACGATCAGGTCCTCGTACTGTTCCGGCTCCGTCATCTGCCCTTCGGGATAGATCGAGAAGGTGCGGTATTTCCCGTTCAGGTCGCCGCCGGGCGTGGTCACCGTTCCCTGGCTCAGCGCCTGGTAGACTTCGTCCAGACCGAGGTCGAAAGAAGCCAGCTTCTGGGGATCGATATAAACCCGGATCGCCCGCTTGGCCCCGTAGATATCGACCTTGGAGATCCCCTCGATCATATTGATCCGCTGGCCGATTGACTTGTGAGCGTAGTCATAGAGGTCGCCGCCGGTCATGGTATCGGAGTCGATCATGATGTAGATGATCGGCTGGTCGGCGGGGTTGGTCTTGTCGTAGGTCGGGGGCTGGGGTAGGGTCGGCAGATTGGACTGGGCGCGGGTGATCGCCGCCTGGACATCGGGCGCGGCCAGATCGATGTTCTTGTTGAGCTCGAAACTGAGGGTGATGGTTGTTATCCCGGCCTGATTATCGGAAAGAATGGTCTGCAGGCCCGGGATCTGCATGCATTCGTCTTCCAGGGGGGAAGCGACGGACGAGGCCATCAGTTCCGGGCTGGCCCCCGGATAGGTGGCCGTGATGGTGATCACCGGGTAATCGACCGAGGGGAGATCGCTGACCGGGAGCTGGGTATAGGCGACGAAGCCGCCCAGGAGGAGCGTGACCATGATCAGGATGGTCATGATCGGGCGGCGGATAAATTTTTCCGAGAAGGCCATTATTTTTTTCCTTTGGAAAAAAATAGTTTAAATCAGCGCCTACGGCGCTGATTTATTCATTTGTATTCAATACGATAATTTGGTTCCACGGTATCGGGAGACAATTCGATTATTTAGTTTCGCTTTCCGCTTTGGGCTCCCCGGAGCTTTCACTTCCCTTCTTCCCGGCATCCGTGACGATCTGGACTTTGGAGCCGGGGGCGAGACCCAGCTGACCGTAAGTCACCACTTTCTCGCCGACTTTGACGCCCTTCTTGATCTGGATATAATCCTCCTGGACCATCCCGACCGAGATGTCATCCCGCAGGTCCGCCGTGTTATCGTCCTTGATCACGAAGAGGTACATCCCTTTCGGGCCAAGCTGGACGGCGGCGCCGGGGACCAGCACCGCGTCCGGGGCGCTGGCGACGATGAGCTTGACGGTCACGTACTGCCCCGGCCAGAGTTTCCGGTCCGGGTTGGGAACCGAGGCCCGGAGGGAGACCGTCCCGGTCATGGGGTCGACGGTGTTATCGATCAGCTGCAGCGTTCCGTCATAGGGGCCTCCCGTATCGCCCTCCAGCGAGACCTGAACCTGCAGGGTGATTTCGCCATCTCCTCTTTCACCCAGGGAAACTGGTTTTCGGGGACGGTGAAATCGATATAGAGAGGATCGATCGACTTTATGTTGACCAGGGTCGGTGCCGCCGTTGGCGGCGACAATGTTACCCGGATCGACCAGCCGCTTCCCGGTGACCCCGTCGATCGGGGAGGTGATCGAGCAGTACTCGATGATTGATCTCCGCCAGACTCGACGGCGGCCTGATCGAGAGCCACCTGGGATTGGGCAGCCTCAGCGTCGGACTGATAGGTGTCGTAATCCTGCTGGGAGATCAGCTTCTTCCCGATCAGCTGCTTGTTCCGATCGAAGGTCTCGTTTTTCAACTTCAGGTCGACCCGGGCATGCTTCCAGGGATGCCTTGCTCTTGTCAAGATCGGCCTGATATTCCCGGGGATCGATGCTGAAGAGGAGGTCGCCCTTTTTCACCGCATCTCCTTCCGCAAAATGAACGGAGAGGATCTTGCCCGTAACCTGGGAGACGATATTCACATTGTTGGGAGAGACCAGGTTCCCGAAATTTTCAATATAAAGGGGAATGTCCTTCTCAATCGCCGCGGCAACTTTCACCGGCCGGGGGGGAATCTCCTGCTGCGGCTGCTTCTTGGAGCAGGCCACCGGCAATGTCAGGGCCGCAACCAGTACCAGCGGAAGAGTGCACCGGATGGCTCGTTGACGCCGATGCGGGCTTTGAGAGCTGTTGGTTGTCATGGATCCTTTACCTCCTGAGTGGAAACGTCTTAAAATTAGCGCCTGCGGCGCTACTAATGACGAAATCCGAATGACGAATGACGAATGAAACCCAAATGGCAAATGAGCGAATTCCCAATTTTCCCTCTGCTATGCGGCGCGGGCAGCCTGAACGCATCTGGTCATTCGATATTCGTTTTTCGTCATTCTTTCGTCATTCGTCATTCGGATTTCGTCATTAATATTGTTTTCCCTAATTTATTGAAAGCCTGAAACAGTACATTAGCGCCTTCAGCGCTCTTGCAAATTCACTATTATTCCTTCTTCCCGGCATCCCCGGCGGTTATTGATTCCAACGTGAGCGAGCCGGTGGCGTGGGCCAGGTCGGCCAGGGCGATAAAGAGATCTTTTTCCGAACCGATCAGCTGGCTCCGGGCGGATGAAAGGTCGCTCTGCGACTGGAGAAGATCGAGGATGCTCTTCAGGCCCGCGTTATAACTCTCCAGGGCAAGGTCATAGGATTCTTGCGAGGTCTCGAGAAATGCCTGGCTGAAGGTATATTTTCTGGCCGCGGTATTGAACGCGTAGAACTTGGTCCAGACTTCGGCGCTGGCCTGGAGTTCGGCCGCCGCCAGCTGCTCCCGGGCCACCTCGGCCTGCGCCGCGGCCTGGCGCTTCTTTTCCAGGTCGCTGAAACCGGTGAAGATATCCCAGTTAAGGCTCAGATATCCCGTATACATGTAGCTGTCGTCGTATAGTTGGGGATCCTGGTTGTAACTGTACCAGAGCTTGTTGGCGGAGCCTCCGAGATTCAATGACGGCCAGAGGAAGGAACCGGCCACGTCGACCGCCGCTTCCTGCGCCCTCAGTTGGGACCGGAGAGAGGCAATATCCGGCCGGCTCTTGAGTCCTTCCTCTATCAAACCGCCGACATCGACATCGGATATCTCGGTGGGAAGTTTCCCGGCCGGGGGAGCGATCGTGAATACCGTGTCGGCGGGCAGACCAAGCACCTGGGCCAGGCTGCCCTTGCTGGTCTCGACATTCCCCCGGGCGACTTCCAAGTTGTAGAGGGAATCCTCATAAGAAGACCGGGCCTGGAGCTCATCCAGCTTCGCGGAGAGCCCGACTTCGAATTTTTGCCGGGCAGCTTCGTAGGCTTTCTTGGTATCGGCAACATCGGCTTCGGCCGCTTCCAGTTCCGAACGGGAACTGTGAAGCGTATAGTACGCCTTCTCAACATCGAACAGGAGGTCCTGAATCGACTGATTGAAGGAATAATTGGCCGCCAGAAGAATCTGCCGGGCTTCCTCGATACCTCCCCGAACGCCGCCGAAATCAAAGAGCAGGTAAGTCAACTCGAGCGCCGGACCGTAATTAATCTCGTCCGCATCGGGAGCGGCGATGTTGGCGTTCTGAGGGTCCTTCAGGGTGTACCTCTGCTTCTGGTATGTTCCCTGCCCGGAAACGGTGACCTGGGGATAAAGCAGACTCTCCGCCTGTCCGACCTGAGCGGCGGAGGCGCGGGCACTGGCCCAGGACTGGCGGGTGGATGGATTATTCATCAGGGCGATATCCGCGCAGTTGATCAGCGCCAGGGGGGAGGATGTATCAATCGTTTTTTCCCGGATGGAATCCCAGACCGGGTCGTCCTTCTGCTCATCCCGGGCCCAATCCGGAGGAGTCCAGGGCTGAGAAACCTCCCCGGGGGGAGCCACCATCCGGCATCCCGAAAGGGACAGGAAGAGTAAAATCAGGCATGGGACTACGACATGATAGAGATAGTTTTTCATAGCACGCTTCCCCAACCGGTTAACCGGCGGCAGTATTTCCGCTGTGATCCTGGAAGCATATCATAGAAAAAATCCCGGGCAAGAGATAAATAAACATCAGTGCTTCGCGCTAAGGTTAATTTAGTAACGTCCGGAGATTAAGGTAAATCAGAAGGATTCTCATCTATAGCGGATATCAGGTTATCAGCTATACATGGGCAGGATCCCCGAACATCAGGTTATCCGGACGCAAGGCGGCTGGCCTGACACTGGTATCCCGATCTTCTTCCTACTGATCCTCTGATTTTCTGATCAGCAATTGTTTATTATTTTCCCGATTATCGAAATTCCGAAACTATAAGGATTATCGTTGCCCCCGGCAGTGAAATGGAGCATAATCATCTTATTCAGAAAACAATCAGTTAAAATTTTTCTCAGAAAAATTTTATGTTCTGGATACTATTCTTAATTCTCTTTCCCCTGCTCCCCGCCGCCCTGCTGCCGGCGATCCGTTCCCGCCGACTGCAGGCCGGCATCGTGATCGTCTCCGCCGCCGCCATCGTCGCCGGCTCGATCGCCGTGAGCATCACCGGCCTGCAGACCGAACCCGGCCCGGAGGGTACCCGTTTCTTCACCCTCTCCTCGCCTATCTGGAACCGGCTGGTGATCGCCGGGGACATCGCCCTGGCCCTGGTCTTCCTCTGGGTCTGCCGGCGACTCTCCTTCAAAAAACTGTGGATCCCCCTCCTGGTGATCGTTCAATACGGCGCCGTCATCTATTACGATCTCAGCGGGCGCGTCCCCGAATCCCGGCGTTTCTTCTTTCTGGACAATCTCTCCGTCGTCATGGCCCTGGTGATCGGTGTCGTGGGATCGCTGATCGCCGTCTACACGATCGGCTACATGCGGCGCTACCACGAGGAGCACCCGGACATCCCCGACCGGAGCAACCGGTTTTTAGCCGCAATCTTCCTTTTCTTTTTCGCCATGTACGGGATCATCTTCTCCCACTGCATCACCTGGATCTACCTCTTCTGGGAGATAACGACGCTCTGCTCGTTCATCATGATCGGTTACCCGAAGACCGCCGAAGCGACGGAGAACTCCTTCCGGGCTCTCTGGATGCTTCTGCTGGGAGGGCTCGGCTTCGCCGCCGCCATTCTTTACGTCTCGAACCACTGCGGAACGGTCGAGTTGACGTCCCTCCTCAGGATGGAGAAGGCCGTTGTCCTCCTGCCAGTTCTTCTGATCTGTTTCGCCGGGATGAACAAGGCCGCCCAGTTTCCCTTCTCGAAATGGCTGCTGGGCGCGATGGTCGCCCCCACCCCTTCCTCCGCCCTCCTTCACTCGAGTACCATGGTGAAGGCCGGGGTGTATATCTGCATCCGCTGCTCGCCGGTGCTCCGGGACACCATGGGCGGTGACCTCGTCGCTCTCATCGGAGGCATCGGTTTCCTGGTCGGATCGGCCCTGGGCATATCCCAGAGGGACGGCAAGAAAGTGCTGGCCTACTCGACTATCGGCAACCTGGGCCTGATCATCCTCTGCGCCGGGGTGGGAACACCCCTCGCCCTCTGGGCGGCGGTCATGCTCATCATCTTCCACGCGTTGGCCAAAGCCCTCCTCTTCCTCTGCGTGGGAACGGTCGAACAACAGATCGGCAGCCGGGACATCGAAGAGATGCACGGTCTCATCTCCCGGATGCCGCTATTGACCATCATCATGCTGGTCGGGATCGCGGGTATGTTCCTCGCTCCCTTCGGGATGCTGATCAGCAAATGGGCCGTTTTGGAGGCGCTGGCCCGCACGAGCCCGGTCTACCCGGTTATCGTCATCTTCGGGGGATCGATGATGCTCTTCTTCTGGGGAAAGTGGATGGGGCAGCTGATCGCCGTCACCCGTCCGGAACCGCACCGGGAGAAAGGGATCGGGGTCGAGTGGGTCGCCCTGGGGACGCTGGCCGTTTTGACCGTGCTCATCTGCGGGCTCTACTGGGTGGTGGGCGTCTACCTGGTCGTGCCGCTCTTCGGCATCGACCCGCTCCTGATGCGGGTCGATATCTGGATGGTCTCCGTCCTGCTGGGGCTGATGCTCCTTTTGCCGTTCGGGTTTTTAATCCGCTGGAAGCATCTGGTCCACGTCGATCCTTACCTGGGAGGAGCCAACGTGGCCGACCCCCACATGTTCATGGGTTCCCTGGGGACGGAACGCTACTGGTGGTTCAACAACTACTATCTGAAAAATTTTTTCCCCGAGCAACGGATCACGTTGCTCGCCAACACGGTGACGATCGTGCTCTTGATTATCATGTTGTTTTATTAATCACCTCCATCTCACGAGATATGAAGACGGCACATTATACAAAAGGGAGTAATGGAGTAGTGGAGTATTGGAGTGATGGGACCGCCCCCCATCATTCCACCACTCCATCCTTCCATCACTCCGTTCAACTTTTCCCATGACACTGCTCTTGATACTCGGCTTTCTGTTCCTTGCACCATTAGTTGGCGGCCTCATCTCGGGGCTGGACCGGATCATCACCGCCCGGATGCAGAGCCGGTACGGCCCCCCGGTCCTGCAGCCCTTCTATGACGTGTTCAAGCTCTTTGAGAAGCAGAACCTGACCGTGAACCGGTTCCACGGATACTATCTGATCTGTTTCCTGATTTTCGTCATCCTCAGCGGCGTCATGTTCTTCGCCGGTATCGACCTGCTCCTGATCATCTTCGCTTTCACCGTGGCCGACATCCTCCTGGTCCTGGCCGGATACTCGACCAACTCTCCGTACGCCTCGATCGGTTCCGAGCGGGAACTCCTCCAGATGCTGGCGGCGGAGCCGATGCTCCTGCTCACCGGTGTCGGATTCTACATGGTGACCGGCAGTTTCCAGGTCTCGGAGATCTGCCGGACGGCGATGGCCGGCAAACCCCTGATCCTTTACCTCCCGGGGGTCTTCATCGGGCTCACATTCGTCCTCACCATCATGTTCCGGAAATCCCCCTTCGACATCTCCACATCCCATCACGCCCACCAGGAAGTGGTCAAGGGGATCACGACCGAGTTCGCCGGACCTTCACTGGCGGTGATCGAGATCGCCCACTGGTACGAGACAATACTGCTCCTGGGATTGATCTACCTTTTCTTCTCCTTCAATCCGGTGGTCGGCGTTCTGGCCGCGCTCTTCGTGTATTTTCTCGAGGTCCTGATCGACAACGTCAACGCCCGGATCAAATGGGAGCTGATGCTGAAGGCGGCCTGGCTGGTCACCCTGGCGGCGGGGGTGTTGAATATAGTGATATTGTATCTGGTCTTTCATTATTAAGTTCAATCATCGAGCCACAGAGGATAATGTGGAGTGATGGAGTAATGGAATAATGGAGTGATGGAAACGGGCCCGGATTCACCGTCCCAACACTCCAATACTCCCTTCTGACATGGTAAAACGTTACGGATTTCATTAGACGATAGGAACCGATCATGGCTTTTATCAAGAGGTCTCCCTGGATCATTCACTACGACGGCTCGAGCTGCAACGGCTGCGACATCGAGGTTCTGGCCTGCCTGACCCCGATGTACGATATCGAGCGGTTCGGGGCGGTCAACATGGGAAATCCCAAGCATTCCGATGTCCTCCTGGTCACCGGGACGGTCAACACCCAGAATCTGGAAATTATCCGCGTTATTTATCAGCAGATGGGCGACCCCCGGGTGGTGGTCGCGATCGGGGCCTGCGCCGGGAGCGGCGGGATCTTCCGCCAGTGCTATAATGTCCTGGGAGGGGTCGAGAAGGCGATCCCGGTTGACGTCTACGTCCCCGGCTGCCCGGCCCGGCCGGAAGCGATCATTGACGGGGTCGTGCGGGGGCTGAAAATCCTGGAAGAGAAGAAGCAGACGGGGGAGATCACTCACGCCGAGGGAAGCGGAGACGAAACCCGGGAACTTTCCCCGGTGCCGGATTTGAATGTTCCGGAGGGAAAAGATGACCGTTGAAAGAAAAGTGAAAGAACGAACGTCCAACATCGAACGTTGAGCGTCAGCGCAGAGAGCAGAGCGCAGAGAGCAGAGCGCCCGGAAAAAGACTGAACATCGAACGTCGAACGTTCAACATCGAACATCGAACGAAAAGCCCCGAAGGGGCGATATTCAATAGGCCAGGGCGTTAGCCCTGGTTTCCTGGGCGACAGCCCCGGTTAATAAAATTTTCCAAAGGAAAATTTTATGTTTGAAGAAGAGAAGATCATACCGATAGAGAAGAAAGATCTGTTGGAGAAAGTCAAGGAGATGGCCGACGGGGGGTACCGGCTGGTCCAGATCGGCTGCACGCCCCTGGCGGAGCTGCAGCTGGATTACAGTTTCGACCGGGAGGGGAAGTTCGTCGACCTGAGGGTAATGCTCCCCCGGGAAAAGGCGCAACTCCCCAGCATCACCGGCATCTACCTCTGCGCCTTCACCTATGAGAATGAGCTCCACGATCTCTTCGGGATCGCGATAACGGATCTCGCGGTCGATTACGGCGGCAATTTTTACCGGACGGTGGGGAAACCACCGATGTCGCCTCCCGCTGCCGTTACGGATGATAAAAACCCGCCGCTTAAAAATACCGGACAGAAAAAAACTGATGAAACCACGAAGGACACGAAGGTCACGAAGGATTTATAAAAACAACCATACCCTGATTAGCTATTTTATAATTTCAATAAATGCAATGGTAGTCGTAGGCTTTAGCCTGCGTTGAGTTCTTTCTTATTCTTCGTGTCCTTCGTGATCTTCGTGGATATAAATATCTATTATCTTAATAAACAGGTTGCCGATTAATAACTATTATGGGCACGCGAACGATAATTCCCTTCGGTCCCCAGCACCCGGTGCTGCCGGAACCGATCCATCTTGACCTGGTCCTGGAAGACGAATGGGTATTGGAGGCGATCCCCTCCCTGGGCTTCATCCACCGGGGGCTGGAATTCCTCTGCCTGAAAAAAACCTTTCTGGAGATGGCCTACGTCGCGGAGAGGATCTGCGGGATCTGCAGCTTCATGCACGGGATGGGTTACTGCCGGGGGATCGAACAGATCATGAAGATCGAGATCCCTCCCCGGGGGTCCTATCTCCGGGTCTTCTGGAGCGAACTCTCCCGTATCCACAGCCATCTCCTCTGGCTGGGGCTGACGGCCGACGCTTTCGGCTACGAGAGCCTCTTCAACCACTGCTGGCGGATCCGGGAGAAGATTTTGGATATCATCGAGGAGACAAGCGGCGGACGGGTCATCTTCGGCGTCTGCATGGTGGGCGGCGTCCGCCGGGACGTGGCCGACGAGAATTTGAGGGCGATCGCTGGAAGGCTGAAGGCGATCGAAGATGACTATCGGAGTATATCGGCCGTCTTCATCAAGGACTATACCGTGGCCCACCGTTTATCCGGGGTCGGGGTGCTCGATGCCGGGGAAGCCCACCTTCTCGGCGCCGTGGGACCGACCGCCCGGGGGAGCGGCCTCCCCCAGGACCTGCGCACACTGGGCTACGAGGCCTACGGCGACCTGGACTTCGAGCCGATCCGGGAAGAGTCCGGCGACTGTTACGGGCGGTGCCTGGTCCGGGTCCGGGAGGTTCATCATTCATTCGACCTGATCCGCCGGGCGATCGCGTAAGATGCCCGGGGGAGAGGTCGCGGTCAAGGTGACGGGACTCCCGGAAGGAGAATACTTTTCCCGGGTCGAACAGCCGCGGGGGGAGGTCGTCTACTACGTGAAGGGCAACGGGACGAAATTTTTGGACCGTTTCCGGGTCCGGACGCCCACCTTCGCCAATATCGCGCCGCTGGTCAAGATGCTGGAGGGATGCGAACTGGCCGACGTGCCGGTCATCGTCCTCTCGATCGATCCCTGCATCAGCTGCGCGGAACGTTAATTTTAATCATCTTTGGTTATTTAATATTAACTGAGGAATCAACCTTAATTGGATTGGCCCGCAGCTGATAAATCCCAAATAACAAATCACAAATAACAAACAAATCCCAAATTCCAAATAACAAACTTGCGCAGCACTTGGTCGGCTGAACTATTATTATTCGTTCCATGTCATCAGATTAATTAGGTGCTCAAAAAAGAGGTCGCGGCAGGGGGAACATCATCCTATTCAATCACATCAAATCGTCTGTTAAAAAGAGGGCGAGGTTGAGGGCGTTTAAGAGGGTATATTCGTATGCAGGATGTGCCGGCAATTGAGATGCTATGGACGGTTCTGAAGAGCCTCTTCAGGAAATCGGCCTGCAAGATGTACCCGAAAAGGCCGGCCACCCGATTCACGGCCACCCGGGGACACATCGTTATCGACCCTTCCGCCTGCATTCTCTGCTCGATCTGCGCGAGGAACTGTCCCCCCGAGGCACTGATCGTCGACCGGGAAAATCATTTCTGGTCCATCGATCGGCGGCGGTGCATCCTCTGCGGGTCCTGTGTCGAAAAATGCCCCAAGCACTGCCTCACCATGGAGAACGCCTACGCCGCCCCCGCCACCGATCCCGGGATCGAACAGGTCCCCGTCTCTCCCCCGACGCCGGGTGGAAAACAGTAATCGGTGATCGGTAATCGGTAATCGGTGATCAGTAATCGGTAATCAGTAAAAGCTTCGCCGGGGCGCGGGCGGGCAGGCGAGAATGCCGGCTCGTAGAGGGAAAAAGGCGAACAAAAGTCAGTCATCCCGGACCTATCAGAACCCGGGGGTTCTTGCTCGGGAGTGGCGAAAGTGCCCTGGAAACCGGGAAATATCCCTCTCAAGCTACCCTGGCGGGGGAGTTAGGGATTTCTCGCGCGCGCATGTCCGCCAGGGTGAAGAAGGCGACGGTGAAGATGAGAAGAGTTTCCTCCAACGCCTCCATCCATCCGGGAGAGGTCTGGGGCGTTCGATGGATGAGGAAAGGCACGTCAAGGGCTTCGTCCAGCCACACCAGGGCGCCCAGAATCAGGAAAGCGGCAACGACCGTCCCGTAGACCGCCCGCTTCAGCCGGCGGACATCAATCTCTGCTCGTTGACGATTCATTTAACTATCAATTCAACTTTGGGCCGATCTGCCGGGCGGATATCCATTCAGTGCCGTAAGGGTAACCGATACAGAACCGTTCTCCGGCCCCGCCATTCAACCGAATGCAGTTTTTCCAAACCCCAATGATCCATGCTCTCGTCAAGAAGTTGGGATAACGCCGGCCGGGTTTGCGGGATGGTCCATTCGTCGATTACCAGATAATCCGCCCCCCGACTCTGAGCGAACTCCAGGGCTTCTCGACGAGTCCCCGGGTGAATCAGGGCATGTCCCGAATCGGAGTAGAACGGCACGCCCATTTTCCGGCTCATCACGAGGCTTTTTCCCACCCCGGGGAGGTTGTCCCTCATCCACAGCCCGAGGATCTTGTATTCATAAGGAACTCCCTCGATCTTCCGCGGGATCAGGTAAAGCGAACCCGCCGTCATCACGATGAGAATAACAAAAGCGGGCGCCCACCCCAAGATCGCTGCCAGCGGGGTACGGCTTCGACTACATCTTTGGCGCCAGGTTTCACACCCGTCAGCGAGCAGGATTAAAAGGAGCGGGAGAAAAAAATAGCAATAGCGGATCTCAACCACGGTGAATATCTGATACAGAAATGACGTCCCCAGGAAGAGAAGTAAAAAGGTGTCCCGAAAGCGCCAGCGAACGGCGGTGAGCCTGCGGACGGCTATCAGGATGAGGAGCAGGATCGTCGCCGCGACCGCCACGTTGATGACGTGCCGGTTCACGGGAAGTTTCCGCGCCTGGGGGTGGCTCCCGAGGTCGACCAGAGAAAGAACATTTCGGAACAGGTTGGCGAAGATGATCCCCCTGCGTTGCCAGAGAAAGCCAGTCGTTCCTCCACCCTCCTCCCAATCTTTGAGGAATTCTTTTTGATGCTCATATATGTAAAAATTGACCCGTTCCCAGTCGTTGCTCATTTGCGGTGTAAACGTATATGGGGTGCGACCACTGAGCATCCATTTGCCTAAGTGCCGATGGAGGAAATTCCAGTACGGGCAGCTGACCACAATAAAACCTATCATGAGGCCGGCCCCGGAAACGAGAACCGGTTTCCATGCTTTGCAATTACCGATCTTCTTCAGTGCCGGCAGAATCAAACCGAGGGGAAGCAGAACGAGCGCTTCGGGGCGGGTCAGATAGCTCAAGCCGATTGCCAGGCCTCCCGCCAGGCCGAAAAGCCAGGAGGGGTGCAAAGCTGAGTGATAGAGAAGTGCGGCGGAAGAGGTAAGCAGCAGGGTGTAAAGAGCAAGGGGCCTGATCTCAGTGGCGCCAAAGATAAATCCAGGGAACACAGCTGCCATCAAGGCGCCCAGGAGCGCGACCCGGCCCCCGAACATATCCCGGCCCAGGAAGAAGATAGGAGCCACGATCAGGCTACAAGCAATCACTGACACGATCTGGCCCGCGAATTCGAGGTCGCCGGACAGCTTCCAAGCGAGGCCGACCAGCACCGGATAAAGAGGGGAATGGATGGTTTCCGGTTGGCCACGGGAAGTGAAGCCGTTGCCCGAAAACAAGTTGCGGCCCGCCCAGGCCATCGCCACGCCATCCATGCCGCCGTCGGTCCCGACAAACCGGTAGTGATGGAGCGCCCAAAGCCCGAGGCAAAGGGAAAAGATATAGATTGCCAGCAGGACAATGAGAGAGTTTCGGTATCGAAAAGAAGTCATAGAAGATTATCGTAGCCGCCCCGAAAGCTTTCGGGGTGCACCCTGAAAGGTGCAGCTACCGAAAGTTAGTGCGAAGTGCTAAGTTCCTGCTTCATCTCGGAGCTAATCTGCCGGGCGATGTTGCCGGCTAGGAGACGATTGCCCGCGGCGTTGCAGTGGCCGAAGTCTCCGGCGAAATTATCCTTAAAATAGGCGCGGTAACCGTCCCTGTTTACCGCTTCCTTGAATACTTGTTCGTTGTCGATAAGGAGCACGCCGTTACCATCCCTGCGATTTTCATGAGCGGCTCGACGCTTCTCATCGGATATTGAACGGCCGCCAAAGCCACCCCTCGTTCTCGGCACATCTCTTGACCCGTTGATAGCTTTCCACCGTCATCGGGTTAGCGGCTTTCAGGCGCACGGATTCAATCTTCTCCAGATACTCCTCCGATAGTTCGGAGTTGCCGAGAACCTCATAGAGGTGGGCGATTTCGGCGCAGTAGCGGTCGTTGAGAGGATCGGCCGCGTGTGCCTTCAGGCAACTTCAAGAGCGCCCCGGTAATCACCCTTTTCCTTGTACACGTACCACAGCGTAACATTCGCCAGATAGTTGTCGGGCTCCATCGTAGAGCCCGAAAAGCGAGATCCTCGGCTTCCTTGAATCTTTTCTGCTTCCAGTAATAGCACCAGGCGAGAGCGCCCAGGGCTTCGCTATTGAAGGGATTGACGCTGATGGCTTTTTCGAGATGCGCGGCTCCTTCTTCCCATCGTTTCTTTTCCATGCACGCCCGTCCCATGATCGTCATCGCCTGGTCGTTACCGGGATCGCCCTCGAGGGCACGGGCGCATTCTTTCATGACCCTTTTAAAATCCTGGCGGTGCATATAATAGCGGGCCAGACCCACGTGAGCGGGAACCCAGCCGGGGTCAAGATCGCGGGCTCGGAAGAACATGGACGCCGCCTCTTCATCATCACCGGCTTCGAGCAGCCGATCTCCTTCGGAAACATAGTCTTCGGCATCCCAAGTCATTTTCCTGAAACCCGAGCGCAAGGTATTCCTGAGATTCTGCCAGGCGAAACTGAATACCTTGTACACACGGAGGCTTTTCCAGAACCCCGGATCCTGCTCGGCATCGTCGTAAGACAGAAGCCGTTGACGCGAATCATTGATGCCCATCATGGCGATCACCAGGTCCGGCCGATATTTATCCAGCCAGTCCGGGAGCGAGGCGGCGATATACGCCGTATTGCATCCCGGTTTTCCTTTGTTGACAACCTGGAAGTTTCGCTCGGGATATTGTTCGCTGAGAATCTCCCCCAGTTGCCGAGGATAAGCGTAAGAATGGTCGCCGCAATAGGTGGTCGACTCTCCGACGCAGAGAATAACAAACTGATTGGACTCGCTTTGGGAGGTGGATGTCGCTTTATCTCTCTGCCACATGATCACAACAGCGGCAGCACGCAGGACACCTTCAAGGATGACCAACCCAAGCGTCAAAGCAAGGAGCGAAAGTAGGATATTTTGAATTAGCGGCTTTCTCATCATGACGTTTCAAGCCATTGAACAGACAAAATATATATTCAGTATTATTGTAATTAATTCTATAATACTGAACACTTGAGCGTAAAACAAGAGGTTTTTTAGAATAATTGGGGAGATAAACTTGAGGAGGCTACGAGCTTATGCGAGGAGTAGCAGGACCACGAACGAAGCGAAGCGGCAATCCCTGATTATCCACTATTCGGCGGGAGAGGATCTGCGTCAGAGGTCCTTGAGAAGCTCGGAGAGGCTTATATCCAGCGCCTGCGTAACCAGGTAAAGCGTTTTCAGTGAAACGGCGCTTTTGCCCGATTCCAACTGGCTGAGCATGCTGGGAGAAAGACCGGCGGCGCGGGCCAGTTCCCGGCTGCCCATGTCTTTCCGGTGCCGCTGGAGGCGCACCAACTCCCCCACCCGCTCATTCAGATTGTCGAGCGAGCTGGTTATCAGCCCGATACTCGCGGCGGCTTTTCCTACCGCGTCACGGATATGCTGCATGGCAAAAGGCTTGCGGACGTATTCGACGACCATCTTGTCCCCCACGACATCCATGGCCGTCTCCAGCGTGGGGTAGGCGGTAAGTATAATCACCGCGATATCTCCGGTTAAGTCCTGGATCTCTTTAAGCAGTTGGATCCCGTCCATTCCCGGCATTTTGATGTCCAGAATGAGCACATCGTATTGTCGACTCCGCAATTTATTCAGAGCTTCCGAGCCGTCGAAAGCAACTTCCGTTTCCCGACCGTCTATAGAGAGAATTTTTCTCAAGTTGTCGCAGAGGTCACGGTCATCGTCAATAATCAGCACCCGAATCTTTCTCATTGGTGTCAACCTTCCCGGCTCACGCGACCGCCGGCATTCTAACGGTGAAAATCGTGCCTCGCTCTTTCCCCTGCGCGACGGCGATGGTTCCGCCGTGCGCTTCAATTATTCCCAGCGAAATGGAGAGACCCAGCCCCGTTCCCCGCTTTCCGCCCCGCTTGCTTTCACGGGAGCTGTAAAACGGCTCGAAGATATGGTGAATCGCCTCCGGTGAGATGGAACGCCCGTTGTTTTCGAACTCCAGAACAACCTCGCCGTCCTGACGGCAGGCTCGGAGCGTGAGGGTGTCTTCCCGTGCCATCGCCTCCCGGGCATTGATGATAAGGTTCAAAAAGACTTGCTGGAGCTGGCCCCTGTCCGCTGCTACCGGCGGCACGGGAGAATATTCTCTTTTCACGTTAAGACCGGAGGTATGGAAATCGGCCTCCACCAGCTCCAGAACTTCATCCAGGGCCTGCACCGGATCGATCTTTTCCCTGACCCCAGTTTTGCGGCCGGCGAAATGGAGCAGGCCGTCAACCAGGGCGGCGCCCTTCTCAGAAGCTTTGACGATCTTCCGTACCTCCTCGCGCATTTCCCCGGCGCCGCTGAAGTGCGACACGATCTCGGCGGAGCTCCGGATAACGGAAAGAAGGTTGTTGAACTCGTGAGCCACGCCGGCGGCAAGCTGGCCGATACCGGCCATTTTATCGGCAAAGGCAAGTTTCTGCTCCAGTTCCTTCTTCTGGGTGACGTCTCTCAGTACAGCAAAGTAATGCCGGGGAGAGCCGTCTTCATTGCATTTCAGTGCCACATCCAACGCAATCTGCGGAACCCCCCCGTCAGGGCGATAGAGCTGCAGCTCGATTCCGGACTCGCTCCTCCGCTCGGCCAGGAAGGAAGGTGTCTGGAGCACCTTTTGCCCGGGAGGAGAAATAATCCGTCTTAGATCAAGGCCGGCGATTTCAGGGGGTGGACAGCCCGCCATTGAAACAAATGTCTGGTTGAAATCCAGAATCCGGCCTTCAAGATCGAAGGTGATGATACCGTCCGGACTACTCTCCACCAGCGTCCGGTACCTCTCCTCCGATTCCTTGAGCTTCCGCTGAACGCGGGCCTCTTCTTCCGCCCGCACCCGGGCCCGGTGCGTCCTGAAGAGGAAATATCCTGCCACAAAACCCAGACAGAGGAGAAAGAAGAGAAAAGAAACGTAGTATTTCTGGATCCGATTGATGGATTGCGCGATTTTCTGAAGAGGCCGGCTCACGCCGACCAACCAGCGAGCTTTCCCCACCGTGCTGAAGGAGAAGGATACGACCTGATCGCCCGGGCCCCCACCCCGGACGATCCCGGCGTTTTCCTTTCCTCGCAGTATACCTTTCAAGTGATTTTCATCTACCCCGATCAAAGTCAGCCCCTTTCCCCTTTCCCTGGTAAGCGAAAGCGCATCTTGACCGGTAATAGCCGCGGTAGAGTGCGCCAGAATCGTACCGTCATGTCCAATGATGAATATCGTCGGGGCGGACCCCGTGACGTCAGGCAGGATGAAATTCTCCACTATCTCATCAATGGCGATCCCGACACAGACGAGGCCTTTCAAATCAGCAACAGGCATCAATCCGCCCGAAGAATTTAGATGGCCGATTTTATAAACAGGCGACGCGAGCAGCACCAGGTACCTTCTCTTATCACCGATGCGGAAAGAGCGGGAGAAAATATACGGCGTCTCTTTCTCCATACCCTGAAGCACGTTATCCACTTCCGATAAAGCTATTCCCTCCTCTCTCTGGAAAAAATCCCGGGGGAAAATGGAACGAATCTTCCCATTCAAATCGGCATATAACAGGACATCCGCCCCAGGGAACATGCTCGCGAAGGTTGAGGAGAGCTTCGCATCCACCTCCTTCTCCTCCAATCTACTCCCCGAGAGATCGCGGGAGAGACGCAGTGAATCAGTGGCGAGACTGCGCATATAGAAATCTATGTTTTTCGCCGCGGAACTCGCCAGCACCAACTGGTCTATTCCGAAATCGCTCACTAACTGTTCTTCCGTGGCCCTGTAGATCAAGTAGGCAAAGAATCCCGTCAGCAAGATGATGATCATCAGGGGCAATAATATCTTGATGTACGATTTGACCAAGTCACGCATAGCCTTTATCCATATGTCATTTTAACCTTATTATTCATGAAATCTGCCAATAGGCAAGAGCAATCAGACTATCGTTAGGGCAACATGTACACTCCGTCCCCTATTTTGATTTCTTGACTATCTTATTTCCGCGTGGGATACTGACGTATCCATAACCGGGGCTTGATCATGGATATCAACCAGAAAGTTCTTTGTGTCGATCTGCGCAGCGGGTTCTACCGGATCCGGCGCTACCCGCTCCCGGATTACTTCGGGCCGGTCGATCTCGGCCTGCACATGGCCAGCCAGCACCACTCCCTGAACATCGGGGTCGGACTGCTGGCCGGTTCGATCTTCCCCGGTTCCAACCGCCTCATCTTCACCGGGAACTCCCCCTGCTGGGACAATTTCTACATCTCGTCCATGGGCGGCGCGGGCCTGGTCTTCAACAACCTGGGACTGAACATGCTCTCCCTCCTCGACCGGGCTCCCGTTCCCTCGATCCTCTACCTGAACCGGAACCATACCGAGGAGGTCGAGGTGGAGATCGTGCCGGTCGATATCAAACGGGTCTGGGCGGCCGGCCGGGGAGGGATCTACTCGCTTCTGGATCACGTCTACCGGCGCTTCGGAAAACGCTACGAAGTCGCTCCCCGGATCCTGGCGGTGGGCCCGGCGGCGCTGTATACCGACTTCGGCGCCATCGGATCGGCCCCGATCGAGAAGGGGGTACTGACCCACGTCGACACCTGGGCCGGGCGGGGCGGCCTCGGTTCCCGGCTGCTCCAGCACCACGGGATCGCCGCCGATCATCTACGGCGGGAGCTACCCGGCCGATGATTTCCGGGACCGGGAAGTGGCGGACAAGTGGTTCGTGGACAAGTACCAGAGGAAGCTGGCGGCGCAGGACTTCCAGGCCACGACCAAGTACCGATTCAACGCCGAGATGGGAACCGGCGGCACCTTCGGCGTCAACTTCACCACCCTCCAGGGGAGGATCATCGCTTTCAATTACCGCTCCATCTACCTGAGCGAGGAGGAGCGGCTCTCAATCAACCGGCGCCTGATCGCCGACCACTACCTGAAACAGTTCAACGAGGAGACGATCAAGCCCAGGCTCCAGAAAACCTGCGGCGAGCCCTGCCCGGCTATCTGCAAGAAGATGCACGGGGAGTACAAGAAAGATTACGAGCCCTACCAGACGATGGGGCCGTTGACCGGGATCTTCGACCAGCGGGCGGCGGAAAAACTGAACCACCACGCCGACCGCTACGGCTTCGACGCCATCTCGGCCGGGGGGGTCCTGGCCTGGCTGATGGACTGCCTGGACACGGGTCTCCTCACCCCGGAAGAACTGGGGGTGAGCGGGAAACCCGTCTTCTCGCCGGACGGTTTTGATGCCGTCCAGGATTCGATGAAGAACGCCGACCTGGGGGTGGAACTGCTCGACTCCATCATCGAGCGGCGGGGGTCACTCGATCTTTCCAACGGGGCCCGGAGCCTGGCCCGGAGACTTTCCCGGAAGAAGGGACGAGAGGTCCTCGACCGTTTCGTCTATTGCGCCGCCGGGCGGCGGGGATGGATGGTCCCCAACCAGTACTGGACCCCGGGGGCGCTCTCTCCGATGGCGATCATGGGCAAGTACTACATGTATTACGGGGAAGACTTCTTCCCTCCCCGGGAACTGGGACGGCTCGACGCCCGGCATCTGGAGGAGGAACTGATCCTGGACAACATGGGGTTCTGCCGGTTCCACCGGGGATGGGCGGTGGAGATGATCCCGGAGATCGTGGAGGCTCTCTTCGGGATGAAGGAGGAGTTCGAGAAGAAGATCAGGATCACCGCCCGGCGGATCAACAGCCGCAACACCTCCGGCTTCTGGGAGTCGGAGCGCGACATCGACTTCATCCATACCTTCCTGAAACGGCAACGGGACGTGGAGGGGAATACCAAGCCCGAACTCCTGCGCTGGATCGACGCCTTCGACAAGGACAAGAAGGAGGCGGCCCTCGATTTCTGGAGCGAGATCTACAAGGGGATCAATGACGTGCTGCGGGAGTTTTAATCCGGTTAATCAGATTCTTCTTTTTTTGTGGCGTATTTCCTGCTACACTTTCCTGTTCGTCAGGATGCTCATCACCTGGTTCTCAGTCTCCATCAGTCGATAACCTGATATCATAGACTTTTTTCTTTGTATATTGGAATTTTATAGGGGAAATTTCTAATATCATAGACTTTTTTCCACCATAATCAGTCCCTTCGGGCCTATTATGGCAGAAAAAACTCAGCTCAACTCGGCGTTATAATAACGAGGTCAAAAATGGCAATATTGTCATGCCCATATTGCAATAAAAAGGGCCTTTCTTTATTTAAAAAATTCTGCCTTAGTCCAGGAAGTTCAGTAAAGTGCCAAAACTGCGGAGAAAAAATTGGAATACCTTCGGGCAAATACATAATTTCTATGCTCCCAATTAGTATTTCTATTATTCTCTCAATGATGGGTGCGAAGTTTTATGTATTCATAATTGCCGTTATCTTAATGATTATTATGGTTTTGGGATGGGTTCCGATTGTAAAAAAAGATAGTGAATAAAAAATCTATCAAGCCGCTCAAGCAGACCGGAAGGGCTAATGCTGCTGTCGAACGTTTTGTCTTCGCCAGAGTTTTCCCAGTTGGCATGGTTTCTCAGTCGGCCCCTTCCGGCCGCTTAGCTCTCCCTTAAATCCTTCATATAAGGAAAAATAAGTAGTAGTTTGGAGTTTTAACGGACAGATACGGTCGCGCTGAATATTTATCGCGGAGTGTTCCAGGATTAACGGTGTCAGAGAGGGAAAAAAGAACCGGATCGGGGCGGATTTCCCGGTTGAAGACAGACCCCTCCCCCGGTTTAACGAAATAAGATACTTTGGAAGAGACCGGAAGCCTGCTACGTCACCAGACTGCAACCCAGGAGATACACCTTTTTCGTCACTGCTTGCAACGTTGCTTGCAGTTTGAGGTTATCGGCGAAGATTAATTGTACTCCCCGGCCTCACCGCCGGACAATACAGGGAACATTAATAAACCAGTTGCGGATCGCCTTGGCGCTTTTCATTACCCATATTCCCCCCAGGACCAGGCGCTTGAAAGCGTTAATCAGATTATAGGCAATCATCTTCACTTTGTTTTGTTTTGCCCGGATGGAAGTAAGTGGTTATACTATGAGGTAATTCAAGCAGACGTGAAAAGTTAATCAGATCTATATATCCTCCGTAGCTGGAGAGTCTACGATTAGAAAATCGACAAGTAACATGCCGATATCCGAATTGCTTTCTCAGTTCCCGATGAAGCTTCGTTTGGGGTAACACCGATCGGCTGGTTCTCTTCATGCTGGCCTCTCTTTTATGTGGTTTTTGGTTGAGTTGCCACTCCCATTTAACCACGGGGGCCAGCATTAAAACAAACGTTTAGTAAGTGGTTTTAAACGCCTGTTTATAACCACAGCTACTAAACTCAAAATAGATGATTTTTCCGTAGGATTTGTAAGGTGTAGTACCGTTTTACTGCCTTTATATGAAGGATTCAGGCTTCTCGTTAGTTTTTAAAATCAATGAAAATTTGCCCAAAATGCAAAACTCCTGCTCGGGATAATATTCAAAAATGTTGTTGCGGATATGATTTTTGCTCAATCCACAAGGACCGGCTTCCCGTTGCTATACTCTGCCTCCATATTGCAGCAATATTATATGTTCTTATTGGTGCATACTTATTTTTTCTACACCGCCCTACTAATGATTCCAAAATAGTTGATGGGCTTATCTTCATATTTATAATTCACCTTATTGTCTGTTTAGGAATTGCGGCACTTAATGAAGTGGTAGCAAGAGCCATAAAAAAAAGGAAATTCTGGGGGTGGGTAGTTGGAATTATTTTATTTGGTCTATACATCCCCTCTCCCTTCCTGCCGATTGGAGGATTTGGATTGTGGGCTTTACTCACACCAAATTCACGAAAAGTTTTTTTACAAAAAAACTAACCGCTCCAGCAGACAGAAAACCGCATTGCGGTTTTCGGCTACTGAGCTCGACGTTAATAATATGGAGAAATTGAAATGAAGAAATGCTCTGCTTGTGGCGAGTTGAATTCTGATGAGACATCCTCTTGTAAATCGTGTGCTGCTCCACTTCCAGTTAGCAGTACCTCTCTCCCAAAATCAACTATGACAAAACGAGATTTGTTCATAGTTGGCTTACGACTTATCGGGGTTTATCTCATAGTTTTTGGTTTCTTAGGTGCCCTGCATAAACTGGGCTCCAATTATGCAATGTTACGAGTTATTTCCCAAGCTGCAGGCTTTGATGGCTTCGGGGGTCTTGCGGAGAGCATGCAATATTTAAGCATCTTCACCGGGGTTATCTGGGATCTGGTTCGCATTGTTGTTGGTCTGTATTTTTGCAGAGGCGGGGAATTGCTTTTTAACTTTGTTAGGATGAAAGATGGCGTTCTTTCCGAATATTAATTTCTAACGAGTCGCTATAACAGACCAGGGCCCGCGATGAGGCTGTGTCACAACCTCCAAAATGTCATCGCGATCCGCCTCAGGCGGAGAAGCGATCTCAATTCGCGAACAAAAGATGCTATTTTCCAACGGGTTGAGATCGCTTCGTCGCTGCGCTCCTCGCGATGACAGTAAAATCGTCGAGAATAGCAATTGCGACACAGTCTGGATGCGGGCCCTGGTCTGCTGAGCTCGGCGATTTGGTAAGGGGGATAAAAGGAGGGAAAAATTACCCCAACGGGGTAGCCTGCCCTGAGCAAAGTCGACGGGAGACATTAAAGCCCAGGGTAAAACCCCGGGCTGACATGTTATACCCTTTCAGGGTATCAAGCCGAATTTACAAATATCCGATTGAAGATGATTCATTCATCTTCGCGACCGAGAATTATTACTTTCCAGACACATCCATTTAGGTTATATTATTACCATCATGAAGTACGCGGTCCGGATCAAGAAGAAAGTGGCTCGCGGCCTCAGGAAGCTGCCTGACGATGTCCAGAAACTCCTATTCTTACTCATTACGGATCTCCAGGCGGACGGTCCGATTCAGAAGAGTTGGCGAAACTTTTCGCCGCGCGGGGAAGATCGATATTACTGCCATTTGAACTATAGATATGTGGCCTGCTGGATATGCCGCAAGAATGAAATAATCATAGAGGTGTACTATGTTGGCTCTCGTGAAAAAGCCCCATATTGAGCTTTCGATTCACGGCGAGCATATTGATGAGCTGCTCGCCTGGATTAGAAAGAAATATGACGTTTCGATCCTCGCGGAAGAAGCAGGCGATGAGTTTATTTCCATCGAGAGCACCGAGTTCTGGAAGGAAATGGAAAAGAATCGTATCGGCAACCTCCTGGCCGGCGCCCGGTTGAAGGCCGGATTAACGCAGGACGAGCTCGCGACAAAGTTGGGGATCCGTCAGAACATGGTCAGTGATTACGAGCGGGGGCGGCGCGCGTATTCCCCCGCCATGGCCAAGCGGCTGAGCAAGGTGCTCAAAGTCAAGGAAGAACGTCTGAGATATATGAACGATTAACTACACGTCTAATCCATATAAGCCCACGGGCTATGATGTTATGTCCCTTCGGGGCAGCGGTCGGATACGGAGAAAGAAAAACTGAAGAAAACCCTGGCAGCTATCCTGGGAAGGACCGGGCTTCTGCAGCCGGCTTTCCGGGCGTATTCCCTCCTCAAAACACGAGACCCGCGGATCCGTCGCGGCAATGCCCGATACCGCGGCCGCGCGACCCCCGAAGGTCTTCCCATCCCCCCTCCGAAGCTCATCTTCCAGGTCGCCGGAAGTCCCGATATCTCCTGGTTTCTGGAAGGGGGCCGGCTGGCCTACCGGAGCATGGCGGACGCCCTGGCCGGGCAGGGAATACGGATCGAGAGCCTCCGCTCCGTCCTCGACTTCGGCTGCGGATGCGGCCGCGTCACCCGTTACTGGCATTCCCACCGGAACATCCGTGTCTCCGGGACGGATTTCAATCCCGCCCCGATCGGATGGTGCCGGAGGCATCTCCCTTTCGCCCGGTTCACGGTCAACGCGCCCATCCCTCCCCTGGCGTTCCCCGGCGAAGAATTCGATTTCATCTACGCGCTCTCGGTTTTCACCCATCTGCCCGAAGAGCGGCAGGCGGCCTGGATGAACGAGCTCTCCCGGGTGCTCAGGCCCGGGGGAGTGCTCCTGCTGACCACCCACGGTGAATCTTACCGGGACGCGCTCTCCCCCCGCGAACGGGAAGAATTTTCGGCCGGACGGCTGGTGGTGCGCTACACGGAAGCGTCCGGCACCAACCTCTGTTCCGCCTATCACCCCCCGGCCTACGTGAGAGAAAAATTGGCCGGGGATCTGGAGTGCGTGGATTTCATCCCGGAAGGAGCGAAAGGGAACCCTCATCAGGACATCTTTCTTCTGCGAAAACCGAAAGCCGGCGGCGACCGGTCATCACCTACGGGATCGAATCGCGGTGCCTGACGGCTGCCTTGATAGGACTCTCCAGGCTGCGGTTGAGATACCCTCGCTGCTTACGAGGCGTCCTCGAAGGTGGCGTTGCCGTCCTCGTCGATCCGGAGGTACCCGTCGATCTCCGCCTGGACGTCCCGGGTTTGCCATTCAACCAATTCCCCGTTGATATAGAGCCTGGCGGTTATCTCCCCGCACTCGATCTGGGCATAGAGATAGAGATTGGCCCCGTCCTTGGGGTAGATAGTCCGGGACCAGGGAGATTCGTCTATATCAAAGTAGGAATAGAGAGCTCCGTCATCGTCCCGCCACTGCAGAAGGACGAGGCAGGTCACACTCCCATTATCGAATTCAAGCTCGTAGCGGACGGTGGCCTCGTCATCAGCCGCCCCCCCACCGCTTCCGCCGCAGGAGCAGAGGAAGAGGGGAAGCAGGAGAGTCCCATAAATCAACCTAGAAATGATGTTTTTCGAGCGCATTTAAAAGAGATTAAGATATTGTTCTGCTGTAACGTATAATTTTTACGAAGTAAAAATTATACTACCATGAAATCACTCCCGGTCAAAAACAAATCATCCAGATAGACCCGGATCCCCCAGCGCCCGAGAAAACGGCCGATCCCGAACGGCCCGATCGAGACGGGGAACAGTTCTTCCCCCCGGAGCACCAGCCAGGACCAGCACCGGTAGCGTCCCCCGGGTGAACGGAAGTCCTTTCGAAACGTTTCCTGTGCGTTCCCCAGTGGATTAATCCAGCGGAAGACAAGGGTATGATCTCCCGCTTCCACCCGGGGAATCATCACGGTCGCGTAAATCTTATCTCCAAAGCGGAACGTGATCCGGCTCTCTCCCGAGGTGCTCTTTTTCGGCGAGGTCCCCAGAAAAAGAGACGCTTCCGCCGGAGAGAATGGTTCCGAAAGATGCGCCGAGGTCCGGGGAGGCACACCGCCGGGGTGCGCCCGGGGATACACCAGGACGAAAATGACTCCGGCTGTCAGAAGACCGGCGACGGAAAAAACCAGGACATCCAGTACCTTCTTCATCTTATTTTTTCGCGCCGCCCGAGGTTTTAATGGGATAGAAAAAATAAGATTAAAGCGAGAGGACGCGCTCCGAGAGACGGGCGTCCCCTATCTTCCGGCGCAGGTATTCCATCGTGGCCCCGATCCGCTCGTCCAGGTTCCCCTTGATCTCCAGTTTGCCGCCGGGGAAGGAAGACCACTTCTGTTGGATCAGTTCCTCGATCGCCAGCTGAAACTCCTCGTTGGTCGAGCGGACACCGTCCTCCATCCCCCGGTTGCAGCTGAGACGGAGATGATCCTCGAGCTGGATGTAGATGAGAAGAAAATAGCTCTTCTGCCAGTGCTCGGCGCTCTCCCTGATCAACTCGTAAACGGCCGGGTCCACGTATCCTTCCTTCGCTCCCCGCCAGGCAAAAATCGAATTGTCGAAAACACAGCGGTCGCAGAGAAGAAAATCCGGAAGCCGCTCCGCCCCTTCCAGTTCCAGACGGATCTGCTCCTTGAATATCCAGTACTGTCCCCGGGTGACCTGGCCGCTCTCGTTGATGTCATAGGGGCAGAGGCGGGAGAGTTCCGGAACCATCTCCACCTGAAATGCCCGGTATTTGAGTTCGCTGAAGAGCCGGTGAAGGAAGGTCGTCTTGCCGACCCCGAACGTCCCGATGACTCCTATTTTATACATTAAATTTTCCCTCCGGAAAATTTTAGTTTTGAACCATGCGGTTGGACAATGCGAAATAGTATCACAACATAGTATATTGAGAATCTCCAGATATCATCACAGATAATTTTGCCGATCACCGATTACTGATTACCGATTACCGTCATGAACCCTCTCTATCCTTCCCCCTTCTCCTCCCTGGTCACCGAAGGAGGCGGATTGCTCACCAGGCTGTTCTTATGCAGACGCGCGAAGTAGGGGCTGAGAGTCGTGTTGGGCAGGACCCGCACGCCGTCGCCGATCCGGATCGCGGCCAGAGACACCCCCGCGGCGAGGACGCAGCCATCCCCGATCCGGGTCAGACCGACCCGGAACTTGCCGCCCCCCTCGTAGGCATGGGTCGAGATCTTGCAGAAGGCGCCGATCAGGGAATTGTCGCCGATCGAGATCAGTTCCGGGCAGAAGTGATCGATCCAGCAAGCCTGCATGATCTCGGTGTCCTTCCCGATCCGGACGCCGGCCCAACGATAGAGGCGGTTCTTCAGCCGCCCTCCCCGGAGAAACATCGTGAAGAGAACCAGCCAGCTCAGCGGCACCCGGCTCCAGAACGGCCGGTTCAGCGCCGTCCAGTGAATGCGGTTCGGCTCGGAGAGCCTGCCCAGGCCGGCGAAGGTATAATAATTCGTCTTTCCCCGGAGCAGAACCCGCAAACGTTCGCTGCCTTCCGGGGTGTCCGGGTCAACTTCCCGGACATCGATCGGTTCCGCCGCCGAGGAGCGGGCCACGGTGATCACCCGATTTTTCCGTCGCCCCAGCCGGATCGCCCGGCGGATAATGCGGGTAACAACCCGGCGCAGGGCATCGTCTATATCATGTTTGTCCACCATATCCACCACTATGCTCCAGTGTTTATTAATAATCAAGTAATCGGTAATCAGTGATCAGTAATCAGTCTTGCGGCTACCCGGGGGAACTGACACCGATTACCGATCACTGATTACTCACTAGAATTTTTCGAAGAAAAATTCTAGTGCCGGAAGTGCCGGATGCCGGTGAAGACCATGGTGATCCCGTGTTCTCGGGCCGCGGCGATTGATTCCTCGTCCCGGATCGATCCTCCCGGCTGGACGATGGCCCGGACCCCGTTCTCCGCCGCCAGGTCAACCACGTCCCGGAAAGGGAAGAAAGCGTCCGAGGCCATGACCGTCCCCTCCGTCTTGAGGCCGGCCTGCCCGGCCTTGACGATCGCCAGCCGGGCGGCGTCGATCCGGCTCATCTGGCCGGCGCCGATCCCGACGGTGGCGGTCCCGCTCCCGAGAACGATCGCGTTCGACCGGGTATGCTTACAGACCGTCCAGGCAAAAGCAAGCGCGTCCCATTCGGCGGGCGACGGCGTTGGCCCGGCGACCACTTTCAAGGAATCGGCGTCCCAGTGGAGCAGGTCGGCTTCCTGGACCAGTATCCCGCCGTAGACGGACCGGTATGAATAATGGGTCGGCCGGGGGGCAAAAGGCCCCGTTTCCAGGAGACGGAGATTTTTTTTCCGGGAGAAGACCCCCCGGGCCCGCGGGGTAAAACCAGGGGCGATGACCGCCTCGACAAAGGTCGCGGTCACCTCGGCGGCCAGCGCGTCGTCGACCTCCCGATTGAAAGCGACGATGCTCCCGAACGCGGAGAGCGGATCGGTGGCCCGGGCCCGGGTATAGCTCTCCAAGAGTGTTCCGGCCGCGGCCGCGCCGCAGGGGTTGTTGTGTTTCATGATCACGGCGGCGGGAGCCGGCTGTTCCAGGATAAGGGAAAGCGCGCTCTCCAGGTCGAGAATGTTATTATAGGAGAGTTCTTTCCCCTGGAGCTGCCGGGCGCCCCCGAGCGAATTGCCGCCGCCTGTACCCTGAACCCTGAACCCTGAACCCTCGACGTAAAACGCCGCCTGCTGGTGACGGTTCTCGCCATAGCGCAACGCCTGTCTCAATTCATACTCCAGATGAAGAACGGGAGGAAATGTCTCCGTCCCCTTTCCGGCCAAAAAACCGTCGATCGCGGCGTCATACCGAGCCGTGGCGGAAAAGGCTTTCGCCGCCAGCCGGCGCCGGGTCTTTTCCGGAAGTGTTCCGGAGGCCAACCGCATTTCTTCCAGAACCGGCGGGTAATCGGCCGGATCGGAGAGGACTATTACTGACCGATAATTCTTGGCCCCCGCCCGCAGGAGAGCCACGCCCCCGATATCGATAAACTCACCAAGCGCTTCGTCGTCCAGCCCTCCGTCCGCCAGCTTCTCCCCGAACGGATACAGGTTGACCGCCAGAAAGTCGATCGGCGCGATGCCGGAAGCGGCCAACGCGGCCATATCTTCCGGATTGTCCCGCCGCGCCAGAAGGCCTCCGTGGATTTTCGGATGGAGAGACTTCACCCGCCCATCCAGCATCTCGGGAAAGCCGGTGTGATCCGCCAGGCTGGTAACCGTGATCCCCCCCTCTTCCAGGACCCGGGTGGTGCCCCCGGTGGAGATAATCTCGAAACCAAGTTCCACCAACGCGGCGCCTAACTCGACGAGGCCGCTCTTGTCCGAGACGCTGATCAAGGCTATTCGTTTGGAAGCGTTCATGGATTAATCGGGAATTTTGATAAATGTAATGAGCGAGGTTGGCGAAATGGAGTACTGGAGTGGTGGAGTGTTGGAATAATGGAACCGAGCCACCCCGGTTGCGGACAGCCAACCATCATTCCATCATGCCTTCACCAATCGTTGCGACTACCATCATATCACAACCCCGCTTTCTTCACATACAACTCAAACGCCCCCACCCTCTCCGGGGTTCCGATATCGTAAAACTTCCGATCGACCGGCCAGGCGGCCAGTTTCCCTTCTGCGATCAGCCGGGGATAGATGTCCTGCTCCAGGGAGAAAACGTCCTCCGCCGGGAAATAATCCGCGATGGCTTTTCGCGCCATCCGGACGCCGGCATCGGCGTGCGTCAGTGAAGCCGCCGGGCTATCCTCCGCGCAAGCCGTGATTCTCCCCCCTTCCACCCGGAGATTGGGAGGAAGATCGGGGGGTTCCGCAGGGAAAACGCTCACCATCATCAGACCCGGGAAGCTTTCGAAGTCTTCCCGCATCCGGCGGTAATCGACCGGGAGCAGGGTGTCGCCGTTGATGAGGAAAAATTCGTCCCTTAGTTTCGGGAGGGCCAGTTTCAGGGCCCCGCCCGTCCCCCGGGGATCCGTTTCCCGCGAATAATCGATCTGCAGGCCCAGGCGATCTCCGTCTTTAAAATACTCCTCGATCATCCGGCCCCGGTATCCGGTGCAGAGAAGCACCTCCTCGACACCGTGATCCCGCAGATACAGGATCAGATGTTCCAAAAACGGCCGTCCCCCGATCTCGATCAGGCCCTTGGGAACGCGATCGGTCGCCGGGCGCAGCCTGGTTCCCCTCCCTCCGGTAACAATCACCGCTTGCATTATAAATGAGCGCCTCCGGCGCTAAATGAGTGAGAATGCATGAAAGCTAACGCCCCTGAATCACGTTATTGTTCTTTGGATTATACAGTAATTATTTGAACTATTGAATTCTTAAACTCCGAAGCAATAGGCTAACGCCATTTCAGCCTGAAGTCAAAAAAATATCTCAGACAATGGACGGTCAACTTGAAGTAGGAAAGCGTGTCCTTAAGAAGCGGCAGAAGAATATAGAATCAACATACCGGACAGAATGAATCAAGGAAAGGGGACAAATAATAATCAAGGGTACCACCCCGGATTCAACCTGAATAGAGGCCCTTTCGTGCGAATATGCCTATATATCTCCTTTACATCTCCTATATATTTTTTGCGTGGTCAAAATATCCCTTCTCCGCAATAAAATCTCCGAAGGAATCCAGATAATGTTCAAGGCGACACCCCCCTATCCGGTGGTGAGGGCCTTCACGGATTGACCCCGGATAGGCCGAAGCCTTACGACGGCCCGGGAAGAGGACTCGATCTCGCGATGATGCCGATCGCACGTCTTGATTCGCTCGCGAGCGGCAGTCGACGAGGTGGTGATCACTACTCGGACAGTGCCTAATTGCTTTTCAGTAATCCATCCCAGAATAAACTCTTTGCCAGCTTCCGGGCGATTTCCGGGCCGGGATGCCAGTGGTCGCGGGGGCTCTCTCCCGCCGGGGTGCCTGCTTTCATCGCCTTCATGGCCGGGTCGTAGAGATCGAAATACCGGATCCCCAGCTCTTCCAGGGTCCGGATGATGGTCTCTCGCTGGTCGCGTTCATAGTCACGCCATTTCTCGGGCGGCTTGAGCTTGGGCATGATCAGAACCGTGAAATCGATCCCCTTCCGCGATAGGATATCCCGTAGTTCTTCCAGGCTTTTACGGACCTCCCTCACTCCCATGGCACGGGTATCTTCCGCGGGATCGGGGCGAGCGGCCATGATCCGGCCCAGAAGGTAGCGGTAGAGATAACTATGCCGAAAAAGCCAGGAATTGACATGTTCGGAGGGCCGGTTAAGATCGTAAACCACCAGTTTATTATCCTGGTTGAAAAAGGCGATGGGGGTGGTCCCGAAATCGTTATAGACGAAGGTCAGGATCACATGGTCCGGCTTAATCCGCAGATTATACGTGCGGCAATAGCGCGCTTCCTGGGCGGTGTTGAACGACTCAACACCGGCATTCCAGTATTCATATGCCTCTTCACCGTAGAGTTCCTTCAGAGCATCGATTATTCTCCCCCGCGCGGTTACCGAATCGCCGATGAAAAGAAGCCGGGTCACGCCCGGGGCACGATCGATGCTGTAGGAATTTTTCAGCGTGCCGAATTCGTTATAAAGGTCATTCCCCAGGATCGGCCGAAAGCCGAAATCCGGGTCGACCGTGAACACTTTGGCAAGATCGGACCGACTGCGCCGGAGCCAACCCAGCTCGTTTCCCACCTGGAATCCGGCGTTGGGATCAGACCACCGCAAACGGAGTTCCGCGATCAGCAGTGCCGCCCCGGCCGCGGCGACAAGCAGCAGGCCAAGAACAATCATCCGGATCGACTTCTTCATACAGATCGAATGTATCAAAATTCCCGATCAGCGGAAGGGCCCGGCGCGTTGCCGTTCTCCGGAACCCACTCGATGGCCACCCAGTCGATGGAGAGGATGCCTTGCCGGGATATTTTTTGTTCGACTTTTGGTGTGTCGGAATCCGGCACTGCCCGGAGCGTGATCCAGGAGGTGCCCACCGCGCCATCGCCGTCCGGCAGCCTGCTCTCCACCGTCACCCAGCGATAATCCGGGGGGATCAACAGCGAAGGGAGTGACCGGCGGTTAAGATCGAGATTCAGGTAAACCGGAGACAGCTTCCCCAGGTTATTCCGCACCTTCATCCTGAGATAGGGGACCCGGCCGGGGACTTGACAGGTCGGGATCCTGAGCGTCGCTTTCTCTCCCATGGTGCGGTAGCGGCCGCTCCGGGAAGTATTGAAAAGTCTTCCGTCCTGGAAAGAGTCATCCGGAGGTTCGGCGTTCTTGCCCAGATCGATCCAGACCCCTTCCGCCGGGTCGGCGCTCAGAAGAACCGGGATATTCGGAGGAAGTCCCCGGTCGGAGACAAACCGGAGAGTCGCTTCCTCCCCGCTCATCATCTGCCGGTCCAGATAGATAAAGTTGACGCCGTCCAGAAGCTTCCCGTCAACGGGAAGCCGTTGAGAAAGACACGCACCTCCTTCCGGGAGCGGTCCTTCCAGAGACTGTGGAGGTCTACGGCGAGAATCCGGTCGCGGACGGTAACGGCGGGAAAAGAGAGTGAAACTTCCTTCTCCTGCCAGGGGAGCACCCGGTAGAGCTGGAGGTCGGGCCGTTCAGAAAAATATTTCCGGCGGATCCCCAGTTCTTCCGAGGCCCATCTCTTGACCGGCGTCACCTGAAAGTTTTCCCGCAGAGCCGGCAGATATTCTTCCGCATCCCGGTAGCCCCGGTTATCGAGGTAAAAAACCGGCACCCCCGCGGTCATGACCATCTGCAGAGCCCGCTCCGGGGGCAGCCCCAGGGAGCGGCGAGCTGAGTATAATTCAAAGAGAAACAATGCGTGTACATATCGATGTTCTGCTTGAGGAACCGCGTCGACAGAACCAGCGATCCGGGAGGCGTATATTTTTCGATTTCAGCCCGCAGGTGTTTGAGTTCGCGAAGCTGAAAATTCCCCTCTCTCATCTGGGGGATGATCGTCATCAGAAAAAAGATAAAGAGCGGAATCACCATGATTAAAGACGCGTATCGGCGCAGGAAGCGGGAGGCCCCCCACCGGGCCGGCAGCAACAGGAGAACGGCGCAGAGGGCGAGAAAGGCCGCGCTCACCGGGGGAACAAAGGGAGCCCGGTCTTGAAAAGCCCCGGCGGCGAGGAAGAGAAGAACCGCGCCGGCCGGGAAAAGGAGCGCTTGTGACAGGGTGAGCCCCTTCCCCCGCGCCGCCGGCCTTTCCTTCAGTTCGGCCAGTTTTTTCAAAATAACGATCATCCCGCGGGCGATAAAATAACTGAGCATGAAATACACCGGCAGCAGGTAACGATCCTGCTTGTATTTAAAAACAGCGAAGACCAGGAAGAGGCAGATGAGTTGGGGAAGCCAGAGGAGAAAGACGGCGCGCTTTCTGACAGTATATACCAACCCCAGCAGGGCGACGACCAGCAGGGGGAGGGAGTAGTTGCCGAGAATAAAGCCAAGATACCACCCCCCCGATCTCTGCAGGTAACCGATCCAGAAGAGCCCGGAACCGGGACCGGAAGCAAGCGACAGGGAGCGCGCCAATTGCAGAGACGTAGCGGCCAGGTTCCCCTGGCTTCCGATATCCATAATAAAAACCGGGATGACAACAACCAGCACCCCCATCAGGGCGCTGCCGAGGGGGAGAAAGGTTCTTCTCCATCGTGTTTTTTCCTTCCCGGGGGAAAACAGAAGGTAGAGAAAAAACGGCCCGGCCGCCACCGCGTAATTAATCCTGATCAGGATCGCGCCGCCCAGGAAGAGGACGGCGAGGAAAAGAGAGAGAGGACGGCTTTTTTCTCCGTCTCTCCCGGAAAGCAGCAGAAAAAGACTGATCATCAGAAAAGTCAGGGGGGGCACATCCCGCATTATCTTAATGGAGGAGAAAAACACCCGGTAGGGAGGGATCAGGAGGACGATCAGGAGACCGGTCAAAGCCAGAATATTCCGCTCGGGCATAACCGGGGGCATTTTCCGGGCCAGCAGAAAAAAGAAAACACCGAGAAGAACCAGGAAGAGCGGCCCGACGAAATGGGCTCCAGAGAGGCCGCCGATTTTTATCGCCAGCGCCAGCAGCAGAGGATATCCGATATCGACCCCGTAACGGATCCGGCCGTCGATCAGGTGCCGGTTGCCGCTGAAGAGGTTCACGTGGCCGGATGCCGGCCAGTACTCTTTAAAGATGTCATAGAGGGGGTATTGACCGCAGAGGGAACCTTCGGCGATACTTCGGGCGGAGATCAGGTACGAGTAACTGTCGGAGTTCAGAAGAGTAGTATAGCCGCGGAGACCGTAACCGGCCAGAAACAGCAGTGTCAGGACCAGCAGGATCAGGGGGATTATTTTATAGAATAGGCGATCGGACACGGCTGTTTCCTCGTGTTCAACAAGTTAGCGCCTTCGGCGCAATTCGGTCAGGGCAACGGCAAAGAGGCCCGTTTCGTTTGTCGGTTACGGTTACGTGCGCCAGGCGCGGCGGACGTTACCCTAACCCTCACCGATACCCTGATAAATCGGGGCAAGCTGGGCATCGTTACCCTTACCGCAACCTTTTATTGTGAGCCGGATGCTCATCAGCCTAAAGCCGAAAATTCCGAAAAAGCAAGTTAGCTCTTCGCACTAACCTTTATGGGTCTCTGCCCAGGGATTACCAGACGGCAAATTTATCCGCGAATTGAATATCAGGTTATCAGTATATCAGTGGGAGAATACCGGGATATCATTATCAGGCGAGGCCGGCCGTGCTGACTATCCTCTGATGTTCTGATCCCCTCCCCTCTGATCTCCTGGTCCTCTGATCCCTTATACGGCTTTATCTCGTTACCATGCTCCGCGTGGTAATGCGTAGCCTTACGTTCCCACGCGACGTGAACAGGAAAAGTAATCATGAATTATCTTTAAAATACCACCGAATGTCGGTTCAATGCTTGCTCATTCTTTTTTTCCGCTCCGCCCCGAAGTTTAATCGGGGAAGCAAAATAAGATGTTCCTAAATTAACGGCGAAGCCGTTAATTTATTTCACGGGTTCTTCGCCCCGATCTCGATGTAATCAAGCATCAGACCCAATTCCCGGTAATCCTTGACCGGCAAATGATCGGCCGGTCTCCAGGGTTTGACGGTCAGAACCAGCGGGACAACCGCCTCTTCGATCAGGGCGGGAGGCAGGGAGATCTCCACTCTCCTCTCGCCGCTCTCCAGCGAGAACTCTCCCACCATTTTCCCGTCCAGGCTTACCGTCACCGTCGCCGGGAGGGCCGAGGGCGGCCGGACACCGATATACCCGATCGCGATCACCGTCCCCTTCATCTCCTCTGCGGCGAGGGGGAGAAAGACCTCAGCCCGGGCTTCGGTCCAGCAGACAGGGATCTCGTCAAGATGCATCTCGGGGGGATAGAACCCCTCCCCCATGAAATCTTCCGCCTCCGGCGTCCCGATATCTATCTTCAGAGGATAGGAAAGCGGCCGGAGCACGCTGACGTGGAAAAGGGCATCGTCGCCGGAGGGGAGCAGACGCAAGCGGCTGACCGGGCGCCCGCTCGCCCCCGGTCTCAGGATCTCGCGGACCATCCCGTCTCTTTCTACTTTTTTCAACCGTTCACCCTCTAACTCGAGAAAGGCCTCCTTCACCGGACCGGCGAGGCGCACCCCGGCGGCCAGATAATACGGCTTTGCTTCCGGCAGCGGGAGGCCGAGTTCGCTGAACCATGCGGCAATCCGAAGCGAGCCGATCAGGAGGGCGTCGGGGTGTTTTCGCACCGGCTGGAGCTCCAGGCGGGAAAGATCGCGGCTGATTGCTTCCGACGGGATTTCCACCCCGACGGTCTGCCACTCCTTGATCGGCCGGATCGGGAGAAAGCCAAGCGGCCGGCCGTCCAGCAGGGCCTTCCAGGCCTCCCCACCGGTGGTTCCTTTCGAAGACTGCAGCCGGAACTCGGCCGTGAGAAGCCGCCGGGAGGAAGGAACGGTGGGGATCCGGATCAAACCGTGATAAGCCAGGCTGCGCCAGCTGACATGATAAACATGGGAATAATAAAATTCTTCGGAGAGAAAGAAGCGGTCGGGAATTCGGGCGGTAGCGCCGATATGGATCACATAATCCCTTTCCAGCCACTGGAGACCGAGAAAAACGTCCTCCGGCAACCCCTGATCGGAAACGAACCGTACCGTCGAGCGGGGACGGGGATGGGCGGCGGCCGGGAGGGGGAAATAGTTGACGAAGTTATCGATTTCCTCGACCCGTTTATCCCCGGGCAGAAATGCCTCCAGTCGGGTCCGCCGCGGGAGGGAATCCCGGGCCCGGTAAAAGTTCGCGCTCAGCAAATAATCCACGGGGGCCGGTGTCGCCAGATCGAGGGTAATCTCATTCTCCGCCCAACGCCGGATCGAGTAAACGGTACAGACGGGGCGCCCGAATTTACCTTCCAGGTGATACCGGTCCGCGGGGAGACGAAGGAGAGGAGAAACGGTGAAATAATCCTGAATATACGGAATGTAGGCGGCCGCGTTGCGTTTCCCCCGGTTATCGATAAGGTAGAGATGGTACCCTGCTCTCATCAGGAGATCATAAGCTTCGCCGTAATCCGGGATGAACTGCTCCAGGTCGGACGGGCGCAGGGAATAACTCCCGGTGAAAAGATCCAGACACTGGCTCAGAAACTTGGTCGCGAAGAGGATGGAGGGCGGCGTCAAGGCGGTATCGAGGTCGCGGCGCAGCCGGCGGGCCTCCGACACCTGGAAGAGCTTCTCCTTGTAAGAGAATTCCGGCGCCGAGGCGATGATAACGGCCGCGAAAACCGCCAGATTAAAGACGGTAAAACCATGTCGGAGGGGACGACGGACGACCCGCCGGTACCAGAGGAAAAGAAGCGCCAGAGCGGCGATGAGAATAGCGATATACTGAAGTCGGACGTCCCAGTAGAGGCGATGGGGGTAGCGGGGGTTGAGGCAGCGGAAGAGGAAATCCCCCCCGATCAGGCAGACGGCCACGAAAATCTTAAGGGGGAGAAGCGATCGAGGGCGGGATGGTCCGGGTGCCACCCCGGGGGAGGGCAGCCGGCCGATGCTTCCCATGATGATGATGGTCATCAGGGGATAGAGGGGAATGATATATCTCTCCAGAGGACGGACCCATCCGCTATAGAAGACCAGAAAGGTGACGATCGCCGGAAAGAAGAGAAAGCGGGTTTCATCCTTTTTCCATTCCCCGGCCAGCCCGAAAAGGAAAAGCACGCCGAAAAGAGGGCCGAAGGTTACCAAAAGATGGAACATCATCGGCCAGATCGCCGCGTGGATATTGCCGATCCCCCAGCCGGAGGTCCTTTTTGGTCAGGATCTCCATATCCGCCGGGCCAAGCGGACCGGCACCTTATCTCCGTTCTCCGGGGCGGGGGCGGTGACGGTCTCCACGTGGATCTCGTGGATCTGGGGAGGCTTAAAGATAGACCCGCTGATGGCGCGGTTCTGATAAAGGGCCGGGGCGAGCCCGACCCCAATCGAGATCACGGCGGCGAAGAGAGCGATGCCCGTCCTCCAGGAGCGCCCCCCCTTCACCAGACGGACGAGAAAATACAGACCGGCGGGAAGCATCATTAAAATATTCGGGGTGCGGATGGCGGCGGAGAAACCCAGAAAAAAACCTGCGGCCGTAATCGGGCCGATCGCCGGCGTTCTCCTTCCCCGGAAAGAGAGAACCAGAAAATAAATCCCCGCCGTCAGGCAGAAGAGCGAAGCCACGTCCCCGTGGGGGGTCACGCTCAACTGCCAGACCTCGTCAACCAGCAGGAAGAAAAGCAGGGGCGCCCCCAGGGAAAGGGCCCGGCGGGGGGACCCGCGGGAGAAATAGAGCGTTCCCAGCAGATAGATAATGAGCAGGAGGGCGCTGTAGATGAAAAAATTGGCGAAAAAGACGCCGGGAAGACCGAAGACAGCCATGCACGCGGCCAGGATCAGGGGATAGCCGATCGCGTATTTGCAGAATATCTTCCCGTCACGGAGGAGGTAGCCGCCGTAATAAATAGAGTAGAGCTTGCCGGGCTCCGTCCGGTCCTCGACCAGTTTGAATACCGGGTGATCGAGAAAGATGCTCCCGTTCTTCAGCGCCTCGGCAAAACGAATCACCTCGTACTGGTCGGAACCGATCGCCACGTAGTAGCCGAAATATCCCAGGGTCGGGACAAGGAGCAGGAGAGCGATCAGCAAAATCGATGTAACCTTATGCTCCATGATTGAAATCCAGAAACCAGACGAGGGTTGTATCAAGTATATCAGTTGATCAGAAAATCAGCGGGAAGGATATCAGGGATCAGGAAACCAGGCGGGAGCCCGGCCGGCCTGATAACCTGATATTCCGATACTCTACCCACTGATCTGCTGATTTTCTGATATCCTTTTTTAAATGAAGCGTCCAAATTGAGTGTCGAAATAATTAAATAAACTTTCCGGATTTAGCGATACTCGATCTTCACCCGGTCCAGCATAATGCCGAGAAGGCGCTTATCCGCGGTTTCATAATAAGAGCTCGGCGACCAGAGGGGAACGAAGAGCTCGATTTTCGCCAGGCGGGCGGGGAGGTCGGGAAGAGGCAGCGCCTGCCGGTATGTTCCGCCCCCGGGCCGGAGGGAGATGACGCCGATCTGCTTTCCGTCCAGATAAACCGCGCACTTTCGCTCCTCCGGGGGGATCCCGGCGGGAGGACTGTCCAGTATCTCCAGAACCAGTGCCGCGCCGTGACCCGATCCGGAGAAGAGGGGGACCTCCAGCACCGCCGTCCCGGAGGTCCAGCGGCCTTCTCCCTTGTCTAAAAAAAGCTCGGGCTTGGAGAAACCCTCGGCCAGGTAAGCCCAGTCATCCTCTCCCCCGATATCGATGTCCAGATCTTCCCCGGGGCGGGCGACCACCGGCCGGGTCCGAAGCAGCGCGGGGCATCCGGAGGCAGCGGATTCGACCGTCAGCCCGGTAACCGGGGCACTCACCTGGCCCGGATCGAGGAGCAACCGCTGGACCGCCCCCCGGAGATCGTCTCTGACGGCGCGGCCGCTGACCAGGACACGATAGGGCTCACCGCAGTTATCGACGCCCGGCGGCGGGATGATTTCAAAAGCGACAAAGCAATACCCCGCTGACGGCGTTTCCAACCAGGCGCGGCGGAGCCACCTCCGGACAGTGACCGCCTTGATCGAGAGAGCCCCCCACCAGGTATCGTCGGGATAGGGTATCCGATATCCGGCCAGGGGATAGGCCGTCAGCCGGAGGCTGCCCGCGCTGCCCGAGACGGCATCGTCGGGGATCGGAAAGCGGATCGTGTCCCAGTTACTCACCCAGGAAAGATCCAGATCGGTTATCTCTTTTTTCCCCAGCCCGATCCGCAAACCGACCGGACGTTTTACTTTCTGGCCGTTCCTGAGATCGATCTCCCCGATCAGTTCGGTGTCAGGAAGGAGTATCGTGGGGATCATGACCTCACCGGTCTTCTCCCAGAGAAGACGATAAAAGTACTTGTCCTGCCAGTGGAAACGCTCGAAACCGCTGAGCAGAAAATACTCGGGTACTTTAGCCCTCTCCCCGAAGATAATCGTGTAGGGAGACCAGACGCTCTGGACGGAAAAATCCATCATCCGGGGGAGAGGCTGATCCGACTTGATGGTGAGAATCGAGTCCGGATTGCGGAGAAGCCGGGCGGGGAGGAAGAGATAATTGATGTTGTCCTTGAGCGCGACGTCCAGCGGCCGGCCGTTCAGCAGCACCTCCACCCGGGACCGATCGGGGTAGTCGGCCCAGATGGTTCTCGCGTTCAGGGTCATCAAGTAGTCCTCCCCCTCCTTCAGGCCGGCGATATCCAGGTCGACTTCCTTCCGGTTCCAGCGTTCTATCCGATAGAGGGTGCAGACCGGACGCCCGAACTCATGGGAGAGATGATAGTCGGCCGCCCGCAGTTCGGCCGCCGTCGTCACGTCAAAGTACTTCCGGAGGAGAGGAACGTATTTGCTCCCGTCCCGGCGCCCCCCCGAAGAGTCAAACAAAAAGAGAGGAACCCCCCGGTCAAGGATCCGCCCGCCGCCGTCGACGAGGGAAACTCCGAGCCTCTCGATCTCGAATGAGCGGATGCTGTCGCTGCCGGAAAAGAGCGAGATCAACTGGGTGACCGGCTTGGTGGCGAAGATCACCGAACCGGCCGGCGCCACGCGGTCGATCGCTTCCCCGAAGCGGTGGGCCTGGGGGAGCTGGAAAGTTTCCCGCGCCGCCAGACGGTAGGGGAGCATCCGGCAGACGAAGATGCCGAAGAGGATGATGCAGAGAATCGGGTAGCGGAGAAACTTCAGTCCCCGGATCGGCTCCCGGGCCGCCACCAGCCAGATCCCGACTAAAACGGCCAGGGCAAAAAGATCGGTCACCCCGAGTCCGTATTCCCGGTTAAGCATCCAGCGAAAAAAGATATCCGCCCCGATCAGGAGGGGACCGAACCAGAGAATCCACTTACTGGAACGGAATTCAAAGAGCCGCCCGATCCCGCCCGCGATCAGGATAATCAGGAAGGGATGGGCGACCACCATGTACCGATCCATCAGGTGAACCCACATGCTGTAAAAGACGATAAAGATGATGGGCATCCCCAGACAGATATACCTGACGGCCGGGCGCTTCCAGCCCGTTACCAGACCAAGCAGCCCGAGCGCCGTCAGGGCCAATCCGTATATTCCGAAAAAATACTTCATAGTATCCCGGCCGGTGGTGCGAAGAAAGCCTACCCAGAGAGGAGACGGGGGTTTTTCCGCTCCGAAAGTAAAAAAAGAGCGATAGACGGCGCCAAACAGCCTCGCCGCCGGAGGGGAATCTTTTTCCCCGGTCATATTTTCCGGATCGGGGGTCCCCTCTTCATTCCCCTCTTCCTCGCCGTTCTCCTGGATAACCCCGGGGCGAGGGGGTATCATGGCTGTTCCCCTGGCCAGCTTGTTCTGGACCAGGACCGGGGCCACGCCGATACCGCAACCAAGGGCGGCCAGGAGGACAACAATGAGGCCTTTCTTCCAGTTCACCCGGCCGGCCAGACGGGTGAGAAGGTACACCACGGCCGGGAGCAGGGCCAGGATATTGGGGAGACGGATCGAAGCGGAAAAACCAAGGGCGAACGAGCCAGCCAGCAGGCAGGGCAGACGGAGCCGGGGGCTTCGCTTCAGCGACCTGATCAGCAGCCAGAAGCCGGTAATCAGGAAGAGCATGGAGGAGAGATCCCGGACCGGCTTGACCGCGAGCCCCCAGATTTTATCTGCCAGGATACAGAGCAGGAAGAGACTGAACAGGGCAAGATACCGGTTCCCGGGCCGGTTGTCATAGACATCCCGGACAAAAGCGAAATAGCTCCCAAGGATGAGGACGAGGATAATGCCGTTGAACAGGTAGACGGCGTCGTTGCCGAAGAGAACGATCGCGGCGGCGAGGAGAAGGGGATACCCCACCTCGTATTTGCAGTACATGCGTCCCTCGGCGGCCACATAGTTCCCGCCGAGGACAAAATAGGATATTCCCGGTTCCCAGTCCGTTTTAACATACCCGTAGACCGGGAAATCGCTAAAAAATATACCCCGGGACAGGTCCCGGGCGAAATGGATGAGCCCATAGGGATCGGATCCGATCGCGGCCTGGTAGCTTCCCAATCCTATTACCAGAACCAGCAAGAGGGAAAAAGAGGATAACCCGGGTTATCAGAACTTCATTGGCAATCTTTTGGAGGATCACAATGGTGCGCCTCCGGCGCGACTTTTAAACGCTAAGACACCAAGGAAAATCAAATAATGTGAACATTTCCCCTTTTTTCTCTTTCTTGGTGCCTTGGTGTCTTGGTGGCTAATAAAAATTCCGAAACAAGAACTTAGCGCCTGCGGCGCTACTAATGACGAAATCCGAATGACGAATGACGAATGAAATCCAAATGACAAATGAACAAATTCCCCATTTCCTTTCTGCTCCGCGGCGCGGGCAATGGGGGCGCATTTGGTTATCCGCCTTCGCGAGAGCGCCGAAGCCGCTCCGGCGGCGGCGCTTTGGTATTTGTTTTTTCGTCATTTTTTCGTCATTCCTCATTCGGATTTCGTCATTCATGTTGTTTTTTCTAATTTATTAAAATTCCGAAGCAGGAACTTAGCCCTCTCCCCTTTTTAAGGGGAAAGGGTAAGGGTGAGGGGTTATTTGCCTTATTTTATCCCCCCTCACAAATGGGGGGAGAGGGATTCAGCCTAAAAATCAGTGTGTACTATGATCAATAAATGATTACACCACTATCAACGTCATCTCCGGCATTGTTCAAAACTAACCCGATTTATACCCGCCGACAGGCGGGTATAAATCAGGTTAATCCAGAACCTGCTTGATGATATACTCTTCCTTCTCGCGGTGGATGGCCATCGCCATCATCTCGCCGATCAATCCGGTGGAGATCAGCTGGAAGCCGATCAGCATCAGGAGCACCCCCAGGATGAGAAGCGGGCGGCCGCCGATGCCGTATCCCAGTACTTTCAGGATTGCCAGGTAGATATTGATGACCGATCCCAGAGAAAAAAAGATCAAACCGGCCCCTCCGAAGAGATGAAGAGGTTTCTTGATGTATTTGGTCAGGAACATGACCGTCAGCAGGTCCATGAACCCGGCGAAAAACCGGTAGGCGCCGAACTTGCTCTTCCCGAAGGCCCGGGGATGGTGGCGGACCCTGATCTCGGTGACTTTATATCCCTTCCAATGGGCGATCGGAGGGATATAGCGGTGCAGTTCGCCGTAAAGGGTGATATCCCGGACCACTTCTCTCCGGAAGGCCTTCAACCCGCAATTAAAATCATGGAGCCTGATCCCGGTCATGGTGGCGGTGACGAAGTTATAGATCCGGGAGGTATACTTCTTGATGAAGCGGTCATGCCGGTCCGCCCGCCAGCCGGTGACCAGGTCATATCCTTCATCAATCTTCTTTAAAAGAGCGGGGATCTCCTCCGGATCATCCTGGAGATCGGCGTCCATGATAATGACCCGGCCGCCCCGGACCGCCTTGAAACCGGCGTCGAGAGCGGCCGACTTGCCGAAGTTCCTCCGCAGCTGAATGATTCGGACCCGGGGGTCGGACTCCCTGAGATTTTTCAGCACGCTGAAGGACCCGTCGGATGATCCGTCGTCAACAAAGAGAATTTCCCAGGACCGCCTCCGTTCGTCCAGGACCGCCCGGATCTTCTCAAAGAGCGGTTGCAGATTCTCCTCTTCGTCAAAAAGAGGAATCAGAACGGAGATGTCAATTGGCTTTTGCTTATCCATCACACAAGCTCAACTCACTCTTATTTTGCCACTAAGACACCAAGGCACGAAGGAAAACCAAAAAAGCTTCTATTACAACCCTTCCTATCATTTTTTAGCTTTCTTGGTGCCTTTGTGCCTTGGTGGCTCATTTTCTTTTAACTTGAAAAAAACCCGATCCGGCTCACGATCGATTTAGCGCTCGCGAGTACGCTTTTCAGATCATCCCAGTTCTTGATGCTGAGCGCGGTCTGGAGAAAGAAAGAAGGACGAAAATAAAATTCCTTGTATGCCCTGACCCGGGCCTTCTCGGCCGCGTCCAGGGGAAATTCAGGGGTCTCGATCATCCCCAGACAGGAAGAGAAGTCCTCCCATTCACGGTAACGGATCCAGCCCCTCTCAGTGGTAGTCCGAAAAAGTTCGGTTCCCGGGTGGGGGATGGCGACAGCGAACTGGGCGCTCCCCGGTTTCAGCTTCTTGGCGAACTCGATTGTCTCCCTGACGGTATCCTCGGTCTCCCCCGGGAGCCCGAAGAGGAAGAAAGCCTGGGTACGAATCCCCACTTTCCGGGCCAGGCGGAAAGCCTCCATCACCTTCTCCGGAGTGATCCCCTTCTTCATCAGTTTCAGCATCCGGGGAGAACCGGATTCGACCCCGAAACGGATGTAACGGCAGCCGGCCTTTTTCATCGCCCGGAGTACCTCCTCATCCATGCTGTCCACCCGGCATTGGGATATCCATTCGAACTTCAGCCCGCGTTTCACGATCAGACGGCAGATCTCGAGAATCCGGTCCCGGTTCAAGCCCATGGAGTCGTCGTCAAAATAGACCTCGTCGACCCCGTACTTCTTCACGCATTCTTCAAGCTCATCGACGACGTTGCCGGCCGAGCGGGCCCGGAAGTCGTGCCCATAGAGGGTATTCGGCCAGAGGCAGTAGATGCACCGGAAGGGGCATCCCCGTGAAGTGACAACCGTGGTCGGACGCTTCCCGCGGAAGGTCCCCTGCCGGTAAAACGGACTTCCCACCAGATCCCGGGCCGGAAAGGGCAGCTCATCCAGGTTCTCGATCAGCGGCCGGTCGGGATTTACCCTGGCCTCCCCTCCGGAACGCCAGGTCAGCCCTGCCACCGCCGAGAAGTCCTTTCCGGCAGCCAGGGCTTGCACCAGATCGCGGACCGTGTAATCGAATTCTCCCCGGCAGATGGCATCCACCTGCGGGTTTTGCTCCATGATCTCCCGATGGTACACGGTCGGATGGGAGCCGACCAGGACCGTCCGCGCCTCCGGCAGGACCTTCTTGACGGCGGCCGCCGACTGGAGATCGAAGTTGATCGAGGGGGTCGAACACTCCATGACCACCACATCGGGTCCGATCTCCTTCACCCTCCGGCCGAAGGCCTCGATGTCCAGTTCTTCCAGGATGGCGTCGAGAAAGGCGACGTCAAAGCCGCTCTGGCGTACGATCGCCACCAGGTAGGCCAGGTAGATCGGGTACTCGATGAATTTATCGCTTCGCTTGTGCGGCCAACGCACGTCGGAGCGGGCCCCGAACCCTTCACCGGGCCAGGGGGGATTTGTTATCAGCACTTTCATACTATTTCACCATACTTGAATTTAACCACGAAGTACACGAAGAACACGAAGATCAAAGAAAATTATGAGGAAAAACTCCTTATTTATCCAGCCTTCGTGTCCTTCGTGCTCTTCGTGGTTTTATGCATGTTCTGTCCGGGTATATCGTTATGACTATACCCTTCACACAACTCCACAAATGTATCCGCCAGTTTATCCCAGCGGTACTTCTCCTCTACCACCTTGAGTCCTTCCTCCCCCATTTTTCGGGAAAGTTCGGGATCGGCGATCAGCGTTTCAATCTTGTCGGCCAGATCGCCGGCGTCTCCCGGCCGGTAGAAGAGGCCGGTCTTCCCCTCCTCGATCACTTCTTCCAGCGCCGGGAGCCGGGGCGCCACCACCGAGAGACCGCAGGCCCAGTACTCGAACTCCTTCAGGGTCACCCGCCCCCGCGCGGAAACAATATCCGGCAGGATGACCAGGCCGATATCCCCCCCCGACATATACCGAGCCACCTCTTTCTGGGTCAGCCAGCCGGAAAAATAGAACGCGTCCGTCAATCCTTCCCGGCCGACCATCTCTTTTAACGCGGGGATAGCGGTCCCTTCGCCGATAATCCAGAACGCGGTGCCGGGTTTGCGGGCAACCAGTTTTTTCGCGGACGAGACCAGAAGTTCGGGACCGTCCTGGGGGTCGATCACCCCCTGAAAAATCAGGACCTTCTCCTTGCCGGGGGCGCATTTTCGTCTCAGGTCGCCGCTTTCGTATTTACGGAAAATCTCCAGGTCGACCCCGTCGCAGACAACATCAATCCGGTCCGGGGAGCCTCCGTATTCGAGGATGATCTCCTTCATGGCCCGGCTGATGGTAATGATCCGGTCCGATCCCCTGATCGCGGCCGCTTCCATCTTTCGCCCGAAAGTCTGGACCAGGGAGAGCCATCCCCCGGAAGAATAATTATCAAGATATTCGAAGAGAACATCGGTCAGGTTGAGGACCAGCAGGGGCTTCCCCGCGGTCATTTTCCTCCCCCAGAGAGCCCCGAACCCGGCGATCGTGTTGTGAGACACGATTAGATCGGGACGAAAACGGGCGACCGTCCGGATCAAACGCTCCATGTTGACCGGATGGGCCAGAAGATATTTCTTCATTTTATTCGGGTCGAGACGGCTCACGGTCTTCAGGCGTACGATCTCCCGACAGCCCAGGTATCCCTTTGCTTCCTCATCCGAACTCGCGATCCCTCCGGCGACGCAAACCTCATGGCCTTTCCGGGCGAAGGCCCGGATGATATTGGAGATCCGGGGACTCCCACCCCCGCTCAGGGGGTACAACTCTTCAAAAATGGTTACCAGTACTCTCATAGAACTCAGCCCTATATAATTTTTAACTCAGTTATGAGAGAAGCGGCTGGTTAGGGTTAGTGGGAGATTCAGGTTCAGGTTCAGGAGGGCCTCTCTACTGTCTCTGCTTCTGATGATTTGATCTTCTGATTTTCGATACGCATTATTTTACCAATCTCTAATTCGGTTCCAGCCTGAAGTACTCCCTGAACAAAACTCGGCACTCTCCACTCAGGCAACGTTCTGAAGTGCCTGAAGTTACAAAACTACTCGCCGCCATCGAAATCGAAATGAGCTATTCGTGGTCAAGGCTTTAAAGATTTGTTATACAAATATAATATCTTTATATGAGCTGAGCATTTTTTTAGGGGGGATGGTGCGAACGGGGTATTGAACGCTGACCAGCGGGATACCTCTTCGATCAGGATTTCTTTCATCTGGTTGTAGTTGCGGAATGTACGCGGATTATAGGTATTCAGAGCGAGAATTTTGGCCTTCAGGAAATACTCCGGCCAGCTCCGGTTTCCCCAATTCTTGATACAACTGGCCGATTTCTTTATGGACCTGTGGTGAATAAGGCAAGAATTCAATCGCTTCTTGGTACACCTCCAGGGCGGCTTGATAATTCCCTGTCTTTTATAGCACAACGCGAGAATACCGCTGGCCAGCTATTGGCCGGGTTTATTGCGATTGCTTCCACGGATACTTTTTCAGCTTCAGGAAAGTTCTTAGTTTCCAGTAACACCATCCCAGGGCAGCCAGCGCTTCATCGTTAGACGGATTTATTTCGAGAGCGTGCCGCAGCTTTTCCGCGGCCGGGCCCCATTTATGTTCATTCATGAAAGAGAGTGCTGATATCACCCAGGCTTCATCTTGGCGGGATTGACTTTCAGGACCTTCCGGCAGAGTTCCAATGTCGTTTTATGGCTTTGTTGATTCAGATAATATCTTGCCAATCCGAGATTCGCCTCACCATTTTCGGGATCGATGGCAACGGCCTTATTAAACATTTCCAGAGCTTCTTCGTACCAGTCGCGGTCGAGATACTTTGCCCCAGTTCTATATAAACTCCGGCATCCCGCGGATTGTTTTTCAGTTTGTTTTGAAGATTTGCTTCCGCATCATAGTCATAATCATCGTCCCCGGCATTGAAATTTTTTGCCGCGGTTACGCCTTCTTCCGCCGGAGGCGGCTGCCCGAGAATTCCTTTTTCTCTCAAGGTGAGCAAGCCGTTCTCCCAGATATACCGGGCCATCTTCCCTGTTCTCAAATTCCCGAGAAAACGCTCCAGGCCCCCCGATTGCTCATCATCTTGATACAGTCCCGGTTCGTCGCCCATCCCATCGTTGATCCCCATCATGGCGATCACCATGTCCGGTGTGTATCCATCCAGCCATCCCTCCAACCTCTTCAGGATGAAGGCGGTACTGCATCCCGGTTCCGTTTTGAACAACGACCATCATGGACTTCCATTGAGGCAATACCGGTAATTGCGGATAACGAATACGTCATGCAATATTGCTTCAAAACATGATCCGGAATTCGCTCTTCCGGCAGCCGAGCCTGATTGGCCGATCCGCCAATATAATACGAAAACACCCCCCAGGCGCAAACCGATCTCGAGAACCATTACCGCTAAAATCAATGAGCCGATGATACACACTATTATTTTTCTGGAGGAGGGAAAAATAATACCGATAGAGATAAGCAGACTAGGGGTGCGACAAGGTCATAATTTGCCGGCGAGAACTATAACGAACCTACTCTTTTTTTTTTGCGCTTTTTTACGGCAAAGATCTTTTCCGGTTCAGACGGGACCGGATCGGGCGGGCCGGGATGCCCACCGCCACCGCGTATTCACCGATATCGCGGTGGACAACGGCCCCGGCCCCGATGACCGCCCCTTTTCCGATGGTAACGCCCCCGAGGATAACGGCATGGGTTCCGATCCAGACATCCTCCCCGATCACAATCCGGCTGGGAGCTCGTCCCTGGAAACGCATCGGCCGGTCGGTATCGTCAAAGACATGGGTTCCCCCGATGATCTCCACCTGGTTGGCGATCAGGGTGTCGCGCCCGATCTCGATATCGCCGTAGCCGTAGATGAATGAACCCGAACCGATATTAACCTTCTCCCCCACCGTTATCTTACCTCCCTGGGTCCGGACGATGACCCCCCGCGAGACATGGCTGTCCGTCCCGATCACGACCGGTCCCGCTCCGGGGCCGACATCGAAAAAACTTCCTTCCCCCAGAAAAACCCTCTCGCCGAGCCGGAGGCCGCCGGGATTGAAGAAACGGACGTTTTTCTCAATGAAACACTTCCTGCCCAGATCTCCGAAAAGCAGGCGGTAGAGATAACCCCTGGCCAGGCAGCCGGCGATTGTCGGGAAACAGGAAAAGATCGTCAACAGCAGACCCTGGCCGAAGAACCGCGCCAGAGATCGACTCCCATAGACCTTTTCCCGATACAGGCGGAAACTCTCTTTCCACCCGTCCGGAGGGATTGTTCCTTCACCGTCATATCCGACCATGGGGATACTCCTCTTCAAGCCATTCAATAGATCAGGCTGCAGGTATTTTAATTATTAAAAACGACAACAAGGAGTGATGGAGTGTTGGAATGATGGTGTAATGGAGCACGAGGCACCTCATCACTCCATCACTCCAACACTCCACTATTCCATGCTTCACCAAGGTACATTAACAGGTTTTCCCCCGACCGTATATAAGCCTATCACCCTGTCATTTCAACCTGAACGTCAGCCCGATACAGGCCAGTTCGGCCAGTACTCCCCAGACCCGGATAAAAATCGCGATGGCCGTCCCCAGGTAGAGATCGATCCCGAAGAGCGATTGGAGAAGAATCGCGATGCCGGCCTCCATGATCCCCAGGCCGGCGGGGAAGAAGCTGAACGTTCCCGCCACCCAGGTGAGGGCAACTACCCCGGTCAGGCTGATCCAGGCATATGCCGGAAGAGGCTCGTGATATACCGCCCGCAAAAGTATGTAGGCACCGACCCCTTTCACGATCCAGAGGACTCCCCAGTAGAGAACGATCAGGAGAATATCCCGGTATTTCAGCCTGACTTTCAGCTTGATATGCTCGAATTTATTCAGCACCCAGTTCAGCGCCGGACCGAAAAGCCGGGGATGAAGGCCGATCAGACCGAGCGGAACCAGCAGGACAAAATACCAGCTATCCCCTACTTTCTGGAGATTGGGCCATACCGGAAGGCTGAGGATCGTGATCAGCACCCCGGAGACCACCATGATACTGAGCATGATGCCGATGCTGGCCAGGGTCATAACCCGGGGGACCCCCGCCTGTTTCGTCAATATGACTCTGCCCACAATGGTCCAGATCTTGCCCGGGAGGTACTTGCCGAGTTCGCTGACGAAATAAATCCGGAGAATCTTGAGGTGAGGCACCCGCTGTCCCATGATCCGGAGGATATAATTCCAGCCGATCGCCACCAGCAGGCCGCAAACAACCATTACAAAAAGCGAGAGAATCAAGAGAGGGATGTCGGGATCCCATGAGTATGATATCAACTTATGCCAGTTGTGGTAGAGGTTCTTCCCCAGAAAGAAACAGATTGCCGCCAGGATCAGAAACTGCGCCCCCCGGAGGAGCGGACTTTTCTTCCGGGTGGAAGATACCCGCTCGACGACCGGTTCCCGATGGGGCGACGCCTCGACCGACCCGGCAAAATCGATCCCGCCGGAACCGGGCCGGACGGTCTTCTTAATGACCGCCGGCCCGCTCCCCCCCAGGCGGGAGAGGATATCCTTGCCAAACGCGGGGGAAGGACGGGTGATCACATGGGCTCCGGCCCTGATTTCAAAGTCTTCGTTCACCCTCCGCGAAGCATCGTCTTCTCCGGTCATGATCTCATCTCTGATCACGACCGTGTCTTTTTCGAAGCGGAGGAGGCGCTTCAAAATCCAGGGGGAGGCCTCCCCGGAAACGGCGGAAAGTTGGAGCGATGACTGCTTCCGTCTCCTGATAAAGTCGACACCCTTCTTGATCAGGAGATATCCTCCCGGGACCGCGCTGATCAGCCTGAGGAGGAACCGGGCCGATGGATGCGGGAAAAAATACACCCCGGAACGGAAGGAAGCCGTTACCTCCAGGCCGCCGTCCGGCCGGTTATCGACCCTGTTATCAAGGGCAAGCCGGCAGGAATGCATGTTCTCGCCCAGGGAGGTGACGATCGTGTATCCCTGGTCATGATACCCGAGATCATTATCCGGGTTTGACTGCGGATAGGGATATAGCTTGAGCAGGCCGCCCCGGGCCCCGCTGACGAGAGCGTAATAGGTCTCCGTCCGGACCGCCAGAATGGAGGCCTCGGGAAAATACCGGCGGAAGGGAAGGGAAGCGTAGGGAAGCAGGGGGAGGTCGTCCCGGAAGGACTCCGGATGCTCCCGCCAGCGATCATAGGCCAGCAGTCCGTTGTAGAGGTGATAGCAGCGGCTCAGGTCGTCCTGGGCCAGCTGGGTCAGAACATTGCTCCGGCACACCCCTTCCCGGAAGAGACGGGCGGCGGGGGGGGAGAACCGTCCCATGATGGCGGCGCCCAGAAGCGAGACATACGAGTTGCCGCAGAGATTGTATTCACGGCCGGTGGTGATGTCGGGATGGACGAAATGCACCAGGAAATCCAGGGCGCGGGTGAGCGACGCCCGCAGCTCCGGATCGGGCTGAAAGAGATAACACTGGGCCAGGTATTCCAGGGTGAGGAAAGAGTACCCGGTATCGAGGCCGCCCAGTTCGGGAAACCAGCCCTCCCCGGTCTGCCGGCCAATGATCTTCTCCACCTTCTCCCGGGCTTCTACGGTCAGATGCTCGTCTTTCAAGACCTCGGCCAGGCTGAAGAGGGCCGCCGCGCCCACCGCTTCGTGGTTGATCTTGCTCAGGTCGTCGTGGCGCCCCAGCCAGCGGGCGGCGCGGGAAAACGCCTCCAGGAGCAGCCCCCTCTCCTCATCCGAGAACTCATCCTCCAGCAGCCGGTACGCACGGGAAAGGGCGAAGGCGGAAAAAGCGGTAGCCGCGAATCCGTGCTCGCCCCGGTACCACTCGTCAAAGGAGCCGTCCCGGTGCTGACAGTTCACCCAGAAAAGCAGTCCCGCCCGGGCGGTTTCTCCGCACTGGAGAAGACCGGAGAGATGGTTCCCCGGGTAATCATTCCGGTAAAGGAGAGCCAGTGTGTAGGCCGCCTCCTGGCAGCGGACATTGACGAAGTCGCTGCTCTTGCTACGCCAGTACGGGTAAAAAAAACAGCCGTAGGTGGGGGAGTAACGATCCCGATCGGCGAGGTCCAGGAGGAGGGACGACTCATCCACTATCTGCCGGATATACCTGTCTATCGTACGCCGTTTGAGATCATGATGTGAACTTCGTAAATGATGTGACCGCGGATTTAGCGGATTATGCTGATTAAAAGAAAAAATTTAGCGCTTTGCATTAACTTTCGGTAGCCGCACCTTCAGGGTGCGCAATGGTGTGCCACCTAATACGGGGCGGCTACCATTTAAATAACAGTTATTGCAACTTCCAAGCAGTACATTAGCGCCTGGGGCGCTAATGTAGTTATGAACAAAGACTATTACGCTTCCATTTAAGCAATACCGATAATGTAGAATATTCCTGCACTACTGCTTCAAAGCTTGCGTATTCTTATTTCTTCTGCCCCGAATCATTATTCGGGGCAGAAAAAATAAGATCATAGCAGAGAGGAGACGAGTTCTCAATAAAAACCGGCGGTCTATTTCACCGCTCTTATTATCAAAAGTCAGTCGCTCTCTCAGAGAAGAGCTGTCAGCTAATTAAACAGCATCTTTATTTGTGATACGGATTGCAGTATGTGATATATATAAGTAAGAAGAGTCTTTTCCCGGAAGCTGCCCCGGGAAAGGGTTCAAGCGACAAGCGGGCGAAGCAGCTTTAATTGATTGACTAGCATATTCTTACATAAACTTCCCGCATAATCGGAAAGATGCGCGATATCAATCAAGCCCCGTTGCCCCGGGTAAAAATCCGGGCCTCTTCCGCGGGGAATTTTCCAAAGAGAAATTAAAAAAGCTTGCTTTGATCTTCACTCGTTGATTAGTATGTCTATGTTTGCATCAATCCATAGCAACATTCAATTCTAACGAAGGAGAAGTACACGATGATTAGAAGCACGATCATGATGGCGGGCGCGGCGATTATCACCGCCGCCCTGCTTGTAATGTCGCCCCCGGAAGCACCGGGAGCGATCGGGGATGTCGTCCATTGGATTCCTGCCAGTGGAACCAGCTGGGCCGGCGGCGGTATCACCTGGCGCGACGGTTATCTCTGGGAACATGTCCGCGATGGTTCCCACCTCTACCAAAGAGACCCTTCGTCAGGCCAAACCGTAGGCTCGGTACCGGTAAGTAACGATCGAGGGGTGACCCTTGCCTGGGACAGCATCCGGGAGAACTGGTTGATGACCGAACCCTATCATAATAGAATCCTGCGGTTTCTCTCTACCGGGGGCAATGCCATCGGCAGTTATGACTTCGGCCTTTTCGAAAGCGGCCTCGCCTGTGACCGCTGGCTCGACCGGATCTGGGTCGGCGATAATCAATATAGCACCGGCAACACCCTTTCCAAGTGGTCCCCCGACGGCTGGCGGGACGGCCCTTTTATTGACCCTGGATTCACTGTCCAGGCAGTGACCGTGACCGGCAGCCATGTCTGGGTCTCGAATTTCACCGATGGCGGTCATAACAACTACATCTACCAGTTGAATAAGGCCGACGGCGCCCGCACCGGTGTTTCCTTCGGAACCCCGGGAGACGAACCGATCGGAGCGCTTTGTTTTGACGGCCAATATATCTGGGGTCTCGCCACCTCACAGGGCGTCATCTATCAGATCGATATCGGCATCACCCCCATACCTCCCACCCCGACCCCGACGCCGGCGTCGCTGATCCTGGACTCGGGGGACTATAACGGCGACTCCACCTCCGACATCGCCATCTTCCGGAAAAGCTCCGGCCTCTGGGCGGTCCGAGGGATTACCCGGGCTTACTTCGGCGGAAGTTCCGATATCCCGGCCTCCGGCGACTTCAACGGCGACGGGACCACCGATCTGGCTCTCTTCCGCCCCGCTCCCGGTCTCTGGGCGGTCAAGGGGATCACCCGCTCCTACTTCGGCGGCAGTTCCGACATCCCGGCCCCCGGCGACTATGACGGCGACGCGACCTGCGACGCCGGGATCTACCGGGGAAGTTCCGGGCTCTGGGCGGTCAAGGGGATCACCCGCTCCTACTTCGGCGGTTCCGGGGACCTCCCGGTTCCCGTTTACGGTGGCGCCGGCGAGAGCGCCAAGCATTTCGGTATCTTCCGGCCGAGCACCCGTCTCTGGGCGATCCGGGGCATCACGCGGACCTACTACGGAGGCAGCTCCGATCAGCCGGTCCCGGCCAACTACTCGGGCATACCGGACAGCATCGACATCGGGACCTTCCGGGGCTCCTCAGGCCTCTGGGCGATCAAGGACGTGACCCGGATCTACTTCGGGGCGAGCAATGACTGGCCGGTGCCGGGCAACTTCACCGGCTTCATCCCGGCCGACACCGGGATCTTCCGGCCCGCTTCGGGTCTTTGGGCGATCCGGGGCGTGACCCGGGTCTACTTCGGCGGCAGCTCCGATCTCCCGGTCTCCGGCCTGGCCATCAATCCGTCCAGCGCCGCGATTCCCTGAGCGGCGGAACAGTGGAAAGGGACCCCCGCCCGGGACCGGGCGGGGGTCCTTACCATTGAGAACACATTCTCTGAAGACGTCTCCCGGATGGACCGGGTGACTCCGGTGATTCCCCCTTTTTATAGAAGGAGAAGCATCCTATGCTGAAGAAGGCCCGGTTTTTACTCTGTGCCGGCATGGCATTTCTTTCCTTTTTACTGCTCCCCGTGGAATCCCGGGGAGCGGTCGGCGATGTCGTTCATCAGATTAATGCCAGTGGAACCAGCTGGGCCGGCGGCGGGATCGCCTGGCGGGACGGTTATCTCTGGGAACATGTCCGCGATGGTTCCCACCTCTACCAAAGAGACCCTTCGACGGGCCAAACCGTAGGCTCGGTGCCGGTAAGTAATGATAAAGGGGTGACCCTTGCCTGGGACAGCATCCGGAAGAACTGGTTGATGACCGAACCCTATCATAATAGAATCCTGCGGTTTCTCGCTACCGGAGGCAATGCCATCGGCAGTTATGACTTCGGCCTTTTCGAAAGCGGCCTCGCGTGCGACCGCTGGCTCGACCGGATCTGGGTCGGCGATAACCAGTTCAGTACCGGTAACACCCTCTCCAAGTGGTCCCCCGACGGCTGGCGGGACGGCAATTTTATTGACCCCGGATTCACTGTCCAGGGAGTGACCGTGACCGGCAGTCATGTCTGGGTCTCCAATTTCACCGAGGGTGGCCACGGAAACTACATCTACCAGATAGATAAGGCAACCGGCACCCGCACCGGGGTTGCATTCCAATCACCAAACGATGATCCGATCGCTGCCCTTACTTTCGATGGCAGGTATCTCTGGGCATTAGGCATCCATAACGTGATCTATCAGATCGATATCGGCTATGTTACTCCCACCCCGGCCCCATCAGCCACACCGGTGGAAACCCCCACCCCGATCTCCCTTCAGATGCCGGTTTTGGACTCCGGCGATTACAATGGCGATGGGACTTCCGACATCGCCGTTTTCCGGGAGAAGACCGGCTTCTGGGCGGTCCGGGGGATTACCCAGATCACCTTCGGCCGGAGCGGCGACGTTCCCGTCTCCGGAGACTACAATGGCGACGGGACTACCGATATCGGCATCCGGCGCCCCAGCAGCTTGCTCTGGGCGGTGAAGGGGATCACCCGGGTCTATTTCGGGGGGCCCTCCGGATATATCCCAGTCCCCGGGGATTATGACGGCGACGGCCGCTGCGACATCGCCCTCTTCAAGAACAGCTCCGCTCTCTGGCTTATCAGATCCATGACCCGCTTCCATTTCGGCCGGACGCGGAGATTTCCCGGTGCCCGGCTATTTCACAGACGCCCGGATGAAGAACGTCGGAATCTTTCGGCCGTCAAACGGCCTCTGGGCGATCCGTAACTTCACCAAAACCACCTTCGGGCGGTACGGCGACATCCCGGTCCCCGCGGATTACGACAGCGATCGCCTGGATGATATCGCCGTTTACCGGCCGTCGTTGAAACTGTGGGCGGTCAAAGGACTTACCCGGTTCTATTTCGGTTCCATCCTTTCCAGCAAACCGCAGCCGGGTGACTATCGGGGCGCCGGCACGGCAGATGCCGCCGACATACTGAGCAACCTCGGTCTCTGGAAGGTACGGGGCGTCTCCAAGCTCTATTTCGGCCGGCGGGGGGATTCCCCGGTTTCGGGGAGGACGCTCGGAAGATTGAACGGGAACCTCCCGAACCTTGATTCGGGCGATTATAACGGGGACGGGACATCGGAGATTGCCCTGTTCCGGGGGAGTACCGGCCTCTGGGCTATCCGGGGAACCACCCGGTTCTTTTTCGGAGGGAGGGGAGACATCCCGGTCTCCGGCGACTACAACGGTGATGGGACCACCGACATCGGCATCTACCGCTGGAGAAATCAGCTCTGGTCGGTGAGACATATCACCCGGATTCACTTCGGCGACTCAGCCGGTTATACCCCGGTCCCCGGAGATTACAACGGCGACGGCACCTGCGACTTCGGCATTTTCGATGCCGGCAGTGGCTACTGGAAGCTGCGGATCCAGTTGTTTGTCCCCTTCACTTCCGAGTTTTATTATGGAGAGAAAGGAGATCTGCCCGTGCCCGGTTATTATACCGGGGGGTCGATCAAGCATGTCGCCTGTTATCGTCCCTCGACCGGGAGGTGGTCGATCCAGAACGTAACCTGGTTTTACTTCGGGAAAGCGGGGGACGTCCCGATCCCCGGCGATTACAACGGGGACGGGGTGACCGATTTGGGTATTTACCGGCCAAGCAGAAAACTCTGGTGGGTAAAAAATATCACCCGGGTGTATTACGGTTTACCTGGCTACTGGCGGCCGGTGCCGGCTGATTACCGGGGCAACGGCAGCGCCGTGCTCGGCCTCTATCAAGATACCACGGCCCGCTGGACGATCCGGGGGATGACCAAGACCTACTTCGGGAACCCCGGCGACCTACCGGTGACCGCCGGCAGTGACGCACACGCGGTGAAATAGTCCCCGCCTCGGCCCCTTTGATAACCACCAAAGACACTAAGAAAACTATTGTTCCCCCAACCTCGGCCCCTTCGATAACCACCAAGACACTAAGACACCAAGAAACTATTGTTCCCCCGACCTCGCCCCTCTTCGATAACCACCAAGACACTAAGACACCAAGAGAAAATTCGAAATTCGAAATTCGAAGCTCGAAGTTCGACGTTTTTAACCCGAGATGACCGAAGGTTATTTTTCGGGTCGGCGTTGAGTGTTGGATGGTGAAAGTTGAACGTTCAGCCTCCCCTCCGTGATCACCTCTCCCCTCGGGGGAGCGGTCGGCCGTTCCGAAGGAACGGCCGGGTGAGGGGGTCTTAATTTTAGGCACGTTTTCCGGTTCGGCCTTCGTCATTCGGATTTCGTCATTCGGATTTCATCATTATCCAATACCCCCCTCTCTTGACACCCCCCAAAAATAGTCGTACTATTCCTCCATGCGTCTAAAAGGGATTTATCTTGTTGCCGCCTTCCTGATTATTCTCCTGACGTGCTTTACGCGCCCGGCGGCAGCAGAGAATCTGCGGTTGGTCTGGGCTGACTATGAGCAGCCCGGGAACCCGATCTATCTCAGCCAATCGGGAGAGAAAGGGTGGGAAACGGAGGCATTCCCGCCGGCGGCTTCTTTTACCGCCAACTATGCCCCCTGCCTGGGGATCGCTCCCGACAACGTCTCCTGGATGGTCTGGGCCGCCCGCCACAGATGAGGAGGTCCCCGGCATCTACTGGAGCCGGATGTCCGGCGGCTCCTGGAGCCAACCCCGGCGCGTTGACGAGGATTCCTACCCGCTGGGATTCCACCCCGACGATCGCCTTCGACCGGGACGGAAACCCGGCCGTCGCCTGGTCCGGCGGCCGATGGGCGGAAGCACCGAGATCTTCTGCGCGCGCTGGGACGGCGACGGGTTCGGCCTCTCCGTCATGGTGAGCACCCCCGATGGGTCCCCGGACAGCAACCCCGCGATCGCGCCGGATGGGGAGGATGGGTTCCTGATCGGTCTGGGAAGGATGGGTCGACGGATATTCCCAAATCTTCCGAAGCCGCCTCACCGGGGGAGAGTGGACGCCGGAAGAGACGGTGGCCCCGTCCGCCGGGACCGACCAGATTCTCCCCGCGGCCGAGACCAGCATCATAACCTGGCTGGAAGACGGAGAGACGGTCACCGACGAAGCCGGCACCCTCCGGCGGGGAGAGACGAACCCGAGCCTGAAGGCTGCTCTCTCGGAAGCAGGACTACCCGACACGGGGGGCCAGGGGATGGCTTATCGACGGAACCGGGAGAGCTTACCGCTACCGGACACTCTTCCCCCTTCTTCCGGAGGAAGAGCGGCGCCGGCCTGCCGCGGCGGGGAAGCGTCACCAACTACTATATCGGCTACGGGGACAGCATCACCTACGGACATGACAACGATAAATCCGATACCAGCGGCTGGTACGGGTCGCTTCTGGCCGGCATGCTCCCCGCGCTCTTTCCCGGTCAGAGCTTCTATTTCTACAACGAGGGATACCCGGCCGCCGAATGCCAGCGACCTCTTGAACGGTCCCGGGCATCTATCCGACTGGCCTGTGTCCCGGCATCAACACGATCCTCGGCAGGTATCCCGCCGCCAGCAAAATTCTGATCATGGGGGGAACCAACGACGTCAATCATGGGGTTAAATCCAAGCCACCAGCAGCTACTACCTTGAGCAGATGGTCGATCGGGCGCGGGACAAGGCGTGGAGCCGATCCTGGGGACGATCATCCCTAGCAATAAAAACAGCTCGGCATTTGTCGACTCATGGGATCTCAGCGAGAATTATATCGTGCCGCTGGCAGCGCAAAAGGGTTGCCCGTTAGGCGATCCCTATGGCGTCTACATATATTACTATAACAACAATCGTGACTATTACTGGTCTCTATACGATTCAAAAGACTACGTTCACCCGAAGTGGCCCCAGGGGGACCAGGAGATCGCCAACGGGTGGCTTACCGCCTTCACCACCCCGACCGTGGTTCCTCCCACCCCGACACCGACGCCGGCGACGCTGATCCTGGACTCGGGGGACTATAACGGCGACTCCACCTCCGATATCGCCGTTTTTCGGAAAAGCTCCGGCCTCTGGGCGGTCCGGGGGATAACTCGGGCTTATTTCGGCGCAAGTTCCGATATCCCGGCCTCCGGCGACTTCGACGGCGACGGGACCACCGACCTCGCCGTCGTCCGCACCGCTTCCGGCCTCTGGGCGGTCAAGGGGATCACCCGGACCTACTTCGGCGGGAGTTCCGATATCCCGGCCCCCGGCGACTATGACGGTAACGGAACCTGCGACGTCGGGATCTACCGGGGAAGCAACGGTCTCTGGGCGGTCAAGGGTATCACCCGGGCCTACTTCGGCTCCGGAGCCGACCTGCCGGCACCCGTCTACGGTTCGGGACGCGCACTGCCGAAGAATATGGGCATCTTCCGTCCCGGCAGCGGCCTCTGGGCGATCCGGGGGGTAACCCGGGTGTACTTCGGCGCTAGTTCCGATCAGCCGGTCCCGGCCAACTACTCGGAGACGCCGGACAGCCTTGACCTCGGGATCTTTCGGCCCTCATCAGGCCTCTGGGCGGTGCGGGGCATGACTCGATTCTATTACGGATCGACCAACGACCGGCCGGTGCCTGGCAACTATACCGGGTTCATCCCGGCCGACGCCGGGATTTTCCGGCCCTCCTCGGGTCTCTGGGCGATCAAGGGCGTGACCCGGGTGTATTTCGGAGGCAGTGCCGACATCCCGGTCGCTGCTCTCTCCATCAACCCCTCCAGCGCCGCGATCCCCTGATCTTTTCCGCCACCAAGGCACCAAGACACCAAGAGATTGTTTCCTGGTTCCGTTCGACGTTGAGCGTTGAACGTTCGATGTTCGATGTTTAGTTTTTCTTTCCCCCGTCTCGCCCTCTTTTGAGTCCACGAATTACACGAATTGACACTAACTCTTTCCCCATGCCTCACACCCGCATTGAACTTCCAATTTCCAACGGCCAACTGCCCATTACCAACCAGGGGCGCCTGTGTTTGGAAATTGGTTTTTGGAGATTGGGTATTGGGCATTCATCTCCTGCTACCCATGTCCTGACCAAAACCCGGGCGCTCTGCTTTCTGCGCTTTGCGCCTCTATATTTATCTTCTTGATTCCGGAAGGTAAATCTGGCAGATTTGTCACTTCATTTAACAATGCAGTCTCATTAACAGGAGGCAATTCATGAATATCAGAAAACTGTTTTCGGCGGCCGTCTTACTGGTTGTCCCGGTTCTGCTTCACCCTTTTTCTTGGGCCACGGCGGAAGATATGTGGCTGGTCTGGTCGGACTACAGTCAAGACGGCAACCCGGTAGGGATCAGTCATCTTACGCAGGGTGAATGGCGGACGGAAAAATTCTCACCCGGAGAGGCTTTCGACGCCAATTTCTCCCCGGCCCTCGGACTCGATAATACGGGAGACCTCTGGGTGGTCTGGGCGCGCCGACCGGGATGGTGGTATCCCCGCCATCTACTGGAGCCGCCGCGACGGCGGTTCCTGGAGCGAGCCGAGGCGGGTCGACGCGGAGAGTGCCCGTTGGGAGTGCGCGCCGGCGATCGCCTTTGATCAGAGCGGAAACCCGGTCGTCGCCTGGTCGGGCGTCGATGGAGAAAGCACGGAGATCTTCTGCGCCCAATGGTCCGGGGACGGTTTCGGCGAAGCACACCGGGTGAGCGCCCCCGATGATTCGCCCGACGGGAAACCCGCTCTGGCCATCGGAGCCGGCGGTGAACCGACCGTGGTCTGGGAAGGCTGGCAGGACGGGCGCGCCCGGATTTTCCAAAGCAATCGTTCCGCAGGGGAATGGAGCGAAGAAGCCGGGGTCGGTCCCGATTCCCCGGCCGACCAGATCCTTCCTTCGATCCGGCGGGACCTCGGCGGGAAATTGATCATCGAATGGCAGGAAGGGGGAAACACCATAACCGGGGGTGAAAGCTCAGGGACATATCTGAAGAAAGACCGGAGGCGAATCTTCCCGCCCAGTTTCCTCCGGGTGCGGAGGGGAGCGACTGGATTCTTTGCCAGACCGTGCCCGGGCGCTGGGAATCATTCCGGAACCGCTTTCCCGTTCCCTCCGCCGGAGGAGAGGGCAAGAGCGCCGGTTTCGGCGCGACAGCCGCCGGTTACAGCTATATCGGCTACGGGGACAGCATCACCTATGGACACGGCAACGGTTCGGACGCCTCCAACTGGTACGGTCTACTCCTGAAAAACATGCTGCAAAATTCGCACCCGAGCAACGATTACACACTATACAATGAAGGGTATCCGGTCTCCAAGACCAGCGACCTGCTGAACGGCCCCGGATATCCATCCTACCCCTGTCCGGGGATCAACACGATTCTGAATAACCATCCCGACGCCGCTAAAATCCTGATCATGGGCGGGACCACCGACGTCAATTACAGCGTCCCTCCCTCGGAAACCAAGTATAATCTGGGACAGCTGATCGACCGCGCCCGCGGCAACGGCGTGGAGCCGATCATCTCCACTCTTATCCCCAACGCCAGTCACCTGGCGCGATGGAGCCGCGACCTCGGAACTGGACCTCAATTACATCGTTCCGCTCGCCCAGGAAAAATCCTGCGCGCTCGCCGATCCCTGGGAGATCTATATTTATTACTATGACGCCAACCCGGATTATTTCTGGTCCAGTCTTTACGGATACCCGGGGCCCCAATATGACGGCGTCCATCCCCTCTGGTCGGACGGAGATCAGAAAATCGCCGACGCCTGGTACGCGGCCCTGGCTACCCCCACCCCGACACCGACGCCGGCGACGCTGATGCTGGACTCGGGGGACTATAACGGCGACTCCACCTCCGATATCGCCATCTTCCGGAAAAGCTCCGGCCTCTGGGCAGTCCGAGGGATTACCCGGACTTATTTCGGCGGAAGTTCCGATATCCCGGCCTCCGGGGACTTCGACGGCGACGGGACCACCGACCTCGCCGTCGTCCGCACCGCTTCCGGCCTCTGGGCGGTCAAGGGGATCACCCGGACCTACTTCGGCGGGAGTTCCGATATCCCGGCCCCCGGCGACTATGACGGCAACGGAACCTGCGACGTCGGGATCTACCGGGGAAGCAACGGTCTCTGGGCGCTCAAGGGTATGACGCGGGTCTACTTCGGAAGCGGAGCCGATCTGCCGGCACCCGGTCTACGGTTCGGGACGGGCGGAGCTGCCGAAGAATATGGGCATATTCCGTGCCGAATAGCGGCCTCTGGGCGATCAAGGGGGTAACCCGGATGTACTTCGGAAATAGCGGCGATCAACCGGTCCCGGCCAACTACTCGGAGACGCCGGACAGCCTCGATCTCGGGATCTTTCGGTCCTCATCGGGCATCTGGGCGATGCGGGGCATGACTCGGATTCTACTTACGGATCGAGCCAAGGACCGGCCGGTGATCTGGCAACTACACCGGATTTATCCCGGCCGACGCCGGGATTTTCCGGCCCGCCAGCGGGTCTCTGGGCGATCAAGGGCGTGACCCGGGTGTACTTCGGAGTGAAGCTCCGATCTCCCGGTCTCCGGACTTTCCATCAACCCCTCCAGCGCGGCTGTTCCCTGAATATTTTTGACAGGACGATTATACGACAGGACGATTTACTTGGATGTTGAACGTTCGACGTTGGACGTTCGAAGTTGAACGTTCGACGTTGAGCGTTGAGCTTTCCTTCCTCCTCCCCCCGTTGACACCCCTGCTTTATAATCGTATTATTGCTCCGTGCGCCTGTTGCAAATACAACCGATCGTGTGGCTTTTGACCGCGGTCTTTCTTCTCTCATCCTCGACGGCGGCAACGGCGGAGAACCAGCGGATGATCTGGGCTGACGATGAGCAGCCCGGAAACCCGATCTTTCTCAGCCGGGCGGGAGAGGAAAGCTGGGAGACGGAGGCGTTCCCGCCGTCTGCTTCCTTCGCCGCCAACTACGCCCCCTGCCCGGGGATCGGCTCCTGAGGGCGCGTCTGTGGGTGGTCTGGGCCGCCCGCGGGGACGAGGAGGTCTCGGGCATTTATTGGAGCAGCCGGGCCGGTGGTTCCTGGAGCAATCCCCGGCGGGTCGACGAGGATATCTCCCGCTGGGAGGCCGCCCCGTCGATCGTCTTCGACCGGGATGGGAACCCGGCCGTCGTCTGGTCCGCCGTCGTGGGCGGGAGCACCGAGATCTTCTGCGCCGGTGGGACGGCGACGGCTTCGACTCCCCGTCCTGGTGAGCGCTCCCGATGGGTCCCCCGACGGCAACCCCTTTATCGCGCCGGACGGGGAAGGAGGTCTTCTCGTAGTCTGGGAAGGGTGGGTTGACGGACGTGCCCAGGTCTTCCGGAGCCGTCTCGTTTCCGGTGAGTGGACAGCCGAGGAAAGGGTCGATCCCCGGCCGGAGAGCGACCAGATTTTCCCGAGAGCCCGGGAAACCGGGTTCGGCCGGACCGAGATTTCCTGGCGGGAAGATGGGGAGAACGTAACCGCGGAGGACGGGAAGACGGTCCGGGGGACCGCGGACTCCGGACCGACGAAAGCTCTCTCCGGGGCTCCCTATCCAAACGGTGCGGCCTGGCTCCTCTGTGAAAACGGTGACGGCAGCGGGAGCGCGTACCGGTACCGGGACCTCCTTTCTCCTCTTCCGGAGGATAAAACGACAGAGGTTCCCCTCCGGGGAAGCGCCTCCGAACACTACATCGGCTACGGGGACAGCATCACCTATGGACACGACAGCGGTTCCGACACCGGCGGGTGGTACGGATCACTCCTGGCCGCGATGCTGCCCTCTCTCTATCCCGGCCTGAATTTTTATTTTTACAACGAAGGCTACCCGGGGGCGGAAACACACGATCTTCTTCTGGGAGGAGGCGCCTGGGGCTGCCCCGGCATCAATACGGTCATCGACAACCATCCCGACGCCACAAAAATCCTCATCATGGGGGGGACCAATGACGTCGATCACGGAATCCCCCCCCCTACTATCCAGTTTAACCTGAGTGAGATGGTAGACCGGGCACGGGCAAAGGGGGTGGCACCTCTCCTGGGAACAATTATCCCCAGCAATAAAGACACTCCCGCTTTTCTGGGCTCCTGGCAGCTCAGCACCTATTACATCCCGCCCCTGGCGGACGCAAAGGGATGTCCTCTGGCCAATCCCTATGAGCGATACATGTATTACTATCAGCTTCCCGATCCATACCACGCCGCTTACTGGAATCTTTATCTAGGAGACGGGATCCACCCCGCCTGGCCCCAGGGCGACCAGGAGATCGCCAATGCCTGGTTTCCCGCTTCGGCACCACCCCCACCCCCCGGCCCTCCCCCACCCCCCTGATCCCGGTCCTCGATTCCGGCGATTATAACGGGGACGGTACCGCCGAGATCGCCCTCTTTCCGTTCCGCGAACGGGCTCTGGGCGATCCGAGGGATCACCCGGGTCTATTTCGGCCGATCCGGGGATATCCCCGTCGCGGGGGACTACACCGGGTCGGGGAGATGCAACTTCGGGATTTTCCGGCCCGCCAGCGGCCTCTGGGCGATCAAGAACGTCACCCGGGTTTACTATGGGCATTCCGGCGACATCCCGGTCCCGGGGGACTATAACGGAGCGGGACGCTGTAATTTAGGCATATTCCGTTCCGGCCTCTGGGCGATCATGAACGTCACTCGGGTTTATTACGGTCAGGCCGGGGACATCCCGGTCCCCGGGTATTATCGGGGTGAGGCGGCAAAAGATATCGCCGTCTTCCGGGCTTCGACCGGGTTCTGGGGCATCCGCGGGGTAAGCCGGATCTACTTCGGAACGGGGAAAGCACTGCCGGTCCCGGAAACATACGGGAACGGGCACGACTGGCAGGAAGCGATCTTCCGGGGGCCCACTTCGCTCTGGGCGATCCGGAGCCTGACGCGGCTCTATTTCGGGGGGAGCGGAGGACCGGGCGGTCCCGGCCGACTTTACCGGAACGGGGAGATGCAATTACGGGATCTTCCGGGAGCAGAGCGGCCTCTGGGGGATCAAAAACGTCACCCGGATCTATTTCGGAGCTCCCGGAGACATCCCTTTGCCCGGGCGGGTTCCGTATTATCCCACGCCACCTCCTCTGCCCCCGACACCCCCTTCACCGCCCGTGCCCGCCACTCCAACCCCCAGTCCGTCAGTGTCACCGACACCGGTTTAACCTCCCTAAACGCATTACATCGGGAATAACTGAGCGCTTGTGGCGCTAAGTTTTTGTTTTGGCAAAGTACGGGGATTAAAAGAATGGATTAATTATCCTCAAAGTGGATATCAGGTTATCAGCATATCAGTGGGAAGAATACCGGGATATCAGGTTATCAGGAAGGGCGCCCGGCCGGTCTGGTCTGCTGGTATTCTGTTACCCTTCCTACTGATCCCCTGATTTTCTGATACGCGATTGTTGAGTGTTTTTACAGTTTTTGAAATTCAGAATAAAAGCTAACCCCCTATCTCCTTTTATCCCCGTCAATAACCTGTACCTGTCTATCGTACCGCCGTTTGATGTCATAATAAATCAGCTCACTGCGTAAATGTATGTTTTGAAAAATGACCAGGATAATTCCATCGAGGCAACACAGTCAAAAGACTACTTTTCTACTTCAGCCGACATCGAACTCCAACTATAATAATGTATATAGTGGCCTGAGGTATGTATTTCTTATTTTTCCTCCCCCGATTAATACTTCGGGGCGGGGCGGAAAAATAAGAATATTGAAATTACAATACAAGCTAATCCCTTATCGTCTTTTGTCCGCCGCAATCACTCCCTGCAGGTACTCGACGTACTTCTTCGCCCCGCCCGCCCGGTACCCGGTCTGGACCACGGTCCTCCCGTCCGGACTGAGAATGAGGATTGTGGGAAACCCCCTGATGCCGAATTTCTTATTCAATTGTTCGTTCTGTTCACTTAGCTGACGGGGCAGCCGCTTAGATTTCGGAAAATCAAGTTCCACGCAGACCAGGTTCTCCCGGGCAAACCGCTTGAACTCGTATTTGTCGAACACTTCCTTTTTCAACTTCACGCACCATCCGCACCAATCCGACCCGGTGAAATTAAGGAGCAGGTACTTGCCGTCTGCTTTTGCCCGCGCGGCCGCCGCCTCATAATTCGTTTCCCAGTCCCGGGCGCCAGCGGTTGAAACATGAATCATGCCGACCGTTAATATGATTGCCGCAATGGCGGTATATTTCATTCCTGCCTCCTCCTGGTTTTTTCCTAATTACGTGGCGCTTCAGCAGAAAGATCGTCGAGCAGTCGGTAGTAGCGCTGCAGGTACCGCTCGGGCGTGTATTCCTCCCGGTAAGCGCGGAGGCAGGGATCGACGAATGACCGACGGACCTCCGGGTTTTCCATTTTCTCCATGGCAGCGACTAATTCCCCTTCGGTCGTGAACATGATGCCGGCCCCGTGATCCCGGACCAGCTCGGGGAGAAGGCCGACATCGGAAGCGATGGCCGGGGTGCCGCAGGATTGGGCCTGGATGACCGTCTGGTTCCCCATCTCCGGCCAAACCGAAGGGGCGAGGAGGGCGAGCGCGTTCGCGTAAAGCCAATCGAGTTTATCGGGGGCGACGTAATCCAGAAAGCGGATCCGGGGGTCCCCGGCGGCCATATCCCGGAGTTCCTTCTCCATCGTACCCGTCCCCACCATCACCAGCTTCGCGTCCCCTTTTTTCTTCCGGAAGGCTTTTATCGCGACCTGGGGGCCTTTATACGGCTCAAAACGGGCCACAAAGAGAAAGAAGGGCCGGAGTCGGCCGAATTCCTTTTCCAGCACCGGGTTATCGCCGGGCGTAACGGGAGAGACAAAATAAGGGAGACAGTCCATCCTCCGCTCGAACCCTTCCTCCCGGTGTTTTTCAAGCATGAACCGGCAGGGCATAATCAGGGAATCGACCTTCGGGAGGAGCCGGTCCCGGAGTCCCGTCCAGCGCCAGAATTGGGGAGGTTTCCGGTATGACCAGAGACAGCGGACGCATTCTTTACCGTCGCAGACCTTCCTCCCCATCTTCCAGAGATAATGAGCGGGGCAGAAGAGCCAGTAGGTGTGCTGGGTGAACAGCTTGATCCCCTTTCCCATTTCCAGAAGGGCGATGCCGCCGAAGAGGGAGATGTTATGGTAATGGATGACGTCAAATGTCCCCTTGATGACATTTTCAATCCCTTTCCGGGAGAAGAACGGGCGCCCCGCCAGATAAGTAAGAAGGGGCTCCACCTTGCCGGTCCCGGTCGTGATCCGATGAACCGTTATCCCCGGATGATGGGGGTAGTCCCCCTCCCGCCGGGCGGCGATTTTGTAGGAATGCGCCTCCCCGGAGCAGATCACTTCCACCCGGTGCCCATCCCTGGCCAAAAGGTTGGCGAGATGATAAACGTGCAGGCCGCAACCCCCGGGATGGAAGGGGGGATAAAACGAGGTTATGAAGCAAAAGCGCATTTAAATTTTTGCTCCGCAAAAATTTAATTTATTCAGAAACCAAATATGATCCTCATGATGAAAACTCACAAGTACATATTATGAGCATTATCCCTGGAAGTAAAAGGGAATCGTCCCCGCAAAAGACTCCATCGGGACCAACGCTTTGCTAATACCCACTTATGTGTTATATTTATTTTGGGAACTCTTCCACCCGATATCCCGAAAACCGCCGGATATTGTATTTCTTAAGTCATTGTATATTAAAGTATTATAATTCATAATACAAAATATACGCAAAATCAGGGCAAAGGATTTTTGCATTTTTTTCGCATTTATTTATTGACATGAACAGCCGATTCCTCAATATGGAGCGTTTTACTCTTCCTCACAGTCTCTATTTCACCCCGAGAACCTTCTCAAAGGACCCGAGATGAAATATCCATCCATCCCCGCGGCAGCGGCTCTTATGGTTTCTCTGATCATCCCCGATCATTCCGGGGCGGCAGTGGGAGATATCGTGAATACCATCTCCCGTTCCGGCCACGGCTGGTTCGGAGGCATCACCTGGTACAAGGGATATATTTACGAGGTGTCGGCGGCGACCGGTGCCGCCCGGATCGAGAAGAAGGATCCCGTCACCGGGTCTAAGGTGGCGGAATATTACACCCCCGTCGATATCACCTGCGACGGCTGGATCGATGATATCGCCTACGACTCGCGCCGCGAATGCTTCTGGATCTCCGTGGGGGCGGCCGGGATCTATCAGTGCTCCCTGAAGGGGGGAGATACTCTCTCGCACTTTTATCCCGGCAAACACCCCTACGGCCTCTATTACGAAGCCGCCACCGACCTGCTCTGGATTGCCGACAATGTCAATGGCCGGATTGACAAGTGGGACCTCAACTCCTTCCAACGGGTGGAGAGGATCTCCCTCGATTTCCTGCCCACCGGTATAACCCGGGTGGGGAATGACCTCTGGATCTGCGAAGCCGGCGATTACGACGTCCGCGACCCGGCCGTCGTTTCCCGGTGCGATCTGCAGGGGAAACGGACCGGGGTATGGTTCGAACTGCCGAGCACCTCAGGCTACTGGTGGGACCATGGCGGGTCCACCTTCGACGGAACCTATCTCTGGGTGAAGGGAGGGAAATACACCCGAATCTATCAGATCGATATCGGGGATAACCCGTCGCCGCGGCCCACGCCCGTGAGCGCCGACTCCTTCACCTACTCGATCGGCACCCTTTTCGATGACAACGCCTTCACGGACCTCATCGACACCGACAACGCGGTTTTCAACCCGGAAGGAGCGATCGGCTATTGGTGCCCGACCGCGCGGACGGAGGAGACGGCGGGGAGCGTCGTCTACCGGATCGATCTCCCGGTCGTCATCGCCACCGCCTCTTTGACCGCCGCCGGGGCGGTCTTCTGGGGCGAGGGCGAGCTGACCGTCGAGGTCTCCCCCGACGGCGGATCCTATCACGAGGTCTACACGCTGCCCCGGGGCGGCGGCGACACCGTGAGCGATAACCAGGAGCGCGACATCACCGCTTACGTCGCCGGCAGCTCCACCGTCTACGTCCGGGCCCGGATGCGGGCCGGGAGCTCCTACTGCTCCCAGTTTCTCCGCAACGGCTCGACGGGAAGCCCGGTCCTCTCCCTCCGGGGATTGGCATCGCCCCCGGCGCCGGCGACAGCCTCCCGGCCGCCCCTGATCGAGTCGGGCGACTATGACGGCGACGGCGCCGCCGAGATCGCCGTTTTCCGGGAGAGCAGCGGGCTCTGGTCGATCCGGGGCGTCACCCGGGTTTATTTCGGCGCCGCGGGGGACATCCCCGTTTCCGGAGACTATAACGGCGACGGCACCGCCGAGATCGCCCTCTACCGCCCGGGGAACGGGCTGTGGGCGGTCAACGGGATCGGCCGCGCCTACTTCGGTGGGCCAAACGATCTTCCCCTCCCCGGGGACTACAACAACAATGGCCAGTGCGACCTCGCTATATTCAGAGAGAACACCGGGCTCTGGGCGATCCGGGGCGTCACCCGCTTCTACTTCGGCGGATCCGGCGACCAGCCGGTTCCGGCGGACTATGACGAGCGACGGAGGGTGCGATATCGTCCTCTTCCGGGACGGACTCGGGCTCTGGGCGATCCGGGGTCACACCCGGATCTACTTCGGCAGTCCCGGCGACACCGCGGTCCCGGCGCAGTACTACCCCCGCGTCAACCGTTCGCTCTGCGCCGTCTTCCGATCCTCACCGGTCTCTGGTCGATCCGCGACGTCTCCCGTTTCTACTTCGGCGCCGGTTCCGACTGCCCGGTTCCGGGCGATTACACTCGGGAGGGATGCTCACAGCCGGCCGTCTTCGACGGCGATTCCGGACGCTGGGCGATCCGCGGCGTCTCCCGGCTCTACTTTGGAACTGCTGGCGATATACCGGTAACGAGATGAGTATCGGGTGACTGCATAAGAACAATCACTGCGAACGATACCGACACCCCGCGATGGTCGAAGACCATTTCGCGGGGCGCCGGCGACGTCCCCGTCACCCGGTGAATATGACGACGGCCGGATTGACTCGAAAGAGCCACGAGCACTTGATTGCTCTGATTTGTTTTGAAAAGTTATAGAGCACCTGATTTCTCTGATTTGCCCGCAAGAGAAAAATCAGAGTGATCAGGTACTGATATCAAAGGGCGGGGGAAGGGATCTCCCGTTCGTTCAGGAGCAAAATAATGAGCAAAGCCGACGCACTTAATGCTTCTCTGATCTCAGCCCGTCAAAAAAGGATACAACCGATGAAAAACAAATTTCGATTCATTGCTTTTTGCGCCATTTTCCTGGCACCCGGCTTCATTCGCCCTTCCGGCAGCCGGGGGGCGCTCGGGGATATCGTCCATCAGATCGGGGTCAGTGGGACCAACTGGGGCGGAGGCGGTATCACCTGGCGTGACGGATATCTCTGGGAAAACGTCCGCAAGAAGCAGTATCTTTACCAAAGAGACCCGGTAACCGGCAAGACCGTATCCACGATCTGGATAAACATCCTGAACGGGGTGGCCGTAGCCTGGGATTCCAAGCGGGGCACCTGGTGGCTGACCGACCCCTACGACCCCGACAATGCCAGTCCGGGAACAGCCTACGACGATATCCTCCAGTACAAGGCCAACGGAGGCAATTATATCAGCGGCTTCGATCCCAAACTTTACGACAGCGACATTTTTTACGACGCGCAGCTCGACCGGATCTGGATCGGTTCCAACAACCCGCCGGGGAGCGGCTTTTTGGCCAAGTACACCGTGGATGGGGCCCGGGACGGGAAGAAGATATATCCCGGGTTCGACGTCCAGGGGATCGCTCGGGCGGGTGATTACCTCTGGGTGGGAAACTTCAGCGAAGCGCCCCAGGCCGCTTATTACATTTTCCAGATGAAGCTGGACGGCACGCTCACCGGCGTTGCCTTCGGGACGCCGGGGAACGCGGCGGTCGCCGCCCTCACCTTCGACGGCACCTACCTCTGGGCGCTTGTCCCCTCGAAGGGCGCCATTTATCAGATCGACATCGGGAACGGCGAGCCGCTTCCTCCCCCTCCGCCTCAGGCGACGCCGACACCGGACAACTCGTTCACCTACACGATCAATACCCTCTTCGACGACAACGCATTTACCGAACTCATCGACACCGACAACGCGGTTTTCAACCCGGAAGGATCCATCTCCTACTGGTGCCCGGCCGTCCGGGATGGAGAGGTCACGGGGAGCGTGACGTATCGGATCGAACTTCCCCTCGTTATCGAAACCGCCTCTTTGACCGCCGCCGGGGCGGTCTTCTGGGGTGAGGGCGAGCTGACCGTCGAGGTCTCCCCCGACGGCGGATCCTATCACGAGGTCTACACGCTGGCCCGGGGCGGCGGCGACGCCGTGAGCGATAACCAGGAGCGCGACATCACCGCCTCCGTCGCCGGCAGCTCCACCGTCTACGTCCGGGCCCGGATGCGGGCCTGGAGTTCCTATTGCTCCCAGTTTCTTCGCAACGGGTCGACGGGAACCCGGTCCTGTCCCTCCGGGGATCGGCATCGGCGCCGGCGCCGCCGGCCGCCTCCCGGCCGCCCCTGATCGAGTCGGGCGACTATGACGGCGACGGCGCCGCCGAGATCGCCGTCTTCCGGGAGAGCAGCGGGCTCTGGTCGATCCGGGGCGTCACCCGGGTTTATTTCGGCGCCGCGGGGGACATCCCCGTTTCCGGAGACTATAACGGCGACGGCACCGCCGAGATCGCCCTCTACCGCCCGGGGAACGGGCTGTGGGCCTTCAACGACGCCGGCCGCGCCTACTTCGGCGGACCGGGGGACATCCCCGTCCCCGGGGACTACAATAACGACGGCCGGTGCGATATCGCCCTCTTCCGGGAGAGCATGGGGCTGTGGGCGATCCGCGGCGTCAGCCGGGTCTACTTCGGCTGCCCCGGCGACCGGCCGGTCCCGGCGGACTACACCAAGGACGGGGGGTGCGATATCGCCCTCTTCCGGGATGATCTCGGGCGCTGGGCAATCCGGGGCCACTCCCGGATCTACTTCGGCGCCCCCGGCGACACCTCTGTCCCGGCCCCGTACTACCCGAACGTCAACCGTTCACTCTGCGCCGTCTTTCGGGCAAGCACCGGTCTCTGGTCGATCCGCGGCGTCTCCCGCTTCTACTTCGGCGGCGGTTCCGACCGCCCGGTTCCGGGCGACTACACCCGGGCCGGGTGCTCCAGCCGGCCCTCTTCGACGGCAAGTTCCGCCCGCTGGGCCCTCCGCGGCGTCTCCCGGTTCTACTTTGGATCTGCTGGCGACATACCGGTCACGAGATGAGTATCGGGTGATTGCATAAGAACAATCACTGCGAACGATACCGACACCCCGCGATGGTCGAAGACCATTTCGCGGGGCGCCGGCGACGTCCCCGTCACCCGGTAAACTCGGGATGCAATCCTGGTCGCCGCCTTTACTTCCCTGCTCATCCTAATACCCGATTGGAAACATTATCTCAGGGGGATCAAAACGGTTTAAACCACGAAGAACACGAAGAGCACGAAGTTTTTACTAAAATGGGGAACAAAACCCTATTTCCCCTCAATCATCCTTCGTGACCTTCGTGGTGAATATCATCCGTGTTTGAGCTACGGTTTCTGCGATAATTTAGAGTAAGATATTTATTGGTGCTCTTAGCGGCGGACAGAGGTATACTGTTCAGGCTGATAATGCCGCCTGCTCCGGCAGGGCGACCGGAAAAGGAAAAACAGTAATCCCGGCGTGTTTTGCTCTTCGATGAAAAAATTTTCCCGCAGCTATTATTTTTACGCTACTTTCGGGCTTATCCTCCTCGTCCACCTCTATGGAGTGTTTATTTTCCTCCCCCCGGCGAGGGAGCTTTGGGACAATTTCCCGATCATCAACAGCGATTACCTCCTGCACTATTACCAGGCGGATACGGCCCGGCATTTTATACGGATTTCCGGCCGCACCTGGGGTTACGATCCCCATCTGATGGCCGGATATCCGGCCAATACCATCTATGACATCGGGTATAAACTCTGCGAACTCTTCGTCGCGCTTTTTTCGTTTCTCGGAACCGGGCGGGCGTACAGCCTCTTTATCTTTCTCACTTTCATCATCCCTCCCCTCCTCATTTACGGGGCGGGGCGGAAATTCGATCTCTCCCCCCCGCAATCGCTGACCGCGGCGCTCCTGGCCGTCATTTTCTGGCACCTGGACCATAACATGAACGGGATCAGCTCCCCGCTGGAAGGGCTGCTGGGATGGGGGATGTTCACTTTCGCCTTCGGCTGTTTCCTCTCCGTCTTCGTGATCGCCGTCTTTTATCGCTATTCCCGCGAGGGAAGAAAAGGCGACCTGGCCCTCCTCTTCATCTGCGGACCGCTCCTACCACTGCTCCACCTTTTTTCGGTTCCGATCGTCGCCCTCCCGATCGCGGTCATCTTTCTCTGTTACCTCCGCCGGAGACCGCGGAAATACCCGGTCATCTTTCTGCTCTGGATCTTCTGGATACTGGCCTGCAACATCTTCTGGGTTATCCCCTTCCTTTCTTTCCACCATTACATCCGCCGGTTCGAGGTCGGACCGATCCGCTTCGAGACCATCAGGAACTTCTTCATCTTCCGGGGGGGGCTTCGCCCCCTCTCCCTCTGGCTCTTCTTCGGGCTCCTGGGAACCCTGGGCTGGAGAAAAGACCGGAAAGGTCTCATGCTCGCCTACCTGGCCGTCATCGTGTGCTTCCTCTTCGTCTCTTTTCCGGGCAGCCTGGTTTTCCCTTTTCTCGACGCCCTGGAACCGGGCCGTTTCATCATCGCGCTCAAATGCCTCCTGATCATCCCCGCCGCCGTCGCCCTGACCAGGGCGGCGTCCATCATGCGCAGCCGCCTCCTCGCCTTCTTCATCTTCCTGCTCGTCCTGGTCGCGATGATTGTCTTCATGCCGCTCACCGGGCGGCTCTCGGCCCGGCTGCCGGAAAAAGCCGATCAATTGATCGCTTTTCTCCGCGAAAATACCAACCCTCGGGAGGATACTGGTCCAGGGATCCGATGCCCGCCATCCGGGGATGTGGTTCGGCACCCACGTCCTCTTCTTTCCCCTCTACATGCCGATCGAGCAGATCGGGGGACCGCCGGGGAGAGTCCCCCTCAAGCACCATTTCGCGGAATTCCAGTACGATTATCTTTTTGAACGGCAACTCTCCCGGCTAACACCGGAGGAGGCAAGCGGCTACCTCGATCTTTACAACATCAAATGGATCGTCGTCTGGTCTGACGGGGCGAGCGCTTACTTCAAGGGCCTGCCGGAACTGGTCGAAATGATCGGCAAGGTGGGGTATGGCGGCCGGAAATTCTATATCTTCCAGGCACGACGGGATCCCTCCTTCTTCATCCGGGGATCGGGCAGCATCAAGGCGGATTACGACCGGATCGAGATCGACAACCCCTCTTCCGGGGAGATCGTGATCAAATATCATTGGCTGGAGACTCTGAAGACGGAGCCGAAGGTGGAGATGGAGCCGGTGATGATGCGGGACGACCCGATACCGTTTATTAAATTAAATAACCCAGGGTATGATAGGATAACGATATCTAATTAAGAATTTACGTTTTTGGCGCAACTAATGACGAATGACGAATAAAATCCAAATGACAAATGAACAAATTTCCCATTTTCTTTCTGCGGCGCGGCGCGGGCAAGGGGGGCGCATCTGGGCATCCGCCTTCGCGAGAGCGCCGAAGCCCTTCGGCGGAGGCGCTTTGATATTCGTTTTTCGTCATTCTTTCGTCATTCGTCATTAGGATTTCGTCATTCATGTTGTTTCTCCTAATCTATTCAAATTCCGAAGAAGGAAAATAGCCCACACTTTTCACAGACGTAGTGGATTTACAGGTGCATCCCTTCCCATGACCGAAACCAGCATTGGAAAAAAAATATTCTTCACCGTCATCACCGTTCTTCTCGCCGGGCTGCTGCTGGAAGGCGCCGCTTTCCTTCTCTCCTCTATCCTGACCGGGAAACCCCTCTCCCCGGCCCGCTGCCAGGCGGAGAGACGGCAGCTGATCGGCACCGGCGCGCCGGGTGCGGGAGAGGGAGAAACCGCCGGGGCGGGGGCCGGGTACGAGCCGGGGCATTTCTACGAGGTGATCCATCCCTACCTGGGATACGTCCGCGATCCCACCCGGATGCCCGATCATAACGAGTACGGCTTCCCCGGGAAGGAGAGCCCGATCGAGAAAAGATCGCCCGGGCGCCTGATTATCGGTATCTTCGGGGGGTCCTTCGCGGAAGACCTGGCCCGGGAGGGGGGAGACCACTGGTCGGCGTTTTGGGAGCTTCCCCTCTCTGCTCCGGCCGGGAGATCGTCATCCGCCCGATCGCCATCGGCGGATACAAGCAGCCCCAGCAGCTGCTCGCTCTCGCCTACCTTCTCTCCCTGGGGGCGGAATTCGACATCGTCATCGCCATCGACGGCTTCAACGAGGTCGTCCTCACCCGGCATGAGAACCTGCCGAAAGGCATTTTCCCTTTCTTCCCCCGCGGCTGGTACGCCTGGGCGGGGGGGAACGGCCAATCCCGCGCTGTTACAATATGCTGGACGGATCGCTCTGCTCGATGAAGCGCGGCGGCGGCGGGCCGTTCTCTTCTCCGCGATCCCCCTCCGCTACAGCCCCCTGGCCAACACACTCTGGAAATACCTGGACAACCGGACCGCGAGGAAGAAAAGAATGCTGGAGACCGATCTCCAGGAATATGAAATCGGGAGAGAGGAGGAGCCGGGCTACGCCGTCACCGGGCCCCGGTTCCGTTCCCGAAATAAATATCGGGCGTTCGCCGAAGTCTGGAAGAACGCCAGTCTCCAGATGGATAAACTCTGCCGGGCCAACGGGATCATGTATCTGCATTTCCTCCAGCCCAATCAGCACCTTCCCGGTTCCAAGCCCATCGGGCCGGAAGAGGCAAAAGCGGCGCTCCAGGGGGCCCATACGGTTACCGGGAGGCGGTCAGGAAAGGCTACCCATACCTCATCCGGGCGGGAGAGGAGATGAAAAGCCGGGGAGTCGACTTTCACGATCTGACAATGATCTTCCGGGACCACCCGGAACCTCTCTACATCGACAACTGCTGTCATGTCAGTGAAGAAGGGTACTCCCTGGTCGCGGAGAAGATCGGGGAAGCCATTATCGAGCGGCAGGAGCGGGACGGCGGCCGGTGAAGCACCCAGTCCTGAAGACAGCAGGTCACCCTTTTCCTTTCGCTGCTGATCGGCCTGGTCATCTGCGAACTCGTCACCCGGATCGTCACCCGGACCGATGCGGACGGACAGGTCTATTTCCGGGGGGAACCCCTGCTTCCCTACCGGATCCCGGAGAAACGGATCCGGGAGATACTGGACTACCAGGCAAGCCGGCCCGACCCCTACCTGATCCCCGATCCGGTCCTGGGCTGGACCATCGCTCCCCACGGAGCGGTCGAGTCCGGCATCTACCGGGCGGATTCCCAGGGGATCCGTTCCGATCCCCGGGAATATGAACTCATCCCGCCTGAGGGAACGCTCCGGATCGCCCTCTTCGGCGATTCATTCACCCATGGCGACGAAGAGCCCTACCCCCAAACCTGGGGAAAACTCCTGGAAGACGAGCTGCGGAGAAGGGGTATCCGGGCGGAAGTTCTCAATTTCGGCGTCCCCGCCTATGGTCTCGGCCAGGCCTACCTGCGCTGGAACCGTCTGGGTCGCCGTTTCTCCCCCCTGATCGCGGTTTTGGGCTTCCAGGTGAGAACATCAAGCGAACGCTCAATATCTTCCGCTTACTCTACAGCTCTTCATCCGGCCTTCCCTTCAGCAAGCCCCGCTTCACCCTCGACAACGAGGGGAATCTCCGTCCTGTCAACTCACCGACCATCCCCCCGGAAGAAGTGTTGTCCACCCTGAAAAATTTCAACTCCCACCCCCTGGAAAAATACGAGTACTGGTACAACCCCAAAGCCTATTCCAGCTCCCTCTGGACGGAGAGCCGCTTTCTCCGGCTTCTCTACACCTTCCTTTTCCGGGGGAAGAGGAACCGGAAAGAGGGGCCCGGCTGGCTCGCTCCGGCAGGGGAAGGCCCCTGGGTCACCCTCGCTCTGATCAGGAAGTTCGCCCAGGAGGTCCGGGGTTCGGGCGGGATCCCGATCCTGCTCCACACCCCGGCCCGGCAACAGGTAAACTCAATGAAACCCGGAGAGGATCCGTTCTATTACTTTATCCTCCGCCAAGCGGAAGAGGACGGGATCCGGGTCGTGGACCCGGCCCCGGAGATGCGGGGGAAGTCACGCCTTTTCAAAAAACGCGGCCATTACTCAAGCCGGGGGGGGAAGATCGTGGCCCGGGTTCTGGCGGACGCCATCGTCGGGGTCATAGCGGAGCAGCCTGATCTTTCGGCCGCCGAATTCACACTCCTTGACCAGGGAGAAGCCGGGGGGAAGCTCGGAAGCGGTCAGTAAAAACCGCAGGTCCGGGTGGATCATGTATAGCTTATAGTCGTCGATGATGATGTATCTGATCCCCCATTTTTCGAGGTAACGCCGGAGCCCGGGGAGTTCCCCCCAGTAAAAGACGTTCCACCGGCAGCCGGCGTAGTGGCTTACCCCCATCCGGAACATCATGACGTTCTCGTTCTCGATCCCCGCTATATTGCTCTTCATCCAGTCCCCCATGATCTTATACTCGTAGGGGATGCCCACCTTCTTCCATTTCCGCATGATGACCTCCCCCGAGCCGAGCAGCATGCCGGCCACGATGACGCCGATCAGCAGATAATAGCCCCCCGCAGAATCCGGGCGCCGGAGAAAGGGGGACGCTCCTCTCTCCCGGCGAGGACCCGGGCAAACACGATCAGCGCCAGCGGGATGTACGGATAGAAATAGCGGTGCTCGATCGTCACCACGACGAAGACCAGGGCGGGGGTGAACAGCGGAGCAGGAACAAACCGGAAAGGAATTCCCGGCGGCGGCGGAAAATATGGAGGAAAAAAAAGATAAAACCGACCACGACCGCGCCCAGTATCATCGCCAGCAGCCGGACATTCATCCCCAGGTAAAAGGCGGTCTTTCCGATCTCGTGGTAGCCGTCCTCCAGGTTGTACCGGACGATCTCCATGAACTCGAAGGGGTGAAAAGAGCCATCCTGAACATCCCCATTCCCTCTCTTCGTTCCCCGGAGACCTCCGGGTGAAAAATCGACTCCATGTGACGGAAGATGATCTCCGACTCGGTCGTGCCCCGGGCCTGCTCCAGCTTCATGCTCAAATCCTGGAAATGGCTGCTTCCGCTCACCTGCCAGGTCCCCGTCACCCGGTGGATGAAAATCCAGTAGGGAAGGCAGACCAGGCTGAAAGCGAGGGCGAAAACGGCCGCCCGGAATATAAAGGCGCCCCCGGCAATCCGGAGGCGGGAAAACTTCCCAGAGGAAGAAAAGGAGCAGGAGTGGGAGAAATGCCAGGCCGGAGGGGTGCGTCAGAAAGGAGAGACCGATCAGCGCCCCCGCGAAGGGTAACCCGATAAAGCGGCGGCGGGAGAATGACCACCAGAAAACGGAGATCCCGGCGAGGAGCAGAAAGGTGTAGAGAGACTCGGAGAAAGTTTCCACTGACCCGTAGACAAGGAGGGGAAAGATGGCGGTGAAGAGTGCGGCATACCGGGCAGTCCGGGTTCCGTAGAGGTCCCGGGCCAAAATATACACCGGGATGACCAGAGCGGACCCGGCCAGGACCGAAACCAGATGCCCGGCGGCCACCAGGTCGCCGGTCAGCTGCCAGGCGAGGCCGGTCATGATCGGATAGAAGGGGGGATGGATGACGTGGGGGACGCCGAACTCGGTCAGCCCGCGGCCGGTAAAAAGGTTTCGGGCCAGGAGCAGGTCACGGTGTCGCTTCCGCCCCCGGAGTCGATAAAACGAAAGGTGAAGAAAGAGACCAGCCGGAGCAGGAGCGCGACCGTTATGAAAAGGAGCAGATACATATATTTTAAATACCGAAAAATTTACAGAGGGACGATCACCGTGAAATAATAATGTATCGCCGCCGAAAGCACCGGCAGGACGCAGAAAGCCAGAAAATTGAGGCCGATCGAGTAGCCGATCAGCCCCTTCCAGAGCGGTTCCGGCACCCGGCGGCCCCCCCGGGCGACCAGGATAATCAAGACCGGGAGATAATCCAGGGAGAAGCGCTGGGCGTTGTACTGTCCCGCCCCGTTATTATGATAGAAGAGGGTAACGACCAGGGCCGCCAGGATAGAGAACCAGGCGGTGAAGAGGTACCGTTTCTCCCAGCGGGCCAAAAGAGAGAAGAAGAGGAAAGGGCTGGCGAAGGTAAGAGAAGTGCCGAGGGGGTTCATCCCGATCCTCCCCCATTCGCTGATGGAGGGAGGAAAGTCGATCGAGAACCCCTGGAGAAACATGTATACCGCGTTGAAGGGGAGGTAGGCGGATGAAAGAGGCCAAAGCGGGCCACCCGTTCTTTCAGGTAGCCGGTCATGGGCAGATAGGCGTATCCGGTATCGAAGAGGCTCCCGAAACGGGCCCCGTTAAAGGCCAGGTAAACGGCCACGCAGACGCCGAGAGTGATCAGGAAGCCGGCCAGGCGGCGGAGCGTGTCCCGCGGGGAGCGGTAGCCCTCCCGGTCCCGCAGGAGAAGAATAAAGAAGGGCGCGGAGAGGATCGTGAGCTGCCGGGAGAGGAAGGCAATCCCCAGGAAGAGCCCGGTCAGGGCGGCCCGGCCCCGGCCCAGAGCCTCGTTCAGAGCCAGCAGCAATCCGGTAACGGAAACAATGTGCGCAAATGCCATATTCCGTAACCATCCGGACCGCGGACCAGTAGGCGGTACCCAGAAAGAAGGCGGCCGCCACCCAGGGGATTTTCTCCGGCTCGATCCCGGCTTTCTTCAAAATGCCCCTGAGCAAAGGATAGTTAAGAACGGTCAAAAGGAGACTGACGGCCACCACCCAGGTGCCGCCCACACCCGCGACCGCGACTACCGGCACCAGGATGACGGCCGGGAAAGGCGGGAAAGGGACAAAATAGCGTCCCTGGAATACGGAGCAATCGTGATAGTAACGAACGAGATCCAGGCGGCCCTGCAGGAAGGCGGCGGCCTGGTGAACGGCCAGATTGCGCTCCCCGGATTTGGTGAGGACCGGAACCAGGCTGGCCAGAAAAGATAACCCCAGGATGAGAGCCCAGAGCAGCGCCGGCCTCGATATCTCCCTTATTCCTTTCATGATCTGTGCCTTACTCGAAAAGGTATACGCAGCTTCTTCCCGAAAGGGTATCAAAATCTAAACCGATAGAGTACCGTCCTGCGGCCCCGGTAATCGATCTCGTGTACCCGCTCCAACTCCTTCGGCGGGGGAGCGTCTTTTAGCAAAAAGGCCAGTTCGGGGCGGGCCCAGGGGATGGTCCACTCATCGATGACCAGGTATTTTCCTCCGGAACGGCGGGCGTCTTCAAGCATTTTCTCATAGCTCCCCGGATAGGGGAGAGCGTGGGGAGAACCCGTGTAGAAGGGCACCCCCATCTTCCGGCTGATGATCATCTCACCGGAGACGCCGGGGATGTTCTCCCGTCATCCATTCCCCCAGCAGCTTGTATTCATAAGGGACGGTGTTTATCTTCCGGGGTATCAGGTAGACGGTAGCCGCCAGCGACACGGCGGCCAGAATAACGGCGACCGCGGTCGCCGACCTCCGCTGAAGGCGGGAGAAGCTTCCCCCCTTATCCGGGGGAAGGGCCCGGCGAACGAGATAGGCCCCCAGACAGACGACCGCGAGCGGGATATAGGTATAATAATAGCGCATGTCGATTCCGGAGAGGGCCAGATACTGAAGAGTGCTGGCAAAGACGAGAAGCAGGAAGGTGTCCCGGAACCGCCATTCTCTTCCTGACGACCTTCCTGATCAGCGCCAGCAGCACCGCCAGCAGAGCGGCGACCACCACCCCGTCGACCGGGAGACGGGGAAGGCCCAGTTTCCGGATCTGAGGGCTGCTTCCCCAGGTCGATGAAGGAAAGAAGGGTTCTTGAAGAACCCCCGGATGATCTTCGCCCAGGTGCTCACGGAGAAAGCCCCCCATGCCCCCCCCCCGCGATCCAATCCCGCAAGGCCTGATCCCGGTAGGTATAGAGAGAAAAACTCACCTCCTCCCAGGATCTTCCCCGAAGTATCCCTCAAAAGTAAACGGCCCCCGCCCGTTCGTCGTCCAGTGACCCAGGTGGCGGCGCAGGAAGATCCAGTAGGGAAAGGAGACGATGGCGAAGCCGGCCGCCAACCCCGCCCAGCCGGCGGCGATGCTGCCGATCCCTTTCTTCTCCCGGGCCTTCCCGGCCAGTAAAGGCAGGACCGCGGCCAGGGGGAGAAGGAAGATCGCTTCCGGCCGCGCCTGGTAGGCGAGGCTGACGCCTGCTCCCGTCGCCAGGCCGAGCAGGAAGCGGGCCGGATGGCAGAGCGATAGATCAGGCAAAGGCTGAAGATGAAGAGAGTCGTGTAGAGAGAGACGACCCGGATCTCGGTGGAGCTGTAAATGAAGGGAGGAAGGACCGCGGTAAGTAATGCCGCGTAGAGCCCGGTTCTCTCATTGAAAAGGATCTTCCCCGCCCAGAAGACCGGCAAGACCAGGAGCGCCCCGAATATGACCGAGACCAGCTGGCCCCCTAACTCAAGATTTCCGGTTATCTCCCAGAATAACCCCGCCAGAACCGGGAAAGGGCGAGTGAATGGTCTGAGGGCGATCCTGGAAGACAAGCCCCTCGCCGGAAAAAAGGTTCTTCCCGCTCGCCGCCATCACCACCCCGTCGATGCCCCCGTCCGCGCCCACGAAACGGTAACAGCTCAGGGCCCAGATCCGCAGCCCGAGCGCGAGCAGGAAGATCACGATAAGAAGCGGCCTTATCCGTTTTTTGTTTATTTTCTTATCCATCAGGATCCGGGTTCATATAATCCCGGAGACATAAATAGTACCGGAAATCTCATTAATCGCCACCATACTAAGAACTTAGCCCTCGCGTTGCTCGGGCGATTAAAAATAGTCCCAGATGGATTCGACTCCGCTCACCACAAGTTTACACAGATGAACACAGATTACATTCCCTCTACCTCATCCCCTTTAATAAACCACGAATCACACGAATCTGCACAAATTCCCTATCCCCCGGCCTCTTTGATTAACAGACGATTGTCGTAGATCCGGCAGTTTTTGACGGGATGTGATTGAATAGGATAAATACTCTATTTTATAATCGATCTGATGGAATTTTTCACCGGACCGCACAAAATCAAATTTTATTGTGAGCCGGAGGCTCATCCCGATGGCTATCGGGGAAATTCGAAGCAATAAATTAGCGCCTTCGGGGTGACTTTCGCCACTAAGAAAAACAAATAGGGCAAAGATGTTAACCTTTCGCCTCCTCTCTTCTTGGTGCCTTGGTGACTTGGTGGCTATTAATTATTGAAATGACGAAATAGAGATTCATTTTGCCGCCGACGGTGCCGAGCAGTGTTTGTCTTCCAGCATGGAAGAACTGCGTCCGGACCGAACGAGGGCCAGGGATATCATGTGATATCCGGGTTTCCCCAGTATCCTGAGTTCGTAACGGGCGCTCTTCCTTTCTTCCAGGCCGGCCGCGGAAAAAAGCCGGCGCCAGCCTTCCAGCGGCCGGAAAAATTTCCCCCGGTCGAGGCGCTGCATGAACCGGTGATACCATTCCCCCGGGGCCGGGGCGAGCGGTTCCTGCACGATAACCATCCCCCCCGGGGCCAGCATCCCCACCAGGCCGCGGAGTACGGCGGCGGCTTTTTCTTCGCCGATATGGTGAAGAAGGGAGTTAATGAGAATGACATCAAACCGTTCCGGCAGCCGCAGCGTTTCCGCGTCGCCGGCCAGGAAACGCCGGGAAGGATAACGCTTCCGGGCGGCGGCGATATACCGGGGGTTGATGTCCACGCCGGTGTAATCCGCCCCCGGAAAGAGAGGGACATCGGAGCCCGGGCCGCAGCCGACCGAGAGTACCGCGGCGTCGGCGTAGTCGGCCCGGATCGCCCGGATCGCCTCTTCTTTCGCGCTGTTTACGAAAGAAGAGTGCACACGATAAACCCACGGATTGGAAAGGATGCGGTCGATCAGTCTATCGAGCGTGCTCATAGTTATACCTTGCTCAAAAAGGTGTTTTAGAAATCTTGCTCGAAACAAAAAAGATATCCGCCACGAAGGTCACGGAGTACACGAAGAATAGTAGGGAAAAATAAGATTTGCCTCATTATCTGTCAAAACCTTCGTGATCGCAGTCTCCCCCGATAAGTTCGGGGTGTTCTTCGCGGTGAATTACTTTGTCGGTTCAGGCGTGTCTTCCCCCGGTTTCTCCCCGACCGCCAGGATGGAGGATCCGAAGGGAAATTTCGCCCGCCGGAGCCAGAGGGCCTCGGACGAAAAAACCAGACCGAGCAGGCGGTTGACGAAATCGGGGGGGATGGTGAACTCGAACCCCTCCCGCCGGAAGCCCAGCAGCTTCTCCAGCCCCCGGGAGATAAGACGGACCAGGGCCACCGGGAGGAAGAGCAGGCTGCAGAAATAGGTGCTCCGGCGGACGGCGAACCCCGCCTCCCCGAGCAGGCGCCGCACCGGACCGATCCGGTACCGGCGGCGGTGACGGTTCAGGTCGTCATGGTGGCTCCACAGCCACCGGTACGCCGGAACAGTCAGGAGAAGTCGGCCTCCCGGCTTGAGCACCCGCCTGTATTCGGTCAACGCCCCGAGGTCATCATCAATGTGCTCGATCACGTCGAGGGCGACAAGCAGGTCGAACGATGAATCGGGGAAGGGAAGGCGGTCCTCTTCCTCCATCAGGCGGACGTCGCGGCAGCCGCGCTTCCGGGAACAGCGGACCGCCTCGGCTGAAATATCCACCCCCGTGGCGTTTCCCAGCGACTCCAGGCGTTTCAGGGTGGCGCCGGTGCCGCAGCCGATATCGAGAATAAGGACCGGCGGCAGCGGCAACAGTCTCCGGCAGAACCCGAGGACGATCCGGCGGCGACCGATAAACCACCAGTGGCTGTCCTCGGTCCGGTCGAAGTAGGTGTGAATGGTTTCCTCCGGGTGACGCCCCAGATCCAGCTTGGCCACCAGGAGAAGATGGGGAGGGAGCGGTTCCAGGTGGGCGGACACGGTATCCATACCGAATCCGTGGCGGCGGAGGAGTTCCTCCCACTCCCTCCGGCTCCGGAAACAGAGGCGTTCCGGGGGGCCGAAGTGAGCCTGTCCGGCCAGGGCGCGGGAAAGCCATTGCCAGAGCGGCTGGCGGTCAACCACCTCCATAACCAGCGGCGCGTCCGCCTTCAAAACCCGGGCGCAGCAGCTGATTAAAACTTCCTGAAGGCCATAATCCATTCGGGGGAGACTGCCGCAGATGACCGCCGCGTCCCATTTTGCTCCCGCGGGGGGAGGCTCCGGGGGAAACGCGATCCGGTCTATCACTGCGGAGGGACAATCCATTCCCGCCGGCGCCGAAGGTTCGGGGAAGCAGCACACAATCTTCCGCCCGGGCGAGCGTTCCGCCAGACGGGAGGCCGGCAGGACCGCTCCCTCTCCCCCGATAACAAGAATCCTCCCTTCGCCCGGGAGATGGGCATCGATCCTTTCGAGCAGGTCCCGAGACAGGGAACCGGGAAAGATGCCTTTCACCTTTTCATTTCCTCCCACCGACGACGTATAGGGAAAGAAGCAGACCGACGACCAGTATGGCCAGAGCCACGCCGATCACTATCATCCGGGCACGCGCGTAGGCGGAGATGAGGCGCTCCTTGGCCCGGAGCCCCATCTTGATGTAATCTTTTTCCATGCGCTTTCCCACCGACTCCGCCAGCTGGAAGAGATGGCGTCCCTCGGTGTTGCTCAGTTCCTGGGCGAGCCGGTCGTTGTCCTCTTCTTCCCGGTCCCGGGAGAGAGCCAGCACCCGGGCCTGGACGACACGGTACTCGTCCCACCGGGTCAGCAGGTTCTTGAACTCCTCCCGTTCCTCATCGCCGTCCAGGTTTTTTTCGAGTTGGTGGCGGGCATCTTCGAAGAGAGTGAGGGCGCCGTCGATCCTCTCCTCTGCGGATCGGTGCTCTTCCCCGGTGGTGCTGATGATGTGATTTTTCTCCCCCAGGCGGACCCGGTACATTGCCAGCTCGAGGTCCCTGATACCGGCCACGCTGGGGAGGGTGTCGTCGGATATCTCCCGGGCGGATTTTTCCAGCCGGCCGACCTCGATAAAAATCACCAGACAAACCGCCAGGGCGATGACCATCATCAGCCCTCCCCCCAGCTGCAGGCCGACTTTCATGCCTCCCCCCCCTGCTCATCCCGGGCCGGTCGGGGATTGTCCTTCCGGCAGACGAAAAGGACGTCCGAGAGCGGGATATCTTTATGGGCCGGGAAGGTGGCGACGGAGAACCCGATACCGGCCAGGAGGTTGATCCAGTTTCCGGGCCGGCGGAAATTCTGGCGCTTTCCGAAGTTGAGGGTCCGGTCGATGAAGAAGTGCGCGATCCATTTCCAGCGCGGTTCGTCGCCGACGTCCTCCATCAGGAGAAGACCGCGAAGAGGGAGGATGGCATAGCAATGACGAAGCAGCCGCTCCTGCTGGGGGTAGGTCAAATGATGCAGGAAGTCGCTCATAATGATACAGTCGAAGGTGTCCTGCCTGATCTCAAGGCCGTCCTGGTCCCGGAAGGTGATGTTGCTCCTCCCTTTAACCGACGTCTGGGCGGCCCTGATCCTCACTGCCTGTTTGTCGATCCCCACCACCCGCCGCTCGTTCCCGGTCAGGGCAAGATAGTTGGCCAGCATCCCCCGTCCGCAGCCGATATCGGCGATCCTCCCTTCGGGGGGGACATGGGCGGCGATGGTCATGAAGGGACAGAGACGCCAGCGCATCCTGACGTGCCAGCGCTGCCAGAAGGGAAGATCGGAGTAGAGGTTATACAGGTCTTTTGGAATCGGCGGAAGCATGTTGCTTTATAGAATCTCTTGTTTCGCGGGGGATATCATCGTTACAAAACCGGACAAAAATAAAAACGACCTTAAAATACGAAATACGAAATACGAAATAATATCAAAATCACAATGACCAAACCACCCCAACGCCTTCTTGCCTTGGACACTGTTAACTAATCAAACCAACCAGCAACTAATCCCTAATGTGATCGAGGTTTTTCTTAAACAATTTTTCTTTTTCGGCCGATTTTTACATTTAAGTTTTGGATTTTGAATTTCTTTCGGATTTCGATATTCGGATTTCGAATTTTCCCTCGCCCTCTATATTTGAACCCTCTTTCATGGTAAAGACTATTAACCAATTAAGAGAGCTCTTCATTCCTTATAAATCCTTGGGCGAGGGGTTGTACCCCCCGGATCAGCCACCAGCTCCCCTGGATCACCCCCAGGGACCAGGCCATTTTGGTCAGGAACTTGAACGGCATCATCAGGATATAGCGGGGCCCCTTCTTCATCGACCAGATCGTCATCCGCAGGTGACTGAGCAGCGAGAGGACCAGCAGGGTGACGAAGATCCAGGGATACCAGGGGATGAGAACGATCGAGAGCAGGGTGAAAAAATGAAGGAGCAGCTTGACGTGCTCGGACACGGTTCCCCGCTGGTGTGGTGAACCTCCCGGTGCAGCGGACGTAGAGGAACTTATGGCGGGCGGTCTTTAAATGACGCTGGAGATGCTTGAAGAGGCGGTCTCGGAAATAATGCCGGACCCGGACGTCCTTGAGGATCTTGATGGTGTAGCCGGCATTGGACCATCCGGTAAGCCGGAATCCACGTGTCCTCGACCAGGGGGAGCGAACTGGTCCAAATAGCCGATCTCGTCGAAAATCTTTTTCTTGATGGCGAAGCGGTATTCCCAGAAAAGAATCCGGCTCGTCAACTACATCAATGATTCTCATATCCCCGGAAAATCGGGGAAGAACCAGCAGATTCTGCAGATTGTGATTGTCCCACCAGGACATGACCACCCCCCGTTTCTCATCGGCGAGCAGCGGCTTCACCATCCGGCTGATCGGATTCGGAGGGGACCTTGAGGTCGGAGTCCATGGTGATGACGAGTGTCGAGCCGGGCGGCCCGGATCGCCTGGTTGCGGGCCGCCGATATTCCCAGATGGGGCCCGCTGATCAGCTTAGGCAGGGGTTCTGCTGCCGGACCACGTCCGGGGTGTTGTCGGTCGAGCCGTCGTCCACCACGATCACCTCGTAATCCGGGTAGTCCTGGGGGAGGAGGCTCTCCAGGCATTCTCCGATCATCTTCGCGTTATTGTAGATCGGGGTGATAACCGTCACCCGGGGGAGCTTAGCTCTTATCCGTTTTTCCAGCCTCGTTAGGACACATTAGATTTACAACCGTGCTTATTCGTTCTTGAAGACGTTACAATCAATCCGATTCCTGCCGCGACTCTTCCCAATTCTGAGTCATCGTGTTCAAAACTCAACATAACGCCGAAGGCGTTATGTTATATCAGATGGCCCCCGTGCTCACCAGATAATAATAGACCTGGCCGGCGATCACCTCCTGGCCGGCGGCGGAAGGATGGGCCCCGCCGAAAAGGTCCTGACCCGCCGCTTCCGCCTCCTGGAAAGCCGGCTGGCAGTCGACGATCTCCACCCCCTGCCGGGCCAGATTGTCCCGCAATGTCACCAGATAGGAATGGTAATACCGGACCCGGTCTTTCAGAGGCATCAACACCAGGATGAATTTCCCGCCACTGCTCTCGACATCGTCCTTCCACCGTTCGATGATCTTCTGGGAAAGCAGTACCCCTTCGGCATACCGGTCCCGGGGGATCTTCTCTGCCGGGTAAACGGGATCGGGGATCTCCGGCAGCGACTTCCAGAGCCGGTCCTCCGGGGGGAAAAAGCGGTCGAAAAGATACAATCTCCTGGTATCGAAGAGGATATCGGCCCAGCCGGCCGCCTGACGGTCCTCTTTGGTCTCCCGGGGGACCGGGACATGTTCGAGGTGAATATCACCGTCCCGGTACACAAAGCGGGGCTTATGTCTCCCGCCTTCCTTCCATCGCGACTTGATCACGCGCTGGATATCCCAGCTGATGATACCGGCCAGCACAATCTCGGGGCGTAATTTCTCAGCCTCCTCCCGGTAACGGAGATACATCTGGCCGATCCCATACGCGCAGACACCCATGTTCAGAACCCCGACCCCCCGCTTTCCGGTCTTTTCGTTCAGGAGATAGGGCCAGGCATGGGAACCGTGCAGCTCGTCGCCGAAAGTGAAGGAATCGCCGAAAGCGAGGATGAGCCGGCCCGGAAGAGGGTTCTCTATCTCTTCTTCGTTGCCGGCCCGGGCGCCGTACCGGTCGATTACGACCTTCTTGACCACGGCGCCGGGGATGTGGGTCCAGCCCAGGACTTCATCGTAACAACTCCAGACCCCCGGCGCTTCCTCCGGCGCCGGGGGGAGCTTTATCGCCACATATACCCGGTAACCGACCTCAGCCAGGACAAGCACCAGGACTATCGAGATTACCAGGAGGACACCGTTCAGCAGTATTGTCTTTTTCTTGGCCATGGCCTATCAAAACCACGAAGGGCACGAAGAGCACGAAGGGTTTTTAAATCTATTATCTTCTTTCTCTCCCTGCCCCGGTCTGCCCGGAAGCATTCGATGAATTCTTCCGGATGAACCCGCTATGCGGAACCGGAAGTCCGGTTCGGATAACTCCGGTACCAACGAACGGTCCTCTCCAATCCTTCTCTCAAGTCGATTGACGGCCTCCAGCCGGAGGCATCGCGAATTCTGGTATGATCCCCCACAAACCGCCGGATCTCGTTCTCGCGATAGGGGAGCACCTCCGGGTCCACCCGGACCCCGCCTTCCATCATTGAGTCGATCAGCACTACCAGGTCCCGTAATGAGATCTCCTCACCGGTCCCCAGGTTGAATACCTCGCCATAGCCGCGGCCTTCCTTGGCCGCCAGCAGAAATCCCTCCACCACGTCGTCGATATAGGTGTACTCCCGGGTCTGTTCGCCGGCCGTCATCCGGACCGGTTCTCCGGACAGGCCGGCCCGGATCAACTGGGGAAGAAATCGTTCCACGCCCTGGCCCGGGCCATAGACGAGAAAGAGCCGCATAATTCTGACCGATGCTCCCAGGGACGCGGCGGCCATCCGGCCAAACATGGTGGCGGCGGCTTTGAGAATGAATACGGGGAGATCGGATCGAGGGACATCTCCTCTCTAAACGGCGCCGGATTTCGTCCATAGGCCTCGGCGGTACAGGCGGAAATCATGATCTCGTAATCAACCCGGCTCAGAGCAGCTATCAAATTGACGGTGCCCCCCAGGTTTACTGCCAGGGCCTCATCGATCTTTCTCCAGTCCCGGCTGACATCGGTCATGGCGGCCAGGTGGAATACTCTCCGCGGCGCGATCTTCCGGATGGCCTCCTGTACGGCAGTCCGGTCGCGGATGTCGACGGGATAGATCCCGATCGCGGACTCCAGTCCGTCCAGCCGCCCCCGAGGAGCGTCCGGATGAATCAGGGCCGAGACCCGGGCTCCTTCCCGGACCAGGCGCCGCGCCAGCGCGGAACCGATGAATCCTTCCGCCCCCGTGACCAGCACGGGAATAGTGCGATACCCTTCAATTGGCACGTTCTTTCCGCTCATCGTTTCATGGCTTGTATCATAGGGATCGGCAAAATGGAGTAGTGGAGTGCTGGAATGGTGGAGTGATGGGGAGAAGAATGCTCCGGGTCATCACTCCATTACTCCACCGCTTCATTATTTTCCTCTTCAATCCCGTGGTACTCCGGCGGGCTTTAAATACTCTTCGATCACTGTCGCGGCCACGTTCTCCGCCAGGATATGGTTTCCTTCCGGGGTGCAGTGCCCGAAATCACCGGCAAAAGCGTCCTTGAAAAGATCATCGTAGTCGGCATTTCGGAGTGCCTCTTTAAAAACGTCCTCGTTGTCGACGAAGATGATGTCGTCATGGTCTTCCAGCATCTTCTCGAGGGAGCCCACCGCTCTCATCGGGTACTGGACGGCGACCAGCTGGATTCCCCTGCGATCGACGATCTTCGTGATCCGTTGGTAGCTGTCGAAGGTGATCGGGTTGTAGGTATTCATCAGGCGGCGACGGTCCTGCCGCAGGTATTGCTCGGCTTTTTCGGGCTCTCCCAGTTGCCGGTAGATGTAGGCCAGTTCCACGTAGGCCCTCTTGTGGTACGGGTCGCGCTCGATCGCGTTTTCGCAGACCCCGATCGCCGAGCGATAATCCCCCTCCGCTTCGTAGCAGCTCCAGAGCGTGACCGTGGCCAGGTAATTGTCCGGGTTGATCTCCAATGCCCGGCGGGCCCGTTCCTTCCCCCGGGCGATCTGTTTGTTTTTCCAGAAATCGATCCAGGCCAGGGAGGCAAGCGCCTGGTCGTTGGCCGGGTTGATTTCGATGGCCTTGCTGAAGGATTCCATCGCCTGGCCGTATTTTTTCTTCGAGAGGAAAGACCGCCCCAGGAGCGTCCAGGCCCTGTCGTTGCCGGGGTTAATCTCAATGGCTTTCCAGCAGGCCCGCGTCACGCCCTTATGGTACTGCTTGTTCAGATGGCCCCGCGCCCGGCCGACATATGCCTCGTCGCACCTCGGGTCCAGCTTGATCGCCTTTTCGAAGATTTCCGTCGCCTCTTGATACCGGTCCTGGCTGAGATAGCAGTCTCCCATCCGGACCAACGCGGCCGGGTCATCCGGATGTTTTTGCAGTTCCGCCCGAAGCTCCGCTTCCAGTTGAAAGAGGTCGTACTCCGGCCCCATCAAACCGCGGTACTGATAGAGATCGGGGTCGAGACGATTGGGGGAAGCCAGGCCGTACTTTTCCAGGGCGATTTCGATATTTTGCCCCAGCAGGGCCGCCAGTTTATAAACCCGGAACCCCTCGATGAATTCCCCCAGGGAAGAGGTTTTTTCGTGCAGCCGGTGGCTGACCGAAGTGTCGTTGATCCCCATCATGGCCACGACCATATCGGGCCGGTAATCATCCATCCAGCCTTCCAGATTATCCGCGATGTAGGCCGTGCTGCATCCGGGCTTCCCCTTGTTGATGACGGTAAAACTCTTGTCGGGAAATTTTTCGTCGAGAAGAGACTGCAGCTGGTTGGGATAGGCGTAGGTATGATCGCCGTCGTAGGTGGTGGACTCCCCGATACAGATGATGCGGTATTCTTCCTTGTTTTCCCGGTCGATCCGGTTGGGCCGGTCCCGGAGGGAAAGAACGACAAAACCGGCCAGGCGGAGACCGAGCTCCAGGAGGATAACCGTGACGATGATACTGCCGCCGATCAGGGCGATCTTCTGTCTTACTGTTGTTTTGCCTTTACAAGTCATACTAAAACCACGAAGGTAACAAACGCCTTGAATATACAATCCTTCGTGACCTTCGTGGTAAATATCAGGTTACAAACCGGCTAAAGATAACCCGAGGGACAAAACGATCACTCTTCACGTTCCCGGTCCAGCTCGGCCAGGAAGTCACGGTACCAGGCGATCGTTTCCCCCAGTCCTTCTTCAATCGTATAGGCCGGCTTCCATTCCAGCACCCGGCGCGCTTTCTCGGCCGAGAGATACTGGTGGTGGATCTCCCCCTTCACGGCATCGAGAACATCGGGTTTGATGTCTTCGCGGTCCATCAGCTTCAGGATCAGGTTAACCAGTTCCAGGACCGTAATCTGGCGCTCGTCGCTGAAGTTGAACGCCTCTCCGGCAACACCTTCCCGATCGGTCTGTTCCGCCATCAGGAGGTATCCTTTCACCGCGTCAAGGACATAAAAATAATCGCGGATATAGGTGCCGTCGCTGCGGATGATCGGGGTTTCCCCGTAATAAACCGAACGGATGGTCCCCGGGATAATCCGGTTCCAGTTCAGGTCGCCTCCTCCGTAAAGATTACCGCAGCGGGCGATGGTCACCGGGAGCCCGTAGGTCTGAAAGTACGCCTGAGCGAGCAGGTCGGTGCAGCTTTTGGAGACGTCATACGGATGGCTCCCCCGCAGCGCCGCCGCTTCCGTGTAGGGAAGGTCGGTGTGAATCCCGTACGCCTTGTCGCTGGAGGCGACGACCACCCGCTTGACCGTATTCACCTGCCGGCAGGCCTCAAGCAGGTTCCATGTCCCCCTGATATTCGATTCGAAGGTGGAGCGGGGAGAACGATTGGCGATGGAAACAATCGTCTGGGCGGCGAAGTGAAAGACCGTGTCGATCTCGTACTCGTTGATTGCCCTCTCCAGAAGATCGTAATCGGTCACGTCTCCCCGGACGATATTGATCCGATCCCAGCAGCTCAGCTTTTTCAGGTTCGACTGGGGGACCAGATCCCGGATCAACCCCAATACGTTGGCGCCGCGTCGATAGAGAGCCTCGGTCATCCAGGAACCGAGCAGGCCGGTGCATCCGGTGACAAGGACATTCTTATTATTCCAGAAATTATTCATGAGTTTACAACCTTTTCTTTTTTTTTTTTTTTTTTTTTTTTTTTTTTTTTTTTTTTTTTTTTTTTTTTTTTTTTTTTTTTTTTTTTTTTTTTTTTTTTTTTTTTTTTTTTTTTTTTTTTTTTTTTTTTTTTTTTTTTTTTTTTTTTTTTTTTTTTTTTTTTTTTTTTTTTTTTTTTTTTTTTTTTTTTTTTTTTTTTTTTTTTTTTTTTTTTTTTTTTTTTTTTTTTTTTTTTTTTTTTTTTTTTTTTTTTTTTTTTTTTTTTTTTTTTTTTTTTTTTTTTTTTTTTTTTTTTTTTTTTTTTTAGTTTTATTTCTTTAGTTTTAGTTGTTATAGTTATATGTATTTTTTTTTGAGAGTTTTGTTTATTTTTTTTTTTTTTTTTTTTTTTTTTTTTTTTTTTTTTTTTTTTTTTTTTTTTTTTTTTTTTTTTTTTTTTTTTTTTTTTTTTTTTTTTTTTTTTTTTTTTTTTTTTTTTTTTTTGGTTAGGATATTTTTATTTTTTTTTTTTTTTTTTTTTTTTTTTTTTTTTTTTTTTTTTTTTTTTTTTTTAAAAAAAAAAAAAAAAAAAAAAAAAAAAAAAGAATGCTCATGAGTTTAACAACCTTTTCTTATGAGATTTATTTATAATTTCCCGCTAAGGAAAGCATGAATGCATTTATATTTTTTTTTTTTTTTTTTTTTTTTTTTTTTTTTTTTTTTTTTTTTTTTTTTTTTTTTTTTTTTTTTTTTTTTTTTTTTTTTTTTTTTTTTTTTAGTTGTAGAGTGTTATTTTTATTATATTGGGTTTGTATTGTAGTTTGTCTGTGGTTAGGAGTTTTTTTAGGTTGAGTGGGTTTAGTTTTGGTTAGTTGTTGTTTATTATTTTTATTGTTTTTGGGGTTGTAGTGTTTTGTTTTAGTTTTTTTAGTTGTTTGATATTTTTTTTTTTTATTTAGCTCCAGGAGTAAGTATCGCTTAGCATCACGATTTGGTATGTGCTTGGTGGTTTTGTGTAATTATGATAAAGGTATTGTATCTTAGTTGGTTGGTTTTCACGTTTCTGACTTCGCGCGAAAAATAGGGTTGGGTGTGTACTTTTAGTTTTTTGTAGTGGATAAATTTTGAAAGATGAAATATCACTGGGGTTAGTAGATGAAGGGTTAGTTCGCAAAACATTAGAATAGTTAGAACAAAGATTAGGGAGGGAAGAGAGAGGGAGATTGTCGCTTGGATATGGGAAACATTAGGTATCTGGAGAAAGAGAAGTAGCTTGAAAAGAAGAGATGTTGGTATCTAGAAGATGGGGGAATGGATCACTGTGTTCAAAAGCTGATCACTCAGAATAGGGATGGTTAGTAGGAAGATCAGGAGTAGCTAGAGAAAGAGGGTGACGGCCACTCTGATATGAGACGTGATTCTTAAAGGTGGCAAGTTAATAGTCTGTGTTTTAAAGAAGCACTGTAATTAATAGGGAACTAGGAGGAAAGGAGGAGCAACCTCTGCTTCGGGTAAGGAGTATGCCAAGAGATGAAAGAAATTTATTACAGCTAAGTATATCCGCTAAAGAGGAAAGCATGATATGCGGGATTCCTGAGGGGTTTTACTTCTTCCAAGGAGCATTACCGCTCATCCACAGTTTTTCCAAATTTTCCATGTCGCGGTAGGTGTCCATACAGTGCCAGAAGCCTTCGTGCTGGTAGATCGCCAGTTCGCCGTCGCGGGCCAGGTTTTCCAGGGGTTCCCGTTCCAGGGAGCCGTCGTCGGAAAGATAATCGAAGACCTCCTTCTGAAAAACAAAAAACCCCCCGTTGATCAGGCCGCTCTTGACCTGGGGCTTCTCACGAAACTCCCTGACCAGCCCGTCCTTCACCTCCAGTTCTCCGAAACGGGTCATCGGACGAACACCGGTCACGGTGGCCAGCTTTCCCTTCTGGCGGTGATAGGCAAGCAGCTGATCGATATCGATATCGGAAACTCCGTCCCCATAGGTGACCATAAACGTGTCGCCGTCGATATAGGGCTCAACCCGCTTGATCCTGCCCCCGGTCAGGGTCTCGAGGCCGGTGTTGGCCAGGGTGATCCGCCAGTCGGGGTGAAGACGCGTGTGGGGCGTGATCACCTTTCCTTCCCCCAGATCGAGGGTGAAATCGTTCGTGTAATAATCAAAATTGAGGAAATAATCTTTGATCATCTCGCCCTTGTAGCCCAGTGTGAGAACAAACTGCTTGAATCCGTAGGCGGAGTAGATATCCATGATATGAATGAGGATCGGCTTCTCCCCGACCCGGATCATCGGCTTGGGCCGGTACTCGGTCTCTTCGACCAGGCGCGTTCCTCTTCCCCCGCAGAGAATCACTACTTTGATCGTATTTTTTTCTTCCATTGCATCAGCTCCTTCCCCAGGCGGTATCTGACTATGTTGCGGATAAATTCAATAATCGCGGCGATATTGATATGGGAGAACCCTTTCCCCCTTTTCCGGAAGACAACCGGGATCTCCTTCACGGTCAGCTTCAAAATGCCGGCCTTGACCAGCAGTTCGGCGTCCACGAACCAGTCCCGGGAGGTAAGATCGAAGATATCCAGCCATTCCCTTTTAAAGATTCGCGGCTTGGCGTTGATATCATAGAATGGCAGATTGAACAAGATGCAGAACATCATCACGTAGCTGTTGGATATCCAGCGCCGGGAGAAACCGTCCAGCCGCAGCGCGCGGCGGACCTTGATCAGGTCAAACCCGGAGTCCGCCCACCGCAGAACCCGCACCAGACCCGTCGGTCCGACCTGGCCGTCCCCGTCCATGTAGCCGATCCATTCCCCTTCAGCTTCCCGAAGACCGCTGATGACCCCCCAGCCGTACCCGAGGTTTTTCTTCACGGTCACCTCTTTCAGGCGCGGGTCCTCTTTCGCCAGCTGCCCGATCAGCCCCGAGGTCCGATCGGAGGAGCCGTTATTGACCAGTACCAGCTGAAAGTTGAAGCCGGCGGCGTCCAGCGCATCACGCAATCCTCCGACCACCGGTGCGATATTCTCCTCCTCATTATAGAAAATGAGAGCTAGTGAAAAATCATACTGCCTTTTATTCTTTCGATTAAGTTCTCCTGAATTCATATTGGTTGTGGGATTGGTGTTGTTGTGTGTTTAATGTTGTAGTTATAAATAGTAGGGGATGAGAGATAAGAGGTGGAAGGGTGTAGGAAGGAAAAGAAAGATAGATAAGAAGAAGAAGGTTGAAGATGAAGAATAAATGAAGCAGGATCATGTAAACTTATTAGAGCAGAACAGAGCAGGGGTATGAAGAAAAAAAAAAAGAAGAAAAGAAAGAAGAAGGAGAGAGAGGAAGGAGAAGAAAAGTAGAAGAAAGGAAGAGAAAAAGAGAAGAGGAAATAAGCGGAGGTAATAGAGAGAATAAAGGGAGGAAGGTGTGATGGAGAGAAAGAAGGAGAAAAAAAAGAGAGAAAAAGATAAAAAAGAAAAAAGAAGAAAAAGAAGAAGAAAAAGGAGAAAGAGAAAGAAGAGAAAGAAAAAAGAGTAAAAAAAAAAAGAAGAAAAAAGAAAAGAAAAAAAGAAAAAAAAAAAAAAAAAGAAAGAAAAGACGAAAAAGAAAAAAGAATCAAAAGAATTAAATGGTCGCTTATAGTACCCGAACCTACCGGCGGGAGTAAAGACACAATGTCGTATTCGCCGGGTGGAGTATGATATGATAACAAACAGCCCAGGCGATTAGACCAAAAAATAGGGGGGAGAGAAGAATAAAGAGTAGTTTATTTATAAAAGAGTAGGTGATAAAATGTGATATAAAAAATAAAAAAAAAAAGAAAATAAGTGTAGAAAGAAATGAAGTAAAGAATAAAGAAAAAGAGAATAATATAAAAAAATTAAGATATGTATATGATATAAATATTTATAGATAGAAATAAAAAAATGAAAAAAAAAAAATGATAGAGATAAGAGTTGTAACAGATGGAATTGAGAGGATGGCGAAAATTATTAAGGTAGGAGGTATAGGAGGGAAAGAATATTAAAGAGGAAAATTATATGATTAAAAGGTAAGATCTGAGAATGCGAGGTATTAAAAAGATAGCTTCTTAAACTTTAGGGGATGTATAGATAAGGATGATGACGGGGGTTCGGTGATTGAGAAGCCGCCGGTTGGATTAAAATGATATGAGGAAAAACAGGATACAGCCGTCTAAAGGAAAGGTTAAAAGGAAAGGCATAGAGAGAAGAAGGTGACAGTTCCCGAGAAGGGCTAAAGATAAGAGAAGATACCATCTGCACTATGAAGACCAGGTCTTAGTAAAATTCGAGGGGGGAGAGTAATAATAAGGTGTAAAGAGGATGTATTATTTTTGAAAGGTAGAGGGATTAAGATAGAAAGAAGAGATAGATAAAAGGGAAGTATAATAAAAGAAAGAAGAGTTAGATTATATATTAAAAGGGGTGATGAGAGGGAGAAAGATTAAGTAAATGAAAAAGGAAGACTTTTGATCAGGAGAAAAAAAATTACTAAATCTCTGGCTATGATACCCCAGGGGATCTTGTTGATACTTTTGCGCATAAAATAATCGTAGTAGATGGCAGCGAACAGAAAAAAAAGGAAAGGTGAAGGAGATAGGTTAATAAAGAGAGAGTATAGATAGGTATTGATAGGAAAGGTTGGATAGTTAGATCGTGAAAGGGAACGTATATACTGACAACGTGACAGATCATATTCTCCTGTTCCGTTATGACCACCGTGGCGTACTCCACGAGGGAATAATGGTTTTATACAACGGGGAGGGAAATTCAGATGCACTGAGGGGAAGGGGGATGAAAAACAGGAACGGAATCAACGAATTTTTAAAATGACGATAAAACATTTACTTCGCTTTCTCATAACAGTAAGAGAACAGAGTGACGATGATAAGGCGGGAAGCTGGGATAAACCCCGCCGCGCTTATTTCACCCAGCCGGTTATAATCGCTGAAAGATGTCATTTCTTATTACTATAATCCGCTTAATCAAAAGAAATATATTACATAGATGATAGTAAGGGTGTATTAATTGGTTTGAGTAATAATAGTGACTTTCTATATAGGTAGACACTATTCGCACAGTTCTTATAGAGTACAGAGATAGGTATTCTGAGAGGAAAGGTAAGTTAAGAATTTTTACAGACGAAGTAATTTTAGGGTTTGCCGATTTAGGGAAACCTGGTTGAAAAAACAAATACGGCGGATTCGAATAATCCGCGGTAATTTTTCCCCAGCCGGTTTGGTCTTGGGAAATGAATTCCAGGACCGTAAGCCCGGGGTGGCAGGGGTACATATTCTTCCCTGGGCCGGGTTTGATGCTGTTCTCAGGGTCAGAGGGAGACAATCCTGAATGGATCCATACAGAAATCCCAATTTATCCAAGGCCGAAAAGGTATCGGAGGTCCGGAAAAACCGGGTGAACGATAGAAGGGGAGTAAAGCCGGAAGAGCCGAGAATCTCCCTGCCTTTGCCGATTCTCGCCAGCTGGCCGGCTGGGGATACGGACGACAACTCTGCGCCGTTTTCCGGGGACGCGGAAAGCCGTATTGAGCTATTTCCTGTCCGCTCTTTTTCAGCTTGTGCAGGAGGATAATCCGCGGGTTCTTGACGCGAGTTCACTTCCTCGTAATAAAAAGGGGTGACAAAAAAAGTGCCTCTAACTCCCATCTTGCCGATCAGCAGACCAGGCTGACTATTGATTCGACCGGCGTATCATCTCGGAGCCCCTCGTTGGTAAAGACCGCGGCGATTGAAAAGTCTCCGGGTAAAGGTTAAGCGAAACCTCCTCATTCTCCCGGAAAGTAACCGGGGCATCCTCCAGGTACTCCCTCCAGACAGGATAGGTGTTATAGACCACCCAGGCGCAGAGCAATGCCGTTAACGCGATCAGGAGCGGGAGAATTATGCGAGCCGGTTTCATAAGGAATGTCCAAAAGAACGAATTGTTTTAGAACTTAGCCCTCGCGCAGTCTACGCCGATTCAACGGGGCTCGGGCGACTAAATAAAACTACGAATTACGCAAAACTTGTCCTGAGCGTAGCGAAGGATTACACGAATTTCTAAAATATCCCTGCACTGTCGGTTCAATGCGTGCACATTCTTATTTTTTCAAAAAAATAAGATTATTGAAATTCAAGGGAACCAGGCGGGGAGGTCGGGATAGACCGTCACCCGGTCGACCCAGAGCGGCGTCTCCCCGGTGGCGCTGACCCGGAACTCCAGCCGGTTCCCCAGACAATCGTTGGCGAAAGGAAGTGCGAACTCGACGAAACCGGAGCCTTCGGGGAAATCATCCCCGGTCAGTTCACGGACGGCCAGCGCCTTCTTCCCCAGGCCGGAGACCACCTCGATCCGGGCCCGGTTTTTCCCGCTCCCTCCCTCCCCGGCCCGGAGACGGAAGGACGCCACCCACGGCTGCGGAGGGAGGTTGACGTAGGGCCCCCAGACAAAGCATCCCGGCTCATCTCCTGGGGGACGATACGTCACCAGACGGCGGTCTGAAGAATCGCCGGCGGCCTCGTCCCGTCCCTCCGGAAAGGACAGTTCCCCGCCTTCGAAGACTCGGGTGTATTTTTCCCTCCACCATCCGGCATCTTCCCCGAAAACGTCCCGGAAGGCTTGATCGAAATGACCGGGTTCAAAATGAAATTCGCCTTTTTTCTCCCCGACCGGAGACCCCGTGTAACGTGCCAGGAGTCGGGCATCGATGATCGGTTTGATCAAGAACGCCTCCCCGTCATCCCCCGCCCGGGCCCGGATCCGGTAGAGGTAATCGAAAAAGGGGAAGCCTTCGCGGGGCTCAAAGAGCAGCAACTTCGGCTTCAGGTCGTCGGAGCGGATTTTTCTCTCCTCCCCGCCGACCGTTACTCTGAGGGTTGATCCCGGTATAGCCGGAAAAACAAGCAGGCCGATCCGGTCCAGCTTCGCCGGGGCCATTATCAGCCTTTCCACCGCCGACCTTCCCTCCACCCGGAAGCCGGTCTTCCCTAGGTACGTGAGGTCGTCTTCCAGGGTCATGATTACCGGAGAGGTATCGGAGTAATCGAAGTCGAGATCCCGCAGCGGGATAGCCTGTTCTTCCCCCGCTGACTTCTCTTTCTTCAGGTAATAGATCTTGATGACGGGGTCAATGAAGCCGGTGTTCTCGAACCGGAATGTCTTCACCGGGAACCGCCGGTCCAGTTCCCGGTAGTATTCCTGAGCGCTCTGATCGAAGTAAATATCATTGGGATCAAAAAATCTTTCATGCGCCGTGCTGCTGGAGACCAGGTAATCCACTCCTTTCGCCAGCAGCGAATCCAGGGGGAGCAGACAAAGATATTCCGGTTTTCCGATCACGTCGTAGGTGATATCGGAGATATGGGGAGAATACCGTTCCCGGACGATCCGGCTCCCCGGGGGTACGTTTTCCCAGATCCAGTCCCCGCTCAAGAGCCGGGTATCCCGCTGCCAGCAGCAATAGGCCACCCGGACATCGCTGACCACCGCCGGGAGTGCGATGGCCGCGGCCAGGACCCAGATGAGAATGACCTGGAGACCCGCGGGCAGCCGGATCTTCCTAATCAGGGTCACGATGAAGCAGGCGGCGATCAGGGGAATGAAGACCGTTCCGGGAAGAAAATCTTTGTGTCTGACGTTCGCCCTGAAGACGATGACGGCCAACAGATAGACCAGCGGGAAGAAGACCAGGAAGAGTTCGTTGATCTTCCGGGTTTTGAAAGCCTTGATCGCTCCCAGAAGTCCCGTGGCCAGGATCAAGACCCCGGTTCCGATTTTCAGGCTGGACGTATCGGCAAAGAACTGACGGAGATTAAGCCAGCGGTGGTACAGAAAAGAATGGGTCACGGTCGCGCGCTTATCCGTGATTAACTGATCCCGCCAGAAACGCGGTATCGCCCCCCGCCAGGCGGTCCAGTCCAGCCAGATGACGGGATAGGATATCCCCACCCCGAACAGGAAAAAGAGAAAAACACCCACAAGCCGCCCGTGGCGGACTGACCCCTCCCGGCCGTTCCGGCAGGCCCAGGTCCTTCCCAGGTGGGCCCCCAGCGGGGCGATCAGGGCCAGGGCGCCGTTGTGCTTCGCGCCCACCGAGAGACCGGCCGCCAGGCCGGCCAGGAGATACCATTTGAGGTCCCCTCGGGTGATAATATAACTCGAGAAGAGAACGGCCAGGGCCACGAAAAAGGTGACGGTGATGTCGCTCTGGAGATACCGGGAATGGTTGACGATCTGGGGCATGAAAGCGGTCAGGAAGGCCCCGACCAGGGCGGCCTCTCTTCCCAGCAGATTGCGCCCCAAGCGGTAGATCAGGTAGACCAGCCCGGTCGAGAGCAGGATCTGGAGCAGCCGGTAGATCACGATCTGTTCGTTGAAAGATATCCAGCCGGTGAAAGAAAACGGCTGGGTCATGGTCAGAAAAGAGAGAGCCGCCCAAACATACTTGAAGCCGGCATAGACCCAGCAGGCCGCGCCCATCAGGTACTGGGCGAAGAAGGGGTAGCAGATATTATGCCAGTACTCGGTAACCCCGGCCGGGCTTACCAAGCCCTCGTAAAAACGCTGGGCCCAGCGCTGGTAGAGACGCGCGGAGTCGTTATTGAAGAGCATCTCTTCCTGCTCGAAGAGGATACCCCACAACCGGAGCAGGAAGGCGGCCGACAGGATGAAGAAAAGGGTTATCTTCGTTCGGGTGAAGTCAGCCTTCACTGCACATACCCAGGAGCCTGTCCGAGTAATGGCTCTCGACGCGTTTGGAGCGCCGGGCGGCCGGATGCAAGGCGCGGCGACGCAGGCGATGCTGAATGCATCGTTCCCGGCAAGCCGGGAGAACGCAGCAGACGGCTGCCCGCCGCCGAAACCCTTCGGGCAGCCGCCACGTGCGGCGCGACTCTGCGTTGCCGCGGCCTCGTAGTACCGTAGAGGGTACAACTTCGGCCTCGCGCCTTGATTCGCTTGCAAGTAACAGGCTGCGCGTCAGAGATCATTACTCGGACAGGCTCCTAGATTGAAATTTTCCCGGAGGGAAAATTTTACAAGAAGATGCCGGCGATCGTCCCCGTCATGAAAGCGGCCAGGGTGCCCCCGATCATGGCCTTGAAACCGATACGGGCCAGGTCGTGGCGTCGCCCGGGCGCGATCCCGCCCAACCCCCCGATCTGGATGGCGATGGAACTGAAATTGGCAAAACCGCAGAGAGCGTAGGTGGCAATAACAATACTCCGGGGATGAAGCTTGACGCCTTCGGCGAGCAGATTGGCCAGGTGGGCGTAAGCCACGAACTCGTTGATCGCCGTCTTTTCGCCCAGCAGACCGCCGATGACCATGCAGTCTTTCCAGGGGACGCCCATCACCCAGGCTAGGGGGGAGAAAATCCAGCCCAGAAGATTCGAGAGACTTAACCCGGTGGTTATCCCGAACATCCAGTCCAGAAGGTATCCCAGCCATTCGACCCCGAAGTTGACCAGGCTGATCAGGGCGACAAACGCCAGCAGCATCGCCCCCACATTAAGAGCCAGAGTAAGCCCGGTCCCGGCCCCGCTGGCAGCCGCGTCGATAATGTTGACATTGGTCTTGGGAAGTTTGATCTTAACCCCTCCCATCGTCTTGGGATCCCCCGTTTCGGGATACATGAGTTTCGCCATCACGATTCCGGCCGGCGCCGACATGATACTGGCCGAGATCAGGTGCCCGGCGATATCCGGGAAATAGTCCTTCAGCATCCCCACGTAAGCGGCCATCACCCCTCCCGCGACCGTGGCAAATCCCCCCACCATCACCACCATCAGCTCCGAGATGGTCATATCATTGATATAGGGTCTGACCACCAGGGGCGCCTCGGTCTGTCCTACGAAGATATTGGCTGAAGCCGAGAGCGTCTCCGCTCCGCTGGTCTTCAAAAATTTTTCCATGATTTTGGAGAAGAAAGCCACTACCCGCTCCATGATCCCCAGGTAATAGAGGACCGCCATCAGGGAAGAGAAGAAGATGATAGTCGGGAGAACATTGAAAGCAAAATAAGCCCCGGTGGCCGCTACCATGCCGGGAACTTCCTTGAGGGCCCCGAATCCTTCCGGTCCGGACGGCATCAGAACCGGCACCGAATTTTGGACCAGGTTCCCGAAGAGAAATCTGGCACCAACCTCTGAGAAACTCAATAACTTCATAACCGCGGCGTTCATCGCCGAGAAGAAGACCTCTCCCGGGGCCGACTCGATACTGAATACCTTCTTAATCAACAGATTGAACGGACTGCTCGGCAGGATGATCAAGGCGAAGAAGACCTGAAGCGCGATCCCCAGGATCAGAATCCGGAAGCTGATCTTCTTCTTGTTGTTGGACATCAAAAAGGCGATCCCCACCAGCACCAGCATCCCGAAAAAGCTGATTAAGCGATACATGGATGAACTCCTCTGCTGTTAAAAACTGCCGATAGATTGATGTCGTGGCAACACACAAGTCTTATCTTCATGGAGTATTGGAGTACTGGAATAGTGGAGTGTTGGAGTGTTTGAGTACCTGAGTATTGGAATCCGGGAATGTCAGAGAATCCCCATTACTCCATCACTCCACCATTCCATTACTCCCTTCTTCCCGATATATCGGTTGAGTATAGAGACATCAGTGACGGCGTGCTCAAAATATACAACCATCCATTCACGCGTGCTTGCAAATCCCCCGCCGGGATTTGCGGATGAATTCCAGGATCACTTTCGCATCGGGGCCCAGGTCTTCCTTCTCGATCGCTTCTACCGCCTGATTAACATTGAGCCCGGAATGATAAAGAAGCTTGTAAACGCGTTTGACCTTCTGGCGGTCCTCCGGGGCAAATCCGGCCCGGCGCAGACCGACCGTATTCAATCCGGTAACAAGAGATCTTTCCACGACCATCATGTATGGGGGGACGTCCTTTGAAATCCGGCTTCCCCCGCTGACCATGGTCAGGGCGCCGACATGGCAAAACTGGTGAACGACGGCATTGCCGGAGACAAAGGCCTTGTCGTCGACATGAACGTGCCCGGCCAGAAGGGCCCCATTGGCAAGAATAACCTCGTTGCCCAGAACACAGTCATGCCCGACGTGAGAATAGCCCATGAGAAAATTCCCATCGCCGATCACGGTGACGCCCCCTTCCTGGGAACCGCGGTGGATGGAGCAGCCCTCCCGGAAGACGTTTCCCCGGCCGATCCGGAGAAAGGACTTCTCCTCTTTATAGGATAAATCCTGGGGGGCGTGGCCCAAGACGGCGAAGGGATGGATCTCGTTGTCGGGGCCGATGGTGGTATTGGAAGTGATGTAGGCATGAGGGAATACCCGGGTCCCGGCGGCGATCTTCACTTTCCCTTCGATGATCGCGTAAGGACCGATCTCCGCGCCGGGGTCGATCTCGGCGGCGGGATCGATAATTGCTGTCTGATGGATTGACATGGCGATCTGAGCCCTCTTCAGCTCGGGTTGGTGACAACTTTTCCTGTTTCGGGATTTTAATAATCGGATTTTTCCGATTATTAAAATCCCGAATAATTCTATCAGAAACGTCGGAATCACAAATAAAAAAATCCCGAGGAAGCTCGGGATTCGACCATCTCGTTTCATCACTTACCGCCCCGGGGAGGAGCGATGAAATCAAATGGGGTATCGGCCGTCCGCCGTTTTGGAGATGTTGAAACTGATGTCGACCGCTATCGCCTGATATCGCTTCCCCCGGTGATTGGTGATTTCGAGCAGACGGCCGCGGGCACGAAGCCGGTCTTTCTTCCAGTACTCTCCGCGGGCCGATCCGTCATAACAGATGAGCTGAACGTTTTCCCGCGCCTTCCCTTCCAGGACGACCTCCCCCAGCTCCAGGACGAAGGGAACGTATGAATTATGGGAATCGTCGACAACCGTCCCGGTCACCGTCACGTCCGGCTCGACCACGGTGATATCCGCCCCGGCCAGGGGCACATCGTCCCAGTTCTCGTACACAAAGAAGGGACAGAGCAGAAACCCCTGGTGATAGATCCGGAGCGGCCAGTATCGCCCGAACTCGAAGACCCGCCTCTCCGGCTCCTGCGATAACCGGTGGAGACGGTCCCGCACCCGGAGATTCTCCGAAAGGCTTCCCATGAAGATAACGTCGAAATCCATGTCCGCTTCTTCAATCCTCCCATAGGCCAGGGAACCGGTCACACCCAGCTTGGAGAGGGGAAACTCCAGCAGTTCCGCGCTCTGCTCGGCCCAGCCGCTGACCAGGTCCGGATACATCTCTTCGCAGAGCTTCAGGCTCCGGAAAGGGTCGAAGTAGCCCCGGAAATCGGAGAGGGGGAATTCGAGAAGATAATCGGCGACTTGCGGCCGGGGTCGGGAAGGATCCAGAGAAGGATCGACCTCATACTGCTTGATGAGCTGGGCGTCATTGAGGATGGCCACGTGCTTTCCGTCAACCCAGGCCTTGTGCATGGCCTGGTAGCGGCGCCCCCAGATTTCGGAATCGCCGGTTTCACACGGGTAGTAAATAATCTTGCCGATGAACTCCCCCGGGGTGGGATGGTAATAGCCGTGTGAAAAGACGAAGCAGCCGTCCCGGCGTAAAAAATAAATGGAGTCCTTCACCCGGTCCCCGAGCTCCGACAGCGGGCGGAGGAACTTCTCCATGATCTGATCGAATTTGTCCATAAATCAGCTCGCTGCGGCTGCGACTTTAACCGCCAAGACACTAAGACATTAAGTGAAAAATAAAATAAGGTTAAGTCATTCGGTCTTTTCTTAATAGGCAATCCCAACACCCCGGCCGAAAAAGTTTGGAATTTTGATATTCGGATTTATTTAGGATTTCGACATTCGGACTTAGGATTTTTCCTTTTCAACTATAATATCCCTACTGTATGGATCATCCACCAACCAGGATCTCATCCTTCTCGGCCGGCGCCTCGCCCACTTTCTTGATATTATCCCAGAGAGTGACCAAAACCGCCGGGTAGGTTTCTCTGTATTGAGTCACCTCGACCAGGCGTCCTTTCATCTCCAGAATATCGCCGTTGAAGAACTCCCCCCGCAGCGCGCCGTCATAGATAATCAGGGGCAGCGGATCGGCCGGCGATCCTTCGATGGTCACCTCTTCCAGGGGCAGCAGAGGAGGCATGTAATTGGTGTGGGTATCGTCAGCCACTACCCCCCGGACGTCGACGCCGTCCCGGACGACTTCAACCCGGAAGTCCCTCAAAGGGGCGGTCTCCCATCGGTCGTAGGTGAAGAAGGGACAGATCAGGTAACCCTTTTCATACATCCGCATCGGCCACCAGCGGCCGAACTCGATCACCCGGTGTTCCGGAAGAAGCGAAAGACGCCGGATCGTCTGATAAACCCGCCGGTTCTCTTCGATCGTGCCCGGGATGACCAGATCGAGGTCGTCATCGCCTTCTTCGTAACGTCCGTAGGCCAGTGAACCGGTCAGTCCCAGGGTTTCCCAGGGGACTTCCAGAGCCTCGGCCGCGACGCGGGTCCCGTCTTCAACCCAGGGGTAAAGCTGGATGCAGGCCCGAAGCGAATGGACCGGCTCGAAAAAACCGACAAAATCGGAGAGAGAAAATTCCATCTCATACTCGACGAATACCGGTCGCGGCGCCGCGGGATCGAGCGAGGGATCGATCTCCCCGTGCATCTTGATCTGCTCCGGATGGCCGACGTAGATACACTCGTCCCCCACCATCTTTTTAGTGGTGCAGCCGTATTCCCGCCCGAAGATATCGATGCTCCCGCCTTTCCGGGGATAGTAAATGATCTTGCCGTACAGTCCGCCTTTCGGATGACAGTAACCTTCGGTGAAGACGAAACTTCCGTCGTTGCGCAGAAAATATAGCGAATCGGTTGCTCTCCCTCCATCCAGTTCGGAGAGAGGGCGGAGAAACCGCTCCATGATCTCATCGAATGTGTATTTCATGACAGACTTCCAACCCTTTACTCTTCTTTCTTGATATTGTCCCGCAAATTAACCAGCAGAGCCTCATACTCGCGGGCAGCGGTCCGGACCAGGACCCGGCGGGCCGTGAACTCCAGGTAATCGCCGTTAAAAAATTCGCCCCGGAGGGAACCATCGTAGATGATCAGGTCCAAATCCCGAGACCGTTTCCCGTTCAGGAGCAAATGCGAAAGAGTCATGATCGCGGGCATATAAATGGTATGAGTGTCGTCGTCAACCATTCCCACCCCCTTCACGTCCTCTTCCAGTACGGTCATGGTGCAGTTTCTGAGCGGGATCTCTTCCTCGATACGGTAGTTGAAGAAGGAACAGATCATCATCTCCTCCCAGTAGAAACGGATCGGCCACCAGCGGCCGAATTCAAATACCCGGTTCCGGGGGTTGCGGGTCAGTTCCCTGATCTGCCGGAGAACGTTCTTGTTTTCGTCGATGCTGCCGTACCAGACCAGATCGATATCGTCATCCGGTTCTTCGAACTTGCCGTAGCAGGTGGAACCGGTACAGCCCAGCCGATCGAGCGGGACATCGAGCCCCCGGCTGATGTCCCCAATCGACTTTCCGACGCAGGGATACATCTCCATCGCCACCCGGAGGGAGTGATGATGCTCGAAGACCCCTTTAAAATCGCTCAGGGGAAACTCGATGTGAAATTCCTCGTACACGGGACGGGGCGCCGTAAGATCGAGGCCGGGCGTGAGCTGGGACTGGAGCATCATCTGCTCGGGGTGCGGGATCAGGGTCAGTTCGCCGTCGATAATCCGCTTATAACTGCTCCTGAACTTCCGGCCGAAAATATCGGTGTCGCCGGCCGGATCGGGCGCCAGCATGACTTTTCCCATCAGACCGCCTTCCGGATGCATGTATCCTTCGGTAAATACGAAGGCTCCATCCTTGCGGAGAAAATAATACGCGTCCCCCACCCCCATCTTCAGGCTGGAGAGGGGCTGCAGAAAACGCCGGATTGTTTTTTCATAGAGATCGTTCATCATACTTCCTTGCGGTTATTCCCTGCGCGGAGGGCGGAATTGGACCGACACGGTCATAAATTAGCGGGTTTTCATTATTTATCGTAGTTCAGATTGATAATAACCGTGGATTTAGCTCGTGACCAACAGTTCACCTCCATAACGGAATGTTCAGAGTCACATGAAGCACAAACAAACGCATGTTGTTTGAGTTGTTTTTTCGACTGTTTCGGGAGTTCAATAATCGGATTTTTCCGATTATTGGAATTCCGAAACAGGGAGCGAAACGAAGGCAACTCCGTACAGAAAAAGGCCCGCCACTATATTGAATCGAAGAGACCCTGTCAAATACTAAATCAAAACAGAGATCGAAACCCAATTTGACAAATCATCCTCTGAAATTGTAGTATTGAAATCGAGTATTCTAAAATTTTTCGGAGAAAAATTTTAATGGCCACCATTCTGATCGCCGATGATCATCAGGATACCGTGAGGATGATCGAGCTTTTGATTAAAAGCTACACCGAGCATACCACCATCACGGCCGCCAACGGGGCGGAGTGCATCGCCGCCGCGCCCCGGGCCAACCTCATCTTGATGGATATCCGGATGCCCGGCATCGACGGGATCCAGGCCTTCCGGACGCTTCGGGAAAATCCTGATACCGCTGAAATTCCTATTATATTCATGACGGCTTACCCCGACCAGGTCGCCGAGATCATCTCCGGCGATAAGCTGGGAACCATCGACTATCTCCTCAAGCCGGTTTCAAAAGAACAACTGGTCAACCGCCTGAAAGTTCTTCTGGGGATCCGGGAGGCCCGGGTGCGATTTAAAAAAACCAGGCTCTCCCCGTCGGAGCAGTTTATCCTGCTGCTGGCCGCCATGGAGCAATCCGCCGATGGCATCACCGTGACCGACCGGAACGGTTCCTGGCTGATGATCAACCATTCCCAGGCGAGCATGTTTGGATATACCAGCGACGAGTTCCTGGCTTTGAAGCCGTCCCGCCTTTACCGGCCGGAGAGCGCCCGGCGAATCGGGTCGATCATCAACAAGGAACTGGAACAGAATGATCACTGGGAGGGAGAACTGCAGGGAGTGAAAAAAAACGGGGATGTCTTCCCCCTCCTGGTCAGCCTGAGCGTGGTCAAGGATAACGCCGGATCATTCATCGGGATCATGGGTATTTCCAAGGACATCAGTGCACTGAGAAAAGCCTTCACCGAGCTGCAAAAAGCTCAGGAAGCCCTGATCCGCTCGGAGAGGATGAAAGCCCTGATGGAGATGATCCAGGGTCTGGCCCATGAGTTTAACAATCTCCTGGCCAGTATCCTCGGCAACACCCAACTCCTGATTGAAGACGTGGACGAAAATACCGCGCGCCGGCGGCTGGTGTCGATCGAGCGGGCGGCCACGACAGCCGCCGGGCTTCTGAAGAAGATGCAGGTTCTCCGGACAGGCGAAACCGGCAGCCGGAAGAACACAGCCGATATCCGTAACGTTTTGGAAGGCGCCCTGGCAATCGCCGAACCCCGATGGAGATCTTTGGCTGAAGAGAATGGCATTGCCATCACGGTGGAACCGCGGCTGCGCAGCACTCCTTTGGTCAACGGAACCGCGGAAGAGCTGAAAACCGCCGTTTTGAACGTCATCTTCAATGCCGTCGAATCGATGCCGGAAGGAGGCAGAATCAGCGTCCGAAACTGGAACAATGACCGGTTTGTTTATATCCGGATTTCCGATAACGGTAGCGGGATGAGCGATGAAATCCGGGAAAAGGCCTTCGAGCCCTTCGTCACCACCCGCCGTCCGCTCCGGGCCGGGCTGGGCTTGAGTTCCACCTATGGCATTATCAAAAGACACGGCGGCACTATCCGTCTCCGGAGCCGGGAAGGACGAGGCACCAGCGTGACCATCAAACTGCCGATTATCAAATCACTGGACACGGACAAATCTTCGGTTATAAAGTAACGGACTAATTTACTGCTTCGGAATTTTCAGCCGGAGGCTGATGCGCCTCCGGTGCACAATAATTTTATTTTTCCTTCGGAAAAATAAAAAATATATGTTTTGACCGACATTATATCTCGGTAATCAAGGTTAGGTATCAGCCGATGTGTAAAAGAAATACTTTAATTTCATTGCCCCGGAGGAATCAATTTTGTCATTGTTCAAAACTTATAAATTTGCGAGCGCAGCGAGCTAATTTATAATGACCAACCCATTTCTCCAATCGATCCAAGAATCGGGGTTCGTGGGACTGACTATCCTGATTCTTCTCTTCGCCGGGTCCATTTATTCATGGACGCTTATCCTCTATAAATACGTCCTTTTCCGCCAGGCACGGCGGTCCATTGATTCCTTCCTGAGAAAGTTTTCCGGTGTTAAGCAGGGAGCCTTTTCCCTCTCCTCAACCCACCTCGGCGGGGAGACCGATCCGGCATACGCCGTCTATAAAACCGGGTGCTCGGAATTGACCGCGGTGAACGAAAAATCAAATGCCACCCATCCCGGGGAGAGTGAAGACTGGGAACGCCTGGCGGAAACCATGCAGAGAAGCGCCGACACCCAGACCCGCTTTCTGGAGAAAGGATTGATCTTTCTGGCCACCGCCGCCAGTACCGGCCCTTTGCTGGGCATCCTGGGGACTGTTTACGGCGTTCTGGTGGCTTTTCAGGGGATGGGCCGCTATGGCTCGGCCACCATCGACGCGGTTGCGCCGGGTATTTCCGAGGCGCTGGTCACGACGGTCTTCGGGCTCATCGTCGCCATCCCGGCCCTGATCATGTACAACTATTTCAAACACTCCCTCAACGATCTTTCCTTTCAGCTGGACGTTTTTATTGCCGATTTCATCAACCGCGCCCGTGATCGGAACCCGGACAATGATTCTCCCCCTGGTAAATCAGCCGCCAAGGCACCAAGACACCAAGAAAAACCGGGATAAAAATCAAACGGCGAGGGTAACGATGCCCAGGCCACCCCAAAATAATATTTGTTCAACTTTCGGCCAACAGATTACCAATGCAACGAGTGTGAAATGTCAGATGAGGATAGGAAAGCCTTTTTCTCGTGTTGCATCAATGAAATCAATTTAATTTAAGCAACAGACCCCGATTGACTCAATCGGGGTCCGAATAAAGTAGCGAGCGCAGCGAGCTAATTTATGTACCGAAGACACAGAGATAAATCGGATGTCTTGAGCGAAGTCAACGTCCTTAATCTGGTTGACGTCATGCTGGTTATCCTGATCCTGTTTATCCTGGTCGCCCCGATCATGGAACACGGGATCGATGTCCGTCTTCCCGCCGCCTCTCCCTCCAAGATCAACAGTTCGGAGCAGACCATGACGGTGAGCATCGCCCCCCCGGGGAAGATTTATCTGAACGACCAGCGGGTCACCCTCGATGAACTGCGGGGCCGGCTGGTGCAGGCCGCCGGGACCAATCCGGAGACACCCATCACGCTGCGGGCTGACGCCAAGATTCGTTACGAGGAGGTGATCAAGGTTCTCGACGAGATCAGAAACAGCGGTCTGACCAGGATCGGAATCGCGACCCGTCCCTCCGCGGAATAGCGATGCTGCACAAAAAGACAACGTTATTTCTCTGGGTTCTGCTGGGCCATCTCGTCATCCTCTGTCTCATTGTTCTCGTCGCCTCACCGTCCCGGAAGCAGTTCTATTCCAGCCCCATCACCTCGGTCGATCTGGTGGAACCGGTGGAGATCAGCCCGGAAGCTGCTGAAGCCGAAGAACCCGTTATCGAGGAACCGCCGCCTCCGGAGCCGGAACCTGAGATCGAGACGGCTCCGGAACCGGCGACGGAACCCCCTCCGAAAAAGATCATCAAACAGGTCGCGCCTCTCCGGGTCCCCAAAACCGACCTGAAAAAACGGCTGAAAGAACGTCTGGCGCAGGTCAAGAGTCCCGCTCCCGGACGGCCCGGGCAGAGCTCTTCCGTCAGCGCGTCCCGGGAGGACCGATTCCCCTATTCCTGGTACAACAACTTCATCCAGTCAAAGATGTACAACCTCTGGAAACAGCCGCCCAAGTCCGCGGTCAAGGAAGAGACCGCGCCGGCGATTGTTTCTTTCCGGGTGTACCGGGACGGCCACATTGAAAATATCCGCCTCCAGGAGTCCTCGGGGAGTTCCATCGTGGATGAATCAACCCTCCAGGCGGCCCGGATGGCCGATCCCCTCCCCCCTGCCCCAGGGCTTTCAGGAGGGATTTGAGGATTTTATCATTCTTTTCGAACTAACCGACTGATTTTATTTCGCCCTGTCGGGCGACAAGGTGAAATAAAATCTTGAAAACAATCTCGGGCAGCGAACAAGACGCATACGATTTCTGAAGAATGTGATAGACCACCACCAATTTGGGATAATGTATTGCATAATCGGATCGAACTGATATGGTGGTGCTGAAAGAGATAATTCGACGGTGGCCGAAAATATGAAATACACACGATTATTTATTGCCGCGGTGCTGTTGTTTCCATTGATCGTCATTTCGGCGCGGGCGGAAACGCGGATCAAGGTCAGCAAGATGTACGCGCCCCAGATGACGCTGGCGGTGGTCGATTTCCAGGACCTGGGGGCGCCAGGAGGCCAGCGGGGATCGCAGATGACCCGACTCCTCCGTGACGATCTTCTTATCACCGGCTTCTTCACCCCGGTCACCAACCGGCAGTTTGTCGCCGAGGCCGAGGCGGCGGACCGACAAACGGGGAGAATTAATCTTCAGGAATGGAGTTCGATCGGCGCGGATGTCGTGGTCAAGGGAAACTTCCTTCTCGACGGCAACACCATAACCATCGAGTGCCGGGCGCTTCGGGTTTCGGAAGGACGGCAGGTTTACCTGAAAAAATACCGCGACACCGACGCCCACTGGCGAAAAATCATCCATACCATGGCCGATGAAATTGTCTTTGCCCTGACCGGGGAGAAGGGACTGGCCCGGACCGAGATCGCTTTTACGTCAACTCGGGACGGGGAGAAAAAAATATACACCATGGACGCCGGGGGGCATGATTGGCGGAGGATCAATTCCGGACGGGGGTTGGCCCTCTACCCCGACTGGACGCCGGACGGCCGAAGCCTGGCCTACACCAGCTACAGTTACGGATTTCCCTGGGTTTTTCTCGACAACCTGGCCACCGGAAAACGGCGGGTCCTCTCCGCTCAACCCGGCCTCAACGCTTTTCCCGCTGTCTCCCCCGACGGGATATGGGTCGCCCTGACCTTGAGCCGGGACGGCAATAACGAGATCTACAAGATGAGGATCGACGGTTCCGAGCTGACCCGCCTCACCCATACCCAGGCCAATGACTGTTCCCCCGCCTGGTCGCCGGACGGGCGCAACATCGCCTTCACTTCCGACCGGCGGGGAACGCCCCAGATATACACCATGACCGCCGATGGAGGGCAGACACGGCGCGTAACCGTAACGGGAAGCTATAACACCTCCCCCGACTGGTCCCCCCGCGGGGATCTGATCGCCTTCACCTCCCGCATCAAGGGGCACTTCGAGATCTGCACCATCAACGTGAGGACCGGGGAGGTGACTCAATTAACCCGTAACTGGGACGACGATGAAGACCCTTCATGGGCTCCCGACGGAAGACATCTGGTCTACAGTTCCCGGCACGGCGCCCGGACCAATCTCTTCGTCCTCGATATCGTCAACCCCCGGCCGATTCAGATCACCTCCGGTGAAGACTGTTACAGCCCGGCCTGGGGACCCTATACCACCCGGTAGCCGTTCTCTCTCGTCATCCCGAAAAAATTTTCTTGCCGGAATAAAAGTAATCATATATATACATTAACTCACTCCGTTTGCTGCTGTGTGCGGCGCAGAAAGCAACTTTCTTAAAGAAACGATCGTCGGTCCGGCTGGAGACGGACTGCGGACACGTAACGTTGAAACCAACAAGGAGTACCTGTTTATGTCTATGAAAGCAACTGTCGTGGCATTGATCATTCTCCCGGTTCTGGCCGGCCTGACGGGATGTTCCTCAACACCCGAGCCGACCGCGACCCCGGAGGAACAGATGGCGGCCCTGGAGGGGATGGACCTCCCTCTGGCCCCGCTGAACATGGACGCGGCTTTTGGAGAACCCCGTCCGGATGACGCCCTGATTCTTCAGGAAATCCATTTCGACTTCGACAAATCCGAGATCAAAGATTCCGAAAAGCCGGTGCTGGAAGGAATCAACACCTGGCTCCTTAATCATCCCGGAGCAATCCTGATGGTTGAGGGATACTGCGACGATCGGGGCACTCTGGAGTACAATCTCGCCCTGGGGGAACGCCGGGCGCTGGGCATTCGCACGTATTTGACCGGTCTGGGGACAAACCCGGAACGAATTCATACCATCAGTTACGGAGAAGATAAGCCTCTCTGTACGGAGAGCACGGAAGAGTGCTGGGGCCAAAACCGGAGGGGGCATTTTCTGGTCGATTACGGTGACACTGGCGGGGGAGAGACCATCGCCGCCGGGCCGTTGCAATAAGCTATCATTAATATGATTGCCGCCGGGCGCGGTGATAAAAATATCAGGAGGGATTACATGTGATGAAGAAAAAGATACTGTGGACGCTTGTTCCCGTCGGCCTGCTGACGGTGATCGCATTGGCCGGGTGTTCCTCAACCCCCGAACCCACCGCGACACCTGAGCAGCAGATGGCGGCAATGGACGGCTGGGATATTCCCCTGGAACCGATGACGGAAGGGATTGCCTTCACCGAACCGACCGCGGAAGACGCCCTGGTGCTGCAGGACATCCACTTCGATTTCGACAAGTCGGACATCAAGGAGCCGGACAAAGCCATCCTGGACGGCGTTTCCGCCTGGATGCTGGAACGGCCGGAAGCCCGGCTCCAGATCGAAGGGCATTGCGACGACCGGGGGACCAAGGAGTACAACCTGGCCCTGGGGGAACGGCGGGCGTTGGGCGTGCGCAGTTTCCTGACCGGCCTCACCGTCAACCCGGACCGGCTGTACACTATCAGCTACGGCGAGGAGAGGCCGCTCTGCGCGGAAGAGACCGAGGAGTGCTGGGCGAAGAACCGGCGGGCTCATTTCCTGGTCGCCTACGGCGGGACCCAGACCGCGGCGGTGCAACCCCCGGCTCCCCAGGAGGCCGTCGTCGATATTGAAGAAACCTACGTGGTGGAAGAACCCGTCCCCGAGCCGCAGGAAGTCGGCGCCAGACCCAGCCGGGGAAGGGCGATCGACCGGTACCACCAGTAACATTTTTGCTCCGCAAAAATGTTAGTTGAATGATCGTTAATCGACAAGTAACCACGATGCTAAAACGGCTGCTACTATCGGCTCTCTGCCTGAGCCTTCCCTTCTTCTTCCTGGCCGGTTGTCGCACCACTCGTCAGCAGCAGCAGGACACCCAGAGGCAGCAATGGGAAGACTCCCTCGGCCGCCGGATCGTGGATATCGAGGCGCGGCTCTTCGATCTGGAGAACAGCCTGGCGGCGATCAAGCGGGGACAGGACACTCTCGACCTCCGGCTGGCCCGGATAGAGAACAGCTCGACCAGCGGCAGCGCCCAGCAGAAGGCCGAGATCGAGGCGCTCCGGCAGGAACTGCAATCCACCCGGGGAGCTACCGAGAAGAAGATCAGCATCATCCTCGATGAGGTGGCACAGGAGAACGAACGTATCCTGAAATCGATCCAATCTTCCCGGGGAGCCGGGGGTTACTCCCAGGGGTACGAGCACGTGGTCAAATCCGGGGAAACCATCTCCACCATCGCCCGTGATTACAAAGTCACGGTTGACGCCGTGGTCGCGGCCAACCAGCTGGCCAACCCCGACGCCATCCGTGTCGGCCAGATTCTCTTCATCCCTCAATAAGACCTCCCTTTCAGGGAGGTCTTATTGAGAAAGAATATCCACCGATACGGCCCGCCGGGGCGGGATCTTTCCCTCTTTCAGGACCTCTCCTTTATTCCCTACGACCCTGAATTTTCCCGTGGCGGCAGCGGTCCCTTTAAAGGTGATCGGGATATCTTTCAACGGGTAGGGGCTCTGGTTCTCACAGGTGATGATCAGCGTCTCCCCTTCCCGTTTTGTCCGAACGGTCACTTTCTCCCGGGCCAGCCACCACTCGGCAAGTTCTTTCATCGTGCAAATCCAGGTATCCTGATTCTTCAAAAAGTCGATGAACTCTGCCAGCCGTTTCAGGTTCTCCGGCTCGCTGATCTGCGGAAGGTGGGTGAGAAAGACAAAAACACCGCCGCGCCGGTGGTAGCGATGGAATACTTCGAGCGCCTTCTCCGGCCGGACCGTGGGGTCGCTCTGAGAGGTTATTTCCAGTAGCTGCAGACCGTCCGGGTGATACGGGTACATTAAACGGCGCCGGAAAGAAGGGACCAGCATCGTCTCCAGCGTGGTCGGAGGGAGGTCGAGGTCCGATCCGTAAAGAAAGCCCAGCCGATCGAGGGCCCGGAAGGTGGCCCGATTTCCGGAGAAACAGGGACTGCGGTGGCCGGCCGGAGGAAACCCGAGCTCGCTCAGGATCTCCCTGCCCCGGCGGATGATCTCGAACTGCTCATCTTCGGAGAGGAAGAGCATCTCCGCCCCCATCTTCACCCCCCGCCCCCGGTTTTTCTCGCAGAAGTGAGCCAAACCGTGCTGGGCGATTTCGTTCCCATCCGACCGGAGTTTCTCCATCATGGCCGGCTGGCCGCCCGGGGCCCGGAGAGGATGTTCCCCCAGAAGATCGGGAACGACAAAGAACGTCCCTCTGACTCCGGCATCCTTCAAGAGAAGCCGCAGCCGTTCGATCGCGTCCGGCGGCGTTCCGGCGGAGAGGTCATCGTTGGTGAAGACACTGGCCGAGCGGTTTCCCCCCGGGTAAAGGCCGAGTTCGATATCATCGTTCTCAAGAAACGCCACCGGCGGACCGCTCACGTAGTCCCACCAGATATAGTACGTATTGAATCCAATCCAGCCGAAAAGCAGTACGATGAGCAGCCCGGCGATTACTGATAATTTTCGGAGTTGTTTCTTCATTGCTGGAGCATTCGATAAAATCAATATGCTTTTATACTGCTGTTCTTTTAGATGATGTCATTGTTCAGAACTATAATTTTTCCGAAGGAAAAATTATATGTCATAGAGTTCCCATTCCTCGTAACACCCCGGTCCCAGTTCTTCCAGAAACCGGGAGGGTCGCTGGATCACTTCGGCCCCGGAACGCTGACGGGCGGTCAGGGGATAAAGCAGGTAGAGTTCTTCCCGGCAGCGGGTGCCGGCCACGTAAAACAGACGGCGCTCCTCCTCCATGTTGCCGGCGTTGGTATAACTGGAAACGGGCGGAAATTTCCCCTCCGCCAGCCAGATGATGAAGACCGCGTCCCACTCCAACCCCTTGGCCTGATGAATGGTGCTGAGAACGACCATCTCTTCCCGGGCGCCCCGCTGGACATCGTGCGCGCTCAACCCGCCGATCATCGCCAGTTCGTCCAGAAATACCTCCAGGTCGCCGTAGCGGGCGGCGTAATTCGCCATCTGCTGGAGGTCCTCGATCCGACGTTCGTAATTGGGATACTTGCTCTGCAGGTACCCGTCGTAATCGCTCTCCAGAACCAGGCCGATCATCTCGGCCGGCCCTTTCCCGGCCCGGCGCCGCAGTTCCCGCACCGTCCGGGCGAATCCGGACCAGGCGGCCTGCACACCCGCGGGGAGGACCGCTTCCATCCCCTCTCCCTCCAGGGCGCGAAGCGGATCGGGGCTTGCCCGCAGATACTCCCAGATCTTCTCGGCGGACCGGGGACCGATCCGGGGGAGCATGACCAGGAGCCGTTTCCAGGCGATCTCATCACGGGGGTTGTCGATGATCTTCAGGTAGGCCAGGATGTCCTTGATGTGGGCCTGCTCGAAGAAACGGATCCCCGAACGGACCGTGAACGGGATCTCCCGCCGGGTTAATTCCATCTGCACCTCCATGGAGTGGTAGTGGGAGCGGTAGAGGACGGCGATCTCACCCGGATTGACGCCCTCGTCGATCAGTTCCAGGATGCGCTGGGCGACGAACTCGGCCTGCTCGTAGACGTTTCCCGGCCGGATGACCACCGGCCGCGTCCCCGGTTTTTTTACCGGGCTCAGGGTCTTTTGAAAACCGTCTTCGGCGCTTTTCAGAATCGCGTTCGCCAGGTGAAGGATCTCGGGGGTGGAACGGTAATTGGTTTCCACGGTGTAGATCCGGCAGCCGCGGTATCGCCGGGGGAAATCGCGGATATTGCTGAAGAGCGCCCCCCGGAAAGAATAGATGGACTGGGAATCGTCGCCCACCACCATGATATTGCCGTGTTCGCTGCCGAGCCGGTCGACGATCCGGGCCTGGATGATGTTGGTATCCTGGTATTCATCCACCAGAATGTGCCGGAAGCGGCGGCGGTACTCGCCGGCAATTTCCGGGTAATCCGCCAGCAGGCGGTCGAAATAGATCAGCAGGTCGTCGAAGTCAAGATAGTTCAGCTCCTGTTTCCGCCGGGCGTACCGGGCGGCCACGTCCTCAACCTGGGGGAGCAGCCGCAGGAAGTGCTCGGCCTTCTCTTCCACGGCCGCTTCCAGGCTGGACCCGGTATTCCGGGCGTATCCGATAATCTCCATCAGGACCCTCCCCCGGGGAAAACGCTTTTCCCGGGTATCGATCCCGGCCGCCCGGACCACCCCTTCGATCAGGACCCGGGAATCTTCCCGGTCCAGGATAGTGTAATTCGTCTTGAATCCCAGCAGTTCGGCGTGCTCCCGCAGGATCCGATTCCCCACGTGATGAAAAGTCCCGCCCCAGATCCGGGACGTCTCCACCGGGATCAGGGCTTCCACCCTCCGGAGCATCTCTTCCGCGGCCTTCTTGGTGAAGGTCAGAAGCAGGATCTCTTCCGGCCGCACGCCTCTCTCCAGAAGGCAGGCCACCCGGTAGGTGACCACCCGGGTCTTCCCGCTGCCGGCACCGGCGATGACCAGGATGGGGCCGTCCGGCGCCAGGGCCGCCGCCCGCTGCTGGGGATTGAGATCGGCCTCGTAATCGATCTTCCCAACCGGGGAAACGTGTTTTAATCCGTACTTCTTCTTCACATATAGCTCTCTTCTCTTTTTGGGATACTATCTATACTCTGCTCGAAAAGGATTTCGAGCATAAAATCCTAAATCTTAATATCTAAATCCTAAATAAATCCAAAACCCAAATAATCAAATGTTTCAAATATCGCCGGTTTTAGCCCCCTGGTTTGGGATTTTTCAGTTTGGGTCATTTGATATTATTTAGGATTTAGGATTTGTTATTTGGGATTTCCCGATAAGCGTATTGGAATACCCGGAATTGTTGATCATCTATTGAATCATACTAAATATTTCATAACTTGATCTTCGGGTCCAGGTAATCCCGGGCGGCGTCGCCCAGTATATTGAAAGACATCACCGTCAGGGCCAGGGCAAGACCCGGGAAGAGGACGATCCAGGGCGCGGTCTTCAGGTACTCGCGGCCGGCGCTGATCATGAACCCCCAGGTGGCGGTGGGAGGCCGGACCCCCAGGTCGAGAAAACTCAGGGCGGACTCGGCCAGGATAAAGGCGCCGATTTTCAGGCTGGCCGCGATCAAAACGATGGGAACACAATTGGGCAGGATGTGACGGAGAAGTATCCGGAGAGGGGAGGACCCGCCGGCTCTGCCCGCTTCCACGTACTGCCGCTCTTTCAAGGCCAGGACTTCTCCACGCACCAGGCGGGCGATCGACGCCCATCCGACCAGGGAAAGGGCGAGCAGGACGGTGAAAAAACCGGGGGAAAGGACCACCGTGATCCCGATCGCCAGTAGAAGACTGGGGAAGGCAAGGGTGATATCGGTTGCCATCTGCAGAACCCCGTCGACGATCCCCGGGAAATACCCTGCCGCCAGCCCCACGATCGTTCCCAGCGCGAGGGCCAGGCCGGTCGCGAAACAGCCGATCAGGAGGGAAATCCGGGCCCCGTAGATCACCCGGCTGAAAATATCGCGCCCCTTTTCATCCGTTCCGAAAAGGTGGTTTTTCCCGGGGACCTGTTTCACCTCGTCCAGGTTGACGGCATCCGGATCATAGGGGGCAAGCAGGGGCGCCAGCAGGGCGGTCAGGACAATCAAAACGATAAAGCCGGCCGCCGCCGCCGCCAGCCTGTTTTTCTTAAAAAACCGAAGTTTCATGTCAGAATCCTGCCCGTTTCTACATCCGGTGGAGGGAAAAGGAGCCCCCTTCTTCCGTGTGGAGTACGGGAGTATTGGAGTGATGGAATAATGGGAACGCTCGCCGGACACCCGGTAAGACAGGTCGATGCCATTTCCCAACACTCCATCATTCCAACACTCCATCACTCCATTATTTCATTTTTTCTTTTTCTCTCTTGGTGTCTTTGTGTCTTGGCGGCTGTTTAATGATCATACCTTATTCGGGGATCGATGAATGCGTAGGAGATGTCAACGGCGATGTTGGCGGCGATAAAAATTACCGCCCCCAGCATGACGCAGCCGATAATCACCGGGTAGTCGCGCTGGAGGATGGCGTTCATCGCCAACCGTCCCACCCCGTCCCAGGAAAAGATCGTCTCCGTCAGAACCGCGCCGTTCAGGTAGGAACCGAAATCAAGGCCGGCCAGGGTTACGATCGGGATCAGGGCGTTGCGGAAGATGTGTCCGGTGATCACCCGGCGCCGGGAAAGGCCCTTGGCCCGGGCGGTGGCGACGTAATTTTCGCCTGACACCTCCAGCATGCTGGCCCGGGTAATGCGGGCCAGATAGGCGGCCGAACGGGAACCGAGCGTTACCGCGGGGAGTACCAAAAAGATCAACGCTCCGCCCCCCATCCCCGAGGGAGGGAACCACCCCAGGCAATAAGAAAAAACCAGGATCAGGATCAGGCCCAGCCAGAAGACCGGGATTGATATCCCGCTGATGGCCAGGAAACCGGCCAGACGGTCCCAGAAGGTTCCGGGATAAGAGGCGGAGAGTATCCCCAAAAACAGGCCGCAGATAACCGCTATCAGTATGGCGGCCAGGGCCAGGCGGGCGGTATTCGGCAGCTTCTCCAGGATCATGCCGCCGACCGGTTGGCCGGTAAAATAGGACCGTCCCAGGTAGGGCCGCTTGAAGAGGGAGATCCAGGGGACGGTACGTCCCCCGAGGTGCCGCCGCTCGATCGTGGGAAGCTTGATAAAGGAGACACTCTTCAGGAACTTCCAGTACTGGACCGGGAGGGGGCGGTCAAGCCCCAGCCGTTCCCGGTTGCGGGCGATCACTTCCGGAGAGGTCCGTTCGCCGACCAGCGCCCGGGTGGGGTCGCCGGGGATGCTCCTGATCAGGATGAAGGTGATCAGCGTCACCCCCGCCAGCGTGGGAACCGCGATCAGGAGTCTTTTAACCACATACCTAATCATTGTGTTAACTATACCGTGCTCAAAAATAATCTCGTATTGAATATAAATCAATTAAAACCACGAAGGACACGAAGATCACGAAGTATTTTAAAATGAGTGTAATCCTATTTGTTTCCTTGACCATTCTTCATGTCGTGGGACAGTCGCTACGCTGCTTGTCCCGCAAGCGGGATCCGTCTCACTGCGTTCGGCTCGTGCTCTTCGTGATGAATTACTTCATTGTTGAGGGAAAATAAGGATAAAAATACCACGGAGTCTCGAAGCACACAAAGAATAGAGGGAGACGGGCGAAACAATGTCCTTTCCCCAAAAACTTCGTGATCTTCGTGTCCTTCGTGGTAATTTAGTTAACTGCGGCCAGTTCGCGTTCCAGTTTCGGCCTTATCAGATTTTTCCGGTACGGCTCCATGAACGACTGGTCCAGGGCGGAGATCATCAACCCCTTGATCTCATCCAGGGTAAAGTTGAAATGCTCCATCGCCAGGAGAAGCTCGTTTGTGAAAGTGGTGTCGCAGATGGCGGGATCGTCGGTATTGAGAGAAATCCTGATGCCGTAATCGTAGAGACGACGTACCGGGTGAGACGCCAGGTCGGGAACGGTCTTTGTCTGTACGTTGCTGGTCAGGCAGATCTCCAGGGGCACCCCCCTCTCTCTCACCCAGGCCATCATCTCCTCATCGTTGATGATCCGGATTCCGTGGCCGATCCTCTGGGCGCCCAGGGCTTCGATCGCGACCCGGATATTGGTCTCGCCTCCTCCCTCGCCGGCGTGGACGGTGACGTTGAGGCCGTTCTCCTGGGCAACCTTGAAGGCGGTAATAAAAAGCTCGGGAGGGAAGGCGGCCTCATCGCCGAAGAGATCGATCCCCACCACCCCCAGGCCGGTATAATCGGCCGCGGTATCCACCGCCCGCAGGGCCAGTTTCAGGCCGTTGGATCGGGAGATGCCGACAATAAAGCCGACGTCGATATCGAACTCTATCTCTGCCCGGCGGGCGCCTTTGAGGACCGCGTGGAGCAGCTCATCCCAGCCGTGAGGGGTCTCCAGCGTCATGAAGACGGGGCTGAACCTGAGTTCGAGCACCCGGATATTGTCCCGGGCGCAATCCCGGCAGACATAGTAGGAAACGCGCTCGATCGCCTCCAGGGTAGGGAACGCCATCCCGATCCAGAAAAATTTTTCCAGAAACTCCTGTAAACTGCCCACGTGCCCTTTAATCTGCACCAGCGACCGCAGTTCTTCCAGATCGTACGAGGCCAGCTTGACGTTGTAGTCACGGGCGATTTCCAGCAACAGCTCCGCCGAAATGCACCCTTCCAGGTGCCGGTGGAGTTCCACCTTGGGTAAATTCTTTATCCTCTCAATCGTTTTCTGATCCAGCGCCATCCGATTGCCTCCCGTCCGGGTTACGATACATTCTCTCCCGACCGGCCGGAACATATCGGGGGCATTCCGGGGAAAGAGTTATCGCCAAGGTCGGTTAATGAACGTCATTATAACCGGGGAAGAGAGCTTGGATCAATACAAATTAAGCTCAAGATCGGTGAACTTATCTCCGTTATAGATAAGCGGGATCCGGTAATTCTTTACCCGCGGATTACAGATCATTACTTCCTTCTTGTGCCAGAGGAAGACCCAGGGGGCGAGTTCGACCACCCGGGCCTGCGCGGCTTCCAGCAGCCGTTTCCGTTCTTTCCGGTCGGTTGTCCGGGCGGCGGCGTCCAGTTCCCGGTCGACCTCCCGATCGCTGAAGCGGGACCGGTTGCCGCCGGGACCGATGTTGGCCGAGTGAAATGTCGGGTAGAGGAAGTTTTCGGCGTCCGGGTAATCTCCCCACCAGGAGAGGAAGAAAATATCGAAATCACCGTCGTCGACGGCCTGCTTGAACGAACTCCACTCCCGCTGGACCAGGACCAGCTCGATGCCGACTTTCTTCAGGTAGTCCTGGATCACCTCCGCGATGCTGAGAACTTCGCGATCGGCCTTGAAAAGCAGGGCGGCCTTCAGGGGCGGTTCAACCCCGGCGCGGGCCAGCAGTTCTCTTGCCCGAACCGGATCGTAGGGGTAGCCCCGGGGTACTGCCGGGAGAAGACCCGGCGGGACCGGCCCGGCGGCGGCCACCGCCCGCCCCTCCAGGATGACGTCGATGATCTTCTCCCGGTCGATCGCGCAGTTAAAGGCCTGCCGGACGCGCGGGTCGTTGAAGGGGGGGCGACGGCAGTTGAAACCGAGATAGTAGCAGTTGAGCCCAACCCGGCTCCGGACCCTCTCCTTCCAGGGCGCTTCGGTCGTGTACTTCCTGTATTCGGCCCGGGGGACTTCCATGATATCGAGATTGCCCTGTTCGAACTCCACCACGGCGGTCAGCGTCTCCGGGATCACCCGGTAGAGTATCCCCGCCAGCCGGGGCGGACCGGCGAAGTAATCCGGGTTGCGTTCCAGGAGGATCCGGTTGTTGTGGCTCCATTCGACGAGCCGGAACGGTCCCGTCCCCCGGGGATGATCGGAGAACGATTCTCCGGGTTTCTCCACCGCTTCCCGGGGGACGATGGCGGCGTTGGGCATGGCCAGGAAATCAAGAAACAGGGCGGACGGCTCGCTCAGTTCGATCTCGACCGTATTCTTCCCGGCCGCCCGCAGTCCGGGCAGCTGTGTCGATTGGCCGGAGGTGAAGGCGGGGGCTCCCCGCACGTCCTTCAGCAACCAGGAACGGGGAGAGTTGACCGCGGGGTCGAGAATGCGGCGGAGAGAATAGACAACGTCGTCCGCCGTCACCTCCCGGCTGGTCGTGAATTTCACCCCGTTCCGGAGAAAAAAACGATATCCGCGGCCGTCATCCGAAATCTCCCAGCGGGAGGCAAGATCGGGCACGATTTTTCCCTCCGCGTCGAAACGGACCAGTCCGTTGAAGATTTTGGCCGCCAGCGCGCCACCCGGGACGTCCACGATAAAGGCCGGGTCAAGGGTGGAAGGGTCATCCTTCAGCATCAGGCGGAGATCGTTTTCTTCCTCACCGTTCCGCGATCCGCACCCGGTCAGAAGGAGGAGAAGAAATACGGCGATCCTTTCGATTGGCTGGCACCATTTCATTGCCGCAACTCTATCACTAAACCGCAAAGAGGCAAAGATCGTAGTATCGGCTTCGCCTTGCAGGAAATGTAGTATCGCTCCAGGCTTACGCCCGGAGCTTGTAGGATCACCGCGTTTGCTATTTTTTGGTTCACATCTATTTTTATTTACAGGTATTCTCCATGTCCTCTGTGATCTCTGTGGTTTAAACACGGGACCATGGCAAAAAATACTTTAGTGTCAATTAGTGAAATTAGTGGACAAAAAAGAGGCCGAGGTAGAGGGAATTAATCGGGTCCCCGCAAAGTGCCTCCGGCACCGCGGGGTAAAAATCTGTGTAAACTTGTGGTGAGCGAAGTCGAATCCATCTGTGGACAAGCAAGGGTCCGAGGGGAGTCAGAGAAATCGCTCCGGGTAATTTCGCGTAATTCGCGAAATTCGTAGTTTAATCAAGGGGCCGCGGTAGAGGGCAACTCATCTTCAATCACATTCAAATCGTCTGTTTTTTCCAGCTATAAAAAGCGGCCGGGGAGTTTTCCGGTGTGCTCCCCGTCCTCCATCACGATCTCCCCGTTGACGATCACGTACTCGATCCCTTGGGGGTACCGCTTCGGCTCCCGGTAGGTCGCCCGGGAACGGATCGTCTCCGGGTTGAAGATCACCAGGTCGGCCGCCGCTCCTTCCCGGATCATCCCCCGGTCGGCCAGCCCCAGTTTCCGGGCCGGCTGCCCCGTCATCTTGAAGACCGCTTCCTCCAGCGTCAGGGTGCCGTCTTTGACGAACTCGTCCAGGACTTGCGGGAAAGTCCCGAAGGTCCGGGGATGGGGCTTTCCCCGGGAGAGCGGCCCGGTCGCCGCCCGGGCGGAGGCGTCGGAGCCGATCATGCAGTAGGGCTTCCCCAGGATCCGCCGGAGATTGTCCGGGCTCATCCCGAAGAAGAGCGCTTCCACGTTCAGCTCCTCCTCGATCAGGAGTTCGTAGAAACAGTCCAGCGGGGAAACGTTCCTTTTCTCCGCGATCTGGGCCAGGTTCATCCCCTCGATGGACCGGTTCGCCTCCGTCGCGACATGGGAAATCACCACGCCGTCCCAGTCGTCCCGGTCGACCTCAGGCGACATCCGGCGCCGTTCCGCCGGGTCCTTGAGCCGGCGCAGTTCTTCCCCGGCGCCCCCCTCGCTGGCCCAACCCGGCAGGAGGATGTCAAGCTCCGTGGCCGAAGCGAGATAGGGGTACCGGTCGCAGGTGACGTTGAAACCGCGGGAACGGCTGGCCTCGATCTTTTCCAGACAGGCGGCGAGACGCCCCCAGTTCCGCCGCCCCTGCGCCTTCAGGTGCGATATCTGGAGAGAGACCCCCGTCTCTTCCGCCAGGCGGATGGCTTCCCCCACCGCTTCTTCCACCGTGTCGCTCTCGTTGCGCATGTGGGTGGCGTATATTCCTTCCGCTTTGGCGGCCAGCCCGATCAGCCCGGCCAGCTCTGCGAAATCGCTGAAGCTTCCCGGGGGATAAACCAGGCCGGTCGAGATTCCCCGGCTCCCCGCCGCCAACTCATCTTCCAGGAGAGTGAGCATCCGCTTCATCTCCTCCCGGGAGGGAGAGCCGCCACGGTACCCGATAATCGATCCCCGGAGGTTCCCGTGACCGGTCAGGGGGACGATATTGACCGCGGTCCCCCCGTCCTCGACTCTCCGGCGGTACTCCCCGAGTGTCGCCCAGTCGATGGTAATTTCCAGGTACTGCTTGCGGACCCGTTCCCGCTTCTCTCCGGCGAGGGGAGAGGCGGAACCGCCGCACTGTCCGATCGCCTCCGTCGTCACCCCTTGCCGGACCTTGCTCTCGGCAAGGGGATCGATCAGGATGGTGAAGTCGGAGTGGGAGTGAATATCGATGAAACCGGGGGCGAGAACCAGGCCCGGGCCCTCGATCACCCGGTCCGCCTCTGAGTTGCCCAGGTCGCCGACAGCGTCAATCCTCCCGTTCCGGACCCCGACATCCGCCTCAAAGGCCACTTTTCCGTTCCCGTCTACTACCCGAAGATCACGGAAAAGTAGGTGATATATAATTTTTTTGTCTATTTTCTTAGTCATCGTTCGCAAAACATCTTATCACTATTTTATTGCTGTAGGTTTATGATATTTTCCTTCCTATGCTTGGAGATTACGCAATATTACCTTCTTGAGGTGAACTAGGTATCTTACCTCCGTCTGGAGGTTTATGGACGATCCCTAAATGCCGGAGACACACGAGAATAGATCCAACATCTGATTAAACATTTTCTGCCGATCGGCAGAAAATGTTTAATCGGAGATCGGCCACAAAGGGGAAAGAGCGCTGGAAGTGATGCGGCGGTTTATCGGCCGGGGTATTCTTTACTCAGCCAGCCGGACGTCGCCCAGGTTGTCTTCGAGGACGGCGAGATACTCATCGAGCGGGTGGCGCTTTTTGTCGACGATCCGGTAGGTGGTGATCCCCACCCGGTGTCCCTTGATCCGGATCCGGTTCCCCTTACGCCAGTCCCCCCGCTCCGCCCCGTGGTGGATGATCAGGCGGCTGATCCCGGGCTCGGCCTTCCCCGAAACCTTCACGTCCTCCAGCATCAGGATGGTGGGGTTGACCGCGTTGTAGGTGTCGTCGGCAACGGTCGCCTCCACCTCCACGGGCCCCAGGTCCGCGCAGTCGAAGTTGCGCAGGGGGGCTTCTTCGGGGTCGAGGAAAGAGAAGAAGGGGCAGACCATGAACCTCTCATCCCCGACGTGGTCCCAGAACCGGATCGGCCAGTACTTGCCGAACTCGTACACCTGCCTCTCCTCATGCTTGTCTGTCAGGGTGTACATGAAATTGACGATCCGTTTGATCTCCGGGGTGGAGGCGTAAACGACGAAATCCAGGTCATGGGGATTGGCATACGTCCCCAGGGAGACGGAACCGGAGATCCCCAATTGAGAGATGTCGATCTCCAGCAGCTCGGCGGTGTGTTCGGCGATGGTCTTGATCTTGCTCGCGACGGGAGCCTCGCCGGCTTTGTCCATGATGCACTGAAGCGAGTTCCGGTGAGGGAAACAGGCGACCAGGGAGGTCAGGGGGACACGGGCCTTGAATATCCCGTATATCGGCCGTTCGATATCTTTCTGTGTGGGGTCGATCTCGATATACCTGGCCAGCTGCAGAGGGTAGAGCTGATCGAGGGGCTCGTTCTCCATGATCTCCTTGGTGATATTCTCGAACGGGAGCCCGAAGATATTTTTAATGCAGTGCGGGGGAACAGTCCGGGACGGGTCGAGGAGAACGTAAAAATAATGGGCATTGACGATCCTCTCTTCCCGGGGTTTCTCGATCTGATGATAATAGCCCTCGGTAAAGATGAACGTTCCGTCGTCTTTCAGAAAATACATGGCGTCCCGGAAGTCATCGTCCGCGTTGATGGGCAGAGCGAAACGGGAAAATTCCGGGTCTTTTCGCATTTTTTCGATAATCGGGTTCACTTTCATCACCTTCCTGAATCATCTCGGTTATAAAAGGTAAATTCCGAGTCCGGGTCTCTTAATAGGAATGGATCTTCATGAGACCCGACTCGGTATTTGAGCGTCAGTCTATCACAACCGGGAGACTTTTAAAGTATAAAATAACAAAGGGTCAAGGGGTCATCAAGGGGTCATCAAGGGGTCAAGTCTACTCTTGGCTCATATTTGAAATAGTGATAGACTTCTTCCTTCACCGCAGCGGTGGGTTACGACATACATACTAAGTACATGAAAAAGGATCCTCTATGGCCCGTCCCTTGAGAATACTTTACCCCGGTGCCTGGTACCATGTGATGAACCGGGGCGCGGGAGATAAAAATATTTTCAGGAATGACTCCGATCGTTACGGATTTCTGCGCCTTCTCGAAGAATCCGTTGGAATGTGGAATATTGAAGTTCACGCTTACTCCTTGATGGAAACGCATTATCACATCCTGATAAGAACTCCCCTGGCTAACCTTCCCCGGGCTATGCGTCACATTGATGGTGTACATACTCAACGCTTTAACCTGCGCCATAATACCGACGGTCACTTATTCCGGGGGAGATACAAATCAATTTTAATCGATAAAGAACACTATCTATTGGAAGTAGTACGCTATATCCACCTTCAAAAAGTGAGAGCAGGATTGATTGATGATCCGAAAAATGATCAATGGTCATCTCATCAGATATATCTATCCCCACATTGCCAAAGATCGTGGTTGTTTATCGATACAATCCTCGGGTTATTCGGTACCGATATCAACAGATCCCGAAGAAAACTCGACAACTTCGTCAAGAAAGGTGTTTCAGAGGAATTAGAACAATTTTATGGTAAACAACGTCTCTCTCCTATTCTGGGTTCCGAAACATTCATCAATAGAATAAAAGAGACTTATGTTATTCCTGTAGAATTGTCCTATGAGATTCCAGATGCTAAGATTATGCTCCAAGTCCCGATCAATCACATTACCCAAGCCGTTTGTTTGGTATACGGAATATCCTTGACTGAACTTAAAAATTCCAACCGGGGGAGAAGGAATACTGCGCGGAATATGGCCGTTTATCTTGCCCGGAAAGTTGGCGGATACACCCTCAATGAGATCGCGAGTTATTTTGGTTGTAAGAATTACTCGGGAGTTAGCTCAATTATTCAAAGGTTTGAGCAATATACAATCGAGAATACCGATGTGGAGGAACTGAGCTTAAAAGCCAAAAAACACATTTATCAATTTTTGGCTGAAGAAGCGGAAGGCAGATGAATAAATATGAGCCAAGAGTAGACTTGACCCCTTTTTTAGTGGCGGCGGTGATCGTGGTCGCGGCGGCGGTGCGGGCAGTTTACCTCCTCCAGCTTTTTCCCACCCCCTTCTTCGCCTACCCGGTCCTGGACGCGCAGTACTATCTGACCTGGGCCACGGACTTGGCCCGGAGCGGGTTTCATTTTTTTCCCGGGTACCAGGGGAATCCCCTCTATCCTTATTTTCTGGCGTTCCTGATCCGGTTTCTCCATGCCGGACCGCTCCTGATCCGGATAGTCCAGCACGGTCTCGGGGTCCTCACCTGCCTTCTTCTCTTCCGGGCCGGAAAACACCTTTTCGGGGAGAAAGCCGGCCTCCTGGCGGCCTTCCTCTATGCCGTCTATGTCCCCGCCGTCTTTTACGAAGGCTGGCTGCTTTCCGCTTCGTTGACCGCTTTTTTGGCCGCGGCGCTGCTGGTGTCCCTGCTCGGGGCCGGCGACAGCGGGAAAACGGGGAACTGGATCGCCGCCGGCCTGATCGGCGGTATCCTCACCCTCGCCCGGCCGACCCTGCTGCCGGTCGGGGCCTTGCTCTGGCTTTTGATCTTCTTCCGGGGGAAAAAGCCGGATGGAAAGCGCCCCTTTCTGCTTTTCCTGGCCGGGGCGTTGATCGTGCTCGTCCCCTCATCGGTGTACCTGAGCCTGGCACGCGGGGAGCCGGTCCTGTTATCCTCTCATGGAGGAGAAAACTTTTACATCGGCAATAACGCCGCCGCCACCGGCGTCAGCAGGATCCCCGACTTCGCCCGGGGCACCCCGGCACTTCAGCATGACGACTTCCGACGGGAAGCGGAACGCCGCGCGGGACGTCCCCTCTCCCCCGCCGGGAGTTCCCGCTTCTGGTTTCGGGAAGGATTCGGTTTCATCGCCGGCCATCCGCTCCGCTTTCTCAACCTGTTGATCCGCAAGATCGTTCTTTTTTTCAGCGCCGGGGCATTCGCCGATAATTATGATCTCCCCTTCTTTCGGGAGCGGCTCCCGATCCTGCGCCTTCCTTTCTCCTGGCATCTGCTCTCAGCGGCCGGCATCCTGGGGATGATCACCGGCTGGAAGGAACGGAAACGACTGGGGATCCTTTACTTCCTCACCGCCGGTTACACGGCCTCGATCGTCCTCTTCTTCATCGCCGACCGGTTCCGCCTCCCGGCCGCCCCGTTCTTGGCCCTCTTTGCCGCCGGCGCCCTCTCCTCCATCTTTGGTTTACTCCGGAGAAGGGAAATCAAAAGAATCGCCATCGTCATTCTTCTCGGGCTGCTGCTCTTCATCGCCGGAGGACTCTTCCCGGAGGGGACGCCTTCGTATGCCGCTTTCTATACGGCGGGAGAGGTTTATTACCGCGCCGGCCTGTATCAGCAGGCGATTGATTACATCGAACGCGCCCGGTCTTCGCTGGGGACGGATACTTCCGAGGGAAAGCATATCGGTTACCGGGTCCGGTACGCGCTGGGCCAGGCGTATTTGGGAGCGGGGGAACCGGAAAAAGCGCAAGCCGAGTTCCGGAAACTGCAAATGGATTACCCGGGCGAACTCCAGGATGCCGACTTCGAGATCGGCAACGTCTACGCCGAACATCATCTCTACCGCGTTGCCCGGGAATACTACCGGGCGGCAATAAGCGAAAAGCCGGATCATTACCGGGCCTGGAATAATCTGGGAATGGCGTACCGCGAGGAAGGCGAGACCGGGAAGGCCCAAGACGCGTTCCAGACCGCGCTGGGCCTGAACCCGGAATACGCCCCTGCTCATGTCAACCGGGGAAACCTCCTGGTCCGGGAAGGTAAATTCGAAGCGGCGTTGGATGAGTTCAACGCGGCGCTGCGGATCGATCCGGCGCTGGTTCAGCTCCACCTCTCGGCGGCCTTCTGCCTCCAGAAACTCAACCGGCTCCCGGAAGCTGAAGAGGAACTGCGCCGTTGCCCTCCCGCTTTCCGGGGCGAGCGCTAAAAATGCAGTCCCGCAATTTATTGAACCGCGGATTATGCTGATTACAAAAACAATCCGCTTAATCCAGCCTGCCCTCGGTTTACCGGGGTTTAATCCGCGGTTTTATCCCGATGACGATCGGAATCACGATGGCTATCGGGGCAATGTCAGGCCGTCGATCAGCCTCTCTTTTTCCGTCTTCCCTTCTTTTTCGGGCGGCCGCGCTTTTTATACACCGGCTTGATCCCCAGCCGTTCCCGCACCTCCGGGAGTTTCATCTTCCTGACGGCGATAAACGTGGCCAGGTTCTCACCCCGGGGCTGCGACCGTCCCTGCTCCCAGGACCTGATCGCGGCGACGCTCACGCCCAGAAGACGGGAGAACTCACCTTGCTTCAGCTTCAGCCGTTTTCTCTGGGCCCTGACCAGCCGGGGGCTGATCCGGGCTTTCCGGGCCTCTTCCTCCGGCACCGCTTCCGGCACCGGAGCGGCCTCGGCCAATAGCTTCTTCTGCCGGGCGATTATTTTCTGCAGACCGGCGATCGTCTTCTCCTGTCGGGAGACCGTCCGGGTAATTGCCACCAGCCGGCCGCGCAGCGGCACAAAGGCCTTTTTTACTTCTTTCCGAGAGATGCGGCCGATCTCTTCTTTTAAAATTTTTGCGATATCCGCCATAAAAACCTCCTTAGCTATTACTATCAGTGTTATTCATTAAGGGCGCCGTGCAAAACCGGTTTTTAGCGCACCGCTGATTGATAGCACTATTTTTGATATAAACGGCAACGGTGTCAAGGAGGAAATTATCCGCGGCCATGACGGAGGCTCCGGATGGCCGGCAGGGATTTAACGGCTGGAGGTCAAGCGGACGGCTTGCGATAGCGGACCAGAAAGCAATCCTGACCGTCTTCGAGATACTCGGGGATCAGTTCCAATTTCCTGCCCCAGTCACGGAAGCATTCGAGCGGGGGTAGATAATCACCGGCAATTACCTCCCGTTGAGCGGCATGAAAATGATTGATCTGCTCCCGGCTGCAAGCGTGCAGGATCATGATGATCCCGCCGGGGATAAGGACCCGGCGGCATTCCCGCAGTACGTCATCTTTCCGGTCAAAATGGGGGAAAGAACAGAAACTGAAGACAAAGCGGATACTTGCGTCGTCAAGGGGAAGATGATGGGCATCGGCCTGCACCCGGTGCAGAAGGGGATGCGCGCTATACCGGCCGGCTTCCGTGAGCATCCCGGATGAGATGTCCAGGACCAGACAGCGGAGAGGATAAATATCAATCAGGTAATTGGCGAATCTTCCCGTCCCCCCGCCCAGATCAATGACCACCCCTCCCCGGCCAAGCTCTTCTCCGGGCAAAACCTCATCAAGAAGCGTCCGTTCCCGATCGTTGAAAATGTTATTCTCGTGCCATCCGGGGGAGAGATCGTCAAAGAAGGAGCGTTTTTTTTCTGTCATCGTCATCGCTCAATCCCCCTCCACGGCGGAAGCAGCCATAACCGGCTGCTCTTCGATTATCCGTAGAATCCAGGGGATGATGCCCGTCTGTATGATTGCCCCCGGAAGTCCCCAGAGCAGTGCCGGTACCAGGAGCCAGAAGGCCGGAAGCTCGATCACCAGACCGGCGCCCAGGATAAATATCGCCCGTACCCCGCGCTGAATGATAAAGGCGACGACCAGACAGGCGTATATATTCCACCTTCTCTTCCGGTAGGACCAGAAGATCCAGAGGTTCATCGAGACCGCCTCCAGGACCATCAGGACCGCGACCGGCGGATAGAGGGGGGGCATCCCGGTAAAAAAAGACGAAAGCAGCGGGACGGCGACGGAGAGGACCAGGGTGGTCCGAAGATGAAGGGTGCAGCCGGCGATAAGAAGCGGCAGAAACATCGGCATCAGGTGAGTCCCCAGGCCGAACGGATGAAGCAGCAGGGGAAGGAAGAGCGCGGCAGCGCCCCAAACGCCGCCCCAGATCATATCGCGAATATACAGTTGATCAACTCTGTCTCTCATTATTATAAGCTCGTTATGTATCACTCGGGCACAGATAACCAATAAGTTAAAAGGATAGAGATGCTTCTCCCCACAGCCAGCGTCCCGGCATCGGGTACCCTTCCACCGTCTGGTAGTTTTCATCAAAAACATTATTCACCTTGAAGGTCAGGACCGCGAACGTATTCAGATCGCAGCTGAGCTTGAGATCGGTAACACAGTAATCCTCGTCCCGATCGCTGAAGCGGAGGCCATCAACCAGGCTGGTCGTGCTCTGGAGGGAGAAGGCGCGCCAGATAAAACGGTTGATCCACTGCAGAACATGGGGGGCCAGGCCGTCCACCCGGTGATTCTGGTCAAGATAGGTATAGGAAAGGAGCGACTCAAACCAGGAACAGGGGGTCACCACCCCGGTCAGCTCGACGCCCTTATTCACCAGGCCGCCGGTATTCTCCGCCTGGGGGGGGGTGAAGACGATCAGGTTGTCGGCATCGATGTAGTAGCCGGTAAGATCGAGGGCGAAGAAGTCGCCGAAATTCCGGCGAACCCCCAACTCGCTGCTCCAGGCTTCCTCGGGTTCCAGATCCAGGGACGAGGGAGGGAAGATATAGAGATCGCGGATGGTGGGGGCTCGGTAACCCCGGGATACCTGCCCGTGTAAAACCGTGTCTTTAAAAAGCAGGTAGCGGGCGCCGAAGCGGGGGAGGACTTCCGAAGCGGCATGCTCGGCCAGCTCCAGGCGGCATCCCGCCTGGAGCGTCAGAGAATCCCAGAACGTCTGCTGATCATCGAGATAGATGCCGCCCCGGGTTTCCAAGTAGCGGCCGTAATCCACATCCATCTTCGTGTTCTCCGCGTCGCCCTCCGCCTGCTGGATATCACCGCCGACTTCCACCCGATTCTCTTCGGTTAAGATAATGGACTGGTACCCCGTCATCCCCAGGGTCCGGTCGTGGGACTTCCAGCCGTCGTAGCCGGTAAAATCATGCCTCCCCCGCTGGCCGTATACCGTCACGGCGCCCCGGGTCTCGGCGAAGGTATTATATAATGTCAAACCGCCGCCGCCGCGGAGGACGTCCCGGGTATCGTCGGGATGGGGATCGGAGACGGGACCCGGGTCTTCGACCGTGAAGTCAACGCCCCATCCGTTGAGAACCAGCTGCCAGTTGTCGGAAAGACGGTAGCCGGCTTTCAGATTCGCGTTCCAGCCCCGAAAAGCACTGTTGGGACGATCTCCTTCGGTCTCGCGCCGAAGGAGATAGCCGGTATAGGAGAAATCTCCGACCTTCCCGGAATTGGCCAGAGATGCCTTGTAGGAATGATACTCCCCCCCTCCCGCCGATACGGTGGTGGAAGAACCGTCTTCCGAACGGAGACGGCGCGTGATGATATTGACGACGCCGCCCAGCGCCTGATCGCCGTAATGAAGAGAATGCGATCCCCGCAGTACCTCGACCCGTTCCACATCCTCCAGCGGGTAGGCATCGGGGATGGGATGGCCGAAGATACCCATCGTGGTCGGCTGACCGTCAAGCAGGACCAGGACCTGGTCGTCGGGAGCGCCGCCCAGTCCGCGGATCGAGAGGGTGCCGGCGGCGCCGGTACCGATGCCGTAGTTGAAGATGCCGTGCTGATCGACAAAAACTCCGGGGACGCGGCCGGAGATCAATTCATAAACATCCGCAGCGCCTGACTGCTTTATCTCGTCGCGGTCGATGATGGTGATGCTGGACGTCGTTTCACGGCCGGCCACGGAAGAGTCGGGGAAATCATAAATCACCACTTCCGGGATCTCCACCTCTTGGGCTCTGATCGGGTTGACCGCCGCGGATGGGGCGGACCATATCAAAACCCCGATCAGTAATGCAGCACCTGTCCTGGCTGTCATCATATCTCCCCCGTTGTGTTACGTTTATTTATTTTGTGCTACCATACAACCTTCTCTCAGCCGGATCAAGAACTATCTTTGACTACACGTCCGGTAGAAACATCTGATTACGTATTAATTTTACTCCCCGGAATTGCAGAAATGAAATTCCGGGGAGTAAAATTAATACGTTGACTCAAAGGAAATCGAGACCGCGATCGCCTTTCCGGCGATCTCCGGTCCGGCCTTTGGAAAAGGCGCCGCTTTTCCCAGGATCTCCAGCGCCGTCCGGTTGAAGATCATATGCGGGGAAGCTTCGATTACCCGGGGATGAAGAAGCGTTCCTTCCTGGTCGATGGCGAAAGAAACTTTAACCACTCCTTCCAATCGGCTCAACCGGGCGCGGCGGGGATAATAGATGGCCGACTCGATCCTCCGCCGCACTTCCTGCAGGTACTCGTCCATCGGAAGCCCTCCGCTTACGGGGGAGACACCGGCGAGGCCTTCGGGGGCGGGGAGCGCTGCTTTATCCGTTTCCGGATGCTGAAGCCGATCATCCGGAGAGTTTTCCCTCTCCGTCTCCGGGAGAACTTCCGGGACAATCCCGGCCAGCTTGATCTCCGATGGCGCTCTGACCGCCGTAACCCCCACCCCTTCTTCTCGACGCGGCGGTTCGGAACGCAGAGGAGCGGATAATGCGGAGACGGCGATCAGGCCGATCTCCATTAAGGGAATCGAATCATCCCCCCCCTGATAGGAGAGTTTCTTTCTCCAGCCGATATACGCGGTCACCGAACAGTAAGCGAAAACATGAACGGTGGCCGAGATCAGCAACGCGATCAGGAAAACATTTCTACCGGATTTTTTCACTTCAATCGGGTCAGCGTCGGTACGTCCGGGTTGGAAAGATTCACTGGAATATTTAGCTCAACCTGAATGTGCGGGCTATTTTGATTACCATTTTATTCGCCCGAAGGGGGAATAAAAAGCCCATGCGCCTCCAGCAGACCGTGGTCGGAGAGAATATCCGCCGCGGCGCCGGCGGCCGCCACTTTTCCCCGGTCAAGCACCAGAACCCGGTCGGCTAATTCGGAAACCACTCCGAAATCCATGCTGGACAGGAGCATGGCCCGGGACGTTTCCTTGAGTATCCTGACCAGCTGCCCAGTCTCACGGGGGTCGAGACCAAGAGCCGGTTCGTCAAGAAAAAGCATCTCCGGTTTGTCCGCCAGGCATCCGGCCAGACACATCCTTTTCTTCTCTCCGAAACTCATCTCCAGGGGGGACCGGTTTTCATATCCCTCCAGGTGAACCTTTCTGAGAACGTCCGTGATCAGGGGACGGGCTGATTCCGGGGGAACGCCTTCCCGGAGAAGGGGGAAACCGACGTCATCTTCCACCGTGGTCCCGATAATCTGATCATCCGGATTCTGAAACAGAAACGACATCCGGAGCACGCCGGGGAGGCGCGGCCGTCGGCCGGCCGGCGACGGGTCCTGCTCCCCCCGCTGGGCGGGAAATTCCCGGCGGATGGTTCCCGATCTGATGCCGTTCTTCAGCAAACCGGAGAGGACCAGAAGCAAGGTTGATTTACCTGAGCCGTTCGGTCCGATAAAGGCGACTTTCTCCCCTGCTTCGATCCGGAGATTGACGCCGGAGAGGGCCGTTACCCCGTTTGGATAGACATAAGTCAAATCAGAGACCGTCAATATCAAATCACCCTTCATTAACTCAACTCCATAAATTAGCTCGTTCCTGTTCGATAAAGTTTTCGAGCAGGAAATTCTAAATCCTAATATCGAAATCCTAAATAAATTCAAAATCCCAATGACCAAATATCCACCTATCGCGATGCTTGGCGAGATTGTTTTGGATTTATGATTTTGGTCATTTGATATTATTTAGGATTTAGGCTTTTCCGCCGGAGGCGGATCAGCCTCTGGCTGAAGATATTAGAACTTTAGCGCTTACGAGCTTTGCGAGTAATCTCTAACTCCGTGATTATGACGGCGGCTTCAGACACCCCCGACGACAGCCAGGTACAGGCACAGCAGCAGACCGATGAATCCGAGCAGCGTTCTCGTGTCTGCCGGCGCCCAGACCGGGGAGAAACAGGTGTAAAGCCTACCCGAAAATCCCCGGCCGAGCAGCGCCAGTTCCAGCCGTCCGGCGCGAGCGGTTATCCGGAACAGCACGACCTTCAGCAGGTCGATCAATATCCGGGGATGCCTCCTTACATATCCTGAAGTTACACCCCGACTTTTCCAGGCCAGAGGGACCTGATGGAATTCCTCCAGCAGCTTGCCCCAGATGGTAACAATCAGAAGAATCTGGGAGGCAATCAGGGGAGGCAGGTGCAGCATGCGGGTCAGAATAACGCACTCCCGGTAATCCAGGGTGCCGGCTACCAAAAACGAGATCGTCACGGTCCAGACACTCTTAAAAGCCGTCGAACGGAAGAATGCCATCATGCTGCTTCCGGAAAAAATATCACCGATAACCGTGCAGAGCAAAAGGAGACCCAAAAAGCCGGTGAGGACCAGATATACTCTCAGCAGGCTCTTCCACCGGGAGCGACCGCCGGAAGCGAAAAAGAGAATGAGAAGGACCGTCAGCTTTCCGGTCACCGCCCACCAAGAGCGGTCCGGGAGGAAAAGAAAAGACCCCAGCAGACCGGCCCCGATCAGCAGCTTGAGCAGAGGATGGCGCCCGGAGATAAAGGACGGAACCCGGACCAGAAGCGGCACCTGCTCCTTCATGAAATGCCGCTTCCCGTCGTTGACATGCTGAGAGAACAATGCTTGATCCCCCGCTGGGCCTTCAGGAGATCGGCCAAACTTTGCACCTCCCCCGCCGGACCTTTCAGGATAACGATCTCCAGGCAGTTGTCATGATCGAGATGCACATGCTGGGTCGAGATAATGGCGGCCAGGTGCCGGTGCTGGATATCGGTGACCGTGTTTTGCAGTTCCCGCAGATGATGATCAAAGACCATCATGATAACCCCCACCACCTCCTCCCCCGCCTCCCATTCCTTCACCACCAGGTCGGCCCGGATCAGATCCCGGAGAGCTTCCGAACGATTGGTGTATCCTCTCTCCCGGATGGCGTTATCGAACCGATCGAGCAGCTTTTTATCCAGCGATACGCCAAAACGAATTAACTCGCTCATATTATTTTTACTCCGTAAAAACTTAGTTTCGCAACTTCATGCCACCAAGGCACCCCCGTACGGCTTCGCCACGGGGCGGGGCAAGACACCAAGTATTGTCCTTTCGCTACCACGCTCTGCGTGGTAGCGAAGATATACTCTTTCCGTTCCTACGCAAAGCGTGGGAGGGAGAATTTTTATACATTTGTGTCTATCTTTTGAAATTCCGAATAAATTAAAGATCAATGGTGTTACGATTCGCAATAAAATAACACAAGACAGGCTCAGAACAAGGATAAAATCATATAGTAACCCATTTAAAATGGTAAAATACAGGTATCATGAAACGTGCCTGGCTGATATGCCTAATTCTTTCTCTTACAAGCGCCGGAGTCCTCGCTGAAACCATACCTGCGACAGCAACAACCCGGATCGTGGACGAGCGGTACCCCGACGGGCACACGAAGGTCTGGGGACGGGTGGAACAAAGCCCCCAGGGTATCCCGAAGAGAACGGAAGAATGGACTTTCTGGTTCCCCGACGGCAAGATCAAGGCCCAGGGGCAATACCGGTCGGGGGAAATGACCGGGCCGGAGGGGACCACCGGGATTCCCCTTCCCGGCAGGGAAGGGCTGTGGATATTCTGGTATCCGAACGGGCAAAAACGCCAGGAGGCAATTTATAGCGACGGCAGGAAGAACGGCTCGTTTAAAACCTGGTTTGAAAACGGGGTCCAGGAATCGGAGGGATTTTACCTCAACGACCGCAAAGACGGCAAGTGGGTCATCTGGTGGCCGGACGGCCGGCAGAGATTCCGGGGGTATTTTCGGGCGGGGGAAGAATCAGGCATCGTCCGTTTCTGGCATGAGAACGGCCAGCTCGCGGTACAGGGGACTTTCCGGGAAGGGGTCAGGGAAGGTAAATTCACCTATTGGCATCCGAACGGCATGAAATTGGCGGCGGGAGATTTTAAAAACGGGAAGCAGATGGGGCGCTGGATAGAGTGGGACGCGGACGGGAAGATGCGCCGGGCCGTCAGTTACAGTGAGGGAGAGCCGATCGGGGAGAAGACGTTTTAAAAAACAAACATCGAACGTCCAACGCTCAACGTTCAACTTTCAACGAACGAATATCCAATGACCAATGTCCAATAACCAATAGCCAAATACAGGCGGCGCGAACAGGGGGGTAGTTGGAAATTGGCAGTTGGTCATTGGAAATTGGACATTCATTTTTGCGTCTTTTGCGCCTTCCGAAAAAAGACCGTTCCGGGCTTCCCGGGACTACGTTTTTGCGGCTAAAAAAGGGGGGACGAGGCGAGAATCCGGGGCATTTTTGCGGCTAAAACACGTATCCGGCGGTGAACTCCCAGACGGAGTTCTTCTCATCGCCGCCGCTGAAAGCACTGGTCAGCGAGGGACAATAGCGGATATCGAGATTGATCAGCCCCGATCCCAGCGGGATGTCCACGCCGCCGCCCACGACGAAACCGAACTCGAAACTATTCAGATCGGCGACCGAGTCCGGGATCGCGGTGGACTGTCCCTTGTAACGGGCTTCCAGGTTATCCCCGATTTTTATTCCGATAGACGGGCCGGCAAAGAGATGGGGCTTGACCTTCCACTCGAGAGGGAAAGCGTACTTGGCCAGGATCGGAATCTCCAGATAGTTCATCTCCAGGGTTATATCCAGCGTGCTGCCCTGGTAGTTTTCCGAATACTCCGCCCCTTTCATGGTGTAGAGCAGTTCCGGCTGAATGGTAAACGATTCGTTTACGATCCAGCGCAGAAATACTCCTCCGGTGAAACCGGTCCTCCCGTCCCAATTCCCGGCACTGCCGCCGTAAAGACCGGCCAGGGCCAGGCCGGCTTTCAAACCGACCCGGACATCCGGCAAAAACGGCGGGGAGGAAGGACGGACACCGCCCGGGCTTTCCTGCCGGCCGGCAAGTTCTTTTCGGGGAGTATACATAAGTGATTCGGGGGCCGTTGCCGGTCCGGGGGAATGGCCCGGCGTCGGTGGAGGAACCCCTCCCGCCGGCTTCAGTGCCAGGTCCCCGACCAGATCGAGAGCGGCCATTTCCGCCCCTTTCACCCTCGTCCCCCGCGTGGATCCCTCGGCAATGGTTGTCTCTCTGTCCACCAGGGAGGCGGAGGCCACCGTGACCAGGGATGTCTTCAGGATGTATACTTCCCCCTCTTTTTTCACGGTTCCGAAAACAACCAGATCCGCCTGGAGCGCCTTCCCCCGGTTCACGGCACAGGCAAGCTCGGCGCAATATCCGTCTCTCCGCAGTTCGTAGAGCTGCTCTATCCGTGCGCTTTCAATCAGGTCGGCATATTCCAGCGCCCGGATTTCCTCGGAAAAATAGCCCGTAAATTCCGCGGCTATATTCGGACTGACATTGGCGAGGGGCTGGAAAGGCATGACCGCCAGCACGGGCCGTGACTCCGCCCGGGCGGTTGTCAAACAGACCAGGAGTATGGCCGCGGTGAGAAAATATTTTTTCATGATCGGTGAGTTAACCTTACTCGTATGAATATTTTGCCGTGATTTTTTGCCCCGTTTGAGCGATTTATAGGCTCCAATAGTTCAAACGGTTTGAACGGCAGTGAGCAAAGTAAAGCAACCGGGGCGATCTGTAAACGAAAATAATAAATAAATCAATATATTTGCGCGTGGAGATTCTTTTACCTTTTGTCGTTGTTCAAGTCTAACCCGATTTATTCCCGCCTGTACAGGCGGGAATAAATCGGGTTAGACTTCTATTGACGAAAACGGATGGTCCATTTTATAGTAGCCGCCATGAAAATCATGAAAATAATGATACTAAGCGTTTTTTCTCTTGTCCTGCTCGGAACAGTCATGCTCCCTCCTCTCCCGGCGCAGGAAATGTGGCTGGTCTGGGCGGATCCCGGGGCCCCGGGGAACCCCATCTTTCTCAGTCAGCGCCGGGCGGCAGCCTGGACCACGGAGCAATATCCGGGCGGCGGAGGGAATTGGACGAATTACATGCCCTGCCTGGGGATCGACGGGGAGGGGAACCCCTGTCTGGTCTGGGCCGCCCAGATTGAGAATAATCCGGCGCGGATCTATTACTCCCGCCGGGAGAACGGAGGATGGAGTCTTCCCCGGGCGGTGAGCGGCGCCGGCGGCGGATGGGAGAGCACTCCCTCGATTATCTTCGATCGTGACGGTTTCCTCTGGATCGCCTGGTCCGCGGTAGCCGGACCGAGCAGCGAGATCTTCTGCGCCCGGGCCGAAGGAGAAGCTTTCACCCGGCCGGTCATGGTCAGCACCCCGGATGACTCACCTGACGCCCGCCCGGTTATTTCTCTCGACACGGACGGCGGGCCGGTCGTCACCTGGGAGGGATGGACCGGCCGGGGGTATGGATATTTCTCCAGTCGCTTCCGGGAAGGAAACTGGTCGCCGGAAGAGGCCGCCGCCCGACCCGGCGGGTTCGTGCTCGCCCCCGCCGCCGTGGCCGGCGCCCCCCTCTCCTCCGAAGCCCTGGCCGAAAAAGGCGCCTGGGTGATCAGCCGGGATCGGGAGGGCCTCTGGGAAGCCGGCCGCTGCCGGGATATGCCGACGGCGGTCTCCCCGCCGGTTACCGGCGGGGCCGTCCCCGGAGGGGCCGACGGCAACCATCAGTATACCGGCTTCGGCGACAGCATCACCTATGGAGCTCCCGATAAACACAAGTGCTACATCCCCCTCCTGAAAACCGGGCTCGAGAGTTCCTACCCCGGCACTGTTTACACAATCAATAACGAGGGTTATCCCCGGGCCCGGACCTATCACCTGCTCGACGGGGGAGGCTTCAGCCCCTGGAAGTGTCCCGGCATCGACGCGGTCCTCGACGCCCACACCGCCACCATCATCCTGATCATGGCCGGGACCAACGATATCGAAGACGGCGACAACTACTCCGATATCAGCTGGAACCTGGGAGAGATGGTCGACCGGTCCCGGACGCACGGCTATGAGCCCATCCTCGCCACCATCATCCCCCGCTGGGACTCATCCCTGGTCCTCCAGCGATCGCAGACGCTCGACCTTGCCTACATCCGTCCGCTGGCCGACGAGAAAAACGTTCGCCTGGCCGATCCCTGGCAGGTGTTCATCGATTACGGGAACTACGGCAACCTCTACGAGAGCGATCATGTCCACCCGAAATGGACCGCGGGCGACCAGAAGATCGCCGACGCCTGGTTCGCCGCCATCCCCGCTCCCGCATCTCCCTCCGAGGGCGGAGGACTGGATGAGATCATCAAATGGTCGGAACAGTGGGCGTCCGGTCTATAAATTTGCGAGCGAAGCGAGCTAATTTATATGGTCGTTGACTTTCATACCCACGCCTTCCCCGATCAGCTGGCCGCTGAAGCACTGGACCGCCTGCAGGAGCATTCCGGCGATTACCGGGCCCATCACGACGGGACTATCCGGGGGCTGCTGGCTTCCATGGACCGTGCCGGTATCGAGAAGGCGGTGGTCGTCTCCATCGCCACCAAGCCGAAACAGGTACCCCGGATTACCGACTGGTCGATCAGCATCCAGGGAGAACGTATTATCCCCTTCCCTTCCATTCATCCCCACTACAGAGAGTTCGGAAAGGAGCTGGACCGGATCAAGAAAGCGGGGCTCAAGGGGATCAAGCTGCATCCGATGTACCAGGATTTCGCGATCGATGATCCCGAGCTTTTCCCTCTCTACCGGGCCATCGCCGACCGGGAGCTGATCTGCCTCTTCCATTCCGGGAATGACATCGCCTTCCCGGCCAATGATCAGGCTTCACCCTTCCGGCTCGCCCGCGTCCTGGACGCCGTCCCGGGACTGATCGCCGTGGCCGCCCACCTGGGAGGATGGACAACCTGGAAAGAGGTCTCGAAAACGCTGCTGGGACGCCCCGTCTATCTGGAAACCTCCTTCGCGCTCCCCGAAGCCGCCCCCGACGACTTCCGCGGCATTCTGGACACCCATCCCCCCGAGTATTTCCTCTTCGGGACCGACACGCCCTGGCTCGACCAGAAGGAAGAGCTGGCAAGGTGGACGGCTCTTGACATTCCGGGTGCTTTTAAAGAGATGATCTTTTTTAAAAACGCCCAACGATTGCTGAACTTCTGATATAATTTCGATTGCCCCACACCATCCGATCGAGGAGCTACGTCATGAGCGAAACCGAAGAGCACAAAAAAAATAGTATGGAAGATATGCTGAAGGACCTGAGCGATTACGTTCAGAAGAAATACGGGAGCAAGCCGATCGTGAACCTGGCCCCCGCCTTCCGGGCCGGATCCGCTCCGCCGCCGGCGGTGGAAGAGAAAAAGTTCAAACTGGAGTTCAATTACACCCCGCGCCAGGTCAAGGAATTTCTGGACCGTTTCGTCATCAAGCAGGAAGACAGCAAAAAGGTACTCTCGATCGCGGTCTGCGATCATTATAACCACGCCACCCGCGACCTGGACAGGAACACCAACTATGATTACTCCAAGCAGAACGTCATGCTGATCGGGCCGACCGGTGTCGGGAAGACGTATCTGATCAAGTGCATCGCGCGGCTAATCGGGGTGCCCTTCGTCAAGGCCGATGCCACCAAGTACAGCGAAACCGGCTACGTGGGAAAAAACGTGGAGGACCTGGTCCGCGAGCTTGTCCATAAAGCCGAGGGGAACATTCAGCTCGCCCAGTACGGGATCGTTTATATCGACGAAGTGGACAAGATAGCCAGCGCCTTCAACCTGTCGGGGAGGGATGTCAGCGGCGCCGGCGTCCAGAGGAATTTGCTCAAGCTGATGGAAGAGTCGGAGGTCCCCCTCCGGGACCCGATGGACGTTTCCTCCCAGCTGGAGGCCGTCATGGAGTTTCAGCAGGGGGGCAAGATCGAACCCAAAGTCATCAACACGCGCCACATTCTTTTCATCGTGAGCGGGGCCTTCGCTGAACTGGCCGGCATCGTCAAGCGGAGGGAAAAACGGCAGGCGGTCGGTTTCAGCGGCCATACCGAGGAGAAAAAGCCCGATTTCCGGTATCTCCAGATGGCTTCGACCAGGGATTTCATCGAATACGGACTGGAGCCGGAATTTATCGGACGGCTGCCGGTCCGGGTCGTCTGCGAGGATCTTGACGAAAAAGACCTTTTCCACATCCTGACCCGTTCCGAGGGCTCGATTATCAAGCAGTACGAAGCCTCTTTCGATGCCTTCGGCATCACGGTGGCCTTCACCCGGGACGGGATGAAAGAGATCGCCCGTTTGGCCTGCCGGGAAGAGACCGGAGCTCGAGGGCTGCTCACGGTTTGCGAGAGGGCTTTGAGGGACTTCAAGTACGAGCTGCCGTCCACCGGGATCAAGCGTTTCAGCGTCGACCGGCAGTTGGTCAGGCGCCCCCGGGTAGCCTTTAAAAAGATTCTCCAGGATCCGCGAAGCACTGATGACTCTTACATCCGGGAGAGCGTCTCCCTTTTCGAAGAAAGCTTTTCCCGGGAGCACCGACTGAAGATTACCTTCACCCCGGAGGCGATCGAAACCGCTCGAAAGCAGGCCGAAGAAGCCTCTATCCCGATCGAAAAGTTCTGCGGCCTGATCCTGAAAGACTACCCCTACGGCTTGAGATTGATCCAGCAGAACAGCGGCGAGCAGGAGTTCGTCATTACCCGGGAGGCGGTCGAGAAACCGGGTGAAACCTTGAGCGGTTGGATCAAGCAAGCTTACGGGGGGGGCACCGGGACGGAGGCGGCAAAGAGGAAAAAACAATCGTCCGCCGTTCAAAACCGCGCCCCGGGCAAAAAGACCAACCCGAAAGGATCAGGGTAGAACGGCCGGAAATCTTTTCCCGCCGGTGCCGGTTACGGAGAGATCAGTCCCGGTTTCCCCCGGCACCTTCGCCCTCTTCTCCGGCGGCGGACGTATCTCCTTCCTTCTCGAGATCGATCAACTCTTTTACCTGTTTCTGGACGGCCTCCACCTCGACCAGACTGAGATGGGGATCGCGTACCAGGTAGGTATCGCCGGATTCATTATGTTCGTAGACGATTAATTCCCGGCCTTCTTTATCCTTTATCGTTTCCCGGGGTGAAAGCACCTTTTTCCTCTCTTCCAGAAGCGCGAGAATGTAACAGAGATTGATGTGCGGCGCTTCTTCCGATCCGATATAGCGGTCGAGAAGGCGTTCGATCACATCTTTCTTGATCTCTTCTTTCCCGGAGGGAGCGGCGAGCCTCTTGAAACGCCCCTGCCAGTAAGCGCTCTCCGGCGTCTTTTCTGCCGGGGGTTTTCTTTCCTTCCAGCAGCGGACACAGTAATCCTTCCTCTCCGGTTCCTCTCCCGAAATATGGAGGACCGTATGGTAGATCTGCTCGATTTCGAAAGGACGCTCACAGGCCGAGCAGAAGCGGCTTCGCGATTTAATTTCCCAGTTCCTCATTTTTATTTTTCCTTCGGAAAAATAAAATCACCTGTCGGCACATATAATCCGCTTTTATTTTTTAAGTTCTCTTCCCTTTTTATGATGTATCCATCACATTACAGACGGGACACAAGCAGTTTAACAGCTTCGATCACCGTTGATGTTACCGCGGCAAAACGATCCCGCGTTAACTCGACGATCTCGACGTCCGGGCGGGATTTGATCCGGTCGACAAACGGACCGGACCCGGCTTTAATAACCCCCAGAACCGGGAGATCGCTCTCCAGGCAGGCGATCACCGCTTCCTGGAAACGGGAGCTGACAATCTCCATGTTTCCGATCTCATCGATCACGATGAGATCACGGTACAATAGTGATTCTTCCAGGGCCCGGGCGGCGACTTCTTCCATATCCGTCAGGTTGATCCCGTAAGCCCCATGACGATACGGCCCCGGCAGCCCGATACCCGCCAGAACGCCGTCCATTCTCGGCAGTCCGGGGGTCAGGGCTTGGATTCTGAAACCGGTCCGTCTTCCCCGCTCCCGGATCTCCTCGGTAAAAAAACCGGTCGCCGCGAGGTTCAGTTCTCCGATTATCTGCCGGATCAGTGTCGTCTTGCCGACACCGGGGCGACCGGTGATGAGGATGTTGGTCATTATAGTGAAATACAGGTTACGAAGGGTTACGAAATGTTACGAGGGGTTACGGGAGGTTACCCTCCGCCACCACCAAAGCCAACACTCCGTAATATCTCGTAACCTCTCCGTAACCTTCCCGTAACCTCACGTAACTCAGTTTATTCCCCCTTCTTATCGGTACCTTCATCCGGCGGCGGCGTGATGATCGGGCCAGAGGCCTTTTCCGGTTTCTCCTTCTCTTCCTTTTTCTCTTCCTTTCCAGTCGATGCCGGTGGAGATTCCGCGGCCACCTTCTCCGCTGGAGGCTCTTTCGCTGCCTCTTCTTTTTTCGCGGGTTGGGGTTTTTCCTTCTCCCTGATGAAGTTCATCCGCAGGTCGGTGATGGTCTGGCTGAGCAGATCCTCTTCTTCCTTTGCCAGGTTCCCCTTCGTCTTCTTCTCCAGCATCCCCAGAATATCGATGAACCCCTGGGCGGAATCCAGGTTTCTCTCGACTTTCCCGGTCAGGGGGTTGGAGAGTTTCCCCATGGCCTGGTACGCTGACGAAGCGAACATGGTAACCAGGGAATAAAACCTGATCGCGTCCATGTCCGGTGGGTTCGGCTTCTTCTTTTCTTCACTCATGATGTACCTCCATCATTTATCGTTTCACTATTAAGGTAACATAAAATAGCAATGCCTCGTAATGACGGAACCCGAAAGAATACCTGATGACAAATGACTAACCACCATCCCCTGGCCTATTTTAAGGCATAAAAGATCCAAATACCGCTCCCGCGCCCGGAGTCCCTTCGTCATTCGGATTTCGTCATTCCTCCGTCATTCGTCATTCGGATTTCGTCATTTCCTCCTGCTTCCTCCGGCTCCACCACGGCCACGGCATAATCGTCCGGGGAAAAATATTTCTTCGCGGCCCGGACCAGGTCCTCGGCGGTCAGGGACCTGATCCGGTCCTCATAGTGGCGGTAGTTATCGTATCCGAGGCCGTAGAGTTCATCGACGGCCGCTTGGAAAGCCCTCTCGGCATTGGTCTGCATGTCGAACTGGAACTCCCCGATCAGTCGGTTCTTGTTCCGTTCTATCTCCCCGGGGGCAAATCTTCCCGCCCGGACCCGCTCGATCTCTTCCCGGTAGGCCGCGAGAACCTCCCCGGCGCTTCCGGGCACCGTGCCGGCATAAAAAATGAAAGCTCCCGGATCCAGCCCCAGGATCTGATAGGCGCCGACATAATAGGCCAGCCCCTTCTCTATCCTGACCCGGGAGAAAAGCGGGGCGCTCAACCCGGAAAAAACGGAACTCAGCAACTCCAGGGCGTACCGGTCACGGCCATACACATCGGTCCCGGCGTACCCCTGCATGACCACCGTCTGCTTGATATCTTCCTTGGTCAGGGTATCTTTTCTGACTCCGGTCGGCGCGGGCGCCATCCCCCCCTTGGGAACGAGCCTCTCTCCTTCCCGCATCCCTCCGAAGTCCCGGCCGACAACCGCCATCACTTCATCCTCCGAGATATCCCCGAAAACAGCCAGAACGCCGTTGCGGGAGACGCAATATCGATCATAATAAGCCTCCAGGTCTTCCCGCGTCAGAGCGGCGACCGCCTTTTCCGTTCCGAGCACGGAAAACCGGTAGGGGTTTTCGCCGAAGACCAGCTTCAGAAGAAGGCGGGATGCCAGTGAGCGGGGATCGTCGTTTTCCGCCTTGATCTCGGCCAGAAGAACGGCCCGTTCTTTCTCTATCTCCGATGCCGGGAAATCGGAGTTGGTGACCAGGTCGCCCAGCACGGCCAACGCCGAACCCGTTCGGTCGGAAAGAATCTCCAGAGAACAGCCGAAAGTGTTCCGCGCTGAATAGGAGCTGATCGAACCGCCGTAGTCTTCTATCTCCCGGACAATCTGGAGCGCCGAGCGTTTTTTCGTGCCTTTCAGAAGCAGCCGGGAGACGAGCTGTGAAATCCCGTTGTTATCCTCCGTCTCCACCAGAACCCCCCCCGTGAACACCATCCTGATCGAGACCAGGGGAATCGAGTGATCTTCACGAAGAAGAACGACAAGGCCGTTGTCAAGAACGGCCTTCTTGACCGGGGATTCGTTCTCGACACCGGAGGGGGGAGTGGACTCGGGGACCATGGTGGGCTTTATCGCCGCTATGGTAAGATTCTCTTCCCTGAAGTAGCGGGCAGCGGCGGCTTGAATATCGTCGGGGGTAACCGAGGCGATACCGGCCAGGTAATACCGGGAGAAATCGGCGGAGCCGGCGGTGCAGAGATTGGAACCCAGATCCGAGGCCCGTCCTTCCGCCGTGGTCAGGGAATGAAGGTGTTCGCTGATAACCCGGGCGCGGGCCTTGGCCAGGTCTTCGGCGGAAACGGGTGTTCGTTTATATTCTTCCAGAATTCCCCACACCGCTTCGCGAACAGCCGGAATCTTCTCGGGATCGGTCAGGACCTGGATAGTGAAAAGCCCGGGGAAAAGCGGTGTATAGGAATAGGCGCTGACCGAATAGACGAGCCCCTGTTTCTCCCGGAGCGACTGATACAAGGTCGAGGTGTCGCCCTGCCCGGCCAGAAGGGCCAGCACATCGAGAGGGAAAAGATCGCGGCTGTGGATGCTGGGGATATGGAAAGCGAAACACACCCGGGCCTGGGCCACGTCCATCTCCTCCTCCGCCTCCCGGAGACCGACCTGCGCCGGCTCCGCCGGAATATCGGCCACGGGGTAAGGTCCGGGGGGAAACGGGCCGAAAGATTCCCGGGCCGCGGCGAAGAAGTCTTCCGGAGCCAGATCTCCGGCCGCGATCAGGACCATGTTGTTGGGAATATACCATCTGCGGTAATAATCATACACGTCATCCCGGGAGACTTTCTCGAAAAGCTCCCGGTACCCGATAACGGGGAAACGATAGGGGTGGACCCGGAAGGCGGTGCGCCAGAGCAGGTACTGGAGCCGCCGGTCCGGATCGTCCTGACCCATGTTGATCTCCTTGAGAATGACCTCTCGCTCGCTCTCCACCTCCTCGGGTTGAAAGTCAACCTCCAGGACCAGGGAACGAAGCAGATCAAGCGCCTTCCGCCAGTGGGCGGAAGGAATGGTGATCAGGAAGACGGTCTTGTCCATGGAGGTATAGGCGTTCACCGTGCCGCCCAGTTTCTGGACCTCTCGGGGGATCGCTCCTTTCAGGTCGCCCTTCGGGCCCTTGAAAGCCAGGTGCTCGATGAAATGAGAGAGGCCGGATCCCAGCAGCCGGTCTTCGAAAATGCTGCCGGCCTTGATCCAGAGCTGGAGAGACACCACCTGATTCGCGTGGTCTTCATCAACCAGTACTTCCAGGCCGTTCTCCAGTGTCGCCTGGGGGATCGGCCGGGCTGCGCGCTCCGTCTCCACGTCCGCGTCCCCGGGTCGGGCCGGAAGCAAGGGGAATAGCAAAGCCGCAATCCAGACCAGGGCCACTATTTTTTTAGCGTCTGTCATTGGTTTCGATCGATTAACCGAAAAATTTCCTGAGTAGGATATTATCAATAAACATAGGCACTGCTATCGATATTATCTTTGGCATTGTTCAAAACAACCGGGTATCCGGGCGCCTGCCGGTACCGGCAGGCGCCCGGATACCCGGTTAATCGAAGACCGCGCGGAAGTCATAGCCCCCCGCGAAGTCCTGCTTGGAATCCTGATCGGTCTTCTTGAGCAAGCCTTTGTCAACCATGTTGAACACAATCTCCCCGAAATCCTCGCAGCGAAATACCCCCCAGTGCTCCAGCACGTCACGGCCCAGGGGACCGTATTCCTCCCGGGTGTATTGCCGGATCGCCTCCAGCAGTTCGCGCCCGGAGACATGTCTGCGTTCTTCCAGGTTCGAGATCAAAAATGCCAGCGATCTCTGCACCAGGAGGTAGGCCTCGATGTCGTAACGGGGATCAGACTCGACGATCTCCCCAAGCAAGGCAATATAATCGTCCGTATCCGGCATGGTGAAAATACCTTTAACCTGGATTATTCAATATATTACGGATAGCAGACATATCAACACGGTAACAGCAGACTGTTTTATCTCAGCCGATAGGCCAACGATTTACGTCTGCCGGCAATAATGCAATCGATAACAGACGTTTGTCAAAAAGTGCTTGCGAAAGAATATGATATGATCGAAACCTTATTCTGTTATTACACGTTTTTGCTTTGTCGTTGTTCAAAACTAACTCGATTTACTCATGAAAATTTTCAATTTTCATGAGTAAATCGAGTTAACCGGTTATCTGCTCGCCCCGGTCTTCACTGCTGTACATAAGGGTATAGCGTCTCTGCTCATCCTTGTTGAGCGCTTCGAAGTTATCCTTCTTCAGCCGGAGAAAATTCTTTTCCGTGGCCCGGGCCATTATTTTTAACTCGTTGATAATGCTTATGGCCCGGGCGCGGTGAGATATTTTGAACTCCCGGATCAATCCCGGGTTATCGCTGAGGAAACGGTTTAAAAAGCTGGTGTCCTGATTCAAGATACCTTCATGATCGACGATGTTTTTCACCGCCCCGGTCGCGTCGAGAAACATCCGGAGAAAACGAATAAAATCCAGCTCCTCCTGTTCGACAATGATCCCCCGGAGGGAGAAATTCGCTTCCACATAGGCGACCCGTATCCTCTCGGAAATGGCGTCGATGATCTTCTTCCGGGAGGAGAAAGAGCGGCCTTCGAAAGCATATTTCAATAACGCCAGACTTTCCTCGTAATTTCTATCCCGGAGGGCCAGATGGACCGGCCGGTTGATGGAGATCTTGCCCATACTATTTTACTCCGCTAATAAATTAGCTCGCTAAGCTCACTAATTTATGTAAGCCCCCCGATTGAATCAATCGGGGGGACTATTGCTTAAACAACACTATCTTCTCTGAAGGCATCATAGCAAAAGGTATTCCTCGCCATCACCGATAATCATCATTCAGATATCCGGCGGTGAACGGCTGATATTGTGACAGGACGAACCCCTGTTTCAATTTATTTTACCATACGTCAGGGATGATTGCCCGAATTTAGAAAGGTAAAGAGCACCATCGTTATGTCGTCGAACTGCTCCCGACCGGACTGGAAGGATGAAACCTGATCGCAAATGGCCTTCCAGAGCTCCCGATTGTGGAGGCCGGTATTCCGGCTGACATTATCAAGGAGTCTTTCCTCGCCGAAAAGCTGGTTCTCCTCGTTAAAGGCCTCGGTGACGCCGTCAGTGTAGAGAATCAGCCTCTCGCCTTTGGCAAGCGTCAATGCACCATCGGTGAACTCGGCGTCCTCGATAATGCCGACCGCCGGGTTCTTGCCGGCGCCTTCTGACGCCGCGAGCAGTGCGACCCCGGTTGATTTCACGATCACCGGGGGATTGTGGCCGGCGTTACAGAAGGTGATCCGCCCCGTTTTCAGGTTGCAGATGAAATAGAAGACGGTCACGAAAAGCGTGGAAGGATTGTCGGCGGCGATGATCCTGTTGGTGCGGGTAATGGCGTCGGCGGCACTGAGATTATTGACCGCGTTATTCCGCAACAGAGTCCGGACGACCATCATGAAAAGGCCGGCCGGCATCCCTTTCCCGGAGACATCCGCCACCACGACGCCGATATGGTCACGGTCAACCGGAAAGAAATCGTAATAATCCCCGCCGACCTCACGGGCGGGCAACATCCGGGCGAAGATCTCCACCGAGGGGCATTCCGGAGTAGGGGGAAAAACCTCGGGAAGGATACTCTGCTGGACCTGGCGAGCCACCTGAAGCTCGGTCTCGATCCGTTCTTTTTCCGCCGTGGTCCGGGCCAGATCGCGGGTGTATGTCTTCAGGTCCCCGACCATCTGATTGAAGGCGCCGGCCACGCTCTCGATCTCATCGCGCGAACGCACGGAGATCTTCTGTTCGAAATCCCCCCTGCTCACGACCTTGATCCCCTGGATAAGCCGGCGGAGCGGATGGGTGAAGAGAAAAGAGAAGAGAAGAACAAGCAGGGCTGCCGTCAATACGGTATAGCCGACGTCCTTGCGGATCGCCGAGGCGGCGCGACGGTCGGCCCGGTCCATCTCTTCCGTCGGCCGATAGAGTTCGAGCACGTTGAGTACCCGTTTTTCATCGCAGGCCCCGGCCGCTCCGTCCCCGGTTCCATCATTCCCGTCATCAAGGATAGGCACCAGGTAGCTGAACCATTCTCCCTGCTCATCGGTGAATCGTCCGTACTGGGGGGTCTTCTGATCGAGAACATCCTTGAATATCTTCCGGTCGGCGGGGACAATGAACGGCTCGTAGATCGACCCCCGCCAGATATTAATACCAAAGAAATACCTTCCCTCCTTATCGATCAGGTGGATGATCCACTTGGGGGTATATTCAACTTTCTCCCAGTTCACGATCCCGGCAACACGGTCGTACACTTCCTTGTAAAGCGGCTTTTCCCGGTCATTCAATCCTCGGAGCTGCTTCAGGTCGGAGACCGGCACCGCTTCCAGAATCGCCGCCGCCAGGTTGGCCGAGCGGCGGACATACTCAGCGTCCAGATCTTTTTTCATGATGGTCCTGACTTCGTCTCCCACGATCAAAGCGCTGATCACGATCACGGGGACGAAGAGGAGCAGCAGCTTGGCAACGAAGGGAAATCTCAGCCGGGCCGCCAGTTCCGTCAGCCGGCGGGAGAAGACCGCGGCCAGCAGGAAGAGCGCGGCCAGACCGATAAAAAGTCCCGACCGAAGAGGCTGCCGGGACCGGTAGGCGGTGACAAATGAAAAGCCGCGGCTCAGGGTGATCAGGTCGCGGTTGACCAGATCGAAGGTGACGATCTCTCCACCCGGTTCCATCTTATAAATCGGGCCGACCAGGATGTCGGTGAAGTGGTCCTGGTATCCCTCCCGGCGGGGATCGATCGTCAGCAGGACCCTCCCTTCCGGGGAGAATTGAACCCAGGTCCGGTTCCCGGTGCTGGCCACCGTCAGGCTCCTCGGCAGATCATGCGCGAGGGTAATAAAAAAAAGTTCCGACGGCGCCAGGAGATCTCCCTCTTCCCAGCCCACGGTGCCGATATCCGTATATTCGCGAAAATCCGGGCTGTACTCCCTGATCCGGTTCGTGGACCCGGAAGAGAGATAGACCCTTCCCTCCCCGCCGACCGCGATCCCATCCCAGCTCGAGAAAGCTCCGTTCTCCTCCCCTCCGGCCGTGATTTCCGGAGGAAGTACCCCGCCGGCCATGGAAACGGAGCCGGCCGGAGGTATTTTCCAGATCGGCTGTTGTCCGGGACAGTTATTGACAAAATAATGCCAGCCTTCCGGCCCCGCGGAATAATTAAGCTCGGGGACATCGGCCGGGTTTTGAAGCAGGATGGTGAATATCTCCCGGGGCGGCCGCCGGAACGACCGGTACTCCCGGAACCGGTACCCGATGAACTCTTCCTCCCGGTCTTTTTCCCCCTGTTTGCGGGTATAGATATAGCTGTGAACGATCACGCCCTCCGGGCCCGGATATAGTTTGCGGACCATATAGTAATGCCCGGCATCCTCCGGCTCGATCCGGTAACGGCCCCGCAGCTCCAGAGGTTTGTCCGGGGCGAGATACTCAAGGTCGAGGATCGTGTTGCCCTTCTTTTCCAGGACATAGAGCCGGGAACCGACCACGGTGTAGGCGATCGGGACTTCAAACTTTTTGACCGTGGTATACTGCAGGCAGGCGACAAGGAGGGCGCCGATGGCCAGAATAATACAGAGAACGGCGAAGATCCTCCGGCCCGGAGGTGGGGACGGGGAAGGCTCAATCTTCTTGTTGCCGCGAGAAAACAACAGCCGCGCGGTCCGGTGCGGTAAACTAATCATGGATTAACATTATGATCAATACGTGCGCACTGCGGTCAATACCGGCTTCGGTATTGATCAAAACTTAACCGGTTCACTCGCGCCTGCCGGCAGGCGGGAAGTGACCGGCTAAAACCGGTAAGACAGGGAGCAGCCGGCGTATCCCGAGTCCTTCATATTGCCGTCATAGAGCTTGCTGCTGGAGTCGTCGTCGCGAAACTCAAATTGCCGGGCGACGGCGACACCGCCGTCCAGGCGGAGAACAATGTGATCGGTGAAGTAGAAGTCGACAAACGGACCCAGCAAAGTCTGGGTGTACTCGGCAACGGTGTTGTTCCAGGGATTGCCCTCGCTGAGGCGGCACTGATTTCCTTCCACGTTGCATTTCAGCCCGACCGCCAGCCGGGGAATGGGCCGGTAGGAAAAAACCAGATACTGGGGGAGAAAAGCGTCCAGGCTCAGGGTGTCGTTGATCTGCCACTGGACGCCGACCAGGGGAAGGAGCTGGGGGTGCCCAAAGGAGTCGTCGTAATAGATACCGGCGGAGAGAGCGAGAGAGTCGTTCAGCTGATATGTCGCTATAGCCGCGCCGGAGAAGTAAATATCTTTACCGCTCACATCGTCAAGGTCGCTGTGAATACCGGGATAGAGGAGGACCGTTGACCCCCATTTCGCATCCCACTGGATATTGCCCCCCATGATCAGGTCGATGACATGGAGGTTCCGAGGGAGATCCTTCTCGGTGAACAATCCATTCGGGGTCGGATAATTGAACGTCAGGTCTTTGTAATCCAGATAGAGACCGTCATAGGAGAGCCCGGGGAGAATAACCAGTGTATCGCTGAGGACGACCGGGACCATGGCCATGGTTTTCACCACGTTCATCGATATTTGCCCTTCCTCCTCCTCCAGATCGGTGTAGGGGACATAGAAATACCTCAGGTTCACGGCTTTATCGGATTCCCAGCCGAAGGCCGACCGAGACGCCGGTAAGAGCGATATCCCCCAACAGATGGCGACAGCCGTCCAAAAACCGTATCTTCTCATCATGGATCTCCTCTGGTTGTCCGGGACCGGCCCGGGTCGGCGATACTCTGGATTACGCACTATAGCATCGGGGCCGGCATATCGTCCAGAATTGAATCGTTCGCGGAGGCAAGACGGTGTGCCGGCAATCATTACCCGGACAAGCTTCTTCGGGTAAAACGATTGAATTTATTGCCGATAGGGGTATAGAATGCGCTTTTGGTTAGGGGGAAAAATACTGTGAAGATCGCTGTCGGATCCCAAAACCCGGTCAAAATCGCCGCCGCCCGGGCCGTCCTGGCCCGGATCTGGCCCCCTGCCCGGGTCGAGGAGGTGGCGGTCGATTCCACGGTCTCCGATATGCCCCTGACCGAAGCGGAAGCGATCGAGGGAGCGCGGCAGCGGGCCCGGCAGGCACAATCGCTGGTCGGCGCCGATCTGGGAATCGGCCTCGAGGGGGCCTCGGCCGTCATCGATGGACGGCAGATGACGGCGGGGTGGGCGGCCGTCTTCGACGGCAAGCGTTTTGGTATCGGGGGGGGCGCCCACCTGCAGCTGCCGCCTCAAGTCGAGCGGAAGATACTCCGGGAAGGGAAAGAACTGGGAACCGCCATCGATGAGCTGATCGGCGCTGAGAATACCAAGCAAAAGATGGGCGCGATCGGGGTTCTGACCGGGGGCCTGAGCAACCGGCAGCAAGCATATGAATACGTTCTCATCTATGCCCTGATCCCGTTCATCTCCCCTCTTATTTTTTCTTCGAAAAAATAAGAATGTGCACGCATTGAACCGATAGTGCAGGGATATTTTAAAAAAAATTCATGTAATTCGCGTAATTCGTAGTTTTATTTAGTCGCCCGAGCGAAGCGAGGGCTAAGTTCCTGTTTCGGAATTTCAATAACGTAGTGTGAAGTGAAAGGTGTAAAGTGGAAAGTTCCATTACACTTTACACATTGCACTTTACACTACAAGTTGCGCCGGAGGCGCTACCTTATAATGAGAATAGCCGTCGGCTCGAAAAATCCCCTGAAACTATCCTCGGCGAGAAACGTTCTGGAGCGCGTTCAGCCGGGGGCCGAGTTCATGGCGGTTGGGGTTGATTCCGGCGTCTCCCATACCCCGCTCACCAACGAAGAGACCATCGCCGGAGCCCGGCAGAGGGCGAGAGTGGCACGGGAGGCCACCGGAAGCGACTGGGGGATCGGCCTGGAAGGGGGGATGACCCGGGTTGCCGGGTATTGGTTCACCTGCGTCTGGTGCGTGATCCGGGACGGCGGCGGGGAGACCGTGGGCGGCGGGGTCCACTTTCAACTGCCGGAGCGGGTTGTCCGGATGATCCTGCATGACGGAAAAGAAATGGGACCCGCCATGGATGCCTTGACCGGCGTCGCGCAGAGCAAACGGAAGATGGGCGCTGAAGGGATATTGACCGGCGGTTTGATCGACCGGGAAAAAACCTTCGAGAACGCCGTTATCTATGCCCTTGCGCCGCGGATTTCAGAAGCATATTATAGAACGTAGCCCTCACTTCGTTCGGGCAACGTTCCGGAGTGTTGGAGAGACGGAGTATTGGAGTACTGAGAGCCCTCCTCCCGGCCCCCAATACTCCATGATTCCAGTATTCCATCACTCCACGTTTCCGGGCTGTTACTGACATTCCGAGAAAAATATGTTCGCCTCCGGAGTAACTGTACAGTGAAAAAAGCTGTCTTCACCGTCCTGCGCATCGTGATCAGCCTGGGGCTGATCGTCTTCCTGCTCTCTTACCTGGATTTGGACAAGATCGGGGAGACCGCGTCGCTCTTCTGGACCCAGCATCCGTTTTATCTCCTGGCCGTTATTCTGGGGGGGATCATCTTTATGATCCTGGAAGGCTACCGCCTTCAGCAGGTTCTCCTGGCCCAGGATATCCATCTTCCGTTAACCCGGCTGACCCGCTACTGCTTCATCGGGATGTTCTTCAATAATATCCTCCCCACCACGATCGGGGGGGATGTGGCAAAGGGGTTTTATATCGCCCGGGATTCCGGGAAAAAGACGGAACCGTTCGTGGCCCTGGTGGTGGTCCGGATCATCGGCGCGGTCTGCCTGACCGCGATCGCCATCATCGGCATTATTTGCGGACGGCGGCAGCTCCCCAATATGATACCGGTCTATCTGGTGGGAACGATGTTCCTGATCATTTCTTTCGCCCTCCTCTTTTTCACCCGGAGAAAACTGGCCGTCAAGTTCCTGATATTCCTGAAGCCGTTTAAGAATAAAACGTTCCGCAAGGAGATCATCGCCGTCTATCGGCTCTTCCACCGGCATCAGAAGTTTCCCCTCCAGCTTGGATTGGCGACACTGGCCACGCTGGGCATAGAATTCATATATATTCTCATCGACTTTCTGATTGCCCGGGGAATGAACTTCACCTCGGTCACCTTCTCGGCCTGCGTCATCTTCGTTCCCCTGATCGCGGTCAGCACGATGCTCCCCTCTATCGGCGGCCTCGGCGTGAGAGAAGGAATGTGTATCTACCTGTTCAGCACGCTGCCGGCAATGAACCAGGACAAGGCGGCGGCCATATCCCTGATCATGCTGGTTCTGATCATCGCTCTCGCCCTGGCCGGCGGTATTATCTATGCCCTCTCGGGGACGCTGCGGAAAACACGTCCCCACCCTCCGGCGGCGGAGGACTTCGGGGACGAATGAATAGAGAACGACCGGTAATCAGTTATCGGTGATCGGTAATCAAAATTCAGTAATCAGTGATCAGTGCTCGGTAACTAGCAAACCTGGCAAAACCAGAGATACTGATAACTGATTACTGATCACCGATTATCGAAGCGAAGCGGAGATCCCGATGCCCCCGATGGCAATCGGGGGCTTTTCGGGACTGATCACCGCTAACCATGAAAAAAACGTTCATCGTTATTGCCGTCATTGCCCTCTGCCTCTTACCCTTCCACGCTCTGTGGGCACAGACACTGGAGGATGAAATCGGCCTGGCGGAACGGATGTCGACCCTGGTCTTCCAGATCGCCGTCATTTTGTTCGCCGCCTGGGCGGGAGAAGCCCTCTTCAAAAAACTGCGCTTGCCGACCGTACTCGGCGAATTGGTGGCCGGCATCGTTATCGGCCCCTATCTGCTGGGCGCCGTTGCCCTGCCCGGTTTTGCCGACGGTCTCTTCCGGGCCGGCGCCCACTTCCCGGTCTCCCAGGAGCTTTACAGTTTCGCCACCATCGCTTCCATCGTTCTTCTCTTCCTGGTCGGGCTGGAGACCGACATCAACATATTCCTGCGGTTCTCGCTCGCCGGCTCCGTCATCGGCACCGGCGGGATGCTGGTGAGTTTCGTCCTCGGGGACCTGACGGTGGTCTGGTTCTCGCGCGCCGTCTTCGGAGTCGCCTACAGTTTTACCGATGCCGTCCCTCTCTTTCTCGGAGTCGTCTCCACCGCGACGTCCGTGGGGATCAGCGCCACCATCCTCTCCGAGAAACATAAAGTCGACTCGCCGGAGGGGGTAACCATTCTTTCCGCCGCCATCATCGACGACGTCCTCGGGATCATTCTTCTGGCGATCGCCATCGGCATCATCAAGAGCGGGAACGTGGCCTGGGGAGAGATCGGGCAGATCGCCGGGCGGGCGGTCGGGGTCTGGCTCGGCTTCATGCTCCTGGGACTGTTCTTTGCCCGGAAGATCAGCGCCGCCCTGAAACGGTTCAAGGAGACCAACACCATCGTGGTGATGAGCTTCGCCCTGGCCCTGCTCCTGGCGGGCATCTTCGAGAAGTCGGGGCTGGCCATGATCATCGGGGCTTACGTCACCGGCCTCACCCTCTCCAAGACCGACCTGACCTACCTCATCCAGACGCACCTCGCCGTGTTCTACCGGTTCTTCGTCCCCGTCTTCTTCTGCGTCATGGGGATGCTGATCAACGTCCGGGACATCTTCGACGAAAAGATCCTTCTCATCGCCCTGGTCTATTCCGCCCTGGCCATCGTCGGGAAAATAGTGGGCTGCAGTCTCCCGGCGCTGCTGCTCAACTTCAACTTCCGGGGCGCCTCCCGGATCGGGATGGGGATGGTCCCCCGGGGGGAAGTCGCCCTGATCGTGGCCGGGATCGGACTCTCTTCCGGGGTGCTTTCTTCCGACGCCTTCAGCATCGGCGTCATCATGACCTTCTTTACCACCCTGATCGCGCCCCCCCTTTTTTCCCGGATGATCGAAAAGAAGGGGGAGGTGTTGAGAAAGCCGACCCCTTTCAAATCCGATCAGAAGCATATCACTTATGATTTTCCCAACCGGGAGACGGCGGATCTCCTGCTGACCAAGATCATCGACGCCTTCAAAAACGAGGGCTTTTTCGTCCACCTGCTCGACATCCGCCGGCATCTTTACGGGATCCGGAAGGAAAACACCTTCATCACCATGCGGTTCTCCCCGGAGAGAATCATCTTCGACTGCCGCGAGGAGGACGCCGCCTTCATTCACACTCTTTTTTACGAAGCGCTGGCCGAACTGCAGCGCGTGATGCGCCAGCTCCAGTCTCTGGCCGAGCCGGAGGCCATCGGGAAAAGGATTTTGAAAGACACCGGTACGACCCGGCCCCGGGTCAACGGGAAAGAGCGGGCTCTTCTTTCCCGGATGTTTCAACCGGCGGGGGTGGATTTCAATCTGCAGGGGAACACCCAGGAAAAAGTTCTGGAAGAACTGGTCCGTCTTCTCATCTCTTCCGGCCAGATTCCGCCGGAGAGGCATGACGAGGTCCTGCGGCTTCTCCTTGACCGGGAGAAAGATATTTCAACCGGGCTCCAGGAAGGAATCGCTTTTCCCCATGCCCGGACCGAGATCGTGAAAGAGATGAGAACGGTGGCGGGCATCAGGAAAGAGGGTGTTGATTTCGGGTCGCTCGATAACCGGCCGGCGTACATCTTCATCGCCACCCTGATCCCCTGCGATCAGCCGGAGCCCTACCTGAAACTGATGGCGATAATAAGCCGCTTCCTCTCCGTCAAGGAGAACCGGGCCCGCCTGATCGCCTGCAAATCAAACCGGGAACTCTACGAGATCCTCCGTGAGCTGACCTGACCGGTTCTCTTCCATTCCCACGTCTATTATTCACCACGAAGAACACGAAGTACACGAAGTACACGAAGAATAGGTGAAAAAACAAATAGGATTTAGATCATTTTTTAGAAATCTTCGTGTTCTTCGTGTTCTTCGTGGTTTTAATTGATTTGGTCCCAATATGGATATAATTTTCGAGCAGGATATAATTAAGCGGAGATTCTTCTCTATGAAAAAAATTCTGGCGCTGACATTTCTGGCCAATGTCATCCTGGCGGTACTGATGCTCTTCACCCTCCCCTCCCGGGTGGCGATTCACTTCGTCGCCGGGGGGATGCCGGATTCATGGACGGACCGGGAAGCCTTCGTGCTCCTCATCCTCGCCATCGAACTCCCCCTTTTCATCCTCTTCCTCCTGGCCCCGTCCCTGAACCTGAAGGTGTCGCCGCGCTGGACGAACATCCCGAACAAAGATTACTGGCTGAAGGAAGAAAACCGGCCGGAGCTGAAGAAAAAGCTGGCGGTTCTGATGGCGGAGTTCGGCTGCGCCTTTTTCCTGCTTTTTTTCGTCCTCGAGATCCTGACCCTTGACGCCAATCTGGCGGATCCGGTCCGGCTGAAGGAGGGGTATTTCTTCCCCGTCTTCATCGCCTTCATGGCCTATGCCGTCTACTGGGCCCTGAAGTTCGTTCTCTCTTTCCGTCGGCCAAAGCAAGGGAAGGTAATCGGTAAACGGTAATCAGTCATCAGTGACAGCTACCCGGCGCACTGCTTACCGCTTACCGATCACTGATTACCGGAGCGAAGGGGAGATCCTGATGCCCCCGATGATAATCGGGACTTTTTCGGGACTGCTTACTGATCACCGATTACTGATTACCGATCACTGTTCTTCCTGCCGGGCCCCGGTGGCTTTGATCTCCTGGTGGGTCTTGCGGTACTCGATCAAAAGCTCGGAGAGTTTCTGAACGTCCTGCTTGATCTTCTCTTCGTCCAGGGTCAGGAACCGGTAATCGTCCTTCAGCTTCTTCCCGTTGGCGATCACCCACCGGACTTCGCTGCCATCCGAGGCCCAGATCAGGTTCTCCACCACGTTATCGACGCGGGTCGGGGTGAGGTTGGGCCGGCGCAGATCGACCAGGATCAGGTCGGCGTCCTTTCCCGGCGCCAGCTGCCCGGTATTGAGGTGAAGCATCTTCGCCGGAACCGTCGTCACCATCTCCAGGACTTGCTGGGCCGGGAGCAGCCGGGCGTTTTTATGAAAAGCCTTCTGATACTGGGAGGCCAGCCGCGCGGCCGAGAGCATGTTCTGGTTGTCGGAGGAACCGGAGCCGTCGGTGGAGATGGCGATCGGAATCCCCATCTCCAGCATCTCGATCACCGGCGGCATCCCCGAGCCGAGGATGGTGTTGGCCAACGGGTTATGGACAATGTTGGTCCGGGTCTGCTGCAGGATGGCGAGGTCGACCGGTGTGTTGTTCACCTGGTGGGCGAGGATGGTGTTCTCATCCAGCGCGCCGACCTGGTGAAGATAGCCGACCGGGCTGCACAGATACTGGGGATAAAACCAGGCGGTCGTGTTCGGCTCCTCCGAGCTGTGCATGTGGAAGAGCGTGCCGTGGACGTTGGCCCACTCCTTGAGGGCCTTGATCATCTCCGCCGAGTTGGAGAAGACCTGGTCCGGGCCGGGGATGATCCCGGTCCGAGCCCTTCCGCCGAACTCGGCGGTAAATTCGTCCATCCGTCTCACCGCCTCCTCGACTGTGTCCAGTATCCGGGGGTCGTAGTTCCGGTCCTGGCCGCCGATGGCGACGATGATCTTCGTCCCCGCCCGGGTGTTGGCCTCCACCAGTTCCTCCAGGTGGTACTTGTTGAAGTTGCAGTGATGGGTAAGGGCGGAGGTGATCCCGTAGTAAATGTCGTCCAGCTTGGCCTTGGCGTAAGTAATCACGTGGGCCGAGACGCCGAACCGTTTCTGGAGATTTTTCCAGTTTTCATTCAGGAACCCGGTAAAGAGGTTGACGGCGTGATCGAGCCAGTCGGTCAAGGGCTCGTCCTTGGCGATCCCGATGATCGGAGATTCATGGTCGTGACCGTGCGCCTTGACGAACCCCGGGAGAACCACACCGTCCAGACAGGGGATATCCGCTTCCGAGACCGGGGCCTTCTTCCCGGCCCCAATGACTTCCAGGTCGCCCCCGTATTCGCGGAGGATTTTCTTCCCGATCGCGGCCTTGTATTTACCCGCCTCCTTGATCAGGCTCCCCTCGATCAGGACGTACCCGTCCTCGATCCGGGTTGAAAGCCCCCGTTTCTCACTCATCGGCAAAAGCAGCCGGCTGCGGATCAGTTTATATTTTTTATCAGCCATATTTTCCTCCGGTAATTTATGTTATATTTTAAAAAAGCCGAACATCTTATTCTAACTCCTTGGATATTGAAACTAAATTTTTCCGGAGGAAAATAGTAAAATGCAATCCTTGACCGAACATCTCTGGTTCAACGCTCCCACCCGGCGCGCGTTCATCAACATCACCCCCCGGGTCGAGGAGCTGGTCCGCAAGAGCGGCATCCGGGAGGGGCTCTGCCTGGTCAACGCCATGCACATCACCGCTTCCGTCTTTATCAACGACGACGAGGCGGGTCTCCACCACGACTTCGAGGTCTGGCTGGAAGGTCTCGCCCCCGAGAAACCCCATTCCCGGTATCGTCACAACGGCTTCGAGGACAACGCCGACGCCCATCTCAAGCGCCAGATCATGGGGCGGGAGGTGGTGGTGGCCGTGACCGGGGGGAAGCTCGACTTCGGCCCCTGGGAGCAGATCTTCTACGGCGAATTTGACGGGATGAGAAAGAAACGGGTCCTGGTCAAGATCATCGGCGAATAAAAGATTTCCCCGACCCGGGAGGGTCGGGGAAATCTTTTATTTTTTGAACATATTTTTATTCTCTCCGGACAGGCTTTGCGATAAAATATTAGAGCGGTTTAATGGTAAATTACGGGGAGGAAATCATGAAACATATCTGTTCGTTCATGCTGACGGCGCTGGTGCTAGCGGCAGCGTCGGCCTCGGCGGAGGACTTCAACGGGGACGGGACGGGCGACGTCGCCATCTTCCGCGATTCATCCGGCCTCTGGGGGATACGCGGGGTGACCCGGTTTTATTTCGGAGGCGCGGGAGACCTCCCCAAACCCGGCGACTATTCCGGCAACGGGACCGACATCCCGGCCGTCTTCCGGGGCGGGCCTCTGGGCCGTGCGGGGCCTGACCCGGATCTACTTCGGCTCATCCGGGGACAAGCCGAAACCGGGTGATTACAACGGGGACGGCACGGAAGACATCGGAATCTTCCGGGAAGCGGCCAGCCTCTGGGCAGCCCGCGGCATCACCCGGTTTTATTTCGGGACCGCCGGGGACAAAGCCCTGGCCCCCGATGTCGCCTACGGGGAACTGCGGACCAGCGGTCTCCTTCAAACCGGCCAGACAACAATATATCATTCCGGTGACGATGGCGCCTACCGGGTGGGAAAAGAATTTTTCTATACCGACCACGGCGACGGGACGGTCACCGACAACGTGACCGGCCTGATGTGGCCCACGGACGGGACCGGCCTTGGCTGCTTCAACGGCCAGACGGCGACCTGGACGGACGCAATCGATTACTGCAACAGCCTCAATTTTGCCGGCTACACCGACTGGCGCCTCCCCAATGTCCGCGAACTCCTCTCCCTCGTCAACTACGGGAGAACCACTCCCTGCATCGATACCGGCGTCTTTACTAATACTCTCGTCAAACGATACTGGACCTCCACTCCTGATGACAGCGGTGCCAAAGCCTGGACGGTGTATATGTATGACGGCGATCTTTATGTTTGGAATAAAACCCTTCACGGCTTCTATGTCCGTCCCGTCCGCGGCGGTCAATAGTCACAAACCCCGAATGCCGGATAAAGGAGACTCACTGATGAAAACAATAGTGTTCGCCGCGATCATGATGCTGAGCTTCTGGATCATTCATCCCTCCCGGGCGGCCGACTTCGACGGGGACGGGACCGGGGAGATCGCCATTTTCCGACCCTCCACCGGCCTCTGGGTGGCCCGGGGTCTGACCCGGATCTATTTCGGCGGTACGGGGGATATACCGGAACCGGCCGATTACAGCGGGGGCGGGTACGACATCCCGGTCATCTTCCGGCCTTCCAGCGGCCTCTGGGCCGCGCCCGGCGCCAGCACCCGGATCTACTTCGGCTCGTCCGCCGACAAGCCGAAAGCGGGGGATTACGACGGGGACGGCACCGAAGACGCCGCCGTCTTCCGGGAAGCCTCCGGTCTCTGGGCCGCCCGGGGCATCACCCGGTTTTATTTCGGGGGCGACGGGGACCGTGCCCTGGCCCCCGACATCGCCCACGGCGCCGTCCACGGCAGTGGTCTCCTCCGGACCGGTATGACGCGGGTCGACCACACGGGGGACGACGGGTCATACCAGACGGGGACGGTTTTTCACTATGTCGATCACGGCAACGGCACCGCCACCGATGTCGTCACCGGCCTGATGTGGCCCACCGATGGTAACGGCGCCGGGTGCTTCAACGGCCAGACCGCGACCTGGGAGGAAGCGGTGGATTACTGCAACGGACTCACTTTTGCCGGCTACGCCGACTGGCGGCTGCCCAATGTCCGGGAACTGCACTCCCTGGTCAATTACTCGGCCGCCACACCGAAGATCAACAACACCATCTTCCCCAACACCAGGGCGGACAGGTACGTCTCCTCCACCACCCACGCCGGCGCCACCGGCAGCGCCTGGTTCGTGTACTTTGCCGACGGGGACATCAGTCCCTTGGGAAAAGATGATTTCGGAGCCGTCTTCTACGTTCGCGCCGTCCGCGGGGGGGATTAAAAGCAGAAGTAGCGAACGTTCAACATTCAACTCTCAACGTTCAACGTTCAACAAATTAGCGCAATTCGCGAAATTCGTAGTTTATTACGGGGGCGAGGCGGGGGAAAATTAGTGCAGATTCGTGTAATTCGTGGTTGAAAAAGGGGCCGAGGCGGGGGACATTCCGTGAAATCTGTGTAATCTGTGGACTGAAAAGGGGGCGAGGCGGGGGGATGAATCAGTGTCATTTAGTGTAATTAGTGGACTGAAAAGGGGGCGAGGCGGGGGGGAAAAGCGAATAACGAACCGCAGAATATCGAACACCGAATATCGAACATCGAACATTCTCGTCCTGATCAACTCCTATTCAATCACATTCAATCGTCTGTTCCCAAAGGGGGAATGGCAGGGGGTTATAGAATCTCCCGCACCATTTTCGCCACGTGTTTCCCGATCGCCGGGGAGGCGGTCAGGCCGGGGGATTCGATCCCGATCAGGCTGATCAGCCCGGGGAGGCCCCGGTCCTCCTCATGCCGGATGACGAAGTCCCTCTCCTTCTCCCCCTTCCGATAGAGTTTGGCGCGGATCCCGGCCATGTCCGGGGAGAGGCTCTCTTTCTTCAGGGCCGGCAGATACCCCCGGGCACCCTCGAAGAACTCGTCGAGATGCCCCTCATCCACCGTGTGGTCAATCTCATCCACGTAGAACGCGTTGGGGCCGATCTTGATCCCCCCCTGGAGATCGACCACCGTGTGGAGCCCGAGGCTGATCCCGGTCGGCGGGGGATAGACCAGGCGGGTGGTCCGCTCCTTCTCCCCTCCCCAGACCCGGAAATACTCTCCCTTGCAGGGGTAGATGGCGTAGCCGGCGGCGGCGGTCTCGATCCCGGCCAGGGCCGCCACCTTTTCCGCCTCCAGGCCGGCGCTGTTGACGACCACCCGGCTGGCAAACCGGAAAAGATCCCCGTCGGCATCCCGTATCCCGACCACATACCCCTCCCCTTCCCTCTCCAGGGAGATGAGTTCGCAGTTGTAGGCAAAGGTGGCCGCGGGTGCGGCCTTCTTCTCGAAGTAGGCCATCAGGCCGTGGCTGTCGATGATCCCCGTCTCCGGCGACCAGAGTCCGCCGGCCGCCCGGACGTTGGGCTCCATCTCCGTCACTTCTTCCCGGGAGAGGAGGGCGAGTCCCTCGACGCCGTTTTCTTCGCCCTGCTGCTTCAGGTCCTCCAGCACCGGGAGGTCGTGGTTGTCGACGGCGATGATCAGCTTCCCGATCTTGCGGTGGGGGATGCCCGCCGCCGCGCAGAGTTCGTAGAGGGCCCGGCGCCCTTCGACGCAGAAGCGGGCTTTCAGGGAATCCTTTTCATAGTAGATCCCCGCGTGGATCACCTCGCTGTTCCGGCTGCTCGCTTCCCGGCCGAAGCCGTCCTGGCGTTCCACCACGATCGTCTCCTTCCCCTCCCCCGCCAATTCCGCCGCGATCGCCAGACCGACGACACCGGCCCCAATGATCGTTACATCCACACTTTCCACTTTTTTCCTCTTTTCACTATGCTGTTTCTTGCCACCAAGGCACCAAGACACCAAGAATAATTATAAATTCTTATTTGATGGCGATAAATTGAGGCCATGAGAGTTAGTTTTATGATACTATCAAAATGACGCGAAAGCTCATATGTTATAACTAAAATTTTTCCGCAGGAAAAATTTTATTCCGGAGGAAAAATTTTAATGGAGAATGCTAAAATCGCCCGCATCTTCACCGAGGTCGCCGATCTCCTTGACATCAAAGGCGACAACCCCTTCCGGATCCGGTCCTACCGCAACGCCGCCCGGACGATAGAAAACCTCTCCGAGAACCTCGCCGGCATGGTCGAGGACGGCGCCGACCTGACCGAACTGCCGGGAATCGGCAGGGACCTGGCCGGCAAGATCGCCGAGATCGTCCGAACCGGCCGGCTGAAGACCCTCCAGGACCTGAAAAAAGGGCTCCCCTCCGGTCTCCCCGAACTTCTCAGGATCGAGGGTGTCGGCCCGAAAAAGGTCAAGCTCTTCCATGATAAAGCCGGTGTCGATTCCATCGACGACCTGGAGCGGGCGGCCCGGGAAGGGAAGCTGCAAGGGCTCTTCCGGATGGGTGAAAAAACCGAGGAGAAAATCCTCCGGGCGATCGAGAACTACCGCAAAGGCGCCGGGCGCTATCGCCTTGACGTCGGTTTCACTTACGCCGAATCGATCACCCGTTACCTGGCAGCCGGCCCCGGCTTCTCCCAACTGGTCCCGGCCGGGAGCCTCCGCCGGCGGCGCGAGACGATCGGGGACATCGACATCCTGGCCATCTCCCGCGCCGGTTCCAAATTGATGGACCGCTTCGTCAGCTATGACGAGGTTGAAGCCGTCCTGGCCCAGGGACCGACCAAATCCAGCATCCGACTGGGGAACGGCCTCCAGGTGGACGTGCGGGTCATGCGGAAGAAAGAGTTCGGCTCCGCCCTTCTTTATTTCACCGGCTCCAAGGCTCATAATATCGCGCTGAGGACCCGGGCCCAGGAGATGGGGCTGAAGGTGAGCGAGTACGGCGTCTTCCAGGGAGAAAAGAGGATCGCCGGGGAGACGGAGGAAGCCTGCTACCGGGCCCTGGGCCTGGAGTGGATCCCTCCTGAGCTGCGGGAGAACCGGGGCGAGATCCGGGCCGCGGCTGACGGCACACTCCCCCGCCTGGTCGAACTGGAGGAGATCCGGGGCGACCTCCAGATGCACTCGACCGCTTCCGACGGGAAAAACACCGTTTTAGAGATGGGCCGGGCGGCGCAGAAGCTGGGGTATCAGTATATCGCCGTTACCGATCACTCCCAGGCGGTCAAAGTAGCCGGGGGGCTCAATGAAAAAGAACTGGCCCGGCATCTGAAGGAGATCGAGAAGGCCGATGCCAAATGCCCCGGCATCAGGATACTGAAAGGGGTGGAGGTCGATATCCTGGCCGACGGTGCCCTGGACTTGAAGGATAGCATCCTCCGGGAGTGCGAAGTGGTGATCGCGGCCATCCACTACAATTTCAACCTGCCGGAGAAGGAGATGACCCACCGGATCACCCGGGCGTTGAAGAACAGGTACGTCAATATCTTCGGTCACCCTACCGGACGCCTGATCCTCCAGAGAGAGCCCTATCGGTTCGATCTCGACGAGGTGATCCGGACGGCGGTCGGGGAGGGGGTGGCCCTGGAGATCGACGCCCATCCCTCCCGCCTGGATCTGAACGACATCCAAGCCCGGAGGGCGAAGGAGCTGGGCGCCCGGCTGGTCATCGACACCGACGCCCATGCCGCCGAACAGCTCGACCTGATGCGGTTCGGGGTCTTCATCGCCCGCCGCGGGTGGTTGGAGAAGGACGACGTGATCAATACCTATCCCCTGAAAAAACTGCTCGCCGCCCTGAACCGCTAAGATTTTTCCTCCGGAAAAATCTTATTATATGAGAAATGTTACTAAGGAGAGCATAAAATAGGTTACATGTCATTGCGAGGAATCCCGGCAAGCCGGGAAAGCAATCTCAATCATTTTGAGAACTGGAAGAGAACCCCATTTATTAACCCTTGTTAACCTCTGTTAACCTTTCCCTCATTTACCTCGTCACCGGCACGTCGTCGCTGCCCCCGAAATACGTCCTAGTCAAACCCCTGATCGCCCAGAGACCGGTGGAACCGCGGAAGATCCCCACACTCGCCGTTCCGTTGCCCGCGTAATCCGCCGGCACCGTCCAATCCGTAAGCTGCCCAAAATATATTCTGGTTAAATTCCGCACCGCCCAGAGCCCGGAAGCCGGGCGGAAGAGGGCGTAATCCATTGAACCATCACCATCATAATCCCCGGGAACCGGAAGGTCATTTTCTCCCCCAAAGTAAAACCTGGTCTGTCCCCGGACTGCCCAAAGTCCGGTGGAATCGCGGAAGATCCCGATATCGCAGGCACTGGATGGGTTGTAGGCGAGAGGTATGGGTATATCGCCTTCTTTTCCGAAGTATACCCGGGAGATACCTCTTAGGGCCCAGAGACCGGAACTTTGCCGGAAGACGGCTGCTCCTGGTGTCCCGTCGCCGTTATAATCCCCGGGAACTGATAAATCGCCCTGGGCGCCGAAATAAAATCGGGAGAGACCTCTAACACCCCAGAGGCCGGTATTATTCCGAAAGATCGTCGGATCGGTCGTGCCATCGCCGTCGTAATCTCCACTGGCGGGAAGGTCGCATGTGGTTCCAAAATAGAATCGGCTTATACTCCTTATAGCCCATCGACCGCTCAGATTATTATACAGCGCTATATCCGAGCATCCGTCCCCATTGTAATCTCCGCTATAACGAGAAGTTGAAGGCGCAGGATAGAGTTCAAAATTAACATTAATAAATGCATTACCCCCCTCAACATAATCAAAATACATTATTGGAATGTAGCCACTATGTTTTACCATCAGTTTGAAAATACCACCAACATCGCTACAAGAGACCCCATAACTACCATAACTATCTGAAGTAAAAGACGATGTGCAATCATAACAACACGGATCAATTAATGAGCAGTTGACTTCGGCTTTTCTTAATGGTTCTTGTGTTAATTTATTTTTTACATAACCATGAAAACCTATCCTTCCGCCCACAGAAGGTGTTGGAATTGGAGTTGGAATTATGGAAGGAGAAGGTGTCGGGGAATTTACCACCGCAATATATACTGGTTCGCCATACCCATATCCAACTACTTCCCCGATGATCGTATGGATTCCCGCGGACAAATGGTAATCATCCGACCGATGACTAAAGTACCAATTTCGTGAACCGTACGGCTCAATGTACGCATAGGTAATAACCTGGAGAAACATCTTGTCATCTGACCAGCGATAATATCCATCTATGGTGTAATCCGCCGTACAAGAGGTGGGGAAAACCAAAGTTATTGGTGAAGAACCGTTATTCTTTGCTATGACTGTTATATGAATCTCTTCACCCTGACAATATTTGCTTTTATCAGCAACAACATCTATCTCCATAACTTGTGGTGAAGCTGCGGCTGAAAAAATCAGCAGGACAAAATATAACATAACAAGGAAGAAAAAATGTTTTAAGCAGCCATCCAACATTTTCATAAATTCATAAATGAATAATCAAAGGTTCTTTTCTATAGCATATCATAACCTTGAAAATTCGCATAAATATTTTTACAACTTTATGTAAAATTTTTACGATAACTGACTGCTTATCTCGTCACCGGCACATCGTCACTGCCCCCGAAATACGTCCTGGTCAAACCCCTGATCGCCCAGAGGCCGGTGTCATCTCGGAAGATCCCCGTATCTGTCGCATTTTTCCTATTAATTACCTTGTACCCACCCCTACCCCGTGAGATAATGTGCGGCTTTTATCCGGGTTATGTGGCTCATGTGGAGGGGATGTGCTATCATTAGCTGTTTCAGAATTTCAAAAAATTCTTTATGGGAGAGGTTTCCTGGCCCGAGACATAGTTTTTCTGGTTCAACCTAAATCAGGAAAATCGCAAATCGGGGTTTATAACCCCTCCTCCTTCATTCTTTTGTTTTTCTTGGTGTCTTAGTGTCTTCGTGGTGAAAACAGCGCCGAAGGCGCTCATTAATAATATGAAGAAAGTAAATGAACTGATCGAGGTCTGCCGGGGAAAATCGCCGATATTGATTCTCCCCCACGACCATCCCGACCCCGATTCCCTGGCCAGCGCCTGGGCGCTCCAGTACCTTCTCGAACAGAAGGCGCAAGTCTCCTCCACCGTCGCCTTCGGAGGGATCCTGGGGCGGGAGGAGAACCGAACCTTCAAGAAGCAGCTCCGGATCAAGGCGGCCATGCTCCGGTCGAGCCACTTCAAGAAATTCTCCTCCGTGGCCCTGGTCGACTGCCAGCCGAGAGGCGGGAATGTTTCCATCCCCCCTTCCCTGAAACCCCTGATCGTGATCGACCACCATCCCCGGTTGAAGACGACCCACGCTGAATTCATCGACATCCAGCCGGACTGCGGGGCCACCGCCACGATCATGGTCGAGTACCTGCGGAAAGCGGAGGTGGCGATTCCACCTTTGTTGGCCACGGCTCTCTACTACGCCCTGATCTCGGAGACCCAGCACCTGGGACGGGACGTCACCGACCGGGACATCCGGGCCTCCACCTTCGTCTTCCCCCTGGCCCGGCACCGCCTGATCTCCCGGATCGAACACCCCGCCCACACCCGGGAGTTCTACCAGCAGCTCTATCGCTCCCTGGGCCAGACAGTTACCTATAAATCTTTTGTGGGGGCAAAGCTGGGCGACGTTTATTATCCGAGCTTCGTCGCCCAGCTGGCAGATTTGCTGGTCTCCCTGAAACGGGCGACCTGGTGTTTTGTCTCCGGACGCTATAAGAACACCCTCCATCTCTCCCTCCGCACCACGCACCCCCGGGCCAGGGCCGGAAGGCTCCTGCGCAAGGTGATCGGGAAACTCGGCAGCGCGGGGGGACACGAGATGATCGCGGGTGGTCAGGTGAAACTCACGGGAATGAGCGCGGAGGAGAAGAACGCCCTGGAAGAAAACCTCTTCCGGCGTCTCTTCAGGGAACTGGGTCTCCCCGAAGACCTGACCCCCACGTCGCTGGTCGAGCAGCCCACTCCCCCGTCCCCTCCCGTCCCATCCGAGCCGCCCCCCCCGGAGAAGAAGAACGGCCAACCGGCCTGACCCCCCTACTTCGCCCCCTTTTTAACAGACGATTGAATGTGATTGAATATGAAGGTGTCCTGGCAACGAACGTTTACTGTTCGAAGTGCAACGTTAGACGCCCGATGATCGGTTTTTTTCCCCCGCCTCACCCTCTTATTACGAACTACTAATTGCGCGAATTATTCCCTCAATTTCTCACCTCATTGAACGTTGAGCGTTGAACGTTCAATGGATCAAGGACACAATTTTCTTGCGTCTTTTGCGCCTTTTTGCGGCTAATTAAAGGGGGCGAGGCGGGGTAAACAATCAGCGTAATCTGTGTAAACTTGTGGTGAGCGAAGTCGAATCCATCTGTGGACTAAATAGGGGGCGAGGCGGAGGGGAAAACCCGAACATCGGACGGCAAAAATTTAACGTTCAACGCTCAACTTTCAACGTCCAACGTTCAATAAATTGTGCCGTCCTGATATAGGTTGTCACATAGCATAAGGAGGAAGATGCTATGGGACAGACGGTGATAAGATACAGCGAGGCCTTTAAACGCCAGGTTGTGGATGAGATAGAGAGGGGAAAACATGCTTCTCCCTTTAGCGCCCGGAAGACCTACCGGATAACGGGAGCCGGGACGGTGGAAAGATGGATACGCAAATATGGGAGAGAAGATCTACTGCCAAAGATACTGAGGGTAGAGAGCTTGAAAGAACGAGACGAGATTAAGGAAGCGCGCAAGCGGATTAAGAAGCTGGAGACAGCGTTAGCAGATGCTCACATTGATTGTTGTCTGGAACATTCATTTCTGGAGATAGCTTGTGAGCGAATGGGGGTCAGCCTGGAGGACTTTAAAAAAAAGAACGCATTGACGCTGTCAGACGTACGGATGAGGCGAAACCTGCTGCAAGGGTGAGCATAGGGTTGTTATGCCGGAAAACCGGGATGAGCCGGCAGAACTATTACAAGGCGCATAGAAGGAGACGTAGACAAGCAATAGATGAAGGGCTGGTGGAAGAGCTGGTTCGATCTGAGCGGGCCGCACAACCGAGACTGGGAGGTCGGAAGTTATATTTCATGTTGAAGCCTGAGCTGGAGGATGCGGGGGTATCGATTGGCAGGGACCGGTTCTTTGAGGCGCTGAGAACAAAGGAGTTACTACTGGAGTCTCTCCCCCCGGCTCCAAAGACGACGAACAGCAGGCATAGTCTACCGGTATTTAGAAACATCATTAAGGAGCTTGAGGTCATACGGCCCAATCAGGTATGGGTAAGCGACATCACCTACATTCGAACACATGAGGGATTTGTGTACCTGAGTCTGATTACGGATAAGTATTCGCGCAAGATAGTCGGATATCATGTAGGAGAAACCCTGGCAACAGAAGAGTGTCTGAGAGCACTGGATAAGGCATTGGAGAGCAAACCGAAGAACGCGCGTATCATTCACCATTCTGATCGTGGATGCCAGTATTGTTCCCATATGTATGTAAAAAAGCTCCAAGAGCATGGGTTTGAAGTCAGCATGACCGAGGAAAATCGTTGTTATGAGAATGCGCTGGCAGAGCGGGTGAACGGAATCCTCAAACAGGAATATTGGTTGGGAGGCACATTACAGAGCAAAGAACAGGCACGGCGGGCGGTGGATGAAGCAATTGATTTGTATAATACCCGGCGCCCCCATACATCTTTGAACTATAAAACACCGGAACAGGTACACGCTCTGGCGGCGTAAACGCGTCTTCACTCCTCCGGAGGAGGGAAGAGAGCTATCAGTGAGGAAAAAATAAAGGGTAGTACCCAGAAAAAAGTGACAACTTTAAATCAGGACGTGACA
>CAWGIE010000034.1:0-9383 GCA_963822585.1 uncultured bacterium
CCAAATCTCTGATTTTGCCGAATTGGAGCCTGAGCTCATCGCTGCGCGCGTTGCGATAGCGGTGGTTTGTGCCAACAAATCAAACGGTTGACGGAAGGTGGCAACCACTTCGCCGTCCTCCCAAGAGCAGTTCGATAGCACGAAATTGAGAAGCCGGCGTTTTTCGCGCGGTTGTTGCTGCTCAAACAGCCTTTGGGCGTTTCGCGCCAGTTCGAGAATCTGGACGCCCTCGTCCATGTAGGATTGTCGGCGGCCTCATGCCTGTCGATCTCGCGCTGGCAACGTGCCTGCTCGTTGCGCCATTGGGCCGACATCTTGTCGAAGAACGAGCGTCTACACGCCCATCGAGTTTGTCGAGATACATCGCGTTGATACGGTCGCCGAGCCGCTTGTGTTCGCCCTGGAGCCGTTTAATCGCTTCTTCGTGATCTCGCCGCTCATCGGCGTGGCTCGCATGAAGCGACTCCTGTACCCATTCCAGCACTTCGTCGTCGAACCTTAGCTGGCCGAGCAGTTCGGTGAACTTCTGCTCCAGCACTTCTTCACGCACATAGTTGCGCCGGCAAGACGCTGGATTACCCAGGCATTTATCGGCGTATCCCGTGCAGTGGTAATACACGTAACGCTGCTTTTTGATCTCACCGACCACCGAACACCCGCACTTGGCGCAGGCAATCAAGCCGGAGAAGGCAAAATCGTGCTTGCCCCGCCTGGCTTTGCTGACATTGCGACCGTCGAGAACGCCTTGAACCCGCTCCCACAATTCCACTGAAATGAGCGGCTGGTGCCGTCCCTGGATTAGCTTTCCATTCCACTCGAACTGACCTGTATAGAGCCGGTTCCGCAATATTGAATGGACGGCGCTAATTGGCACCTTGGTGCCAGTCCTGCGGTAGATAAAGCTCATGGGCGACGCTAAAGCGGTAGCGCCCTAACATCGACGGGTTGTTTTTTGGATTGAGGTGTTGATCGATCAGCACAAGTTCCTTCTCAACCCGGGATCGCACCGGGGAGGTAAGAGTTGCTGCGTAGCATCGGCCGGTTCAGAGTCTTGTGCAGATCATCAAGACCAAGCCGCAGTGCGAGATGATAGGTGGTGATGTCATCAACCGGCACCGGCAGCCTGATCGGTTCGCCGGTGGTATCCTCGTATTCGGCCAACAACAATTTCGCGTCCTTCTCAATCTCATCTTTAGTTAAATATTTGACTTTGATTGCCATCCGTTTGCATCCTCATCTGCATTTTCAGAAGCCGTGACACGTACCTGCGGACTTATTTCTGCTTGATCTTCTGCGCCTGACTAACGAGTTTCTCCATCTCCTCGGCGGTGAATCCCTTGGCCGTGCGCAACAGCGCGGTCATTTGATGACGATGCGGGCTTTGCTTAATGATCTCGGAGAGTTCGGTCGGAACCCGACCCGCACGCCTCAGGAGATCATCAGGATCGCAGCCAATAACTTCCGCAATTTTTCGCAGTTTTTCCTCGCCCGGCTTCCAATCCTCCGTCTCCACCTTCGACAAAAACGTAGGGCTCACTTTGATCTTCTTCGCCATGTCACGAAGGCTGAGACCTTTTGCCTCGCGCTCCCGGCGAATGAACGCGCCAAACTTCTCCCTCCCGCTGATCATAACTCCTCGCTCTCGTCATCGTTTATGATCCCCTTTACGCGCGAATTCCGCAGGCTTCGTCAACCGTCCACTAAACACGCATGTGAATAGCTTGCCGACAGCTTTCAAGCAGCCCAAATGTGCCCATCAAGGCACGTCCGCTGTACACCCGATAGCGACTAAACTTTTTGCAGCGCCGCGAATGGCGCGATGTGCCGATTTTGTTGCAGAAGTGATTTGAAGGTTTTGGCGAACGGTGATTCCGTCTTCTGACGACATTTTGTGCCGGAGGCGGGCGATGATGGGACGCCAGAACAACGACCAGGGTCATCTGTTCTACGAGTTCTGCCTCGATGAGGTGGTTCCTGATGATCATCTGGTGCGCAAGATCGACGCCGTTCTCGATCTATCATGGGTCCACGCGGAACTCGCACCGCGCTATCCAACCCTCGGTCGGCCCTCGGTCGATCCGGTTCTAATGATCCGGATGCTGATCATCGGTTATGTCTTTGGCCTGCGTTCCGAGCGGTTGCTGTGTCGCGAGGTGCAGGTGAACTTCGCCTATCGCTGGTTTTGCAAGCTCGGCATTGAGCACAAGATTCCTGATCATTCAGCGTTTTCGCGTGCACGCAATGAGCGCTTCCGCGACAGCGACATCTTTCGTCGTGTATTTGAGCGTGTCGTCGAGGCGTGTATCGCAGCCGATCTCGTTGGCGGAGAAGGATTTGCCGTGGATGCCAGCCTGATTGCGGCCGACGCCAACAAGCAGCGCTCGATCCCGGGCTCAGAATGGCAAAAGACACGCGATCCCGAGACGGCGAGCCGGGCCATGCAGGAGTATCTGGCGACCCTCGATGATGCGGCTTTTGGTGCAGCCAGCGACGTCACACCGAAGTTCGTCTCGCCGTCCGACCCGGCCGCGCAATGGACCGGCGCGATGCGAGGCCCGGCGTTCTTCGCCTACGCCGACAACTATCTGATCGATGTGAAGTTCGGCGTCATTATGGACGTCAAAGCCTCGCGCGCTATCCGCCAGGCCGAAGTTGGCGCGGCGAAGACCATGGTTGAGCGCACCGAGGCGCGCTTCGATATCAAACCCAAGTGGCTCGCCGGCGACACCGCCTACGGATCAGGCCCGAACCTCAACTGGCTCGTCAACGACAAGGACATCGCGCCGCACATCCCGGTGATCGACAGGTCGAAGCGCGAGGATGGCTCATTGAGCCGTGAGGATTTCACGTTCGACAAGGATCGCAATGTCTATGTCTGCCCGCAGGGTAAGCTCCTGCACACAACGGGCAAAATCAATGATGGCGAGATGATCCTCTATCGGGCGAGCACCTACGACTGCGGACCTTGTCCGCTCAAACGCAAATGCTGCCCAAAATCGTCGGAGCGCAGAATCCCGCGTAGCATCTATGAGGAGGCTCGTGACGTAGCCCGAGCACTGGCCAAGACTGAAGCCTTCGAGCAATCACGCCGCGATCGCAAACGCATCGAGATGCTATTCGCCCATCTCAAGCGCATCCTGAAGCTTGGTCGCCTTCGGCTTCGTGGCCCGCGCGGCGCCCAAGACGAGTTCACGCTTGCCGCCATCGCACAGAACCTACGCAGGCTCGCCAAACTGGTCGTTCGACCACCACCGATGGCCGCTGCTTGTGCTGCGTAAGCGTTGCTATTGTCAGTGCCGCTGCCGCAAAGGCCCCGCCGCCAAATGGAGCGGGTGCAGCAGACCGCTTAAAGACATCGAGGCAACTGCCTCACTCTTCCCATTGCCAACTTTTGCAACAAAATCCGCCAATAAGCGACATTGCCTATGGAGGTGTCACGAATTTTCGCCAGAAGCTGACGCGGGCTATAGGGCTTGGGCACATAATCATCGCAGCCAGCTGCTCGCGCTTTCTGTTCATCTCCGCTCAGGGCATAGGAGGTGATCGCGATGATCGGGATGGAACGTAGCCCGGGATCAGCTTTGATCCGCCGTGTCGCCTCATAGCCGTCTAGAATCGGCATTTGAATATCCATCAGGATAAGGTTAGGGCGCTGTTTCGCTACGCAGAAAGAGCTTCCTCGCCATTTTCAGCTTCAAGGACTTGATAGTCGGTAGCGGAAAGATATCGCGAATAATCTGGCGATTATCCTCCTGGTCCTCCACCACCAGAATGCACTTGCTGATGCCGGTCTCGACCTGCTGTTCAACCTGGATCGGAAGCGTAATCGAGAATGTCGAGCCCTTGCCGAGTTGAGATTCCAACCTAATTTGGCCGCCGTGCATCTCGACAATGCGTTTCGAGATGGCCAGCCCCAAGCCAGTGCCGCCCTTCTTGCGGGTGATCGAATTGTTAGGTTGATGAAACTCTGAAAGAGCTTGCTCTGGTCGGCCTCGGAAATCCCTGGGCCGGTATCGCACACCGAGACGGGATAGTGACCATTGCTCGCGGAAAACTTGATCGCCACCTCGCCGGCATCGTGAACTTGATCGCATTGCCGACAAGTTGAGCAGGACCTGGGTCAAACGACGCTCGTCGCCCCGCCCGGGCGGCAGGTCGGGCGCCACCTCGGCTTTAAATGCGAGCTTCTTGTCGACCCCCAGCGGATCCAGAGCGCCATAGACGCTGTGCACGACATCTTTCATCCAATTATCGTTAAGCTCGAGCGTCAGCTGCCCGGCCTCGATCTTGGATAGGTCGAGAACGTCATTGATCAACCCAAGCAGATGCTTACCATTAGCGGTGATGCGTTTGAGCGTTCTGCACTTTTTCCGGCGTCTCGCCATAGACGCCGTCCACGATTAGCTCGGTATATCCAAGGATGGCGTTGAGCGGCGTGCGCAGTTCGTGGCTCATGTTGGCGAGAAACTGCGACTTGTGCTTGCTCGCCTCCTCGAGCTGGCGGCTCTTATCTTGGATCTCGTCGAAAAGCCGCACGTTCTCGATAGTGATCGCTGCTTGGTCAGCAAAGTCGGCAAAAGATTCAATTTGCTTGTCGGTGAAAGACGCGTGCTTCGCGTAGCGCAGATCGTTATCGACACCAAGCAGCTTGCCTCGCGCAGCAGCGGGACCGCGAGCACGGTCCCAGCATTCGGCCGCCGCGATGTGGTGCCGACTGGACAAACGGGTGATAGTTCGGGTCGGCAAAAACATCCGGCTGGTGAACAGTGCGACGCTCGAGCGCCGCCAGGGCAGTCGGGTTGTCGGGTACCGGGCTCCAGCGGGCGCTCGCGCAGGTGCGCTCGCCGCCTGCCGGAGTGGTGTTTTGACGGCCGCAAATCGCAGAGCACATGTCCGTCGAACTGCCAAAGTGCAGGCGACATCGGCCCCCCCAGAGCTGCTAGGCGCGTTTGCCAGGATGGCATAGAAGACGGCGCGATGTCGGTGAGCGAGCTGCTGATCGCGCGCAGGATTTCGCTGGTCGCGGTCTGGCGCGCGAGCGCTTCCTGGATCTCGTCAAACAACCGCACGTTCTCAATCGCGATCACCGCCTGGTCGGCGAAGGTGGTTACCAGCTCTATTTGCCTAGTGGTGAAAGTACCATGGCACAAGTGGACAAGAGGATACCCCATTGGGGTGCCCTCACTCATGAAATGGATCGCGAATGGATAGTACGATATTGCCAATAATCTTTTTCTCGGCCAACGCGTAATCCTGTTCCGCCTGGCCAACGGCAATATGAACCGATTTTCCAATCAAGCACTGCTCGCCCAAGAACGGATCCTCGGCTTGGTGTGATCGGATGATCTTGTAGGTAGCGCACGTACTCAGGAGAAAAGCCGAAGTTCGCGACAAATGCGTAAGCGCCGTCTTTTGGCCGATGGACAGCCGCGCTATCGGCCTCGCAGAGCCGCGCGGCCGAAACAGCGTATCCAACACCGTCTGACAAATCGAAGGTGGATCGGCGATGACTTTCAGCACATCGGCGGTGGCCGTCTGCTGCTCCAGCGATTCGGTAAGATCGTCGGTGAATTCGCGCAGATTGATTTTGAGTAGCCGGGTATTCTCGATGGCGATGACCGCCTGTGCCGCAAAATTCGTCAGTAATTCGATCTGCCTGTCATTGAAAAGCCGCGCTTCCCGGCGGTAGATGACAATAGTGCCGATCAATTCACCTTCCTTGAGCATCGGGACGCCGAGGAGGTTCGCGCTCCGGTAAGCCGATAAACTTGAAGGTATCGGTGACGCGCGGATCGGAAGCTAAATATCGGTCAGATCGGCGATAAGGATAATTGTTTGGTGGCGGAAATGCGCGCCATCGGGCCGGGACGGATTACCGGTTTGCGCCGTCGAAGGTCGGCAAAAGCGGGTGGGGCATTGTGCATTGCGACGACGCGGAAGGCGTCGCCTTCATAGAGCGATAGTACGCCGAAATGTGCCTCACAGATGCGCGTGGCATTCTCCAGTATGGCGTGAAACACTGGCTCTAATTCGCCGGGTGAAGTTGAGATGACTTTAAGAACTTCAGACGTCGCCGTTTGTTGTTCAAGCGAGTCGGTGAGTTCGCGCGTTCGTTGCTGCGCCTCTTCGAACAGCCGCACGTTCTCGATCGCAATCACCGCTTGGTCGGCAAAGGTTTTCAGCAACGCAATTTGATTCTTGGCGAACGGTTCAACCACAGTTCGCCGGACCAAGAGACAGCCGATCGCCTTGTTCTCTACCAGCAGTGGGACACCGAGGGTGGTCCGGTGGCCGAATTGTTGAGCAAGTTCTTTACCCAACAGGAACTCGTCGCCGGCGGCAGCTAGGTCGGCCACATGAACCACCGCTTGATCTAAGACGGCTCGTCCGCCTACAAAGCCGCGCCCTAGCGGTCGCGACATGCCCAACGTGATTGGGATGGCCCCGTGATGTGCCGCGACGCAAATGCTCGCCTCGCGCAGGAAGATCGTAGTGTCGTTGGCCGCGCACAGGTGAGCCGCCATCGACCAGCGTGTCGAGGACGGCCTCAAATGAATGTCGAGCGACTGATGATCTTGAGTACGTCGGCGGTTGCGATCGGCTGCTCACGCGCCTCAACCAATTCGCGGGTGAGTCGAGAGACATTTGCCTCCTTGCCGGATAAACTGTGACGACGTGCTGCCTTCGGCGCATTGCGGCGCTTCACCGTCTTGTGGCGTTGCATTTTTGCCGGTTTGTCGCGCCGTCGCATTGCCGCCCCCGAGGCTCAGGACAAGACATCGTATCGGCTCAGACGGGCACCCTGGAAGAGGCTCAGACGGACTTTGTGCAATTGCTCAGTGAGGCAGGGTCAATGTCGCTTGTGGGTCATTCGCGTCATTGCAATCCCGCGCCAGCGCGGCCCTTTGTCCGCAATGCACCGATAGCGACCAAATTTTGCGGCGCAGCGAACGTTAGCCACCCGACATGGGCCGCGGCAGTAGCGTTTCTATATGATAGACTGGCAGCATGGCGATCGACCTCGATAAGATCGACGACACCGTCCTGGGGCTTTTATGGCTAACGCTGCATGACGAGAGGCGTGCCTGGAAGGGCTTCGATTGGGGCGCTCTGGATCGGCTGCATAAAAAGGGATTGATCGCGGACCCGGCAAACAAGGCAAAGTCTGTGGTTCTGAGCGATGAAGGACTTCGGCGGGCGGAGGCGTTATTTAAAGCGATGTTCACACGACCAGCGCCATAAGCGCCTGCCCGCTATTCCAGTGCCAAGGCAAGCTGGCGCTCCTCTGTAACCGAGAAGTGCGACCATGCAAGACATTGCCAATACCGAGCTGCCAGCACCCAAGCGGACACCTTGGAACAAAGGGAAACTGACAGGTGCCAAGCCACCGTTACGGCAGAAGCACGTTTGGGCTATCCGGACCAAGCTACAGATCGATCAGCGAACGCGGGATCTGGCCATGTTCAATCTGGCCATCGACAGCAAGTTGCGAGGCTGCGATGTCGTCGCCCTTAAGGTCGAGGACGTTGCTCCGAATGGCTATTCCGTCGATCGGGCGACCGTTCGGCAGAAAAAGACCGGGCGGCCCGTCCGGTTTGAATTGACGGAGCAAACACGCCAGGCCGTGGACGCCTACATCAGGACGGCCGGCAAGAAGCCAGGTGAGTTCCTGTTTACGGGGCCGCGTGACCTGGACCAGGGCATGACCACGAGGCAGTACGCTCGGCTTTTGTCTGAGAGTCTGTCCGGGAACATCAAGCAGGATTACAAAGTTTTCGGAGCATGAGGCGGATTGATGCGAGGCGCAAGAACGCCAGCGCCTTGCGATTGAGGTTCTCCCAATCCTTGGCAAGCCTTCGGCAGCGGTTGAGCCAAGCAATGGTGCGCTCGACGACCCAACGGCGTGGAAGCACCACAAATCCTTTGGCCTGATCGGAGCGCTTGACGATTTCAGTTTCGAGCTGCGGCAGGATTCTCGCAAGCGCCTTCTGGAATTCCGGTCCCTGATAGCCGCCGTCGGCAAACAGCTTTTTCAAGAACGGATACATTCCGAACAGAGTGGCAAGCAGCAGGATGCCGCCATCGCGGTCCTGGATATCGGCGGGATGAACGATCGCGTGCAACAGCAGACCCAGCGTATCTACGAGAAGATGGCGCTTCTTGCCCTTGATCTTCTTGCCCGCATCATAGCCATGCGGATCGATCCTGGCCCCCCTTTTTCAGCGCTTTTCACGCTCTGGCTGTCGATGATGGCGGCGGTCGGGCTGGCTTCGCGCTCGCCTTGCTCGCGGCACTCCACATAAAGCGCGTGATGGATGCGATCGAGCGTGCCGTCGTAGCTCCACAAATCGAGATAGTCGTGCACCGTGCTGCGTGGCGGCAGGTCTTTCGGGATTGCCCGCCACTGGCATCCCGTGCTCAAGACATACATGATCCCGTTCATCACTTCGCGCACATCAACGTGGCGCTTGTTGCCGCCGCGCCTGGCCGGCGGAATCAACGGTTCAACAAGCGCCCATTCATCGTCGGTCAGATCGCTCGGGTATCGCAATTCGCTGCGGTCGTAACGTCTGCGGTTCTTCGCCGTCCACATCGGCGACCCTCCTCGAATCAGGCCACCACTCTTGAATCACAAACAATTCAAGGGATTCAATATGTTCCCGGACAGACACTTAGTGGATTGCCAGCATCGGACTGGACCCGCACTTGTTCTTGCACCCATTCCCTCAGGCGGACAAAGGCGACACTGATCTACCGCCGGACTGGCAACCTGCGTGCCGTGCAGCTCTTGCTCGGCCACACCAAGATTGAAAGCACCGTCAGGTATCTCGGCATTGAGGTTGATGACGCCCTTTCCATCGCGGAACAGGTCGACCTCTGATGTACTCGGGCGGGGCGGATGCGTTCCGCCCGAACGACCCTCCCCACCCCACCTGAGCCCTACTGCTTAGGCAGCAAAGCGTAATTCCCGCACATCCTCCAAAATCTGCCGAAAAGCGGGCTCCGGGAGCTCGGCACATGGTTCGATATGTATCCAGGAAGGGCAGCCACGATTTTTCTGACGATCAATCAAATACTTGGCGGGTCGCAAATAGTCCGAGCCGACCTCATGCATTGAAATGATTGAGATTTATGGTTCGAATCCAAGTCCCCGTATATCGTCCACATCGGGGAAACCGAAATTGTCGAGTTACGGTTGGACTTATCTTTCGCGCGGCGCGCTGCGGCTCGCTGACCGCCAACTCGCTGGCAATGGCGATGGGTCAAACGCTACCGACCCATTGAACCCACAAGCGCCGCCCGATGTCGGCTGTTGCTCCAAGACCGGACATGGCTTTGCATCACAGCAAAACGTCGATAAGTGCCATTAGCGACCAACGCAA
>CAWGIE010000035.1:0-298748 GCA_963822585.1 uncultured bacterium
GCTCCCTTCAGCGGCTTCATCTCCGCCAAAAAAGTCGAGGAGTTCGAGAATGTGAGCGCCGGGCAGCCCATCCTGACTCTGGTCGACCCCGGGAAGCTGAAGGTGGATGTCGGCATCCCGGAAAGCCTGATCTCCCGGGTTAGGGAAGGGAATACCGTCTCGGTGGCGCTGGAGAGTCTTCCGGGCCGCGAGTTTCCCGCCGCGGTCAGCGAGGTCGGGGTGGCGCTCGACGCCTCGACCGGCACCTACCCCGTTACGGTAGTCATACCCGATCCCTCTCCGGAGATCTTGCCGGGGATGGCGGCGGAAGTGACCTTTACTTTCGGTTTTACCGGGAGCAAGGGGTTCGTCGTGCCGACTTCGGCAATCCTGGAGGATATCCAGACCGGCGACCGTTACCTCTGGGTCGTGAGGGACGGCATGGTCGCCAAACGGGCCGTCAAGACCGGCGCCCTGGTTGTGGATGGGCTGGAGATCACCTCGGGGATCGCGGAAGGGGACGTCGTGGTGACGGCCGGGGTCCACCAGCTCGAGAAAGGGCAGAAGGTGAGGGTGCTGAAATGAGAATAGTCGGTCCTGAAACACCGACTTCGTTATCGGAGGGGGTTATGATCATGAAATATGCTGGAGTACTGGAGTGCTGGAGTACTGGAGTAATGGGGGTCTATTCCATCATTCCATCACTCCATCACTCCATCACTCCCCGACCGGAAGGGGTGACATCATGAGCTTAACCGAATTCGCTCTCAAACGCAGCCGTCTCACCGTCGTCCTCCTCGTCGTGATCGTTTTCGGGGGGATCTCGGCTTATCTCTCGCTCCCCCAGTCCGAGGACCCTGAGTTCACCATCCGGACGGCGCTGGTCATGACCTACTTTCCCGGCGCCTCCCCGGAACGAGTGGAGCAGCTGGTCACCGACCAGCTCGAGCAGAAGATCCAGGAGATCCCCGAACTCGATCACATCTCCTCCGAGTCGCGGACCGGGGTTTCCCTGGTCTTCGTAGATATCAAGGAGAAGTACACGGACATGCGGCCGATCTGGAGGAAACTCCGGGACAAGGTGGACGACGCCCGGCCCAATCTGCCGGAGGGGATCGACGGCCCTTACGTCCAGGATGATTTCGGCGATGTCTTCGGGATCATGATCGCCATGACCGGTGAGGGGTTCAGCCAGGCTGAGTTGGACGATTACGCTCGGGACATCAGGAAGGAACTCCTGCTGATCGAGAACGTGGCCCGGGTCGATATCATGGGCAGCCAGGAGGAACGGATCTTCGTCGAGTTCTCCAACGCCCGTCTGGCCGAGTTAGGCTTGAGCCCGGCCCAGCTGGCCGATGCCCTGCAGACGGAGAACATCGTGCTTCCGGGGGGGTACGTGAATATCGGCCCCGACAAGATCGTGATCGAGCCGACCGGAAATTACGAGAATATCGAAGATCTCCGCGACACTGTCATCCGCCTCTCCCGGCAGGGGGGAGAACGGCTGATCTATCTGAAGGACATCGCTTCCATCACCCGCGGCTACGTCGATCCCCCGAACACGATCGTTCATTACAACGGCCGGCCCGCCGTTCTTCTGGCCGTCAATATGGCCCAGGGGGGCAACATCGTTACCCTGGGCGGGAAGATCGACGCTTTTTTGAAAGAAGCACGTTCCGGCCTGCCGGTCGGCATCGACTTCAATTACGCGGCCTTTCAGCCGAAGTACGTCAACGACGCCATCAACGATTTCATGGTCAATCTTCTGGAGGGCGTGATCGCCGTCCTGGCGGTGATGCTGGTCTTCCTCGGCATTCGGACCGGGCTGGTGGTGGCCCCCCTGATCCCGATGACGATGCTGCTGACGTTTCTATTAATGAACGCTTTCGGGGTCACTCTCCAGCAGGTCTCGATCGCTTCCCTGATCATCGCCCTGGGGATGCTGGTCGATAACGCCATCGTGATGAGCGAGGATATCATGGTCCGGCTCGAGAAAGGGGAGGACCGCTTCACCGCCGCCGTAACAGCGGGGAAAGAGCTGGCTGTTCCTCTCCTGACTTCGACCCTGACCACCTCCGCCGCTTTCCTGGCGATCTTTCTGGCCCGCTCGACCGTGGGCGAGTACTGCCGGAGCCTCTTTATCGTGGTCACCATGGCCCTTGTCTCCTCCTGGGTGCTTGCCCTGACCATGATCCCCCTCTTTTGCTACTGGTTTCTGAAGGTGAAAAAAGACAAGCCCCCCCAGGACTTCCGGGGAAAGTTTTACCGCACCTACCGGTCCTTTCTCCACTGGATGCTCACCCATCGCGCCCTGAGCATCGTTATCCTGCTCCTGGTCTTCATCGGGGTACTGCAGCTTTTCGGCTTCATCCCCAAGATCTTTTTCCCGGCCGCCGTCCGGCCCCAGTTCGTAATCGACTTCTGGCTCCCCGAGGGGACCCAATTCCGGGAAACCTATCGGGAGATGCTCCCGGTGGAAGCATTCCTGGAGAACCGTCCCGAGGTCGATAATTTCTCGATTTACGTGGGGGAATCGGCTCCTCGGTTCTACCTGGGGCTTTCCCAGGAACAGAGCAACGAGAACTACGCCTTCTTTCTGGTCAATTGCCGCTCGCTCGAAGGGATGGACCGGCTGATGAAGGATGTCTATCTCTTCATGGCCGAAAACTGTCCCAGCGTCAACCCGGTGGTGAAGAAGCTGGAGACCGGCGCCCCGGTCGGCGCCCCCATCCAGATCCGGCTTTCCGGGCGGGACATCAGCCCCCAGGGGATCAAGGAACTTTACCGGCTGTCGGATCAGGTCAAAGAGCTGCTTCGCCAGACGCCGGGTACTCTCTCCATCCGGGATTCGTGGGGTTCCCCGATTAAAAAGCTTTATGTCCGGGTCGATCAGGCCCGGGCGCGCCGGGCCGGGATGACCAGCCAGGACATCGCCGTTTCGCTGCAGACCCAGCTGGCCGGCTACAAGGCCACCGAGTACCGGGAGGCGGAAGAGATCATTCCCATCGAACTGCGGTCGGTCCAGGCCAATCGGGTCGATCTGGGCAAGATCGAAGGGATGAACGTTTATTCCCTGAGCACCGGGCAGAGTGTCCCTCTCCTTCAGCTGGCCCGTCCCGAGTTTGCATCCGAGGTGGCCAAGATCGGGCGCCGGGACCGCAAAAGGGTGATGACCATCAAGTGCGATCTCGTCCCCGGAAGAACCGCCGCCGAGGTCCTGGACGAGATCAAGCCCGGTATCGCCGCCCTGACCAAGGCATGGCCCTCCGGCTATGAGGTCGAGTACGGCGGCGAGTTCGAGGAGAACGAGAAAGCCAACCAGTCGATCGTGGACCAGCTGCCCATCTCGGCCTTTATCATCCTGATGCTGCTGGTCTGGCAGTTCAACTCCTTCCGCAAGACCCTGATTATTCTCATCACCATCCCGATGGGCCTGATCGGCGCCATCCTGGGCCTCTTTCTGACCGGGAGCGAGTTCGGCTTCATGTCGATGCTGGGGATGGTCGCGCTGGCCGGGATCGTGATCAATAACGCGATCGTGCTTATCGACAGGATCCAGCTGGAAATAGAGGAGGGACAGTCCGGCCAGGATGCCATTGTTCTGGCCGCCCAGAAACGCTTCCGTCCGATCCTCCTGACCACGATAACCACGCTCTGCGGCCTTCTCCCGCTCGCCCTCCAGGGCGGCCCACTCTGGGAGTCAATGGCCTGGACGATTATCGGGGGGCTTCTTTTCGCCACCGTCCTGACCCTGGGGTTCGTGCCCCTGCTCTATTCTCTTTTTTTCAAACTGGCGTTTGAAAAAAAGAAGGAATACGGGATTATAACAAAATGATTTCCGGCCCCGAATGAAATTCGGGGGAGACCAGGACGATTCGGAGAAAAAGGTAATCAGTGATCGGTGATCAGTAATCGGTTGGCCGGTTCCCGGAGTTGTTTTTCTGGTCACTGATTACCTGATTACCTGATTACTGATTACTGATTACTAATTACCGATTACTATCCTTGTGCCGAGGCGGGAGAGAAATACCACGAAGATGATTCCGCTTACAGGAAGCGGACGAAGCGGTTCCGCTCGTCCACCAGGACGCTCAAGGGCTTGATGGAGGTGTCGCCGAGCTCGAAGCCCATGACGATGACCTGGTCCCCCTCGCTGATCAGATGGGCGGAAGCCCCGTTCATGCAGATAATACCGCTTCCGCGCGTGCCCCGGATCACGTAGGTCTCAACCCGGGCGCCGTTGGTATTATCGACCACCAGAACTTTCTCCCCGATCATGAAGCCGGCCTTCTCGATCAGGTCTTCATCAATGGTGATGGACCCGATGTAATCAAGGTTTGCTTCAGTGACCGTGGCCCGGTGAATTTTGGAACGCAGAAACCATCTCATTTAAAATCAGCGCCTTTGGCGCTGATTTTAATATATACTTCTTCAGCGCCGTTAGGGTAAATCTATGGTAATCAATTGTCGGCAGTATAGTAAGAGCTTGCTATAACGTCAACCGAACAATACATGGATGGAGTAATGGCATTATCAAGTATGGGATTGATGGATTCGTAATAGAGCTTGCTCCCCTTTATCCCATTATTCCGGTACTCCATCACTCCGGTATTCCGCTTTTCCATGAGCATTATCTGGCAGATCCTGATCTGGTTTACCGTGACGGTTTTTTTCCTAACCGGTTTGGCCGGGAGCATTATCCCCGGGATGCCCGGGCCGCCCCTGGTCTTCGCTGGAGCGCTTTTTTACGGCCTGGTCACCGGCTTTGCCGAAACGGGCTGGGCGGTGCTGCTGGTGCTGGGGCTGCTCGCGGCCCTCTCTCAGGTCCTCGACTATCTGGCCTCCGCCTACGGCGCCCGCAAGTTCGGAGGAAGCGGCTGGGGCATCTGGGGCTCGATCCTGGGCGGTTTGGTCGGCTTTATTATTTTTAATATCGTCGGAATGATTATAGGACTTTTCGCGGGCGCGGTTTTGATGGAGCTGTGGAAGGGAAAGAAAGAGACGGTTGACGCCCTGAAAGTGGGGGGAGGAAGCCTGCTGGGTTTTCTGGGCGGGACATTGATGAAGGTGATCTTCAGCCTCCTGATGATCGGTCTCTTCGCGGCCGATCTCTTAAGATGAGCATCAGCCCGTTTTAAGGTTGACTCCCCGAAGGGAAATCCTTATTATCTTTGGGCTCCGCCAAAATAGTGGAGCGGAATCATGACATTGTTGTTGATCAGACTGGCCTGAGCGGTGCGGCTGTCTCCAGCGATGCCGACCCGAAAATAAAATAAATTTACGCCGGAGGCGGAAATTTAAAAGGAGGATGCACCAATGGGAAAGTTGAAAGGCAAGGATTTAATCTGTACCCAGGAATGGTCGAAGGAGGATCTGGACCGGATCTTCAAACTCGCCTTCGAGATGAAGCAGGATCGCTTCGGAGATAAGTATCTCGATATTCTCTTTCGGAAGCAGTTCTTCATGTTTTTCTTCAACCCCTCGGTGCGGACCCGGCAGTCATTCGAGGCCGCCGCGACCGAACTCGGCGCTCACGCCCAGTTCCTGGAGCCGTCAGCCATGCGTCTGAAAACCGCCAAATCGGCCGGAGAGACGATCGAGGACGCGGCCCAGGTGATGGACCGCTACGCTTTCGGCCTCGGGATCCGGATGCTGGAAGGCAAGGTCACCTATTACGGGGAAGGAGACGCCCTCATCCGCGAGTACGCAAAATACACTAAAATGCCGGTCATCTCGATGGCCCACGACAAGTTCCATCCCTGCCAGGGGGTGGCTGATCTGATGGGCTGGATCGAGTGGCTGGCCGAGGACGGGAAATTAAATACCGGCTCCCTGGCTAAGACCTTCGAGCCGGACGCGCTGGCCGGGAAGAAGCTGCTCATCACCTGGGCGCAGGGCGCGCTCTGCCGTTCGCTCTGTTCGGCCCAGGAAGCGGCTCTGATCGGCAGCCGCTATGGGATGGACGTGACCATCGCCCACCCGGAAGGGTATGATCTCGATCCAAAAGTGATTGCCGCCGCCCGGGCCAACTGCGAGGCGACCGGCAGCGAGTTCGAGGTGACGCACGACCCGGAAGCGGGCTACCAGGGAGCCCATGTAGTTTACTCCCGGAACTGGATGAGCCCGAATGCCTACCAGGACGGCGAGCTTCAGAAGGAGGCGGAAGTAGCCAAGGCCAAGACCTATACCGACTGGACCTGTACCGCCGCCCGGATGGCCCTGACCGATAACGGGATCTTCACCCACCCGATGCCGATCGATCGTGGTTCCGAGGTGGAGGACGCGGTGGCCAGCGGCCCCAACTCCTGCATTTTCGATGTCGCCGAGAACCGGCTCCACGGCCAGAAAGCGATCATGGCCGCCACCATGGGAGGGTTTTTGGATTAACGACATCCCGGGAACAGAAACGGTACCGGGAATTGATCATAACCGAACATCATAGACATGGAGTATTGGAGTGATGGAGTGATGGAGTGATGGGAAACCGGCTGTTGCGGTGACCCCACCACTCCAATACTCCATCACTCCATTACTCCTTAATAGTTGCCCGAGCCGCGATAAAATAAATAATACGGGTGGTCCGGGTTATTCGTTTAAAAGGAGAACGTAGATGAGAAAAGTTATTGTAATCGCTCTCGGCGGGAACGCCATCAAGCAGGCCGACGAGAAGGGCACCGCGGAGGAGCAGCGCAAGAATGTGGCCACCACCTGTACGCAGCTGGTCGGCATGCTCAAGTATGGACACCGCCTGGTAATCACTCACGGAAACGGTCCCCAGGCCGGCAACCTCCTCATTCAGCAGGAAGCCGGCACGGCCGAAGTCCCGGCCCAGCCCCTGGATATCGTGGGGGCCATGACCCAGGGCCAGATCGGCTACATGTTCCAGCAGACACTGCAGAATATGCTCTGGGAGGAACGGCTTGCCCTCCCGGTCGTTTCGATCGTCAACCAGGTCCTGGTCAGCGAGGATGATCCCGATTACCAGGACCCCAGCAAGCCGGTGGGCCCCTTCTACACCAAAGAGGAGGCCGCAAAGATCAAAGCCGAGCGGCCGGACTACGTCATCAAGGAGGTCAAGCCGGAGAACGTCGAGAAGCGTTTCCGGCGTGTCGTCGCCTCGCCCGAACCGCTCCGTAACATCGAGTACGTCGCCATCCGTCGGATGGTCGATCAGGGGATCGTGGTCATCGCCTCCGGCGGCGGCGGGGTCCCGGTGATCTTCGACGAGAATAAGAACCTGAAGGGCACCGCCGCAGTTATTGATAAGGACAAAGCCGGCGAGGTTCTGGCCACGGTCGTGGGGGCCGATATCTTCCTGGTCCTGACCGATGTCGCCCATGCCAAGATCAACTTCGGCAAGCCGGACGAGAAGGATGTCGGGTGTATTACCTACTCGGAGATGAAGAAGCTTTATGACCAGGGGCATTTCAAAGCCGGGAGCATGGGGCCGAAAGTTCTGGCCTGCCTCCGGTTCATCGAGTGGGGCGGACAGAAGGCCATCATCACCAGCCTCGACAAAGCGATCGGCGCCCTGATGGACCAGTGCGGGACCCGGATCCTGCCCGACGTGGTCTGCGGGTAACGGCGCCCGGCTCGAATAATCAGCCACCAAGGCCCTAAGGAAAAGATAGAGCTTACTCAAAAAGCTCATAAGCTCTCAAATCCTAATATCTAAATACTAAATCCTAAATAATATCAAATGACCAAAATCACAAATTCAAAACAATTTCGCACCGCCCCGCGATATTTGGATATTTGGTCATTTGGATTTTGGATTTATTTAGGATTTCGATATTAGGATTTCCTGCTCGAAAACCTTTTCGAACAGGGTTAAGCTAAAAAGGGGTACATGAGATACCCATCTTCTTCCTTGGTGTCTTGGTGGCAATAGCAGCGAGCAAAGCGAGTTAATGTATATGAGTGATAAGGTTCTGGGTTTAAGATGTCTTTCCTGCGGCAGCGAAGTCGCCGGCTCGGGGATGCAGTATCTTTGCGATGCCTGCGGGTGCAACTTCGATATTATCTACGATTACCCGGCGATCGCCAAAGTGCTGACCCGGCGTTCCCTGGCCGAAGATCGCGACTACTCCATCTGGCGATACTGGGATCTGCTCCCGCTCGCCGACCGGTCGCACGTCATGCCGCTCCAGATCGGCTGGACGCCGCTTTACCGGGCCTCCCGGCTGGAAAAGAAGCTCGGCCTGCAGGCCCTCTACCTGAAAGACGACGGCAGAAATCCCAGCGCCTCCTTCAAAGACCGGGCCAGTGCGGTCACGATCTGTAAAGCCCGGGAACTTGGTTTCCCGGTCATCGCCGGGGCATCAACCGGGAACGCCGCCTCCTCCACCGCCTGCCTCTGCGCCAGCCTGGGGATCAGTCCCACCATCTTCGTCCCGGCCGCCGCCCCTGAGGCTAAGATCGCCCAGCTCCTGGTCTTCGGGGCTACGGTCTACGCGGTGGAAGGCTCCTACGACGAGGCTTTCGACCTCTGCTCGGAAGTCTGCGCCGAGTATGGTTGGTTCAACCGGAACACCGGGTATAACCCTTACACCCGGGAAGGGAAGAAGACCGTCTCCTTCGAGATCTGCGAGCAGCTGGAGTGGGAGGTCCCCGACACGGTTCTGGTCCCGGTGGGGGACGGGAACATCTTCTCCGGAGTCTGGAAAGGCTTCAAGGATCTGAAGGCGGTCGGGCTGATCGATCGGCTTCCCCGTCTGATCGCGGTCCAGTCCGAGAAGAGTTCCGCGGTGGTCGACGCCGCCCAGGGGGACGGCGTTATCCGGCCGGTTCAGGCCACCACCATCGCCGACAGCATCTCGGTCGATCTTCCCCGGGACGGCGAAGCGGCGGTACTGGCGATCCGGGAGTCGCACGGCGCCGGGGTCCTGGTCAGCGACGAAGAGATCCTCAAATCCATCCTGACCATCGCCCGGGGCGCGGGCGTCTTCGCCGAGCCGGCCGGCGCCACCGCCTACGCCGGGCTGGAGAAGATGCGGGCGGAGGGAACGATCGGCGACGACGAGACGGTGGTCTGCCTGGTGACCGGAAACGGCCTCAAGGACGTCAAATCCGCGATCAAGGTGGCCGGGAAGCCGATCCCGCTTAAGCCCTCCCTCGACGCCTTCCGGGCGGTTGCCGGGAAGGGGTCGGTAATCGGTAAACAGTAATCAGTACTTCGCGGTAACGCGCCATCCGGGTTACTGGGGGAGAGGTTTTTTAACCCGAGGTGACGGAGCCGCTTTTCCGGTCCAACCTCGATGCGTCCCCCTGCGGTGCCCGGCTATTTGCTTTCCCGGAGGTATCTTTCCTTGATCCATTCCCGGATCATCGGCTGATACCGTTCTTTTCTCCGCTGGGCCAGCTCAATCCGCGATCCCGGTGGCAGGGAATCCGATCCCGCTCCAGCCCTCCCTCACCTTTCCGCGCTGCATTCGGCGCCGGAAAGGAAGAATCGAGCAAATCCTTCTGCAACATTTGACGACTAGTGTCCTTTATTACTTAGGGACGGCAACATCGGATCGGCAGCCGTTTTCCTCGGCGGTGACTCCCCGTAATGTTTCAAGCAGGAATCACGCCTTACAGGGCAGAACATTCGGCATTGACGTCCGAAGCTTACCCCGGTGTCGCCATCCTTTCATTCCTTCCGGGGCAATATGTTTGAGAAATATCCCGCATTTTACCGGATTGGTATGATGTTTGCATTTCTCCCTGGTAAATATGTTATAATAAATCAAATTATCGGTTTGACAACAGCAAGGTCCGTTATATCTATAAACACAGGTCGCCGAAGATGAGGACGCGCCATATCACATCGGCTTCATCGCCGAGGATACACCGGAACTGTTGTCGGGAAAGAACCGCGACGGCGTGGCGACCGGCGATTGCATCGGTCTTTTGCTGGCGGTGGTCAAGAAACAGCAGGCGGAGATCGACCGCCTTTCCCACGAGATCGAAATAATGAAAAATAAGGATGGCGGAGGAAGCATCTGATCGGATATAATATTAAATTATAGCTCATTCTTTCTATAATATGTCCGGGAATCCCGGTACTAGTGTCCATACGAGTCCGGGGAGGGCACAAAAGGGAGGTGAAGGAAAAAACCTGTGGTTTGTTGTTATCACGGCTGCCGCGGTCACGTTCGCCGTGTCCGTGCCGGCCGCCGACTTCAACGGGGACGGATATGACGACATCGCGGTCTTCCGCCCCTCCTCCGGCCTCTGGGCCATCCGCGACATGGGCCGGTATTACTTCGGGCAGAACGGCGACATCCCGGTGCCGGGGAAGTTCGTGAGCACCAGCCACGACAGCATGGCCATCTATCGTCCCTCGACCGGGATGTGGGCATCCCAGGACGGGGGCTCCCGGGTGTACTTCGGGGGCCAGGCCGGCGATGTCCCCATCGGGGCATGCGGCAGCGGTGACGGCCTCTGGAGCCAGAGCGCGGACGATATTTATTACAACGGAGGTTTTGTCGGCATTGGAACAACCGCGCCGATATTCAACCTCGATATTCATCGGAACTCGTCCTTTTGGTCCTACCTTCGTTTTACCAATACCACCACCGGGACAGGCGATAACAACGGCGTCCTGGTCGGGATCGACCCCAACGAAGATTTCCGGATCCATTCGTATGAAGCCAACGACATTAAGTTCTATACCGCCAACATCGAGAGAATGAGGATTGCCGATGACGGTCGCGTCGGAATCAATCTTGGCAATGAAGATGCTTACAATCCCCTACACGTCCGGGAAGAGAACACAAGCAGCTGGCCGGTTTTGTTCGAGAATCTCTATGATAATTATCTGTCCAGTGTGTTGTGTTTGAGGTTGAACCGGTCGATCAGCAATCCCGGCGCAAACAACTGGTTTTTGGTCTGTAAAAATGGCGCCACCACTATCGGCGGAATCCGCGGCAATGGTTCCGGGGGGATAGAATTAAACGGCACCGGCGCTGACATTGCCGAATACCTGCCCCGTCTTGATGCCGGTGAGAAGATCGAACCGGGAGATTTGGTCGCCAACCTGGGAGGGAGGATTACCAAGGATACCGGGTGTGCCGACCAGGTCCAGGTCGTCTCTAGCGGTCCGATCGTATCCGGGAATTTCCCCGGGCAGGAGAGGGAAGATCTCTTTGAGCAAGTGGCGTTTCTAGGAAGAGCCCTCGCCAAGGTACGAGGCCCGGTCTGGCGGGGTGATTACATCATCCCCTCAGGCGAGAACGACGGTGTCGGCGTGGCGGTTTCCCCCGATAAAATAACCGCCGCAAACTGTGCTCTGATCGCGGGACGTGCCTGGCAATCTTCGGAGGAGAAGGGAATAAAGCTCATCGACACAGCGGTCGGCCTCCAGGCCTCCGCCCAGGCCCTGCAGGAACTGGTCAGGCAAAAAGACCGGGAGATTTCGCAACTTTCCGAGCGCCTGGACGCCCTGGAACGGCTGGTGAAAGAAGGGAAGCGGTGATTCTCACTCCCCTACATTCCTTATTTAACATATAACGCATAGCGTTATATGTTAAACAAGGATGGCTCAATCCGTTTCATAGCCGGCCTTTTTGACCGCCTGAACCACCTGTGCCCGATCGATCCCTTCCCCGCGGATGAGGACCGTTCCCGTCTGGAGATCGGGGAGAGCTTCCGTGACCCCTGCGACCGCCTCCAGGGCTCTTTTAACCGTCCCGACGCAGTGGTGGCAGGTCATTCCCCGCACCCGGATGGAGAGGTCCCCCGCCGCGTCCGGGCCAGGTTTACCCTTCGCAGTCAGTTTCCCCTTGATTCGCCGTCCCAGCAGGAGGAGAAGAAGGGCGGTCACGATAACTGCGCAGACTGTTTGGAGGAGGCTGCCGCCCGCGGCGTGATGATAGGCCGCCCCCCCACCGCTCCCGATGACCCAGTTGAAGACCGATCCGAAGAGGAGGCTCAGCACCGCCACCGTGCCCAGGTAGATCGCCAGCACCCTTCCCCCCAGGGTCCGATAGACGGCCCCCAGGGTGGCGATGTTGGTGGCCGGGCCGGCCATTAGGAAGACCAGCGCCGCCCCGGTCGGCATCCCGGCCGCGATCAGGGAGGCCGCGATCGGGACCGACCCGGTGGTACATACGTAGAGGGGGATCGCGATCGCCAGCACGATCAGCATCCCCCCGATCCCTCCGGTCCAGGACGAGCCGGAAAGATATCTCGCCGGAATCGTTACGGTGATGAGCGCGGAGACCGCCACCCCGAGGACGATCCAGATATCGATCGAGCCCAAAAGTTCAAAAACACCGTAGCGAATGACCTCGGCCGCTGTTTTCGGGACTCTCTCTCCGCTGGCGGTCGATGCGGCGGCAGTTGGGTTTTCCGGCGCCTTCGGTTCGGTCAGGTTGACCAGTATCCCCCCGATCATCCCGGTGACGAAAGCGGCCAGGACCTTAAAAAGGGCGAAGGGCCAACCCAGGAAAGTCGCCGAGACCAGGATCGAGTCCACGCCGGTCTGCGGGGTGCTGATCAGGAAGCCGGTGGCCGCTCCCCGGGATGCGCCCTCGTTTTTCAGACCGATCGCGGTCGGGACCACTCCGCAGGAACAGAGGGGCATCGGGATCCCCACCAGAACCGCCCGGAGCACGCTCCGCGTGTTCTTCAGGCTCAGGTGCCGGGCGATCAGCCCCGGGGGAAGGATGACATGAAGGATGCCCGCGATCAGTGTCCCCAGCAGGAGGGGAGGGGAGAGTTCGAGTAATACCTTCCAGACTTGAATGAGAAATTCGGAGATCATGAATCGGTTATTTACCGTCCGCGGTGCGGGTTTTTTATCCGACGGATCAGACAAAACGGTCCGCTCCGACCGCTTAAACTACCATTTTTCCCGGTTCGCTGCCACAACATGATTGAAAAGGTCACCCGATCAGGCCTATAATGGGCGTGTGCCAAACGATATGCAATGGAGGATTTCCCGATGGATATCTTCGAAGCGATAAGCCGGCGTCATAGTTACCGGGGCCCATTCAAAGACACCCCGGTATCGAGAGAGGATTTGCAGCGGATCGTGGAGGCGGCCCTGATGGCTCCTTCCGGGAGGAACGAGCAGACCACTTCTTTCGTGATCGTGGACGATCCATCCCTGCTCGCCGAGATCGGCGGGATGCACCCGGCGAACAAGGCCATGCAGCAGGCCCGCGCCATGATCGCCTGTATCATCGACCGGTACCCGGCGCCGGTCTACGAAGAACATTCCTTCCAGGTCGAAGATTGCGCGGCGGCGGTGGAGAATATGCTCCTGGCGATCACGGCCTACGGCTACGGCTCGGTCTGGATCGATGGCTGGCTTCGCGTGCAGGGCCACGCGGAAAAGATCGGCGCCCTTCTGGGGATTCCGGAAACAAAAGTAATCCGGGTTCTCCTCCCGGTCGGGATTCCGGCCGAAGAGGGGCCGCGGCGGGAGAAGAAGCCGTTCAAGGAGCGGGCCTGGTTTAACCGGTGGAGAGGAAGGACACGGGAGAGTTGAAGATTAAAGAAAAAGATGAACGTTCAACTTAGGTAGAAACTATGCCTGACCGACTAAACTGGGGTATCCTTTCCACCGCCCGGATCAACCGGCGGATTATCCCTCCGTTGCGGCAGGCGCCCCGATCCGAGCTGATCGCGGTTGCCGGCCGGGACCGGGAACGGACCCGCGACTTTGCCCGGGGATGGGGGATAAGGAAAGTTTTCCCGTCATATCAGGAATTGCTTGACTGCCCCCTGGTCAACGTTGTCTACATCCCGCTCCCCAACAGCCTGCATCGCGAGTGGGTTACCCGCGCCGTCCGTGCCGGTAAGCATGTTCTCTGTGAGAAACCGCTCGGCCTGACCGCGGCGGAGGTGGAGATGATGGCCGCCGCGGCCCGGGAAGCCGGCGTGGTTCTCCTGGAGGGGATGGCCTACCGGATGCACCCCCAGTTTCTCCGCCTGCAGTCGCTGATCCGGGAGGGGCTGATCGGCCGGGTCCGTCTGATCCGGTCCTGGTTTCGTTTCACGCTTTGCCCGGGAGAGAATATCCGCTGGTCGAAAGAAATGGGCGGGGGGGTCCTCCTCGATGTCGGCTGCTACCCGGTCAGCTTTTGCCTGGCAGTTGCCGGATCCATACCGGAATCGGTCTCCTGCAGCCAGCTGATCGGGGAGACCGGTGTCGATATCCTTTCTTCCGGCCAGCTGATCTTCCCCGCCGGCCCGTTCGCCCAGATCGACTGCGCGTTTACTCTGCCTTACGGGGTGGGGGCGGAGGTCATCGGGGAAGAAGGGGTGCTCCGCGTCCATAATCCCTGGCAGCCGGATATCGACGGCAAGTCGAGCGGCCTGATCCATCTCGCTCCCGATGATACCGAGACAGCGATCTCCATTCCCCATCAGGACCCCTATCTCTGCGAGATCGAGGCGCTGGAAGCGGCGGTCCTGGACGGGGTCTCTCCCCCCTACCCGGTTGCGGAAAGCGAGAAGACCGCCGCGGCGATAGATGCCCTTTACCGTTCCGCCCATAAATAAGCGGCTAAGCGCTCATTTATTTATGGTTGACTTTATCGGCCCAAGGGGTAGACTTCAACCCCTTGCCGGAAGTATTTACCTTCCGGATAATGAAAAAAGTTTAACTCAAAAACTATTACAGGAGTAACGGAGATGACCGAGAAGAAAAAGAAGAAGAAAACCGTCGCATCAAAAAAGCCGGCCGCGAAAAAGAAAACCATTGCCCGGAAAACGACTGTCCGGGTGAAAGCCACCGGTAAAAAGGTTGCCGGGAAGAAGGCCGGTAGGAAAAAGACCTCCGCCGGAAAGAAGGCCGTGAGGAAAAAGACCATCGCCGGGAAGAAACCGTCGGCGAAAAAGACGCTCCCGGCGAAAAAGAAAGCCGGCCGGAAGCCGACGGCCGGGAAGAAATCCGCGCCGGCCCGCGGGAAGAAGTCGGCGAAGAAAACCCGACCCCGTGCCGCTTTGCGCCCACCCGCCAGAATAGAGTGGGATGAGATTTATGAGATGGAAATCGTTACTCGCGCCCGAAACTGGAATCGCTCCCGGGACGTGGGAACGATCGCCGGCGTCAATCGCCGGATGGCCTTTGGCGGATACCTGGATGTCATCCGGGATGCCGACCGGGCTTACGAAGGCGCGATCTGGAAGATAGCGGGCGAGATCCTGGGAAGACGGAATGTCATCCGCCTGGTCATCGTGGCCGGACCAAGTTCGTCGGGGAAGACCACCACCACCATCAAACTCTGTGAGGCTCTGAGGGCGATGGGGGAGAACCTGCAGCTTCTTTCTCTGGACAATTACTTCTGGAACCTGCAGGACCAGCCCCGGGACGAATTCGGCGATTATAACTTCGAGTCCCCGCTGGCCCTGGACATCGATACCATCAACCGCAACCTCCGCGATCTGCTGGCAGGGAAAGAGGCCTCCATCCCGGTCTATGATTTCAAGGCCGGCTGCCGGAAGGCAGAGACGATGCAGATGAAGCTCGAACCGAACCAGCTCCTGGTTGTGGAAGGGCTTCACGGCTTCTATCAACAGATGACGGCCGGTATTCCCCGTGAGTGTCAGTTCCGGGTTTATATTGAGACCATCTGTCAGCTCCAGGACCGGGATTATAATTTTGTCCCCTGGACGGATATTCGACTCCTGAGACGCATGGTCAGGGACAATCTTCATCGCAACTATACCCCCCTCAATACGCTCGGCCACTGGCATTACGTCCGGGAGGCCGAGAAGGAGCACATCGTACCGTTCATCGGCCAGGCTGACGCGGTAGTGAACGGGTATCTTCCCTATGAGCTCCCCGTTTATAAAAAATATCTCTATGAGCTCCTGCAGAAGGCCGTGGAGCAGTTCGTCGGGCAGCCTGGAAGAGAAGACGCCTACCGGCGGGGCTCCCGCTGTCTTGCGTACCTGGAAGAGATCGATGGGCTGGAGGATGACTCGGTCATCCCTCCCAACTCCCTGATCAGGGAGTTCATCGGCGGCAGCGTATATAAATATTAATCCGATTTATTACATACATCGGGTACCCTCACCGCGCGACCGGGCCTGTTATCTGTAACTTATTGAACGATAATTTATAATCAGGATGACTCATGAAAATATTTCATTTTCATGAGTCATCCTGATTAAACTGGAGAAAAAAATGATGAAAAAGATCACCGAATTGAAACTGCAGCTGAAGACTCCCAAGCAGCGTGAAGTTCTGGCCGGGATTAGCCTTCAGCCTTCCCGGATTGAAGGGTACAAGCATCTGGCCCGGCTGCTGGCCCGGGAGGGCGACCTGGGGGGGGCGGAGCAGGTTCTTCGCCTGGCACTATCGCTGTTTCCAAAAGACCGCCTGGTCCGGGAACAGCTGGCCGGGGTGTACGAGGAAATGAAGCGCCCGAACCGGGCGGCGGAGATCTACCGGCAGTTGATCAAGGAAGGCGAGAGCTGGCCATCGTATATCCGCCTGGCCCGGATTCTCAGGAAAAAGGGAGATTTTGAGGGCGCCGTTGCCGTTTTCAAAAGCATCTCTTCCCAGAGTCCCTTTAAAGAGCGCACCTTCCAGCCTCTCTACGATCTCCTTTTCCTGATGGGGACTCACAAGCGCGGTATTCAGAACGCCAAGGATGCCATCCGCCTCCTCGGCCCCTCTCACCAGTGGATCAAGAAACTGGGACGCCTCTATATGAAAGACGGCAACAAGGCGGAAGGGATCAATTATCTGAAGAGAGCCCTCCGGTTTCACCCGGATGATCTGGATACGATCAAACTGGTCGGCCTGGCCAACCTCGACCTCGGTAACTCCGGGATAGCCCGAGACTGGTTTAATAAGATCCTGGCGAAAGATCCCGATTCCTACCAGGCCCACATCGAGCTGGCCGAGCTCGCCCTCCGGCTGGGTAAGCTCGACGAGGCGAAGAAGTGGGTGGATGCGATCCGCCGGGTCCAGAAACGGAAGGGTGAACCCTGGGATTCCCGGTCCAAGCTGGCGCTGGCGGAATATTACCTGCGGAAAGAGGACTATAAAAAAGCGGTCGAACTGGCCGCCGACGGTCTGACCGAGACCCCCTTTTATTATCCGATGGAACTGGTGCACGCTCACGGTATCCTAGGAAAGGGATATCAGGCACTGGGCGACGAATTCAAGGCCGCCGTCCACTCCCGGATCGAAAAAGCCCTGCTCAAGAACCCGGACGCTTTCAACGCCTTCATCGACCTGGCCCGCGCCATGGAGAAGGAAAAGAAACTGGCCGAAGCGAAGGAAGTCCTGGAGCAGCTCCTGATTACCTTCCCGGGGAACACCTTGACCCTCCTCAATCTGGCCGAGGCTCAGTTCCGGCGGGGGATGACCAAAAGCGCCGTCCAGCTCGCCCGTGCCGCCGCCGAAGGCGAGGGGGGAGCTTCGTCCAGGATCAGATCAAAGCCCTGAAGCTGCTGATCAGGGTCAGCAAAGCGGGGGGAATGGCCGGCGCGGCCAGAGATTACGAACGCCGTCTGAAAACGCTCACGGCCGCCGGCGGTGCATAACCACGATCGTCTTCTTATCTGCCCTCACTGCGGGGAGCGGACCCCGGGCGAAAACCTCAACTGCATTTACTGCGGTGAACGCCTCGCCCGGCCGGTCGGTTTCCTGAGTTCCCTGACCCTGGGATGGAAAGGCCGGATCGGTATCTTGCTGGCCCTTCTGGCGGCAATCGTGTTCCTGGTCTGGATTCTTTAACTAAAATTTTTCCGCAGGAAAAATTTTAAAATGATCACGTACCTGAAACAGCCCCGTCTCGACCATCCCCAGATGCTGGCCGCCTGGCCCGGTATGGGATATGTGGCCTCCAAGACGGTCTCCTATCTGGTAGAAGCGCTGTGCGCGGACCGCTTCGCCTTTATTAACCCCGACAATTATTTTTCTCCTTCCAGCGTGATCGTCGAAAACAGCGTGGCGAGCATCCCGGCGCTGCCCTCGAGTAATTTTTATTTCTGGAGAAACCCTTCCTCGGGAAGCGATCTGATTCTATTTTTGGGGGACTCTCAGCCGTCCACCCATCTTCAGATCAGGATGGCCCGGGAAGTTATCGGACTCGCCACCAAGATGAGTGTTTACAGAATGTGGACCTTCGCCGCCGCCCCGGCGTCCATCCAGCATAAAGACGTCCCCCGGATCTGGGGGGTTACCAGCAGCGTGGAATTAAGCGAGTACCTTTCCGGACACGATGTCTCCCTTCTGGAAATGGGACATATCAGCGGATTGAACGGCCTCCTTCTGGGGACGTCCGCCCAGGCCAGGATACCCGGTATCTGCCTGCTGGGTGAGATTCCCTATTATACCGTTAATTTGGAAAACCCCCGGGCGGCTGGGGCCATTCTTCGCCTTCTTCAGACCCTTCTTTCCCTGCGGATCGATTTCCTGCCCCTCCAGGAGGATATCGAGAAATTCGACCAGGAGATTGCCAGCATCGGGAAAAAGGCGCAGGAGACCATGGCAACCTTCATTCATCCCGAGGAAGAGATGATGGATTTCAGCGCCATGACCGATAACGAGGAGGATGAAGAAGAAGCGGACGGTGAGGGAGAGCCCCGCCCGCTGACGGATGCCGCCCGCCGGCGGATTGAAGAACTGTTTCGCCAGGTCAGGAAGGACCCTCTCCAGGCCCCGCGTCTGAAAGAAGAACTGGATAAATGGGGAGTGTATCCCTTCTTTGAAGACCGGTTTCTCGACCTTTTCCGGGGAGAGGAAGACCAGCGGGATAATTAGAGCTTGCTCGAAAAGCTCGCAAGCTCTCAAATCCTAATATCTAAGCACAAAATCCTAAACAATATCTAATGACTAAAATAATAAATTCAAAACAAAAGCGTCGATGGCACGATGTTTTGAACATTTGAAATTTGGATTTAGAATTTATTTAGGATTTAGATATTAAGATTTAGGATTTCCTATTCGAAACTCTTTTCGAATAGGCTATAATTCAATGTCGGTAACCAGTAATCGGTGATCAGTTCCCTGGCGGCCGGGCGCATGCCGGTCACTGATTACTGATCACTGGTTACCGATTACTGGATTTCCCATGCCCGACTCCCAGAATCAGCGTAACGGTCCGCTTGCCCTGAGGATCTTTCTGCTTGCCCTGTCTCTTCGGGTTATTCTTGATTTGCTCTTCTTCCTCCGCTCCGGCTGGTTCTCGTCGCACCTGATCGAGGTCTGGTTTTATTACGGGGTCGCCCGGGGGGTATTCACGCTCGCTCTCTTCGATCCCACCTTTCTTCTTCTCCGCCTGCCCGGGCTGCTGTTGCCCGGCGGGGTCCTCTACCCGGCCGTGGTCTTCGAAGCCGCTCTTATCTCCGCTCTGACGGCCGTCCTCATCTTCTACTGGCTCAATCACCGCTACGGGCGTTCCACGGGTTTCTGGGGCGGGCTCCTCTTCGCTCTTCTCCCCGCGCCGCTGACCCTTTCGCTGGTCAATTTCTCCCATGACCTGGTCCAGGCGCCCCTGGTAGTGCTCTTCTTCTGGGCGACCACGGCGGCTTTGCGGGGAGGTGAGAAGCGGGGGAAGGCATTCGCGGCCTCGATCGTCTGCCTGCTATTCGGTTTGATGGTCGGTCCGTTGATGGCGGCCGCGTTGATTATCGTCCTCATCGCAGCCCTCTGCTCGTTCCTGGACGGGATAACGGGGAAAAAATCGGCACTCTGGATTTCCGGGCTGTATCTTCTGGGCCTCGTCCTTATCAATTACGGCCTCTACCTGATCATGAAGCCCCATCTGCTGGAATGGTTCGCCCCCCTGGCCATGAAGTTCCGGGGGATCGACCTGCTGGCTCAGATCAGGATCCGGGTCGGCGATTTGCAGCCGCTCCCCCCGGACGCTTTCTGGAATCGTTACACCCTCTGTATTTTTTTTCTGCCCTGGGGGCTCTGGTTGGCCTGCCGGAAAAGGCATTTTTTTCTTTTGACGCTGTTTCTTTTCAGCCTGGCTCTCTCCCTGGTCGTAAACCGGGGCGCCCGGCTCCTCGACCTGGCCGTCGTCGCCGTAACGGCATCCGGTCTGGCCGAATGGGGCAAAAACGCTCTCCGGGTGACGATTATCGCCGTGATCACGATTATCCTGCTGGATCTTTTGGGCGGGACCGCTCTGATGGGATCACTATCCTTTACCCTGCCGAAGATGCTGGAGGGGATATATATCGGTATTCCATTCGGCCTCAAACAATTATGGCGTTCACTGGCAGGGTGGTTGTCCGGCCGTCCGGTCAATCTCCTGGAACTCTACTGTGCCCTGATCTTCACCGGGCTGCTGGTTGTTTCGATTATCGGGGCCTTCCTCCTGAAGGGGGGGAAGAAATGGCCGGTCCGGGTGCTGCTGCCCGTGATCGTTCTTCTTCAGGGGAGCTGGGTGTTCGTGGCCGCTCAGACCAGCAGCGAAGAGATGGAGTATGTAGCCTACCGATGGCTGAACGAACATTCCCGGCCCAAGGAGAAGATCTTCGCGGCCTGGAATCAGGGCTACTTCATCGGCGCGGTCACCCATCTGGAGCCGGTTACCACGCCGGAACGGATAGATCTTTCGCTGACCCGTCTTTACTGGGAGGATGAAGTGTCCGCGGCCCGGGCGTTGCACGATCGGGGGGTGGAGTACGTTCACGTCAGCAGCCGGTATTTCGGCATCACCGGAGTTAACCGGGAGAATGACTCTTTTACCATGCGGGGCAATACCATCATCGGACCCCAGCCGACTCACATCCGCCGGTTTTCGGCGATGCGCCGGACACTGCTCTTCCGTCTTCTTTATGAGCCGAATAAGCTGGAGTATTTTACTCCGATTTATGAGAAAATCGATCAGCGCCAGCAGGTGATGGTAAGGATATTTCGTGTAAAGTAGATGTATAGGTACATCATGATATATTTTATTGTTTCACGATATGAAAAATAGTGTGAAACAGGGAGTAATGGAGTGCTGGAGTAATGGACGACTGGGGGGCCGCGCGCCGGGCTCTCAACACTCCACCACTCCAACATTCCTGTTGCCCGCGGCGAAGCCGAGGGCTAAGTTCAAAGGGGTTTAATATGAGAAAGATCAAAGTGTGTCTGGGCTATGCTCTGGTGGCGTGCCTGGTAATTCCGGCGCTGGTCTTTGCCGGGGAACCGGGCTATCAGGAAGGGGTTTATGAAGGGACCTCTTCCGAAGGTCAGTTCGGGAAGGTTCAGGTGGAGGTGATCATCGAGGGAGGAAAGATCACGGATCTGCAATTTAAAGGATTGCCGGACTGGTACCCGGAAAAGGTAAAGACAGGCATGAAAGAGAAGATTATCGAGAAGCAGTCCCCCCGGGTGGACGCCGTCACCGGGGCAACGGTCAGCTGCGGCATGATCAGCGAAGCCGTAGCCCGGGCATTAGAGCAAGCGGCTGTCCCCCCGGCGGAGCAGAAAACCGACCCTGCTCCCCCGCGGGTTATACTGGAGACCACGCAGGGGAGGATCGAGCTTCTGCTTTATCCGGGAAAAGCCCCCCGGACGGTGGAGAATTTCATCGGCTTGGTCGAAAAGGGGTATTATAACGGGGTCATCTTTCACCGGGTGATCCCCGGTTTCATGATCCAGGGCGGCGATCCGACCGGCACCGGGCGCGGAGGCTCCTCTCTCTGGGGAAAGCCTTTCCCGGATGAGGTCAGCTCCGGATTGAGCTTCGACAAACCGGGCCTGCTGGCGATGGCCAACGCCGGGCCGAATACGAACGGTTCCCAGTTCTTCATCACGGTCGCCCCCACCCCCTGGCTGAACGGCCATCATACCATCTTCGGAGAAGTGGTTGAGGGTTACGAAGTGGTTCAGAAGATGGAGAAGGTTCCGACCGGCCCCGGCAACCGGCCGACGCAAGAGCAGAAGATCATCAAAGCCACGGTTGTCCGTTAACCTGGATTATTCATGAAAATTTAAAATTTTCATGAATAATCCAGGTTACTAGTTGCCGTTCAATATATTACGGATAGCAAACATACTAATACGGCAACAGCAGACTGTTCTGTCTTAGCCGATAGGCCAACGATTATGTCTACCGGCAATAGTGCGATCTATAACAAACGTTTGTCAATAAGTGATTGCCAAAGAATATGATATGATCGGAACCGTATTTTGTTGCTATACACTTTTACTTTGGCGTTGTTCAAAACTAACCCGATTTATGAATAGATCGGGTTAAGGCGGAGCGTTAACTTACAGCTTATGAATTTTTATAAATCAGGAAAAACAACATGTAATGACGAAATCCGACCCGAGATGATCGGAGATCATTTTTCGGGTCGGATTCCGTCAGTAGTAGCGCCGAAGGCGCTAATTTGCTGCTTCGGAATTTCCCCGATAACCATCGGGGTGCGCCTCTGACGCACAATAATCTTATTTTTCCTCCGGAAAAATAAGAATGTGCAAGCATTGAATAGACATTGCAGGGATATTTTAAAGTAAATTCGTGTCCCCGAAAAGTGCCTTCAGCACCTCGGGGTAAAAATTCGCGAAATTCGTAGTTTTTTTAGTCGCCCGAGCGAAGCGAGGGCTAAGTTCTATATTGCCGGTCAGGAGATTGTGTGTTAATTTAAATTGGCAATTTAAATACCAACCCGATTATCGCCCCTAGTTTTTCCGATCGGGATTCCAGAGATAAATCGCGTGGAGACGCCGGCATTGTGAAAAACGCGGCCTTGCTATTATTCTTGATCGTCTCTTTTATCCCCTCCGGGGCCTTGCCATTCACGGTCAAGACCACGGAGGAGGGAATTCCTCTCGCCTGGCCGTCCAGCCGTACCACCATCTTCTACACGATCGGTTCTGACGAGGCAGGCCTTCCTTCCGGACTGGTGAAAGATATAGCCGGTGCTTTTCAATCCTGGGAGGAAAATTCCCGGGGGGAGCTCGCCTTCATTTACGGAGGCAATCTTGAAAACGGGGAGGCAGTCCGGGACGGGAAGAACACGATACTCTGGGTTACGGAAGGCTGGGCGTATGGGCCCGATATCGCTGCTATCTCCACCACCTGGCCTTCCGAAGACGGAAGCGGCATCGAGGAAGTCGATATCGAATTCAACGGCCGGGACTTCGATTGGTCTTCTCCTGCCTCCCCCGGGATCCTGGATACGGCGCTGCATGAGATCGGCCATTTCTTAGGGGTCGGTCATTCCTTCAACCCCGGCGCCGTCATGCATGAGACCATCGGTCCCCCGGGAGCGGTCCGCCGGGCCGTAAGCAGGGACGATATCGAGGCTCTCTCCTTTCTTTATCCCCCCCGGGAGCGGAAGGTGAGCCGCTACGATCTGCCCGTTCTTTTCTACCCCCGGGATTTCCCGGGAGAGCCACCCATCCTTCCCCCCTCCCCGGGTTTGGATCCCGGACCGGGCCGCTGGGTTACCGCTCTGGGATCGGCGGATTTCGATGAGGACGGGTTCCGCTCGGAGATACTTGCCTCCTCTCGTGACGATAACGGCGCAAAGGCGATTGGGGGATGGGAGATCCCGGATGAGGAAACGGGGGCTCTGCGCCGTCTTTCCCTGCCGGAGGAAATTTCCCCGGCGGGTGAGATCACCGCCCTCTCCGGGGTTGATATCGACCGGGACGGCATCAGCGGGGAGGCCGCGGTCCTGATCCGGCGGGACGGCGGTGAACGGATCTACTTTTTTAACCTGGACCCGGCCGTCGCCCCGGCCCCGGAACCGATCGCGATGCTGGCCCTGGCCGCCCCCCCGGCCAATAACCTGATCGGCATGGCTTCTCTGGACGCGGACGGCGACCGGGTCCGGGACGAACTGCTGCTTCTCCGGGCCCAGCCGGAGGGATTTGCTCTCTTTCTCCATGACGTTCCCGGTCCGGGCGAGATGATCGACGCGACCGACCCCGGGATCGAGATCGCTGTTCCCGGCCTCCAGGAAGGATCCCGGCTCCTTGGCTTGGCGGTTCTGGACGCGGACGGAGATGGAGAGGAACGTGATCCGGTCTTGCTGGAATTGACACCCGCCGGTGAATACTGGCTGCACGCTTTTCGGCTGGTCGGCCCCCCCGGCGGCCCCGTCTCCGACCTCACCTATCTCACCTCCGCTCGCCTGCCGTCCTTAACCGCCGGGGTTCTCCCCGCGAGAATGGCGGCCCTCGATCTGAACCGGGATGGTTACTACACTGAGTTGGTTATTTTTACCGCGGCGGAATAAACAGCCCCCCCGGCTTCCAAAAACGGTTCGGAGTATCTCATCCCCCGATAATGTCTAACCGGTTCCCTCTCCCCGCTTCCGGAGGCTGTGCTCATACCGGTCACTCCGCGGGCTGATGATAGCCCCCTTCAGAATAGGAAAGAAGGGGAGAGAGTGTCCCCTCCCCTGGGGAAAGAATACTCCTCTTTTTCTTCGTGTTCTTCGCGGCCTTCGTGATAGGATGCAACCTAAATTTTTCTGAACTTAACCGCATTGCCAGGCGTATTAGGATATACATAATGGCTCAAACAGATGAGCAATTGATCGAGTTATGCAAGGGGAAGGATGTCGCTGCCCTGGAAGACCTATTGACCAGGTATCAGAATCCGCTGATGGTATTTATTTATTCCGTGGTCAGGGATTATCACTTGGCGGAGGACATATTCCAGGAGACTTTTATCCGGGTTTACCGGGAGGCCAGGCGTTTCCGGAGTGGCTGTAAATTTAAAACCTGGCTTTATACCATCGCCATGAACCTCTGCCGGGACGCGCTCCGCAAGGAACGCCGTCGGCCGGTGGTTCCGCTGGAGATGGAGATGTCGGATCGGGAGGGGCCGTCATCCGGCCGGCTAATGGACATGCTCCCCGGCCGGGGACCCGATCCCCGGGAGGACGCGGGCGGACGGGAGCTGGAAGAAATTTTGCGCCGGGAGCTGGAAGGGCTTTCCGAGGGGCACCGACAGGTAGTTATTCTGAGCAGGCTGAACGGGTTAAAATATACTGAAATCGCCCAAATCATGGGCATCCCCTCCGGCACCGTCCGTTCCCGCCTGCACTACGCGCTGGAGTATTTAAGGAAGAGGCTGCCGGAGAGAACATAATAGAGAGAATTCATTTACTGCTACGGAATTATAATAAATTTAAAAAACGGCTATCGTTGAACGGTTGCGCGGCTCGAAACGTTGAACGGGGTGTGGTTGCGTCCGCCGCCACGCACCCGTTCCACGCAACCGATTCGCGCCGCGCAACCGCAACCTTCTTCCCCCAAGTTGCGAACGAACTGAGCTAACTTGTATGAAAACATGTGACGAATTCCAAGGCTATCTCTTCGACAGCGTGCTGGGGGAGCCCCTTCCGCCGAAGGCGGAAGAGGCACTTCAATCCCATCTTCGCGACTGCCCGGACTGCCGGAAGATCCATGAAGAGGCCGGGAAAGCCTGGGAAGATCTGGGAAGGTTAAAACAAGTGCGATTTTCTCCCGCCCTTTCGGAAAATGTGCTCCGGCAGGTGTCGCTCCGGCCGGCGTTAATCCGGTTCTTGAGACGTCCGCTTACTTTCCGGCAGACGGCTCTTTTCGCCACCGCCGCCGTGGTTATCCTGGTCGCCGGTCTGTTTCTCATCTTTTACAGGTTTCATCCGTCCCCGGAAGTGGGAGGCCGGACTTATATACGGGAGGCCGGGATCTTTTATCGCGGGGAAATGCCGCCGCCCGATCTGCTGATGACGCTGGACGACTACCTGGAAAAGACAAGAAATATTCTTGGCGGTATCCGGGATGGCTACTATAATACCTGGGGGTCGGTTATGGTGGATATTATTTCCCGGGATATCCAGGGCCGCTCGAACTATCTTCTGGAGAACCCGGATCTTCCCGCCACGGCTCGTCCCGTCGTCGCCAGGCTCCACGATGCTTTCTGGCGGATGTTACAGTCCGGCCGGGGTCGGGAGACGGAAACGGTCCGGCTCCCGCCGGGGGTGGAGCCCTCCGCGTTGATGGGGGAGATCGACGGCTACAAGTCCGTTTCGGAAGTTCAATAATGTAACTAAAAAATGATACGAATGATGAAATCCGAATGAAGAATGACGAATGAATGACGAAGTCCGAATGATAAGTCTGGCCGCGCCGGTGGCAAGCGGGAATAAGATCATTTTGACAGTAGAGCATTAGACATTCATTCGGATTTCGTCATTATTTGCCCCGAAGGCGCTGATTAATATGTTAACCAGGAGACAGATAACATTAATCAATCTGGTTCTGGCCTTTCTCCTGGCAGGAGGAGGGGCGTACCTGGTCTGGTCGTATGTGCAGCCGCAGCCGGGGGAAGATGAGTTTGTTACCGACCGCGGTCCCTTGAACGCTCTCGCGGCGTCCACTCCGCCCGGGAGATCGTACTATGAAATCGTCGTCAACCGCGATCTCTGGGAGGCGAAGTTCCTTGCTCCGGTCGAGGGGCCGCCGCCGACTCCACCTCCCCCGGCGGTTCCTCCGCCGAATTTGAAGCTGCTCGGGACATCGATCCGGCGCGACCCCGCTAAGAGCACGGCCATCATCGAAGAGGTTGCGAATAAGGAGCAACATCTCTCCCGCGTGGGCGACGTGGTGGCCGGGGCGACGGTTCTGGAGATTCAGCGGAATCAGGTGGTCCTGGAGCACATGGGAAACGTCTTCACTATCTCCGCTTTTCAGGACAGTATCAAAGTTGAAAAGGGAGCGATCCCGCTCAGCCGGGTGCTTCGCCCTTTGGGGAAGAATCAATGGCTGATCAGCAAGCAAGGACTTTGGAAACTGATAGAGAATAACAAATGGCTGGTGAGCAGTAAGGGACTCTGGAAATATATCGGCGTCGAAAAAATACAGATCAAGATCAATGAAGTTCAGGCGGAGATCATGAAGGCGCTGGCCAATGTCGGCTGCCGGACGTATTATCCGCCGGGGAAGCCGCGCCGGGGGGACGCGGAGGGGTATGAGATTCTTGTCCTGCCCCCCCGCCATCTCGCGATCTACCTGGGGATAAAACAGGGGGATATCATTCGCACGGTCAACGAGAAGATGATCACCAGCAGGCAGAAAGCGCTGGAGCTTCTCCAGGAGGTCCAGGATGCCAAGTCGGTGATCGTCGAGATACAGCGTTCAGGGGAACTTATTCAGCTGGAGTACCTGATTCAGACCGAGCTGCTGGAGCTGGAATAATGTCTTATTTCCCCTTCGGGGAAATAAAAATGTGCAAGCATTAATCCGACAGTACAGGGATATTTTAAAGTCAATTCGTGTAATTCGCGTAATTCGTAGTTTTATTTAGTCGCCCAAGCAAAGCGAGGGCTACGTTCTGATGGAGTGAGCTAATTTATGATGAAACGTTCCGGAAAATGGATACCCGTACTCTTCCTGGGATTTCTCCTCGGTCTCTCGATTCCTCCCGGGGTTTCCCGTTCGCAAACAGTGGACTATGACGAGGACGAAGGGATGGTCAGCATGGATTTTGAGAATGTCGACATCCGGGTGGTGATCAAGTATATCAGCGATCTGACCGGGAAGAACTTTATCATCGACCAGAACGTCCGCGGTCCCGTCACCGTTATCTCCCCCACCAAGATACCCCTGGACGAAGTGTACAAGGTTTTCGAGTCGATACTGGAGGTCCGGGGTTTTGTCACCGTTCCCTCCGGAAAGGTCATCAAGATCGCCAGCAAGAAGGACGCGAGCCAGAGAAACATCGCCCTGTCGGTGGGGGACAACCTGGAGCAGATCGTTCCCGAAGACACGATTGTAACCCAGCTCATCCCCCTTCAGTACGCCTCAGTCGAGAAGATCCGGACCGCCCTCGGCCAGCTTTTCTCGAAAGACTCCAGCGTCATCGCCTACCCGACCAACAATACCCTGATCGTGACCGATATCTCCTCGAATATCCACCGGCTGGTCCAGATTATTAAAGAGCTTGATATCCCCGGCTACGAGACCAAGATCACGGTTGTTCCTATCCGCTATGCCGCCGCGGAAACGCTGGCCTCCGAGCTCTCCCAGGTCATCGAGGAGGCGGGTGAGGTCCCCGGCGCGCCGCCGACCCCCCGGCGGCGTCAGCGCGACCAGCTCCAGTCAAGCGAGAAGAACTTGAAGATCATCCCTGACGACCGGACCAATTCATTGATTATCCTGGCCAATGACGACGATACCCGTCGCGTTCTGGATCTGATCAAGCGTCTGGACATCGAGACCGAACGCACCAATATCCACGTCTACTTTCTCAAGAACTCCAACGCCGAGGACATGGCCAAGGTCCTCAACAACATTGTCTCCAAGAGAAAGCCCCAGGGGGGGGACGAGCCGGTTCTGATCAGCGAGGACAAGGGGACCAACGCCCTGATCATCGATGCCACCCAGGAATCGTACGGAGACGTGGTCAAAATTATCCAGAAGCTCGACGTTGTCCGCGACCAGGTTCTGGTTGAGGTCCTCATTGCCGAGATTAACTACGACAAGACCTTCGAGCTGGGGGTGGAATGGATCGACATGGATAATAACGGGCAAGGTTTCCCGGACGTCTCGGCGATGAAGGCCGGCCGGAGCAACGCCGAGGGTTTTGCTCAGTCGGTCTTCACCGGCAGCCTGGCCAGCTGGGCTTCCGCCGGTGAAGGGAGATCGTCCCCGGGCGTGAACGGGATATCGCTGGGCTTTGTCCAGAAGATGGCCGGCTCCGGGACCAGCCTGCCCGACTTTGCCGTTATGCTGCACGCTCTCCAGACCAACGAAGACATCAACGTCCTCGCCACGCCGCAGGTCCTGACAATGGACAATGAAGAGGCGAAGATCAAGGTTGTCCAGAACATCCCCTACGTCACCAAGCTGGAAACGAACACGAACAACGACAACTACCTGCAGAATATCGAGTACAAGGACGTCGGGATCGAGCTGACCATCACCCCCCACATCAGCAAGTCCCAGATGGTCCGGATGGAGATTCACCAGAAGATATCGAGTTTGGTAGGCGGCACGGAGGTTTCGGGTGTCCAACTCACCCCGAAGACGTTCGATCGGGAGACCGAGACCATGGTGGTGGTGAAGGACAACCACACGATTGTGATCGGGGGGCTGATCAGGGATGACTATGCCCAGGGCGAAGACAAAATCCCGATTCTCGGGGATATCCCCCTTCTCGGCAACCTCTTCCGGTCCAACTCCACCAAGAAGGAGAAGATCAACCTCCTGATCTTCATAACTCCCCGGGTGGTTCGGACCACCCAGCAGATTGCCGACCTGACCAACCTGAAACGCCATAACTCCCCGGAAGTCAACGCCCTGATGAAATCCCAGGAGGATGAGATTTCCCAGCGGGAGTATGAATTACGGAAGAAAGAAGCGGTTACCTACCAGGATCTGAAGGCCCGCTATATTTCCCAGATCGAGAAGATGAAGGAATATGAAGAGTCTCATCTTCCTCCGCCGGCGGAAGAGCCGCCGGCCGCCGCCTCAGAAGAGGGCTCGCAGGTCGCCCCGGAGAAAACAACGGGACCGGCGCCGCCGCGCCGTTCTTTCCTGGACAGCCTTCCCAAGGTCTCCTTCGGCCGGGAAAAAGAGGACGAAGGAAATACGAAGGGGACCGGGCGATACCATAACTAAAAATATAAACGTTGAACGTTCAACGCTCAGCATCCAACGTCCACCGCCGGGCTTCATGTGGGAAATCCTAAATCCTAATATCGAAATCCTAAATAAATCCAAAATCAAAATGACCGAATGTTCCAAATAGAGACTTTTTAGCCCTATTTGTTTGGGATTTTTCAGTTTGGGTCATTTGATATTATTTAGGATTTAGATATTAGGATTTGAGAACTTACGAGCTTTTCGAGTTAAGGTCTAATAAGTACCTCATGACCTGGAACCAGAGGGTGTAATGACAAACCAGTCGATAGAATCAATCCTGCTCGCCGATGGCGTCGTGGATCAGAAGACCGTCGATAAAGCCCGGGAACGGCAGTCTGACCGTGACCAGGGTCGTCTCATGGGCGATATTCTCCTCGATATGGGCGCCATCAATCAGGAACAGTACCGGCGGGCGTTGAGCCGGCAGCTCAACCTGCCCTATCTCGACTCGCTCTCGGAAGGGATGGTTGACAAGGAGATCGTTGCCAAGGTCCCGCTCACTTTTCTTCTCGCTCACCAACTTATCCCCCTCACTGAAAAGAACGGCGTGATCACCGTCGCCATGGCCAATCCCCTGGAAGTGCAGCCCCTGGACGATCTCCGTCTTCTGCTGGAAAAAGAAGTCCGACCCGTTGTCTGCGCGCCCGATGAAATTATCCGGATCGCCAACCGCTCCTACGGCCATGCCGAGGGAGCGGCCGAGGCGATGCTGGAAGGCATGGAAGAGGAGGGAGAGGGACCCGAACTGGTGACCCTGACCGATCACGCCGAGGACCTTTTGGACATCGCCACCAAGGCTCCGGTGATCAAACTGGTAAACCTGATCCTGTTCGAGGCCGTCAAAGCCCGGGCCAGTGATATCCATATCGAGCCTTTCGAGAAGGAACTCCGGGTACGGTACCGGATTGACGGCATTCTCTATGAAGCGCTGTCGCCCCCCAAGCAGTACCAGTCCGCCATCACTTCCCGGGTGAAGATCATGGCCAACCTGAATATCGCCGAGAAACGCCTCCCCCAGGACGGCCGGATTAAGATCCGGATCACGGATCGGGAGATCGATCTCCGGGTTTCTTTGATACCGATTTCATTCGGGGAGAGGATCGTGCTGCGGCTCCTGGATCGCTCGGCCCAGCTGTACAGCCTCCACGACCTGGGGATGAGCGATGACCGGCTGGCGATCTTCGCCCGGCTGATCAAGCTTTCCCACGGCATTATCCTGGTCACCGGTCCCACCGGTTCCGGGAAGACCACCACCCTTTACGCCGCCCTCAGTACCGTGAACTCGATGGAGCAGAACATCATTACCGTTGAGGATCCGGTCGAATACCAGATTCCCGGCATCGGTCAGATCCAGGTTAATCCCAAGATCGGTCTTACTTTCGCCAGTGGCCTGCGCTCGATTCTGCGTCAGGACCCCGACGTTGTTCTGATCGGGGAAATGCGGGACCATGAGACCGCCGAGATCGCCATTCAGGCAAGCCTGACCGGGCACCTGGTTTTCTCTACTCTTCATACCAACGACGCCGCCGGCGCGATAACCCGGCTGATCGACATGGGTGTGGAACCCTACCTGGTCTCTTCCTCGGTGGAGGGCATTATGGCCCAGCGCCTGGTGAGGACGATCTGTCCCCACTGCCGGGAAAGCTACCGGCCTACCGAGGAGATGCTCCGGGAGATCGGCCTGGCCATGGATTCCATCCCGGATCAGAAGCTCTTCCGTGGCGCGGGATGCGATCAGTGTTTCCAGTCGGGCTACATGGGGAGAAGCGGTATCTTCGAAGTACTCCTGGTTGACGACAAGATTCGCCGGATGATTCTGGATAGGACCAATACCGGCGTGATCAAGAAGGCGGCACTGAAGAAAGGGATGCGGACCCTGCGGATGGACGGGGCCCTGAAGGTCCAGGAGGGAATCACGACCATCGAGGAAGTCATCCGGGTCACCCAGGAGGACATCATCGAGGTATAACATTATTGATTTTATTATAGTTATTGAAATTAATTATTAGCCACCCAGAAATTATTAAAAGAGCAATCCAGTAATGCAGTATCGTCCTTTCGCTTCGCTCCAGGACTTGTAGGATCAGAATGCCTGCGGCATTCTTTGTAGGAATTGTAGGATCGCTTCGCTTGCAGTTCAGCAAGCCTTGCCTTCGGCAAGGCGATACTACATTTACTACATCTACAGCAAGTCCTGAACGGAGTGAAGGACGATCCTACATAAATTTGCGAGCGTAGCGAGCTAATTTATAATGGCTGTTTTCGACTACAAGGCACTGAACACCCGCGGGGAGCAGGTGAGCGGCATCATCGATGCCGACAGCACGGCTGACGCGCGGGCTAAACTCCGGCATCAGGGGGTCTTCCCGACCGAAGTGACGGAGTCGGATGAGAAGGTCGATCTGAGAAGCGACCAGGCCATCTCCCGGCTTTTGCACCGGGTCAAAGCCGGGGATGTGGCGATCTTTACCCGTCAGACGGCGACCCTGCTCAGCTCGGGCCTCCAGCTGGTTCAGACCCTCAACGCGCTGATCGATCAGCTGGAGAAAAGCCCCCTGAAGAGGGTGATCATCAAAGTCCGTGATGATGTCAACGCGGGGGTTACCTTTGCCGCCGCGCTCCGGCGGTTCCCCCGGATCTTCCCGCCCTTGTATACCAACATGATCCAGGCCGGGGAAGCGGCCGGCGCCCTCGAGATCGTCCTTGAACGTCTGGCCGATCTGACGGAGAAGAACGTGAAGATGCGCAATCACATCCGGTCGGTCATGGTGTACCCGATCCTGGTCGCCTGCATCGGGGTCGGGGTAATCATTTTTCTCCTGGTCAAGGTAGTCCCCACCATCACCAGCATTTTTTCCGAAACCCAGCAGGCGCTCCCCCTGCCCACGGTCGTTCTCCTCGATATCAGCGACTTCATGAGAGGATACTGGTGGGCGCTTGTCTTCATCGCCGGCGGACTGTACTTTATCTTCACTTTCTGGAAAAAGGGCCCGCGGGGAAGGTCCTTTATCGACCGGCTCAAGCTCCGGCTCCCTCTCTTCGGACCGCTGATCCGGAAGATCGCCGTCGTCAGATTTACCCGGACCCTGGCCACCCTGCTTTCCAGCGGCGCCCCTCTGATCGAATCCCTGGGGATCGTCAGGAACATCGTCAACAATACTTCCATCGCCGGTTCCATCGACAAGGCGATCGAGTCCATCAGAGCCGGTCAGTCCATCGCCGGCCCTTTCCGGAAAAGCCGTGTCTTCCCGCCAATCGTGGTGCATATGATTTCGGTTGGAGAAACCAGCGGCGCCCTGGAGCCGATGCTGGAGAAAATCGCCCAGTCTTATGAAGATGAGGTGGAGACGACCGTCGGTGCGATGACATCTCTTCTGGAGCCGATCATGATCGTGGTCATGGGAGTGGTAGTCGGCTATATCGTTCTTTCGATACTTCTGCCCATTTTCCAGATGAGCCAGGCGATCGGTTAGAAAAGTGCCTAAAGTTTGAAGTTTGAAGTGCCTAAAGTTAAAAGAGTGCCTAACGCTGGAAATTATTGATTCGCGATTCTTAAAAATCGCTAAAAAATAAAGCTGGCAAAAAAGTGACAACGTATTAATCCCTTAACTTTAGGCACTTTAGGCACTTTCATACGAGGAGGTAGAAAATGATAAACAAGAAAGGAAACAATATTTCCGCGGTGTCACGGTTTCACACTGGTTGAGCTCATGGTGGTGATCGCGATTATCGGGTTCCTGGCCGCCATTATCGTGCCCAAGTTCTTCCAGCAGATCGGGAAAGGTCAGCGCGGCGCCGCCCAGGCGGAGATCAGGCAGATCGAGGTATCTCTGGGGATGTATTTCGCCGACAACTATTCCTACCCCAGTTCGCTCTCGGAACTGGTCCCCAAATATTTGCCGCGGGAGCCGAGGGATCCCTGGAAAAATCCCTATTATTATAATCCCACCAGTCAGCATAACCAGGAATTCGACCTGGCATCTTTCGGAAAAGACGGGGCGGCGGGAGGCACCGGCGACAACGAAGACGTAACGAATTGGAACGCAGCGGGTGAGGAAGGACAACAATAGTAAAAACGAACGTCGAACGTCGAACGCTCAACGTCGAACAAAGGGGCGCTGCCGCGGGATCAACTTCCCGGCATCATAAAGAATGAACGTCGGACATAGATGAATGACGAAACCCGAATGACGAAACCCGAATCCCGAATGCCGAATGCCGAAAGGTGCCCGTCAACTGTCAACCGACAACCGTCAACCGTCTCCCGGGGCGGGTTCACGCTGATCGAACTCTCCGTGGTCCTGATCCTGATCGGCGTGGTTTTTATGATTATGTCCCCGAAGCTGGCGGGTTTGTTTTCGGGGCGCCGGCTGAAGGGGTTCTGCCGGGAGCTGGCCGGCACTCTTGACTATACCCGTTCCCGGGCGATCATCGAGGGTCGTTCCCAGACTTTTTATATCGACCGCGAAAAACAGGAATACTGGATCGGCCGTCCGGATGAAGAGAGCAATGATTTCGGCGGGCGCGATGAGGAGGCCGCGATCAGAAAGTGGAAAATGCCCGAAGGCATCAGCATAAAACGACTGGAACTCGGCACCCGGGTCGTCGACCGGTTCAAACCCGTCATCAGGTTTTATCCGCGGGGGAACTCCAATGGAGCGGAGATTTTCCTGGAAACCGTTCAGGGCGACCGGGCTGAGATCAAGGTCAAACCTTTCACCGGGAGATCGGAGGTCATCATCGAGCAGTGAGAGAACGCAGCCCGCGAACAAACAAATTCCGATGGGCCGGCAACCCTTTCCGGAAACGGCCTTCTCGATCGGATGGAAGCGATGGGTTCACCCTTCTCGAAGTGATGATCGCGGTCGCCGTGATGGCCGTGGGGGTGGTCCCCCTGCTGGTGGTGCATGGCTCCACGGTCGGCAATCTTCGCCGGTCTCGGGAGATGACCCAGTCCGTTCTTTTGGCCCGGAGCCGGATGGCCATGCTGGAGACGCTTGGCTTTGACGCCCTGGAGAATGAAGACACTTCCGATCCGGCCGCTTTGTTGGCCGACGAGAACAATGAGACACCGGCGTATCTAACGGTTGAAGAAGCGGTGGAGGAGGTCGAGCCGCTGCTGCTGATCCAGGCGGACATCGGCGTTGTTCCGAAGTTTGTAGCCGCGGCCAAGGAAGATAAGCGCGCGGGTGTAAAGGTCGTGACCGATATCCCGAGCCTTTATTTCGAACCCCCGGAAGAAGAAGCGACTGGTGAGGAGTAACCGCGGTGTTCGTCAGGCAGTCAACCCGGTTCGTATCGCTGAAGAGGGAGAGGGGGTTCACCATTATCGAGATCCTGATCGCGGTCACTCTGGGGGCGGTGATTCTCGCCACCGTGTATGGAGCGTACCATATGGTGGTCAAGACGACGATGAACTACAGCCGGGTGTCCGATACTTATCAGACCGCCCGGATTGTCCTGGATACGATGGCGAAGGAGATCAGCGGGGCCTATCAGCCGCTCTTCGCTGAAAGGGGAAAGATGTTTCTGGGGGTTGACGAGTGGTACGCGGGTTTGGAGAACGATACGCTGAGCATGGTGACGACAACCTGTATCAGTGGAGGCGAGGTGGAGACCGGGTACGACACCTATGAGACGACCTATTACCTGGGCCGGGGGGATGAGGACGGCCTTCTCTACATGAAGACGGCCCCGTATTTTAATCTGGAGGAACCGTTCAAAGAAGGGGAAGAGGTTGTCCTGGCGGAGAACGTTCGCTCGCTGGATTTCAAATATTATGACGGAACGGAATGGGTGGAAGCCTGGGGCGGCGAACCCCAGGCGGTCGTGGAAGATGAGGAGACGCCGGCTCTCCCCTACGGGGTGCGGATCACGATCTCGATCGGAACCGCGGAAGAGAAAGAACCGGCCCGCTTCAGCACGATCGCCTTTCTGCCCATGACCCCCCGGATGAAAAAGGAGGAAGAGGCAGCAGTGGAATGACGAAATCCGAATGACGAATGACGAATGAGCCGCCGTCGCCCTTCGGGCTTGGCGGGTAGGCGAAGTCCGAATACTGATCACTGATTACCGATTACCGATTACTGATTACTGATTACCGGTATTATCATGTACAGCAATCAACAAGGTCGACCGAAAACCGACCGCCAGACGGGCGTGGTTCTCCTGACGGTTGTGCTGGTGATCGCCCTGTTGGGGGTCCTGGTCATGGAGTATAATTATCTGAGCGCTCTCGATGTGAAGATGGCCGCGGGCGCCCGGGACAATCTGGAGGCATTCTACCTGGCCCAGGCGGGTATCGGCCGGGCCATCTATCTGCTGGAGGAAGATAAGTTGGAAGAGCTGAAGCAAGAGCAGGCCGCTGAAACAGCGGCCGGGGTGCAGAAAAATGTTTCCAGCGAAGATGAGGAATCAGGTGTCGACAGTCTTGACGAGGCCTGGGCGGTCCCCCAGAAACCGGAGTCCCTCGGTTCGGGAACGTATTACTTCCGGATTATAGACGAGGAACGGAAATTCAACCTGAATCTCATTCTTAAAGACGCGGTGGAAGAAATTGCCGCGGCCCGGGCGAAAGCCGCGGGTATAGATCAGGAGGAGGAAGCGGAGAAGGGAAAATCCGACGAGGAGAAGAAAAAAGACGCAGAGAAAAAAGACGAGGAAAAAAAGAAAGAAGACGAAATAAAGAATAAAGAGGAAAAGCCGGCGGATGAGAGTCGCGATGAAGAGAAGGACGAAATCAAGGTAGATGATGAATCTCCCGAGTACCTGGCGCTCACGCTTCTTTTAGAAAAAATTCGGGCCGAGGCCGATGAAGCGGATGGGATCGATCCCTTTGCCCGCTCCCTCTTTGACACCCCGAAAGGAACCATGGAAGCCCTTGTCGACTGGATAGAGGACGACACGGCCGGAGGGGGGGATGCCATTGAGCGCAGCGGTCCCCTGGAGACCTTCGGAGAACTGGCCCTGCTCAAGGACATGAGCCGGGTGATGCTGCTGGGATCGCCACGCCGGGAAAAAATAAAAGTGCCGAAAGATGAGGAAGAGCTGGAGTTGATCAATCCCTGGGCGGTGAAACCTTTCCGGGGACTCAAGGCTTGTCTGACCGTTTATGGGGATGGAAAGGTTAACATCAACACCGCCTCCAAAGAGGTGCTGGAGATCATGCTCCAGGACGAGGATGACGACCAGATGGATCTGGCTGACGATATCATCGCCGCCAGAGAGGAACTTCCTTTCGAGGCCGTCGAGTCGGTGAACGACGATGAGTACCTGAGCGAGAAGATCAAGGATAAATTTCTCGAGCGCTTTAAAGTCAGCAGCGAGTATTTCGATATTCTTTCCGAGGGGAGGGTTGGGGAGACGACCGCCCGGATCAGTGCGGTTGTCCAGCGTTTAAAAAACCGGATTGTGATCTGCTACTGGCGTTACGACGGCCGGTAATAATGGTGTCATGCAGGACAAGAAGTGCTTAAAGGGGATCAAAGTCAGTGACACGGGGTAATGATGTAATGGAGTAATGGAGTAGATTGGAGTGATGGTCCGACCTTCCAACACTCCAACACTCCTTGCATTATCCGCAGAGCAACGAGGAATTGACCAACTGGGGTGGAACAGGCGGGGGATATAGCGTAACAATTATGAAAAAGCTTAAATTTCTACAGAACGGGTCGGGTTCGGCCCCCAGCTGCCGCGCGATCGATATCGGGACCACGGGTATCCGGATCGTCGCCCTGAAGAAATGGGGAAAAAAAGCTCGGCTGACCGACCTCCGTGAACACGCCATCCCCCGGGATTGTCCGGGCGGGGCCTCCCCCGAGATTGTGTTGGATGTTCTCCGGTCACAGGTCCGGGGCAAGAAGTTCAAGGAGGAAATCATCTCCACCGCCCTGCCGATTCATCAGATATTCGTGCGGAGCCTGGAGCTGCCGTTCAGCAAGATCTCCCAGATACGGCAGGTGATTGCCGCGGAGGCGGAACTCCATGTCCCCTTTCCCCTGGAGCAGGTTGTCATTGACTTCTGGCCGGTTGAGGAACTGGAAGGAGAAAAGACCCGGGTGATCATGATGGCGGCCAAGAAGACGGTCTTGGAGGACCATCTCCGGATGTTGGCCGCCGTCGGCATCGATCCGACGAAGGTGAACGTAGATCTGCTTGGATTCTGCCGGGCCTGTACCTGTTCATCGCACCTCCCTCCCGACGAAGTGACGATGCTCCTGGAGATCGGGGCTGTTCATACCGGTGTGGCCTTTTTTGCCGGGGGATCGGTGGTTTCACTGAGGAGTTTTTCCTGGGGTGGGGATACGGTGACATCCCTGATCATGCAGGAGATGGGATGCGGTTTCACCGAAGCGGAGGCGATGAAAATTACCGCCTCTGCTCTCCCGGGCGGCGATGACCGGCTCGCGAAAGCAGGCGCCGCCGCCTACAGCCGTCTGGAAACGGAACTGCTGCGGACGATCAGCTCCGCGTCCGCGGCCACGGGCGGCCGGATGCCGCGGCACCTCATTCTCTGCGGGGGAGGAGGGCAGCAAGCCGGATTCGCCGATTACCTGTCCCGCCGGCTCGATCTTTCCCTTCTGGAGCTAAAGCCGTTTTCCGAAGTCGTTTCCCGAAAGTTTCCAAACCGTCCGCCGACCGCCTGTGGAGCCTTGGGGTTGGCCCTGAGTGAAATTACCCCCCCTCCGGCCCGGGTTGATTTTCGCCGGGAGGAGTTTACATTCGAGGGCTCCTGGAAAAAGATCCGTCGCCGGCTTTTCATTACCGCCGGCCTGGGGGCGGTTTTGATCATCATGCTGGCCCTGGGCTTGTTCTGGAAAATTCGGCTGGAAGAGAAAGCTTCGGAAGTCCTGGCCCGGCGGATCCGGATGATCGTCCGCCGCAACTTCCCGGACGCTCCCGTTCCTCCTCCCGGGGAAGAACTGAAGGCGATGCAAGAAGGGGTGGAGACGGCCGGTCAAAAACTGAAAGTGTATAACGACCTGGTATCCGTCTCTTCGCTCGATGTGCTCAGAGAGATCAGCGCGATCATCCCCGAAAACATCAAGGTCCAGGTGGTGATTATGGACATCGATGACAAACGGGTGCTTTTCAGAGGAAGGACCGGAAACTATCGTTCGATGGAATTGATCAAGAATTCTCTGGCCAAATCGGATTACTTTGAGGGTGATAAGATCCGGGAATCGAAAGAGGCGAAGACCCTGGAGAAGAACGGCCAATTGCAGACCGTGGAGTTCGAATACTATATCCCCCTCGTTTCCCCGGATAAAGCCGGCCCGGCGGTTAACCGCGCCGGCGGGAATCCCGGTTGATGCCGATGGGGCGACAGCCGGAAGCGTCGCCCGAGACGGCGACGTATTAATCATATTAAAATATTTACGGAGTAAAAATTTTATGGGACTGAAAAAAAGAGAAAAGCGCACCTTGATTATGGGGGGCGTGGCGGCCGTGGCCATTTTTCTTCTCTGGTTTTTCTATCTCTCGGATAATTCTTTGTATAACCGCTGGGTGAACTTGGGCGAGAAGGTGTCTATCCAGGAGAACGTTCTGAGCAAGATGACCCTTCTCCAGGCGAAGAATCGCCGCCTCCAGCAGGAGATCGGGGTCGTCACCGACCGGATGTCTACCGCCGAACCGGGCCGCACGCTGAAAGGCTTTCTGGAAAACCTGATCAAGGAGCAGGCCCCCGACGCCAAGTTGCGGCGGATGCCGTCCCGCTCCTCCACGGCCGAAGGCCTCTATCGGCAGACTTTCGTGACCGTCGACCTGGAGCATGTGACTGTCCCTGAACTGGTGAATATCATGGCCGCCATGGAGTCGTCTCCGGAAGAGCTGAAGGTGCAGCAGTTGAAGATCACTCTGGGCCGTTCCGATGAAGAAAGCTTGGACGCCATCATCACCGCCGTTTCCGCCGCCCCGGTGAAACAGACGAACAAGCAGCCGGAATAAAATAATTACACTTGAAGCCGCGCCGGAGGCGCTAATTTAATGTTTCGGAATTTCAATCACTGTAAAATTAATAAACAATTTAGCGTTGTGCCATTAGAGCCGAGGAGTTTTTAACTTTAGGCACTTTAGGCACTTTTAACTTTAGGCACTTAAGAACGTTGCCCGAGCGAAGCGAGGGCTAAGTTCTCTTAATGTGATATAATTTTGAAATGGGATGTGAATCAGCAAAGGGAGATACGGTGAGAGAGATGAGAGAAAGGGTAGTCAATGGCGGTCGTCCGCTGGCGTCCGCGGTGGTGCTGATCGGAATGATACTTCTCTCTCTGCCGGGGGGAGCCGGTTACGGCCAGGTTCAGGCGTCGGCGACGCCTCCCAGCAGCCTGCCGCTACCGGCCTTGCTCCGGGCCTGGTACTGGCCCACCCCGAGCCCCTCTCCTTCGCCCACCGGGGTTGCCGTTCTCTCGCCGACCCCGAAGATGACCTCTGCGGCCTGGATTCCGCCGGAGGAGCTCTTCGCGGCCTTCGGACCGGGCGCCCAACAGCTCTTGGGGGGCAGCACGGTTGATAAAAAGGAAATCACCATCGTCTACCCGGACCGGACCCGGATCACCTATGACGCCTATCCCGAGACCGAATACGACACGAATAAAAAAACCCTCTCTTATCCCCTGCTCATGGAAGCCTACCGGGCGGTTTTCGAGGAGATGTTCGGAATCGCCCTGACGACCCCGACCCCGGGCGCCACGCCCACCGCGGTACCGACACGGACCCCCTCGGATTACAAGACCCCGGTTCCCACCGTGACCCCTACCGCCGAAGTCCCCACTCCCACCCGGACTCCTACTCCAGCTTCCATTTTCACCCCATCTTCCACCCCCACCCCCACCCCATCTTCTACCCCCACCCCCGTAATTACCCTCACTACGACGCCTACGGTTACCCCGGCGCCGTTAATGATCTACGACCTTGGAGACCTCTGGATCGCCCACACCCATTCTCCCGGCGCCTTGGGTTGGCGATTCAGTGTCACCACCGCCTGGGAGTTCGAGACTGATATATTTGGAACGGTTTTTGATTCCACCAACGTGTTTAATGATCAATCCGATTTTTCTACCGAGACTGAGTCAGCAATCTGGATAGTGGCCAATAATCTTGCCGTGACCACAGATGATGGCGACTGGATAGCTCTTACTTATAATGGAATCAATTCGATTAAAGTTTATCCGCCTGCCCTTAATTCGGCTTTAGAAGAATATTTTTATATAGGATCGGATGGTTCTACCTATCATGATTTTGCGTTGACTCAACTGGCCAAGGCGGTGCCCACCCCGACGACCGCCCCGACGGCGCTGGCCGGGAGGAGAGGCGGGAAGATTCCAACCCCCCTTCCCACCGCTTCACTCTTCACGGGAACGGATTTGCCGGCAACACCCGTTCCCGCCGCGGCTTCAACGCCCTATCAAATTGCGAGCCCGGGAACGTTCGACCTGGTCGGCGTCATCCCGGTCGGAAGCCCGGTCTGGTCTGTCTGGGCGGACGAACGATTTCTGTACGGGGGCGCCGGCGACGGCCGGGTATATATCTGGGAACGTGGCCCGGCCGGTTTCTATTTTCAGGACAGCTTCGGCGGCTATACCGACGGTAATATGTACGGTCTCTCGGGATCGGGGCCGGCCGGCAGCCGCCTTTACGGGGCCAACGCCGACGGCACCGTCTATGCCTGGAACTATGATATCGCCGCCGACGATCTTACCCTGCTGGCCGTTCTTGACCAGGGCGGTGGGTTCATGTATTCGGTGGCGTCAGACAACTCCCTTATCTGCGGGGCCAACAATGACGGGAATATTTATCTCTGGTCCCCGGCGGATTTCAGTCTTCAGACCGTCCTGCGCCAGGGATCGGGGCCGAAGCTCTCGGTCTGCCTGGATGACGAATATATTTATGGCGCTGGCGCCGGCGGCTCTCTCTTCATCTGGTCGAGAAAGACTCTCGACCCGGTGAACGCGTTCTCACCCTCCGACAATATCATGTGGTCGGCCGCGGTCGACAGCTTCAACTGCTACGGCGGCGGTTCCCTTCCCGCCGTTGCCGCCTGGTCGAAAGAATCCTTCACTCTCCAGACCTCCCGCGGGGAACCCGCCGGCCCGATCGGCAGCCTCAGTTCCGACGACCGGAAATATCTTTACGGGGCCGCTCCCGACGGGGCCGTATATGCCTGGTCTCTGGCTGACTTTTCCCTCCAGACGGCTCTCCACGTGAGCGGCCTGGCGATGAACGGTGTCTTCGCCGACCGTTACCGTCCGGGTGAATCTTTTCCCCATTGTATTTTTGCCGCCTCCGCGGACGGCAATATCTATGTCTGGCGCGCGGAACGGACGCCGCCGCCCACACCGGTCCCGTCGGTCCCGCCCCTACCCACACCGAGAGCGGTGACCCCGGCCGGATCCTCCACCCCGGCGCCGGGATCTTCAGCGACGCCTCCCCCCGCCGGCGCGGGTTCTCCGGCGTCTTCCCCCACCCCGGCTCGGACCCCGGAGGAGGGGGGCCTCTCCACCCCGCTCCCGTCCCCTTCACCGACTTTCGGGACCCGGCAGCTGGTTGTTCCGTCTCCCTCGCCGACCCCCGCTGATTTTACCCTCCTCTCCGTTCTCTCCGGAGGAGACGGATGGATGTTCGGGGTCTATGCCGACGGAGAGTACATTTACGGAGCCAATGAAGACAAAAAGATTTATGTCTGGAGCCGGTCTTCCTATCGGCCGGTAGGGACCCTTACCGTACCGGACTGCAAGGAAATGCTCTCCGTCTATGCCGACAGCGACTATATTTACGGTTCCAACGATGACAGCCGGGTGTATATCTGGGACCGCCGGACTTTCAGCCTTCTCCGCGTCCTCGGGGACGGGCAGTATTACGCCGAGTCGGTCTTCGCGGACGGCGATTATCTGTATGCCGCCAACTATGACCGTTCGCTGTATCTTTGGGACCGGTCCGACTTCAGCCTGCAGACGAAGCTGGCCGGCCCCGGGGGCTGGCTGAACGCGGTATACGCCGACACGGGCCGGATCTATGCCGGCAGCGGCGGCGCCGACTATAACGTGTACCTCTGGAACCGGGAGACACAGGAGTTTCTCAAGGCCCTTTCCGGCCCGACCGATGACCTGAACTCCGTCCAGGCGGACGGCGAATACATTTACGGGGGATCGGCGGACGGCAACGTGTATCTCTGGGATTACGGGGCGCTGTACCTGAAGAAGATCCTGAGCGGCCCCCGCGATCAGGTCACCTCGGTCATCTCCCGGGGGGCGTTTATCTATGCCTCCAGCCTGGATACCGATCTCTACGTCTGGGAAAAGAATGGGCTGAGCCTTTATGGAGTGATCGAGGATATGGCGCAGCCGTTGCAGAGCGCCTACGTGGACGGCGCCCAGATCTTCGCCGCCGCCCGCGACGGTAATATTTACGTCTGGCAGGCGCCCTCTGGAGAAGTGAAGAAAGGCGCGGCCGCTCCCGCCCCGGTCGCTTCCCTGACCCCGGCCTCCGCTCCCGGTTGGCTCCCCGTCCCGACGCCGGCGGAAGGAGCCGAGACAGTGGGGGATGCGGAGACGGCCGAAGAGGAGGCATTCCCCGTCCTCTATCCAACTCCGCCGGTCTATCAGTGGAAGCCCCCGGCGGAGCCCTACGATTCGCACAAAAAAACCCTCGATTACCCGCTCCTCCAGGAAACCTACAAAAAAGTTTATCTTGATTTCTTTAATATCGCCCTCACTACTCCCACTCCTCCCCCGACGCCGGTTCCGTCGGCCACGATTCTGGGCTCGCCGACGCCGCAGGGCTATAAAACCCCGACATCGAGTAGCGGCGACGTGGTGATCAACGAGGTTGCCTGGGGAGGGACCTTAAGCTCCTCCTCGGCGCAATGGATTGAGCTGTACAACAACGGCAGTGCCTCGGTCAGTCTTGACGGCTGGAAGCTGGAGAACAACACCGCGCTCTGGGATATCTCTCTCTCCGGCTCAGTCTCTATCTCCGCCGGCGGTTATTTTGTTCTCGCTACCGCCCCCGATCCCACCGGGGGGAAGGTCAGTTACAGCTATGACAGTGCCAAGAGCATGACCGTGGGCGGGAACAACCTGGTGCTGGTGAACGCCAGCGGTACGACGGTGGACACGGTCAACTGCGCCGGCGGCTGGTTCGCGGGCGGCCAGGGGATCTCGATGGAGCGGATCGATCCGGGCGCCTCCGGCTCCACCGCGGCCAACTGGAACGACGCGCCGGCCACTTCAACCTACGGGTCGGGGGGCGACCTGGGCACGCCGGGAGCGAAGAACAGCCAGCAGGTGAGTTCATCTTTCGGGGGGACTTCATCCGCGCGCGGCGCCGTCGGGGGGAGCGCCGGCGCTCAGTCCGCGGGCGAGGAAAAGAACCTCTCGCTCCAGGATTATGCCGACTGGATCGATTTCCAGAACGGCCATTACTTCAAGCTCTATGAGTGGGACCTGACCGGTCTGGATAAAAAGTACTCCCTTTTCGATTATCTTCCCAATACCGCCTTCATCTACCTGGTCACCGGGTATAAGCCGACCGGCACCTACTTCAAAGAGAACCTCCTGGAGATGATCCGGGATAAAAAGTTTTCCTGGGGAGGGGAAGAACACTGCCGTTATATAGCCGATATCGCGGAAGCATACCTGGCCGTTCTCGACCGGGGACTTTTCAGCAAGGAGGAACGGGCGGAGATCGAAGAGAAATTTTACGCTCTGGCGATCGGCCAGCGGGAGTTTTATAACTATGGGAATTACGCCCAGGGCATTATCTGCGGCCTGAATGCCGTTGTCGGCTACATCATCGGCGGGAAACGCGGAGAGGAGATGATATCCTGGGCCAACCGGCTCCTCAGTTACGACGATACCTGGACTCTTCCGGAAAACTCGCGGCATTATCAGGGACTTTTCATCCGGGAGATGCTTCGGGTGGCCCTTTATTCCAATCGGATGACGATCCCCGATGTCGACGGCTGGGGGGTAGCCTGGAAAGATAATTTCATCCGCCAGGTGGAGTGGATTATCGACACCTTCCCCCATAACGGGTTCAATCCGGCCTATGGCCGGGACTATCGTCAGAACTACGTGGACCATTTTTCGCTCCCGCTGATCGTTGCCACCACGGTCCTTGATGACGGCAACCCCGAGCACGTTCGCCTGGCGAAGGAGGCCAAGTGGCTGTTTCAAAAGATGATCACCTATGGAATGACGCACCGGGTCTGTGATTTCGGCCAGAATACCTACGGTTACGAAGCCGTCCAGTGGGGCCCGTTCGCGATACTGCTTAACCCGCTGTATCTCTACTGGTTTCTGAATGAATCTCTCCTCCCCGAGCCCCCGGGGGTCGACCACCCGGGCAGTCGGGCCGTATACCGTCCCATGATGCCCCGGGGTACCATCGCCAGCGTGTACGATGAGAGCCTGAAGGAATTTGAAACCCAGCCCGACAAAATCATTCACCGCACCGGCTGGGAGGAGGACGCCCTCTTCCTGATGCTGGACCCGGCCTATCCGGCCGCTAAATCCGGGGAGAATAAATACAGCTTCGCCAATAACATCGTCAGCCTCTCCTTCGGGCCGGAGGAATTTCTGACCGGGGTGACCATGAACTTTTTCAACGCGGCCAAGACAAATAACAATCTGGCGGATATTCTGGGGAGCTACATCGGGGCCGACCTGGTGACGTGGATCAATACCGACGAGCTTTCCCGCAGTGTCACCCGGCTCAGTGACGGGAAGAATACCTGGACCCGGGAGGTCACGCTCTATAAAACCGGTGACCGCCGGATCGAGGTTAAAGACAGTCTTTCCCGCCGGGGCAACGTCTACTGGCATTTTCAGGGCACCCCGCAGTGGGGGGACGCGGGGGTCACTCTCGATGTCAACGGCACCCGTCTCAGCGTAACCTGGGAGGGTGCGGAGCAGGTGACGCACCGGGACCGGGCGACCTGGACGGATCCTTCGCCCACACATCGCTGGACGTATTCAGGAGATCCCGATCATGAGGTGAAACTTTATCGATCCGGCCCCGGAACCATTAGTACCACTTTCCGGGGACTGCGGGATGCCGCGGTTCAGGAAACCGAACCGTATAAGATCATTGACAATCCATGATCATGGTGTAGATTAATGAACACCAAGGAGAACTGTTATGACCGATAAGGCGGATGACCGCGAGGTGTCCACCGGGTTATCTCGGGATATGAAACTGATCAAATTAAAACTGAAAACGCTGATCCGGACCGATGAAGCATACCTGGTCGACCTGGGCCAGGGGAAGGTCTGGATACCGAAAAGCGCGATTAAATCGTCCCGTCGGATCGACCAGGGGATACTGGAGATCGAGGTCCTGGAGAACGTGATCCGGGAGAAGCGCCAGGAGATGCGCCGATTGAAAGAACAGCTGACCGGGCTCAAGGGTTCCATCATCGGCGAGGTCATGGAATTGAACGGGGAACTGCTCAAGGAGACGAACGACGCTCTTCTGATCAAGGTTGGCCCCCAGGAACTGTTTATCCCCAAGGTTTGCTTCTCGGAATGGGAAGAGCTCCCCGACCATCAGTGGCGGTTTGTCATGCAGAAGGATTTTCTCGAGTTCAAGCTTCGCCAGCTTCAGCAGTCCGATAAGAGGGACGCGATAACCACCGTCCGGGTCAAGCTGATTCAGGAAACCGATCGCGCCTATCTGCTGGAGTACGATGGGATCGAAATCTGGTTCCCCAAAAGAGCAGTTATCGAGATCCAGAAACAGGGAGATGAGTGGGAGATGGTGGTGGCAACCGACTTCTGGATGTTCAAGCTGGAAAAACTGGCCGCCGGTTAGCCGGTCCCCGGTCTGACCCCCTTACCCGAAATTTTCCTCAGGGATCAGGCTGTCTCCGAACTGGCGACGCAGCCGTTCCCGGTCTTCCATGGTCATTGTTGAGAGAAGATCGTCAAACTTCACCCCGGCGGACTGCTCGAGGATAAACTTGACCAGTTCCACGAATGCCTTGATGTTCCGGGACCGGTAAGGCGGGATTTTGCTCACCTTCTGATAAAGATAATATCTGATCTTGAGCCAGAGCGCGCCGATGTTCTTCCCCCACTCCTTCGGAAAACCCTTCTCCTTCACCAGTTGATCCAGCCGCCAGCTGAAGTTTGTCGGGGTCGTCGGCCCTTCTTCATCAGGGAGAGACTTCGCCATCGCCCTTCCCAGCGCCAGAAAGGTATAGTGGCCGGAGTGTTGCTCTTTCTCCCGGCGCGCCAGAATAATGGCGGTGAGCATCAGGTCAATCACCTCCGGATCAACTTTTAAGCGCTGCATGGCCATTAAATTTCTTCCTCCGGAAAAAATTTTAGTTTTGAATCATGACGAAAGGCATATTATCAGCAAAATGAAAACTTATTGATATTATTTTCAATGAATAATCGGAGTTAAAGATAACATGGAAGACATAGTGTACAATAATATTATTTTTGCTTCGTAAAAATAATAATGGTAAATTATTACTCACGCAAAATACATCAGTTATAAATATGGGGGCGCGGGTATTGATTGGCTATTTCGGGATTTCAATAAAAGGCAACGGTAAGGGTAACGAAGCCCCACCTGCCCCGATTCATCGGGGTATCGGTGAGGGGTAGGGTAACGGCCGCTGCGCCAGGCGCACGTAACCGTAACCGACAAACGAAACGGGTCTCGTTACCGTTGCCCTGACCGATTTGCGCCGGAGGCGCTAATTTATATGATTCACAAAGATTGCCGATATTATCAGGGTGACCGTCCCTGTCGCTTCCACAAGGAGGAAGGGGTTAAATGCGGCGATTGCCCGCGGTATTCCCCCTTTCGGGGCAAGATCCTGATTATCAAGCTGGACGCGGTCGGAGACGTCCTGAGGACGACCTCCCTCCTCGCCCGGCTGAAGAGGCGGTTCCCCGACAGCCATCTTACCTGGATCACCGGGAAAGCCTCCCTGCCGATCTTTGTCAATAATCCCTTCGTGGATCGGGTCCTTCCTCTTCAGCCGGCCGGCCTGATCTGTGTTCTGGCGGAACAATTTCTCCTCTCCGTGAATCTCGACACCGCCCCCGTGAGCGCCTCGCTTCACTCCCTGGTCCGGGCCGGAGAAAAGAAAGGGTTCACCCTCGACCAGGAAGGCCGGGTATGCGCCTGCAGTCCCGCCGCGGAAGAGTGGCTGCTGATGAGTATCTTTGATGACGTGAAGAAGAATAATAACCGGACCTGCCAGAGCATCATGAGTGGGATTCTGGAGCTGCCGTCACCGGACGACGAGATCGTGCTCAACCTTTCACCCGAAGAGCTCCTCCTCGCCCGCCGTTTTGCCCAAAAGCACGGACTGGAAGGCACGGGTCCCCTAATCGGGTTCAATACCGGCGCCGGGCGGCGCTGGAAACACAAGAAGTGGACCGAGGAAGGAACCCTGGCCCTGGCCCGCTTATGCGCGGAGCGGCTCGGGGCTACTCTTCTCCTCTACGGAGGTCCCGAGGAAGAAGAGCGGAACAGACGGCTGCTGGAGGCGGGGGAGGGGATTTTTATCGACACCGGCTGCCGGAATGACCTGCGGACCTTTTTTGCCCTTCTCAGTCTTCCGGACCTGGTCGTCACATCGGATACACTGGCGCTTCATGCCGCGCTCGGCTTGCAGAAGAAGGTGGTCGCCCTTTTCGGACCGACCTCCGCCGCCGAGATCGATCTCTACGGGCGGGGAGAAAAGGTGGTCTCCTCCGTTCCCTGCCAATGCTGCTACCGGATCGACTGCGAGGTGGTGCCTGATTGCATGGAAAGTATCACCCCGGAGATGGTCTTTGCGGCCATCCAAAAGCTTATCTAACATAATGGTTATACGAAGCACTTTTGATTTACCACGAAGGACACGAAGGACACGAAGGTGTTATCCTAATTCAGATATTCTCTGTGTTTCTATTTTTCTTCGTGAACTTCGTGTCCTTCGTGGTTTTAATTGATTAAATGAAAACCGTGATAATGATTCCGACTTATAACGAGGCCGGGAGCATCGCTTCCGTCATCTCCGGACTGCTGGCTTTACCGGGGGTGGAGTGCGAGATCCTGGTTGTCGACGACGATTCCCCCGACGGGACTTCTGGTGTCGTCGCCCATCTTGCGGAACAGGACCGGAGGGTCCATCTTCTCACCCGCCGCGAACGGCGCGGACGGGGTTACGCCGGGAAAGACGGTTTTCTCTGGGCCCTGGATCAGGGAGCGGATATCATCGGCGAGATGGACGGCGACGGTTCTCATGACCCGGCCGGTCTCCCCCGGTTGCTGGATCCGATCCGGCAAGGGGAGGCCGATGTGGTCATCGGATCGCGGTTTATCCCCGGCGGGACGGTGGAAGGAAGACAGTGGTTCCGTGATCGGATCAGCGGCTTGGCCCGCGCCTATATCCGGCGGGTTCTCGGAATCACGGCCGCCGACCCCACCTCAGGGTATCGGCTCTTCACTCGGAAAGCCCTGGAATCGATCGACACCCGCTCTCTGGCCGCGTCGGACCCGTTTATCGTCACCGAGGTTCTTTATCGCTGTTACCGAAAGAGACTCCGAATAACGGAAGTCCCGATTCTGTTCCGGCAAAGAAAGCGGGGCGTCTCCAAATTGAACAGCGTGATCCTGATCAGATACCTCCCGCGGGTCTGGAAGTTGAAGTATATAAAGTAGCGGCTTCGCCGCTACTTTAATAGTGGATCCCGATTGATGCAATCGGGGTCTGTTGTTTGAACACAACCTGTATCTATGAGGCAAGATCGTAAAAAGGATTCTCTAACTCAGCCAATATCTACCAGTTTAATTGCATGTTATAGATAGCATCAATTTTCAAAGGAATAATAAAGAAATGAACGATAACTTACTGACGAAATACGGTTTCAACGAGGCTGAGTTCGACCGTTTACAGAGCGATTACCGCTCGGGCATTCTCAGCCTCCGGAGCAACCTGATTAACCATGACAACGCCTGGGAGGTCAGGCTTCCCTCCCCGGCTGACAGTACCGCCCTCCCTCCTTCCCAAAGCCCGGAGGCTGACCGGGGCAGGGAGATCATCGCCTCCGGCCGGCTCGGTCTCATTTTCATGAACGGCGGAGCGGCAACCCGGTTTCAGAAGGCGGGAGAGGACCTCCCCAAGGGCGCCTTCCCGATCATGGAAGTCGACGGCCGGATGCGCAGCTTTATGGAACTAAAATTGGCCAATGCGCGGCAGGCCGAGCGGGAATACGGGGCCCGGGTGCCCGTCTGGATACTGAACAGCTATTTTACCGAGGATCGGACGGAGAAAATTCTGGAAGAGAATGATAACTTCGGTAAGAAGGATGTATTCACTTACTGCCAGGGGATTATGAAGAGGGTTATCCCCTCCCGGGAGGACCTGGAACTTCACTACGGGAAATCCATCGGCAAACTCACCGGCAAGATCGAAAACTCTCCTCCCGGTGCCAAACGTGAATCTTTGGAGGAGGAGAGGAGGGTTTTGCGGGAACGCCTCTCCGGTTGGGTCGAGCGGTACGCCGGTCGGGCCGGGGACGAGGTGGAATCCGGAGACGAGAAACAAAGATACAACCCCCCGGGACATCTCGATACCACCCTCTGGCTGGTCCTGGACCGCCGCCGGCCTCTACTCATGATGCTGGAGATGGGGGTGGAATATCTGTTGATCTCCAATATCGACAATCTGGGGGCCCTGGTCGATCCGGCGCTTCCGGGATTGCTCTCCCTGCGGGAGGAAGCGGGGACCAAAATTCTTTGCGAGGTCAGTACCAAGCCGCCCGGGCAGAAAGGGGGGGCGCTGGCCCGGGTCTATGACCCGGTCCGGCAGCGCGAGTGGTGTCAGCTGATCGAGGAGTTCGCGTTTCCCCTCGATTTCGACCAGGACCGCATCCCCGAGTTCAATAACGCCGCTTACACGATTTCGGTGGCGACTCTGCTTCGCCTGTTCGACCTGACCCGGGAGGAACTCGGGAGCCTCACCCGGGCTGAACTGGTCGGGAAGGTCCGGAAGGTGACCGATCGGCTGCCGGTATATGTCGCCATCAAGGAGCTGAAGGAGAGGGAGGAGGGGGGAGAGGTTGATTTTCCGGTGGTCCAGTTCGAACGGCTGCAGGGAGATCTTACCCGCCTCCTGAGACCGCTGGCGGTCAAAACGGTTGACCGGTTCTTCCCGGTCAAGAAGCGGGAGGACATCCCGGTCGTGGTCCCCCGCCTTCGGCAGGTTCTGGACGGGAAAATTGTCATTGATTAGAATCAGTTCTAACGAAGAGTTTGCTCGCAAAGATCGTATGCTCTCAAATCCTAATATCTAAGCACGAAATCCCAAATAATATCAAAGGACCAAAATATTAAATTCAAAACAAAAGCGCCGATGGTCCGAAGTTTTGAACATTTGAAATTTGGATTTAGAATTTATTTAGGATTTAGATATTAGGATTTATGATTTTCGGCTTGAAACTCTGTTGGGTAGAATATAACTAGACCTTATTGGAAAAACGTATCCCATTTAAATAGCGTTTTTTAAAAAGATTATTCGCGTCTAAGGAGGCGAAGATGAAAGATAAAACTGTACTTATCATCGATGATGATCTTGACCTGGCGGAGACGTTGAAAACGGTGCTGACGTCGCGCGGATACGCCGTTTTGCTGGCCCCGGACAGCGAAGAGGGGATCGCCCGCGCCCGCGCCGCCCGGCCCGATTGTATTATCCTCGATGTGATGATGAGAACCACGGGAGAAGGCATTACCGCGGCCCGGACATTGAAGAGCGACGCCGCGTTGAAGAATATCCCGATCATTATGTTGACCTCGGTTGAGGAGGAGACCGGTTTCTCTTTCGATCCGGCCATTGACACCGAGTACCTGCCGGTGGACGTCTTTTTGGCCAAGCCGGTGGACCCGGGAAAACTCCTGGAAGAGATCGGGAAGCTTATCGACTAAATAAAGATGAACGCTCAACCGAAAAACAGGTAATCAGTAATCGGTAATCAGTAATCAGTAATCAGGGGCAGGCGGCACATTAAACATCGAACGGGAAAAGGCAGAGAGCATAGCGCATGGCGCAGAGCGCCTGGAGGAGATGAATGTCCAATGACCAATCTCCCATACCCGATTTCCAAATACTGGCGCCCATAATTGGGAGTTGGCAGTTGGCCATTGGAAATTGGAAGTTCAATATGGGGGCGAGGCGGGGGGGGGCGAAAAGATGAACTTCCAACGTCGAACGTTCAACGTCCAACGTCGAACGAAAAAAAGCCAAAATTATACATCCTATTCAATCACATTCAATCGTCTGTTTTCTTAAGGGGGTGAGGGAGGGGCAATCGTTCTGTTAAAATGAAAAAAGATCAGCCAGAGAAGGATCGGCCGCAAGATCTGGAAGATTTCCGCCGCCGACAGGTGGAGTTTCTCAAAGTTGCCGCCCACCAGATCAGGTCCCCCGTCAATACCATTCTGACCTCCCTGCGGACCCTTCTGGATGGGTACGCCGAGCCCCTCAGCGCCGCTCAGCAGGCGATCCTTGAAGGAGCGGAGCGAAAGACCCGGGAGTCACTGCATCTGATCAGTTATATTCTGGAATTATCCCGGATGGACCGGGTAACCCCCCGGGACTTCACCCCGATTGACCTGAACCAGATGACGGTGGATATCGTCTCCGCCTTCGAAGAACAGGTCCGGAAGAGAAAGCTGGCCTTCGAGGTCAGGATACCCCGGAAGCTTCCCCGGGTTATGGGGTACGCCCCCGGTCTCCGGGCGGCCATCACCAACCTGCTCGACAATGCTTTTAAATATACCCCCCGGGACGGAAAAGTGCGTTTCCTGCTCGGTTATGACTATCCCCGCGGGATCCTGTCCGGGAAAGTGATCGACAGTGGGATCGGCATTCCCCTCAAGGACCAGGAGTTCATCTTCCAGGAATTTTTCCGGGCCTCCAATGCGGTCAAACTGACTCGTTCCGGGAGCGGGCTGGGGATGAGCATCATCAAGCGGGCGGTCGATCTGCACCACGGCCGGATCTCGCTGAAAAGCGGGGGAGGGGCGGGGACCGCGATCGAATTTGAGATTCCGCTGACCCTGGCCGGTCCGGGCACGGAGGAGAAGTCAGGGGAAGAAACCGGGCTCCGGATCGTGGTCATCGGCGGTGTGGCCGCCGGTCCCAAGGCGGCCGCCAAGGCTCGCCGCAATGACCAGCGGGCGTCGATTACGATAGTGGAAAGGGGAATATTTCTCTCCTACAGCGGCTGCGGTCTCCCCTACTACATTTCCGGGAAGGTAAACGATCAGAAGGATCTGATGACCACCGTGATCGGCGTTCATCGGGATCCGGAGTATTTCCGGATGCTGAAAAATATCCGGGTGCTGAATCAAACGGAGGCGGTTGCCATCGATCGGGAAGCCCGGACGGTAACGGTTAAAAACCTCCGCGACGGGGAGGAGTACCGGATTCCCTACGACCGGCTGGTTCTCACCACCGGTTCCCGGGCCCTGCTCCCCGATCTGCCGGGTCTGGACCTCAAGAACATCTTCACCCTCCACCGGATTAGGGACGCGGAAAGTCTCCGGGCCATCCTCCGGGAAGAGATGGCCAAGGACGCCGTGATCGTGGGAGGAGGACTGATCGGCACCGAGACCGCGGAGGCTCTGACCGAGGCCGGCGCCCGGGTCACCGTGGTTGAGGAACGGGATCATATCCTGACCATGCTCGATACCGAGATCTCGGCGCTGGTTGAAAAGCACATGAGACATAACGGCGTCAAGGTCTATACCGGGACCAGTGTCGAGCGCTTTGTGGGCGACGGGAAGGTGAAGAAGGTGATCACCGATCGGGAGGACCTCCCGGCCGATTTTGTCCTGATGGCCACCGGTGTCGGGCCCGAGGTCAGCCTGGCCGCAGGAGCCGGCCTGGCCATCGGATCGAGCGGCGCGATTAAAGTCGATAAATATCTGCGCACCTCGGATCCCAATATCTACGCGGGAGGGGATTGCGTGGAGAGCGTCGATTTGATAACCGGGGACCCGGTTTATATTCCCCTGGGGAGCACGGCCAACAAGCACGGCCGGATCATCGGGATCAACGTCACCGGCGGAAAAGAGAGTTTTCCCGGCATTGCCGGGACAACCATTCTCAAGGTTTTTGACTATAACGTGGCCCGGGTCGGACTGACGGCCGCGCAGGCCGAGAGGCGCGGCTACCGGGTGGAAACTTCCCTCTGCCCGGCGCCCGATAAGGCTCATTTCTATCCCGGCTCCCGTCTGATCGTGGTCAAGCTGGTCGTGGACCGGGATTCCGAGCGGCTGCTGGGGGCGCAGGTGGTGGGGCCGGGGGATGTCTCCAAGCGGATCGACGTCGCCGCCGCCGTGATCTCCAAGCAGGGCACCGTCGGCGATCTGGCCAAGCTTGATCTTGCCTACGCGCCGCCCTACTCGGAAGCGATCGACTGTATCGCTCAAGCCGCCAACATCCTGAAAAATAAGCTGGCCGGGCTCTATACGGGCATATCGCCGCTGGAGGTGGCCGAGAAACTCGCCCGGCGCGATGACCTGCTCCTGATCGACGTCAGTACCGAGGAAGAATACGAAGCGGAGAGCATCCCCGGCAGCCGTCTCATCCCGCTCGGCACTCTTCGGGGAAGACTCGGTGAACTGCCCCCGGACCGGGAAATAATTCTGGTCTGTTCCAACGGCATCCGCTCCTATGAAGCCGCCCTGATCCTGCAATCGGAGGGGTTTCTCCAGGTCAAGGCCATGGACGGGGGATTGGTGACCTGGCCCTTCGCCAAGCGCTGACCCCCCTGAGTCCACTAATTACACGAATTAACACTAATGTTCCCCCCCCACCTCGCCCCCTTTTGAAACAGACGATTGAATGTGATTGGAGGAGAATAATGCTGGCGGCCGCAATTTTTCGTTCGACGTTGGACGTTGAACGTTCGACGTTGGAAGTTCATCTTTTTTCCCCCGCCTCGCCCCCTTTTTTAAACTACGAATTACGCGAATTACACGAAACACCCCCCGCCTCCCCCCCGATAAGAACCCCGATTGAACTTCGGGGGGGGGCCATACGATTGTCGTAGATCCGGCAGTTTTTGACGGAAATGTGATGGAATAGGATGTATGATTTCGGCTGCAATTTTTCGTTCGACGTTCGACGTTGAACGTTCGACGTTGGAAGTTCATCTTTTCTTCCCTCGCCCCCTTTTGAGTCCACTAATTTCACGAATTTCCACTATTCCTTTGGTCCTGTCTGTCTTGGGCCGTTCGACGTTTGACGTTCAGTTTTTCCTTTACTGCCGGACGGCTTACGTGTACCCTTCACCTTCCCCCTAACCAGGCAAGGAGCGTTCATATGAGTTCAGCACAAAAGATCATCAAGGAAAAATGTACATCCGCCGGTTTTGACCGGCTGATGGCGCTCGATAACCCGCTGTTGCATGAGTTTGTGGCCAAATATCTGCTGCTCTGTAATCCGGACAGGGTCTATGTCGCCGATGATTCTGAAGAGAGCACCGAGTATATCCGGGCGGCGGCCCTGGCAACGGGAGAAGAGAAGAAACTGGCGATTGAAGGGCACACCATCCACTTCGACGGCAGTCAGGACCAGGCCCGCGACAAGGGAGGCACCCGGTACCTCCTCCCTCCCGGTCTCGATCTCGGACCCCGGATCAGTTCCGTCGACAAGGAAAAGGGTTTGAGCGAGATTCAGGGTTTTTTGCAGGGGAGCATGAAAGGGAAGGAATGTTTTATTCTCTTTTTCTGCCTCAGCCCGACTTTCTCCGAGTTCTCCATCCCCTGCGTTCAGATTACCGACTCCAGCTATGTCGCTCACTCCGAAACCATCCTCTACCGCCGTGGCTATGAGTACTTCAAAAGCATCGGGGACTCGAAGGATTTTTTCCGGTTCGTGCACAGCGCCGGGGAACTGGAGGGAGCCGTCAGTAAAAATGTTCAGGACCGGAGGGTGTATATTGATATCGAGGAAGACATCGTCTACAGCACCAATACCCAATACGCCGGCAATACCGTGGGGTTGAAAAAACTCGCCCTTCGCCTTGCCATCAAGAAAGCCTCACGCGAGGACTGGCTGGCCGAGCATATGCTCCTGATGGGGGTTCACGGGCCCCAGGGCCGGGTGACCTATTTCTCCGGCGCCTTCCCCAGCGCCTGCGGGAAGACCTCGACCGCCATGTGCCCCGGCGAGACGATCGTGGGAGACGACATCGCCTACCTCCGGCTGCGGGACGGCGCCTGCGTTGCCGCCAATGTGGAGGCGGGTATTTTCGGAATTATTCAGGACGTCAGCCGGAAAGACGATCCGGTCATCTGGGAGGCCCTCTCCACACCGGGCGAGGTTATCTTCAGCAACGTTCTGGTCACAGGAGACGGGGTCCCTTACTGGCTGGGGGACGGGCGGGAAACCCCCGAACGGGGCGTGAATTTCTCCGGGAAATGGGAGCGGGGGAAGAAGGACGGGAAGGGCAATCCCATCCCCTGCGCCCACAAGAACGCCCGCTATACGGTCAGCCTCTCCCGGCTTCGCAACCTCGACCCCCGGGCCGACGATCCCCGGGGGGTGGAGCTCTCCGGGATCCTGTACGGCGGCCGCGATTCCGACACCTGGGTACCGGTTGAGAGGGCTTTCGGCTGGGACCACGGGGTCGTCACCAAAGGCGCGGCCATCGAATCGGAGACCACCGCGGCGACCCTGGGCGAGCAGGGAGTGAGAAAGTTCAACATCATGTCCAACCTCGATTTCCTGGCTATCCCGCTGGCCCGCTATATCGAGGCGTATCTAGACTTCGGAAAGACCCTCGCCCGGCCCCCGGTCATCTTCTCGGTTAACTATTTTCTCAAAGGGGATGACGGGAACTATCTCAACGGCCACGAGGACAAGCGGGTCTGGCTGAAGTGGATGGAACTCTCGGTCAATGACGACGTGGGGATGATTGAAACACCGACCGGGTTTATCCCCGACTACCCCGACCTGAAACGGCTTTTCCGCCAGGTCCTGGATAAGGAATACACGGAAGAAGATTATGTCCGGCAATTCTCATCCCGGGTCCCGGAAAGTCTGGCCAAGATCGAGCGCATGCGGGAGATCTATAACGCCGAAGTCGTCCGGCCGCCCAAGGTCTTTTACCGGATATTCGAGGACCAGAAAAAGAGGCTGGAAGAGGCCCGGTCCCGATATGGCGATTGTGTCTCCCCTTTTGATCTTCCCCGGGCTTAATTTAGGGAGTAAATGTTGATATCGCGCCAGTAATTATTTGATTGACAGAGGTATTCTTAATCGCTGGAAAGATCAAAATCACAAATTACAAATCCCAAATAACAAACAAATTCCAATAACCAAAATTCAAAATCCCAAACATATTCCAATAATAAAATTTTGATAGTGGATGCTCGGTTATGCGGGAGTTTGTTTGGAATTTGGATATTTGAATTTGTAATTTATTTGGGATTTGGTGCTTGGGATTTGGAATTTATACCATATAGCTTAAGGGACATTTGTTTCTCATGATTAAGATTTGAAGCTATATGGTAATTATCTTCTCATCCGCTGCATCCGGCTGACGGCCATGTCCTCGCCGTGTTCTTCCCGGTACTCGATCCGCCGGATCGCTCTCTGGACGCTCCGGCGGGAACTCTCGTCGTCGGCGGCGATACCGTTCAGAAATTCTATCTCTTCCTTCCCCCCGGCGGCGCCCAGTCCATTGATGATCTCCCGTTTCACTCCGTCGGAAGGGTTCGAGGCCCAGGTTCCCTTAAGAAAGGGGAGCACCTCATTCCTGATAAGTTCGTCCGGCGCGCTCTCCAGCCGCCGGTTGTTCATCATTGCCAGGGCCTGTCCGGCCAGTACCCGGCTTTCCGGATCCTCCCCGTAGTTCATGAGATTGACGCAGTCAAGGGCCGCTTCCGTTCCTCCGAATCTCCCCAGAGCGGCGGCGGCGGTGCCCCGCATTTCTTCGTCCCCGGCGTTTTTACTGGAAAGCACCCGGACCAGGGCCTGATCCGCCGTCGCCAGTCCGGTCTCGGAGAGGGCCATGAGCGCTCTTCTTTTGGCTCCGGCATCGCCGGAACCCGAGATAACGCTGTCCAGATAGGGCACGACATTGTCGGCCAACAGGTTCTCGCAGTCGGCGTCGTCCAGCCGCGCGTTCATTCTCCCCAGGGCATAGGCGGCCATAATCCGTTCGTCGTCCTGGAAACTGCTGTTATAGAGGTCCCGGAGCGCGGTCATCGTTTCCGCGTCGCCGTTGTCTCCCAGGGCGGCGGCCCCGGCCCATCCCACTCTTCGCCCGCCGGGAGCGGACCATAAGCCGGCCAGCTTCTCCAGCGCCTTTTTTCCTCCGTCGATGCCGAGCGAATAAACCGCGGCCCGGGCCACTCTCCCGTCGCTGTCCGCCGTCGCCTCCTCCAGAAAGGCGAGCGAATCTTTTGTCCTGACTTCGCCCATGGTATAGAGGCAGGCCAGGCGGATGTCACGAGAGGCTTCACCCCGGTAGGTTTTTTCCAGGAAGGGAAATACCTCTTTTTTCAGGATCCCTTCCAGTTCCGGATCCCGGAGGTCCCGGTTGATCGCCCCCAGTGTCCGGGCCGCGGTCAGACGGTTGGTCAGCGAGTCGCTTTCCCGGAAGACGGCGATCAGCTGTTTGATATCCTTCTTCCCCGCGTCCTTGAGTTCGTTGAGGAGGGCGTGGATCTCGGCATTATCCCCGGACAGATAAACGGCGGGCCAGCGGGCCAGAAGCGCTTCGATTTCTCCCCCCTCGGCAGCCGGAAGAGCGGCGGCCACTTCCTCTTCCTCGGGAGGCGGGGGCGATTCCGACTCTTCGGAGGATTCCGCCGTTGATTTTACCGTCGTCGCGGCGGAGACGGACTTTGCGGTAACCTTCTCCGGCCGGACCGCGGCCGCATTCAGCGGCGTCGTTTCCTTTGCTTTTGCCGCCGTTGTGATCGTTTTGATCTTCCCGGCTGCCGGAACGGTCGTCACCTCGGGGCGATGGAGCAGGAGAGTGCCGAAAACCCCCAGAAGTCCCCCGGCTACCAGTCCGATGATCAGATTTTTCATTTTAATTTTTACTCCGTAAAAATTAAATTGATTGTGATAAAAGTGAGAGTCTATTTAGTATGTACAAGCTAAAAAAATTATACCATCCTGAATGGGGGAAAGCTATCTTTACTGTTTAGAAAGAGAAAATTCACTAAATGAGCGCCGGAGACGCTCATTTCGGTGCCTGGATAACGACATCCGACACCAAGGAGAACTATGATGAAAATAATAGCCGGCGAATCAATGATCGAACTGGTTCGGGGGGACATCACGGCGCAGGAGGTGGACGCGATCGTCAACGCCGCCAACTCCTCGCTCCTCGGGGGGGGCGGGGTGGACGGGGCGATCCACCGGGCCGCCGGCCCGGAGCTGCTGGAAGAGTGCCGCGGGGTGGGGGGGTGTCCAACCGGCCAGGCCCGGTTGACGAAGGGCTATCGCCTGCCGGCGAAGTACGTTATCCACACGGTGGGGCCGATCTACCGGGGCGGAGACCGGGGCGAGGCCGAGCTGCTCGCCTCCGCTTACCGGGAAAGCCTGAAGCTGGCCTCGGCCTCGGGGATCAAAACGGTGGCCTTCCCCTCGATCAGTACCGGGGCCTATGGGTATCCGATCGAGGAGGCCGCCAATATCGCCCTCCCGACCGTGATGGAGTACCTGCTCGATCACCCGGAGATCGAGCTGGTCCGTTTCGTTCTCTTCTCCGAACGGGATTACCATACCTACCAATCGATTCTGGAAGAGCTGGATATAAGCTGACTGATAAACCACGAAGGACACGAAGAACACGAAGGGAGAAGGGAAAAGAGCGTCATTCTTCCCATTCCCGGGCTTCATGGGAAAATATACAGTCTCTTATTATCCGGAGAGCGTGGTTAAAGGTATCGGCCATTTTTTACCATCCTTCGTGTTCTTCATGTCCTTCGTGGTTTCATCCTCCGGCTGGTAAATGCTCGGGGTTGTCAATAGAATGAGTCCCGGACCCGTCAGGATATTTGCGGTATGGGTAACAGGATTGCCGGTGCTGCTTTCGCTTGCCGGGGTATCGGCGGCGCGGGAGGAGGTTCTGGAACTTCCGGAGGTGGTCGTGCGGGCGGAGCAGATCGCCGACACGATACCCTCCGGAACCTACGCCGCCCCGGTGACCGCCCTCCGCTTCGACCCGGTTGTCGACCTCCAGACCAGGAACACCGCCGAGGCCCAGGCCGACTCTTCCATCCGGGGGGGCATCTTTTCCCAGTCCGGTTTCCGGACCGGGGCGGTAACCCTCCTCGATCCGCAGACCGGACACTACAATGCCGAGATCCCGATCTCCCCTCTGATGCTGACTCTCCCCGCGGTCCTGCCCGGTCTGGAGAACGCCCTCTCGGGTTTTGATTCCACCGCCGGCACGGTCGAATACTCCTGGAAGCCGATCGAAACCGGAGGAGAGGCGCTGGCCGGAGCGGGCGATCACCGTTTCAACCTCCAGCACGTGTACGCGGCCTTTTTCCGCGAGATGCCGGCAGCGCTCTCCGGAGCGGGGGATGAGATCGGGTTCGATCTTGACCTGGCCCGATCGGAGGGAGACGGCACTCGGCCGGAGGGGGACTATGATTTTCAGCGGTTGGGGGGACGCCTGCAGTTCCGCGGGGACCGCTCCCAGACCGACCTCTACGGCGGTTACCAGTCAAAGTTTTTCGGCTGGCCCGACATGTACACCCCGGAAGATTTCCTCCCCACGGACGAGACGGAGAGCCTGTATACCACACTGGTCTGCGTCAATCACCGGCGTGAATACGGGAAAACAAGTTACCTGGAGATCGGCGCCGTCTATCGCCAGAACAGCGATCATTACGTTCTGCAGCGCGACGACCCGGCTCTGTACCATGCCTTCCACCGGACCCGGGTCTGGTCGGCCGGGATCGGCGGCCGGCAGGAAGGCGATTTATTTTCCCTGAATTATGACGGCCGGATATCGGTTGATAACCTGACCTCGACCGCGATCACCTTCAGTCCCTATTATTCCCGGACGCTCGCCAAGTTCTCCCTGCTTCCCGAGAAGACCGTTTCCATCGGTTCCGGGCTCGGTCTCTCCCTGGGGGCCGGGGCCTCGATCGACGGCTCCAACCGGATGGCCTCCACGGTTTCGCCACTCGCCCGGGTGTCCCTTCTTCAGGAACTTTCCGACGGGGGGAGGAACCGGTACTACTGCGGTTACGCCGGCTCCAGCCAGCTTCCCAGCTATACGGCCCTCGGTTCCCCCTCCTCCGGCATCTTCGGGGGTAACCCCGACCTGGGTATTGAGCGGAGCCGCGCGGTTGAGGCGGGAGTAGACCTCCTTCGCCCCTCGTGGGGGTTGCACGCCGCCGTCTTTTACCGGGATGATGATGATCTGGTCGACTGGACCTACCGGCAGGAGTCACCGAACGCCCGCACCGCCAACGCCGTGGATATCAGGACCTGGGGGGGAGAGATAACAATCGATAAAAGGTGGAAGGACCTCGGCCTCGTCCTCGGGTACACCTGCCTGAAAAAATCGTCCGACTATGCCGACCCGGAGATCGACGCCAGTTTCTACGCGCTCAATTATCCCCGCCACCGTTTTACGGCCTCTCTGGTTTTTCGCTTCCTCGACCAGTTCGAGCTGCGATCCGATAACGAATACCGCGTCCAGGAGCCGAACGCCCTCCGTTCCGGCCGCGATGACGCCCTGCTCTCCCTGATCAGCCTCGCCTGGCTCCCCCCCTGGGTTCCGGGTTTGGAGGTTACCGCTTCCATCGACAATCCGTTCCAGGTCAATTTCCAGGAGATCCCCGGGGTCCCGGGCCCCGGCCGTCAGTTCGCCCTCCGCGGCGCCTACCGCTGGTAACATACGGCTTCTCCACCCGTATGAGAACAGACGATGGAATGTGATTGAATATGATTGATCCCCTGTCACGTCCTGATTTAAAGTTGTCACTTTTTTCTGGGTACTACCCTTTATTTTTTCCTCACTGATAGCTCTCTTCCCTCCTCCGGAGGAGGGAAGACGCGTTTACGCCGCCAGAGCGTGTACCTGTTCCGGTGTTTTATAGTTCAAAGATGTATGGGGGCGCCGGGTATTATACAAATCAATTGCTTCATCCACCGCCCGCCGTGCCTGTTCTTTGCTCTGTAATGTGCCTCCCAACCAATATTCCTGTTTGAGGATTCCGTTCACCCGCTCTGCCAGCGCATTCTCATAACAACGATTTTCCTCGGTCATGCTGACTTCAAACCCATGCTCTTGGAGCTTTTTTACATACATATGGGAACAATACTGGCATCCACGATCAGAATGGTGAATGATACGCGCGTTCTTCGGTTTGCTCTCCAATGCCTTATCCAGTGCTCTCAGACACTCTTCTGTTGCCAGGGTTTCTCCTACATGATATCCGACTATCTTGCGCGAATACTTATCCGTAATCAGACTCAGGTACACAAATCCCTCATGTGTTCGAATGTAGGTGATGTCGCTTACCCATACCTGATTGGGCCGTATGACCTCAAGCTCCTTAATGATGTTTCTAAATACCGGTAGACTATGCCTGCTGTTCGTCGTCTTTGGAGCCGGGGGGAGAGACTCCAGTAGTAACTCCTTTGTTCTCAGCGCCTCAAAGAACCGGTCCCTGCCAATCGATACCCCCGCATCCTCCAGCTCAGGCTTCAACATGAAATATAACTTCCGACCTCCCAGTCTCGGTTGTGCGGCCCGCTCAGATCGAACCAGCTCTTCCACCAGCCCTTCATCTATTGCTTGTCTACGTCTCCTTCTATGCGCCTTGTAATAGTTCTGCCGGCTCATCCCGGTTTTCCGGCATAACAACCCTATGCTCACCCTTGCAGCAGGTTTCGCCTCATCCGTACGTCTGACAGCGTCAATGCGTTCTTTTTTTTAAAGTCCTCCAGGCTGACCCCCATTCGCTCACAAGCTATCTCCAGAAATGAATGTTCCAGACAACAATCAATGTGAGCATCTGCTAACGCTGTCTCCAGCTTCTTAATCCGCTTGCGCGCTTCCTTAATCTCGTCTCGTTCTTTCAAGCTCTCTACCCTCAGTATCTTTGGCAGTAGATCTTCTCTCCCATATTTGCGTATCCATCTTTCCACCGTCCCGGCTCCCGTTATCCGGTAGGTCTTCCGGGCGCTAAAGGGAGAAGCATGTTTTCCCCTCTCTATCTCATCCACAACCTGGCGTTTAAAGGCCTCGCTGTATCTTATCACCGTCTGTCCCATAGCATCTTCCTCCTTATGCTATGTGACAACCTATATCAGGACGGCACATCGACGTTGGATGTTGAACGTTCGATGTTCGACATTCAGTTTTTATTTCCCCTCGCCGCGCCCCCGGTAAAAAGCAAATATCGAATATCGAATAATGAATATCGAACTTCGAAGGCTTGCTTCTGCTCTTTGACTTCGATATTCGGCGTTCGATATTCTGCGGTTCGTTATTCGCTTTTCCTTCCGCCGCACCCCCTTATTGAACCGCAACCCCAAAAAGTGCTTCGCGCTCTCGGGTCAAGAATACGCAAAGAACGCAGAGAAAGTAAATGAGTAAAAGACCCCCATCACCTTGAGTGAGGGGTGAATCAGTTCAACAGCTACAGAAGCCACAGATCCCTCGATCTCGTGCCGTGGGTGAATTAATTTGTAGGCCATATCAACAGCACGAGGTTGATTTTCCTTTCTCCGTCCCCGCCGGGAACACGGACCTCGTTATATACCGGACAAGTTATGATCGATCGATCATAACTTGTCCGAAATTTTTTACCGGCGGATAATACTTGAGGGAAATCGGCTGAAACTATGCAATCAGGCGAGAAGTAAGGAGGCTGACAAACATATTCTCAAATCGAGAAGAAAGATTTGTTTTATCTCGCTACCGGCACGTCGCCCGTTGTTCCGAAGTAGACCCGGGTTACGTCTTTGACGGCCCAGAGGCCGGTCGCGGGGCGGAAGATCCCGATATCATCGGCCCCGCTGCCCCGGTAATCGGCCGTGACGGCCTGATCGGATGACGACCCGAAGTAGGTCCGGGTCAGGTCCTGTATTGCCCAGAGGCCTGTTGACGCACGGAAGAGGCCGATATCCCAGGCTCCGCCTCCGGAGTAGTTTCCCGATCTGGGGATATCGCCGCTGGTCCCGAAATAGGTCCTGGTCAGGTCACGAACGGCCCAGAGGCCGGATGAGGGGCTGAAGAGGGCGATCTCGTCGATCGCTTCTCCGCTATACCACCCCGGCGCGGGGATATCTCCGTTTACGCCGAAATAGACGCGCGTTATGCCCTTGACCGCCCAGAGGCCGGAAGCCTTCCGGAAGATTCCCAGATCGGTAATTCCGTCCCCGTTATAGTCTCCGGGCTGAGGATCATCGGTTGAAACGCCGAAATAGTCCCGGAGCACGCCCTTGACGGCCCAGAGGCCGGTCGCGGCGCGGAATATCCCGATCTCGGTCGTCCCGTCGCCGTTGTAATCGCCGGGGACAGGAGCGTCCCCGGAGCCGCCAAAGTACGCCCGGGTTATTCCCCGGATCGCCCAGAGCCCGGTGCTCCCCCGGAAGACGCCGATGTCGGAGGTCCCGTCGCCGTTATAGTCATAGGTCCAGGGCTGGCGGCCGGCGCCGGATAAAGGCAGCAGGGTGATGGTAAAAGTGTCCCCTTCATTGACAAAGATCGAGGTGTTGTAACCGTAGCCGTCGTCGTAAGAGAGGGCGTAACAGTCGTGGTTGATGGCGTATTTATGGAGGATCTTTCCGTAGTAGTTGACCGGCGAATCGGGGGTGTTGGTCCCCTGGTAGAAGTAGTTCGGGTTATCCCAGTCCGACCCGGCCCGGTGCATCACCCCCCGCTGGATGGCGCTGTTGACGATCGGGGCCAAAATCCCGGTGGTGAACTCCCCGGCGCCCCCGAAGATGATGTGGGCCCAGTTGTCGCCTATGTTGGAACCGGTCGGGGGCGGGTCCGGAAGCGAGGTCCAGGCCGGCCGGGTGAAGGTCCCTCCCCCATTGTCCCACGTGAGCGAGTCTCCGGCGGCGTTCACGGTCCCGGTGTAGGTGGTGGCGTTGTAGTTCAGCGTGATCGTCCGGTTGGGAACCCAGCATTCGTTCTTGACGTAGTCGTTCCAGAAGTAGCTGAAGCGCTTGAAGTTGCCGTTCCAGTCGCCGCTCTGGGGGTCGGGGAGAGCTTCGGAGGGCGTGGCCACCTTGTCGGGAGCGATCACCCGCCAAGTGGTGCCGGCGCTGTGCTGGACCAGGTTGTCTATGAAGATGGCGGTGTTGCCGAACTCCTGCGCTCCCGGCGTCGACGGGACCCCCGTAAAGGCGCTGAAGATCGCTTCCCGGCTGACCTGGAAGCCGTAGGTGACCTTCTTGCCGGTGTTTTTGTCGACGGCCGAGAAGGTTGAAGGCAGGCTGAAGAAGTCCACGTTGGTGTTGTTCATGTTCAGCTGTCCGGGGACGTTGGTGGTGAATTCCATCTTGTCGTAGAGGAGCCGGTCATCCGGCCCTAAGCCGGGCTGGCTGTTGACGGAATCGAAGGTAAGAACGTTGAAGTCGGCTCCGTAGGAGAAGTAGATCCTCCCTTCCCCGATCGGCGGGATGGGAACGGTCACATTCCCGCTGCCCCCGATCTCCTGCAGCGTGGCGGTCATCTGGGTAACATCACTGACCCGGGGCACCACATAGGAATGGGTAGTGAAATCGAGGTAGCCGTGGGTGGCGCCGTCGTCTCCGGTCACGTAGAGATAGACCTGGTCGTTGCCGTACCCGGATTTATTGACGAAGGTGACGTTGATGGTGGTCTCGCCCGCGAGCCGCCCCACTCCGATAGATAAAAATAAAAGACATAAACAGGCCAGGGCCGCTTTTCTCACATTCTCCTCCTTTAACCCGATTTATTTATACATCAGGTTAGTTTGGAACAATACCGGAGTTGGTATAGATAACAATGATATAAGACGTAGTCATAATGACATTGATGATTATACGGGAAATAAAAAGCAACCGCAATAGGATTAAGGTCGCGGCTGCCGGTAAAAGATTATTACTGAACTTCGAACGGGAAATCCGCAGAGAGCATAGCGCAGGGAGCAGAGCGCCCAGAAAAGCCGGTGCAGCAGCGCGAAAGGATAATTGCTGAACGTCGAACGCTCAACGCTCAACCCTGCGAAGCAGGGCAAGCTTTCAATTTATCCGCCGGCGGACGTCCAGCGAACTGGACCACAGCAACAACAATAATCAGCTTAATCCGCGTAATCCGCGGTTTCAAAGAGGGGCGAGGTAGGGGGAAACAATCACTTCCCATCACATTCAATCGTCTGTTTCTTTTCAGGGGGCGAGGCGGGGGATTAGTTAACCTGATTGGGGGCCGTCTCCCCCCGCATCATGGCGACCAGGTTTTCGGCCGCCATAATCGCCATCCTGGTCCGGGTTTCGACGGTGGCGGACCCGATGTGAGGGAGCAGGACCACGCTCTGCAGGGAGAGAAGGCTGGGATGAAGGTGGGGTTCTTTCTCGTAAACGTCCAGTCCGGCGCCCGCGATCATCCCCTCCTGGAGTGCTTCCACCAGGGCTTCTTCATCTACCAGAGGACCCCGGGAGGTGTTGATCAGGTAAGCCGTTTTCTTCATCCGGGCCAGCTCCCGCCGGCCGATCAGTTTTCTGGTGGCCTCGCTCAGGGGTACATGGAGGGTGATGAAATCGGCCTCTTTGAGTAAGGTCTCGAAATCGACCTGTCGGGCCCCGGTTTCCTTCTCAAAAGCCTTGTTCCTCTCGGGATCGGTATAAATGATGGATAAACCGAAACCGCACCCCCGCCGGGCGACCGCGGTCCCGATCCTCCCCGCCCCCACGATGCCCAGGGTCTTGCCCTGCAGATCGGCGCCCAGAAAGAGCATCGGGCCCCAGCCGGTGAATTCGCCCGCGCGGAGGAACCGGGTCGCCTCCGGGAGGCGCCGGACGGTGGCCAGCAGGAGCGCCCAGGCCAGGTCGGCGGTGGCGTCGGTGAGAACATCCGGTGTGTTGCTGACCGGGATGCCTTTCTCGGCCGCCGCCGCGATGTCGATATTGTCGTAGCCGACCGCCATGGTGGCGATCCCCTTCAGGCCGGGGGTCCGTTCGAGAAAGTCGCGATCGATGGTGTCGTTCAGGAGGCAGAGCAGGCCGTCTTTTCCCCGGCAGCGCGCTTCCAGTTCGTCCCCCATCAGGATCCGGTCTTCGGGGTTGACCTCGACCTCGAAACCCGCCTGCTCGAGGATATCGATGCCCGGCTGGGGTATCTTCCGGCTTACAAAAACGGTTGTTTTCATCATATCCTGGGTTTATAGTTATACTGGAATTTAGCTTCGCAACTTATTGAACCGCGAATCTCGCTAATCTTCGCTAATTCAAAAAATATAAACTACGAATTTCGCAAATTACACGAAGTATTTTTAAATATTCCAACAATATTGATTCAATGTTTGTACATTCATATTTTCCCCCCTGTCCCGAAGTATTAATCGGGGGGGAAAATAAGAATATAGTCCCGAGGGCCATCGGGGAAATTCCAAAACAGGAATATAGTATAGCATATCGGCTTCCGGGAAAGGGCATATTATTTGTTTAAGGGATAAAACAGTATATCTTTTCGGTCCCGATCAGCCCGCGCTGCATGCGTTATTAACTCCGAGCCGAGACAGGAGCAAGCGTGAGCCCCGTCGCGAAATTTATTGATTTTTTTACCCGGGACATCTGGGCGATGGAAATCTCCACCCTTTCCGGCGTCCGTCGCCTGGTGGTGCGCCTGCTCAAGGTCATCTATATGGTGATCCGCGGCTTCCTGAAGGACAGCTGTCCTCTCCGCGCGTCCGCTCTCACCTACGCGTCGCTCCTCTCGGTGGTGCCCCTCCTGGCCTTCGCCTTCGCGCTCGCCCGCGCCTTCGGCCTCGATATCAGTCCCCTGAAAAAATTCCTGGTCGAGAACGTTACCCTGGGGAACGAGGAGATCGCCGGCCGGCTCTTCACGTTCGTCGACAACATCCGGGCCGGCACCCTGGGGCCGCCCGCCCTGGCGCTTTTGATCGTGACCATCATCTCCGTGATGGGGAACATCGAATTCTCCTTCAACCACATCTGGGGCGTGCGGCGGTCCCGCACGATCTGGCGGAAGTTCACCGATTACCTGAGCGTGCTCCTGGTCGTCCCGATCTTGGTCGCGGCCGGCGTCGCGATCGGAGGCGTGCTCCGGTCAAACGAGATGGTCCAGTCCGTTCTTCATTTCCACGTCCTCCAGGCCGTTTTCTGGGAGATGATGAACCGCCTCCTCATCTGCCTGGGATTTTCTTTTCTCTATATCTTCATGCCCAACACCCGGGTAAAAATAGTGCCCGCGCTGGTCGGGGGGTTGCTCGCCGGCCTGACCTGGCAGGCCGCCCTCTGGGGATACATCACCTTCCAACTCGGCTTTGTCAAGTACGCCAGCATCTACGGCGCCCTGGCTTCGATCCCGATCAACCTGGTCTGGGTATACATCAGCTGGAACATCGTTCTTCTGGGGGCCGAGATCTCGTTCGCGGTACAGAACGTGCAGACGTTCTACGGTGAGGAAGCAGCTCTCTCCCGGAGCTGGAATTACCAGGAATTGGTCGCCCTCAACCTTCTGGTCCGGATCGGGACCCGGTTTTTAAAAGGCGAGCCCCCCGTCGCCGCCGCGTCCCTGGCCGGCGATTTCGATGTCCCGGTCCGCCTGGTCAACCAGTCCCTGCAGCAGATGGCGGACGGAGGGCTGCTCAGCGAAATCGCGGGGGAGGAACGGCATTACCAGCCCGCCCGCGACTTGAGCACGATGACATTGAAGTCCGTCGTTCATGCCCTGCGCAGCTCCGGCGGCCCGGCCGTTATCCCTCCCCCGCTGAAGACGTCGCCGGCGGTTCTCCGGATCGAGGATATCCTCAAGCATTCGCTGGAAGAGCCCGGCGGCACCCTGACCATGGCCGATCTCCTCTCCCGGGATAACACCTGATCCTCGCATCGCCCCCTTTAAAAGAACAGACGATTGAATGTGATTGAATCGGATTGTCCCCCCGACCTCGCACCCGTAATGAGTAGCCAATTTCCAACGGCTATTTTTCAATGTTCAAATAGCCCAGCCGATATATTTGATTATTGGTTATTGGACATTGGTCATTGGTGATTAACCCCAACCGTGCCCCCTTTTTAAGCACAGAGGCACAGAGCAGATGTCCTCCTCGCCCCATCCCCTTTGAAAAACCGGAAGGGGATAACAGTTTAAGAGAGGAGTTTTGTGTGGAATTATCGAAGAGTATTACCGGAGGGATATGATTTGACATAATTTTTCTTTCGTCCCGCACTTCGTGCGGGACGAAAGAAAAATTAAACGAAGATCCGTTGGAAGAGGGGCTTGACCAGGTCGATGCCGTGATGGACGCAGGTCTCGTGGCAGCAGTAGCAGCGGATACAGCAGGCGAGATGAATCTCCGCCTTTCCGTCGGTCAGGCTGATGGTCTTAACCGGACAGACACGGACGCAGTCCCCACAGCCGACGCAGTTCTTCCTGATGATCCGGGGACGGGTGCTGAGGAGGTATTTGGCGATCGGCATGAAGGGTTTGGTCCAGGCCGGGAACGCCGCCGCCCGTCCGGGCGGTGTCCGGAACCCTTTCTGGACCACCGAGGCGAGATCCTCTCCCCGGACCTCGATTCCGGAGAGGTCGGCGTTGAGCAGGCCCCTCTCCACGCACAGACGGGTGGTGGAGATGGAGAGCGGGTCGATCCCCATGATCCGGGAGAGGACCACGTCCACCTCCGCCGGGCTCTCGCCGGCCACGATCAAACCCATGTCACGCCGGTCCCCGGCCCCCGGCCCCGGTCCCTCCATCCCCCAGATCCCGTCGGTGATGGTGAGAGCGGGGGCGGCAAACTCCGCCAGATCGACCAGCATCGAGGAGAAGTCGTTGACATCGGGGAAGCGGGCGTGGTAGGCCGGCTTGATCAGTCCCGGCACCAGCCCGAAGAGGTTCTTGACCGCCCCGGTCAGGCGGGTGAAGCTGTGGGTCTTGAACTTGGGCAGGTTGATGATGACGTCGGCGTCGAGAGCGGGCTGGATGATCTCGCTTTTCTTAATGATCCTCCCGCGCGGCAGGTCCGTGATTCGATGCCCGGTATCGAGGGCCAGTTCCGCCCCGGTCTCATCCGCCGCCCGGTCCATCCCGCAGGCCCGGTAGAGCTTGACCAGGGTGTTGCGGGTATGGGTGGCGGCCGCCCCCGGGCTGTCTCCAATTACGGCCTTGCCCCCGGCCCGCTTGACCAGAATCGAGACCGCCCTAACCAGGGCCGGGTGGGTGGTAACCACCTCCTCCGGCCGCGCCTTTCTCAGGAGGTTCGGCTTCAGCAGTACCGTCTGCCCCGGCCGCACGAACTTCTCTATCCCTCCGAGGGGTGCCAGGGCCCGCTCCAGCGCCTGTTCCAGGGCTTTATCGTAATAGCCGTCGCATTGTTCTATGGTCACGATCATACAAGTAAGTATTACCACGAAGGACACGAAGGTCACGAAGAAAAATTATCATTTTTTGCTCTTTTCATGTATACTCACCAATATCTGCACATTTGAGTGGAACTGCATTGCTCATCAGGCGAAAGAATATCATACGGCCGGAGGCAAGATATGACTAAATATCTATCATACTGTGCTCTTTGTTTATTAACAGTATTCTTTCTCCATAATACCGCCGCGATGGGGGTTACCCCATCACCGTCATCCATCCCCGAGCCGACCCCGGTTCCCGCACCGACACCGCCGCCGGGGACGATCCGGGTCACTATTCTCTCCAACCTGGAGAAACCGGTCTCCGGGGTCCGTGTCTCCGTCTTCAGGCTGAGAGGACCGGATGGGGAAGAGCTTTCACCCTGCGACGGATATGAAGAGATCGCACTGGAGGCGAAATCGGAGACGCTCTTTGAGAAGGACCTTTCACCCGGGCCGTACCGGGTGGAGGCTTCCGCGCCGGGATGGATAGGCGAGGCGATCGAGCAGGTTGAGATGAAGGAGGGAGAGGTCCGGGAACTGACGATCAAGCTGCAGCCGGGGCAGAGAATCGCCGGCCGGGTGGAGGATGGAGAAGGGGGCTCCCTGGCCGGGGTTGAAATTGACTACTGGTCGTCATCGGGGATGGATACCGGCCCTTCTCTTTATTTGGTGGAGAGAAAGTCCGTCACCAACAGCGACGGCCGGTTCGATCTGAACGAGTTAAGAGAAGGGGTTTATTCGGTCACCGCTTCCCGGGAAGGATATATTAAAAATACCCGGGACGACGTGGCGACCGGGACGGATAATCTGCTGATGGTATTGAGAAAAGGGTATGTTATCACAGGAGTTCTTCAGGGCGATCTGGAGGATCTGGGCTCCCCCGTTCGACTGGATTTCAAAAAAGGGAAATGGGGATCCTTCAGCCGGTCAGTTGATCTCGATCCGGAAAATAGTTTCTCCGTCTCGGATCTGGAGCGGGGGAGTTACAATATCCGGATCAAGAGCGGGGATTATATCTCCGATTGGGCCGTGAACATTCCGGTTGTTTCCGAGAACAGGCCTGTTCCCGTGGTTCTGACCGTTTACCGGGGCGCGAGCATCTCAGGCCGGGTCGTTGACGGAAAGACGAATATCCCACTGGAAAACGTTCGGGTTGACCTCGATCCCGTCAACGGCACGAGAGGGGATATCGATACCACCGATGAAGAGGGGATGTATGAGTTCAAGGCCCTTCCGGCGGGGAATTACCGGCTGGCCGCCCGGCTCGGGTATGAACCCTGGCGGAAAAAACGGGTTGAAAAAGAGATCAGCCTGGCCTCCGGGGAGAAGCTGACCGGGATAGACCTGGAGCTTGATCCGGGGCGCCGGATAACGGTGAACGGGTTGGTCGTGGATGGGGATGGAAGGCCGGTCTCCGGAGCCAAGATCCGGGAACATTTCCGTCTCCCGGGGGAAGAGATGTTCACATCCAATTACAGGGGCAACCTTCTCTCGGATGAATCGGGCGCCTTCAGTATGGAAATCCTGGTCCCGAAGGACGCGGAGATCAAACTGGAGGCCGAGAAGAAAGGCTTTGCCCCCAGCCGGGATGAGAACGTTCCTCTTTCCTCGGGGCGCGACCGCGTGGAGGGGATTGTTCTCCAGATGAGTTCGGGAGCGGATCTAGCGGTGGAGGTGGAGGATGAAGAGGGGGGTGCGATTCCCGGTGCCGTGGTCTCCCTCACGACCGACTGGGACTGGTCGGCCCGGAAGGAAACTCCGTTCCGGTTCCTGGAAAAAAAGAAGCTCTCCGACAGCCGGGGTCGGATGCCTTTTCGATAATCTCTCTCCAAATGATTTTCAGGATCAAGGCCTCAAAGGATGGGTACAGCCCGGCATCGGAAAAGTTCACCCTCCCGGAAGATGAAGCAAGCGCCGCCGTGACGGTGACGATGCAGAAAGGCCGCGATCTCCTGGTCACGGTCAAGGATACCCGGGGGGAGGCGGTGGAAGGAGCGGCGGTATCCTTCCAGGAACCGAGCCGGGGATTCACGATCGTCACCTTCTTCCTAGACGAGAAGAACCGTACCGATTCGCGGGGAATGGTCATTCTTCGCGATCTCCCTCCCCAGCCGGTCCTCGTCTCGGCGTAGGCCGACGGTTATTCCGCCACCCGCCGCCAGAAGGTAGGGGCCGATCAGGACGCAGTTGAAGTGATCTTGAATGATGCCGGTTCGATCCGGGGGCGTTTCCTGACCACGGGGAAGAAACCGGTCGCTGAAGTTAATATTTTTCCCTGGAAGAAAAAGAACGATCCCTTTGATTTCTTCTCGGGCTTCGGGGGCGTCACCCAGACAGTCGAGCTGGGGGAAGGATCGTTCCGGTTCGGTGGCCTGGTCCCCGGTACTTATGATCTGACCGTTGATTCGCCCGGTCTGGCTAGAAAAAAGATCGAGGGGGTGGAGGTGGAACCGGGTGAAGAGACCGAACTGGGAGAGGTCGTACTCCATCCGGAGGGGACGATCGCCGGCACGGTCGTCGACAGCCTGACCGGCGAACCGCTGGAGAAGTTCTGGGTCCGGATCAAGGGAGAGGGGTCGGTCGGCATTCCCCCCTTCGGCCGGCAAGAAGCGGGCGGCTATAGATTGGAACGACTTGGCGCGGGAGAGTATACGCTGATTGTGGACGCCAAGGATTATAAGCCGAAGGAAATCCCCGGCGTATCCCTCTCGGCGGGTGAGGAGGAAAAAGTCCCTCGGATCGAACTGGAGCGGATTACACCAGGAAGAAAAAGAAGAGCGCGACCGGGAGCAAAATGTCATCCCCTCGCTGGGGGTGCGGATCGGAATCGGGGAGGTGACAGAGGAGGGGGGGGTCTTCCCGGATGGTCTGCCGGTCGCGGAGGTGCTGCCGGGATCGTCGGCGGAGAAAGGAGGCCTTCTGGCTGGCGACAAGATCAAGAAGATCGACGGGAAGATGTTCTCGGAGGATCCGGAAGGCTTTTTTAAAGGCTGGATGGCAAAGCCGGGTACTGTGGTGAAGATCACCGTGGTGAGAGAAGGGACCGGGAAAGAGGAGGAGATCGAGCTCACCATCGGCGATTGGGATTATGAAGAGTTATTGAGAAAGGCGATGGAATAATCCGATGTCTGCCTGACGGCAGGCAGACATCGGATTAGATTTGAACAATGCCGGAGCTGGTATTAACAGCAGTGTAATCAGGTATTGATCATAGTATGAATCCGGACTCATCTTGACGCCGCCGCTTTTCCGCCGTATAATAAAATGGTATATTTTAACCTGTATTTCTCGTTCCCACGCGGAGCGTGGTAGCGAGAAGAAAATACTTGGTGTCTTGGTGCCTTGGTGGCATAAAGTTGCGAAGTTAACTTCTAATGAGGAGGTAATATGTATGAAGAAGACAATGGTTTTTATTTTGGCGGCTGCTCTTTCGGTGCTGGCGGGGGCGGTCCCGGCCCGGGCCCAGGTGACGGACATCCAGGGCCTGATCGATAACGCTTCCCCGGGCACGGTTGTCTCGGTCCCGGCCGGAAACTATCGTGTCAACCTGATCCTGAAAGAAGGGGTGATCCTGGAAGGGGCGGGGGCCGAGGTGACACTTCTCGATGGCGGAGGAAAGGGCCCGGTCATCGTGGGAGAGGAGGGGAGCGTCGTCAAGGGGTTCACCATCACCAACGGGATCGAAGGGGTGAAGCTCTCCGGCAGTTTGATGGGCGTCTTCGAGAACGTCATCACCGGGAATAAAGGGAGCGGGATCCGGGCCGGCGGCGGCGACTGCGTGGTCATTAACAACTACATCGGGGCCAATAAAGGTCCCGCCGGGATCGACACCGCCCGGGCGTATGTTCTGGCCGCCAATAACTGTGTCTGCGGAGGAAAGGCGGCCTTCCTGTTCTGGAAGTCTCCCAAATCCACGGTCGTGAATAACGTGATCGGATTCTCCGAGACGGGGGTGCTCCGGGACGATGAGTCCGCCCCGGTTATCGATAACAATATTTTCTGGGGGAACGGGGTCGATTTTGCCCCGATCGCGCCGGAGGAAGGAGAGAATTATTTCCAGGACCCGATCCTCCTGACAGGGGAGAACGGGGTTTGCCGTTTGGCGGAAGATTCTCCGGCAGGGGAATGGGGCGTCCCGGTCGAAGGCTTGCCGGAAGAGCTGACCGCCGGCATCGGCTCCGGCCCTTCGGGCAGCGTTCCCCTCGCGGTTTATCTGGGGATCATGTCGGCGGTGCGGTCCGGAACGCTGGGAGATCAGCCCCTGGTTGAATATGAACTGCTGGATGAGATCGGGAGTTTCGGCGTTGCCACCTCTTTCCCGCGGCCGGATTTTACCGTCGGTTCGTCGGCCCCCGCCACCGCTATCGAGGATATCGAAGCCTTTGATAAGGAAAGCCTCGATACGCTGATCGACCGCCTGATCCCCGACGATCCGCCCGCGGTAGAGGTGAGATGCCCGGGCGGGGCGGACTATCCCCGGGAGAATGACCGCTACGTCATGGAGAGCGTCTTCGTTAACCCCGATTCCTATTATGCGACCCCGGACGGCCTCCTTCACTTTGTTCGCAGCACTTCTTTCCCCCGGATCACGGTGACCATCCCCAAGGGATACGAAGTCGCGAGCCTCGCCCCGGAAGGGGAGATCGATCAAGAAACGGGGGCCGTCTCGCTCCTGAACCCCGATCAGGCCCTGATCGAGATCAACCTGGTCCTCTCCCCGCTCTGAACCGCCAAGAAATTAAAAAGAGAATATCGAACACCGAATATCGAATGTCGAATGTCGAAGAAGAAGCATTCATAATTCGAAATTCGATGTTCGATATTTGCTTTTCTCCTTGTGTCTTAATTTTACTCTGTTTGAAAAGCTTATTTTATTGAATTAAAGCTAATTAAAACCACGAAGGACACGAAGATCACGAAGGTTTTTTGAAAAATGAGCTGGATCTTATTTTTCCTCAACTATTCTTCGTGTACTTCGTGACCTTCGTGGTGAATCAGTTCGTTCTTCCAGGTAAGATTTTTTAATTCCTTTTCGAGTATAGTCTAATTAACCATTGTGAATCGTTTCGATGTAGTAGGAATCGGTCGTAACTGCATTGATTACCTCGCGCTGGTTCCTTCCCTTCCGCCCCCCGACAGCAAGGTCCCGGTGAAGGAATACCGGGTGGTCGGCGGCGGCCAGGCCACTACCGCGCTGGCCGCTCTCTCCCGGTTGGGGCTGAAGACCGCTTACGTGGGCGTGGTGGGGGATGACGCCGGCGGCCGGATGGTCCTGGAGGGGTTGCGGGAGATGGGGGTGAACGTCTCCAACGTGGTGGTGGAGGAGGGGGGAACCACACCGGTTGCCCTGATCTTTGTCGACGAGGAGGCCCACACCCGGACCATCGCCTACCAGCCGACCGCCCCCGGCCGCCTCTCTGTGAACGCGGTCGATAGGGACTTCATCCTCTCCGCCCGTTGCCTGATGATCGATCCCCATGAGACGCTCTTCGGCCTGGAGATCGCTAAAGACGCCCGCCTCCGCGAGATCCCGATCATCTACGACGCCGAACACATGACCGAAGGGTTTGAGGAAATGCTGGGCGCTGCCGACTACGTCGTCGGCTCCGAAGACGTGGTGAAAACCCTGGGCGCGTCCGGTCCGGAGGATGCCCTGGAAAAAATTCTCGCCGCCGGCCCCACCGCGGCCGTGATCACGCTCGGAAAGCGGGGGTCGGTCGCCCTGACGCCGGAAGGGTACGTCCGGCGCCCGGCCTTTCCGGTCACGGTGGTCGATACCACCGCCGCCGGCGACGCCTTCCACGCCGGTTTCGCCTATTCGGTTCTCCAGGGATGGGGGATGGAGAATACCCTGGAGTTCTCCAACACCCTGGGCGCCCTGGTCTGCCGGGGGCTGGGGGGCGGGAAACCCTCCCCGACTTGGCCGAGGTCACCGGGTTTTTAAGAAAAGAAGCAGGCTGGGATTAAAGCATGTATACATCCCCGTTTCACCGCAGGGTGATTGGGGTCAGAGCTTGTTTATTGCGGTAACTCGGCCCAGCAGGCGGTCCAGTTCCCGCAGGCAGCGTTTCATCCCCTTTTGCTTCGTCGGCTCTTCCAGGAACGGCTTGATCAGGGCGCTCCCCACGATCGCCCCGTCGGCGGCCTTCCAGACCTCGAGCAGGTGCTTCCGGGTCGAGATGCCGAAGCCGACGGCAATCGGCAGGCCGGTCAGTCTCTTGATTTCGGCGCACCTTTTCCCCCAACTCCCGCGAAAGTGATTCCTGCGCGCCGGTGACGCCGGTCCGGGAGACGTAATAGATAAAGCCGCCGCTCTTTTCGGCGACCAGCTTCATCCTCTCCGGGCCGCTGGTCGGGGCGAGGAGGAAGATGGTATGGACGCCGCGGGCCCGCAGGGGGAGCCGGATCGGATCGGAGGCTTCCGGGGGGAGGTCGGGGATGATGACGCCGTCCACGCCCGCCCGCGACAGCTCCCGGGCCAGCCGGCCCGGTGACCGGCTGAGGAAGGGATTGAGGTATCCCATCATAACCAGGGGTATTCCGGATACCTGCCGTATCTCGGCCGCCAGGCAAAGAGCATCCGCGAAGGTCGTCCCCCCCTCCAGCGCCGCCTGGGAGGAGGCCTGGATAGTGGGACCATCGGCGATGGGATCGGAGAAGGGGATGCCCAGCTCAACGATGTCGACCCCCCGCTTCTCCATCTCCCGCACCAGCTTGAGATTGGTCTCCAGGTCCGGAAACCCGACCGTGAGGTAGGCGATGAAAGCCTTGCGCTTTTGTTTCCTTAATTTAGCGAATGTCGAATCGATGCGGTTCATGATGGCATAAAAGAAGTAGGATCGCCCTTCCGATAAAACCGGAAGGGCTTGCAGTATCGGCTAACGCCTTGTAGGAAATGTAGGATCGCCGTGCCTGCGGCACGGCTTGCTTCGGCCGGATGGCTCATTTGCAAGCGAAGCGGTCCTACAACTCCTACAAAGAATGCCGAAGGCATTCTGATCCTACAAGTCCTGAAGCGAAGCGAAAGGACGATCCTACATTTTTTCATCCCATTTTCTCAGTATGTCCAGGTCCTTATCCCCACGGCCGGATAAACAGACGATGATGGTTTTCTTTTTCCCCAGACGCCGGGCAAGAGTTATCGCGTAGGCGACGGCGTGAGCGGACTCCAGGGCGGGGATGATCCCTTCCCGGCGGCTGAGCAGGACGGTGGCCCGGACCGCCTGCCGGTCGGTGACCGAAACATATTCGGCCCGGCCGGACTCCTTGAAATAGCTGTGTTCCGGCCCCACACCGGGATAGTCGAGCCCGGCCGAGATTGAATGCGCCTCCCGGATTTGGCCTTCCCGGTCCTGGAGGAGGTAGCTGTAGCTGCCGTGGAGCACCCCCGGTCTGCCTTTACCCAGGGAGGCGGCGTGTTTTCCCGTCGCGAGGCCGTATCCCCCCGCCTCGACGCCGATCATCCGGACCGGTTCGTTCCGGAAGGGATAAAATAATCCCAGCGAGTTACTCCCGCCGCCCACGCAGGCGACCAGGCAATCGGGGAGGCTGCCGCTTATTTGTTTAAATTGGCGTTTCGCCTCCCGGCCGATGACCGCCTGGAAATCCCGGACCATGGCCGGGTAGGGGCGCGGCCCGACGGTCGAGCCCAGCAGGTAGTAGGTGTCCCGGACGTTGGTGACCCAGTCCCGCAGCGCCTCGTTGCAGGCGTCCTTTAGCGTCCGGCTGCCGGTCAAAACCGGGATGACCCGGGCCCCCAGTAGCTCCATCCGGAAGACATTGAGGGCCTGCCGCTTGACGTCCTCGCTCCCCATGTAGACCTCGCAGGACAGTCCGAGCAGGGCGCAGACGGTGGCGGTGGCGACGCCGTGCTGTCCGGCCCCGGTCTCGGCGATGACCCGTTTCTTCCCCATCTTCCCGGCCAGGAGCGCCTGCCCCAGGCAGTTATTGATCTTGTGAGCGCCGGTGTGGCAGAGATCTTCCCGCTTGAGAAATATCCGGGCGCCCCCGGCATAAGCAGTAAGGCGATCGGCAAAATAGAGCGGCGTCGGGCGCCCCGCGTAATCGGCCAGCAGGCTCTTGAGCCGGGCCCGGAAAGAGCTGTCCCGGCTGTAGCGGCGGTAGGCATCCTCCAGTTCCCGGAGGGGAGCCATCAGCGTCTCGGGGACGTACTGGCCGCCGAATTGTCCGAAGCCGTGATCAGAATTTGTTTTATGTTTCATGTTCCCTGAGATTCAGTAAGGTTGTAATTTTTTACCACGAAGGACACGAAGAACACGAAGAAAAAGTGAATGGAGAAAAAGGACTGCAAGAATGGCTTGAGCATGAGTCTTCTGTCTCTTCAGTCTCTTATGTCTCTACTCTGCCAAATCTTTTTCTTCAACCACTTTATCATTAGCTTCGGGCCTCTCGTACGAATGCCCGTATCTTATCATGGTCTTTTATCCCCGGGGCGCACTCGACGCCGGAAGAGACGTCCACCCCCCAGGGCCGCACCTCATCTATCGCCGTGCGAACGTTCTCCGGAGTCAACCCCCCGGCCAGCATGATCGGGAGTCCAGATTCGGTTAGCCGGGAAGCCACGCTCCAGTCACAGGTTCTTCCGGTCCCTCCGGCTGCATCTTTGGTGAAGGTGTCAAGCAGGAAAGCATCCGGCCGATAACCGCCCGGCAGTTCCGTGAAACTGTTCCCTCCGATTCTGACAACTTTGAAGTAAGGGCGCCCGAACTGCTCACAATATTCCGGCGGTTCGCTGCCGTGGAACTGGAGAATATCGAGGTGACAGATTTCGAGCGTCTTCAGAACCATATCGGGGTTCTCGTGCATGAAGACGCCCACCCGCCGGATCTCTTCCGGTACAAGTTCGGCAAGAGTCCTGGCCTGCCCCATGTTTAAAAAACGCGGCGTCTTGGGGACGAAGATGAATCCGGCAAAGTCGACCGGCACCTGCTGGAGAAAGAGCACATCCTCCGGTCGGGTCAGACCACAGATTTTTATTTTTATTCTATCCGTCAAATATTTATAAGCTCCTTGATAGTTGCTTTAACATTACCACTCCTGACCAGGGTCTCCCCGACTAGGATCGCGTCCGCGCCGGCGGCCACCAGGCGGCGGACGTCGTCGGCGGTCCGGATACCGCTCTCCGCCACCTTGAGCCGATCCTCCGGTATCAGGGACAACAGGCGCAAAGACGTCTCCAGGTCTACCTCCAGGGTCTTCAGGTCCCGGTTGTTGATGCCGATGATCCCGACCGGGGTACCGATCGCCTTCTCCAGTTCCTCCCCGCTGTGGCATTCAAGCAGGCAGGGAAGGCCGATTCCGGCCGCCGTTCCCAGGAATCTTTCCAGCTCTTCTCCGTCCAGCATCTCCGCGATCAGTAAGACCGCGTCGGCCCCGGCGGACCGGGATTCATAGATCTGATACTCATCGATGATAAAATCCTTCCGCAGAACGGGGAGAGTCACCGCTTTTTTGACTGCCCGCAGATCGTCGAGAGAGCCGCCGAAATAACCGGACTCGGTAAGCACCGAGATCGCCGCCGCCCCGCCGTCCTGGTAAAGGAGAGCCAGAGCGACCGGGTCGAGATCATCGGCGATCGTCCCGGCGGAGGGGGACGCTCTTTTGACCTCCGCGATCAGGGAAAATCCCGGTTTACCCAGCGCCCCCCGGAAATCCCGCGGGGGAGGGAGATCCCGGATGCGGGCGCGGAGTTCTTCCGGAGGCAGCTCTCTTTTCCGCTCGGCGACTTCGGCTTCCTTCAAACCCCGGATTGTCGTTAAAAAATCACTCATCTCTTCTGGTTTATGTGAGTCAATCGACTAATTACAACCACGAAGGACACGAAGGTCACGAAGGGGATCTGTATGGAAGACAGCACGATCTATCATATTATACGTCTATAATAATGCCTATGTTTTGAGCTTACCGGACCACTATAAAGATATTGCGTAAAACTTGAATTATTAAAGAATGAAATCTCGATATGTCCAACGGATTGATTTCTCTTCTCTTTTCTCTTCGTGTTCTTCGTGTCCTTCGTGGTGAATAATAAAGTGTTCGTTATTTCTTCACGGTGATCTCTTTCAATCTCTCCAGCTTTTTCATCGCCTGCCCGGAATCAATCGACGTTCGGGCTTTTTCAATTCCCGCGCTCAGGTCGTCGGCTCCCCCTCCCAGCATGATCACCGCCCCGGCATTGAGAACGGCGACATCCGCCCGGGGGCCGTGCTTTCCCTCCAGGATAGCGAGAATGATCCGGGCGTTTTCGGCCGGCTCCCCTCCCTTCAACTCGTCCGGCCGGCAAAGTGCCAGGCCGACTTGTTCTGGACTGAACTGAAAAGTCCGCACCTCGCCGTCCTTCAATTCGGAAACCACCGTGCCCGTGGTCAGGGTGATCTCGTCCAGGCCGTCCCCGCCGTGCACCACCCAGGCCCGTTCGCTCCCCAGATCCGCCAGGACCCGGGCCAGGGTCTCGGTCAGGGCTTCGCTGTAAACGCCGAGGAGCTGGACGGTAGCCCCGGCCGGGTTGGAGAGGGGTCCCAGGATGTTGAAGATGGTGCGGATCCCGATCTCCCGGCGGGGGCCGATGGCGTGTTTCATGGCCGCGTGAAGGAGGGGCGCGAAGAGAAAAGCGATCCCGATCTCCTCCAGGCATTTCTCCAGCACCTCCGGGGAGGCCATGAGGTTGACCCCCAGCTCGCGGAGAACGTCGGCGCTCCCGCAGCGGCTGGAGACCGAGCGGTTGCCGTGCTTGGCCACCGTGATCCCGGCCCCGGCCGCGATCAGTGCCGCGGCCGTGGAGATGTTGAAGGTATTGCTTTTGTCTCCCCCCGTTCCGCAGGTGTCGACCACCGTCCTGGCGGCCGGGGTCCTGATCGTCCGGGCCTTTTTCCGCATGATCCGGGCGCAGCCGCTGATCTCCGGCACCGTCTCTCCTTTCAGACGCAGTCCGGTGATAAAAGCCGATATTTGGGCCGGCGTCGCCTCCCCGCTCATGATGGTATCCATCACCCCGGCCGCTTCCTCCCGGGAAAGATCGACGCCGCTGATCACCTTGTCGAGGGCATCCTTGATCTGGATCTGCTCGGTCTTGCCGGCGATGAAATTATGGAGGAGCCGTTTACCGTAACGGGTGAGGATCGATTCCGGATGGAACTGCACCCCCTCGACGGGAAATTTCCGGTGCCTGATCGCCATGATCTCTCCATCCGGCCCGCGGGCGCTGATCTCGAGTTCCGCGGGAAGGGTCTCCTCGTCGACGATCAGGGAGTGATAGCGGGTGGCCTCGAAGGGATTCTCCAACCCGGAGAAGATGGTCTTCCCGTCATGGGAGACCGGGGAGGTTTTTCCGTGCATGAGCCGGTCGGCCCTCCTGATCGTTCCTCCGAAGGCGTAGGCGATGGCCTGATGCCCCAGGCAGACCCCGAGAATGGGGATCTTCCCCGCGTAATGGGTGATGATCTCCACGGAAAGGCCGGCCTCTTCGGGGCGTCCCGGTCCGGGGGAGATCACGATCGCCGCCGGCTTAATCTCCTCTACCTCATCGAGGGTCAGCTGATCGTTCCGCCGGACCGTGACCTCTTCCCCCAGTTCTTCCAGATACTGCTTCAGGTTGTAGGTAAATGAGTCGTAGTTGTCGATCAGCAGGATCATGATAGTCCTCCTTCGGCCATCTGCACGGCCCGGAAGAGCGCCTGGGCCTTGTTCAGACATTCCCGGTGTTCGTTCTCCGGGACGGAGTCGGCCACGATCCCGGCGCCGGCCTGAATAAAGGCGGTTTTGTCCTTGACGACAATCGTCCGGATGGTGATGCAGGAGTCGAGGTTGCCGTCAAAGCTGAAGTAGCCGACCGCCCCCGCATAGGGCCCGCGCCGGACAGGTTCCAGTTCCTCGATGATCTCCATCGCCCGGATTTTGGGGGCGCCGCTGACGGTCCCGGCCGGGAAGGTGGCGGCGAAGGCGCTGTAGGCGTCCTGGGAGGGGTCGAGTTTCCCCCGGACGTCGGAGACGATATGCATGACGTGGGAGTATCGTTCGATGGACATCATATCGGCGACCCGGACCGACCCGGGGAGAGAGACCCGCCCCACGTCATTGCGGCCGAGATCGACGAGCATGATATGCTCGGCCCTCTCTTTGGGATCGGCCAGCAGTTCCTCTTCCAGCCGCCCATCTTCCAGGACGGAGAGTCCCCGGGGCCGCGTCCCGGCGATGGGTCGGACCCGGACCTCGTCTCCGACGACCTGGACCATGATCTCCGGGGACGACCCGACCAGGTAGAGGTCGTCAAACCGGAGAAAGAACATGTAGGGAGAGGGGTTGATGGTTCGCAGCGCCCGGTAGATATCCAGGGGCGGGCAGGTGACCTCGGTCCGGAAGCGTTGGGAAAGAACCACCTGGAGGATATCCCCGGCCCGGATGTATTCCTGGGCGGCCCGGACGGCTTTTTCGAAATCCCGCTGTTTCATGTTGGAGGCAAGGTCTCCCCGGGGCCTGATCGGGGGGGGCTGAAAATAGGTACCGGGGGAGGCCCCCAGTAACTGCCCGAGTATGGTCTCGATCCGGGAGACCGCCGCCGCGTAGGCCTTTTCCGGGTCCCCCCCGATGTGGGCGTTGGCGACGATCTTGAGTTTGTTCATCAGCCGGTCGAAGATGAGGATGGTATCAGTAATCATGAAATAGAGTTCGGGAAGGTTCAGTTCGTCGATGTTCTTCTCCGGGAGTTGTTCGAAGTAGCGGACGCAGTCATACCCGATATAGCCGACCGCCCCGCCGGAAAAAGGCGGAAGCGTTTCATCCGGCACCGGCCGATAATTCTTGAGCAACCCTTTCAGGAGCATCAGGGGATTTCGGGTTCGCAGTCTTTTGGTTTTACCTTTCTCACTGATCTCCGCCTCGTTGCCCCGGCTTTTAAAGATCAGGGAGGGATTGCTTCCCAGGAAGGAGTACCGGCCGATGCCTCCCCCCGACTCCGCGCTCTCCAGTAAAAAAGAATAGGGGGAGTCTCCCATTTTCATGAAAGCCGAGACCGGCGTTTCCAGGTCGGCGATCACCTCGGTGTAAACCGGGACCAGGTTTCCCCGCCGGGCTTTCTCCTTGAAGGTCTTTTCATCGGGATAGTACATGGCGGACTCCTTGATAGTAAGAGAGGATAGGTACAATCATTAGTATGTCGCGCTGTGTCACTTTCGTATAAGGGGGTGATGGAATGGTGGAGTATTGGAGTGATGGCATCGGCCCGGCAAACCGGAATTGCCTGCCTGCCTGATGCAACATTCTTTTATCCCTTTCTCTCTTCTTCGTGTTCTTCGTGTCCGTTGTGGTGAAAAAAATAAAAATGCCGCGGATACCTTTTTGCGGGCGCCCGCGGCTTATACGATAATGCCGAAATCGGAGGCGGACCCCGGCTATTGCCAGGGCCAGCCCCAGATAAAACGAAAGGCCGTGATTTCGGCTCGATTCTTTCATGATGGCGTTACTATATATAGAAACACCAGCCCGGTCAAGAAAAATTTTGCGATGAGGAAAAAAATCCGGGCCGCAAAAGCGGCCCGGATTTTTTATGGAGCTGAGGGGGTTCGAACCCCTGACCCCATGGCTGCCAGCCATGTGCTCTCCCAGCTGAGCTACAGCCCCTGACGATGCGATCTATTATTATTCAGAAAGGAACAGGGAGGTCAACTCCCCGTCTTAGGGATTCACGGATTTACGCGACCGCAGGGAGCGTAAAACGATGAAGCCCCTAGATCCCGCAACAAAGTTTTGCGGGGCTGAGCTACAGCCCCGTACAATTTATCCCGCGGGAAAATTGTAGTGTAATATATACGCGCGTCATTGCAAGTTCAATTTAAAACGGGGGCTGCGCGTTCATCTTCCGGGGACATGACCGGGGTGGCCGCGCCGGCCGCCGCGCAGTTCCTGCCGCGCTATAGCGGAAGGGATTCCGACTTCCGGCGTCCACCTAAAAACTCTGCCCCACCACCGGGGTGTCGCCGGAGCTGCCGTAGCGTTGTTTGAAGTTGGGGCCGATCGGGTTGTAGATATACCACCTCCCCTCCCCGGGCCGGAAGGTGCCTAAATTGTACTGACCGTTCCCGTCGAAGTCCCCGACCACCGGGACGTCGGTCGCGTAGCCGTACCGTACTTTCCCGATGTTCCAGAGGAACCAGACCATGTGGTAGTCGCCGTAGTAGCGCCAGAGAACGGGGTCGCTCGCCCCGTCACCGTCGTAATCCATCGCCGTCACGGTGTCCCCGGCATAGCCCCAGTTAAAATAGTAGTGTCCTCCGTCCGCTTCCCGGAAGAGCCAGCGCAGCCCGGAGTCGACCGGGCGCACCAGGGCCTGGTCGCAGGTCCCGTCCCCGTCGTAGTCTCCCGGGATCGGGATGTCTTCCGGGTAGCCGTAGGGCTGCCAGGCATTGGCCGCCCCGTAAATATGCCAGTAGCACATCCCCGTCGCGGGGTAATAGCTCCAGGTCGCGTAGTCGGTCGTCCCGTCGCCGTCGTAATCCTCCGGAACCGGGACGTCCCCCCCCATCCCCCAGACCAGCCCTTCCGTGATTACCTCCCCGCTGATCGTGTCCTTCACCCGCCAGGTCGAGCTGAACCGGTTGTAGCAGGCGAGGTCCGCCGTCCCGTCCCCGTTGTAATCCCCGGGGGCGGGAATGTCCCCTTCCTGATCCCCCCAGACCACCCCTTCCGTGATCACGGAGGCGTCCTGCGCGTCCATGATCATCCAGGTCCCGTCCCGAAAGAGCGCGTAGTCGGTGTAGCCGTCTCCGTTGTAATCGTCCCACCCCACGACCAGATAGGCCGAGGTCGGCCGCGGAATGGGTGTCGGTGAAGATGAGGGCGAAGGTGTAGCGGTGGCCGACGGTGTCGGGGTGGGGGAGGAGGTCTCGCCGGGTATGATGTAGTTGATGGTTAATGACGGGCGATGGGAGGCGTCGCTGTTCTCCCGGGAAGAGTAGATCGTCCAGACATACATCTGGGTCGCGGGCGAGGTGATCACGATCCCGTTATTCTCCGCTTCCCCCGATAGCCACTGTTCCACCAGCGGGGAGAGGTCGAAGGTTACCGGTCCGGCGCTTCCCGGTGATTGCTCGTCCACCGGTCCGCCGCCGGTGTCGAAGTCGCTTCCCGCCGTGTTCCACGGGTGTAGCCCGTCCCGGGTGGTCCAGGTGGCTCCGTCTTCGTATCCGCTCCCTTCAACCCAATCCGCGATCAGCCGGTAGACCTGATTGATCGGGTTGTTGTCGATCGAGTCGGCGTGGAGCTTCATCTCCGCCGAAAGGAAAATCCCCGACTCGGGGGGGATAAAGGAATCGAGATCGAAGGCAATCAGCGTCCGGAAAGACGGCTGCATCCCGTTATAGACCTGGAGGATGTCGCTGGCGCCGTTGTTCGCGCCCTGTGGCCAGATATAGGTATCACGGGCGGCGGGGAATGCGAACCTCTCCACGGTGCCGGCCGGATAGACGATGAACCGGTAGAGACCGGTAACGATGTGAAAACCGTCTCCGACGGTCAGCGTGACCGTGATCTCCGCCTCGCCGGCGTAGACATGGGTCACCACCTGACCATCACCGGCCGACCCGTCGCCGAAATCCCAGTGAAACGTCAGTGGGTCCGATTCGGGATCGGAGGTCGCGGAAGCGTCGAAGGTGACTTCAATCCTCTCTTGAATCAGCCCGGGATCATCGTCGCCCTCACCACCGGCGGTTCGTTAGCGATATTCTCAACCGTCACCGAGACCGTATCGCTGTCGGCATGGTTATTGGAGGTGTCGATCGCGCGGGCGAAGATCGGGTAGAGGCCGTTTTCCACGGTCGGTCGTATCGAGCGTGACCTGATAGGGACTCTGGTAAACGGTCTCCAGAGGGTGTCCGCCGAAATAAAATTCCACTTCCCGGATGGCGACGTTGTCCGTGGCGGAAGCCTCGATGACGGTTGTCCCCGATACCGTCTCCCCATCCCCCGGCCGGACCAGGGTGATCTCCGGCGGTGTCTCGTCGATGATATTATCGATGGAGAAGGTGATCGCGCTGCTCTCGGTCCAGTTGCCCCGGTAATCAAAGGCCTTCGCGGTCAGGATGTAAGTACCATTCGCCGTCCGGGTCGTGTTCCAGGCGGTGGTGAAGGGATCTATGTAGTAGGCCCCGGCGATTTTCTCGCCGTTCAACTGGTAAGTGACCCGGAGTACGCCGGTGTTATCGGAGGTGTCGACTTCGAGAGGAATAACCCCCGATACGCTTACCCCATCCGCCGGCGCGAGCAGGGAGACCCGGGGCGGTTCACTGTCCGGCGGCAGTTCATCGAGGGTTTCCGCGTAATAGAGGTACACATGACCGAAAGTAACCTGATTGACCGCTTCTTTGAGGGAAGTGTATGTCGGCGCGTCCCCCCAGGTAGGATGGGTCGTTCACGGCGGTTTGGAAGAACTGCTTGCCATTCTCCAGGTAGATTCTCTCGCCCGTGATCTTATAGGCATACGCGCAGACGTCGGCCATCAGCAGCATCCAGTTGGTTATCATGTCGGTGCCGTCGGGATCGTTGCCCCCGGCGAAGTCCCCAGGAGTAAAAGATCGAGTATTCCCCGTTATGGTCTTTGGTGGCGAAAGATAAAATCCAGTCGGTGTAGTCCACCAGGAGGCTCTCCGCGGCCTGTGCCGCTTCCGCCAGTCCGTTTTCTGTGGTGAGTTCGGCGTACCGGCCGACGGCGGCCAGGTACATGGTAAGCTGCCAGGAGCTGACATAGCCCTCGCTCCCCGCCCGGGGGACCGTTGAACCAGGGTTGCCGATCGGGGGAGAAATGTCCGATGATCTCGCCGGCGAGCTGCAGGTATTTAACGTCCCCGGTGTCGCGGAACCCCTCTCGACCAGCGTCGAGAGGGCGTTCGCGTATTCCCGGCTTGCCGAGTTGGATAGATAAGAGAGTCCCTCGAATCTTTTATCCGGGTAGTATTCATCGGAGTAAAACATGTACATGTGTTCCGCCGCTTTATCGATGAAACGCTTGCTGACCGGATCCCCGGTCAGATAATAATGAAGCAGGGCGCCCCGGGAGCCATATGCGGTATCGGAGACCGGGCCCAGGTAGTTTCTCTGCCCGTTTTGATTGCCGGTTTCCCCATGTTGAGAGTGGCCGAAGATCGCGTCGCGCCAGCGCCAGACGTCATATCCGGTATCCGTCACCACGTCGTGGAGCATCAAAAGCTCCAGATAGCCGGTGAGCGCTTCCGCCATCTCCCGCCAGCGGTCGTCGCCGGTGCGTAGAAACTGCAGCCAGGCGCCGAAATCGGAGTCATATTTCACGTTGTACGGTCCGGCCTTGCCGTCTCCGTAGGCCTCGAAGTCAAGAGGCTGATTGCCGAACCATGACCAGCCATAACAGTTGAAGAAATCCCGGCTTGACGGCTCTTCGGCGGTACCTTCCCAGAAGCTGTGATAGGGGTAGTAATAAGAGAAGGGGCCATGGTAAAGCGGATCCGGCGCCAGGACCCGGTCGTTCAGATAAGCATAGAGCCCGGCGTTGTCCAGGTTATCCGCTTCTCCCTCCCTCTCCACCGCGCTCCCCGTTTCCGCGGGCGCAGAACTCCTGCAGGGCCCGGGAAGCGATCAACCACCGGGGGGAAGGAACGGCCGTGAGAGGGGCGTTCAGGCATTGGGCGATATCCCCGGCTCCCGAAGAAGAAGCGTTGCCCTGGTGAAAGTACAGGAAAGTTCTCGTGGGTCTTTTCTTCTCCGGTCCGGAAATTGTATTGCCCGGTATACTCCGGGGGAAAAAGTTTCAGAAAAACGCCCCCCTGGGCATCGGAGGCAAGAGCCTTGGGAAAGAGCTGCCAGAAATTCCAAATCCCGGCGGTGATGCCCTTCTCCGCCCCGGAAAGATCCATCCACCCAGCGAAATGGTCTCCCGCCCCGATCCGGCCCTCTCCGAGAGTGACCTGGTAGCCCCGGAAGCGGCAGTAGGCGTTGGTCCGGGGCTGATCGGAGGATCCGTAGTTGTCCCAGTAGTCCGTCCCGGAGGAATCCTGGTAGGCGAGAAAATCGCCGGAGAGGTCGACTGTCGCCCTCCCGCTTTCGGAAGGATAGGTGCAGGAGAGTCCCGTCGGCGCCTGATCGAGCCGGATCGCCGCCTCCACGCTCGCGAAAGTAACGCTGTTGGCACCGTAGTAATCGAATGCCTCGTATTTACCCGCGGTCTCGTTGAAAGCCAACGGCCGGTGATTCCCCAGTGTGCAGAGAACCCGGACAAAGCTCTTCCCGGCATAAAAGTAAAGGTAAGCGGTGCAGTCAAGACTATCGCCGTTGTCGGTGTTTTGCAGCGTCCCGATTACCTTGACGACGGCCCGCAACGGTCCCTCATCGATCAGAGCAACTGTTTGCGGGGGGCCGTGAAAAAGAGGCGTACTCCGTCCCGGAGCCGTCTTGCAGGATCAGACCGTTCTCATCCGTGTCCGTGATAACCATTCCCCCACCGTGACCCGTTTCAAAAGGGAAAAATGCTGCTTGCTGACCGTAAATTCGGCCGCCAGAGTATTAATGAGCAGTTTTTCGGTGGTGTTGGAGACGATCGTGACCCCGGCGGAGGTCTGATTCTCTTTCTTCCCCGTAAGGTAACAAGTCGCGCCGCCCCTCGCCCCGACATCGGCGAAGAAGGTCGCCAGCAACCACTTAACGGGCTTATCGATCTCGTCCGTGTGCCGCCCCAGCGGGCGGTTACCTGGAACTGAGAGGGAACCGTTTCCCCTTCCGCGGTCTCTATATTGAACATGCCCGTTGATCGGATGTCCCGGTCCCGGGGGACCGGTATTCCGGCCGTGACCGGTACCTGAGAATAGCTGAAATCGTGGTCGTTTCTGACTCGAGCCGACAGTGAGTTCCGCTCGCGCGGAGAAGGGGAGGGCATGCAAAAAAAACCGGTGAGGAAAAGAGATGAGGAGAACCGGAAATTTTTCATGATAAGCCCCCTGGAATGAGTATGTGTTGCGGGAAAAGGGATCCCGGAAAACATATGAGCAAGAATCATGCCAAAGCTATCCGGTAAAATGCCGACGGCAGAACACGTTATCCGTCAAGTGATAGTGACTGAAAAGCCAAATGCCGGCAGCCGCTCTCCGGTATCCGATGTTGCGGTTGTGAATGAGCATGTTGCGGGGAGGAAACTGTTGCCTGATCGAAGGGGTATAAAGCAGGGGTGAGCGGAAAAAAGATGGAGCGGCCCGTTCACGGACCGCTCCATCCTGTAGGATGCTTGGGCTGGGTCAGAGCCCGTTTAGTACTGTCTACCGGGTGGCGGCGATATCGTTTTCGGAGCCGAAATAGACACGCAGCCCCGTTCGGGCAGCCCACAGGCCCTGCCATCCCCGGAAAATACCGGGATCGTCAATGGGGTCCCCGTTATAGTCGGCCGGGACCGCCTGGTCTTCACAATTGCCGAAGTAAATACGGGAGACGCCCTTGATCGCCCAGAGCCCGGCGCCGGGCCGGAAAATCCCGATCTCCCAGGTGCCGTCCCCGTCATAGTCGCCGGAGGCGACCTGGTCGTTCTCGCGGCCGAAGTAGGTCCGAGTGACACCCCTGACCGACCAGAGTCCGTCCTGGGGGCGGAAGATGCTGACCACCGAGGACCCGGTCCCCTGGTAGTCGCCCGGGACCGGCATGTCGCCGCCAGCGCCGAAATAGGTCCTCCCGCCGCCGCGGACCGACCAGAGCCCGGACTGGGCGCGGAAGATAGCAATGTCGCAGCCACCATCCCCGTTATAGTCGGAGGGAGCGGGCTGATCGTTCGGGGACCCGAAATATAGACGGGTTATGCCGTGGACCGCCCAGAGTCCGCTGGCCGTCCGGAAGATGGCCGGGTCGGCCGTACCGTCGCCGTTATAGTCGCCGGGGGCGACCCGGTCGGTGCTCCCGCCGAAGTAGATCCGGGAGATACCCCGGATCGCCCAGAGGCCGGAAGAGGGCCGGAAGATGGCGACGTCTGAGGTGCCGTCGCCGTTGTAGTCGCCGTCGGCATAGACCGGGCTGAGAGAGGGCTGGTAGATCTTGGTGATGAAGGCATCGGTGCTCCCCGCCCGGCTTGACTGGTAGGGGTTCTCGATCGGGAAGTTGTCGGACAGAGTTGTTCCCCCGATGTACGCGCTTCCCTGGGTATCGACCGCGATCCCCTTTCCGACATCATCGTTGTTTCCGCCGAGATAGGTGGAATAAAGGAGCCGCTGTCCTTGGCAGGAGAATTTTGCCACGAAGGCGTCGCCCCCGGTCTGGTCGGCGAAGCTTGACTGATAGGCGTTCTCCACCGGGAAGTCATCGGACATAGTATAGCCGGTGATAAAGGCGAAATCGTCCAGGTAGACGGCGATCCCCCAGGCTTCGTCATCTTCAGAACCGCCCAGGTAGGTGGAGAAAGCCAGTGGCGAGCCGGGAGACATAATCTTGGTGACGAAGGCGTCGTGATCCGGCGGCTTCGTCGACTGATAAGCATTGACGACCGGGAAATCACCCGAAATGGTCGAGCCGGTGATGTAAATATTTGTCGTCAACGGCGATGTCCATGCCATCGTCGAAATGCTCCCCGCCCAAATACGTGGAGAAGGTGAGCGAACTTCCGTCCGGATCGAATTTGGTGACGAAGACGTCATCGTTACCGGAGAACGTCGCCTGATAACAGTTTCTAGTGGGAAAATCTTCCGAACTGGTATCCCCGGTAACATAGGCGCATTGAGTATAGGCGATACCGACCGCGCCCGCCTGGCCGGGATCATCAGGATCGGCCCCGCCAAAAAATATCGCGGAGGCATCGACCGCGATGGCGCGTCCAGTGTCATCGGGTTCCCACCCAGGTAAGTAGAGAATATCAGAGACGATCCGGTAGAATCGAACTTAGTCACAAAAGCGTCACCCTGCCCATCCTGGCTCGACTGGTATGGGTTGACTGTTGGGAAATTGTATGAGCCGGTATAGCCGGTAACATAAGCGTGCCGGAGACTGTCGACGGCGATTCCATAACCGAATTCAGCGGGGTTATAACCGCTATCACCGCCTAGATACGTGGAATAGAGCAACTCGGAACCCGCAGAGGAGAATTTGGTGACGAAGACGTCATCATTACCACCGCCGTGGCTGCTTTGGTACGCGTTGACAGTAGGGAAATTGCTGGAACCGGTCGAACCGACAACATAGGCGCAATAATAGGTGTCGATCGCTATCCCGTCACCGCTCTCGCTGCCGTTTCCGCCCAGGTAAGTGGAGAAGATGAGTTGGGAACCGTCGGCGGAGAGCTTACTGATGAAAGCGTCGTCAGCGGCCTTGCTTGCCTGGTAGGGGTTTTCAGTGGGGAAGTCGGTTGAAGAGGTACGGCCGATCACGTATACGCACTGGGCTTGATCGACGGCGACGCATCCCCCCCCGCCGTTATCGCTGGCGTTCCCGATTTGGTCGCCTCCTGTTCCCCCCAGGTAAGTTGAATATTCAACCTCCGCCGGGTCGAGAATCTCCAGGGCAACAACCGTGCCGGCGGTTATGCAGAAGATGCCGGCAATCACAAGCAATAAAAGTGCGTTTTTTCTCATGGATCCCTCCTTTCCGTAAAGTTTCCCTTTTATTAATTATTATTAATAGAAACATCAAAGTAATAATAATCGAACGGAAAGTCAACGAAAAATCGGATATGAACCAATTCATACCATGAGGAGTCTATACATACATATATACTATTCCCGGAAATGACATTCATCAGAATTGTCTTCGAATGAGCGGATTTGGGATGAAAAAACATGAATTGAATGATAGGATAATCCTATGAATAAAGATATCTTCTGTCGCTACTGTCTGGGCACGGTTTTGCGCCGTCTCCTGATTGTTTTTCTCTGCCTGGTTCCCTTGCCCGCCTGCTCCCGCGAGGCGCCTGTCGGTCAACCTGAAAAGCCGGGACAGGATATTCGTCCCCCGGCGGTGGCGGGAGGTTTTTACCCCGCTGACCCGGTCGAACTGACCCGGATGGTCGACGGGTTCCTGGCTGCGGCTGGAAACCACAAACCGGATGGGAAAATCATCGCCCTGCTCGCTCCCCATGCCGGGTATCCTTATTCGGGCCCGACCGCCGCCCACTCCTTCGCCCTGCTGAAAGGTTCGGGTGTGAAGACGGTTTTTTTGATCGGCTGCTCGCACCATGCCTACTTCCCGGGGGTCTCGGTTTACGGCGGCGACGGCTACCGGACGCCGCTGGGCGTGGTGCCGGTCAACAAGGAACTGGCGGAGTGGATGCGGGAACAGGACCCGAATATCGCCTATTACCCGGGCGCTAACGCTCAGGAACATTCCCTGGAAGTCGAGCTTCCGTTTCTGCAGCGGGTGCTGACGGATTTCAAGATAGTCCCGATTTTGCTCGGACAGACGGACGAGAAAACGGTCCAGAGGCTGGGAAAGATCCTGACCGAGGCGGTGAAGAAGGCGCCGGACCCGGTGATCGTCTGCAGCAGCGACATGACCCACTATCCGCCCGAGAAAGACGCCCGGCGGATCGACCGGGAGACCCTGGAGGCCATCGCCTCGATGAACCCGGCGGCGGTGGCGGCGGTCCAGAAAAAGCACATCCCCGGCCCGGTCCCCAACTTGGTCTGCACGATGTGCGGGGAAGAAGCGTTGCTCGTCACCATGGAGGCGGCGAAGCTGCTGGGGGCGGACCGGGCCGAGATCCTGGATTACTCGAATTCCGGGGGTGTTTCTTTCGGCGACCAGAACCGGGTCGTCGGCTACGGCGCGGTTGCTTTTCTCAAATCAGTTGACCCCACAGCTCCCGCAGAACAGACGGGAGCGGGGAACGATAATCCCATCCAGGAGACTACGATGACCGAAGAAAAAAATCATCAGGAAGGAATGAGCCCGGCGGCGCACCGGCACCTGCTGGAGATTGCCCGCCAGGCCCTGACCGCCGCGGTCAGCGGGCGCCCGCTCCCCCAAACACCGGTGACCGACAGTGAGCTCCAGGGGCACCAGGGTGCTTTCGTCACCCTGACCGAGAAGGGCCGCTTGAGAGGCTGTATCGGACAGTTCACCGCCGATCGGCCGCTTTATCAGGTTGTCCGCGAGATGGCGCAGGCTTCGGCGCTGCGGGATACCCGTTTTCCCCCGGTTCAGCCGTCGGAACTCCCCGATATCTCTATCGAGATATCGGTCCTCTCGCCGATGCGCCGGATCACCGACCCGATGAAGGAAGTGGAGCTGGGCAAGCATGGGATCTACATCAAACGGGGCTGGCATGCCGGGACCTATCTCCCCCAGGTGGCAACGGAAAACAATATGTCGAAGGAAGAGTTCCTCTCCTCCTGCAGCGCCCATAAGGCGGGCCTTCCCCCCGACGCCTGGAAGGACCCGGATACCGAGGTGTACGTCTATACCGCCGAAGTCTTCGGTGAAGGCGAGTAGCGGAGAGTAGCACAGACATTCCTGTCTGTGCTACTGTAATGCTGACGCGAATCGAAGTGTTCGTCCCGATCCCGGGGGAGGACGGGGTGATATTTTTCCTGACTCCTGATGGGGATACGCAGTGCTTCCCCAAAAAATAATTTTGACGGAGGTGCCCGTGGTGGTATAATTGGTCCGTCGGGAAAATAAACTGGGGTCTGACGGTGAACAAGTTCTCAGCGGGAAATTGTCGTTTCTCCTAAGCCCGGGCCGAGTATTCGGCCCGGGCTTTTTTTCTGGCCCCAACTCTTCAGAAACCAACCCGCCGGGGGAACAGTAACCCCGGGGGAAAAACGCAGGAGGTGAGGCGATGAAGAACGGGACGATCGTGGGGGCGATTGTACTGGCCGCGGCCTGGTCAGCGGGGATTTTGGCCGCCGACTTCAACGGGGACGGGACCCCGGACGTGGCGGTCTTCCGGCCGACCTCAGGTCTCTGGTCGGTGCGGGCAGTGACCAGGTTTTATTTCGGGCAGAGCGGGGATACGCCGGTGGCGGGGGATTACAACGGGGTCGGGGTGGATGCGGCGGCGGTCTTCCGTTCCGGTAGCGGACTCTGGACGGTCCGGGGGGTGACCCGGGTCTATTTCGGGGGAAGCCCGGACCAGGCGGTGGTGGGGGACTACAGCGGCAACGGCCGGAACAACTTTGCCGTCTTTCGGCCCTCCACCGGTCTCTGGGCGGTGAGGAACTTGACCCGGATCTACTTCGGAAGCTCGGACGACCTCCCGGTCCCGGCCGGGCGGACCGCCCGGAAGGGACTCCAGAAGACCGGTCAGAGCACCAGCTACCAGGAATATGACGACGGGTATTACACGGCAGGGCTGGCCTTCAGTTACCAGACCGAGGCCCCCAACCCCTCCAACCCGGGCCAGGTGGTCACCATCGACAAGGTAACCGGGTTAATGTGGGCCACTTACGGGGACACGGGCCGGCTGCAATTTCGGGGCCCGGACCGACTGGAAGTCTGCTCTTAACTGGGCCTATAACCTGATCTACGCCGGCTACTCCGACTGGAGGGTCCCCATTGTCCGTTAACTGCAGTCGCTGATCGATTACGGCAAGAACGATATTGCAATCATGTCCAATTTACTTTCCGGACACCAAGTCGGACTACTACTACTCCTCGACTACGTCCGACAGCATTCCCACGTTCGCCTGGGAAGTGCATTTCATCAACGGCTACGTCAACTACAACACCAAGGCCACCAGCTACTATGTCCGGGCGGTGCGCGGCGGCGAGTAGCCGTGCCTTTGATAATTTGACCATTCCGCGCTCCGATTCATCGGAGCGCGGAGTATAGACGTTTAAACCATTTAATTTAACAAGACATTCCCCGTCCCGTAACCCGGGGCGGGGAATGTCTTGCCCCGGGTATCGCCCTCCCGCGAGTTCGCTCTCTTCCCGTCCGGCCAAAGATCCTTGTTTTTTCCTCCCGGAAGTGCTTTCCTGCGCCGGAAGACGAAGCAGACTGTCAGATGAGAATCGGAGCGCACATCTCGATCGCGGGGGGGGTGGCGAAGGCGGTGGACCGGGCGAAGGCGGCCGGGTGCGAGGCGGTCCAGATCTTCAGCGGGAACCCCCGGGGGTGGAAGATCGTTCCATTCAACCTCTCGGCGGCGACCGGTTTCCGCCGCCGCTGCCGCGAGGAGAATATTTACCCGGTCTTCATTCACTCCCCTTACCTGATCAACCTCTCCGCCCCCGACGAAGAAATCTACGGCAAGTCCCTGGCGGCCTTCCAAAACGATCTACAGCGTTCCGACCTGCTGGGGGCGGACGGCTTCGTCATCCACGTCGGCTATCACCGGGGGGAGGGGATGGAGGCGGGGGTGGCGAAGATGGCCGGGGCCTTGAGAGAAAGCCTGGTCGACCTCCCGAGTCTGAAGACCACCATCCTCCTGGAGAACACCGCTTCCGCCGGCTCCAGTCTCGGCCACCGCTTCGAGGTCATCGCCGAGATCATGAACCACTCGGGGGCGGGGGAGAAGCTCGGTCTCTGCCTCGATACCTGCCATGCCTATGTCTCCGGGTATGACGTCGCCACCGCCCGGGGACTGGACCGGATGCTCCGGAAGATAGACCGCCTGATTGGTCTGGATCGTCTCCGGGTGGTCCATTTCAATGACAGCAAGTTCGGTCTGGGTTCCCGCCGCGACCGGCACGAGCACATCGGCCGGGGAAAGATCGGGATGGCCGGGATGCGCCGGATCGCCCGCCACCCGGCCCTGCAGAACAAGACGTTCATCCTGGAGACGCCGAAAGAGACTCCGGAGGATGATCCCCGCAACGTCGCCCTTGTTAAATCATTCAGAGAAAATCTACCACGAAGGACACGAAGAACACGAAGGAGAATGAAAGAATAAGAAAATGAAGTGATACCGTATCTCTCCTTTGTGTCTTTGTGCCTTTGTGGTAAAAAGTATTTTGGGCCTGAAAAGACCCCTTAAGTCGGTTAAAAGAATATTTGAGCAAGAAAGAGACCGGCGCCCTCTATTGAAAAGAGTCTTCGTGTTCTTCGTGTCCTTCGTGGTTTAATATCGGTAGTCAGTTTTTCAATATAAGATGTAATCGGTATGGAGAAATACGACTTCAAGAAAATTGAGCCGAAGTGGCGGAAACGCTGGCGGGAGATGGAACTCTTCACGGCTCGGGACTTCGACCGGGAGAAGGAGAAGTTCTACTGCCTGACGATGTATCCTTACCCCTCCGGGGTTCTGCACATGGGTCACGTCATCAACTACACCCTGGGCGACGTGATCGTCCGCTACCAGATCCTGCGCGGGTTCAACGTTCTCTCCCCGATGGGCTGGGACTCCTTCGGTCTTCCGGCGGAAAACGCCGCCCGGAAACAGGCGAAGGCGGCCCGGGAAAAAGGAGAGGAACCGCTCCACCCCGACCGCTTCACCGAGCAAAACATCGCCCACATGAAGACCCAGATGGACCGGGCCGGGTGGGGCTATGACTGGAGCCGGGAGCTGGCGACCAGCCGGCCCGACTATTACCGCTGGACCCAGTGGCTTTTCCTCCTCTTCTATAAGAACGGCCTGGCGGAAAAAAAGGTCGCCCCGGTCAACTGGTGCGAATCCTGCGGGACGGTCCTGGCCAATGAACAGGTGTTGGCGGACGGAACCTGCGAGCGCTGCGGCTCCCCGATTGTCCAGAAGGACCTCAACCAGTGGTTCTTCAAGATGAGCAGCTACGCCCAGCAGCTTCTCGACGGGCACCGGGAACTGAGGGGAAACTGGCCCGACCGGGTGATCAAGATGCAGGAGGAATGGATCGGACGGTCGGAAGGGGCCCGGGTTCGCTTCACCATCACCGAGACCGGGGAGGACCTCCCCATCTTCACGACGCGCCCGGACACCCTCTGGGGGGTGACCTTCATGTCCCTGGCACCCGAGCACCCGCTGATCGAGAAGCTGGTGAAAGGCACCGACCGGGAGGCGGAGGTGATGGCGGCGGTGCGGAAGATGCGTTCCCAGGGGACGGGTTTGCGCCAGATCGTCGACCTGGAGAAGGAGGGTGTCTGGACCGGTTTTCACGTCACCAACCCGGTCAACGGCCGGAAAGTCCCCCTCTGGGTGGCCAACTTCGCCCTCATGTCCTACGGGACCGGGGCGGTGATGGCGGTCCCGGCTCACGACCAGCGTGACTTCGAGTTCGCCCGGAAATACGATCTCCCGGTCCGGGTGGTCATCCAGCCGGAAGGAGACCCGCTCGATCCGGAGACGATGGCGGAGGCCTATGTCGATCCCGGGATCATGGTCGATTCGGGTCCTTTTACCGGCCGGCTGAACACCGAGGCGATGGAGGAGATTGCCTCCTGGCTGGAGCAGGAGGGGAGCGGAGGCCCCGCGGTACAGTACCGGCTGCGGGACTGGCTCCTCTCCCGCCAGCGTTACTGGGGCGCGCCGATCCCGATCGTGTACTGTGAGAAATGCGGCGAGGTGCCGGTCCCCGAAGAAGACCTGCCGGTCGAACTGCCCCTCGATGTCGACTTCGAAAAACCCGGCAACCCCCTGGAAACGAGCGAATCGTTCGTTAACTGTGCCTGCCCCCGCTGCGGAGGTCCCGCCCGGCGCGAGACCGACACCATGGACACCTTCGTCGACAGCTCGTGGTATTTTCTCCGCTACTGTTCTCCCGGCGACATTAAAGCGCCTTTCGACCGGGAGTTGGTCCGGTTCTGGATGCCGGTCGATCTCTATATCGGCGGGATCGAGCATGCCACCATGCACCTGATTTATTTTCGCTTCTTCACCCGGGTCCTTCACGACCTGGGCTATCTTGATTTTCAGGAGCCGGCCCGGCGTCTCTTCTGCCAGGGGATGGTCTGCAAGACCGCCTATTACTGCGAGCGGTGTAAATGGATACCGGAAGAGAAGGTGGAGGGAGGGCGCCGGGAGGGGGATGAGATCGTCGGCGGACGGTGTTCCGTCTGTGGCTCCCCGGTCCGGGGAGAGATGACCAAGATCAGCAAGTCGAAATTGAACATCGTCGACCCCGATCTGATGATGGATAAATATGGGGCCGACTGCGTCCGGCTCTACATGCTCTCCGACACCCCGCCCGACCTGGACCGGGCCTGGAGCGACGAGCGGATGCAGGGGGCCTGGCGGTTTTTGAACCGGCTCTGGGAGACTGTTGTCTCCTCCGCCGCCGTTCTGAAAGGTTCCGTTCCGTCCATCCCCTCCGACCTCGATGACGAGAGCCGGGAACTTCGCCGCCAGACCCACACCAGCATCGGGAAGGTCACCGAGGCCATTGAAGGCGGCTTCCGTTTCAATACCGCCATCTCCTCGGTCATGGAACTGCTTAATCTGGTGCGCTCGCCGGGAAAAGTCCACCCGGCGGTCCTGCGGGAAGCCATCGAAAGCCTGTTGATCCTGATCGCCCCGATCACCCCCCACTTCTGTGAAGAAGTCTGGAGTTTGCTCGGCAACCGGGAAAGCATCTTTCTCGCGTCCTGGCCCCGGGTGGAAAAAGCGGCCCTCCGGGTGGAGGAGGTGACAATCGCCGTCCAGGTCAACGGCAAGGTTCGCGGCCGGCTCACCGTCCCCGCGGATGAAGGAGAGGAAGCGATCAAGGCGGCGGCGCTGGCGGACGAAAAAATCAAATCGCATCTCGAGGGTAAAGAGATCGCTCGGGTCATCGTGGTCCCCCGCCGCTTGGTGAATATTGTCGTGAAATAAAATGAAACCTGTCGGCTCTATTATAAATTGCCTACATTCCAGGATATAGATAAAGGGGAGTGATGGAATGGTGGAGTGGTGGAGGGATGGGAATCCTCCCGCCGTAATACCCATTACTCCAATACTCCCCCATTCCAGTACTCCATGTTTCTCTGTGTCACCGTTTCTTTATTGCTGATACTTTACACACCAGGTGCTGGATGAAGATTTTCGGTTTTTCCTGGCTCCGGCTGGAGAACCTGACCCGGAAGGAAAAAGGAGCGCTGGCCGCCCTGGCCGTGGCCGTTCTCTGGGGGATGATCGGAGGAGGGGGGCAGATCTGGCGCTCGCACCTGAGGAGCATCACCGCGCCCCCCGACCTTTACCGGGAACTCCGCCAGGCCCTTCCCGATCCGGAATTACTGAATTTTCATTCCATCCCGTCCGAACAGACGCCGGATGGGGGGATAGTCTATCTGACCCGGCCTCTTCTTCCCGGCGAAGACGAGATCGAGACCGCCGAGGACGGCTGGATTTTCTTCCCCCGGCATTATTACACCACTGTCAATATCAACGAGGCCAATGTGGATGAGCTGGCAACCCTCCCCGGCATCGGTCCGGTCACCGCCCGCCGGATTTTCGAGTATCGCAACCGGTACGTCGGTTTCATCAAGATGAAATCCCTGAAAAAGGTGAAAGGAATCGGCGAGAAAACGTTGAGAAATCTGGAGGGGAGGGTGAGGCTCTATTAAAGACATGAGAACGGGGTGATGGAGTGGTGGAATGTTGGAGTGATGGGTCCCGGCCTCCAACACTCCAATACTCCAACATTCCATTTTTCCTTTCCCCATGCCATATAATCAACTAAATCCGGATTGGAAACTTTTCACTGACGTTTCCGAAATCATGGAGATCGCCAGCTGGTATCATGACGGTCCGGCGGTCTGTTTCCGGGGAACGCTGAAAACGGAACCGGCCGCGGCCTCCCGGCTGATGACCGCCCGCGCCCGGGAGCACGGTTTGCGGGCATTTCTCCAACGGGACGGGGAAGGGGCCGTCTTCCGGTTTATCCCCATCGGGAAATCCCGGCGCGAGGGGAGAAAGGGCGTCCACCTGCTCCTGTTCATCGCCACCCTGTTCAGCACTCTCCTGGTCGGCGCCCTGATGAGCGGTCTGGAACCGCATGACGTTCTTTCCCGGCCGCTTTTAATTCTGCGCGGCGTCCCTTTCTCCTTCACGCTGCTTGTTATCCTCGGTTTCCATGAGTTCAGCCATTATTTCGTCTCCCGGAGGTACGGGATCCGAACCAGCCTCCCCTATTTCATTCCCTTCCCGAATATTCTCGGCACGATGGGGGCCGTTATTATCAGCCGGTCTCCCTTTACCGACCGCAAGAGCCTCTTCGATATCGGTATCGCCGGACCCCTGGCCAGCTTTCTGCTTTCAGTGGGGGCGATCTTCCTGGGTTTCTCCGAGATAAGCCTGGTCAGAACGAACCTGCACCTGCTGCGGCCGGGACCGGAGTTGTACCTGGGGGATTCGCTTCTGACCACCGCGATCTACTCCCTGCGTTACCATGCGATTCCTCCCGGATTTACCGTCAGTCTGGGCCCGATCAGTTTTGCCGGCTGGGTGGGTCTCTTCGTCACCGCGCTCAATCTGCTCCCGATGGGCCAGCTCGACGGCGGCCATATCTCCTACGCCCTTTTTGGGCGGAGGCACGAACTGATCACCAAGGTCGTGATCATCCTTCTGGCCCTTTTCGGTCTCCTCTTCTCGTCGCCCTTTTGGATCTTCATCGCCGTCCTGGTCGCCGTCCTCAGTCCCCGCCATGCCCCTCCGCTCGACGACATCACCCCGCTCAATCCCGGCCGGGTGATCCTCGGCATTATCGCCTTCCTGATCCTGGTCCTCTGCTTCATTCCCGTCCCCCTCCGAATAGTCGGTTAAAATCCCCCACCCTCGGCCCCTTGAATAGCCGTTAAAAAGAGTCCCGAGAAGACCGAATGTCTTTTTTCGGGAGGCGCAAAAGATACAAAAAAGCCCCTGACCTCGCTCCCTGTAATTTAGCACCTGATCCTTCGACTTCGCTCAGGACAAGTTTTACCTGATTTTTACCCCGCGGTGACGAAGTCACTTTGCGGGGGCTCTGATATGTTCCCCCTCGCCCCCGGTATGGATCAAACGATTGAATGTGATTTTATCTGATCGGTTCCCACTACCCATCCCTTTCGGGAGTCCGTTAATTTCACTCATTGGCACTAGCTGTCTATTACCGTGATCTCCGATGGGAAGAGACCTCCATGGCTTTAAACCATAGGTGAATTAGTTAGACAGATCCCAAAAGTGAGGCATCGTTTTTTCTCTTGGTCCTCGCCGAAACACGAACTTCTTCAGGCATTGGACATATTCATACGATCGTACAGATTTGTCCACTGCTGATGACGCGTTCACAGTATATTCTTATCTTTCAGGAAAGCGGATGAAGCGAGACCATCAGGTGGGGAAAGGGAGGGGTATTCCCGCTCTTATCCTAGCCAGGGACACGATCCTCATCATCTTTCGGACAATTCGTGCTCGATCGATCACAAGTTGTCCGATGACAAGGTATGATAGAATATTTCACTTCCGAAAAACAGGATCAGTCGGTATAATTTCGAGTAGGAACAATGCTTATAAGTACGTTGTGGAGTTGTTCAGAGTTTACCTTGACAGGCTGAGTCGGTGGAGCAAAAGAAGTATCGCCGCCGCACGGCCCCGGGCGGTAAAAACCCGGTTACTCCAAGAGGACACCATATCAACTATAAGATCGAGAAGTATTCCCCATTTTTCTTTAAATTTGGACTAATAAATACATAGTCAGTGCATGCAATTCACAATTTTCGATTATACCTCCAAACGATGTCTTCATAAACTTTGAAAATAAGCTGGAGTAAATGAAATGCAATATGCATATACTAAAACTGTCATAGCTGTAATTCTTATTTCCTTGGTAATTATGGCATTTTTACTTACGTGTAGACGTGATGAAATGAGTATTATAGAAAATCGTTTAAAGGGTTTTGATTATTTCAAAATTAGGGATGCATGCAGATTAGTGATAACCAAAAAGGATCTGTATAAACCCGAAACTCCCGAACCTTTTCCTGTTCCGGGTTTAATAGTACTAATGCCGAAGAATAATATCCAGTGGGACAGACTCCCCTTAATTATAAAAAAATTAAAGCCACTTGAAATAATGATTACTGAGAATTCCTTATGTATGTATCTGGATACATTACCAAGTGTATTAGTAGTAGCTTATGCTGAAGGGGCAAAGCAATCAGGCACAATAAAATTAATAGATTGCCTTTGGTATTGGAATAGGGAAACAAAACTAAATACTCTTACGCCGCCGCCAGCGGCAATCCCTATTACCTATTCACCCTCACCAACTAAGTCCTGACAGCATTGAATGGAGTCCTGATTTTAAAAGAAAGGGGTAATACTTTAAAACGGAGGTTTCGGGAAGGAACCCCTGGAAGTGTTCCCCCGATAAACTGACTTCTTTGTGTCTTAGTGTCTTTGTGGTTATTAAAGGGGGTGGGGTAGGGGCAAAAAAACGGCCCGGGGGAGATTTATCTCCCCCGGGCCGGAGAACGGAATGAATGGGAGGTTTAATCCTGGTCGGTCTTTTCGTCCCGGTCTCCCTGCCGGTGCATCCGCATCATTCCCTTTCCGTGTCCTTCCTCGGAGGGGCCGCCTTTGTGTTCGTCCCGGTCGCCCTCCTTCTTCCCGCGCATCCTGTGCTGGCGGCTCTGTTCCAGCTGAGACCATTGGTCGGCGGAGAGCACCTGGCGGACAGCGATCTGCTTGCTGATGCCCAGTTTGGTCAGTGTCGCCGTGGCGGCGCTGATCTCATCGCTCAGACGGGCCGCGTCCTCGGCGGAGAAGGTAGACTGCGAGAACAGGCGGTCCATCTCCAGCTTGGCCCGTTTTAAACGGGTAGCCGGATCGAGACTGTCCAGTTTGAATTGGTAATCAATCTCATCCAGCTTGCCGATCTGCTCCGGTGTCAGCGCCAGCTTCTTGACGATTTTCTCGTTTTTCCAGAAGATGAAGCCGTGCTCGCGTCCTTTCCCCGCCATCCCGCCCGGCTGCGCCATGGCGGGAACGGCCAGGGCGAACAGCACCGGCAGTCCCAGTAAAAATCCGATCCATCTCTTCATCTCAACACCTCCCTTTTTGTTGGTTGAGATTTTTCTTCCTGAAAACCATATTTCCGTGATAAGTATGAAACGCAGATCAGAGGAAAAGGTTTAACTTATTTTTTCTGCCCCGATAAAACCGGGGCAGAAAAAATAGTGAGGAAGGATCGCGGGGATCATCATACCCGAGGGATAGCAGCATGAGAGGATGGGAAAACGGGTTCCCCAACACTCCATTTCGCCACCGGTGCAGCCTCAGGGCCGTGTTTTCATGAACGCTAACCGAACTGTCCCGTTCACCTACGCCGACATCTTTCGGGTGGTGCAGTATACTCTGGATCACCGACGGCTCATCATCCAAGCCGTCGGTTTGCTGCTGGCACTGCTCGCCCTCTTCGGCTTTTTCGCCCTCGGTTATCAGACGCAGGGCTCTCTGAATTTTCTCCCCTGGTTCTGCAACCTGGCCGGGGTGATCTCCTTTTACCTGATTATCATGATCTTTGCCGGTCCGGTAACCTACCTGATCCTGGAGGAGATTAAAACCGGCCGCCGGGCCAGCGTCGCCGGCTCCCTGAAAAAGGGTTTGCGTTACGGGCTCCGCCTGGCCCTGGCTCCTCTCGGGGTCCTCACCTTTCTCCTGGCGGCCGGGATCATTTTGGTTCTGCTTACCTGCCTGGGGATGACCCCGGACGCGGGACCCGTGATCTGGGCCCTGCTGATCATCCCCCAGTTCATCCTCTCTCTGCTTCTGGTGATCGGCACCGTCACCCTGCTCGCGGAGACATTATTGCTCCCGTCGATCATTATTGAAGAAAAGATACCGCCCGGACAGGCCTTCGCGGTCCTCCTCCGGCTGATGCGGCGCCGCTTTCTCACTTTCTGGGGATATAGTTTTACCGCCCTTTTCCTGACCCTGGTCTATTTCCTCCTCTTTACTCTGGTGATACTGGGTGCGCTGGCCGTGCTTTACGGTGTCTCGTTTATGCTTCTGGGCGATATGCCCGGGGGGGTGCTTCTCGCCATGCCCGCTTTCTTTCACGAATTACCTTCTTTTATAGAAACGTCCATTTCTTTTCCGCCCGGGCTCCCTGCCGGCGAAGAACCTCTCACGCTCGCCGGGTATCTGGCGGGTTTTTCCCTCCTCTTCATCTATGTCGCCTGGCTCTCTTATCCGATCCTTTACGGCTTTAATTCCGGCGTAATCATCTATCTGGCCCTGAAAAACAAGGATTCCCCCACCTCCCCCCCTTTTCGAACCGCGGATTATGCTGATTATACGGATTAAGTTCCCTCACCGCCCCCCTCTTTTTTTTACCACAGAGATCACAGAGGTCATGGAGGGTATTTTTTATTGAACGTTGAGCGTTGAGCGTTCGATGTTCATCTCTTCTTTCCCCCGCAGGTGTTGACATTCCGGCCTAACTGGGCTATATCTTTACTCCGAAATTACTATAAGTACACCATTGCAGGGGGAGCAAATGACAACCGGGAAAAAGCACCACACCATAAAGAAGCCGGATCACGGCGAGCAGGTTAAAAACGGAGAAAAGTCACCGGATACGGTGGAAATCCCCGCCAGGGAACTGGAAGACCTCCGTTTGCTGGCCGTCGCCGGCGCCCAGGACCGCGAGAAGATGCTGCGGAACATGGCCGATATGGAGAACCTCCGCAAGCGAATGGAAAAAGAAAAGAAAGACTACATAGATTACGCGAATCGGGAGTTGATCTTCGAGCTTCTGCCGGTTGTGGATAATTTCGATCGGGCACTGCAGTCCGCAGAAAAGACGGCCCATTCCGCGCCCTATATTCAGGGATTTGAGATGATATACAAGCAGCTGAAGGGTATGCTCAAACAGCAGGGCGTGGAAGAGATCAAGGCCCAGGGAGAACCTTTTGACCCGCATCTTCATGAGGCCGTGCAGACGGGAGAGACCGATCACTATCCCCCGGATACCGTCCTGGAAGTGATCATGAAGGGATACCTGTTGCGGGGGAAGCTCTTGCGTCCCGCGGTGGTCAAGGTCTCCCGGCCGATCGAACCTTCGGGGAAACCCTGACGGTCATGGGATCCCGGGAGAGTTACCCGATTGAAAACCCCGCCTCCCCGGTTTTTAACTGTTTCGGAAATTTTCCGATATCCGTTTAGATCCCAATAGCATTGTTTTAAATACAGATGAATCAAGGCAATAATTTTATTTTCCCCCCCGATTAATACTTCGGGGCGGAGCGGAAAAATAAAAATGAGTAAGCGCGACTACTATGAAGTGCTGGGAGTAAGCCGGCAGGCGACCGAGATCGAGATCAAAAAAGCGTATCGGCGTCTGGCGGTTGAGTACCATCCAGACAAAAATCCCGGGAACGCGGACGCGGAGGAGCGCTTCAAGGAGGTTGCCGAGGCTTTCGAAGCATTGAGCGATCCTCGGAAGAGAGAGCTGTACGATGCATACGGGCATGATGGCTTACGGAGAGGGGGATTCGGATTTCACGATCCCGTTGACATATTCCAGCAGTTCATGGGGGCCGCTTTCGGGGGAGGGATCTTCGGTGATATCTTCGGTTTCGGGGGGCATGCCCGGAGAGGACCGGAGGCCGGAGCCAATGTTGAATATGAGATGGAGATCAGCCTGGAGGAAGCGGCCGCCGGGGTGGAGAAGAAGATAAGCATTTTTCGCCGGGAGAGATGCCCCCGCTGCAAAGGCGAAGGAGCGGAACCGGGCACCGATCGGACGGTCTGCGACCGGTGCCGGGGATCGGGGAAAATCCGGCAGAGCAGGAATACCCTGCTGGGGACCTTTACCACTGAATCCTACTGTTCCGCCTGTGGGGGGGAAGGGAGCATCGCCACGGAACCGTGCAGCGAGTGCCAGGGGCAGCGGACCGTCGAACGGGAAAGGGAAGTTACGGTGAAAATCCCACCCGGCGTTGACGATGGTTCCATTCTCAGGCAGCGGGGCGGGGGAGAATCGGGCCCCCGGAACGGTCCTGCTGGAGATCTGATCATTTATATCCGCCTTCTGCCCCATCCCATCTTTCAACGTTCCGGCGACGATATCCTCTGCGAGCTCCCGATCAGCTTCCCCCTGGCCGCTCTGGGCGGAGAAACCCGGATCCCGACCCTGGTCGGAGATACCGGGCTGAAGATACCCCCCGGCACCCAGAGCGGGCAGGTATTCCGTCTCCGCGGCAAGGGGATACCGCATCTACACGGGACCGGCCGAGGGGATGAACAGATCGCCGTGACGGTGGAGATCCCGACCAGATTGAACAGGGAGCAGCGTGATCTGTTACGCCGTCTGGAGGAATCGTTTTCGGATAAGAACCGTCCTCTCCATAAAAGTTTCTCGGATAAAGCACACGACTTCCTGAATAAACACGGGCTGGGGAAACAGGGGACAGCATGAAGCGGTCCGAGGATGCAATATTCTACCGAGCCGATAGGGGTTCAGCTGATTTATAGTGGAGTAATGGAGTGCTGGAGTATTGGAATGAAGGAAAATCCCCGTACTCCATCACTCCATCATTCCATTACTCCTTTGCGCTATCCCGGTAAATCCCGATATGAAATTTTGGTTTGAATCGCAGTAGATTGCGAGAAGCGAGTCTCCCATGAGGCGATTTTTTCTTGCTCCCGGTTCCGTCCAGGGGCGGCGGATGATTTTTTCCGGCAAGGACGCCCGCTATATCTGTAAGGTGCTGCGTTTGCAGCGGGGAGCGGAGATCGTCGGGTTTGACGGTTCCGGCACGGAGCACATCGGGACCATCGCCGTTCTCTCTACGCGGAGGGTGGAAGCGATTATCACCGCGAGCACGGTAACGAAGTCCGCGGTTTCCCCGTTTCGCCTGGTATTAGCTCAAGCGCTGCTGAAAGGCGGGAATCTGGACGGGGTTATTCGTCAGGCCACCGAGATCGGCATCTCTGATTTTTTCCCTCTGGCGACGCGCTACACGATTCCCCGGGTGAGAAAGGCAGGGGAGAAACGCCTGGAAAGGTGGACCAAGATCGCCGTTGACGCGGCCCGTCAGAGCGGCCGGAAGGTGAACCCGGTCATCCACCCGGTTCGCGGTTGGGGCGAACTTCTTTCCCTGGTTCCGGAATTCGATCTCTGTCTCCTGCCCTGGGAGAAGGAGAGAACCCGGACCCTGAAGGACGCGCTGATCGGGCATAAAGGGAAAAAGATGCCGGCGAGTATCCTGATCGCCATCGGGCCGGAAGGTGGATTCAGCGACGACGAGGCCGGGGAAGCCGCGATCGCCGGTTTCCGGACAGTGAGCCTGGGGGGAAACATACTGCGCGGCGCCACCGCCGGTGTGGTCGCCGTTGCCTGCGTGCAGTATGAACTCGGGTATGAAGGACAAGTAAGCAGTGATCAGTAATCAGTAATCAGTGTGGCGCCGTGCCGGGCGGTGCGGATTATCGATGAAGGTGGTGAAGATTGATATTGGCTTTGAACTACTCACTGATTACCGATTACTGATTACCGATTGCCGGTCTCGATACTTGATCACCGATTTTTCAACCACCCTATCCCCCTGTACATAATGATCGAATCCGACCCCACATTCGCCATCTCCACCTTCGGCTGCAAGGTGAACCAGTATGAGAGCCAGGTAATCAGGGAGGCTCTGCAGGAGGCGGGATACCGGGAAGACACCTCTTCTCCGGCCCTGATTGTCGTCAATTCCTGTGCCGTGACCGCCCGGGCCGAGACGAAGACGCGCAAGTGCATCAGGCGCTGGCTGCAACAGGCGCCGCGAGCCCGTCTGGTGCTCACCGGCTGCGGTCTGACCTATTCCGAAAGACAGGACCGGAGTCTGTGGGATATCGTCCCCCCGGACCGGCGGGGAGAACTTCCCGCGTCTCTCCCCAGCCCCGCCCTCCAGGGGATCAGTTTTTCGGCTGATCACCACCGTGCCTTCGTCAAGGTACAGGACGGATGCGACGCTTTCTGCTCCTACTGTCTCATTCCTTTTCTTCGCGGCCGTCCGGTCAGCCGTTCCCCGGAGAAGGCCCTCCGGGAAACAGCGGCTCTGGTCAGTCGCGGCTACCGGGAGATTGTTCTGACCGGAATCAATCTGGGCACCTATTCCGGAAAGGAATCCGGGCGCCGCCTCGATCTGGCCGGATTGGTAGAGCTGCTCCTGCACCTGGAGGGATCGTTTCGAATCCGGCTCAGCTCAATCGAGCCAAAGGCGATTACCGCCCGTCTTTCCCGGCTCATCGTCCAAAAGACAGGGCTCTGTCCCCACCTGCACATCCCTCTCCAGAGCGGCTCCGATAAAGTTCTCCGGTTGATGAACAGAAACTATACCTTCCGGGAGTACGCCGAAATTATCCATTCCCTGCGCGAGGGCTGCCCGGAGATTTCCCTCTCCACCGACTGCATGGTCGGTTTCCCCGGTGAAAGCGAGGAAGATTTCCTGAAAACCTGCCGGGCGATCCGTGAAATCGGTTTCAGCAGGGTGCATATTTTTCCCTATAGCCCGCGTCCCGGCACCCGTGCTGCCGGCAACTCTCCGCCGGCGCCCCCTACGGTGAGCCGCCGGGCCGGGATCATCGAAGAAATAGCGGAGGAAACAGCCCGACGGTACCGGGAGGGGTTCAGGGGGCGCCTCGTTGAAGTCCTGCTGGAAAAAAGAGGGCGTGACGGCGTCGCTCACGGCTTCGACCAACATTATCTCCGGGTGGCCGTTTCCGGGACGCCTCTCCCCCCCGGTGCGCTTTGCCGGGTGAGAATAACCGGTCTGGACGAAGACGGCCTTCGGGGAGTCCTGGAAAAGGAATAGATGAATTTAACAATTATTAGCCACCAAGACACCAAGTCACCAAGAAAAGAGGCCACGGGGGATGCCCATCTTATATAGGCTTCCTTCATGTCTTGATGGCTTAGTGGCAAGAAGTTGCGCGAAGCGTTAACTTGACATCCCGGAAATGATATGTTAAAGGAGAACACTGATCTAACCCCCGGACTTTATCAAAAAAAAGTTACGCCAAGACGCTGCGTTCCTACTGCGGAATTTCCCCGATATACATTCGGGGTGCGTTTCCGGCGCACAATATATTTTTTAGCCGCCACGGCAGCCAAAAAAGAGAAAAAAGGACAAAGTATTCACCTGATTTGGTTTTTTCTTGGTGTCTTAGTGGCTTAGTGGCTAAAAATCATGCCAAAGGTGCTGAAGTTCCATGTCCCCACTCTATCCTCAAGAACAGATCGATCTCATTAACTCCTATAATGATATCGTGGAGGTGGTTTCCCAGTATCTTCCTCTCAAAAGGAGCGGCCGGAATTTCAAGGCTCTCTGCCCTTTCCATTCGGAGAAGACCCCCTCTTTTACCGTCAGCTCCGAGAAGCAGATTTTTCACTGTTTCGGCTGCGGCGCCGGGGGGAATGTGTTCTCCTTCGTCATGCGCAAGGAGAACATGACTTTCCCGGAAGCCGTCCGTTTTCTTGCCCGACGGGCGAATATCGAACTTCCGGAACACGATTCCCGCACCGCTTCCCGTAAGGAACTGCTTCTCAAGCTGCATGAACTGGCGGCCGGGTTCTATCACTGGGGCCTGACCGGTTCCAAAAACGGCGCTCTCGCCCGGGCCTACCTCAAGGACCGCGACATCAGAAAAGACATGATCAGCACCTTCCGGCTGGGGTACGCGCAGCCCTCCTGGGAAAGTTTTTACAATCATGCCCGGAAGAAAGGATATGACCCGGAAACGCTTTTGGAAGCGGGGCTGATCCTCAAGCGTCCGAAGGGGGGCGGTTATTATGACCGTTTTCGCAATCGCCTGATTGTTCCCGTCCGCGACGTGCAGGGAGCTGTGATCGCTTTCGGAGGCCGTGTTCTGGATAATTCCCAGCCCAAATATATTAATTCCCCCGACACGCCGCTGTTCCGGAAAGGCAGTGTTCTTTTCGGTCTGCATCTGGCCCGGGAGGCCATCAGGAAAAGGGGAGAGGCGATTCTGGGAGAAGGGTATTTTGACGTTATCCGGGCCCATCAGAAGAAAATTGAGAACATGATCTGTTCCCAGGGAACCGCCTTCACGGACATCCAGGCGCAAGTCCTGCGGCGATATACGGACAAGGTGGTGGTTGCCTATGATGCCGACCAGGCGGGAACGGAAGCCGCGCTCAGGGGATTGGCAGTCTTTCTCCAGAAAAATTTCGAGGTCAGGGTGGTTATCCTTCCTCCCGGAGAGGATCCCGACAGCTATATCCGGAAAGCTCCGGCCGGGTCGTTCGAAAAATTGGTAGCGGAAAGCGCTCCTCTCCTGGACTTTAAACTTTCCCGACTTTGCCGGGTCCATGATATTAACACCGACCGCGGCCGGCTGGCGGTCTCCCGGGAGATGCTCGATACCATTGCCCTGATCGAGAGCGCGGTACTCAGAGAGACCTACGCGAAGAAACTGGCCGAGCGTCTGGGTATCTCCCCGGCCGCGGTCTGGGAGGAGTATGGGAAGCTCAAGTCTCCGCATCCGCCGCCGCCTTCCCGTCCGGCTCCGCCGCGGAAGGTTGATAAATATGAAGAGCGTCTCTTGAAATATCTCATGGAGAATGATACATTACTTTGCTGCATTAAGGATGAGCTGGATCCGGCCGCTTTCTCTCCTCCGCTTCAGCCCATAGTAGCGCTGATGCTTAAACTGCTCGGGGAAGGGAAGCCCCCTCTCTCCAGAAAACTTGTTTCCGCCCTCCGGGACAGGGAAGCTCAAGAGATGGTTTCGCGCTGGCTGCTTGAGTCGTCGGCCGCGGGGCCGGGAATATCTGAAGCAGCCGAACTGCTTATTAATGTTCAGAAGAAACGGATTCGAGCGGCGATCGCCGGATGCCGTCGCGCCCTCGCTTCCCGGGATGGGACGGAAGAATCAAAGACCGCCCTTCTCCGTGAGAGCACGAAATTATTGAGAGATTTGAAAGAATTACCTTCCCGGATCCGGGAAAAGATTGGTTTATGAAAACATCCGATAAAGATAGAAGAATTAAAAAGTTGATTGAGCTTGGTTCGGAGAAAGGCTTCCTGACCCCGATTGATCTGGCCCAGCAGCTCCCGGAAGAACTGATCAATCCCGAGGAATTGGAATCGATCAAGATACTTCTCCAGGGACTGGGGGTCGAGATTCTGGAGATCCCCGAAGCGGCGACGCCGGAGAACGTGCCCGCGGAGGAACAGATTAAGGCCCAGCCGTCCCGGGCATATGAAATCCTGGATGATCCGGTCCGGATGTATCTTCGGCAGATGGGGCAAGTCCCTCTTCTCACCAGGGAACAGGAGGTGGAGATCTCCAAAAGGATAGAGAGAGCCGAAAAACGGGTCTATAATTTGAGCCTCCAATTCGGGATTGTCCCCCGGGAAATGATTTCCATCAGCAAGCGCCTTCTCAACGGCAAGGAACGGTTTGATCGGGTAGTGGTCGAACGTAAGGGCCGCCGCCGGGAGCGGTACTTGAACGATCTGCCCAACCGCCTCAAGGAAATCGACAAGCTGGCGGCCCGGATCAGAGACAAGGCCCTGGCGGTACGCGGCAACCGTTACCACGAGCAGCGGAAGAAGAAGCACCGGGAAGACCTCGGCGAGTTGCGGCGTGAAATGATCAGGGAGTTGAAGAAATTTCGCTTCAAGCAGGCGGTGGTGGAAGATTTTTATCCCCTGCTTCACCGGCTGAACGCCAAAGTCGTCGAGATCCAGGATGGTCTGGAACCCCTGTTGACCAAGTCCAGGAAGTCGCAGCAGATCCGGAACCGGATCAAAAACGAGCGGAGAAAATTACGGCGCCTGGAGACAAACCTGGAGATGGGCGTTGATGAGTTCCAGGAATGTTTTAATGATTTGACCGATGCCCTCTCCGAGGTCCGCCGGGCGAAGGGAGAGATGGTGGAGGCAAACCTGCGTTTGGTCATCAGCATCGCCAAAAAATATACCAACCGGGGGTTGTCTTTCCTGGACCTTATCCAGGAGGGGAATATGGGGTTGATGAAGGCGGTCGATAAATTTGAGTACCGCCGGGGTTTCAAGTTTTCCACCTATGCCACCTGGTGGATTCGGCAGGCGATCACCCGGGCCATCGCCGATCAGGCCCGGACGATCAGGATCCCGGTCCACATGATCGAGACCATCAACAAACTGATGCGGGTGACGAAGAAACTGCTGCAGGAACGGGGCAAGGAACCGTCAGCGGAGGAACTGGCCGATGAGATGGATATACCGATCGATAAGATCCGGGATATCATCAAGATAGCGCAACATCCCATCTCGCTGCAGGCCCCGATCGGGGACAAGGATGAGAGTCAATTCGGCGATTTTATAGAGGACCGGGGGGCGGAATCCCCGGCCACCGCCACCAGTTATTCTCTTCTCAAGGAGCAGATGAAGACGGTGCTTCACACTCTCACCAAGAGGGAAGCCAAGGTATTGACCCTCCGGTTCGGGATCAGCGACGGCTCCCCCCGCACCCTGGAGGAAGTGGGGAAGATATTTAACGTCACCCGGGAGCGGGTCCGCCAGATCGAGGCCAAGGCCCTGAGAAAGATGCGCCATCCGACCCGGAGCCGGAAACTGCAGGGTTTTCTTGATCTGGCCGATGATGACGGCCGGACCGAGACGATCTGGGATATATAATTTTTCTTCTCTATTTTCCGCTGGAAAATAGAGAAGAAAAATTATAGTTTAAAAACTATATGGTGAACGACGTACCCGAGACGTAATGCGGCATAGGGGGAAGATATCGCAGATATTTTCTCCTGAGCCGGCACACTAGTGCCGGCTCAGGTATGCCTTTTTTGCCGAAGGCAAAAAAGGGCCCGTAGCTCAGTCGGTTAGAGCACCGGACTCACACCCGCAAAATACATGTTCTTGGAACATGTATCGCGGGGTGCCCCGAGGTAACCCGATGAAATCGGGTTACTTTTCGGGGCATAATCCTTGTTATAATATTTATCAACATTAAGGGCCCGTAGCTCAGTCGGTTAGAGCACCGGACTCATAATCCGATGGTCGTAGGTTCGAGTCCTACCGGGCCCACTATTACCGTGCAATCAAGTCGAAGAGTCTGGTTAAAAGGTAGTATGGATGCCTTGAGAATGCGGTAGGACGAGAACCTGGTGAGCTTGTGCTGAGCGAAGCGAAGTAAGTCCTACCGGGCCCATTTTAACCGAGGAGAAACCCCGGCAATGAAAGCATTCTACTGGCTCATCATCATCATGGACATCACCCTGCTGGTTCTGCTCTGGCTCTATATCTATGATCTTTATATCCAGGACCGGTTCGATCTGACTGATTATCCCTCCCATATTTTTCAGTCCGATCAGGCCGTCCCCATTCTCGGTCTGGGGGTCCTGCTCAACACCGGCGCCATCATTTATTTGATTTTCAACGCCCGCCGCCGAAGAGAGGAAGATCGGAAAAGAATCGTCTCGGCAAATCCCCGTTATCTGGAAAATGTGGCCGACCAGGATGAGATCAGGGAACTGGAGGATGAACTCGAAAATATTGTCGAACGGCTGGAAGAGTTAAGGCAGCTGCACGGAGTGAAAAAAGAAAGCGCGGAACCGTAAGACCAGCTCCCCTTATATGCGTGCGCGTCGTCATAGTATTTCAGGCTTCATCCTCCTGATGTCGTCTCTTTTTACCGCCTTTTGCCTTCCCGCCGCCCCGGAAGACCGCACCGCCCTCTACGATCCCCTTCAGTTGAATCAACCTCCCTGGGCAAAAGCCGCTCAAGAAGGCAACCGGCTCTGGGCGGCCGGCGACGAAGAGGGGGCCGTCGGAGAATGGGCAAAAGCCGTTTCCCAGGGGTTCAACGATGGTCTGGTTTATTATTATCTGGGCCGCTATTATGCCCGGATGGGGGATTGGGACCCGGCGATCGAATATCTCCGGAAATCCAAACCGTGGCTTGAATCCGGGCAGGAAGATCAGGCCATCCTCCTCTCCGCCTATGAGACTCTGGCGATGGCGTACATGCAAAAGCGGGAATATTATGAGTCATTTATTCATTTCCAGAAAGCCCTGCGCCTTGATCCCGATTCTCCTTCCCTGCATCTCGGGCTTGCCAACCTCTATCTCACGCGGGGAAAGCTGGACGCCGCCGAGAAAGAAGCGGCTCATGTCCTGACCGTCTCCCCGTCCACCGCTCGCGCCTGCTTGATCATGGCGATGGCGACGGAGCAACGGGGAGAGTATGCCGCCTCGGCCGATTATTACCGTCGTTACCTCTCCGCGGAGCCGAAACAGTGGGAGGCCCGGCTTTCCCTCGGTTTGCTCCTGAATGCCCGGCTCCATCAGACCGCCGCCGCCGAGGAAGAGCTGGAGCAGGTGGCTGAAGAGGCGCCGGATGATGCCCGGGCTTCCGCCGCGCTCGGTGAAATTTTTCTCGGGCGGGGAGACCTGGGCGCCGCCCGGGCGGCAGCCGATCGCGCCCTGAAGATTGATCCTGCCAACTATCAGGCCCTGGTCATACAAGGGCAGGTTTTCCTGCAGGAGGGGGACTACACCGCCGCCGAAAAGTTTTTTAAGGACGCCCTGCGGCGTCAGCCGGAAGGGGCCCTGGCCCTGTACGGGATGGGGGTCATTCTTTTTCAGCGAAAGGAATATCAGGATGCGGAGAGTCATTTCCGCGCCGCGGTTCGCCAGGCGCCCCAGTTCCGGGAGGCGGCTCTCAACCGGGGGCTGGTTCTGGCTGTGCTGGGAAGGAAGGAAGAAGCCATCAAGGAGCTGACCGGGGTGGTCGCCGCCAACCCTGATTTCGCCTCGGCCTATCTCGCTCTGGGCCGGGTATATTATTATTCCGGACAGGCGGATAAAGCCCTCCCTCTTTTTAAAAATGCCCTGGCCCTGGACCGGACTTCCTGGGAACCGTATTACTTCATCGGCAAGTGTCTTCTCGATCAGGGGAAGGATGACAAAGCCCTGGAATATTTTTTACTGGCCCGCGAGCGGGAGAGCGAAAATCCGCTTCTGCTCACCGATCTGGCCCTGGCCTATGAGAAATCCGGGAAGTATGCTTTGGCGGAATCTTCCCTGGAGGAGGCGCTGAAAGGGGACCCGCATTTTCTCCCCGCCCTTCTCAAACTGGCGGTTCTGAAGGCACGGAAGGACGACTCCTCGGCCGCGGCCCGGCTTTACCAGCAGGCGCTCATTATAAAACCGGGCGATGTGCAGTGGGGATACCAGGAAGAGGAAAGGGATTTCCTGGTGCAACTAATATCCGGGGTGGAAGATTATCTGGGATCGGGGATAGATTACCTGAGTCTTTTTTCAGTGATGAAAAACATATCCAAGGACCGGGGGCTCTTCACCGAGTTGATCCCGGTACTGGAGGAAAAAGTCAGGCAGAATCCGTTTCAGCCCCAGTATCCGCACCTTCTGGGCCTTGCCTACCAGGAAAAAGGGGATCGGGCGAATGCCGAAAAGTATTTCACCCGCGCCCTCAAAATTGATTCCGACTTTGCCCCGGCCCATCTCAGTCTGGGGCAACTCTATGCCCAGGAAGGCAGGAACAGCGAAGCCCGGGAGCATCTTAAAGCCGTCCTTTCGCTCGTTCCCGATTCATCGCTTCTCCCCGCCGTCCGGGAGATTATCAAGACCCTGCCGGAGTAATATCTTATTTTTCCTCCGAAAAAATAAGAGTGGGCAGGCATTCAGACTGTGTCACAATTACCATTTTAAACATTTTTCAATGTCATTGCGAGCCCCGGAGAGGCGAAGCAATCTCAATCCGTTGGAAGATGACATATTCTATTCATCAATTGAGATCGCTTCGTCGCTACGCCTTGCGATGACATTTTGATGGTTACGACATAGCCTGATTGACGCAACGTTACGAGCGTCATATGAGGTATCGCTGTAGTTTCAATTCAACCATTTTTCTGGTATTTCTTCTTCATCCCCTTCGTGGTAGGGTGTTCCTTTGAAAAGAATAGAGCGTATAAATAATATAAAGGAGGTAGTGAATGACTAAAGACCTGGTTATCGGCAACGGCGTTGTTATCACTCTCGGAAAAGAGAACAGAATCATCAAAGATGGAGCTGTTTTAATCCGGAACGGGATGATTGAAAAGGTGGGAGCGGAAACCGAAATCCGTCCCTCCGCCCCGGAGGCCGAGTACGTTGACGCCGGCGGCCGGCTGATCATGCCCGGATTTATCAACGCCCACCATCATCTCTACAGCACGTTTGCCCGGGGTCTCGCCCCCCACGATCCTCCTCCCTACACGTTCGTGGAAATTCTGGAACGGATGTGGTGGCCGCTGGATAAGGCTTTGGGAAAAGAGGATATTTATTACAGCGCCCTGATTCCGCTCATTGATTGTATAAAAAAAGGTGCCACGACGATCATCGACCATCATGAGAGCCAGGGGTACCAGGCGGGGAGTCTCGAACAGCTGGCCCGGGCGGCACGGAAGATCGGCATCCGTTCGTCGTTCTGCCTGGGCATTTCCGACCGTTACGGAAAAGGCGCTGAAGGGATCGAGGAGAATGTCCGCTTTCTGAAAGAGGTGCGGGCGTCGTCGGCCGCCGAGCAGCGGATGGTGACCGGCATGTTCGGACTCCACGCCGCTTTTACCGTCGAGGACGCCACCCTGGAACGCGCGGTAGCGGAGGCGGACCGCCTGGATGTCGGGTTCCATACCCATGTGGCGGAGGCTGCTTCCGACGAGGAGGCCAGTGTCGCGAAATTCGGCCTTCGGGTGCTCGAGCGGCTGCAGGAGAAGGGAGCGCTGGGACCAAAGAGCCTGGCCATTCACTGCGTGCACATCAACGAACGGGAGATGGATATCCTCCGGGAAACCGGGACCGCCGCGGTGCACAATCCGGAGTCGAACATGAACAACGCGGTCGGTGTCGCTCCGATCCTGGAGATGATGGGAAAAGGGATTGAAGTCGGGCTGGGAACGGACGCCATGACTTCAAACATGTGCAAGGAAGTGCAGATCGCCAATATCCTCCAGCACCTTTCCAAGATGGACCCCCGGGTCGCGTTTGTGGAGTCCTGCCAGCTCTTGCTGGAGAATAACCCGCGGATCGCCTCCCGCCTCTTCGGGGTGGAGGTCGGCGCCCTGAAACCCGGGGCGGCGGGCGATGTCATCGTGGTCGATTATCTTCCGCCCACGCCCATGAGCGAGAGCAACTTTCTGGGCCACTTCCTCTTCGGTATCTGTGAGGTCTCCGTCATTACCACCGTCGTTAACGGAAAGGTTCTGATGAAAGACCGGGAACTGATCGGTATCGATGAAGAGAAGATCTGCGCCCGTTCCCGGGAACTGGCCGCCGAGTTCTTGAAGAGGTTTTAGGCTGGAAGGTGGCGATAACGTCATGGGGGTTGTGACCCCTCGATTATGTTGAGTAATCAGTAATCGGTAATCAGTAACGTCTGGCCTGGCGAAGCACTGATTACTGATCACTGATTACCGATTACCATCTATTCAAGGAGCATATCCATGATCCCGCAGGAAGTCATGAGGTCGCTCTCCATCTCCACCGAAAGCAAAATCGTCCTCCTCGTCCTGGACGGCCTCGGCGGCCTCTCGATGGGAGACGGCACCGCCCTGGAAGTCGCCCGGACCCCTTATCTTGACGCTCTGGCCTCGGAAGGAACCCTGGGGCTGACCGATCCCGTTTCTCCGGGGATCACCCCGGGCAGCGGCCCGGCCCACATCTCTCTCTTCGGGTACGACCCGATCCGGTACCAGATCGGCCGGGGCGTGCTGGAGGCAACCGGCATTGATATGAAGCTGGGTCCGGACGACGTGGCCAGCCGGGGCAATTTCGCCACCATGGACGCCGCCGGTTTGATCACCGACCGCCGCGCGGGCCGGATCTCGACTGAAGAAAATCGGAGATTGGTGGAAATCCTGAAAAAGACGATCCGGGAAATCGACGGCGTGGAGGTCATCCTCCAATCCGTGAAGGAGCACCGGTTCGTGGTGATATTCCGGGGTGCGGGACTTGACAGCGGGTTGGCTGATACCGATCCCCAGGTTACGGGAAAGAGAAGCCTGGACCCCGAACCTCTTGATCCCGCAGCGGAGCACACGGCATCAATCGTGAAAAAATTCATCGCCCTCGCCACCCGGGCGCTCAGGGCCGAGCACCCCGCCAACACACTACTCCTGCGGGGGTTCTCCCGTCTGCCGGAGATACCCTCGATGGAGGAACTCTTCCATCTCAACCCGGCGGCCATCGCCGCCTATCCCATGTACCGGGGCCTGGCCGGTCTGGTGGGGATGAAAGTTCTGGAAGGGGGCGAAACAATCAAGGATGAATTCGCCGCCCTCCAGGAGCGCTGGGAAGGCTTCGACTTTTTCTTCATTCACATCAAGAAAACCGACAGTTACGGGGAGGATGGGAATTTCGAGAAAAAAGTGAGTGTCATAGAAGAGGTGGATTGCTTCATCCCGGCCTTGAAGGAACTGAATCCGGACGTGATCGCGGTCACCGGCGACCACTCGACTCCGTGTTTGCTGAAAGGGCACAGCTGGCACCCCAACCCGCTCCTCCTCTGGTCGCCGTATGTCCGGGTAGACGCCGCCACCCGGTTCTCGGAAAGAGAGTGCGCGCACGGCGGCCTCGGACGGCTGCCCGCGGTCGAGGTGATGCCGCTCCTTCTGGCCAACGCGCTGAAGCTGGAGAAGTATGGGGCTTAAATTGTGCTTCGCACAATTTAAATTAAATGAAAGATAGTCGGGTTCTGTTCAGTGTTTATCAGCGGAAGGTGACCATTCCGGTTTTCGTCATTCGAATTTCGTCATTTTTTATCTTTCTTTGATAGAGGAGATAATAATGCATGAGGCGTTACTCTATAACAAATTGGAGGATGGAAAAGTCCGTTGCTCCCTCTGCGCCCACCGCTGCTTGATCCCGGAAGGGAAACGGGGACTCTGCGGCGTCCGGGAGAATCGGGGGGGCGTTCTTTTTTCGCTGGTCTATGGGAAGGCGATCGCCACCCATGTCGATCCGATCGAGAAGAAGCCGCTCTTCAACTTTCTTCCCGGTTCCCTCGCCTTCTCGGTGGCGACGGCGGGGTGCAATATGAGCTGCCGCCACTGCCAGAACGCCGATATCTCCCAGTCTCCCCGGGAAACCGGACAGATCGTCGGCAGGGATATTCCGCCGGAAGCTCTGGTGGACGAGGCCCTCCGGCAGGGGTGCCGGTCCATCGCCTACACCTATACCGAGCCCACGATCTTCTTCGAGTACGCGCTCGATACCGCACGGCTGGCCGCTAAAAAGGGGATCAAAAACATCTTCGTCACCAATGGCTACATGACGGCGGAAGCCCTGAAGACGATCGCCCCCGTGCTTGATGCCGCCAATGTCGACCTGAAGTCATTCTCGGACGATTTCTACCGGGAGATCTGCGGCGCCCGACTGCAGCCGGTCCTGGATACCATCAAAAGGATGCACGAGGGGGGCGTCTGGGTCGAGGTTACCACTCTGGTCATCCCGGGCCATAATGATTCCGACGCGGAACTCCGATCGATCGCCGGCTATCTTTCCGGCTTGAGCCCGGACATCCCCTGGCACGTCAGTGCCTTTTATCCAACCTACCAACTGACCGCCGCCCCCCCGACACCGGTGGCGACCCTGCAACGAGCCCGGACGATCGGGCGGGAAGCCGGGATCCGCTACGTCTATACCGGAAATATCCCCGGCGATGACGGGGAGAATACCTATTGCCCTCACTGCGGGAAGAAAATCGTGGAGCGGACCGGCTATCGGGTGGAGGCCGTGAACATCCGGGACGGGAAGTGCTCCTTCTGCGCGGCCCCCGTCTCTGGTGTCTGGAGGTAAGATTTTTATCTTTGGCATCCCGGCTCGTTCTCTGTTTCCGGTCCGGTCGTTGGTTGTTATCTCATTTTATATAGTATTTTTGCTGATGTTTTCCCCGGAAAAAGGTTCATAATAGACAGGCTGGTTTAAGGAGAAGCATGTAACATGAAAACGCCGTTGAGACGGAGACCCAGGCGAAGTGTGACGATAAGGTCGTGTACCTCGAGTGTACTGACCTCCATCATTCTCTGCGTTACCACCGTGGCCCCTGTCGCTGCCGCGACCTACACGGTTACCACCACCAACGACAGCGGGGCCGGTTCGCTTCGACAGGCGATAATAGATGCCAATACGCCGGGCCCGGACACCGTCGCTTTTAATATCCCCGGCGCGGGACCGCATGTGATCAGCCTGGCCAGTTCCCTTCCCTCACTCACCGACGACGAGACCGTGATCGATGGATATACCCAGCCGGGAAGCGTCCCCGCACCGCTGGGGTCGGGCACAACCAGGGTGATCCGGATTGAAGTAAGAAATTCCGGTATCTACATCGATAACGCCAGCGGCTGCACCGTCCGCGGTCTGGCGATCAACATCAGTCCCGACAACTACGTTTTCATCTCCGGCTTTTCAGCGCAGTCGAACACGATCGAAGGGAATTACCTGGGAACCGACGCCTCGGGTACTGCCGGCGGCGGGTGTATCTTTGCAGGAGTCCACCTCCGGGACGGTACCCACCATAACATAATCGGGGGGAGCGATCCGGATTCCGGCAACGTCGTCAGCGCCGCCGGCGGCCACGGTATCGCCCTCTACGGGAGCGACTACAACCAAATCAGGGGAAATTACGTCGGGACCGACTGTATGGGAACGGTCGGGATCGGCAATGCCGATCACGGCATTACCTGCCATCAACCGGGGTCGTCGTACAATACCATCGGAGGCACGACCGCCGCGGAAAGGAACGTCATTTGCGATAACACCGGCGACGGGATCCGGTGCGAGTCACCGGGCGGCGGCGCCTCGAATTACAACACGATTATCGGGAACTATATCGGTGTGGATTCCACCGGGAACGCCGCGCTGGGAAACGGTTTATCCGGCGTCAGGTTTTCGGAGGGAACCGGAAATCGGCTCGGCGCCCCGGGCCCGGGGGAAGAGGAACATCATCTCCGGGATCTGCAGTGCCGTCGTGGAGATAAATACGGACTCGAACTATGTCCAGGGGAATTACATAGGCACCAACGCCGATGGCACGGCTGCCCTGGGGAACACGTCAGGTATCCACGTGAACGGGGTTTCCGGAAACATGATCGGGGGGGAGAACCCGAGAGAGAGGAACATGATCAGCGGGAACGACGAATACGGGGTTTCTCTCAATGAGGATTAATCGTATACAAGCGTCCGGGGAAACTGGATCGGCCTGAACGCGTTCGGGAACGCCGCCCTCGGAAACGGCGACCATGGAGTGTCCGTCCGGGGGGCGAACAGCGTCATCGGGGGAGAGGAAGAGGGTAGGGGGAACGTCATCTCCGGCAACGGAGGAGACGGTATCGCCATAGACGGAAAAAACGCCGTGGACAACCTGGTTGCCGGCAACAGGATCACGGGAAACCTCGGTACGGGCGTCTTGGTGCAGGGCCAGCTCTCCGCCGGCAATGATATCAGCCGAAATTCGTTCCGGAAGAACGGCGAACTCGGCATCGACCTGGGAGCTGACGGCAGGACGCCCAACGACCCCGACGATCCCGACGAAGGACCGAACCGGATTCAGAATTTCCCGGTGATCGTCGCCGCCAACCTTTCCGGGAGCAGTATCGAGATTAGTTACTCTGTTCCTTCCTCCCCCTTAAATTCAGATTACCCGCTCCGGGTGGAATTTTACCGGGCCGACAGCGACGAGGAAGAGGGCGCGGAGTATCTGGGTGATGATATCTATGCCGGTACCGGATCCCGGACGGTCGATTTCGCGCCGGAAACGGCGATCGCGGGCGGGGATCATATCCTGGCCACCGCGACCGATCTCGCCGGGAATACCTCCGAATTCAGTGCCGCGGTTACGGTGGGGGTGATAGCCTGCCGCTGCTTCACCGTTGCCCAGCGGGGCGGTCTCAACGGCACCAACCTGCTGACACTAGTCGATCCCGGTGACTTCGATCCGGCCTCCAATGAAAAGAGTATCGGCCTCACCACCGGCACTACCGGCATCGAGTCGCTTGCCTATCATTTCGCCTCAGGGAACCTCTACGCGGTCGACTACAGTCAGCTCGGCGTCCTGGACCGGGCCACGGGCATATTTACTCCCGCTCCGCGGCCAATCGGCCCAGGACAGGCTGCCCTGGGGAGGCTATTTCCCGTCGGCCGTTCCGCCCGGGGATATACCGATGTCGACGGGCTGGCCTTTACCCCGTCCGGAGAAGCACTGTACGGCAGCGTGCGCCGGACCGGGAGCGATCTTTTGATACAGATCGACCCCGCGACCGGCGCGCTGGTGCCGGGGGCGTTCGGAGGGAGCGATTACCTGGTGATAGCGGAGGCGGCGCCCGGACTGAGCGACTTAGATGATATATCCTTCGATACGGTTTTAGGTAAGCTCTACGCGCTTCAGGACGACAACGGGAGGAGAGAGCACCTGGTGGTCATCAATACCGCCGACGGTTCGGTGACCGATGTCAACCGGATCGTTTTTTCCGGCAGTTTCCTGGATGATATGGAGGGCCTCGATTTCGGCTGCGACGGGCGCCTCTGGGGCCTGACCGGAGACAAAGCCGGGTCCGGGTTATCCAACTGTCTCTGGGAACTGGACAAAACGACCGCGATCGCTTCCTCTCCCCGCCCGCTCAATAACGGTACCGACTACGAAGGCGTCGCCTCCGGGGACTTCCCGCCCGCGGCAGTTACGCCGACCCCGTTCCCGCTGGTTTTGGAAAACGGTGACTACAACGGGGACGGCATCTCGGACATCGCCGTCTTTGAACCCGGTTCGGGCCTGTGGGCGGTGCGGGGGATCACCCGGAAATTCTTCGGGCGAAGCGGCGACATCCCCATCCCCGGCGACTACAACGGGGACGGTACCACCGATATCGGTGTTTTCCGGGCGGCAACCGGTCTCTGGGCGATTTCCGGGAACTCCCGGGCCTACTACGGGACGGCTCTCGATCTCCCCGCGCCCGACGATTATGACGGTGACGGCACTGCCGACATCGCGATCTTCAGGGCCCTCACCGGACTCTGGGCGATCAGGAGCCGGTCACGGCTCTACTTCGGCGCCCCGGGAGACTATCCCGTACCGGAGGATTATACCGGCAACGGGACCGCGGGGATCGGAATCTTCCGGCGCAAGATCGGCCTCTGGGCGTTGAGAGGGGTGAGCCGCGTTTATTTCGGGGCCGATGGTGATTTCCCTGTCCCGGGGGATTACGGGTTGCGGGGTGCCCGGGTACCCGCGGTCTTCCGGTTTCCATCCGGTCTCTAGGCGAACCGGGGCGTGAGCCGTCTCTATTTCGGAAGCAGGTGGGATATCCCCGTCCCGGCCGACTACGACGGAGATGGTTTCGACGAAGTGGGCGTTTTCCGCGGTCCGACATCCCTCTGGGCGATAAAAGGAATCACCCGGGCCTACTTCGGCGCCACCGGAGACATCCCCATTACCAGGTAACGGTAAAAGTAAATAGTGTCTCTTAGTCGCGCATCGCCGGCCCCGATCCATCGGATTGAGGAGATTTTCTCTTCTTTTTCCCTTCTTCCGGGCCGACTTCGCTTTCTTCTTCTGTGCCTTCTTCTCCAGCAGTTCGACCGCGTCCTCCATTGAAAATGACTCGAGATCGGTGTCTTTGCCCAGGGAAGCGTTCAGCCGGCCGTGGTTGACATAGGGGCCGTAGCGGCCGGTCATGATCCGGACCGGTTTCCCGTCCCCGGGATGGCCGCCCAGGTCCCGGAGGGGCTTACGCCCCACTCGGCCGCCCCGGCCGCGGGGTTCGGGAGCAGTGGCCAGGATCTCGACCGCCTGGTCAAGAGTAACCTCGAGGATGTTATGCGGTTTTTTCAGGGTGGTGAACTTCCCGTCATGAACCAGGTAGGGGCCGAACCGGCCCAGACCGGCCTTGACCGCCTTTCCGGTCTCGGGATGTTCTCCAAGTACGCGGGGTAGCTGGATTATCTTTAAAGCCGTCTCCAGGGAGACTTCTTCGACCGGGATGTCGTCCGGGAGCTTGATCCGTTTCGGCTTTTCTTCCCCCGTTCCGTTTTCTCCCCGCTGGATATAGGGTCCGAAAGGTCCCAGTTTAAGGTAAACCGCGAGTCCGGTCTCGGGATCGGCGCCCAGTTTCTGGGGGCCTTCATCCTTTTGTTTCATCAGCCGCCGGACGGTTTCGGCGGAGAGGTCGGCCGGCGGAATATCGGCCTGGATGCCGGTGCGTACCTGCTCGCCGTCTTTCTCCCAGGAGAGGAAGGGCCCGAATCGTCCCACGCGAACCTCCACCGGCGGGGAGTCAAGCCGGAGCGCGAAGAGAGACCGGGGATCGACGTCGGCTTCCCGGGCCGTCACCCGGTTTCTTAGGCCCTGCTCTCCCAGATAAAAGTGGCGCAGATATTCGAGCCATCCCTTGTCGCCCCGGGCGATATTATCCAGGTGTTCCTCCATGTCGGCGGTAAAGTTGATGTCCACCAGGTCCTGGAAATGTTCCTCCATCAGGCGGTTGACGGCGAAAGCGGTGAAGGTGGGAACCAGTTCTTTGCGCTGTTTGAAAACGTAACCGCGCTTGACGATGGTAGTGATGATGGAGGCGTAAGTGCTGGGCCGGCCGATCCCCTCATCCTTCAACACCTTGATCAGTGTCGCCTCCGTATATCGGGGCGGGGGCTTGGTCTCCTGGTTGCGGCACTGCAGGTCCCGGCAGTCGACCTCCTCATCCACGGCCAGGGCGGGAAGGGCCGCGGTCTGGTTTGCCGTCGAGTCTTCGGAATCGTCTCTTCCGTGAATATACGCCTTGAAGAAACCGGGAAAATCCACGATCCGGCCGCTGGCCCGGAAGACGGCGTTATCCACGGCGATCGTGGCCGTCTGGAAACGGAGGCGGGCCGGTTTCATCTGGGTGGCGATCGTTCGTTTCCAGATCAGGTCGTAGAGGGCCCGTTCCAGGCCGCTGAGGGGAAGGCTTTCCACGGTCCGCATTTCTTTCCCGGCGGGACGAATGGCCTCATGCGCCTCCTGGGCCCCTTTGTCGGAGGTCCGGAACCGGCGGGGAGCGGGGTTGAGAAAGTCCTCTCCGTAAAGGGTCTTGATGCGGTTCCGCGCGGCAAAGATCGCCTCATCGCTTAAATGGACGGAGTCGGTGCGCATGTAGGTGATGTAGCCGTTCTCGTATAATTTCTGCGCGAAGCGCATTGTCTGGGCCGCCCCCATCCCCAGCTTCCGGTTGGCTTCCATCTGGAGAGTGGCGGTGGTGAAGGGGGGGAAGGGATGTCGGGTGGCTTCTTTTTCCTGGATCTCGGTCACCCGCCAGACACCCGCCCGCAATTTTTCTACCAGGCTGTCCGCCTCTTCACGGTCCAGGAGCAGGAGATCTTTCCCCGGGGGAAGCTGCCCGGTCGTTTCGTCGAAGTCCCGTCCCCGGGCCAGCGGCTTTCCGCCCAAAGAGTGAAGTTGGGCCTCGAACCGGTTCTCCGGGCAGTCCGGGCGCTTATTGAGCAGCGCCTTCACGCTCCGGTAAAGGGCCGGGTGAAAGGCACGCCGTTTCCGCTCCCGGTCAACCAGCAGGCGGACGGCCACGCTCTGGACCCGTCCGGCCGACAGCCGGGGCGCTATTTTTTTCCAGAGCAGCGGGGAGACGGTGTAGCCGACCAGCCGGTCCAGGATGCGCCGGGCTTCCTGGGCCCGTACCAGGTTCATGTCGATGGTCCGGGGTGAGGCGAGGGATTCCCGGATCGCGTCGCCGGTGATCTCATGGAAGACCATCCGTCTGACCGGACATTCCGGCTGGAGGAGTTCGGCCAGGTGCCAGCCGATGCTCTCGCCTTCCCGGTCCTCGTCGGTAGCCAGGAGGAGTTCGTCGGCTTCCCCCGCCAGCTTACGAAGGTCGGAGACTATTTTTTTCTTGTCGTCGGGGATGACGTAAAGGGGCTCGAAGTCATGCTCTATGTTGACCCCCATCCGGGCCCATTCTTCTTTCTTCAGATCCGGGGGGACCTCTCCGGCGGAGGAGGGGAGATCGCGCACGTGTCCCATGGAGGCCTCGACACGGTAACCGGCGGGCAGGAAACCGTTGATCGTCCGGGCCTTGGTCGGTGATTCGACGATAACCAGCCTGGTCATTTTTTTCTTCCGGGATTTTGAATAATGTGAAATTGTATATTTCGCTTCGATTAAAAGGGGCATGGTTATAACCCATGTCCCGGAAGAAAAAAAGGAAAAATTGATTCGGATATAGTCTCTGTTGATAAAATAGGATAGCGGTGTATAGTAATATGCTACCTGAATAGATGCCATATTCCCTGAAGATCCGCACTTTTCCTCCTGGCGTTGGCTTATGTGTTTTTCTCTCAATTAGCGCCGGAGGCGCTAATTTATAATGATTATCAATCAGATATTGAACAGATTCAGAATCTGGATTTCATATGTCGCCCTGGTCTTGACCGGGTTCGTCTGTTTCTTCTTCTTCCGCTTTCCGCTTAACTTTACCCTGGTCAGGGGGAAGAAAAACATCCCCAAAAAAGGGAGGAATGTCCTTTTTGTATCCAACCATCTTTCGATGTACGACTCCTTTTTGATCGCTGTCGCCGCGTTTTTTCCTTCTGTTTTGACCCATCCTTCCCGTCCGCCGATTAATTTTGCCGCCGAAGAAAATTATTTTACCCAGTGGTACATCCGGGTCCTTCTGCGGATTCTTCGTACGGTCCCGGTCAAGAAAGGGCGCCACGACCCCTTCCTGATGAGGAAATACGCGGACTTCCTGAAGAAGAGGAATATCCTCGTCTTCTACCAGGGGACCCGAAGCTTCGACCTGAAGCAGATCAAATCCGGTCCGGCTTACGTGATCGCGAACGCGGCAGAAGAGGTGACGGTGATCCCGATCTACCATGAAGGTATTACCCGCATCTTCAGCAGAGGGGGGCCCCGGACGAAGGGATTATGGCGCTGGCTGCCCCGCAGTTTTTTCCACCGGCCGACGGTGACCTTCGGGGCGCCGATCGATTTCAGCGACCTGATGCGGATCGAAGATCAGAAGGAGCGGATTGCCGCGATCAACGAGAGGATTACCGATCGTATCGAGAAGTTAAAAAAATCGCCGGAAAAAATATGAGGCGCCGTCATTCCGGAGGAAGAAAGCGCATCGCGGCCGCCGCCCAAGCAAAATTCCCGGATCAAGCGGAAACAATGAAATGGATTCCCCTCATCGGCTTTACCGCCGCCGCTTTGACCACCCTGGCGTTTTTACCCCAGGTGATCAAAACGTGGAAGATCAGGGAGACGAAGGACATCTCCCTGCTCATGTATGTCGCTTTTGTCGTCGGGGTCTTTCTCTGGTTCTGTTACGGAATCCTGATCGGCGACTATCCGGTATCGATCGCCAACGGGATAACGCTTCTCCTGGCCTCCATTATCCTGATCGCGAAGATCAAGTACGGTTGACCTTTGTTTGCCCGGAAAAGAGGGGAAAACCGGGCGGCGGTATTTACGTCGGGCCGATTTGATGGTATAATAGAACGAAGATGTATGAAGTGGTAACGATGATATCGTTGCTCTAAAATCATAGATGAAAAAGAAACGGATTTTAGTCGCCGATGATGATCAAAATCTGGTCAGGCTTGTCAGTCTGGAACTTCGCGACCAGGGATACGAAGTCATCACCGCCGCAAACGGAAAAGAGACTATAGACCGCGTGCATGACGATCACCCGGACCTGATTATCCTTGATTACCACATGCCGGAGGGCGACGGCCTCTATGTGATCGCCAAGCTGAAGACCGCCCTCGAGACCTTTACTATCCCGATCATCATGCTGACCGCCGATGATTCGCAAAATGTCCGCGCTCAGGCCTTCGGCCTCTCGGCGGGATATTTTCTCACCAAACCGTTTAAGCCGGCTGTGCTCCTTCAGAAAGTGAAAGAAGCCCTGGCGTAATCGGTTGCCGCCCCCTTTTTACCCGAGGTGTTTTTCCCCATCGTCCGAGGTAACCATTTCTTCCTTTTCCGCCGGTCCTATGGCCGGCGGAAAAGAAAAAAGGGAATAAAAAACGTCCTTCCTCCGACTAACAGAGTAGTTCTCAACCCGCCGGTCGTGTCCGGCAAACAAAGGAGGGAAGGATATGAAGTCAGTCAGTGTGTCATTTGAAGTGGGGGATAAGACGGTGAGTCTGAAGCAGGAAATCGGACCGGAAACGTCGGTCCGGGAAGCCTTGACTTCTCTGATCGAGGAAGCCGGGGAAATCGGCCAGTCCGGCAAGGCGACCGTCGCTCAGCTGCGCGCCCTCTATGCCCGGGCTCATCAATCCGGCTGGGAAAAGCAGAAGGTGAAGGAACTCCTGGAAAAAGATCTGGGGACCTCGCTCAGCGATGAGATCGTCGGGGTGGTGGAGAAAAAACGCCTCTCCCGGCTGATCAATGGGATCGCCCCCATCGAGGAAGTTCCGGGGAAGGTTACCGCCGGACAGATGCGGGCGCTTTGGGCGAAAGCGCTGAGCAAGGGATGGGAGAGGGCGCAGGTGAGAGAGTTTCTCCAGAAGAAGCTGGGTGCCGTTCGGGACGATCGGATTATTGGAGTTATCGACAAGAAACTGCTCTCATCCGCCATTGACGAGATCGAAGCCGCCTGAGGGTCAAAAAAGAGTGATCGGTAATCAGTGATCGGTGATCGGTAGAAGAACCACGGCTCGACCGATCACTGATAACCGATTACTGATTACTGATTACTTTTTCCCGCCGCCACCCACCGTGATCCGTATATCACCTCTGTGATCCCGAGCACTGGGAATGTTAACTTGAATCGACCCGGTGTTCACGGCAGGGCATCGCTTGACGGATTTCGGCCTGGTAATCGAGATCGAGCCGGGCGACGGCGAAGCCTTCTCCCTCCGGGATCCCGGCGATGATCGTCCCCCAGGGATCGACGATCATGCTCTGGCCGTAAGTCCTGCGTCCCCCGGGGTGCTCGCCGTGCTGGGCCGGCGCGACGATGAAAACCTGGTTCTCGATCGCCCGGCTCCGGAGCAGCACCTCCCAGTGGGCTTCACCCGTGCGCTTGGTGAAGGCCGCGGGGACAAAGATGATCAGAGCGCCCCGTTCGGCCAGACGACGGTAGAGGTAGGCGAAGCGGAGGTCATAACAGATCGTCATCCCCATCGGTGCCAGCGGGGTTTGAGCGAGGACGGCCTCTCGTCCGGGAATAGTCCGCTTCGATTCCCGGTGAGTCTCTCCGCCCGGAATGGCGACATCAAAGAGATGGATTTTACGATAGGCGGCGATAATTCTGCCGTCCGGGCCCAGCAGAAGCGAGGTGTTGTATACTTTTCCCGGGATTTCCGACTGTTCCGAAAAGGAGCCCGCCAGAAGATAGATCTCTTCTTTTCTCGCTGTCTCCCGGGCCCAGGTGACGATGGGACCTTCCCGATTTTCGCCGGGTAGAGGAGGGGCCAGGGCGTCCCGCATCAAAGCGAAGTTCTCGGGAAGAGCGATGATCCGCGCCCCGGCCCGGGCGGCCGCCTCAACCAGCTTCGCCGCCCGCCGCAGGTTCTTTTCCCGGTCGTCGCCGGAATTCATCTGGATCACCGCGCAGTTAATAATCATGGATCTGGACCTTTTTGAATGGATAACAGGATAATATAGCCACGAAGGTCACCAAGGACACGAAGTATTTGAAGAACTGAGCGCTTCCCGCTAACGTTAGGTAGTCGCACCCTTCAGGGTGCGCAATAAAACGCTCCGCCTAATACGGGGCGGCTACCATTTGGACAACATTTATTGAAATCCCGAAACAGGAATATAAGATATAGCGTGAGTCTTCAGTATTATTATACTTTGTATCCTCCGTGGGTGTCTCCCGGCCTCGGGAATTCGTTGATCGTGTTTCGGGCGGATTGTGTCTCGGCCTCGTAAAGCTCCCTGAGCGCGTTGTCATCCCGGGAAATAACCTGTAACCGCTGATAAATCTCGGTGACTTCGTCGCGGGAGATCTTCAGCGTCGTCCCCCCGAAGACGTATTCCGTCCGCCCGGCCAACGCCAGTGTCCGCACCGCGAAGATGAGGGGCAGGGCGCAGAATAACCTGATGTCCTCTTCCCGCTCGGGGATGGCCGTGGTGTACTCCAGAGCGCTGTCCAGCCAGGTGAGGGCGAGCGTGACCAGTTCCCCGATCATCCGCCTGCCCCGGGGATCTCCGGGCTGGCGAATAAGTTCTTCGAGTGTGACGCCGGCCCGGCGGAGCAGCTGCCGGGGAAGGTAGCTGACGCCCCGGGCCATGTCGTCGGTGACGCCCTTGATGATATTGGTAAGCTGGAGCCCGAGGCCGAAATCAACCCCGTGGCGGCGCAGCGCGGCCTCCGGGGCCCCGGAGATGGAAACGCGGTCGAGACTGAAAAGGCCGGTGAGCATGTTCCCGACGGTCCCCGCCACGTAGTAACAGTATTGCCGGAGATCATCCAGCGTCTCCAGCCGCAGACCTTCATCCCCGGTTTCCCGGCGCACGGTTGCGGCCATGCCCCGCGCCATTTCTCCCGCCGGTACGGAGATCACCTCCCGGAAGGGAGCGGGGAGATCATGGAATGCCGTCAGCACGGCATGACAGTTCCGGCAGAGATCATGATCGGGCTCATGAAAATCCCTTTCCGGGAAGGTGTCTCTGATCTCCCGGCTGCATTCCGCCCAGAGTTCTTCAGCGAAGAGATCGCGCCCGGCCCTTTCCAGCAGCGCCGCCCGCCTATCGGCGGGGAGAATGGTCGTATCTTCGATCGTGTCGAGAATGCGGCAGATCAGGTAGGCGACGCAGACCGTATCCCGGAGCGGCTCCTGGAGAAGATCGATCCCCAGGGCGAAAGTCCGGCTCACCCGCGGGAGAATCCGGTGGCAATAGGTGATGCAGTTTTTCATCATAATAATGATAGTCACCGTCTGGATCATGGTATATATCATATATACGGAGAGGATTGATCAGAAATATTTGTCTTTCATCCGATTTCCGTCCGCCGGCCGCGGGCGGAAATCGGGTTGTTGTGAAAAATGCCGAAGATGTGGTTGGCAGGGGTGTGCCTGCCGATTGATCATAAAACCTTAAAGTCGGGAGACCGGTGATAATAGAGGGGGAAACATGAGAAAGAAAAAAGAGATGGTATTAGCGGTCCTGATTGCCGCCACGCTACCGGTCGTTTCCCCCGTGAGAGGGCAGGGGATCACGATCGATCATAACTGCACCGACCTTGCCCGGATACCGGCGGCATGGGTCAACAGCGCGAAAAGTACCTATCGGGTCTGGTACGGTCATACCTCCCACGGGAGCCAGATTACGACCGGGATGAGCCTGATCAACGGTTCCCCCTTCAATTATAACTCATCCGGTTCGGGGGGGGCGTTATCCTACCAGGAGACGGAAGGTGATCTCGGTTACGACGGCGACCTCGCCTGGTACTACGCCACCCGGGACAAGCTCGATCAGGCCGGGAACACCCGCAATGTCGTGATCTGGTCCTGGTGCGACGGCGTCTCCGATAATACCGCCTCGGGGATCGACACCTACCTGAACGCCATGTCCCAGTTGGAGGCTGATTACCCCTCGATCAAATTCGTTTACATGACCGGGCATCTGGACGGTACCGGCGAGAACGGGAACCTGCACATCAGGAACAACCAGATCCGCTATTTCTGCAGCGCCCACGGCAAGATTCTCTATGACTTCGCCGATATCGAGAGCTACGACCCTTCCGGGGCGTACTTCCTCAACCGGGGGGCTAACGACGGATGTTATTACGATGACTGGGCCCGGAACTGGGCCCAGGAGTGGTGTAACGCCCATCCCGGCTCTTCACTCTGCGCTTCCTGCGACTGCGCCCACTCGGAGCCTTTGAACTGCAACCTCAAGGGGCGAGCCTTCTGGTGGATGATGGCCCGCCTGGCCGGCTGGGACGGCAGTTCCCAACAGCCCACCCCCGGGCCGGGGCCTACCCCCGTCCCCGTCCCGCCCGATTCCGGCGGTGACGGCCTGAACAAGATTCTCCGCTGGGTTCAGGAATGGGCGTCGGGGCTGTAACTATAGATTTCAGCACCAGATTGGCTTTTGGCATCCCCCTCCCGCGGCCTCTTTTGGGACCACTAATTACACGAATTCCGCTCATTGTTCCCCCGCCTCGCCCCCTTACTATCAGCACCTGATCCTTCGACTTCGCTTAGGACAAGTTTTACCTGATTTTTACCCCGCCGCGACGAAGTCGCTTTGCGGGGTCTCTGATTGTTTACTTTTAAGGCCAATTTTCTCATCTTGTTATGATGAGATTGCTTCGCCCCTCCGGGGTTCGCAATGACTTTTGAGAGTTTCCCGGATATGCTCCCGGTATTTTCTGCAGGCAATACCCGCAAAAAACAAAAACGGTCAAGAAAAGCTAATGTTGTGGTGATACAGTGCTCCCGATTTTAGAACGATATCAATCAGCGGCGAAGTAGTTAATTTATTGTTTCCGCATTTAACTAATTGGTAATTGCCTCGGTTTGCCAGGGCGCACCCTAAAGGGTGCGACTACCTATAGCTAGTGAGAAACGTTGGGTTTTTGTTTCGGAATTTTCCCGATAGCCATCGGGATGCGCCTCTGGGCACAATAAGAACGTGCAAGCATTGAATCAACATGACAGGGATATTTTGAAGAAAATTCGTGCAATTTCTCCGCCCCGAAGCCTTAGATCGGGGGCGTAATTCGTCGTTTTATTTAATTGCCCGAGCCCCGATAAACCCCGATAAAATTCGGGGCGGAGGCGGGGTAGACTGTGCGAGGGCTAAGTTCTAAAATGAAAACAGAAACGGAACAGATCTACCACGAGCGCATCCTGCGGGTGCTGATCTACATCCAGCGCCATCTGGACGAGCCGCTGGACCTCAACGAGCTGGCCGCGGTCGCCTGTTTCTCCCCCTTTCACTTTCACCGGATCTTCCGCGGCCTGGTCGGTGAATCGGTGAAGGAACATATCCGGCGTCTGCGCCTGGAACGGGCGCTTTACCGGATCCGCTCGACCGGAGAGTCAATCCTCTGGATCGCCCTCGACGCGGGATACGAAACTCATGAATCTTTCACCCGTGCCTTCAAGACCATGTTCGGCCGCGCGCCCTCGGCGGTGCGGAAGGGGGCGAACCGTCTTCTCTGCGAGGATACCCTCTCCGGGGTTCACTTCGAACCAGCCGGGGAGATACCACAATTAAAAACCATCACCAAAGGAGGTGCAGAAATGGAAGTGAAGATAGTCAAGCGTGAACCGACCCGGGTGGCCTTCGTCCGTCATATCGGTCCCTACGAGAAGTGCGAAGCGGCTTGGGGAAAACTTTGTGGCTGGGCCGGCCCCAAAGGCCTCTTCGGCCCCCAAACCGTTATGCTGGGGATCTCCTACGACGATCCCGAAGTGACCCCGCCGGAGAAGATCCGTTACGATGCCTGTCTGACCGTCGATGAATCGGTCCAGCCCGAAGGAGAGATCGGGATCCAGGTCATCCCCGGCGGTGAGTACGCGGTGACCATCCATAAAGGGCCGTACATGAAATTGATCGAGACCTACGGCAAGCTCTTCGGAGAATGGGCGCCGAAAAGCGGACGGGTGGTCAGTTCCGGCCCCTGCCTGGAGATCTACCGGAATGATCCCCACCGGACGCCCCCGGCGGAACTTCTGACGGAAGTTTGCGTTCCGCTTGAGTCGTAATAAAGCGGTCCCTGAACACAGCTACACAAGCCCGGATTAAACATTTTCTACCGATCGGTAGAAAATGTTTAATCCGGGCTTCGGTTTTATGGCGCGATAACCCTGCCGGATCGATCCGGACACAACTCAGGGGATGATCAAAGCTGGAGCACTGGATCATGTCGCCGGTGGTTCGCCGCCGCCCGTTGAAAGCTGGTGGTGGCGTAGCAGTACCGGCAGCCGAATACGCAGGTGTCGTAAACGCCGATGTCACGGCTGATCACACAGCCGCAGTGCTTGCGTTGGCCGGGATCCTTCCTCCTCGTGACCTTGATGCCGAAGATGTCCCGGATCAGCCGGTCGTCAATACATTTTCCCGGCTGGATCCCGAAGCGGACATCGCTTCTTTCGGCGCAGCTCGTGATCTCCATCCCGTTATCCCCGGCGGTCCGCGCCAGTGATATCATGCAGTCCTTCAGCCATCCCTCCGGGATCTCGTTTTCTCCGTACAGAAGGAATCCCTGCTTTCCCAGGTCGTTCAGCCGTTTCCCGAGCCGCGGATAGAGGTCGACGATGCTGATCACCGACCGCCGGGTGTATCCCTTGAGCGCCCGCGCGATCCGTTCATAGGCCTTTTGATGGAATTCCGCGCCGAGGGCGGGGCTGAATATCACGGGGTCATATCGCCAGATCACCCGTTCCGGTCCGATCCGGTGGGCCAGCTCCTGGAATGTCTCCAGGGACGCCGCCAGGGGAAGAGCGCCCGGCTCGAGTTCCGGGGGATAGTCAAGGAGCGTGTACTGAAAGTAGTACCGGTATCCCCGATCGTCCAGCTCCTCAAGATAAGGGAAGAGGGGCCGCGGGTTCCGGGTCCAGAAGACGATGCAGTCAACGTCCCCCGGCAGGAGAGGAACCCGCAAAACCTGTTCCCGATTGAAAGGGTGGGGGACCTGGCACCATCCTTTCCGAATTCGGTTGATAAACCACGGAGCATAAAAAGCCGGGATGTCGGTTCTCCGGCTGGCCGAGATGATCATAAGGTTTAAATGCCCCAGGGTGATTTCCAGATGCCGGTATCCCGGCAGAAATAGATGATTTTCGGGTGCCCGATGGTGAAGCCCAGGATGGCGCCCAGGATCACCGGTACGGCTACTCTCAAGCCGAACAACTCCAGCAGGATAATGGCGGCGGCGATCGGCGTGTTGAGAACGGAGGCCATGGCGGCGGCTATTCCGGTGCAGATGACCGCCCGGTGAAGCGCCATGTCCTCGATCCCGAAGACGCGGGAAACAATGGCGGCCGACAGCGCGCCCAGATGACCGAAGGGAAGGTCAGGCCGCCGCTCCCGCCGGTTTAACAGTCATGGTGGTGGCGAGCAGCTTCCCGACCAGCAGCAGAACCCCCGTCAGGAGGAGTATGTTGCCGCTCAGGCAGACACCGACCAACCCTTCCCCCGTCCCAGGACGCTCACCCGGGTAGGCCGCCAGTCTCCCCCCGGCCCGGCGCGCTGAAACTTCATACCGGTATTCTACCAACCGGAAGGCAGCTCCAGCTTTTCAAAAAGATAGACAAAGGCCATACCGACGACCGCGCTCAGGACGGTAGCGGCCAGGATGGGCAGGAGGTGAGAGGGGGAGAAAGAATAATCGAGCCGGCCGGCGAAGGAGAGGCCGCCGCGAAGGAGGTGATGCACCAGAAAGCCGACCAGGCTGGAAAGGACGGGCGGGAAGAGAACGTTGTAATCAAGAGCCGAGCGAAGAGCACCTCGGCGGCGAAAACCCCGCCCCCCAGCGGGGCCGAAGATGGCCCACCCTCCGCCGCGACCACGGCGGCCTCTCTGTTATCGGGATGATTGTAAACGGGATATCATCTTGCGATAAGCTTCCCAACAGACGAGGCCCACCCGGCCCCCGCTCCCTCCCGTTCCCAGGGTAAGCAGGGATGCCGCGAACTTACAGAGAAGCAGCCGGCATGAGTTCCGGGGAGGGGGTCAGCCCGGTCGATGTAAATCTGGGTTCAATCTCCGAAAACTCTGGGAGACCATCTCAGGATCAGTCCGGTCGCGAGGCCTCCCAGCACCGGAAGCCCCCAGAGCCATAATGAGCAGGTCTGGAGGGAGATCCAGTTCAGCGCCAGGTTGAAGAGCCGGACCAGGACCCCGACGGCCTGCCGGTCAGGCAGGCCAGAAGAGGCCATTTCAGGAGATAGATGAAATAGTGGTTATAGTGGTGCCGGGCGTCCATGACCAGGGTCGTGTTTCGGGCGCGACATGGAGTGGGCAAGCGCTGCCAGTGCCATGCCGGTTTGCTCCCCGGATAAGATGCAAAAGCAGCCGGCAACATGATATCATAATGAAATGGAAAAACAATCACCTCGCGTTATCCTTGCTTACTTTTCCGGGACCGGGAACACCGCCTGCCTGGCCCGGCTTCTCCGCGATCGGTTCCGTGTCGGAAGGCTGCCGTCCGGCTGATAAATATCGAGGAGGTTTTACGGGTCGAGGCCGGAATTCTTCCCGATGACTTTGACGTTCTGGGGATTGCCTATCCGGTGCACGCGCTTAACGCTCCCGCGATCGTCTTTGATTTCATCGATTCTCTCCCCCCGGGGTCCGGAAAGAGAACATTCATCATCAAATCCCCCGCCGACCCCTTTTTTCGCGGCGGCTCCAGCCACCTGGTGATCAGGGCTCTCGCAAACCGGGGATACCGTGTCTTTCACGAGAGCATGATCGTCATGCCGGCCAATGTCTTTATCCGGTATCCCGATGATTTCATCAGAGAGCTGGTCAGGACCGCCGAAAGACGGGCGGGGGAGACGGCGGACGAGATCATCGCCGGTCTTCCCCGCCGGGAAACCCCCGGGTTTTTATCAAGACTCTGTACCCGGTTTTTCAGTTCGCTGGAAGTGCGGGGAGGGCGATATTTCGGCCGCGATCTCCGGGTCTCCAGCGAATGCACTCTCTGTGAAAAATGCATTCGCGAGTGCCCGAGAGGGAATATTTTTCTTCGTGACGGCCGGATCGTTTTCGGGAAGCGATGCATGATCTGTATGCGCTGTCTGTACGGCTGTCCCCAAAACGCGATCAGTCCCCGGTTTTTCTCATTCTTCAAAGTAAAGCGATGGTATAACCTGGCCACTCTTGCCGCCGATGCGCCCAGCGGCGGCGGATACGTCCCCAACGTCCGCGGGGGGTTCTTCCGGCTCTTTTCCGGGTATCTTGGCGGGCGGCGGAAGACGGGCGGTAATGGTTATAAGCCCCCGGGGCGGGATGGGCAGGAACAGTCTGAAAGCGATTATTAGCCACCAAGGCACAAATATAACCACCGGGACATTAAAAATATAACCACGAAGACACAAAGACACTAAGAAAAGAATAATCGTAGTAGCAAAGCTTGCTTTGCCCCAAGTCGAGCACGCTCGACCACTAAAAGAAGCACGGAAAAAGTTACCCAAGACATATCCGGGTCATTGCGAGGCGACTGGAAGTAGTCCTGAGCGTAGCGAAGGGACTGAAGCGACGAAGCAATCTCACTCAAACTAATCTTATTATTAATGAGCAATCGTTCCTCTTCACCAAACCCAAAATTACAATAATTTTCTTTGTTTCCTTTGTGTCTTAGTGTCTTAGTGGTAAAAAAGGGGCCGAGGCCGGGGGAGCAATATTATTTTTCGCGTCTTCGTGGTTATTCAATCGTGCCTTGGTGGTAAAAATTGCGAACGAGTGAGCTAACGTGTAAGGAGGGTACCCATGGATATTTATGAAGCTATTCGGCGGAGAAAGAGCGTGCGCTCTTTTCAGAAGCAGGAAGTGGCAGAGGAGGTTCTCGATCGAATCCTGGAGGCGGCGCGTCTCGCGCCCTCGGCCAAAAACTTCCAGGAGTGGCGGTTTGTCGCGGTCCGCGACCCCGAAACCCGGAGGCAGCTCTCGGTCGCCGCCCGCGGCCAGACGTTCGTGGCCTAGGCCCCGGTCGTCCTGGCCTGCTGCGCCGAAACCGACAACCACGTGATGACCTGCGGGCAACTCTGTTACCCGATTGACGTCGCCATAGCGGTCGACCACATCACTCTCTGCGCGGCGGCCGAAGGACTGGGAACCTGCTGGATCGGGGCCTTTTTTGAAGACCGGGTAAAAGAAATTCTCGGCATACCGGCCCCGGTCCGAGTCGTCGCCCTGCTTCCGATCGGCTACCCGGCCGATCCCTCGCCGATCGAGAAACCCCGGCTGGAGCTGGATGAGATCGTCATGCATGAGCGATGGGAAAAGCATGCCATCCTTGAGCATCTGAAACTTGGCAACAAGACGATGAAACCGCGGAGAACATGAAGGGATTTCAAAAAAGATCAAAATTATCTACCCTCGTTGAATATCTTCGTGCTCGCAGTCTACCCCGAAGAATTCGGGGTGTCCTTCGTGGTGAATATATCTTTATGGAAGGTGAGCGGACAGCGGAGTTCCGATTTTACGCCGAGCTGAACGATTTCCTCGCGCCCGTCCGCCGTCAGCAAACATTTTCCTATGTATTCAAAGGGAGCCCGTCGTTAAAAGACGCCATCGAAGCGATCGGGGTGCCTCATACCGCCGTTGACGTTGTCCTGGTCAACGGGGTTTCCGTCGGCTTCGATCACCGGCTCCGCCCGGGCGATCGGGTCTCGGTCTACCCGGTCTTCGAAAGTTTCGATGTTTCCCCGCTTATCCGTTTGCGGGAGGAACCCCTCCGCGATCCGGTCTTCATCCTCGACGTGCACCTGGGAAAACTGGCCCGGTTGCTCCGGATGCTGGGGTTCGACGCTCTTTACCGGAACGATTATGACGATCCCGAAATCGTGCGGATCGCCCTGAAGGAGCGGCGCATCATTCTCACTCGCGACCGGGGTATCCTCAAGAACTCCCTGGTCACGCACGGCTACTGGGTGAGAGCGGAAGACCCGCTGCGGCAGGCCCGCGAGGTGCTGGCGCGGTTCGATCTTTTCCGGCGAATTCAGCCCTTCGCCCGCTGCATCTCCTGTAACGGGTTGATCGAGGAGGTCCCGAAAGAGGAAATCAGCGATCGTCTTCCCCCCCGGACGAAGAGCGCCTTCAACGAATTTCATCGCTGTAGCGGCTGCGGGAAGATCTACTGGCGGGGAAGTCACTATCAGGCCATGCACGGACTGATCCGCCGGCTGCGCGAGGCGGATTGCTCACGTTCGTGAACGCCTGCCCTCCGGCCGATCAGCCGTCACTCCGGCAAAGTCCGACCAGGCGGGCCCGGGCCAGGATATGTCCCCGCATGGCGGCTTCCAGCTGTTGCCGGGTGGCGCCCCCGCCCAGTTCGAGCATCCGGTCGAGAGCGTAGACCGTGAATACATACCGGTGGGTGCCGGAGGGCGGGGAAGGGCCGTCATAACCCGTTTTTCGGAAATCGTTCAGACCCTCCCGCCCGGGGACCGTGCCCTCCTCGATCCGGGCGGCGGGCGGTATGTCATAGACCACCCAATGGACCCAGTTTCCCGAAGGGGCGTCGGGATCATCGACCACCAGGGCGAGGGAGCGGGTATCAGCCGGGAGGTCCTGGATGTCGAGCGGCGGACTCACATTTCCGCCAAAACGGGAATACTGCCGGGGAATCATCCCCCCCTCCCGGAAGGCGGGGCTGGACAGGATCATCGGCGATTCCTCCCCGGGGGAAGAGCGCGCCCTCGCCGGATAGATGCCGCCGATGAGGAAAAACAGGATAATGCAGAGTAACGTAAGCATGCCGATATCCTCCTTTTTTCGCTCATAACTGCGTCACCGGCATCATATCAGGCCGTCGGGTTGAAAACAGGGTAAACGCCGCCGGGGAAAATGTCAAGCCGGCCCCCGCGGGTTAAAGAGTAACACCTAGCCCGGGCAGGTTCCCGCCGCTAAATATACTCCTCAGTCGTGCCGGAGGACGCATGGGGGACGGTAACGGTCATTTGACCGTCATGGCACTCGGTCTTCATCCCGGCCGCCTCAATCGGCCCGGGGAGGGTGAGCGACTGGCTGTAGGAACTGCTGTACCTTTCATAACGGGAACTTCCCGGATTATCTTTTGCGTTACAAGCGATCCGCGATCTCACGAAAGGGGAAATAGAGGGAGGAAGATGAAGGGTTTTCCCAAGAGGGATCAGCTCCGGTTGGAAACCGCGGCGGGGGTAGGGCGGTAGTCTTCCCGGTAATCGGTGCTTTTCCTGATCATGTGCCAGGCCATCGGGCGTTTGAGCAGGGCGCAGGTGATTCCTTTCAGAACGAAGAATATGGTTATCAGCCCGATGCTGAAGGCGGAGACGAGCATCCTGAAGAAGAGCTTGATCTGCCGGGCGTGGAACAAAGCCACCACGCTCATGAAGAGGAGCCCGGAGGTAAGAAGCACATTGAAGGCGGCTTCCGAGATGGCGTGCTGCGCCTCGACCGGTGCCGGCCGGGCGGTGACGAGGCTCAGGATGCTGCTGATGATCAGCCCGGCGATCAGGATGGGGAAGATATAACCGAGTCCGGAGAACATGCTGAATACCTTTCTCTTCATCCTGATCCGACGGTTCAGAAGAATCCCCCGGAAGTGGATCATGTAGGCGCTGATCACCCCGTGCGCCCACCTCATCTGCTGCCGGTAGAGATCGGTCGCGTTCTGGGGGACTTCATTTAAACAGGGAAGGTCGGGCAGGTAGATCATCTTCTTGTTATTCCTGATCATCCGGAGCGAGAACTCGATATCCTCGGTCAGGATGCCCGGTCTCCATCCGCCCAGTTCCACCAGTACGGATTTTCTTACCGCCTCGGCGGAACCACAGATAAACGAGCACCCGAAGATGTTCATGAAGGGGAGAAATACTTGGTGAAAAGAGTAGCCCATGGTGGAACCCATAACCGTGGCCAGGTTCTTCCCCGGGTTGGTGAAGTCCCACCGGGCCTGAGCGGAAGCAACCTCCGGGTCATGCACGAAAGGGGAGACGATCCGGGGGATGAAATCCGGGCCCGGCATGAAGTCGGAGTCGAAAATGACGATAATCTCTCCCCGGCTTTCCTTCAGCATATTGTTGAGATTGCCGGGCTTGAAGCCGGACTTATCCATCCGCCTGGTTACCTCAACCCGGGGATGCCGGCGGACGAAATCATCGATCTGCCGTGAAATCTCCGGCTGGTCGCTGTCGTCACCGAGTAAAATCTGCAGCCGGTCGGGGGGGTAGTCGGATTCCAGGCACATCCGCGCGCAGCGAAGGGCGATGATCTCGTTCCTGGTCGGTATCTGGACCGTTACCAGGGGCGCTTTTTCCAGGTCCAGGTCTACCTCGTTGTTTTTTTTGCGGCGGCAGATCACCACGGCGGTGATGAAGAAAAGAATCAAACTGACCGCTATCGCAAGGTAAAGAAAGACGGTAAAGGTCAGGCTGAACAAAAGATGGACAATGGAGAGCACCGGATTCATCGATTATCTATCAGGCTTATCATAAACATCAGCGGCGGACTGTTCACACAGAAGTCAGTTGCCGTAACAATACCGTTATTATACTAAAGACGGCATTCTATATCACCTTGTTTTTTAACCGGGAGCGGATGCGCCGGCGCCGGTCAGAGGTGTTCCCGTCTGATGCCGATGATCACCCCGTCAACCGCCGTCTCCAGACGGGTTTCTATCTCCTCCAGTATCCGGTCGACGGCTCTCTGATCGGCCGCGGCGGCGATAAATGACCACTGCGCGCGCTGGTGTTCGTTTTGATAGCCGCTCTCACAGACGGCCAGATTAACCTGTTTGCCGAACCGGTCCCGGATCCCCCGGACGCGATGCCGTTTCTCTTTCAGTGAACGGCACCCCGGCAGGTGAAAATCGACGATGAGCAGGCGTATCTTCACTTCCCAATTTTTTCAGGGATTTCCTTGAGGTAACGGAAAAAACGATCCCAGTGCAGGGAGTATTCCCGTTGATGAGATTCCGAAATCTCCACGCCCTTCTGCTCGTTCTCAGTTACCACGTCTCTGACCTCAAGCGTCTTGCTCCGGATGAAAATGAAGACGAAAAGGGCGATGATAACCAGGATGATCAATTTTTTCATTGGCAAACATCTCCTTATTGCCCGATCAGCCGGGCGCCCCACAATGCTATGCCCCGTTCAAACAACATAATTTCTTTGAGATAAAACTGATTATAACCACGAAGAACACCCCGTACAATAAACTTCGTTTATCACGGGGCAGGCTCCGGACACGAAGAAATTAATGGACAGATTGTTCAGGATTAATCCGATTCATTCATAAATGGGGTTAACTCACTCCGGCATATCAATAAGCCGGTCCGCCGGTTTCCCGCATCCTTTTTTCTCTTCGTGAACTTCGTGTCCTTCGTGGTGAAAAAACTCAGTCCAGCAGGTGAATGATGAGCCCGGAGCGGAGCTTGGGCTCGAACCAGGTGGATTTCGGGGGCATGAACATTCTCCGGTCGGCGATCTCCATCAGCTGGTCGATCGAGGTGGGATAGAGGGAAAAGGCGACCGCGTCGCCCCCGTCGACCCGCCGTTGCAGGGCGCCGGGCCCGCGGATGCCCCCCACGAAGTCGATCCGCGCGTCCTTGCGGGGATCTTCGATCCCCAGGATCGGGGAGAGAAGGTTCCGCTGCAGGATGGCGACGTCGAGCGAATTGACGGGATCATCGGCCGGGAAACTCCCCTCCCGGGCGGTAAGCCGGTACCATTGCCCGGCCAGGTACATCCCGAAAGTGTGCGGCAGGGGGGAGAGAACGGCCGGTTGCCGGTCGCCGGGACGATCTCGAATGATTCGGCGACCCGCCCCAGGAACTCTTCCGGGGAAAGGCCGTTAAGATCGCCGACCACCCGGTTATAGCCCATGATGTGCAGTTGATCGTGCGGAAAAAGGACGGCCAGGAAGTAATTGTATTCTTCGTCACCGGTATGCGAGGGGTTCTCCGCGCGCCGTTTTTGGCCGACTTTCGTCCCCGCGGCGGACCGGTGGTGCCCGTCGGCGACATAGAGTCGTTCGATCCCGGCGAAGATATCCCGGATCCCGGCCAGCGTCTCCGGGTCCTCGATCTTCCAGAAGGTATGCCTGACGCCGTTGTCAGCCGTGAAGTCGTAGAGGGGGGCCTTTCGGGTCACTTCCTCCGTCAGGGACGTCATCTCCCCGGTCGACCGGTAGGTGAGAAAGACCGGACCGGTATTGGCGTTGAGAGTTTCGACGTGCCTGATTCGGTCGCCCTCTTTTTCGGCCCGGGTATGTTCGTGTTTCTTGATAAGGTCGTTCTCGTAGTCCTCGATCGAAGCCGCCGCCACCAGGCCCGTCTGGGCGAGATCGCCCATGGTCAGGCGGTAGAAATAAAAAGAGGGTTTGCTGTCCTGGATCAGAATGCCTTCTTTAATCAGGCGGTCCAGGTTGCCCCGGCCTTTGTTGTAGACGGCATCGGAATAGATATCAGTCTCCTCCGGCAGGTCGATTTCCGGTTTGACCACGTGCAGGAAACTATAGGGTTTATCCTGGGCCATGATCCTGGCTTCCCGTGAATCAAGGACATCATAGGGGGGCGAGGCGACAGCTTCGGCTTTCTCCGGAATCGGCCGCAGTCCCCGGAATTCTTTGATCTTAACCATAAGATGACTCCTGGTGCAGTATCCCTGTGATAAACGAAAAATAAATCAGGGACGTAATAATCCGATTGTTATAGTAGTTACATCAACGATTACGGTCATTGCGAGCGTAGCGAAGCAATCTCTTTTTCCGCTTAGAGTTGAGATTGCTTCGCTCCGTTCGCAATGACTATTGAAGAGAATGCGATTTATTTAAATGTTCTACTTAGGGTGAATAAACTGCTGCGATTGCTTCAATGCTTGCACATTCTTATTTATCCTCCCCGCCCCGAAGTATTAATCGGGGAAGGGAAAATAAGATTATATATCAATTCGCCGCCCGGAAATAAAGAGGAAGTGAATAATTGTTAACCGTTTTTAACCTGTATTATCGTTCAATGTATTACGAATAGCAAACAGGTTAATACGATGACAGTACACTGTTTAGCTTCCCCGAAAGAACAATGTTGTGTTCTTTCGGTTACCGTTGCCGCCAGAATGAGACTCTTGGCTGTAATTCATTGCCGGAGTATATGATAAAGTCGATATGCTTTTGTATTGCTGTTCTTTTAAATGTTGTCATTGTTCGAAACTACCCCGATTTAATAATAAATCGGGGTAATTGCTTATTTCCCGCGTCGGCCGGGATTGCTATACTCTACCCATGCCCGCGGAAGATATTTATTATGTTAACGGTGAGTTCGTTCCCGCTGAAGAAGCCTCGATACCGGTCGACGATCTGGCTCTGCTCAGGGGATACGGCGTTTTCGATTTTATGCGGACCTACGGCGGGAAGCCGTTCTGCATTGAGGAACACGTCTCGCGCCTGAAGGAATCCGCCCGCCTGACCGGCATCCCCTTCCCGTGGACGGTCGAGGAAATGATCGGGATCGTGCAGCAGACCGTGGCCCGCAATCGCCATAACGAGTCAAACATCACCGTCATCGTGACCGGGGGATCCAGCTCCGATTTTCTTACTCCGGCCGGCCGGCCGCGGCTGCTGGTCCTGGTGAGACCTCTCCGGCCCTGCCCCCGGGAGTGGTATGCCCGGGGGGTTAAAGTAATCACCCTTCCCGGGCGCCGTTCCATCCCGGGCGCCAAGACCGTCAATTATCTTTCGGCCATCATCGCCCTGGAGGCGGCCCGCCGGCAGGGAGCGATGGAAGCCGTTTTCGTGAATGATTCCGGCAACGTTCTCGAAGGCCAGACCGCTACCGTCTTCGCCTTTTTCGGGGAGAAGCTGGTGACGAATGAAAAGGGCATTCTGCCCGGGATTACGCGGGGGCTGGTCCTTCGTTTGACGGAATCCGTCTTTGAGCGGGAGATCCGCGATCTGACCATCGGGGAACTGCTGGCGGCGGACGAGGTCTTCATGACGGCATCCAACAAGGAAATAGTCCCGGTGGTAAAGGTGGACGAAACCATCATTTCAAACGGCGTCCCCGGCCCGGGCACCCGTAAGATCATGGAATTGTTCAGGGAATACACCCGCCGCTTCGGAATCACAAGAAACCGCTGATTAAGCGGATTAAACGGATTTGGTTTTCTTTTATCAGCATAATCCACTCAATCCGCGGTTAAATAAGCAACGAAGTTTCAATGATATTTATGACGCGGGGAGGCGGCCGGTGTGGACGGTAACCTCCGTCTCTTTTCCCCCGCGGAGGATGGTGAGCCGTACCGGCACCTAGACAAGTTCGATGACGACCCAGCCGGAATCCGGATCGTTTCCGGAAACGGCGAGGCCGGCCAGTATCTTCCATTCGTGCCGGGCGGTCATCCCGATGTATGTCGGGAGGACGTCCGCCGGGAGAGTGACGGTGGTCTCCCAGTCGTACTCTTCCTTCGCTTTCAGGGTCTGCGGTCCGGCCACCTCGATCTTATGATCGAAAACGGTGGTGGTCCTCTCCAGATCTTCTTTGACTTTCTCCACCGTTTCGCCGACCAGCCGGGCGATCTCGACGTCCTTGATGACAACCGTCTCCATCGACGCGATCTTCAAATAGACCTGCTCGATCGGGATGTCGGCTTCCTCGACCGCCGCGTGAATTTTGACCTGGAAAGGACCGCCGAGGGTGGGTTCGACCGCCGCGACCGATACTTTAGCTCCTCCCCCGGTGACAAAATTTTTCAGCTTATTGAAGAATCCCATGTCTCCCCCCCTATCAGTTACCTTCGTTAAAAATGATAATTACCGCATATCTCGCTCACTATAATATTTACCGGCCCGGCGGACAAGATATAATAATCTCCACCGTGTTCATCCACGGTTCCCGACCATTCCCCGAAGCCCGTTCAGCGGGATAATGGCCCACGCGGGCCGATTGTTGAGTTCGTAATTCAGCTCGTAGACGGCCTTTTCCAGGATGCAGAGATCGAGCAACTCTTTTCGGGTATCCTCGCTTCCCAAAAGAACGGCCGCCTTCCCGCCCATCTCCCGCAGATAGGAGGAAAGGAAGCGATCGCTCATGATCCGATACCATTTTTCCGCCCGGGAGGTAGGGGAGGTTATTTCTCCGGTCTCGGGCTCCGGTTGGAGGAAGATCGCGCCATAGGCGGCATAGTGCAAAGAACGGATCATCCCGGCGACATCGACCAGCGGGGAACGTTTTCGCCTCCGTTCTTCAAGCGGCCGCGCCGGCTCCCCTTCAAAGTCGATAATCACGAAGTCTTTCTCCGTATGGAGAAGCTGTCCCAGATGGTAATCCCCGTGAATCCTGGTTACCATTCCTCCCGGGCGGAAAAGATTGATCTTCTCGGCCAGGTTTTTCTCAACGGCCCCGCCGCGGAGAAGCGGCCGCGCCTCCCGGGCCGTTTCCGGAGGAAGTTCATCCACGGCCGAACGCAGCGTGGTCAGCGTTCGGTCGAGGAGAGACCGGATGGAGGTTGATAGTTCTTCCCGGTCGCCCGGGGTGAAGGGCCGGGGCGCGAAATCGGGGTTATCCGGCGCCGCGGCCAGGGCTTGGTGAAGCTGGGCGGTCCGCGTTCCGATCAAGGCGGCGGACGGGGAATAACCCTGGAGGCATTTCTTTTCCTCTTCCGGGGATTCCGCCCGGAGATACGCGGCGACCGCCCGCAGGGAATAATTCCAGGCATCGTCTTGATGGGGTACATATGCCTGGAGCAGGCCGATGGCGGCGGTTCCGGCACCCTCGGTTTCGAGTTCCAGCAGGCCGGCAAAAGGGGCGACATGGGGGAATCCGGCCTCCTCGGTCAGAAACCGGCTCATCTCTACCTCCGGATGACCGCCGACCGCCAGGCGGCGGTAGAGCTTGAAGATGAAATCTTTCCCGTAAGAGAACGAGGTATTGCTCTGCTCTTTGTCCAGCAGTTCGGTCTGGGGGAGGCAGTGTCCTTCCCCGAACCATTGCCGGAGGGCTTCTCCCGGAATCCCCCGCAGCTGGAACGGCCCTTGCCGCTCACTGTCTTTTCCCGCCATCAGCCGGAAACAATTCTTCCGGAAACGCGGGTCATAGACGGCATCGAAAAGGATCCCCTTCTCCTCTCCCAGGGTGAGCCGGGCCAGGACCGGAAAGGCGGGGGATTGCTCGCTTCCGGCAGCCGGTTCCCCCTGGTGAAAAGAAAGGGGAAGGAGGTACCGCTCGGCATCTCCATCACGGTAGGAGACGGCAAGGATATAAAGGTAAGCCGTGGCGCCGCCGCCCCTCAGCGGTACCGGATCGCCGACCCGGACGGACCGGATCTGTCTGGCCTTCCCGCCGAACCAGCGGCATCCCCGGAGATAATCGGGAAGAAGCGGTTCCAGTTCACGACGGAGGGGGCCTTGAAAAACGCTCTCCGGGGAGGAGCCCGCGGGAAAGACGATGCTCTTCGGGTGGTTCTTCATGCCTCCATTATACAGGCATCACGACCCCCGGGAAGATGAAATTACCCCGCCCCGGCGCTCGGCTGTCCGTCCGCCCGGCAATCCCGGTTTTTATTTGCCGCCCGTTTTCCCCCTTGCTATACTCTGAAGCACCGCGGACCGGATTATCCCGGCCGGCGGGTGTTTATAATGCGTCATCTTGAACGATGGTCGACCTTCCGGCATCGAAAGGGGCGAGGAGCGATGAAAATACTGGTTTTAAACTGCGGCAGTTCTTCCGTGAAGTTTCAGGTCATAGAGACCTCAAAGGAACTGTTCGAGAAGCACGAGAACGTGGTCCACGCCAAGGGACTGATCGAACGGATCGGCAAGGATGACGCGATTGTTAATTACACCGCGTTAGGCAGAGAGAAAATTCAGACGGTGGAACCGATCAGGGACCACCGGGAAGCGATCCGGAAAGTCCTCGATCTGCTCCTGGACAAGAAGACGGGGGTACTGGAAAACATCGATGAGATCGAGGCGGTCGGCCACCGGATGGTGCACGGAGGAGAGGAGTTCGCTTCTTCGGTCCTGATCGACGAGAAAGTGCTGGCCAAGATGCGCGAGTGTTCCGACCTGGCACCGCTCCATAACCCGGCCAATCTGAGGGGGTACGAGGCGGCAAAGGATGTTCTCCCCCGGGTGGAGCATGTGGGTGTTTTTGATACGGCGTTCCACCAGACGATGCCGCCCGCGTCCTATCTCTACGCCATCCCCCTGAAATATTATCAACAATACAAAATCCGCCGGTTCGGGTTTCACGGGACCAGCCACCGGTTCGTTTTTTACCGGTACTGCAAGCTGGCCGGCCGGGAACCGTCCCGGACCAGCGCCGTCACCTGCCACCTCGGGAACGGCGCCTCGATCGCCGCCATCCGGGACGGGAAAAGCCTTGATACCTCGATGGGCTTCACCCCCCTGGAAGGACTGGTGATGGGGACCCGGAGCGGAGATCTGGACCCGGCGATCCATCAGTACGTCATCCACAAGGAAGGCAGCGATATCGATGAGTTTACCCGGGTTCTCAACAAGGAGAGCGGGATGCTGGGGTTGAGCGGAATGTCAAACGACATGCGCGAGATTCTCGAGGCGGCGGCCGCGGGAAATGAGACCTGCGCCACCGCCCTGGATGTCTATTCCTACCGGCTGAAGAAATATATCGGGGCCTATATCGCCGCCATGAACGGGGCCGACGCGGTCATCTTTACCGGCGGGGTGGGAGAGAATGCCGCCCTGGTCCGGGAGCAAGCGGCCGGGGACCTCGATTTTATCGGGATCGAGTTCGACGCCGGGAAAAATAAAGAGATGAACGGCCGGGAGGGGAAGATCTCCCGGGAGGATTCCCGGGTGGATGTCTACCTGATCCCGACCAACGAAGAGTTGGTCATCGCCTGGGACACGTACCAGTGTGTTAAAGAAGTCAGCGGTGAATAAATAGTAGGGATTCTCCGATATAAACAACATTGGATAAATGGTGGGTTGGAGTGATGGAAGGGGAATAACCTCCTAACTTCATTACACTCATATTCTACTGCTCCGGAATTTCAATAGCTGTCAAGATACTAAACAACAGAGTGTTCCCCTGTCTCCGCCGGCGAGTAGTTTTTTAACTTTAGGCACTTTAAACTTTAGGCACTTTAGAACGTTGCCCGAGCGAAGCGAGGGCTAAGTTCCAGTTTAGGAATTTCAATAAAGCTGTGTAAAGTATCAGGTGTCAGGTGTAAAGATCCATTACACTTTACACTTTAAACTTTACACTACAAGTTGCGCCGGAGGCGCTAACTTGTCTAATGAACGAGTCTCACTCTAAAGCGGTGGTTAAAATTATGGAAGGCCTGGGGCACCGTGCCCAGGAGAGGGTCCGGAAGATCAGCGGGGCGGATCGGGTCGGAATGCTCTTCGCGGAGATCAAGGATTCCGACGGGGAAAAGAGCAACGAGCCGGGATTCCGTGCCCGGGTAGAACAGATCTTGTACCTGGCCCGCAGCGGCGAGGCTGAAAAATATTACGACTTCGGCGTGATCCAGATGGCCCTGGCCGTCCGGGCCTGGGATATCTGGGAAAAACTCTGGAGGGATAAGCATCCCGACCGGGAAGAGGAATGGGAGACCGGAACCGATCATGCCCTGATGCGGGTCTGGCAGCAAAAGGTCCGCGAACTCTTTATCGAGCATCACCAGGAAAAAGTCCTCTCCCTGAGAATGAAGGATTATATCCGCCGCTTGTTCGAAGGGGAATTGGACGAAGCCGGCGCCGGCGATATTGCCTCTTTTTTCTACAAGGCGTTTCACGAGGTTTATTAAATGGGAGAACAACTCTTACTCGGCAACATCCGCAACGTCCTGGCCCGCCTGGAGGAAACGATTATTTTCGAGTTGATCGAGCGGGCCCAGTTCAAGCGGAACGATATCATCTACCAGCCCGGCGCCTTCGGGGCAGTGCTTGGGGGAGAAAGCCTGGTCGGGTTCCATCTCTTCGAGATCGAGAAGGTCCATGCCCGGATGCGGCGCTACACCAGCCCGGACGAGCACCCGTTTTCCCCCGATTTGCCCGGGCCGATTCTGCCGCCGCTTCATTACGCGGAGAATCCTCTCCGGCCCAATTCCGTCAATATCAACGCCCGGATCCGTACCGTCTATGAGCGGGAAATCGTCCCTCATATCTGCCGCCCCGGAGACGACAACCAGTATGGCTCCAGCTCGATGTGCGACGTCACCTGCCTGCAGGCGCTTTCCAAACGGATCCATTACGGAAAATTTGTCGCCGAAAGCAAGTTTCGCGCCGACCCCGCCGACTACCGGGCTCTCCGCGCCGCCGGGGATACCGCGGGGCTGATGGAGCGGATCACCGATCCGGAAGTCGAGGCCGGGGTTCTGGATCGTGTCGCGTTAAAAGCGGAGACCTACTGCCGCGAGTTGACGGGGGAAGGGGGGGATCCCAAGATCGATCCCCGGATCGTGGTCGACATCTACCGGCGCTGGATCATCCCGCTGAACAAAGACGTCCAGGTAGCGTATTTAATGGAAACCGCTTCCGCACCGCGATAACTGATAACCACTAAAACACGCAGACACATTTAAAAGAAAATAACCATGAAGACACAAAGACACTAAATAACTACTAAGACACAAAGACACTAAATGACCACTAAGACACAAAGACACTAAGAATATTAGAGAATAAATAAAGACGTTCTTCTATATTTCCCTAGGTATTTCTTAGTGTCTTAGTGTCTTGGTGGTTATTAAAGGGGCCGAGGTAGGGTTTAGTGTCTTGGTGGTTAAAAATAGGAGAGGAGATGAAGATAAGACAATTAATCATGATCGCGGGCACTGTTTTACTGATCTCGGGTTGCGCTTCCACGCTTCAGACATCCTCTTCCGAGGGCGACCTGCCAGAGGTAAACGAGCTGATCGCCGAAGGCGCCGACGTGAACGCCAAAGATGACGCGGGCTGGACCCCGATCTACTACGCCCTGCAGAATAACCACCGCGACGTGGTGGAAACCCTGATCGAAAACGGGGCCGATCTCAATGTCACGGATCCCAATGGCCAATCCCCTCTCTCCCTGGCTGTTGTGTATAGCGATATCGAGACGGTCGAACTGCTCCTCGCCGCCGGCGCCACGATCAATATCTCCGACAGTGCGGGCCGGACGCCGCTCCACAACGTCGCCATCAGGGGGCGTCCGGAAATAGCGTCCCTTCTGATCTGGTATGGCGCCGACGTCAACGCCCGCAACGCCATCGGCTGGACGCCGCTGGACGCGGCTGTCCGGCACCGAAATCGGGGGGTTATCGAAGTACTGCTGGAAAACGGCGCCATCGGGTATTCCTATGATGTGAGGGAGGGTTTCCTGAAGGAGAAGAGGGAGGCCGAGGTGGAGGAAATTCCGGGGGCCGAACCGGAGATGGCGGGTGTTTTCGAAGATCAGTATGACTCTTTCAGCGAGGAGACGAACCTCTCCGTGAAGTATTCGGTCGAGACTCTCCGGGGATATACAGCTCATCAGGGATTCCAAACGATCCTGGCCCGCTATTCCGGGGAACCGGAGCAGTTCTACGAGGCGGGGAAGAAAGGGTGGCTGATCGGCCCCTGGCAGGAGGTCTCCCTCAGTACCAACCGGGAGCTGTATCCGGAGATACAAATGACCGTCTCCATCAAGAGCACGGTATTTTATTTTTTTGCCGACCACCCGGCCCAGTTCAAGATCGGAGACGAGATCATCGCCGCCGAACGGACGGAGGTTTCCGCCGTCTCCGCGGAGGAGATGGCGATCACCCGCGGGGAGTTCCGGCTCTCGAAATCCCTGGCGCAAAAGATCGCCCGTTCTTCCCTGGTGACGGTCCGGGTCTGGTTCAATGACAAGCCTCCCCTGACCTGGACGGTCCCTCCCCGTGTCCTTCACGACTGGCAGCGCTTCCTCGCCTCCGCGGAACAATTGTTTCAATAAAAGAATAAAAGGAAGAGAACCAGGTACACTATCGACAAGCCCGCGTGAAGCAGGGAATGAGACGGGCCACCGGTATCGTTCGGAATCGGCTAAAGAACTGATTGACCTCTACCGGGTACTGGAGTAATTTTCTCTCTCGTTCGGGGAACGGAGGACGAGGGAGAAACAATGCATTTTTTGAGCAGCTATAATTGCAGGAGGCAGCGATGAAATGGGTCCTGGCCATCATAGTCGGCCTGCTGATTTTCGCACCCGGTCCGGCGGGGGCGCGAGCGGCGGCGGAAAAACCGGCAGCGGATAGCGCCCCGGGGGAAATCCGATTTCTTTTTGACTCGCAAACTCCCCCCTTCGCTTTCAAGGAAGGGGACAAGCTGCTCGGTTTTGATATCGAGCTGGGAGAAGAAATCGGCAAAGCGCTGGGGAAGAGGGTTACCTGGATCGATGTTCCCTTCAATATCCGGGAATATGCCAATTTGCTGGAGGCGGACAAAGCCGACGCGGCCCTGGCCGCCATCACGATCACCAAGATCAGGAAGTATTTCGTCGATTTTACCAAGCCCTATTTTTCCACCACCCTGGCCGTTGCCACCCGGCCGGAGGAAAATTGGGACGATCGGTCCTTCGCCCGGGGGTTGGAGAATAAGATTGTCGGGGTGATGAAGGGAACCACCGGCGAGGAATGGGCCCGCGCCAATTTGAAGGCCCAGATCAAAACCTATGATTCCCCGCTCAGCCTGGTCCGGGCGTTGAGAGAGGGGGGAAATTTGGCGTATGCCGTGGTGATCGACCTGGCGGTCCTCGATTATCTCCAGTTTTGCACCAGCAGCATGTGCCAGACCAAGTTCCAGATTGTCGAGAAGAACCTGATGCAGGAGGATTACGGTATCGCCGTCGCTAACGGCGCCTTCGACACCGTGGCCCTGCTGAACGCCGCTCTGGACAAAGTGGAATCCTCCGGGGCGTTCGATCGGATATACCGCAAGTGGTTCGCCCAGGAATCGACCGGAGAGGAACCCGAAGAGCAACCCGCGGAGCAACCGAAGCAGAAGCCGGAAGACAAATAATCCTTGTCATCCCCCGTTCGCTTGATTACTTTAATTTAATGCCACCAAGGCACCAAGACACCAAGAAGTTTCAGAGAAGATGAAGTGTCATTAGAGGATATATTCATTTTCCTTGGTGCCTTGGTGTCTTGGTGGCTAAAAATAGCAAAAAGAGGAGGAAAGAGATATGAAGAGAGAGATCCCGACCAAGCTGCGCAAGGAGGTCTATAACATCTCGACCGCGTGGCTGGAAGGCCTGTTGCAGTCGACCGATAACGCGCCGGCGATGAAGCCGATGTATTCGGTGCTCACCAGCAAGGAGGGCAAGAAGAATACCGTCCTCATCCGTCCGATCAAGCCGGAGGAGATCGATCCCGTCCTCAAGTACCTGAAGCTGACGCTGGACGCCGAGTACGATTACTACGATATCGTGGGCGCCCGGGTCTTCGCGGAACTGCTGGCCATCAAGCGCAAGCGCATGAAGGACGAGTATTTCTTCCTCGGGCTGAATAACGGGAAGTTGGTTGGTATCGCCAACGGGAGAATCTGGGATGAGGAGATCGGGATCTCTCTCCACACCCTGACTTTCGAGCGGCAGGTCAATGCCGGCGCGGTGCTTTTTTATTCCAAGTGCTGGTACTGTTTCGAGGTCTGCCAGCAGGAAGAGTTCTGGGCCACCTTCGAGAGCTACAACGGCTGGGTTCTGGCGGGCTTGCGGATGGCGCTGCCGTCCTACCCCTGGCCGGACATGCAGCACGAGCTGGGCGGCTCCAAGATCTTTTACCTGACCCGGGAACTCTGGGAGTCGAGCATCAAGGATGAGTACCTTAAGCAGGTATCCCGCTCCTTCTTCAAGCCGGCGACCAAGGAACTGATCAAGAAGAACGAAAAGCTGATCATCCCCAAGACGCTGGAGATTTAAAGCAGTAACACAGACATTCCTGTCTGTGGATAAAAAGGGCCCCGGGAGAGAATCTCCCGGGGCTCTTTTTATGTATGGATATCCTGTCTGTTCCCAGTGAGAGTAGCACAGACATTCCTGTCTGTGAGTGTAACACAGACATTCCTGTCTGTGTCCAGTGAGAGTAGCACAGACATTCCTGTCTGTGATCGAAGAAAGCCCCGGAATCCCCTCCCGGGGCTTTCCCGTATTGGTGAACCGGCGTACTCAGGCCGTCCGAGGCTGCTGCTTGCTCTGTTTTTGCTTAGCGGCCTTGGCTTGTTTCGCGGCTCTTCTGCCTCTGTCCTTTTGCCTTGTCCTTTTTGCCTTTCTTATCGCCCATGGGATCTCCTCCTTTTTGAGGTGGTTCAGGGCATTTTACCGTAAGTTTACGTTTCGGGTATCGATGGTGTTGGCCGGGGCCCTCTGTTCCCGGGCGTTAAATTAGTAACACAGACATTCCTGTCTGTGAGTGTAGCACAGACATTCCTGTCTGTGAGTGTAGCACAGACATTCCTGTCTGTGAGTGTAGCACAGACATTCCTGTCTGTGAGTGTAGCACAGACATTCCTGTCTGTGAGTGTAACACAGACATTCCTGTCTGTGAGTGTAGCACAGACACTCCTGTCTGTGAGTGTAGCACAGACATTCCTGGGCTATCTCAAATAATGCAATCTATTTATGCTCTCCTTGATAAACAAGGCATTGCGTCCAGGTGGTGCGAAATTCACCACTTTTTATCAACCGCTGGAAGAAAACGGTTATCCCGTGAAAAAGAAAGACGATTCACGTTTTGACTGCGGATTGCCAGGGCCAGCGCCCCTGCACTTCCATCTGCAGGGCCATGCTCAGGAAGGTCCGGATCAGGACGATCAATCCGAGGATCAGGACGTTGATCAGGGTGGGCGCGACGACCACCGTCCGGATAATATCCCCGGCCACCAGGAACTCGAGTCCCAGCAGGATGGCGCGTCCCAGGTTCTGCCGGTAGAGGCGGTACACTTTGTCGGCCTCCCCCTGCCGGCGAAAGAAGAATCGGGCGGTGGCGAGGAGCGATCCGCCAACAATCAGCAGCACCCCGATGGTATCGATCCCCGTTCCGACGTCGCTCATTATTTCCTGGTAATAACTCATTATTCTTCCCCTGTTATTTGCCTGATAAATGGGTAACCCCGACCCATCCGGTTTTTTCAGCTTCAGTCAGATGCAGTTCATGTTCAGTAAATGTCGTAAATCAGTGGGGTCAGATTCCGCGTACGCTGCATTTCATGGTTTGAATCTCCGGTTCTTCCAGTAGCTCGGATCCCGATGGAGGTGCATGACTGCCATTATCACAATCATGTCTGAGGTAGTCCGGAAGAGAATGCCGAAAGGAAACGTTTTCGTCAAACAACGACGCACATCACGTTCGACAACTGGATAGAGTTCAGGGTTGAGCTTTATCCTGTTGAGAGCGTCCTGCACGGAGGTGAGAAAGCGCTTACCGAGGTCTGTTTGTTGAGCCTCATACCATACCGCGGCATCGATCATTTCCGATTCGGCGGCGGGATGGAAACGGATAGGCATCATCCCAGGGCCGCGTATGCCTTGGCAAACACATCGGCGGCGTCGCGCAGTTCAACGACACCCTCATCAACTTCTCGACAACGCTTTTTAATCTCTTCGCGCCACTCGGCGGAAATTTCTGTTCCCGGGGCTGCGTCAAGACTTTCAATGAGTCTTTCGGCCAGGAAGGCCCGGGCCTGAGGTGAGAGGTCGAGTGCCTCGGACACAATCTTGTCTACCGTCATGCTCATAGGATAATACTATCTTATCTTCGTCTGGTTGTCAATTAGATGATCTGAACGGAGAGCTGAGCTGCCCGGACCACGGCGGAGCAGATTACCGGAGAAAAATATAAATCCGCATTCCCCCAATCCACCTATCCCCCACTTAATATTTGTGTGACTCTGATTCTTTGTCCTCCGGGGATTTCTTTATGTCTTTCACCGCCCCGTGGCAAAGCCGTACGGGGGTGCCTTTCACCGCCCCGTAGCGAAGCTGCACGGGGGTGGTTGATGAACACTATTTGGGGTGTGACCCTGATCCTTTTCATTTCCACACCCCACTTCCCTATTCCGGTTCGCTCACGCGTGTCAGCGAACTCAGACTTTCGTCGCTCAAATCGTCCATGACGACTCGTGTCGCCTTTTGTTCGGCCCCGATTATAAATGTCATACTGCTGGGAACATCCGGTGTTTCCGGATTCGGGTAATATAGAAAAATGTCGTGGTCGAAATGCTTAAGTGTGAATGTCTTTTTATTTGGCCCCATCTGTACCGCGAGATCCCCATCGAGTTCCAGGACCCGAATATTGCCGATATATTCGTTCGTGTACTCTCCAACATATGCGGATAAAGGCATGGCGGGCGTGGGCGGCGAAGGTGGTTTCGCATACGTGGCGATGAGCGGGGCAAAGGCTTCCGCTCCAAAATGAGCATTGTACATTTTGTCCCACACCGCGACCCAATCATTTTGGGATTTGCCATAATGAACATAATCGAAAAACGTTTGGGCAATTCCTTCGGGTAGACCGGTCGGAAACGCATTGGAGAGGACGATGATGCCGAGCTGTTCGGAAGGAATCAATTTCACCAAGGTACGGGCGCCTTGCGAAAATGCCCCGGCGTGTCCCCATACTACCGTTCCATCATCCTGATAGTCGACATTCCAACCCAATCCATAAAAATCGGGCTTGCCGGTGACAAGGTCGTTTCCGCGAATAATGAGCGGCAGGTGTGTCTGGCCCAATGCGTCTTTGCCAATCAACTGCTTGCCATTGTATTTTCCGTTTGCAAGCTCCAGCCGCATCCACTGTGCGAGGTCTTTAACAGTGGAACTCACCCCTCCCGCGGGTGATTGTGCATCAGGTTCACGCGACGCCTTTGCAGTCCACTTGCCGTTGATAAGACTGTGCAGCACGGCGCGATTCGTATGGGCGAGAAAATCTTTATAGTACGAACTGGTCGACTTCATCCCCAGAGGTTTGTATAGTTTTTCCGCCGCGACATCTTCCCACGCTTTCCTGGTGGGTTTCGCCGCGGCAACGGCGCCTTCGGTGATGCCAAAATTGCTGTAAGAATACGCGGAACGAAAACTGCTCGCGGGTTTTACATAGCGCAGGCGATACAGAATTTCGTTTCGGCTATAGCCCAGATCCTCAAGTTCGTTCCCCGCGTTGCCCGGCAAACCGCTGCGATGCGCGAACAAATCGCGAATCGTCACTTGTTGCGTCGGATACGCCTCATACAATTGAAAGCCCGGATCAACGTCGCGGATGCAAGTATCCCAGCTCACTACACCATCACTCACCAACGCGGCGACAATCGTCGAAGAAATCGGTTTGGACATTGACGCAAGCTGGAAAACGGTATCCTCGGTGATAGGTTCATTCTTGCCTGCCTCGCGAACACCGAACCCTTTCAAATACAATACTTGATCTTGAAATACTATGGCTATCGCCGCACCCGGAACGCCTTTCTTTTCTAATGTTTCTTGCGTGAACTTTTCCAGTTTCGGTAATGCGGCTTGGACTTGAGTGAGTGTCACTTGATTGCGCATTGCTTGCGCGTTCGAAGAGATCGGCATAAGCAACAATAACAAACATAAACTAATGGCTGATACCCAACGTAAGGTTGTCATTTTCTGCTCCTCCTGCTTTTAATTATACTGCCCAACTAACTATCTATCTTTAATCTCTCCCGAAATACCTTATAGTTTTGGCTATCCTGTTCCCCAATTAGTCATGACCCTGATCTTTTTGTTTGGGGTGACCCTGATTCCTTTCCGATACTGCCGCATTCCCGGCCTCAATTATTATTATTATGCAGTAAAAAATTCAATAATCTGTCAGTCGTCGAGGTTTGATCCTGATCATTTTCGACCCCATTAACCTTCGCTAAACCTTCAGAAAAATCAAATGCATAATAGAATTGTGGCTCAATAACAAATTCCCCCGTATTATTAATAAATCCCCATTTATCCCCTGCTCTTACAGCGGCTAAGCCCTCGGAAAAACTTTTAGCCTCTTCAAAACCCGCCATAAGTGACATTGCTAATTCCCCGGTTCTATCAATATAGCTCCATTTGCCGCCAACGATACGATACCCCTTAAGTTCCCCATCAATATTTACGCATGCGAGACCTTCAGCAAAAGCCCACGCGTGATCGAATCGCTCTTTTATGACCATTTTGCCCGTCTCGTCGATGAAACCGTATTTCCCTCCATCAAGACTGTCTCCTTCCCCTGTGCCACCACTCTTAACTAAGCTTAAGCCTTCTGAGAAATACAACCCGGCGGCGTTGAACTGTGGTAAAATAATAAATTCACCCATTTTATTTATGTAGCCTCGCTTGTCATCTACTTCTACAAGCGCAAGGCCTTGCGAAAAGATCCCGGCCTCGTCGAACTTCGGTTCTATTACGATTTCTCCTTTTTTATTAATAAAACCATATTTATCTCCAATTTTCACGCTTGCCAGTCCCTCATGAAACTTAAGGCAATCATCAAAGCGAGGTTCGATAACAATCTCTCCTTTCAAATTTACATAGCCCCACTTGTCGTTAAGCTTTACACAACCAAGCCCTTCGGAAAAGCTGATTGTCCTATCGAATATGGGTTCAATCGAAAGCCTGCCCATTTTATCGATATAACCCCACTTATCGCCAATTTTCGCTGCAGACATACCTTCTGAGAAACTCATGAGTCGATCGAATTCCGGTTTGATTACCACCGTTCCATTCTTATCGATAAACCCCCATTTGCCGCCTATTTTTACGGCTGCCCGCCCTTCGGTAAACTTATCACCGTCATCGAAAGTAGGATTTATAACTATTTTGCCCGTATTATTGATATAACCCCATTTGCCTTTTAAATTCTTCTTATAAGATAAAGTAGTTTTACACCAACTTTTATCGGTAAACTTTCTCCCCTCTTTATCGAAACCCCGTCTTCGGAGTTCAACAGTCTCTATCCCCTGAATCGCATGGATAAATTTCATTATTAATTCATCCCCGGACAACCTACCCTCGCCGATTACTTCGCCAGCCGTATCATAAAGGTAGAGAATTGATTCTTTGACCTCAAAATTCCCTCTCTCTACTACCTCCCCATTTTTTTGGATAAAAATCAGCTTAAAATAACTGTCTTCTATTGCATCTCCTAACCAGCTCATAATTATTTTTACAGAATTGATTTCATCTGATGCAGGATAAATCTCGAATGAGTTCCAGATGCCAAAAAACGCGTGTCTTTTGTCGTCTTTATAGGGAGCGGCAGAGTAAACCCTTACAGTTGTTATGGTTGTATTATTTTCAACCGTACGCTTGCCCTTATTATGAGGACGCCTCTTGACAATCCTGGTGGGTGGAGGAGTAGGCTTGGACAATACATAGGTCGCGCCACAGCTGGGGCATGTGCCCTCCTTTTGCGTAACCGGTATTTCAAATGTTTCGTGACACTTCCAACACTTCAATTTCTTAGTAGATTGTTCATTGGAAGTCTGTTCTGAAAAAGAAGGGCCATTAATGAAGAGGATGCACCCGAAGAAAAAGAAAAATAAAATTACTATGACCAATTTATTCATTGTATGTTTCCAGAATATTCTGGACAGCTTATGACTGATAAGGATTATTTAACGGCGAAAAACTATCGGAACCGGTCCCGTACTATTTCGAAAAACCCGCCTCACGATATTGCCGCATTCTTGGTCTCAAGCGGATGATTATGAAACAGTACATTCTTCTAGTTTCTGTCAATAGTCAAAGTGTGACCCTGATCTTTCCTGGTGGACTTGGCTGGTCTGCTCCCCACTTAGTCAAACTTATTAATTGGGGTGTGACCCTGCTCCTTTCTCAGAGCATTCCCACTTTTCTTCTATTTTATCTTTTAAATTGGTTTTGCGGTTTCTATTTCGTTTCTCTCTCCATCTCCCGATTAAAAACCCTGCGGCCAAATAAATCGATATATCTATGATATTCATGAATCCGCCGGCGCAGATCATTATAATATTATATTTCATATGAATAGTACCATCTACGGATGATTGCTCATTCGGGAAGATAAGCCTGCAAAAAGAGGTGAACGGAAATATAATCCAGGGCAGAATTTCACCAAAGATAATATAGTGAATAAAAGAAAACCCTCTTAGCAGGGAAGAAGAAAGAGAGAGCCAAAAGTCAAAGAAAATAATGCTTATCAGTAGAACATATACGAGAAAACCGGATCGGGCCCATTTATTCCATTTTGCTTCGGAAGAAAAAAACTTCCCCGGACTAAGCAAGGCTAAAAAACCCAGCCAGATAATGATGGGCTGCAAAAAGGGGATCCACCAGAAGTAAAAAGGCCAGACTATCCCCAAAATCAATAATGCAATTCCGATGATATTAACCATATTTTCAACCTGAAGTAATGATAGCAAGGATCATAGGGTCACACCCAAAATACCAAGTTTAAAGCCGGGCAATAATTTTTTTAATTCTTCTGTCCAACTAACTATCTTTCTTTAATCTCTCCTGAATTACCTTGTGGACTGGGCTAACTTGCTCTCCACTTAGTCAAACTTAGTGTTTGGGGTGTGACCCTGATTTTCCGGCGACCCTGATTCTTGCTGAAATAACTTGTTTGCATTTTTTTGTTTGCCGGTCGCATCGAAAAGAATCGGTTCGTTGGGCCACTGGGATTGGTCAGTAGTGATGATATCTCCGGTCAGCGTGTTTAAATAGATTGGTATATATCGGGGATCCTCGGCGTCGATAATGAAGTACGCCCAATGTGACAACTCATCCTCTTTCGGCCGTCTCCCTGAGAGCTTCTCGATAAACTCAATGAGTCCCGGGGTGTCCCAATGCAGGCGATCTCCCAAAATTCTCATGCGCAGACCCGTTGCATTGCCGTTCTTGAAAAGATTTTCAATAAATGGATGCCGAGAAACTTTTTCAATAGCTGAGATAATCTGAAGAGGCGTCAAGGAAACTTCTACGCGCTTATCGTCTTCAATCGGGAACATTGCTCGCACGTGTACGGGATAATCAAACTTTATCTTCGGAGTTAATTCCGCTGACCACGCCGGCCACTCAATAGGGGGGCAAATATGAATTCCCCGGCTGACCTCTATGTCTGCAACCTCAAAGTGGCGAGAAAAATCGTCCTTAAACATATTCGCATCGAACAATTCTTTCCCCTCTTTTTCCAGTTCAACTTGTTCCTCTCCAAAAATTGTCTGAAATCCCTTGGCTTCTTCATCTCTACCGCTGCTAATTATTTTGCCGGTCTTATAATCGAAGTCATAAGTGGTCTTATCGATCATGACCAGATGAAAAATCCCGTCTTGAAAACCATCCGGCTCAGTTTGGATTGCGGGTCGCCATTCATAATGACTTACCGAATACTCGAGCATATCGGGCTGCTTGATTAATTCCCGCACCTGGTATTCCATCAGGAGTGCCCCTTGATCATAGAACGCAATTGCTAAATCGGTATGCTTCTTTTTATCGCTTGCCCAAGGGCCGAATCTAATAAAATAGCGCCCGTCCTCGGAGAGAAATCCCCCGAAGGTGTACCAACCATTCGTTTGCCAGATCTCCTCGAACTTGCCGTCTTCCGTAATCTTAAAGGCAACACCAAACGCTTCCCGCTCGACGACAGACTCCCCATCCTCTTCTCGCTGCTTAGCGGGAACCATCTTGAACAGATATTTCCCTCCCGCAGAGGTTATGACCCAAGGATAAGGTGGCGCTGGTGAATCGGCTATCGCTTGGGGCTGTATAATAAGCCAGGTCACCAATGCGATAATCGTGGGGGGCTTCATCTCAGATGCGAACGATAAGCTCATTCACCTGAAAACGCGTTGTGTTTTCAGATCAGGTTATCGACTGGTTGTGCTTTGTTGCTGTTTGCTTTATCCAAAAAATCCTTAAGCGCTTTGAGGTTTTCCGGTGAATAAAGGCCGAATATTAACAAGCATTATAGCGGATTCTAATTATTGAATAAACCAAAAAAAAATCCCCGGGGGAAAGTTCCCCCGGGGATTCTTGGTATCTTTCACCACCCCGTGCCAAAGTCGTACGGGGGTGTCTTTCACCGCCCCGTAGCGAAGCTGCACGGGGGTGGTTCATTATCATTAATTGGGATGTGCCCCTGATTCTTTTATTTTATCTGTTTGATAAGTCACCACTCCCGGTTTTGCCGGGATCGGTGGAGCGATGATTTATAACTATAACAAGAGGCACCCCCCGCAATATATCCCCCTCCCCCCGCGCGGAGCGTGGGGGGAGGGGTTAGGGGAGGGGGGATTTCCTTTTTAGTTTCCAGTCATGATCCCACCCCGATTGAATCAATCGGGGTGGTGATCTTTAATCTCATTTTTTCCGTTTCTCCCCTCAGCCTCAAGAAAAATCAGGGGCAAACCGGTCCCGGAATATTCCCCAAAAACTGTTCCTTACCGGGTGGCCGGGATATCTCCATTCGCGCCATAGTAAACTCGGGTCACACCCCTCACCGCCCAGAGACCGGTCGTTGGACGGAATACCCCGGTATCATCAAGGGCGTTTCCAGAGAAGTCGCCGGTCAGCGGGGTGTCGGATGACATACCAAAATAGTATCGCGTCCAGCTACGGATCGCCCACAATCCCGTTGTCGGACGGTAGATCCCGATCTGGCTCCGGAACGGCCCGGAGCCATACTCTTCCCCGCCGTACCACCGGTAAATCCCCGGCACCGGACGGTCGCCGACCGCCCCATAGTAGACCCGGCTGATCCCCCGCACCGCCCAGAGACCGGTCGCCGGCCGGAAGATCGCGATATCCGAACTCCCGTCATTATCATAGTCCCCGGGAACTGGGAGATCTCCCGAAGCCCCGAAATACAACCGGGTCAGTCCTCTCACCCGCCAGGTTCCATCTTCCCCGTTGAAGATCGCCACGTCACAGCTCCCATCGCCATCAAAGTCTCCCGGTACCGGCAGACAGTCTTCATCCCCGAAATAGAGCCGGGTCAGATCCTTTACCGCCCACAATCCCGAAGCCTCCCGGAAGACCGAGACGTCGGTAATCCCGTCACCGTCGTAGTCCCCGCTCACCGGAACGTCCCCGGCTTGCCCATAATATATCCTCCCAAGTTTTCGGACCGCCCAGAGTCCGGAGGCCGGGCGGAAGATCGCGATATCCGAGAGTCCGTCACCGCTATAATCACCCGACGATAAGACCAGGTATGGAGGAGTCGGATAAAGACTCGGCGTCGGCATCGGCGACGGTGTCGGAATCACGCTGGGGGAGGGAGCAACGGAAGGGGTCGGAGCAGCACTGGGCGTAAGGGTAACGGAAGGAGACGGCGTAACCGATGGCGTTGCCGTCGGCGTTGATGAAGGAGTCGGAGACGGCGTCAGGCTCGGCGTGACCATCTTCAACCTGCTCACGAAGACGTCATAATATCCTCCTCCATACTCCGCCTGGTAGGGATTTTTAGTGGGGAAATTTACGGAGCCGGTATTCCCGATGACATAAGACCCGTCAATATCCCCCACTACGATTCCACTCCCGCCATCTTCATCACTTCCCCCGAGGTAGGTGGAAAAGGAAAGGATAGAGCCGGATGAGCCGAGCTTGCTCACGAAGGCGTCATAACCTCCGCTGTTTCCCGCCTGGTAGGGATTTTCCGTGGGAAAATTTGACGATTCGGTAGTTCCGGTAACATAAGCCTCGCCGTCCGTTTCCAGTGTGATTCCCCACCCATAATCAGTTTTACTTCCTCCGAGGTAAGTGGAGTAGGAAAGCTCGGAGCCGGATGAGCTGAGCTTGCTCACGAAGACATCAGCACTTCCGGCATGCCTGGCCTGGTAGGGATTTTTCGTGGGAAAATTTGAGGATGAGGTGTGCCCTATGACATAGGACTCGCTGTCACTCCCCACTGTGATTCCCCCCCCATAATCGGTATTACTTCCCCCGAGGTAGGTGGAGTAGGAAAGCCCGGAGCCGGAGGAGTCGAGCTTGCTTACGAAGGCGTCTTGACTTCCCGCATAACCCGCCTGGTAAGGATTTTTCGTGGGAAAATTTGCGGAGTAAGTATAGCCGGTGATAAAAGCTTCGTCGCCCGTTCCCAGTATAATTCCCCCCCCGTAATCATCAGCACTTCCCCCGAGGTAGGTGGAGTAGGAAAGCTCGGAGCCGGATGATGAGAGCTTGCTCACGAAGGCGTTGGTATTTCCGCCCAACCTCTCCTGGTAGGGATTTTTCGTGGGAAAATTTGAGGATTGGGTATTCCCGATAACATAAGCCTCGCCGCCCGTCCCCAGGGTGATGCCATACCCATACTCATCATCACTTCCCCCGAGGTAGGTGGAGTAGGAAAGCTCGGAGCCGGAGGATGAGAGCTTGCTCACGAGAACGTCTTGACTTCCCGCATAACCCGCCTGGTAGGGATTTTTCGTGGGAAAATTCGAGGATTGGGTATTCCCGATAACATAAGCCTCGCCGCCCGTCCCCAGTGTGATGCCATACCCATAGTCATCATCACTTCCCCCGAGGTAGGTGGAGAAGATTAGTTTAGAGCCGGAAGAGCCGAACTTGCTCACGAAGACATCAGCACTTCCTGCGTAACCCGCCTGGTAGGGATTTTCCGTGGGAAAATTTTCTGAAAAGGTACTTCCGGCGACATAAGCCTCGCCGCCACTCCCCACTATGATTCCCTCACCGTAATCATTGCCAATCCCCCCGAGGTAAGTGGAGTAATCCAGCGTCAGTGTCTGGGCCGGAAGCGGTCTAACATATATGACAGCCAATGAAAGTCCGAATACAATAGCAACTATCCTTTTCATGTCGACTTCCGCCTTCAATTACTGGAAACAAAAAACCAGCCGAAAAAAATCAGGGGCAAACCTTGACGATGGACAGATAAGGATCATTTAATGGCGAAAAACCATCGGAACCGGTCCCGTACTATTTCGCAAAACTCGCCGCACAATACTGGTGCGTTATCGGCCTCAGGCGGATGATTATGATACGGTAAGTTATTCTAGTTTCTGTCAGCAGTCAAGGTTTGCTCCAGATCATTTCCTTATAAGGCATCAGACCCATCTGTTTCGTGAAGAACAATGGGCAGATACTTCGCGTAACGAAAAAAATCCTTATTTTGGGTAAAGATAGCCAGACGCTTGCGCACGGCAACGGCGCAGATGAGAAAATCCGTATTGGATCCCTGAATTCCCTTGCTCCGGCACAAGTTGAAGAACCTGGCCGCCGTGACGTAATCCTCCGTAATGATTGGAATATCAGGAAAGGCGGCCAGATGAGTTTTAACTTTCTTGAACTGCGTCTCTTCTCGAATGCCGGAGAGTATCTCTTGTCGGATCGGCCCGATAATCTCAACGCGACGATCTGCAATCAGATCGCGGAGCTGTTGCGTTGATCCTAAGGCAGTCTGTTTGGCACGCCGTAGAGCGGCGGACCAGACACTAGTATCGACCAGCACCTTCACGGCTTGGCCCTTTGCTTCTTATAGTCATAACCGGGCTCGTACACCACGGTCCCGAACAGCGATAGAATTTTATCCTGTTCGAGATGGTGGATATACTCTGTCAATGCCTGAGTTACAGCAGCCTTCTTGGTGCGATGGCTGCCAAGTTTGACCGCCTGTGCAATGAGCTTGTCGTCAATCTGTAGGTTAGTGGCCATTGAGATCACCTCCACACATAATATCACACATTAAATTGTGTGATGTCAAGAGTTCCTTTCAATAATCAGATGGTGATCTCCGACCTTTAATCCATGCTGTTTCTTATTCAGTTGAAGGGGTGTTTAGACCCTGATTCTTTCAAGACCCCCGTCACTTTATGTGACGGGTGAATGAGTTCATCAGCTACCATAGAGTCTGAAAAAAAGTGTCTCCGGACCCACTCCCCGGCTCATTAGAACTTAATTTTGACTCAAAAATGGACATTCTAAACACAAAAATAGGGGGTAAAAATACTATAACATATTCCTCCCCAAGGCGTTGCTATGGCGAATCCAGAAATATTTGAATATAAACATATTAGTGTTGTCCGATGCCGCCCCTTGTTATTCCGCGGTAGTCGTAAAGAGAGTACCGGGTTCATATACGGATAGGGCGGTTCTTGGTCCCCTTCCCGCAATGCCGGCGTAAACTGCATGAGCGAGGGTGTGAGCGGGGGCAACGCGGATGGGGAAGACCGGCTCTCCATTAGGAATCGCTATCTCGACAACTTGTTCCTTCCGGGAAGTAGATACACGGCAGACCACATCTTCTGCGTCTCCGAACAACCGGGTTCGCTTGAAAATCCAATCATGAGTTTTATCGCTCCCGGTACTTTCTCTCTTTTTTTCCCCCCGGATCGGCCGATCAGTATCAAAATAGGGCCAGCTTCGGCTGGAGGCGAGATGGGTGGCGGCGCTTTTAACCATGAACTTCCCATCTTCATCGGGAGCCAGCTCAATCCTCAGGTTCTCGTTTCCCGCGTACCATCCATCGGCATCTCCGTCAATGAGCAGTTCCACCCAGTCGATCGGGCCCTTCATTTTGATCAGGTAATAAAGATGTTCCCGGTCATACGCACTCTTGATGGTGAAATCCGTCTTTTGGGTGTGGAAATGGCCAAGAACGGGTAGAGATTCCCATTCATCCGCGGTTCCATCAACACGGATGTGAGCCTGCTTGAGCTGGGGCGTCCAGGGATAAATCGGATAGGGGTCGTCCGCGTCCCGGATTCCGTCGCCGTCGCTGTCCGGATTTTTAGCCTGGGGACAGGCGTATCCGCGCGAGTCCGGGGAAAGGGTTGCGCTGCCGCCCGATGCCAGCGCCCACATTTCGAGATACCCGGGGTTATATACTTTATCCCGGAAGGGGCTCCGGTAACTGGGGTGCCATTTCGCCGTCATGATTTTATGTAAGTCCGACATCCCGCTCCCGTCGGTGCTGAACATCTTTGGATCGCTGCCGAACCTGACTTCATCAAGAGGGAGGAGGGGGTCATTGTCCGGAACACCGTCCCGGTCCCGGTCTTCGGTCACATAAATCTCGGCAAAAATGTTCCGAAGATACTGGGTATCGGTGAGCGCCCGCAGACTCCAGGAAATGCCGTCATAATCTCGTCCGTGGCTGTAGGCGGTATCCCACTTCCAGTGTTCTCCCAGGGGACAGGTATGTTTCGGAGCGTAATGACAGAAGATGAGGCGATCATTTTCAGCGGTCAGCCCGGAGAAACGATACTGGCTTTCCATCTGGTGATGAAATTCATGTGTGTTGAGCCAACTGATATCGGAACCGCCCAAAAAGGAACTGCGCCCGGGGATTGGGCCCAACGTACTTTTTTTCTGCAGCCAGGCAACACCCAATGTCCCCCCCCCGCTCCCTTGATAAAACCATTGTTTTTTCCCCGGGTCCCATTTTCTCACGCAGGCGACCACCGTCTGGCCGATAAAGATGGTTTTGTCTTTCCATAACTCGGTAAGTTGATGACGTGAGATCCGGAGTGGATCAAAAACCTTGTATCTGGACTCCAATTCCGGCCAGTATTTATAGATCCCGGTCGCCGGCCCGACTCGATACCAATCCGGTTTGACATAAAATTTCATATCGATCCAGTACCGCATCCGGGAATTAATGAAGTAGATAAGGGCACTCTGCCTGAATTCCCGTTTATAGGTTTCAATTTCATCTTCGGACATGGGATCTGGCTGTGATGCTCCCGGTATGATCGATTCGGCGTCAACGACGTTAGGAATGATCAAGACCTTTATCGGAATTCGCAGAATTACCCTGGAACCGGGTTCGGCGGGGGTGATGAAAGCGTATTCGCGACGCCAGATACGAGGAACGGCGGAGAACGCCGTATCGATCTTCTCTTCCTGGGAATCCCTAAATTTGTAACCGGGATCGTAGACTCGATAAAAGTATTTTGTGGCCGGTCGAAGAGCCGTAAGCATAATTGAATGGCGAAGAGTTTTTTCGTCTGACCCGTCGATTACCCGGCCCTTGGTCCATGCGTGCACGCAGCCGGGGGTGCCTGCAGGGTAGGTTCCTTCCCGCAGCTGGATCATGGTGGCGCAGGGCCGGCAGGTTTCCCAGTTGATTACCGCCGAGCTGGGACTCAAGAAGCTCACCGGTCGGGCATCCGGCGTGGAGACGCCGAATCCATTGGAGGGAGAGGGGGCGCTTCCGGATGTTGCGATGGTCGCCGGAAGCGTCAACCAGAGAATCGGGAGATAAAGTAACGAGTGTATATTGTGTTTCACAGCGGTATATGGAGTAGTATCAATTTTCAATATTCCTTTTTTCAGCCCGATGATTGTCATAATAATGTCACTGCAATGTAAAACCATTTTATCTCATACCCGTGATTGGACATGGTCTGGTTAATATTCAGGATTGAGTACGGCGGAGGCATTATGATCCGGGGGCGCCCACGATAGCTCATTGAACGACCTTGATGAATAGGGTGAAAGGTCCCGGGATGGATGACGGATTAGTCTATTTTCTGCCAGTAGTCGAGGTTTGGCTCTGATCATTTCTCAAGCAATAAACAAGATCTGACCCCATCTTTTTTAGTGGATGACTATTATTGAAGAATTCGTTATAATAACTGTTCTCAACGCGGCGTTGAAACTATCTCCTCAATACAATGGAAGCCCCGGAAAAAGTCAAGCGGTTGGTGGAAGTATTCGACTCCTTCAGTGGATAATTGCATGACAATAAATTCCCGAAAATTGGCAAAAAAGTCAAATTTCCCGCATAAATGTGCCACAGCCTGCCCCGAGGCAGCGGAGCTGCTTTTCGGGGTGGCACATTTTTTTGTAAAAGGAGGTGGGCCATGGAACTCTTGATGATCGATCGGGATAAGATCAAGGTCAAGGGGTATCGCCTTCGTTTCAAAAGCGGGGAGGCGGGCATCGATGATCTGGCCGATTCGATTAAAACCCACGGGCTCCTCTGCCCGGTCGTCGTCTCCTCGAAGAATGATTACTTTCAACTGATCGCCGGGGAACGGAGGATCTCCGCGATGGATCGGCTGGGGTGGAAGAAGATCCCCGCCGTCGACCCGGCCAGCGCGGGCGGAGCGGATATCCTGATCAAGGGTCTGGTGGAGAACATCATCCGGCTCAACCTTTCCCCCCTGGAAAAAGCGATGGCGATGCAGGAGATTATCGAAACCTACAAGTACACCCAGGAAGAGTTGGCCGCGCAGTTGGGGATCGGTCGGACGACGGCGACTCATTACCTGCGGATGATCCATATTCTTCATCCCCAGGTGTTGAAATACGTCCATGAAGGCAGCATCACCTTCGGCCACGCCAAGGTCCTGATGAAATTACAAGATCAAGACGAACAGCTCAAGATAGCCAACCGGATCGTCACCGAAGGGCTCACCATCATGCAGACCGCGCTCCTGGTCGATCAGGCGCGCCCGGCGAGCGAACTGACCCCGGCGGAAAAGGAGTTAAACGCCATGGAGAGGGACATCAAGAGAGTGGTGGGGCCGAAGTGGTGGAAGGGCATCTCCATCCGGCAGGGCGAAAAGAAAGAACAACTGATGGTGGATTTCACCGACCGCAAGGGCCTGAAGGAAGTTCTTCTGAAGATAGTGGAAGCGCTCTGATCAATCCGGCATTACAAAGCTGCTTTGCCCTGCCTCGTAGCGAAGTTGCATGGGAGTGGTTGATTCAGGACAAACTTTTGACGATCGACTAAAATTTGTCCGGAAATAAAATACAGGATCAAACCTTGACTATTGAAAGATAAAGATTATTTAACGGCCAAAAATTACTAGCACCACCGTCCCTAATTTCTCTATAATTCTGGAATCGGTTCGATGTGCCGGGAGATGAGCAGGCAGGAATGACCTTCTCCCGCGAATGTAATCGCCAGGGCTTTCCCTATCCCTGACTCGCCCCCGTGATGATCACGAGAGGTTTTTTGGTCATCTCTTTTTCTATGAGCTTGGTTTTCCGCTCCGCTGTCAATAGTCAAGGTTTGACCCTGATCCTTTCCAGTCACTAATCGAGGTTTGCCTCTGATCTTTCCTGTTGGACTTGGCTGACCTACTCCCCCCTTAGTCAAACTTATTAATTAGGGTGTGACCCTGTACCTTTCATTATTTCCCAGCTTTTTCCCATTTATCTAATATGGCGTCAAACCTATCGGCTTGCTTTTCCTGGCGAGTCAGGAGTTCTTCATATCTGCGATTTAAACTAACTACTATTGCTTGATTCTCCAAAGCGTTGTCTATTAGTTCTTTTGATTTAGTCTGCATCTCAGCTTGCTTGACTTCTTCATATGGCACTTGTTTGAAGGAAGTAAGCGAATAATATATCATGGCGATCACCCCTAACATTAGGACAAGTCCATTGAATCGCCATACGAACCTGAAGAATCTGTTTTCGTCCATTAAGACCCCCGTATTCATGGTTTTATGGTTAAACAAAATAATGTCAAACCTGGACTATTGACAGATGAGGATTATTTGACGGCGAAAAACCATCGGAACCGGTTACGAAAAGTCACCAGGGGTTCTCCCTGTTCAGTTCACTTGAATCCACTTTCTCGCTTTCGCGCGAAAGCGAGAAAGTGATGTCCCCTTAATATTCGATTAGTTGGGTAGATTCACCCATTTCTCCTAACGGGGCATTAGTTATGTCCAATGTCAAGACGCGACACCCCAGCCTTCGCCCGCGAATGTAATCGCCAGAGCTTTTACTATTCCCTGACTCGCCCCCGTGATGATCACGAGAGGTTTTTTGGTCATCTCTTTTTTTATGAGCTTGGTTTCCCGCTCAGCTGTCAATAGTCAAGGTTTGCCCCTGATCCTTCATCTAGTTCCTGTCAGTAATCGAGGTTTGACCCTGAATTTTATGACCCTGAATTTTAGTAGTTATTCTATTTGCTGTCAGTAGTCGAGGTTTGACCCTTATCCTTTTTCAGCCTCTTTAGCATTCATTGCTGATAGAGCTTTAACAGCCGCTAATCGTAGGTCATCGTCTTGAGCATCTAATAATTCAACCAAGGCTGGTATCGCTCTCTCATCTTTGATCTGACCTATAACATATACTGCTTGTCTTTTTCTTCGCCCTTGTCCGTTCTCAGCTAGATCAATCAACTTTGGTAGGGCAGGAGCTCCAATTTTAGCCAGTGGACAATACCCGAACTCCAATACCATTAGTTCGGGATTTTCTAGGAGTGGTTCGATAGCCCGCTTATCTCCGATCTATCCTAATGCCCATGCCGAAGTTGCTTGGACTTGATCATCATCATACTTGAGATTTTGAATGATTATTGGGACGGCCCGCTCTTCCTTGATCTGACCTAAGACCATTATCGTCGCAGCTTTGATTTCCACATCCTCCTCATCAACGAGTTCCATCAATAGCTGTCGTTCTTCCTCAGTTTGGGGACGGCTCCTTTGAAGTTTGTGGATGTAGGTAAATTTCTCATCGGCGCTGATATTATCCCTCAACTTTGCAGCGAGTTCTTGTATAGATTCCTTTCCCTGGTTTTGTTGGGCCAGGAAATAACAGCTTAAGATGGCTGTTATAAATATGATCAAAAAACCTGTTTTAATTAATTTCATCATTTTTCATTGCTCTTAATACTTCTTATTCCTTTCTAATCTTTAGCAGCTGTTAGGATTTGGGGTGTGACCCGGATTCTCTCCTTTAAGAATATCCCCAAATTACTTCCCCCATCTAAAAATAAGTATTATTCCCGCCAATGATAAGAACGCCATGGCAACAACAAAAACAAAAGTAATCAGCGTTACTATAAACGGAGTATCTCTCTGCTGATACAGCTCACCATACTGATAATCTTCGTGTAATGGCATGAGAAGCCACCACATAACACCCACAAGAAAAAAACAACATAATCCAGCAAATATCGCTCTACTCCGCTTTTCTTCAAGCCATTGAAGAATCTTATTTATTTTTGTATTCATTGAATCAAAATTTAGAATATCCTCAGAAACTACGGGCCCGAGAAAATCAGAGTGAAACATCGACTATTGATAGATAAGGATTATTTAACAGCGAAAAACTATCGAAACCGGTCCCGTAATATTTCGAAAAACTCGCCCCACAATACTGCCGCATTCTCGGCCTCAAGCGGATGATTATGAAACAGTATATTCTTCAAGTTTCTGTCAATAGTCGAGGTTTGACCCTGATCTTTTCTTTAGTATTTTTTGTATGGCTCCGCTTCTTATCAATTTTTCTTGTTCAATATTGAATTCCTTGCTCTTCAAAAAAACCTTCCAGATCTATACATCTTACATTAATAGCTCTGCAAACTGTAGGAATACGAGCTCCATTGGGCTTAAATAGTTCCTGAGTAACGACACATTTATTACGTTCTTTAGCTACAGCAATGATAAACGGATCAGCAACTGGCGAAGCTCTGAGAATATTCTTGCGTCGGACTAGGTCTCTAAATGGATTTCTTCCCAAGATTTGAGCAACAATGCGACACTCATCAGGCGTGGGAATAACAAAAATATGGCGATTTTGCTTAAACCATCTAGTCACATGGTCAGATGTACATAGCAGTTCCAATTCATTGCGAGCTTCTCTAACAGATATGATTTCTCCTCTTAATACAAGCTGATCTATGTGGCTCCATATGCTTGGAAATCGTTGAGGATAATAATGACCAAGAGTTTGGAATACATTTGTATCGAAAACGTACATTATCACCATCCCAAGTAAGATTGGAGCCTGGGAATATTTCGAGCTTTTATATTGAGATGACTTGCAAGTTCGGACATGGGTAGCTTTCCGCGATGATGGCTTTCAAGTGCCAACTGAGTGAATCCTTCGCCTAGGTAAGAAAGCTTCGTGAGATACCAATTACCTCCAGTAATATCTTTTTTGTGTCTGAGGTAATCACGATTCCAACGAGAAGCCATGTTTGAGTAAAGGGTAGAATCAATGATGCTTTCATCTAGTAAGCGCCGTAAGATCACTTCGCGACTGACAGAAAAGCGAGTGGCAATCTTAGATATTATTTCTGGGTCATCAGCAGGAAGTCCTTCAAATTCCGAGAGAAAAGCTTGACGAGGGACTAATAGATTTGCTGCAAATCTATTACAGGCTATTTCAGCTCTACGGTCTGAGGGAGACAAATGATCAAAATAAGATTCATCAATATCAGTTACACCGTGTAGCCCTAACAATATGTGACCCAATTCATGAGCTAATGTAAAAATCTGTCGAGCAAAAGCGTTAGAGTTATTAACCATAATTACAGGAAACTCTTTACTAAGAAGGCAGAAACCGGAGATAAATCTATCTTGAAAAGAGTCTTTAAAAGTAAAAATCCCTGATTCCTCAAGTACATGCCGCCACGCTTTGAATGCAGTGTCCATACGATTGAAACCAAACTGCATATCGAGCGTGATACCAAGAAAAGAACGGATTTTACTTGCTAGGTTTGGCAATGAACTGGGATTAGCGAAGCATCGGTGGTGAATAGGCGTAGATATAGGATTCGCTAAGAGCTCAAATAGTGAATTTTGGTAGCACTGTGCGAGACGAATCTTATCTCGAGTATCAGCTGAAAGACGTTCAATTTCAAACTCTGGTAAACGTCGAAAGTTAGCAACCGGATCATCAATAGCTGGTGGTTCTGGAAAGAAAAAAACCGCCAAAGGAATTTTAAGATGACGATAAGCAAGCGCTTCAAGCGTGCTATATGCAGGTGCTTTTTCACCTGCCTCCCATTTTCTAACTTCATCAGGTTCTCGCTTGACCTTTGCAGCAAACTCTTCTATGGAAAAACCACACCTTTCACGAGCCCAAGTGATAATCCTAGGATTTACAGCATCAATCATAAAATGTCCCCTATTATGTTAATGCTATTCCGGAACTTTTCTATTGGGTAAAACAAGAATAAATCCCCGAGGGAAGAATCCTTCGGGGATTTTTTTTCGTAAAATTCAGGGTAAAACCTCGGCTATTAATAGATAAGGATTATTTAACGGCGAAATACTATCGGAACCGGTCCCGTAATATTTAGAAAAACTTGCCTCACAATACTGCCGCATCCCCGGCAGCAAGCGGATGATTATAAGTCAGTAAATTATTCAAATTTCTGTCAGTAGTCGAGGTTTGACCCTGATCCTTTCTGGAGAAAACATAGTCATTTTCCAAAAGCAAATGATTGCATTATCTCAAAAAACAAAGCCTTATTGATATTGAAGCAATCTGAAGCCAGTTCTTTTGTCCTACCAAGCGCTGTGCAAGTCAGGGTGTAAAGATGATTATTTCTGACCATCTGGACCATATAAAGGATGGCATTGCTTTCTGATAGCCTATACTTCCATATGGGTTTCGGGAGCCTGTTTGTTATTTGTTCTTTTGTAAGTAAACCGGATGAATCCACATATATTTTTTTCCAAAGAGCCTCTTCACCTCCAATCTGAGTATAGCCGGAGTCTAATAGTTCCATAAAGTCAGGCAATTCTGCATCTTTAAAATCTTTTATTGAATATTTCTTATTATTATCCAAGGGTATTACGGTAATATTTACATTTATTAATCCAACACCATGTTCACTCCTAATTTTAACAACAGAAAATTTATCGGTGACGTTAGGTACAATGTCCCAATTTGATGGATACTCAATTGAAATATTATATTTGGTGGAAGTATATTTATTCTTTAAAAGATTTTCGGAGGCATCTTCAATTCTACGCTCCTTATTTGATCCTCCATGATTATTTTCTATGTTCTTTTCAAGAATTCGCGACGTTTCATAATGGTTATTAAATTTGGCCATCTGTAATGCAGTCTTTCCGCTATTATCCCGTATATAAATATTTGCCCCATCTTTGATAAGAGTATTTACAATATTGGAATAACCTTTAAATGAGGCTACCATCAACGCCGTCATGCCATCATTGTCTTGATGGTTAATGTCAGCTCCTCCATCAATCAAGGTTTTTACGACTTCGGCGTGTCCATTGTAAGATGACCAGGACAGAGCCGTGACCCCTTGATTGTCTGTCGCGTTTATTTCAGCTCCTTCAGCCAGTAATGTACTAACCTTCTGAATGTCTCCTATTTTAGCCGATTCTATTAATTCCACAGATAAATCGGCTAATCCCGTACCTGCAAAATGGCTCAAACTCTGGAGGCAACAAAATAAGAATAGCAAAAAAAAAGATCGTTTCATGATCAACCTTAAGATATTGTTGATTCCCGGATACGGAGGGCGAACTATATTGCTCCCTGCTCAGTTGAACTTATTATTTGGGGTGTGACCCTGAATCTTCCTATTCCCTGACTCGCCCCCGTGATGATCACGAGAGGTTTTTTGGTCATCTCTTTTTCTATGAGCTTGGTTTTCCGCTCAGCTGTCAATAGTCAAGGTTTGACCCTGATCCTTCTTCGATCCGACCTGTAACATATCTTTTCCGTAGATTAACCATTTTTCTGTTTCTTTTTATTAATCGCAATCGTATGTCATCCCAATCAAGTAGCAAAGAAACGATGAAATTTGTCGCTCATCAGACGTGGCACAAGCACTAAGGCCAACAAGACTTCCATCGTATACTTCGGAATATTGCTTATGCGCATCTTCCAATAACTTCCGTGATGTGTTTGCAGAATATTCTATCATTTCCCTTGCAGCACAATGCACATTGCTAATGCATTCGATATAACATCTTGTTGCAGATTTCAGGTCAACTTTTTCATCTATCTCATAAAGCACTGTTTTCTTGAATTCACCATCTTCTTCAAGAAGGACCCGCTGTGAACCAAATTCCATGTAGTACTCCAGAAGACCATCAGACTCATGTGAAGTCCACCTTGATCCTTGTTGAGTCCAATGCACTGGGATCCCTCGATGTTGAACATAGTTTCTAAGAGCTTCCATAAAACGATATTGGAAATGCTCGTCATATTCTTTAGAGAAAAGCCCCTTTATAATATCTTTGGCGTTTTCGCCACAAGGTAGGCAGCCACAAATATTGTGGGGGAGTTGATCTACATATAATCGTGCTGCTGTTAAAAGATTCACCAGTAGTATATTTAAACCAAGGCGAACCTGAAAGAAGTCAGAGTAGTCTATGTGTTCACGAACCATATATGCGGCAGTAACGTCGAGTATCTGCTTTTCGAAATTAACATAGTTCGAGATGACGATTTCATACTTCTCCTCAATAGCCAAACAATTGGAGAGTATATGCACGGCATTCTTGTATTCTGAATATTGCGTCTCGGTGATGTCGATTTCTGGGACTCGACCCGATACTAATTTACGAAGTAAATATTTCATGGTTCATAACTCTTCATATTATCAGTAAGAAAAAGCAGCGCAAACGCGGCTATTTCAGAAATATGGATTCATCTAAGGTCGCCTCATACATAAGAATTTATGTGCGGGACTTTATGATTCAGCCTAGAATAACTAAGCATGGATTACAATTTTTCCGCGGAAGAAAAAGTTTACCTATATCTCCTTATTAGATCCAGAGACCTTGTAAGTGTTGGGAAGCCATTGGACGTTACCTGAGATTTAGCGCCTTAAACTCTGACTCATTACCATTGGAGGAAGGTTGCTGTTTCTTGGTGATCTCTTCATCAAAAACGCGCTTATATCGTTCTTGCAAATTTGATAGGAAAGTTTTCCAGGCTTTTTGAAATTCATCTAGTAATAATTTGTTGGCACTACCATCCCATGGTACTGGCGCTGTTTCCCTTGCGTAAGTTAAATGCGCTAACTGCTTATTCATTGCTCGCCCCCATCTATTCCATTCATTAAGAACGAAATCCACCTCTGTGTCCTCTTCAAGGAAGTGTGCAGCAACGATGTCATCCTTTATAGGAGATTTTTGGAAAAAGTCCGCCATCTTCCTGCAGTTCAGAAGAAAGGCGTGTTGAATATGGCTATTTATTGGTGGGCAAACTCCGGCTCGTTGAGCAGGGCCAGATTGAGTCAATGTACCTGATGACACTAGATTAGCATAGTCGTGGACAACGTGTTTTATAACTTTCAATCGCAACTCTATATTAGGAAACGACAATTACGCGTATCTCTGCTTCCAAAAAACTCATGATCAAAAAAAATCAGGGTCAAACTTTGACTATTGACAGGTAAGGATTATTTAACGGCGTAAAACTATCGGAACCGGTCCCGTAAATTCCGAAAAACTCGCCTCACAATACTGCCGCATTCTCGGCCTAAAGCGGATGATTATGATACAGTAAATTATTCTTGTTTCTGGCAATAGTCGAGGTTTGCCCCTGATTCGTTTAAGCGATCGAACCTGATTATTCTTGAACATTATGTTTATTTTTTTTATTCAAATTGCCAGAACGCACAACAGATTTTCTAAATACAAATTCAATTCCAACACCAAATATTAATGGTAAAAGTGAATCAAGATAAATGATAGTGCACAAGAACCCCAAAAGAGAATTATAGATATAAAATGGCATAAGGTTTGCCCTGATTTTAATATACCAGTTTGAGATGCTCCTAATATGATAGAAATCAAATTTCGTAGGCCAGCCAAAAGACTAACGCGATAACTATCCAAAATATCCACAGCATCGTTATCTCCTAAAATTAAAATCAGAGAAGTATATCGGTCGTTTCGTTTTGTATGGGTATCTTCCCGGTTTATCCGGCCAAAAATCCGGATCTGATCCATCCTTCAGAAAAGATGGGGTCAAACCCTGACTATTAACAGATAAGGATTATTTAACGATGAAAAACTATCGGAACTGATCAAGTAATATTTCGAAGAGCTCGCCTCACAATACTGCCGCATTCCCGGCCTCAAGCGGATGATTATGATACAGTAAATTATTCTAGTTTCTGGGTAGTCGAGGTGTTACCCTGGTCCTTTATAATCCCACACTAACAAGCGGAGTAGTGGTTTTCGATTTTTCAAACTGTTCCTTTCTTTCTTTGGTCGATCCATCAAGAGGAAAGATCTGGCCCCTATCCACTCCTGATCAGATCAGGTCCAATCATTCACATCCGCATAGCAGAATTCATCTGCAGCTTTGTGGACGGACTCAGCCTGTATCGGTCCAGTACGAAGCATCTCAACGCGCTCGTCGATTACGCGAACAATCGTAGATCTCTTTGCGAACTGGTATCCCAATGGCTTGCAAACGAGTGCTGCTATAAGAGTCTGAAAAGGTTTGAATAATCTCGTGCTCTTCATTCAAAGGTGGCTCATCCGCGCAATTTGTGCTGGTAGCGGTGAGGGGAATCTCCATGTTAAAGCACTTTGTATAATCACAGGCATGTTGGCATTCTTATGCCCAAGTTTCCGGTATTCGCAACAAGTAAGTCAGACACAATATCTTTCTTAGGAGCTATTATAGTGAGAGCGCCCGGTAGGAACTTGTCAACCAACCGGTATGCCTTCTGGCTGAAGTGCACAAGCTTGTCTGCCTGTTTAATACTGCCTACGGCCACATGGATAGGATTGGTAAGCGGGCGCTGTTTGGCCTTATATAGTCGACTAATGGCATCGACGTTGAGCGCATTGACCGCCATCATGTACCCTGTATCGGTGGGCAATACGACACAATGCCCAGAAACAATCAGATCGCAGATCTTATGAACAGCTGTTCCTGCCAGCAATCCGCTTGCAAGTAAGTTAATCGGGGTGGATATTCGCATTTTGCTTACTCCTTTTTGCTTTCCTTGGTGTTGAAATTCAACTTCGCCGCAATTGCACAGTTCGCTTGGATATCCGAGATATAAAGCGAATATATCAAGGCCCGGCCAATGACAGAAAGATCCCTTGCGCCAAGATCCTCACGACTCAAGACGAAATCACAAGATCTTGGTGGAAATTCTCTAGTTTATACTGTACATTGCTCATCAGCGACTCATTGAGGAGATGTCCCTGGGTGATCATTACCTGATGGATATTCATAATAGAAAAAGAAGTCTCGAGGAATCTTCGATCTCCAGATTGGACAGAATTTGAATAAATACCTCTTGCCAAGTGTCAGGTAGTGTATATCCTAGTGGTTTGGCAAGTGCATAGCTCCATAGAGTGAGCTGCTTATTTATGCCCCGATTTTGAGACGGGATTAATCCGTTCGAATTCGATAATACGCACATAATAAATTCCCGGATCCCGGTTAATAGGTAAGTGCAATCTTCTTTTCGCATTGTGCGAGTATCAAGATGTAGCAGTACATCAGCAATATGAAGAGCATGGGAATATGTCCCATATTTGTGACGCTTCAGCCAGTTAGGGTCCTTAGAAGTGGAATCCTCTTGGGCGAACAGGAAACTAATCGCCGAATCAGGGTATCCTTGTGATGAAAACTGGGATTTTCTCAGTAAGTCGAGAAAAGCGACAGTGTTGATCTCGGATATTCGATGAGTCATAATGTCAAAGAACCATTTGGCGCGAGTGTCTATAGACATCTCCTTGACAGAATCCAAAAACTTAAGTGGAGTAGTGACAATAGGATGTAACACAGGCACGCCGAGTTGTAGTAGAAAATAAAGAACTGATGTTGTTGCATAGAGTTTATCGAATTGATTTGGACTGGATTGCCAAACTCCTTCTGGAGTGAGAAAATCCCTTATCCGCTCAAGAATGGCGGTCAGAGCATCGGCACGGAGGATTTCTTGGGTAATAATACTGGTAGGAATGTTCTGAATCCGCTTTACCAAATGACGATAGTTAAATAAATGAGAGCATTCAGAATAGACTGATGAATCATCCCAAAAATGAATGTGTGTCATCCAGGATGGTAATACTCGAAGATGCGCCGGAAGTGGTCGATCATGACCCAAGGCGGAAGAATTATCTGCAACATATTGCTGTAGCAGCTCTTCCATATGGTGCTTGAACTCACTCAAAAACTCCTCTGGAGATGCATAAGTCCAGGAGAACGCACAGTCTTTAATTTCTCTTTTAAAGGCGAGAAGTTTTTTGTACTGAGGTAAATCATTTTCTCCCGGTAGAGGGCCCAAGTCCGGAAGTAGAACATCAACCTAGGACTTCCTGTTTCGTTCCACTTCTTGAACGCCTGCCGCACTTCCTCTTCGGAACCAGAATCCGCAACCCCTGTGGGTGTTCCAAACCTCTTCCAAAAAATCGCAACAAATACATCGATATCATCGCCAATGGAATCAAATACAATCTGCTGTGGACGGCCTGCAGCGGGAATAACACAGGTCTCCCACTTAACGACTTCAATCAGGATGTCACGGTGTCTACCAATACCCCTATTGAGGTCTTTGCAGACACGGTCAACGATGTCCCTTTCCTCAGAAACGTCGGAGGGTGAAGCAACAAAAATCCTGATTTTACAGATCTTTTTTGGCATTTAATGGACCCTGATCAATCCACACGTCTTTTAGCACTGACGGTTATTTTTAAACCTATCTCTTGGATTCTCAATTAGATTCGCCTTATCAAATTGAGCTTCCCATGCCTCATCGATAATATTTGAAAGTACCGAAGTACTAGATGGATACTTGTAAAACTTGGAGTATCCCGACTCAACATTTAAGTTCACTCGATTTGGCAGTGTCTTATAAGATTCCCCGAGCTGGATAGCTACAAGCCCATTCGGATGCCCCATCCTTCGGTCGCTGAAGAGAGGATTGGACTTCCCAATCCACAAACCTTCTTGCCCAAGTGCACCGCCCGATTAAAACTACAGTAACCGTAGAATCTTGCAGGTAAAGTTCCCGTATCCGACGCATCACATAATCGGTATCATCTGAATCAATTATGTCATCTTCCATCGCGATCCCGCGGCGAATAAAGCTTCCTTCAAATTGATCACAGAACTCGTCCACGGCGGTTTGATCGTCTTTGTGGTACGAAATGAAACACTTGTGTCGAACTGCCATTGTATCCTCCTTGTGATCTCTAACGCTTAACTGAGAGATTTATTTGCCCCTTGCTAAGAGAAAGGTATACAAATTTGCCACAGCTGATTGTTAGAAGTTTGTGTTTTCTGTTCAACATATTGCATCTCGGCGTGCAGCCCACTGCGTATATTCACGAGAGAACGCATTCTCTGTGTCGCTAACATATTGTGATAATTCTGATTCGGAATGAACCGAGGGCCCACGAGCACGGATAATATTTATTTCGTTAGTAGTCAATGCATAAGAGGTTGAAAGATCAGAGAATCGCTTTGCCTGTAACCAAGACACTGCCGATACAGCACCGACGGCGAGCACTTCCGTCGGTAGGTATCTCCAACCAAAAAAACGAATACGAAGTAAGGCACAGAATATCGCCAAGGCGTTAAGCCCCACAACAATGAAGAACCAATGATTCCCGGCCGCTTTGTTAAACCTTGCTTTTCGGAGATACCACATTCCTTGTTCTGAGACTCTGTTCAAAATGTAGAAGGAAAGCCTTTCATTGACTGGCAAAGCTCTGATATTCTTCATTGCTGAGCTTATTGCGTCGTGTGACGCGGACTCATCGCAGAGTTCTTTTGTAACTTCGCTGTTCTCGGTCAATATCTCCTGCAGGTCAGCAAGGAAAATTTCATCGCATTGTTCTTCGTCAACGTTGTATGGTTTGCAATGCATCATGTAACGCCACGTCCGCGTCTTTACTGATTCGGCAACAGCTCTAGCGCTATACCAAGTGCGATCAAAGCGTTTCCATGCAAGTAAGCCCGCCAGCAAAAGCGAACAGAGAAGCATGAAGGCGGTAATGAGATTTGGAAAGGGTGATACATCAGAGAAAAGGCTGGCGGTTGCACCAAGAATGAGGAGACTCAAGAACCAACCAAGTGTGCGAAAATACGAACTCTGAGCCCTTAGTGACTCTGCATCAGCAGCTTGGAAAAGCCCGGGAAAGTCACTGTCTACAAACGCTATTTGTTCATCCATGATTCTAGCACTTTAGCAATTTTGATGGACTGTCATGAGCGCAAATATTTGTATTTTTGATTAATAATGTTTTTGTCCTTTTAGCTAAGCACATTACTACGCCTAGTGGTATTGTTATTTTCCCGGCAACGGCGAGTTGAACTAAGCAGTCGATTTAGTCGGGTCGCCGCTTCTCAGCAGCCTTGAGCAACTCCTGTTCAATCGTTCGAATCCAATCCACGTTCTTTCCTCACTCCCTAGTTTCAATTATCATCCCGATGTTCCTAGCAGTTGTCTCTGGCTCCCAGGGCTCTAACGGTCCTTAATGCATCCGCTAGGTATTTTGACGCCATGGTCTCGTCACGCGAAAGCACCGATAGTTCCAGCAACGTGGCATAATCCCAATAGTCAGGATTCTTCCCTTCGAGCCGCCGCTGAACACCGTACCTAACTACAGGTATAAGGACTTTTTGACGTGAGTCGGGCGGATCTTCCATTTCCATAAGAGTCACGGCGTTCACGCCGGGGTAAGCGTCCCTCCAGTCAGCTTCGAACCCTTGCAGATAGACATCTATCGCTTTCTTGAGGTATGCGGGTGCAGCGGCGTCCCCAGAGGCACAAGCCTTCTGCCATTGATCTTTATAAACCCTTCCAAGTATCCCATTTGTTTCGCTACTTGGTCCGTAGTTGTCGATGAGTTCGAGTAGAGTGGTCTCTGCTTCTTCGTGCCGCCCAAGGCGATTGAGCGCAAACCCCAGTTGTTCTTGAACCAAAATCATTCGCCGTAACGGAGCAGACATCCTTTCTGCTAGTTGAACCATGCCATTCCAGTCCTCTACGGCACGGTACGACAGTAAGAGGTCAATAACGATGGCCGGATTGGCATCTACAATGTTTATTTCTCCCTCAACTTTAGACACCGCATCAGGACCAGCTCGTCGCGCCCTATACAAACGCTCTTTCATTTTCTTAGAATACTCAACCCTGTCTCGAAAACTATCTGTCTTGAGACGTTGAATATCGGGCCGTGGCATATCCGCAACAAGTTGGTACAATGGACTATCATCAGAAGGATTTCGACAAACCTTGAGCCTTTCAGTCAGCTCTCTCCTAGCTCGACCTGGATCAACTGGATGTCCAATACGATCAATTTCGTATAGTATCGCCCGTAACGGCGAGACGTCGAAAGGCAACCGCATACCGATAGCGGCCATCAGAACAGTGCTGTAAGGGCGCACACCATGTCGGATGCCCAATTCGTAAAAAACATTCGCATTTGCTGTAGTCAGGTCAGCGACTGCATAATCGCACATCATCAGTCTTTCAAACATAGGCTTGTGAATTATGCCACCGAGAATCTCTTCGTCGGCACGTATCGGTTCAAGGTCTGCATCGTCAATAGCGGGCATTATTATGTCTTGGTAAACACAGTCAAAGTCGACAATTTTCCCGCTTTTATCTGATTTCTCACCAAAAGGCATTAAAACGAAGCAGTATGGTTTCATAATACCGGGCTCATCGCGTAGCTATATCCTGAAGCCGTTCCTCACTCCAAGGATGCAAGTAGATTCCATTTTCTTCTAGCACCTTAGGTTTCGTTCCACTCGTATCCTTCAACCGGATGGCATATACAGACTTGCTATTTTCCAATGTCATCTCAACCTCTTCTCGCACCCAGCGGCTCCGATGTGTGCGTTCCCCAACAAACACGATTGTTCTAGACGTTCCACTCATTGCCTTCGATATGGCTTGCCTTATTACGGAGACGTCATTCGTGTCCCATCTCTTTAATAAATCTTTGACTCGAAAGTTTAAATTAGCGTATCCAGGGTTGACAGCTCGTCCTTTAATAGTCAGAACGACTCCTCGATCCGCCTCCGTAAAACTAAAGAACACTATATTAGACATTACATCCTCCTCTTCATTGTTTTCAAGTGGATTTTCGCCGATCGTCGCAGTGTGCCGCTTAACCGGTTTTGATCAACCCAACTTGTCGTTAATGCAACCGAAGGCAGCACTAAACTATTGATTATAAAAATCAGGGTAAAACCTCGACTATTGACAGATATAGATTAATTAACGGCTACGAAATACCGGAATCGATCCTGCAATATTTTAAAAAATGCGCCTCACAATACTGCCGCATTCTCGGCCTCAAGCGGATGACTAGGATACAGTAAATTATCCTAGTTTCTGTCAGTAGTCGAGGTTTGCCCCTGATCCTTTTTGGGGAATCCATAAATTTTAAAAAAATTGTCTTTAAAATGAAAGTTCCCCAGTTTTTGCCCGATCTTACTCCTGATCTTAATAATTTCTTCTACGGTTATATCAGAGTCTTTAAATGCTTCCATGATTTCATCTCGAATAGACATATAGAATTCTTTTGTTAATAATCCATCATCAATTTCACTCTCAGGATTAAAAAAATTCAGAACTGTTTGCTTAGAAAACCTGGCAGCACGGATAAATTTCTCCATTTCAGTTCTTATCCGATCCACCTCTTCCGGGACTAAGTGGCTTATTACTAGCTTTACTTTATATTTCTGACCGTTTATCAAAAGGTCATATTCAACAATACTCTCTGAATCTCTTCCAGAAGGGATATTGCCGAAAAAATCTCGGACGGAGCTTTTCCCATCCATCCTCTTACCTTGTTTATCGATATCCCGTTTTCGGAGTTTAACAGTCTCTATTCCCTGAATCGCCTGGATAAATTTCATTATCAATTCATCCCCGGACAACCTACCCTTGCCGATTACTTCGCCAGCCGGATCATAAAGGTAGAGAATTGATTCTTCGACATCAAAATTCCCTCTCTCTACTACATCCCCATTTTTTTGGATAAAAATCAGCTTAAAATAGCTGTCTTCTATTGCTTCTCCTAACCAGGTCATAATTATTTTTACAGAATTTATTTCCTCCGATTCAGGATAAATCTCGAATGAGTTCCAGGTGCCAAAAAACGCATGCCTCTTATCTTCTTTACAGGGATCGGCTGAGTAAATCCTTACAGTTGTCATGGTTGTATTATTTTCAACCGTACGCTTGCTCTTATTTTGAGAACGCTGCCTAACAATCCAGGGGGATGGAGGCTTACGCTTGGGCAAAACATAGGCCGCGCCACAGCCGGGACATATTCCTTCTTTTTGAGTAACCGGTATTTCAAATGCTTTGTGACATCTCCAACACTTCAGTTCCTTAACGGACTGCTCATTGGGAGTCTGTTCCGAAAAAGAAGGGCCATTAATGAAGAGGATGCACCCAAATAAAAAGAACAATAGAATTACTATGACCAATTTATTCATTGTATGTTTCCAGAACATTCTGGACAGTTTATGACTGATAAGGATTATTTAACGGCGAAAAACAATCGGAACCGGTCCCGTAAAGTAGTCGAAGTGACCCGGATCATTCACCCATTCCATACCAGGGGGCTGTGGGATGTTTACCCTATCTCGTTACCGGGATATCCCCAATGGAGCCAAAATAAACTCGACTCACCCCACGTATTGCCCACAACCCGGACGACCCCCGGAAGATCCCGATGCCATCCCTTCCGTCACCACTGTAATCGGCGGGAAGCGGCTGATCGGAACTACTCCCGAAGTAGCTCCTCGTGACACCTTTGACGGCCCAGAGGCCTGCCGAGGGTCGGAATATCCCGTAATCCCAAGCGCCATCACCGTCGTAGTCTCCGGGGGATATCGTGTCTGATGAACCTCCAAAGTAAACCCGGCTGATTCCTCTAATTGCCCATAACCCGGAGCTTGGTCGGAATATGCCGATATCCTTCGTAGCATTACCATCGTAATACCCCGTGGCTGGTAAATCTGCTGAACTACCAAAGTAAACTCGAGTGATACCCCTGATGGCCCAAAGAGAGTTAGAGGATCTCCATATCCCGCCATCTACCGATCCATCCCCGTCATAGTCGCCGGGAATTGGTTGATCGCCGGGTAACCCAAAATAGAACCGCGTGATACCCCGGATAACCCAGAAACCTGAGGAGCCACGAAAAATCCCGACATCGGTCGTCCCGTTCCCGTCATAATCTCCGGAGACCGGTTCATCGAAGGACTTCCCATAATAAATTCGAGTGATGCCCCGGATTGCCCATAGCCCTGATGAATCTCTAAAGATAGCTATATCGGAAGTCCCGTCACCATTGTAATCACCGGAATCAAAAGAAGAGGCTTGTTCCGAATCAAATATTATACTGGCGAGATTATCGCAAGATTGAAAAGCGCTCTCCCCGATACTGGTTACTCTGGCGGGAATTGTTATCTCGGTAAACTCATCACAACTTTGGAACGCACCATCCCCGATCGTGGTTACACTGACAGGAATTGTTAATTCGGGCAAGTTTCCACAATGACTGAACGCATAATTCTCAATAATGGCAACACTGTTGGGAATCGTTACGCCGGTCAGATCATAACAATAAGCAAAAGCATACTCCCCGATGGTAGTAACACTTTCGGGAATCGTATAATACCCGGATTTGCCGGCTGGGCATTGAACGAGAGTTGACTGATTTTTATTGAACAGTACCCCATCCACGCTGCTGTAGCTGGCATTGCCTGGATCCACCGTAATTGAGGTCAGGTTATCGCAATTTTGAAAAGCCCCGGCCTCAATGCTGGAGACGCTTGACGGTATTGTTACACTGATTAAACTATTACAACGATAAAAAGCATTGGCCCCGATCGTGTTAATTCCCTCAGAAATTGTTAGGTTGGTTAGATCGTAGCAATATCTGAAAGCACCCTCGCCGATACTGGTTACGCTGGAAGGAATTGTTATCTCGGTCAAATCTCCACAGGACCTAAAAGCTTCCTCCCCGATACTGGTTACGCTAGTGGGGATTGTCACCTCAGTCAACCAAGTACAACTGTAGAATGCATTATCCTCAATACTGGTAACACTGTTAGGGATCGTTACACCCGTCAGATCGTCACAATCAGCAAAAGCTCTCTCCCCTATGGTGGAAACACTATCGGGAATCGTATAGTGCCCGGATTTGCCAGCGGGATATTGGATGAGGGTGGTTTGATCCTTGTTGAACAGTACGCCATCCACGCTGATGAAGTTGGGATTGTCCGGATTCACCATAATCGAGGTCAGTCTCTCGCAGTTTTGAAAAGCCCCGGCCTCAATACTGGAGACACTTGCCGGGATCATTATGCTGACCAAGCGATCGCAGCTTGAAAAAGCTTTGGTTCCGATAATACGAATCCCTTCAGAAATAGTTAAACTGGCCAATTTGCTACAACCGGTGAAAGCACTCTCCCCGATACTGGTTACGCTGGAAGGAATTGTTACCTCGGTCAACCCATCACAACTGCAGAACGCATCCTCTTCAATACTGACAACACCGTTGGGAATAATCATGCTGGTCAGGACGTTACACTCCAAGAAGGCGCTGGTCTTAATGGTGGTGACACTGGAAGGAATCGTAACCCCGTCCAGGCGGTTGCACTCAACAAAAGCCCCCTCCCCGATGGCGGTAACAGTATCGGGAATCGTATAGTGTCCGGATTTGCCGGCTGGGTACTGGACGAGAGTTGACTGATCTTTGTTGAACAGCACGCCATCCACACTGCTGTAGTTGGCATTGCCTGAGTCCACCGTAATTGAGATCAAATCATTGCAACCACCAAAAGCCTCGGTCTCGATACTGGAGACACTTGCCGGAATCATCACGCTGGTCAAATTAGCACAGTTGTAAAAAGCGTTGGCTCTGATTGAAGTAGTTCCCTCGAAAAGCATTATATCGGCCACCCAGTAACAAGATGCGAAAGCACTCTCCCCAATGCTTATGACATTGGGTGGGATAAGTATCCAGCTCAATCCATCACATCCGAAGAACGACCAATCTCCAATATTGATAACAGTGTAGGGGAGCCACATCTGGCTCAGACCGTCACAACCAACAAAAGCATACTCCCCGATGGTAGTAACACTGTTGGGGATTCCCACCTCGCTTAGACCGTAACAATGTAGAAAAGCACCCTCCCCGATGGTAGTAACACCATTGGGAATCATATAGTACCCCGATTTACCCGCGGGGTACTGGATAAGGTTGGTTTGATTCCTGTTGAACAGCACGCCATCCTCGCTGCTATAGTTGGGATTACCCGGATTTACCTTAATCGAGGTCAGACTATTACAGCCTTGAAAAGGCCCGGCTTCAATATTGAGGATTCCTGTCGGAATCATTACACTGGTCAAGTTATCACAGTTGAAGAAAGCGTGAGCCCCGATCGTGGTAGTCCCCGTGGAAACAGTTCGATTGGCCAATTTCCAGTCGCGATTGAATCTATCCATATTGCCAGCCCTATCTGTAGGAATAATCGATACGGGCAAATCGAAGCCACGGGAAAACTCTCTATCTTCAATTATAATAGTTCTCCCGAGAAAGGCGATATTGGTTAGATTGCTGCAACCGGTGAATGTTGATTTGCCAAGAACGTCAACGCCGGCCGGTATGGTAATATCAGGCAGGTTCTTACAGCCCCGAAAAGCCGAGGCCCCAATCGTGGTGACGCCAGTACCTATAGTAACGTCTCTTAGGTTTTTACATTTATCGAAGGCACCGTTCCCGATAATCTCCACATTGTCTGGAATTTTAATGCCGGATAATTTCTTGCATAAGGCGAATGATTTATTACCAATGCTGATAAGGTTGTTGCGACACTGACGCCGGTCGATTCGTCACACCGGTAAAACGCATAGTTCCCTACCCTGGTGACGCTATCGGGAATTTCGACGCTGATCAGATCCGTACGAAAATTAAAAGCATAGTCTCCGATAGTAGTAACAGGTAGGCTCCCAATCGTGTCCGGGATAGTCACATTTCCACCGGGGCCAATGTAATTAGTAATGGTGATCTCGCCGGAATCGGTCGTGTAATTGAAATCACCGGAATTGTTGGCTAAAAGAATTGGCGCACTAACCAATTTAAAAATACCAACAAAAAGCAATGACTTCCCGGTTTTATTAAGTATGCTTCTCACTAACATCCCCTTATAAACTGAATATGGAGCTTCCCCCCAATTATTGGACAGCTCCAAGAAAACAGCAAAAAAATCAGGGTCAACCCCGACTATTGAAAGATAAGAATTATTCAACGGCGAAAAACTATCGGAACTGGTCCCGTAATATTTCGAAAAACTCGCTTTAGAAGTCTGCCGCATTCCCGGCCTCAAGTGGATGATTATGATGCAGGAAATTATTCTAGTTTCTGTCAATAGTCGAGGTTTGACCCTGATCCTTTTTCCGTAATATTTCGAAAAACTCGTCTCCCATTTTGTCAATGGTCAAGGTTTTCCCCTGTTTCTTTTCGTGTCGATGCTCTGATTAGGTCTAATCTTTCTTCAATGCAATCTGCTCCGCGATACGGGCTATGATTGGAATGTAGCGCTCAATACGGCAGCTGTTTGCTCTCGTAGGCAAAATGACGTTGCATTGTCTGCGTTCGCGCGCATGAACTAAGCAATTACGAATCTTCGTCAGCTGCTCGAAAAGTTTTGGCATCCACATTGCAGCCCAAGCAGTGGATGTAGTGTCGGATGAGATGAGAGCTGGCAGGATAAAGCCCCCGTCAAAATGGACCTCAGCACAGAAGAAGTCCTTGTCATTCTCGATCTCAGCCACAGGGCATTTGGATCGCAGCACTCTTCCACAACTTTCTTCATTCTGCCTTCTTCGTTGTGTGCTAGGTCAGAGAGCACAGCAAAGAGATCATGCATTTTGTCTTCTGGGCACGTGATCATTGATGGGTCTCTGAGGAACGATTTCAGCGCTTTGCGCGCTTTCTCGTCAATGAAGTAGAATCCAGCATACTCGATCACCTGAAAATAGTATATAAAGGCAAACCTTGGGCTGGTTTGCTGCGCAACATCAATTAGTTGAAGCAGGAACTCGTCGATCCCCTTTAGAGATAACGCTGTGGGAAACGAGTCGGTGCAGAACCGCCGCCATTCGGCGTGGTCATGGAATTTGTTGTCCACCTTCTGATTTATCTCGATGAGGGGCGTTTGTCGGTCGTAGTATCGCATGACGAAATTCACATGCTTGGCAATCTGCTCCATATCGACAGATAGGACGGGAGAGCTAGGTTTTAAAAAGAAACTGCGAGGAACTCGTTTGGCGAAATAGCGAGACGCATGTTCTGTGAGTTTGTCAAGCCGCTGCACATCCGTGAAAGCTTCGAGTTGTGGGATAGTCGGTACGCCGCTATCTGGGGGCAACCTGCGAACCCGTTTTGCCAAACGCATGAGACGTTCTGTCGGTTCTGCGAACCGACACAGAAACTCATTACCATCAAGATACAGCGTAAACGTACGGTCCAGCTGCGATTGCGAGGGTTCCTTATCGGGTGTGACATACGCGTAGACGAATTCCACCTCGTTCGTGTCAACGTGGATGATGGCGTCAAACTGCGAATTGAAAGCTAGATTGTTAAGATCCTTGAGCTCCTCTATCTCTGCCAGATTATATGCAAGGCGGCAATCTTTCTCTCCCCAAGGGTTCTGTAGGATCAACTGCTCATCCTCAATAGCGAATGTGCAATGAGGATTGTTCTTCTGAAACAGTTTTAGATATAGATCCTGTAGAGCAGGCGAACTAGGCTCTTTCACTTCATCGGACTTTGTCATATGTGTTCCTTTTCTCTTGCCCCAACACCGCTCTTTAGCGGGCGCTGCTTTTTGCGATCCGCCGCAAGAGAATGTTAGGTTACTTTGATTATTTTTATAGGCCCTGAAGCACCTTGCCGTCAAAAACCAGGGTAAAACCCGGACTATTGGCAGATAAGGATTATTTAACGGCGAAAAACTATCGGAACCGATCACGAAATATTTAGAAAAACTCGCTTCACAATCCTCCCTGTGGCCGCATTCCCTGCCTCAAGCTGATGATCAGTTTCACCTATGTTGGGGTTTCTACACCTTGGTCTATCTGTCAAAAAAATTCAGGGTCAAACCTCGACTATTGACAGATAAAGATTATTTACCGGCGAAAAACTATCGGAACCGGTCCTGTAATATTTCGAAAAACTCGCCTCACAATACAGCCGCATTTTCGCCTTCAAGCGAATGATTATGATACAGAAAGTTATTCGAGTTTCTCTCAGTAGTCGAGGTTTGGCCCTGATCCCTTTTCAGAAAGCCGGTCTTTGCCATTCTTTGCCAAGGCAGATAAATTAAAATCTTTCAGCCAAGCATAATCCCGCAACCAGTCATTGGGTGCCAAAGCTTCTTTCCCTGTAAGCATATGAATGTCATTGAATTTCTTTTTAATTCTTTCCTCATGCATTATAAACCATTTATTTTTCAAGTGATTTAAACTATTGGGATCTTCATGAAACCAATATTTAATCCAACGTATATTTTCGATTTCACGTTTTTTTTCGAAATGGGAATTAATCATTTTCCAAAGAACTAATCCAAAATATAAAAGTCCAACAGCCGCTAAGTAGATAAGCCAAAATGGTGTTGACATGGATGTATCTCCATAATATTTAGGGGAGTAAGGCTCAACGAAAGCCTTGACAAAAATTATTAGAAGGAGTGATAGAAATAAACCGCCTGCGATGACACCCATCAGAGATTCATAATCACTCTCGACAAATTTTTCTATATATTTACTGGACATGTTCTAATCCTCACTAAAATGGCAAAAGTTGGAAAACAATCAGCATAGGATCTCAATTATTGACAGATAAGGATTATTTAACGGCGAAAAACTATCGGAACCGGTCCCGTAATATTTCGAAAAACTCGCCTCACAATCCTCCCTGTGGCCGCATTCCCTGCCTCAAGCTGATGTCAGTTTCACCTATGTTGGGGTTTCTACACCTTGGTCTATCTGTCAAGATGAAAGATTTGACCCCAATTCACCATTCAATTCACCATTATCTCAGTGAAACTGGATTCAGTTTTATAAATCAAATCGAAGAGGCTGGCAGCCCAATCCTTGTGCAGTTGCTTTAAATAATTATATTCATCTAGAGCCGAAACTTTATCTCCAATTTTGATATAATCTAAACCCAGATTATAATGGGACTGGGCATAATTCGGATGGACGCGGATAGACTGCTTATAAGCTTCAATCGCGCTTTCAGTCCGATCGATAGCATCATAAGCTAAACCTAAATCACAGTAGAGATTAGCGGAGTTAGGATTAAACTTGATTGCATTTAAATAAGCCTCAATTGCCTCCTCATAACGCTTGAGAAAATGATAAGACATACCAAGGCCATGATATAAACTAGAATTTTTTGGCGATAGCTCGATCGACTTTTTAAATACCTCGTTGGCTTCCTGGTAACGTTCGAGAGCAATCAGTTCAAGACCAAGACTAAGACGAGCTTGATGATAATCGGGATTTCGATCAATAAGTTGTTGGAAGGTCGCCGCCGCTTTCTCATGTTCTCCAAGTTTCTGGTAAACTTTACCGATACAATGGATAGCCTGATAATAATCTGAGTTGAGGCGGACTGCCTCCTCAAAAGCAGGGAGTGCTTTTTTATCTTGCTGTAACTCCAAATATGCAAGACCGAGATTATACCATGTTGCAGAACTTCCGGCCGAGTCGCAAAGATTCCTGATATGCCGTTGTGGCTTTATTATATCTTTCCTGATAATAATAAACTGAACCGAGGCAGCTGTAGTATCGGCCCTATCCGGATTAATCTGAATCTCTTTACTATAGGTTTCTGCAGCTTTGTTGAATTCTCCATTCCGGAAGTACGCTCCCCCGATTCCTGGTAAAGATTTGGATAATCGGGTTCAAGCCGAATTACTTCGTTATATGCTTCAATAGCCTCCTGGGGACGTTTGAGAGAAATATATAGTTTCCTTGATTAAAATAACCGGGAGCAAAGTTTGGATCGATTGTGATTGCTCCCTCTAAAAGCTCGACCGCTTTCTCATATTCATTGAGTGTGCTAAACGTCATGTCGAGCTGAACGTGTGCCTGTGAGATTAGTGGTCTCAAGTTCAAGTACATGCAGATAATTCTCAACCGCTTCCCGACGCCGGCCGAGACCAACGAAAGCGGTCCCGATATTTTGATAAAGATAAACCCGTTCTTTATCTGAAGCAAACGAAAGGGCTTTCTGATTGCACTTCAATGCTTCCTCATAACTACCCAGCTGGATATAGGCTAAACCCAAGCCACAGATGGCATTGACATTCTCCGGATTACTTTCTACGGCTTTCAGGTAGGCATCCCTCGCCTCTTTAAACCGTTTTTGCGAGGAAAAAACTGCTCCCAATCCCGCAAAGGCATTATCATAATCAGGCTGGATTTTAAACGCTTGCTTAAAACTTGCTATTGCTTTTTCATATTGTTTGAGCTCGTGGTATACTAATCCTGAGTGCTGATAGGCACTTAGCCGTTTGCACATTGAACAAGAGAGCTTGTTTGATGGGGACCAAGCGCCTCATCAATCCGTCCCAAATTGTAGTAGGTAACCCCCAACCAATAATAGGCTTCTTCATAGTCCGGGTTTAAAAACAATGCTTGTTTATAAGCTTCAATCGTCTTGTATTGATCCCCCGTTTTTGAATATGCCATTCCCAAATGGTAATGATATACGGGATTATGAGGTTGAAGTTTTACTGCCTCCTGATATTCTCCGAGGGCTTCTTGGTAGCGTTCGAGATAATGATAAGCGCTTCCCGATAGCATTATGGATCTCTGCATTACTTGGGCTAATATAAATAGTGTTCTGGCAAACCTCAAGCGCCTCTTGATATCGCTTGAGTTCATTGAAAGTTAAACCCAAACCGTAATACGCTTCCGCCCGTTCCGGATCGAGCAGGAGAGCTTTGTTAAACCCTCCTAGCTCCTCGGAATAACGACCTAGTTTTCCCAGTATGTTGCCGAGAGAAATATGCGTCTCCGGTTTGTCCGGATTAATACTAACTGCTTTTTTTAGAGCTTCTGAAGCTTTCTCATACTTTCCAAGTGCTTCATTGCAAATTGCGATCAAGGTAAAGATCTCATCCGAAACTATTCCCTCCTCAACCAGTTGATTAAAATGGGATAAAGCATCCGGAGCATTGCTGCTCCATAGAAGCGTCAGCGCGGCAAATTGAAGGGCTTCAGGCGACTGGTAGTCTTTTTGGCTCTCTCCAGCACCCCACTCAGCACAGGGGAATCGCCTCGCCTGGTTGTAAGTTGTTCAGCCTCGCCGCCGGGACCGCGAAGTTGAGATTCTGACCAAAAACGCTCTGAGATAACACAATTCCGATAACTTTTCCCGATAAGTTGACGAGTGGACTCCCACTCGCAACCTTCGACGAGGTCGCCGCAGTTATTTGGATGCATTTTCCCATCTCGGGGATTTCACGAACCCCTGAGACAATCCCGTCCGAAACAGAGCCCTCGTAGCCGAGAGGACTCCCTATTACTACTACCCTCTCACCAACACGGGGAAGAACAGTATCGAGAGAGAGACTAATAAACTTCTCTTGGGGAATATTGACCGATACTCGAACCAGATCTCCTTTTTCATCATCAGCCACTATTGCAATGATCGGAAAGGTTTGTTCATCATGAGTTCTCATCTCAGCCTTTCTCGCCCCTAATAGAACATGTCTGCCAGTTATTACATCGCCGTTTTGCCCGACAAAGAAACCACTACCTTGGCCAACCTGATTGCCAGCTTGATCGTAGACATTGATTGCCACCACTCCAGAGTTCAGTTCACTGACAATCTCCGGAATATTCTGCTGGGGGAGTACGGGAAAGACAAGAATGCCTGAAAGGGCTTGAACTATTAGAATAATTGAATAAGGTTTCATGGAGTAAGACTATCAATTTTTTCTTCTATAGCCCATGAAGAACTGGATTGATTGTTTCATATCTCCTCCTAGGGCAAAATCCGAGTTTAAGAGCCGGGCCAATTCAATAGGTCTCCATTATATATATAAAAATCTAAAAATTAGGGTCAGACCCGGACTATTGACAGATTAGGATTATTTAACGGCGAAAACCTATCGGAACTGGTCCCGTAATATTTCGAAAAACTCGCCTTACAATATTGCCGCATTCTCGGCCTCAAGCGGATGAGTATGATACAGTAAATTATTCAATTTTCTGTTAGTTGTCGAGGTTTTCCCCCTATTTGCGTATTCCCTTTTCTCTTCAGAAAACAAAAAACCCGCCAAGAAAATGGGCGGGGGATTGAATCCAGACAAATTATTTTTGTGCACCGATATTTCATTTTTTTGAGGTGCGTCTTGCTGTTGGGTTTATCAACAAAAGATATTATCTGCCGTCTCAAAATTATGCAATATAAATCTAAATTCCATTCCGTTATATGTAAAGTAATTATCTGGTATAAGAAGAAGATTCCAGGCGATTTGATCGAAGAGAGGGAGGGGTATGGGGGGTATCAATGTTCTCTTTAAACCCAGGGCGTTGCCCTGGGCTATTATGTTTCCCTCTTCGAGCTTCTCGACTCGCAGGGCTGGCTACCCCTTTGGGGTGATGATTGAACAGGTAAACAAAATCCCCGGGGGATAACTATCCTCCGGGGATTTTTTGTGTCTTTCCCCGCCCCGTGGCAAAGCCGTACGGGGATGTCTTACCCCGCCCCGTAGCGAAGCTGTGCGGGGGTGGTTATTTTAATCAACTTCTTTCAAGCCCTTCTTGATCGCCAGGGCGATCTTTTCGGCGGTGATGGGGAGGACTGCTGGCCCCAAATAGATTTTGCCTATTTTTCTTATTGATGTCAAAAAGTCTTATAAAAATTAGCAATTTGTCACCACCTCTAGAGTTATGGTAGTTAGACAAATTGGATCCAGATTTGGGCGTTGATTTGCTTGGATTGCCTTAATCTGTTTATCAGGAACTCCAGTTTTTTGGGCGAAATCGGGCCACCGGCGCACGGCTTCAATTACGCGTTGAATCATTTCATTTGCCCGTCCTTGTTTAATATTAGCTATACTGGCAAGGGCAAGCAAGTCCTCACGCTCAAACCCATCACGTTTGCCATTTATGCTCATCTGATGCCGACTCGTCCAATCACCACTGGGGTTCCATGAATATGTGATATCGAATGCAGGTGAAAGGCACCATTCACCACGTCGATTCATGAGAAAAGCTATGTTTTTAACATGATCGTCACAGTTACGCCCAACTATATTAAAAATGGCACGCAGAACTTGTTGATCCATATCTTGTCGAGGAAGATGAAGACGCCGAATGACTTGTATCGCTTGTTCATGCGAATAGCTTGCGGGTTGTCTGTAGTCATAGTGTACAATAGCTCCCAGGGACTGCATATGAAGTTTTTTGCCGTTTTGGGTTCTATCAAATCTCCTTGTCATGAAATGACTGTGGCCACCGTCATGGTGCAGGCGGCACTTCGTCATCTCAATGCCGGCCTCGATGGCCATTAAATGATAAGCATATTCAACTTTACCGTAGCCCCTTTGGGGTAGCGATTTCTGTATCGTGACTACTAATGATTCCATCGAATTTCATAAGCCAGTGCTCGAAGCCTTCTTCAGCATCTACTTGACCTGAACGGAATTCGTTAGTTGCCGGATTCCAAGCGAGAATCGCTTTAGCTGGCTCCTCCAGCTGAGGTACCGACCCTGAGAATATCGTTGATTGCTTCGCGGTCGTCACTGCCAGAAAAAACACCGCCAAATCCGCCGCGCTCATCGAGAATCCGGTTTGCTAATTTAACAAGACTCCGGACCTCAACTGCTCGTTTGCTAGTTGGTGGTCCGAGCGTAGCAGGCTGGAATTCGAGAGCCCCCATCCCCCGGCTACCCACATAGCAGAGGCGCTCTACCGGATGGAAACTCGCTGCGGTTCGTCCTTGTGAAGCGAGCCACACGTCAATGATCGCATTGCCGAATTTGTCCGGAAGTGAGTCCGCAAGCAATCCCGGCAATCCTTTGAATGTGTTTCGCGCAAGTGCTGGGAATTCATAAGGAAATTCGTTTAGAGGCATCATAAGAGGTGCTAACTGAATACCACTATGCAAGAAGTCAGGTGCATATTGAAAAACTCCAATCTCTCTATCTTCAAGCCAAGTGACGGCACCAATCACACTACCCAGAGAATGACGCGTGCATCATTAGTCATTATTTGTCCTCGCCATCACCCCATGACCATGTGGGATGTTCATCACTAGATTGAATAGGACGCGCGCGTTTACGCTCTCACCACTGATACCGACTCTTTCGATTGGTCGTACGGTTGGATCTGGCAGTAGGGCTTCAGGTTTTGTTGTATCCCAAGCGCCATCATGATCCGAATAAATGTATCCACAGAAACACCTTGGCCTTTTTCAAGCCGACCAATAGTTCTTAACGAAACGCCGGCTTTCTCCGCTAGTTGTGCTTGGGTTATATTGCGAGCAAGTCTTATGCTTTCCAAGCGCTTACAGAGAGCTGCCTCGATCTGATCACTCGTTGCCACTGAGAATTCGATATTATAAGTTATTTATTGTTGCTTCCCCTTAATTATCCAATTTAGTCGGCAATATAATGCTGATTATATACTAAGTCATAGATGCTAATATAAACAGCAATATGTTACTTATTATTATAATAATCTTCTATTTGCAAGCAAAATCTTGCCGATTATATTTATATCGTTATAACCGGGAATTAGGAAAATTTGATTCAGGTCGAATCCAGGGGTTTTAAATAGTCGATAAAAAAATCCCCGGGGGAAATATCCCCCGGGGATTTTTTTGTGACTTGGGGGGGGGGGGGTGTCTTGGTGGTTGATTAATCAATTTCCTTCAACCCCTTCTTGATCGCCAGGGCGATCTTTTCGGCGGTGATGGGGAGGCGCTTGATCCGGATTCCGAGGGCGTTCTCGACGGCGTTGGCCACCATGGGGGCGACCGGGATCATGGTGTGCTCGCCCACTCCCCGGGCGCCGAACGGGCCGTCGTGCTGGGGGGTCTCGACGATGATGGGGATGATCTTGTCGGGGATGTCGAGAGCGGTCGGGATCTTGTAATCGGTGAAGTTGGGGTTGAGGATGGCGCCGTTATCGCCGAAGCGCATGTCCTCATAAAGCGCCGTGGCCAACCCCTGCATGAACCCGCCCACGATCTGGCCGTCGACCAGGTCCGGGTTGAGGGCCTTGCCGATGTCGAACCCCTCGGCGACCTTGAGGACTTTCACCTTCCCGGTCTCCTTGTCGATCTCGAGGACGATGCCCCCGGCACCGACCGTGTAGTGCGGGTTGGGGTGGCCGCCCTGGCTGGTCTCGGGGTCGCAGTTGGTGGTCATGAACTCGGGCATGAACATTCCCTTGCCCGGTGATCGGGCCGCCCTGGAAGGTCCCGTCCTCGAGCATGATCCCCTCGATCACGAAGGGCTTGAAGGGGAGCGCGAAATCGGGGTCGGTGCGGCATTTGACGTGCTCGTTTTCCAGGTAGAGCGATTCCGGGTTGTACTTGAAGGCGCGCCCGACGGTCGCGAAGATCTTGTCGCGGGCATCGATGGCGGCCCGCCTGACCGCGTTGCCGCAGGACCAGGTGACGTGGCTGGCCACCGTCTGCCACTCGTAGGGGTTGCGGTCGGTGTCCGGGCACTCGGTCCGGATCTTCTCCATGGGGACGGTGAGAATCTCGGAGGCGACCTGGGCCATCACGGTCAGCAGCCCCTGGCCCATGTCGATCCCGGAGACGAGGACATTGATGGAGCCGTCCTCGTTGAACTTGATGAAGGCGGAGGAGGAGGCGTTGGGGGGCATGGCCGGGCCCTTCCAGGCCCCGGCGATCCCTTTCCCGATCACCTTGTTGGGGTCTTTCGACTTCTCCGGTTTGTCGAAATCGATCGCTTTTGCCACCTTCTTGAAGCACTGGGTGAGATCATTCTCGGTCATCCCCGCCCCATAGGAGAGGGGCATGCCGCGCTTCAAGACGTTCTTGAGCCGGAACTCGAGCGGGCTCATCTTCAGCATGGCGGCCAGGCGGTCCATGTGGGACTCCACGCTGAAAAGCATCTCGGAGTAGCCGAAACCCCGGTAAGGCCCGGCGGCGGGGAGGTTGGTGTAGATGCAGTAGGAGTCGATCTTGAGACTGGGGAAGAAATACGGCCCGGTGGCGGAAAGGGCGGAGGAGTTGACCACGTTGGCGCCGTATTCGACGTAGGGCCCGGCGTCCCAGAAGTTCTCCATCTCGAAGGCGGTCAGCTTGCCGTCCTTGGTGGCGCCGATCTTCAGTCTGGTCTCCACCGCCTGGCGCATGTAGGTGTTGTAAAACTCCTGGTCACGCCGCCAGGCGACCCTCACCGGCATCCCCCTGGTCTTGGTCGCGAAGGCGGCCGCCAGGATCTCCATGGTGACGCCGGCCTTTCCGCCGAAACCGCCCCCGATAAAGGGGGTGATGACCCGGACGTCTTTATCGGTAAAGCCAAGCGGGGCCAGGGCCCCGGCGAAGAGGTGGCGCTGGGTATAGGGGGACTGGGAAGAAGACCAGACCGTGAGCCGTCCCGAGTTGTCGCAAAGTCCGACCGCGATATGGGGCTCCATGCAGCAGTGGGCGTAGCGGGGGATATGGTAAACGTCTTCCAGGACCACGTCCGATTTCCGGAAGGCTTTGGCCAGATCGCCCCGGCGGATCTTCCGGTGATGGGCGATGTTGGTGCCGCCCTTGGGGAAGAACCAGGGGACGTGCTCGTATGAACCCAGGTCGGGGTGGATCAGGGTTTTCGTGTTCTTGATCGCCTTGACCTGGTCGAAGATCGGGGTGGTGCGCTTGTAATCCACCTTGACCAGCTTGGCGGCGCTCTTGGCGATCTTGGGGTCCCGGGCGATCACCGCCGCGACCTGTTCGCCGACGAAGCGGACCCGGTCCTGGGCCAGGATATAGCGGTCCTGCATGTAGAGGCCGAACTTGTAGGGGAAGTCCTTCCCGGTGACGACCGCCACCACGCCGGGGACTTTCTCCGCCTTCGAGGTGTCGATCTTCCTGATCAGGGCGGAAGGGTAGGGGCTCTCGATGATCTCCGCGTGGAGGAGGTTCGGCCCGAACTCCAGATCATCAACGTACTGGGCGGCGCCGGTGACCTTCTCCCTTCCGTCAATACGAGGGTATGAATGACCAACTACTTTTGTTTGTTCCATAATCTCCTCCAAGTCTGGATCTTAATGTATGAGCGATATAAATATGAAGTTTTGAAATCCGAAACTCGAAACCAGAAATTCGAAACTCGAAACCAGAAATTCGAAACCCGAAACGCCGAAAGAATGGCCAATGACTTAATGTCAAAATGTTCTTCTTAAAGTTGGTAGGTGTTATGCCGTGTCAATATTCGTCATTCTGATTTAGATATTCATTCGTCATTCGTCATTCGTCATTCGAGCTTCGTCAGTCGTTAAAAATCTTCCCCTTCATGTTCTTCATGTACTTCATGGTGAAATTAACTATTTTTTCGCCACTTCCATGATGGCGTCGATGATGGCGGTGTAGCCGGTGCAGCGGCAGAGGTTGCCGGCGATCGCCTCCTGGACTTCCTCCCGGGTCGGCTTGGGATTCTTCTTCAAAAAGGCGGTGGCGGTCAGGATCATCCCGGGCGCGCAGTAGCCGCACTGGAACGAGTTGTGCTTCGATAAAGGAATCCTGGAGCGGGCGTGGTCGTCCGCCCTTCATGATCCCCTCGACGGTGGTTATCTTCTGGCCGTCGGCCTCGATGGCCAGGATGATGCAGCTTCTGACCGGCTCGCCGTTCAGCAGCACCGTGCAGGTCCCGCAGTCCCCCTTCCCGCAGCCGTATTTCGGGCTCTTGACGCCCAGCTTCTCCCGGATGACGTCGAGAAGGATATCGTTCGGTTCCACGTCGACGGACCGGCACTTCCATTGAGAGTGAGTGTAATGGTTTTTTTCATCATTCCTCCTGAATAAACAGATGATTAATATACTATATTATAGCTCCCCCCCTCGGCCCCTTTATTAAACAGACGATTGAATGTGATTGGATAAGCTTTGCTTCCCTCTACCTCGCCCCCTTATTTGCCACCAAGACACCAAGGCACCAAGAAACACCAAGAAAATTAAAGTTCCCTCCGCCTCGGCCCCTTTATTAAACAGACGATTGAATGTGATTGAATAAGATTCGTGGCCCCCCCTCGGCCCCTTTTGAATCCACAGATTTCACAGATTACACTGATTGTTCCCCCGCCGGGCCCCCTTTTATAACCATGAAGGACATGAAGAACATGAAGGAGTTTATAAAAACAATGAATGATTCTTTTCAGCTATTTATTTCTTCGTGTTCTTCGTGTCCTTCGTGGTTAATTCAGTCTCGTTTTAAATTATGCTGGTTCCGTATTTCGGCCCGTCGCCCTTCAGGCGGGCGGCGGCTGCTTGCAGCGCTCTCTCCAGCATTACCTTGACCATGATCAGGCGATACTCCTTGCTGGAACGGATATCGGCGATCGGGGCGATCTCCCCCTCGACCATATTCTTGGCCCGGGTGATTAAAGCGGGGGTGAGTTTCTTCCCCCGCAGCAGCTTCTCGATCTTTTCGGAGCGGATCGGGGTCGGACCGACGGAGCCGAAAACGATCCGGTAGTCGTTGCGGGGGAGGGCCAGCACCCCCACGTTCGACTGGGCCAGGTCCTCGCCCCGGTATCTCTTCTGCTTCAGGTAACAGGCCCCGTGTTTCTTGGGGAGAGGAAGCTTGAGACCGACCAGCAGTTCGGCGTCGCCAAGGCAGGTCTTGCGCGGGCCGAGAAAGAAATCTTCGGCCGGGCAAATCCTCTCGCCTTCCGGGGAGCGGATGATCGCCGCCGCGTCGTACGCCACCAGGGCGGGCGCGCTGTCCATGCAGGGGACGCAGGAGCAGATATTCCCGACTATCGTGGCCCGATTCCGGACACCCCCGGAGGCCACTTCACCGGCCGCTTCCCAGAGGAGGGGGTAGTGTTTCTTGACAACCTTGGAATTGATCAGGTCGCTGAAGGTAACCAGGGCCCCCAGAAACAAGCCGTCCTTTTCCAGCTCCAGCCGTTTTAAGGCCTTGATCCCTTTCAGGTCGATGACCGCCTCCGGCCGGACCGCTTCTTCGCTGAGGTTGTTGATCAGGTCGGTACCGCCGGCTAAAAAACGGGCCCTGGCGCCGAATTTATTCTTCAGCTCCACGGCCTTGCCGAGGGAAGTGGGTTTGTAATATTCAAACTCGAGTGCTATTGCCATTTTCGCCTCCTAAAATTTCTACGGAGTAAATATTTTAACGGGATATATATATAATGGTTCGGACATTGATTGAATTTTTACCACAAAGTCTGGATGCCCGCAATAAGACTTTGCCTTTTCCGGGGTTTCACCCCGGGAACCCAGGGTTTTACCCTGGGCTGAAATGTTGAACCCCGTTGGGGTTCATTTTCGGGGGCGGGGTATTCTATTTGTCCCAGGGTTTCACCCTGGGTTGAAACGTTGAACCCCGTTGGGGTTCTTTTTATCCCAGGGTTTCGCCCCGGGAACCCAGGGATTCTCCCTGGGCTTAAATGTTGAACCCCGTTGGGGTTCTTTTCATCTCGGGGATTCTCTCTTGGAACCCAGGGATTCTCCCTGGGCTTAAACGTTGAACCCCGTTGGGGTTCTTTTTCCCGGACCCCAACGGGGTCCTACATTTTAGCCCCGGGTTCCACCCGGGGATATATATACCGTCACCCCCAAACCCCCGCACCCTGAAGGGGTGCAACATCCAAACTTTCGATTTTGATGTTGAACCCCGTTGGGGTTCATTTTCGGGGGCGGGGTATTCTATTTGTCCCAGGGTTTCACCATGGGTTGAAACGTTGAACCCCGTTGGGGTTCTTTTCATCTCGGGGATTCTCTCTTGGAACCCAGGGATTCTCCCTGGGCTTAAACGTTGAACCCCGTTGGGGTTCTTTTTCCCGGACCCCAACGGGGTCCTACATTTTAGCCCCGGGTTCCACCCGGGGATATATATACCGTCACCCCCAAACCCCCGCACCCTGAAGGGGTGCAACATCCACGCCGCCCAGTCATCGGCGATGCAACATCATTCCCAAACATATCGTTCGTCAAATGAAATATTGTGGTGTTTCAAAAAGGCCCGGTACTCATCCTGAAAAGATCACGCGTTTATGATGCTCCATCTGGTTATCGATATATTCCACCAAATCCTTCACGTCCGAGACTCGCTCACCGAAAATATTCCGTATCCATTTTGCCAATGAAACTGGGCGAAATCAGGGTTCATACGTGCCCATGTCCTGTTTTTTTATCCAGGAACTGCTTTCCCGTTTCACCGTCGCCACCACGTCGGAGATAGTCTTGGTTCGAGATTGTGAATAAAGGATATGTACATGATCGGTCACCACCCCGATCCGCATCAGCGAGCAATCCTGGTTTTTCAGGATACCGGTGAAGTAGGCTGCAACCCCATCTCTCATTTTGGGCTAATCGAAAAACCCGGCGGCGATTTTTAGTGCTGAAGATCAGATGCATGGATATACGGGCTAATGATTGGGGCATTATCTGACTCCTTCATTCAATGACGTTGAACCCCGTTGGGGTTCATTTGATGTGGGGTATTCGGGTGTATTTCCCGGGGTTCCACCCCGGGAACCCAGGGATTCTCCCTGGGCTTAAATGTTGAACCCCGTTGGGGTTCTTTCCTTCCCAAGGTTGCGCCCCGGGAACCCAGGGATTCTCCCTGGGCTTAAATGTTGAACCCCGTTGGGGTTCTTTCCTTCCCAAGGTTGTGCCCCGGGAACCCAGGGATTCTCCCTGGGCTTAAATGTTGAACCCCGTTGGGGTTCTTTCCTTCCCAAGGTTGTGCCCCGGGAACCCAGGGATTCTCCCTGGGCTTAAATGTTGAACCCCGTTGGGGTTCTTCTTCTCCCAGGGTTTCACCCTGGGTTGAAACGTTGAACCCCGTTGGGGTTCCACCCCGGACCCCGAAGGGGTCCTACATTCCAGCCCCGGGTTCCACCCGGAGGTACTACCCGTCCCACCTCCAACCAAACATGGACCCCGAAGGGGTCCCACATTATAGCCCCGGGTTCCACCCGGGGATAATAGCCGTAACCTCGAACCCCCCACGCACCCTGTAAGGGTGCAACATTTTTGCCTCGGTTTAGGCGTTAAAGTCCCCGAGGGGTCTGAACGAAAAAGAGCGGGCCGGGAAACCCCGGCCCGCTCTTTTTCGAACCGGTAACTGATTGCCGTTTACCGGTTACCGATTACCGTTTTCAATTACTCCTTCCAGGCGACGAAGCGGGCCCAGCAGGAGGCGAGCTCCATGCCTTTCTGGATGAAACAGCCGATGAAGTAGCGTCCGCTCTTCATATCGGCGATCTCTTTCCCCAGGTTCTCGGCGTGGATGATCCCCTTGGGGAAGAGGTTCAGGTGCATGTCCTGATAGAACTTGTCCAGCGGGTACATCTCGTCCCAGGACTTTCCGAAGGCCTCTTTCAGCTTCCGGTCGGCCTCGGCGAAGGTCTTGGGATGCCAGTTCCGCTGAATGGTGTTCATCGGGTGCTCCATGGCCACGCAGTCGATCCCCAGCCACTTGATATCCTTCTTGATGCACCAATCGGCGAAGTCCGGAGACGGACCCGGGTGGCGAATCATGTAGCGGAACTCGTCTGAATCCGGACTGATCCAGCCGTATTTGTAGTACCCGGTCTTGATGATCAGGATGTCGCCCTTCTTGACATTGACCACCTTTTCGACCATGGCCGGGGTATAGACGCTGGTGTCGCTGACCATTTTGGAGATGTCGGCGACCGCGCCGGCTCCGATCCAGACGTCCATCGGGGTCTGGCCGATCGTCTTTCCGCCCATGTGGAAGTGCTTCTCGCCGTCCATGTGGCAGCTGAGGTGGAAGCTGGCCTTGCAGTGGGCGTTGTTCCGCCCGAGGCCGAAATACTGGCCCCCGACCCGCTTGGTGTACTGGACGATCAGCGGGATGTAGTTGGCCCACTGGGGCGTCTGGACGCTGAAGGGGATCGACATGTCGTACATCTTCTCCCGTTTCATCCGGGCGAAGAAGAGCTTGTCGCTCATCCCCTTGGGCGGCTGGATGGCCACCACTCTCGCCCAGGCCGACTCGACCTCGCAGAAGGGGATCGGGTGGACCATGATCCAGGCCCGCTGGTTTTTCAGCTTTTTGATCTCGCCGCCCAGCGATTCCGCCAGGAGCAGCCCGGCCTTGGGCATCGTCTGGTGGGTCAGCTTGTAGTACTTGTCGGGCGGGAACATCTCGTCCCAGGTTTTCCCGTAGTCCTTCTTCAGCTTGGCTTCGGCTTTCTGGAATTCCCGTTCGTGCATGTAGCGGATGTTGGTGTTCATCGGGTGCTCGGCGCAGCCGCAGTCGACGCCGATCAGTTTGATCTTCTTCTTCATCGCCCACTCGAAGAAACCCGGCCCCGGACCCGGATGGCGGACCAGGTAGCCGAACTCCTTGTTCTCGATCCCGCCCTGGGCATTCCGGTTTTTGACGTCCGGCTGATCATAGCCGAACTTGTGATAGCCGGTGTTGATGATCAGGATGTCGCCTTCCTTGATCTTCACCTTGCTCTCGATCATCTCCGGGGTGTAGAGGCTGTAGTCGGAGACCTCCTTGGAGATATCGACCACCACGCCCTCGCCGCAGACGTCCTCCAGCGGGATGTCGTTGATCGACCGCATCCCGGAATGGAAGGCGGTGGGGCCGACCAGGTGGGTCCCGGTGTTGTTGGACCACTCGATCAGCTGGCCGTTGGCGCCGGCGCCGCCGATAAACGATCCGGTCAGCCGCTTGAAGAACTGGATCTGCAGCGGCATCTCCCCCGGCCAGGGCGGCGTGAAGATGCTCAGCGCCTGGGTCAGGTCGAACCACTTGGCTTTTTTCAAAATTTCAATAATACCCTTGCTCATAACTACCTCCTTTTTTTACCACCAAGACACGATTTAATAACCACTAAGACACTAAGACACGAAGAAAAAAATGTTGAAAGATGAATATCAGAAAATCAGGATATCTGTGGGTAGAAAATCAGAAAATCAGGATATCATGTGGCCGGTGCCAGGGCCTGATATTCTGTTAGCCTGATAACCTTCCATCTGATTCCCGGATGACCTGATCTCCTTCCCTCTCCGAAACAGGTTATTTTATTCTTATTCCTTCTTAGTGTCTTTGTGTCTTAGTGGTTATAAGTCTCTTGTGTCTTAGTGGTTATCTTTTTAGTGTCTTGGTGGTTAGATTTATTTAGCGTATTTTTTGGAAAAGGCCACCACGGCTTTCTTGAAAACATCCATGGGGGCGTCGCAGAGGCCGGCTCCCACCTGGCCGACGCCGGGGTCCTTGTGGGCGACGCCGGTGTCGATGAAGGGGGGCAGGTTCTTCTGGACCACCTTGATGATGTCGATCCCGGTGGGAGACCCCCGGAAGTCCAGCGAGGGGATCTGGTAGATGTTGTTCTCCCCCAGGGTGATCTCGTACATGTCCATGGTCTTGGAGACCGCCAGGTCATAGGTGCCGCCGACGAACTGGACGATCGCCGGCGAGGCGGCCAAAGCGCACCCCCCGATCCCGTAAGTCTCCATGATGGCGGAGTCGCCGATATCGCGCCCTACGTCATCCTTGGTGAAGCCGGGGAAGAGGAGCACTTCCGGTATCGGCGATTGGCAGGTGAACCACTGCGTGCCCAGGCCGCTGATCTGGATCCCCCAGTCGGTGCCGTTGCGGGCCATCACCGTGACCATCGAGCTGCCCTCGATGTTCTCGGCCGCCATCAGGCTGACCTTGGCGCTGGTCATGGCGAAGCCGAGGAAGGTGTGGATGTTGGCCTCCATGAATTTCAGGGCCTCGATGGTCTCCGGGAGTTTCTTCTGATCCAGGGTCTCCAGGATATAGGGGGCGGTTTTGGTAAAGAGGATGTAGGATGCCGCCCGGCTCCGGTTATGGAGTTCATCGCCCATCTGGATGGCCTGGGCCATGATATTCTTGAGGTCGATCTTGCCGGCCTTGCGGATCGCCTTCTGGTAAACCGGTCCCAGCACCTTTTCCATCCACTTCAGCCGTTCGATGACCTCGTCATCGTAGGCCCCCATTCGGAGCACCTTGCCGATGCCCTCGTTGAGGCTTTGATACGCCCGTTTGCCGGTGACCTCGTCCTCGGTCACGATCATCGGCATCGAGGCGCAGACGATCCCGGCCATCGGCCCGACGGTATCGTGATGATGACAGGGGTCGTACTCGATCTCTCCGGAGGCGGCCAGTTTCTCCGCTTCCTCGGGATTTTTGGCCATCCCTTCGTAGATCAGGGCTCCGATGACGGCTCCCCGCTGGGGGCCGCACATCCGGTCCCAGGTCACCGGGGGGCCGGCATGAAGGATGAGGTTCTTCTTCATCCCGGGGACGCAGTCGATCGCCGGCTGGATGTCGACCCAGAAGGGTCGCGCTTCCAACAGCTTCTTCAGCGCCTGTTCATTGGCTTTAGCGATATCTACCATCATACACCTCCTTATAAATTAACACGCTTAGCTCGTAAGTTTTGCCACCAAGACACCAAGAAAGTATATCGGGAAATCAGGTTATCAGTGGGCAGAAAACCAGGAAATCAGGAGATCAGGTGACCGGTACCAAGGGCCTGATATCCCGTTAACCTGATAACCTCCTAACTGATTCCCGGATAATCTGAACTCCTTTCTTGGTGACTTTGTCCCTTGGTGGCAAATAATTATTTAGGGAAATTATTGCTGCGGGAATTAAGATACAAATTAATTTTCTGATTGTCAACGGGAATGCGATTTTTCCCGCGAAAAATTATTCGGCACCGGCGCGTTCGGTTGACTTCCCGGATGGTTTTTATTAAGGTAATCGGAGGCTTTTTTAAATTGAAGATTTTCATAAAGGTCGTAGCGGTAGCCTTTAGGCTGCCATCGGGGCGAGCCTCCAGCTCACACTAATAAAAGGTGACGGTAAGGGTTACGATGCCCGTATCGGTGAGGGTTAGGGCAACGGCTGCCTCGCCTGGCGCACGTAACCGTAACCGGCAGACGAAACGGGCCTCGTTACCGTTGCCCGAATCCCAGGTGCGCCGGAGGCGCTCATTTAATATGAAGTAAAATTATCAAGGGAGGGAGCCGACATGACCGAACAAAAAGAATATGCCCCCGACATTAACCGGAGTTCCAATCAGGGAGCACCCGCCACCGAGCGGGAGCTGCACGGAATGTACGAGCTGACCGTCGATGTCTCCGCGTCACCCCTGGCCAACGAAGATATACTCCCGGTCCCGGTCAGGGAGCGGACCTGGAACACCTGGAACATCGCCTCGCTCTGGGTGGGGATCAGCGTCTGCATCCCCACCTACATGCTGGCGGCCAGCCTGATGAAGACGGGGCTGAACTGGGTCCAGGCCCTCTGGGCGATCCTGCTCGGGAACGCCATCGTTCTCGTCCCCATGTGCCTGAACGCCATCCCCGGCACCAAGTACGGGATACCCTTTCCGGTTCTGATCCGGTCTTCATTCGGGACCCGGGGCGCCCAGATCCCTTCCATTCTTCGCGGGCTGGTAGCCTGCGGGTGGTTCGGGATCCAGGTCTGGATCGGCGGTTTTGCCATCTATACGCTCGCGTTGATCTTCCTCCCCAATCTCAACAACCTCTGGCCCGGTCTGCAAGCGACCTTTGTCGGGATTAACGGCGGACAGCTCCTCTGCTTTCTCTTCTTCTGGGCGCTGCACATGATCATCGTTTTGCGGGGCGTGGAATCGATCAAGTGGTTCGAGTCCCTCTCCGCCCCGGCCCTGATCCTGGTCGGGGTCGCGCTCTTCGTCTGGGCGATTCATACGGGCGGGGGTCTGGCCGCGGTGTTGAAGAATTCGAAACTCTTTCTCCAGCCGACCATGACCCTGACCAAGGGAGATACTTCCGTGAAAGTCATCCTGGATCCGTTGCGGGAAAAAGACGGTGCATACCGGGTCGAAAGGATGAAAGTCGTCGTTCTCCCGGGGAAGGCGAACCAATCCGCCGTCGCCCAGGCCCTGGCCGATAAGGAGTGGGAACCGTTCCGGCCCGAATTCAGCGTCGACTGGAGGGAGGATGCCTCGGAGGTCACCGTCGGGGCGCAACTGGGAAGCGTCAAAGATCCGGACGCCGCCGCCATCGTGCTGGCGTCGGCCCACCGGGAGGAGAGAGGCCCCGCGGGGCCCTGGCTCTTTATCGCGTTCTTCCCCGCGCTTACCGCCATGGTCGGTTACTGGGCCACCCTCTCGCTGAACATCCCCGACTTTACCCGGTACGCCAAATCCCAGAAGGACCAGATAATCGGCCAGGCGATCGGTCTCCCCACCACGATGACCCTGTACGCTTTCGTGGGCGTGGTCGCGACCTGCGCCGCCCTGATCGCTTTTCCCAACATCCTGACTCAGGAGGACGCCCCCTGGGACCCGGTGGCACTGCTTGCCCACTTCAAGATTCCCTGGATGGTCGTGCTCTCGATGGGGGTCCTCGCCATTGCCACCCTGACTACCAACATCGCGGCCAACGTGGTGGCCCCGGCCAACGGTTTTTCCAATATCGCCCCCCACAAGATATCCTTCCGGATGGGAGGATTGATCACCGGCGTGATCGGGATCGTGATGATGCCCTGGAAACTGCTGGCGACGGCCGGGAAATTTATCTTTACCTGGCTGATCGGTTACTCGGCGCTGATGGGCGGCGTGGCCGGGGTGATGATCGCCGACTTCTACGTCGTCCGGCGGCGCCGGCTTGACCTGGCCGGCCTCTACGCCGAAGACGGACCCTACACGTTTTCCGGCGGCTTCAACTGGGTTGGGATCATCTCCTTCATTCTGGGGGTGCTCCCCAATATCCCGGGTTTTATGGCCGAGATCGCTCCGCAGACGTTCGCGGCCATTGTCCCCCAGTTTTTCAAGACCTTCTATCTCTATGCCTGGTTCAGCGGCTTCTTCATCTCCTTTGCCGTCTACGCGATCTGGATGAGTGCGAAACTCAGACATAAAAAATAACCACGAAGATAAAAACTTAATAACCACTAAGACACAAAGACACGAAGAAACACTAAGACAAAAACTCAATAACCACCAAGACACAAAGACACCAAGAAACAAAGCCAAAAACCCAAAACCACCAAGACACAAAGACACCAAGAAACACTAAGACAAAAACACCAACCACCAAGACACAAAGACACCAAGAAACACCAAGATAAAAACTCAAAACCACCAAGACACAAAGACACCAAGAAACACTAAGACAAAAACTTAATAACCACCAAGACACAAAGACACGAAGAAACACCAAGATAAAAACTCAAAACACCAAGACACAAAGACACCAAGAAACACTAAGATAAAAACTTAAAACCACCAAGACACAAAGACACCAAGAAACACTAAGATAAAAACTCAATAACCACCAAGACACAAAGACACCAAGAAAATAGGGGATATTAAAATGAGTTTTTCGGCTTTATCCGAAGAAGAAGAGCGCATTGCCAGGGAGATTGTTGATGCCGCCTATGCGGTGCACAAGGCTTTGGGCCCTGGTTTGTTGGAGAAAGTTTACGAGGTTTGCTTCTGTCACGAACTTGCTAACGGGGACTTCGTTATGAGCGCCAAGCCACGGTCCCCATTCAGTATGATAACCTTGTCTTTGATGAAGGATTGCGATTGGATGTTCTGGTGGAGGATCTGGTTATCTGCGAATTAAAGTCGGTGGAAAAAATATTTCCCGTTTGGAAAGCGCAATTGCTGAGTCATTTCAAGCTGATGAAGAAACGATTGGGCTTTCTCATTAATTTCAATGTCCCCGTGATTAAAGACGGCATTGTCCGAATTATCCTATAGTTTTTCTTCGTGTCTTCGTGTCTTGGTGGTTATTTGTTTTTTTTAGTGTCTTGGTGGTTATTATTACTGGTGTCTTGGTGCAAAAAAAGAAGAAGTAATCGTCAGTATGGGGGATGGGGTGTTTCCGGGGGAGTACTGGGTTCACTCCCGGTTTAAGAGAGTCGTCAATTTTGTCCACGGGGAGCGGCTGGTTTCGGTGGTGACCGAGGAGGTGGGAAGGGGACCGGTCAACATTGTCCTCCGGGGGATCGATCTTCAGCGGCTCAACGACCTGCGCATTGACGACCGCGCGATTTATCTCGACGAGCAGGCATTTTCCCGGGAGAGGGCGGACATCTTCAGTTCCCGACTGGAAGTGGACGATCTTACCCCTGCTCGACTGACTCAAAATCTGGAGGTCTTGCAAAAGGATCTGGGAGTCTTCTCCCCCAAAAGCGGCCTTCTCATCGATCCGGCGCGTAAAAGGTATTTTACCACGAAGTCTGAGCGCGAGTTTGTGAGGAGAATCGAGGAAGCAGTCACCGCCATCACCCACAAAGATCCCCCGGGATTGCTGTCCGGGATCAGGAAACTGAAGGGACTCGGTTGGCCTGACACCAAGCGGGGACGATTACATTGCCGGGCTCCTGGCCGCCTTCAATCTCCTGGAATCTCTGGACGGGATCAACCGTTCAGGATTGAGAAGAGAGATCGCCGCTGCCGCCCGGTCGGGCAACCTGCTCTCGAACTCGTTTATCACACTGGCCGCGGACGGGTTCCTCTTCGCCGGGTTCAAGGAATTGGTAGGAGCATTGCTTCAGGAGGATGCCGATGACATTCGACGCGCGACGGAGAAACTCGTCGCGCTGGGGGAAAGTCGGGGAGTGACATGGGCGTTGGTTTTTTATTAACCATGAAAAACCTTCTTTGCTATACTGGGGCCTGACAGAAAAGCAGGGATAAGGGGCATGAAAAGCGGAACATCGAACGTCGAACGTCGAACGCCGAACGTCCAACGCTCAACGTTCAATGCCCCGGCAATATAACACCATATATTTATCTTCGTGTCTTAGTGTCTTGGTGGTAATCAAAGGGGCCGAGGGAGGGGAACATTAGTTTTCTTGGTGTTTCTTCGTGTCTTAGTGTCTTGGTGGTTATTAAAGGGGGCGAGGGAGGGGATAGTGTCTTGGTGGTGAAAATTATTTAAAAAGGGGGTTTCTATGGCTGTCAAAGGCATCAAAAAAACCGGTGAGTATTTCGACTCGGTGACCCTGATGCTGGTCGCCCGCACCCTGACCGAGATGGAAGGGGTCGAGGATGCCACCGTGGTCATGGGCACGGAAGAGAACAAGCAGATCCTGGAAGCGTCGGGGATGCTCCTCGACGAATTCAAGGACGCCAACGACACCGACCTGCTGATCGTCGGCAAAGCCGCCGACGAGGCGAAGGTGGACGAGGTCATGACCCGGGCGGAGGAGCTGCTGGTGGAGAGCAAGCAGAAGAAGGCCTCCTCGGGCAAGCACCTGCCCAAGAGCATCGAGGGCGCCCTCGACCAGGTCCCCGACGCCAACATGGTCATTATCTCGGTGGCGGGACGTTACGCCGCTGACGTGGCGATGGAGGCGCTGGAAAAAGGGCTGCACGTGATGCTCTTCTCGGACAACGTCTCGATCGAAAAGGAAAAAGAGCTGAAGGAATACGGGCGCAAGAAAGGCCTCCTCGTCATGGGGCCGGATTGCGGCACCGCCATCATCAACGGCGCTCCCCTCTGCTTCGCCAACGTGGTCAAGCGCGGCAACATCGGGATCGTGGCCGCCTCGGGCACGGGGCTGCAGGAGGTGAGCTGCATTATCGGCAATAACGGCGCCGGCATCTCCCAGGCGATCGGGACCGGCGGCCGCGACGTCAAGAAGGACATCGGGGGGATCATGTTTCTGGAGGGGATCAAGGCCCTGGAGGCGGACGAGGCGACCGAGGTCCTGGTGCTGGTCTCCAAGCCGCCCGCTCCCGAGGTGTTGGAGAAGGTGGCGAAGGCGATCAAGAACATCAAGAAGCCCGTGGTGGCGATCCTGATCGGCGGCGATCCCCGGGTGATGGACGCGGCGGGGGCGAAGGCCGCCCGGGACCTGGAACGGGCGGGCCTGATCGCGGTCGCCCTTTCAAAAGGGGAGTCTCCCGAGGGCATCCCGGCCCGGCTGGCGGTCCGGAGCGAGGAGATCAAGAAACAGGCCGCCGAAATCGCCGCCGGGATGAAGGCGGGGCAGAAGTACCTGCGGGGCCTCTTCAGCGGGGGGACCCTCTGCGACGAGACCCAGTTGATGTTCAAGGACGCGATCGGCCCGGTCTACAGCCCGTCGCCGATCGATCCCGCCTTCAAACTGGACGATATCTGGAAAAGCCGGGAGAACACGGTCGTCGACCTGGGCGAGGACGAGTTCACGGTCGGCCGCCCCCACCCGATGATCGATTTCCTGCTCAGGAAGAAGCGGATCGTGGAGGAGGCGAAAGACCCCGAGACCGCCGTCATTTTGCTGGACGTGGTTCTCGGGTACGGATCGAACATGGTCCCCGGCGAGGAACTCGCCCCCGCCATCAAGGAAGCGAAAAAGATCGCGGAACAGGCGGGACGGCAGCTGGCGGTTGTCTGCTCGATTACCGGGACCTATCAGGACCCGCAGGACCGCAAAAAGGTAGAGAAAGAACTGAAGGAAGCGGGGGTCATCGTGATGCCCACCAACGCGGCGGCCAGCGAGCTGACGGTTGCGGTTATAAAGATTCTGGGAGGAAAACAATGATCTTGAACGGTCTCTTCGAACAGGAATTTAAAGCGATCAATATCGGCCTGGTTTCTTTCAAAGAAGCCCTGGACGACGCCGAATACAAGTGTATCCAGGTCGACTGGTCTCCCCCGGCGGGCGGAGACGAGGACGTCCTGGCCGCGCTCAAGGCGCTGGGGATCTGAACGCGGCATAGGGAACGAACCGCCAAGCGGCGATTGGACGAACGCGAGCTCCTTGCCCGGTTTCTCCGGGCGGGAGCTCGTTTCCTTTCCGGAGAAGGGAGAGCCGGTTCGGGCGGCAGGGACATCGATTTTTAAGTTTCTCTTCCATTTTGTGTCAGAGAATCATTAATAATTGTTGTTTTATTCCTTGGTCGATTCTTGCAAAATTGATTACCTTATTCCCCGTAAAAAAATGGAAGAAAACCGTGAAGATAGACGATCTGATTAAAAAATCCCGGGATGGAGAAATATTCAGCAAAGCCGAACTGGTGCGGATGCTGAACTTCGCCCCCGATTCGCCGGAGTCCTACCGGCTGATGGCGGAGGCCAACCGGATATCGAAAGAACTGACCGGAAACCGGGCCGAGGTTCACGCTCAATTCGCCCTCAACCTGGCGCCTTGCGACGGCAACTGCGCTTTCTGCGCCTTCGCCCGGGTGAACGGTATTTTTTCCGAGGAGATCCGCATTACCCCCGCGGCGGCGGTCGCCTATGCCCGGCAATTCGAGAGCGACGGGGCTAACGCCGTCTTTATCATGACCACCGCCCATTATCCTTTCGGACTCTTTCTGGAGATCGCCCGGGAAGTGCGCAATGTCCTGAAGCCGGAGACGATCATGGTGGCCAATGTCGGCGACCAGTCTCTGGAAAACGCCCGGCAGGTGAAAGCGGCCGGCTTCTCCGGCGTCTATCACGCCCTGCGGTTGCGGGAGGGGATAGACTCCGGCATCTCCCCGGAAAAACGCCAACGAAGCATCCGGAACTTCCAGGAGGCCGGGCTGCGGGTCGGCACCTGCGTCGAGCCGGTGGGTCCCGAACATGCCGCCGAAGAACTGGCGGAGATGATCTTGTTCACGGCCTCGATCGCGCCCGCCTACAGCGGCGCCGGCCGCCGGATCACCATCCCCGGCTCGAAGATCAGCGCCCGGGGGATGATCAGCGAGCTGCGAATGGCGCAGATCGTCGCCGTCACCCGCCTGGGGATGCCCCGTTCGGTGATCGGCAACTGCACCCACGAGCCCTGCACCCTGGGAGCGCTGGCCGGGGCGAATCTCTTCTGGGCGGAAGTGGGCGCCAACCCGCGGGACACCGAAGAAAAGACGGAGGAGGGCCGCGGAATGACGGTGCCCGGTTGCCGGGAGCTCTTCCAGGAATGCGAATGGGGAGTTTTAAAGGGGCCCTCGCGTTTTTACGGCGGGAAGAATTGATTTTTTTCGCCGCCCGCGCCCGTTAGATGCCGTCCGGACAACCCGATTTTGTTTGACCTATAGGGTAGCCGCACCTTTTAAGGTGCGTTGTTATTTGCCTGTGCAATAATTGTCATCCGTTATCACGCAGGTTAAAACCTGCGACTACCAAAATCGGGTTTATCGGACAACCTATTTAGTCCTCGTTATTTCAGGAGGTGCCGTATGCCGCAGTTGGTCAAGGGAGGGAAGCACGTATTCGGCTGGTCGAAGGTTGACGGCGCCGGCGGAGTGGTCATCCCGCCGGAGGCGGTCGCGGAGTATCGCTTGGGAAAGACGGAGAACGCCATCTTGATCTCCGGCAGTAAAACTTCGGGGGGTTTCAGCCTCTGCAAGAGGGATTCTCTGCTGAAATCACCCCTGGGCGCGGCCATGAAGGAGTGGCCGGAACCAACCGGTCGCGGTGAGTCCGCGGAACGGGTTGTTACAGTCCGGGGGAGATCGTTCTGCCCGGTCACGGTCGTCAACGGACGCTTTGTTCTCCCCGGCCGGGCGCTGACGGCGTACGGCGTCCGTCCCGGCGGCCGGCTCCTGGTCATTCGGGGCAGCAGTCTCGGCGTGGGCTTCGGGGCGCGGGGCCCGATCATCGAGGAAGCCAAACGCCATCCCGAGCTGGAAGTCTTCGAATAAGTCTTATGCCCTTTTCCTCGTTATATCTGACGCGGGATGAATTTAAACCAAGAAAGATAGGGCATTGATATGAAGTGGATCAGGAGAGCAGGTTATCAGTGGGAAGAGGATCAGAAAATCAGAGGATCAGGTGTCCGTGGCCTGGCATCCTGCTATCCTGTTAACCTGATAACCTGCCAACTGATTTCCTGATTACCTGATCTCCATTGTTTGACTATTCAGATCTTCTCATTCCTTCGTGTCCTTCGTGGTGAAAAGGAATCCCGGGCATGATCGCTGTATTAAGACATGAGATAACCGTGACGGCGGAGCTGCTTGACAGCAACCATCACGTCAACAACGTCGAGTACGTTCGCTGGATGCAGCAGATCGCGATCATGCACTCCAACGCCGTGGGATGCGGGCCGGTCCTGCAACGGCTCGGAGCCACCTGGTTTGTCCGCGAACACCGGATCGTCTATGACCGGCCCGCTTTCCTCGGCGACGAGATCGTGGGTCTGACCTGGGTATCGGAGATGAGCCGGGTCCGCTCATTGCGGAAATATAAATTTATCCGCCCGAAGGACGGTGTCGTCCTGGCCCGGGCCGAGACGGACTGGGTCTTCGCGGACGCGAAGACCGGCCGTCCCCGTTCCATCGCGGAAGAGATCCGCGACCGGTTCACCGTTGTGCCGCCCGACCGGGAGCCGTGAAACCAGGTCCCACCCCATTTCTTACCCGGGCTTAAACGTTAAACCCCGTTGGGGTTCTCCTATCCGGACCCCGAAGGGGTCCAACATTTCAGCCCCGGGTTCCACCCGGGGATATAGACAGTCTCACCCAAACCCCCCGCACCCTGAAGGGGTGCAACGTTCATCGATTCGGATGTTGAACCCCGTTGGGGTTCGTTTTTGGTGGGAAGATGGGACATGTATCCCGGGGTTTCACCCCGGGTTTAAACGTTAAACCCCGTTGGGGTTCTCTTGCCCTCCAATGCTTCCCCTAATTCTTCCGGCGAGGAGATAAGGCGGAGATGGCGAAAGTTGGTCCGGTCGATGATGAAATCCCGGCGGAGATTGTTGAGAAATTCCTGCCAGCCTTTCCCGTAGAGGAGCACGGAGATATCGCTGATCTGCCCGCTTTTCAGCAGGTCCCAGACGAACATGACCTCGGTGACGGTGCCGATCCCTCCCTCCAGGGCCAGAAACAGATCGGCGTGCTCAGCGAAGTGGTCGAGCCGGGTACCCAGCGTCTTCGCCATCACGAACTCGTTGACGTAGTGGTTGGGCGGCATGGTGAAATGCTGCAGCCCGATCCCGTGGCATTTCCCCCCGCCGTCCCGGCAGCCCCGGCAGAGCGCCTCCATGGTTCCCCCGTAGCCGCCGCAGAGGAGATGCCACCCCGCCTCCCCGATGATCCGGCCGATTTTGACGGCGGCGCGATATTCGGGGGTATCCTTCCCGGTTACCGCGCTCCCGAAAACGGCGATTATTTTCTGGTCTCCAATCATGTAAAAAGTCCGGCGAGAATTGCCTCCGCTTCTTCGACCGAAGCGACCCGGTTGACGACGATCTCGCCGTTGTCGTGGATGTGGACGGTGATCCCGCCCAGCGTCAGATACAGCACCCCCAGCCGGTCCATGAGCATGACTTTCTCGGTGATCTTCCGGGCCTTCTCCGCCAGTGGCGGGAGATCGAGCAGCCGGCCGGCGCTCCCCTGAACGGTGACCGTGCTGTCCTCGTGGCAGTATTCGTGAATGCTTAGATTTAAATCCTGTATTTTCACCACCAAGACACTAACCCCCCCCGGCCCCTTTTATAATCACCAAGACACTAAGACACTAAGAAACACCAAGAAAACTTTTGTTCCCCCCCCTCGGCCCCTTGATTACCACCAAGATACTAAGACACTAAGAAAACTATTGTCCCCCCCCTCGGCCCCTTTTTATAACCACCAAGACACCAAGACACTAAGAAACACCAAGAAAACTAATGTTTCCCCCCCCTCGGCCCCTTTTTATAACCACCAAGACACTAAGACACTAAGAAACACCAAGAAAACTTTTGTTCCCCCCCCTCGGCCCCTTGATTACCACCAAGATACTAAGACACTAAGAAAACTATTGTCCCCCCCCTCGGCCCCTTGATTACCACCAAGATACTAAGACACTAAGAAAACTATTGTCCCCCCCCTCGGCCCCTTTTTATAACCACCAAGACACTAAGACACGAAGGAACACCAAGAAAACTTATGTCCCCCCCCTCGGTCCCTTTTTATAACCACCAAGACACTAAGACACTATGGTAGCGCCTTCGGCGCTACTAATGACGAAACCCGAAACCCGAAATCCGAAAGAATGTCCAATGACTTAATGTCAAAATGATCTTATCCAAGTTGATGGGTGTTGTGTCGTACTGGTATTCGTCATTCGAATTTAGTCATTCATTCGTCATTCATCATTCGGATTTCGTCATTCGTATTGTTTGCTATTATGGAAAATCCGAATAAGTCTTAATAATCGGAACTGGAAGTCTCTCCCACAATTTTTAGTGTCTTTGTGTCTTAGTGGTTATTTAGTATTTTTGTGTCTTCGTGTCTTAGTGGTTATTTCCCTTTGAAGTGTCTTAGTGGTTATTTTTTTGAGTATTTTTGTGACTTGGTGGTAAGAAGGGGGCGATGGCGGCTTTGATTTCTTTGACGGCGCGGGCCGGGTCTTCGGCCTGGTGGATGGCGCGGCCGATGATCTCGAAGTCGCCGCCGGCCTCGATCGCTCGCCCGAACTCTCCCCCCTGGGCCCCGATCCCGCAGCAGACAATCAACAGATCGGGGCCGATGATCTCCCGGACCCGTGCCACCACGTCGGGCCGGTTCCCGGGCGCCTGGACGCCGGCCGCCCCCAGCATCCGGGCCAGGCCGGCGAATTCCTCGGTGAACTGGGAGGTGAAGTCGAGACCGCCGGGGTTGGTGAGCTGGGTGACGACGAAGACTTTCATTTCACCGGCCGTCTCGATCGCGGACTGGATGGCGTCGATCCCGATGAACCCCTGGACCATCACCCCGTCGGCGCCCGCCTCGCGGCAGAGCTGGATGATGGGGTTATTGGTCACCGGAACATCGGCGACTTTGAAATCGGCCAGGATCGGCTTCCGGTACCGTTCCTTCACGTCGGTGATGATCGAAAGCCCCTCCCGGAGGACCAGGGGGTAGTTGAACTTGATGACGTCGATATCGCCGATCACCCGGTCAAGCAGGCCGAAGGCGGCCGCCCGGTCGGCGACGTCCAGCGCCAGCATGATGCCGCTTTTTCTTTCCCATTTCATGTTTGATAACCACTAAGGCACGAAGATAATTTTTATTCCCCCCAACCTCGGCCCCTTGATTACCACCAAGACACTAAGACACGAAGAAACACCAAGAAAACTTTTGTTCCCCCCCCTCGGCCCCTTTTATAACCACCAAGACACTAAGACACTAAGAAACACCAAGAAAACTTTTGTTCCCCCCCCTCGGCCCCTTTTATAACCACCAAGACACTAAGACACTAAGAAACACCAAGAAAACTAATGTTCCCCCAACCTCGGCCCCTTTTATTACCACCAAGACACGAAAACAAAAACACCAAGAAAACTTATGTTCCCCCAACCTCGGCCCCTTTTATTACCACCAAGACACGAAGACACGAAGAAACACCAAGAAAACTAATGTTCCCCCCCTTACCCCTTATCCCCTATCCCTGCTTTTCTACCACCAAGACACTAAGACACGAAGAAACACCAAGAAAACTTATGTTCCCCCCAACCTCGCCCCCTTTAATAACCACCAAGACACTAAGACACCAAGAAACACCAAGAAAACTATTCTTCCCCCCCCTCGGCCCTTTTTTAACAGACGATTGAATGTGATTGGATATGGGTTGTGGCCGCTACCTTGGCCCCTTTGATTACCACCCCCGTACAGCTTCGCTACGGGGCGGAGCAAGACACTATGGTAGCGCCTGCGGCGCTACTAATGACGAAACCCGAAACCCGAAATCCGAAAGAATGCTCAATGACTTAATGTCAAAATGATCTTATCCAAGTTGGTGGGTGTTGTGTCGTAATTGGTATTCGTCATTCGAATTTAGTCATTCATTCGTCATTCGTCATTCGGATTTCGTCATTCGTATTGCTTGCTATTATGGAAAATCCGAAAAAGTCTTAATAATCGAGGCTGGAAGCCTCTCCCATAATTATATTCTTTTCTTAGTGTCTTTGTGTCTTAGTGGTTATCCAGTTTTTTTGTGTCTTAGTGGTTATCCAGTTTTTTTGTGACTTAGTGGTTATTTAGTTTTGTGTCTTAGTGGTTATTTCCCTTTAAAGGATTGAGCAATCTCTGAGAGTGCCTGGGCCAGGTAGCTCACTTCTTCCTCGGTGTTGAAGATCCCGAAGCTGGCCCGGACGGTGCCTTCGGGAAAGGTGCCCACCGCCCGGTGCGCCTCCGGGGCGCAGTGCAGGCCGTCGCGGACCTTGATGTTGTAAACCCGGTCGAGCAGGCTGGCCGTCTCCCGCGGGGGGAGACCGGTAAGGTTGAAGGAAACAACGCCATGATGGATCCCGGGGGAAGGGAGGTAGAGGACGACTGATTCCAGCCGGGACAGCTCCTCGACCGCCAGCCCGGTCAGCTTCCCGATGTGCCGGTGGATGGCGCTGACGGTTTTTTCCCGGATGTAGTCAGCCCCGGCCTGGAGGCCGGCGATCCCCCAGCTGTTCTGGGTTCCGACTTCAAACCGGTGAGGCAGTTCATCGATAAAGATCTCCCGGGTTGAGCGGACCCCGGTTCCTCCGAATTTCAGAGGCAGCACTTTTCCGGCCAGGGTATCGCGGATATAGAATCCCCCGGTGCCGGTCGGCCCCAGGAGCCCCTTGTGTCCGGAGAAAGCGAGAAAATCGATGCCCATCTCCTCCACGTCGATGGGACAGGTCCCCAGGCTCTGGGCGGCGTCGACCACGAGGGCGATCTCCGGATGTCTCCGGAGCAGTCCCCCGATCTCCCCGATCTTCATCACCACCCCGAAGGCGTTGGAGATATGATTGATCAGGCACATTCTGGTGGCGGGGAGGATCTCTTTCTCGATCCGGTCGAGGAAGACGCCGTCCTGAAGAGAGGCGTCCAGTCGGGTGATGGTGACGCCGCGGTGGAGGGCGAGATAGGAGAGCGGCCGGATCACGGAGTTATGCTCGAACGGGGAGGTGATGACGTGATCCCCGGGCTGGAGAAGGCCGAGGATGGCGGTGTTTAAAGCTTCCGTGGCGCCGGAGGTGAAGATCAGGTCCCCGGCCGGGCAGTTGATCAGCTCGGCGATGCCTTCCCGGGTCTGATCGCCGATCCGGGCGACTTCCCGACTCTCGCGGTAAAAACCCCGGTCGTTGCCGATGCCGATCCGGCGGGCGAATTCATCGGCGGCCCGGTAGACCGCTTCCGGTTTGGGGAACGAAGTGGCGGCCTGATCGAGATATACTTTATTTTTCTTCCGCATCTTTCATCAGGGAGTGGAGCCATCGGGTTTCCCTCTTGGTCGGTTTGGTGACGGAGCCGACGGTGACGTTAACCTCTTTGAGATCGAGGCCGGTAAACTGTTCTATGCTCTCCAGAATATAAAGCTGGAGGCCGTGGATCCGTCCGCTGACTTTCATCCCGAAGGGGAGCCGGAGGATGATTTCCAGGCGGTAGGATCCTCCCGCCGGGGTGACGACGATCTTCATGATCTTGAGATCGGGGTTATACTCGTTCACGCAGTGAATGACCATCTGGCTGAGCGCGCTCTCCGATATCCTGACCTTCCCCTTATCGCTGTACTCGGGGCGAACCAGCGTTTTCTCGAAAGTGTTGTTCCCCCTCCAGAAGAAGAGGCTTCGCTTCAGAAAAACCTGTACCGGATCAAGGAAGATATGCTGATGCTCCCGCTTCACTTCAATCGCCGGGACCGGGATGATATGCTTGCCGCTGATCTTCCGGGAACGGGAGGCGGCCTCGATCTCTTCATGGGTGGCGATATCCTCGATTTGAATAATCCGGCTCGGGTCCGGCAGCCCGAGCCGGTAGGCAATGATCCTGGTCATCTTCTCGGATGTGCCGACGATCAGGATTTTTTTAAAGTCTTCCATCCGGAGGCTGTCGATCACTTCCCGGGCGTGCGTTTCGTCATAGAAAAGGGCGGTCTTGACCGCGGTGTACTTCCGCTTTTCCTTTTTGGCCGATTTTCCGGCCAGGATTCTCTGGTCCTTGATCGCCAGGCCGTCGTCGATAATGATATCGATGCCGAACCTCTGCGCGACCAGCTGGGCGCGAAAGCTCTTGCCGGTCCCGCTCCTGCCGACCAGCGCGAAGACCTTGATGCCTTTAAAGAAAAGGGCGATGTGATGGAAAAAGGATTTGACGTTCAGGGTATAGGTATACATTTTCTCACCATCCCCCGGGGCGGCTGAGGCGGACTTCACCGGAGACGACCTCTTCCCGCGTTCCATCCGACATTCTTACCAGCAGGCTTCCGGTCGGCGTGATGTCAAGCGCCTCGGCGGTAAACTCGGAACTCTTCCGGATAATTACGATCTCTTTGCCGATAACGACGGACAATTTACGGTATTCTCTCAGGAGCCCCGTGAAGTCTCCTTCTTCAAAGGCATCGCGATAGAGCCGTTCCAGTGTCAGGAGCACCGGGACCAGGATCCGCATCCGGGAAATCCGCCGCCCCGAGCAGAGCCGCAGTGAGGTCGCCCGGTCGCGGAACTCCGCGGGAAATGAGGTCGTGTTGACGTTGATCCCGATCCCGACGATGATATATCCGCCCCCCCGCTCTCCGGTCCCGAGTTCGGTCAGAATGCCGGCCGTTTTTTTCCCGTCGATGACGATATCATTGGGCCACTTGATCCCGGCGGAAAGTCCGGTAATCTTCCTGAGCGCCCCGGCGACGGCGACCGCGGCCAGCGGAGTAACCAGCAGGATCCGCGGATGTGAAAGGGGCGGACGAAGGATCAGGGAAAACCAGAGCCCGGTTCCGGCCGGTGAAATCCAGCTTCTCCCCCTCCGGCCCCGGCCGGCGGTCTGCTCTTCGCTGATAATCAGGGTCCCTTCCGGGGCGGCCTCCTCCGCCAGTCTCCGGGCGAACGTATTGGTCGAATCAATGGATTGAAAAAAGTGTATCCGGGAGCCGAAGGTATGTCCCTCCAGGGCTTCCCGCAAGTCATCTTCAGAGAGAGATGTGTCTCCTTCTCCCGATGCCGCCCTCACGCTACTCCCCGGTTTTTTCCCGAAATACGTGCTGAGCTCATCTAACCAGTTAGCGCCTTCGGCGCAACTCGGTCAGGGCAACGGTAACCCCGGTAGTTACCGGGGTTTCGTTTGTCGGTTACGGTTACGTGCGCCCGGCGCGGCGGCCGTTACCCTAACCCTCACCGATACGGGCTTCGTTACCCTTACCGTTGCCTTTTATTGAAATTCCGAAGCAGCAAGCTACTTGAACAAGGCCAGCATGACACCGGCGGCGACCGCCGATCCGATCACGCCCGCGACATTGGGGCCCATCGCGTGCATCAGCAGGAAGTTGGCCGGATCCTCCTGCTGGCCGATTTTCTGGGAGACCCGGGCCGCCATCGGGACGGCGGAGACCCCGGCCGATCCGATCAGCGGATTGATCTTCCCGCCGGTCAGCTTGTTCATCAGTTTCGCCAGGAGTACCCCCCCGGCGGTACCGATCGCGAAGGCCAGCACCCCCAGAACCAGGATCTCGATGGTCTGGAGATTCAAAAACCGCTCCGCCGTGGCGGTGGCCCCGACGGAGAGACCGAGGAAGATCGTGACCATGTTGATCAAGGCGTTGGAAACGGTGTCCTTCAGACGATCCACGACCAGGCATTCCTTGAAGAGATTTCCCAGCATCAGCATCCCGATCAGGGGCGCGGCCGGGGGGAGCATGAGAACGACAACCAGCGTCACGAAGATCGGGAAGAGTATCTTCTCGGTCTGGGAGACGGGCCGGAGCTGCGCCATCCGGATCCGCCGTTCCTTCTTGGTGGTCAGCAGCCGCATGATCGGCGGCTGGATGATCGGAACCAGGGCCATGTAGGAATAGGCCGCCACCGCCACCGGTCCCAGCAACAGCGGGGCGAGACGGGAAGTCAGGTAGATGGCGGTGGGGCCGTCGGCGCCGCCGATAATCCCGATCGAGCCGGCTTCCCGGCCGGTGAAACCGAGCATGATCGCCCCGAAGAAAGTGGTGAAGATGCCGACCTGGGCCGCCGCCCCCAGGAGGAGGGACTTGGGATTGGCGATCAGGGGGCCGAAGTCGGTCATGGCGCCGACACCCATGAATATGATCGGCGGCCAGATGCCCAGCTCATCCCCCTGGTAAAAATACCAGAGCAACCCCCCCGGATTGCCCACCCCCCCGGGGGGGCTCATCAGGCCTCCGAAGGGGAGATTGGTCAGAAACATCCCGAAGGCGATCGGGACCAGGAGGAGGGGCTCGAAGCGTTTTTTGATCCCCAGGTAAAGAAGGATGAACGAGATCAGGATCATCGCCACCTGGCCGAGATGCAGCCCGCTGATCCCCATGCTCCGGATAAATTGGCCGGCGATATGTTCCATTATAAATTAGCTCGCTGCGCTCGCAAATTTATGTAGGATCGTCCTTCACTCCGTGAAGGACTTGTAGTAGATGCAGGAAATGTAGTATCGCCTTGCCTGCGGCAAGGCTTGCCGACCCGCCCGCGCCGCGAAAGGACGATACTACACCACTGGATTTCTCTTTTTGAATTCCTAAACAATAAATGAACTCCCTCCGTCGCTCATTTATGAGTCGAAGCGAAGAGTGATCAGGGGGTCATCGGCGCTGACCGCGGCTCCTTTCTCCACGTGGACGGACAGGATCTGGCCGTCCGCTACCGACATGATCTCATTCTCCATTTTCATCGCCTCCAGGATCAGAAGGAGCTGTCCCCGGGTGATCCGATCCCCCTCCTTGACCTTGACGGCGAGGATGGTACCGGGCATGGGCGCTTTCAGCACCGTGCCCCCGTCGATACCGGGAGCGGGCCCCGCCGCCGCCGGAGCCGGTGCCGGGACCGCGACCGGCGCCGGGGGAGGTGTCGCGGGCGCCGCCGACCGGGTTACTGACGGTTTTTTCGCTGCCGCCGGGGAGGAGCCTGTTCCCGTCTCCTCGACTTCCACCTCGTATGTTTTTCCGTTTACGGTAACCTTGAATTTTTTCATAGCCTGTTTCCTGTCACTCGGTTTCTGATTAGTATCTGAATGAGCGCCGCAGGCGCTGATTTAACTAGCGGAGAAGCTGCTCCATTCTTCCCACCTTTCCCCATTGCGGGGTGGGATCTTCGGTAGTGGAGAGGGGCTTGACCCTGATCGTCGGGAGAGCGCTCCCCCGGGCGGCGGCCACGGCCGCCGCGATGACGGCGATCAGTTCCCCGTCGCTTTCCCCGGGCCCGGAGGGCGCTTCCGCGGGGGTTCCCGGCGGGAACGGCCGCGGCGTCCGGGGAGCTTTTTTCTTTTTCCCGGTTTTGAAGACAGCGGACATCAGGTTGATGCAGCCCCAGAGGACGCCCAGGGCGACGAAGGTGATGGCCATGCCCATGATCGTGACATAGAAAGAAGCCACCGCCTTGTCGCCGGCGGAGAGCCCCCGGATCAATTCCGAATCAACGAACTTTTGAAGCAGTGTCGCCTCTTGCATGGTGAGGAAGTGCCTAAAGTGCCTAAAGTTGAAAGTGCCTAAAGTGAAAATGCTCTCTGAGACAGATGAACGGTATATAATCTCCTCTTTTCTCCTAGTGCATATTTCAAATAGCTCCGACGCAGTCGGAGCCACGTCTAAATTTCCCCCGACTGCTGATAAGCAATCGGGGTAAATTTAGACAGGCATATTGCCGTGTTTCTTCGGCGGACGTGTCTCGCGTTTTGAAGCCAGCATGTTGAAAGCATCGATAATCCGGGGGCGCGAGGTGGCCGGCTCGATCACGTCATCGACGTATCCCAGCTCGGCCGCCTTGTAGGGCGTGGCGAATTCGGCGTTGTATTCCCGGAGCTTCTCCGCCCGGGCCGCCTCCGGATCCGGGGCGGCGCCGATCTCCTTCTCGAAGACCACGTTGGCCGCCCCGACCGGTCCCATGACCGCTATTTCGGCCGTCGGCCAGGCCATCACCATGTCGCCCCCCAGGTGCTTCGAGCACATGGCGATGTACGCCCCTCCGTACGCTTTGCGGGTGATAACGGTCACGGTCGGCACCGTCGCTTCACTGTAGGCGTAGAGCAGCTTGGCCCCGTGCCGGATGATGCCGCCGTATTCCTGGCCGGTCCCCGGCAAAAATCCGGGCACGTCGACCAGGGTGAGGAGGGGTACGTTGAAAGCGTCGCAGGTCCGGACAAACCGGGCCGCTTTATCGGAGGCGTTGATGTCGAGACAACCGGCCAGCATCTTCGGCTGGTTGGCGATAATGCCGATCGACCGCCCGTTCATCCGGGCGAAGCAGGTTACCATGTTGACCGCGTAGTAGGGCTGATACTCCAGAAAGTCGCCGTTATCCACCAGCAGAGTGATGAGGTCATGTATGTCATATGGTTTGTTCGGGCTCTCCGGGATCAGGCTGTTCAATTCCGGGATCAGCCGGTTCGGGTCGTCATTGGTTTCGTAAACGGGGGCGGTCTCGGTATTGTTGGAGGGCAGGTACCCGAGCAGTTTCTTCACGCTCTCGAGGGCGGCCTCGTCGTTCTCGGCCAGAAACGTCGCCACTCCGCTGACCCGGTTATGGGTCATCGCCCCGCCCAGAGTTTCCGCGGAGACCTCTTCCCGGGTGACCGACTTGATCACCTTCGGCCCGGTGATGAACATTTTGCTGGTTTTATCGACCATGAAAGTGAAATCGGTCAACGCCGGAGAGTAAACGGCCCCGCCGGCGCAGGGGCCCATGATGACCGAGATCTGGGGGATCACCCCGGAAGCGATCGTGTTCCGGTAGAAAATCCCGCCGTATCCGCACAGAGAGTTTACCCCTTCCTGGATCCGTGCCCCCCCGGAATCGTTGATCCCCACCACGGGGGCGCCGACCTTGAGGGCGTTGTCGAGGACCTTCCAGATCTTCTGGGCGTGCATCTCCCCCAGGGACCCCCCGATGACGGTGAAGTCCTGGGCGTACGCATAGACCAGCCTCCCGTTGACCTGACCGTAGCCGGTCACCACCCCTTCCCCCGGGGCCTCCTTCTTCTCCATCCCGAAATAGGTGCAGCGATGCTTGACGAAAGCGTCGATCTCGACAAATGTTCCCTCGTCAAAAAGAAGATTGAGCCGTTCCCGGGCGGTCAGTTTCCCCTTCTCATGCTGTTTCTGGATTCTGGCTTCTCCTCCCCCGAGAATGATTTTTTCCTTACGCTGCTGGAGATCCTGAAGTTTGTCCGTGCTCATGAGAACCGTCCTATATTATTTTGTGTCAAGTGGTCCGCGCGATAAATCAGCGAGCTAATGTGCTGCTTTTGAATTTCGATAAATGTAGTCAAAAAGGTATCCGCCCCGTATTAGGCGGGGCACTTCATTGCGCACCCTAAAGGGTGCGACTACCTAAAGTAAGCGCGAAGCGCTGACTCGTATAATACACCAAGCGGCGGGAACGGCAAAATAATTTAATAGCGGCGGGAGACCCAGAGCGCGGCCACGATGACGGCGCCTCCAAGCAGGAGCCTGGCCGGATCGGCGTGCTCTCCGAAGACGACCAGGGCGACGGCGACACCGAGGGGGATTTTTATATTGTTAAAGACCGCCAGAGTCGCGGCCGAAGTCAGCAGCGCCCCCTTGTTCCACCAGAAGAAGCAGAGCCCGGAAGCAAGAGCGCCGAGGTAGAGAAGCGTGCCGGCCTGTCCGAGATCCAGCGCGGCCAGGCTTCCCCATCCTCCGGAGAGCGTGGTGGCGAGAGCGGTTATCGCCGCCGCGCCCAAAAAGAGGAGGGCGTATACCTCCCGGTCACGAAGATGGGAGAAAACCGGCCGGATCCTCCGGTATTCGATCTGTCCGTAGGCGAAGCAGCCGTTCGAAACCTGCATGAATAAAAAGCCGGCCAGGATACCGCTCAGTCCGGTATGATGATAGGTAATGAGAGCGGCTCCGAATACCGCCAGCAGAGCCGCCAGCAAACCTCCGGGTCGAAACCGCCGGGAGCGGACGTCGTCGAACAGGATAACATAGAGAGGAGTGAAGATGGTAAAGAGCACCACCTGGTACGCCTCCAGGTAACGGTAGGCCTGGAGGTAGGTGATGTACATGACCCCGTACTGAATGGTCCCGATGAAAACCAGCCGGACCGCCGCCGCCGGCGGCAGACGCTTCAGGCGGAGAAAGGGGAGAAAGAAGGGAAGGGTGATGACCATCCGGGCGCAGGCGACGAACGAGGGATCGAGTCCCCGCAGGTAGGTCTTGATCAGCCCGAAGGAGAAAGCCCAGATCAGTGAAACAACCAGTAAGTACCACATGGGGACGGCCCTGATGATTGAAGAACATAGCGCCTGTGGCGCTAACTTTTTGTTTCAGCAGTTTCCCGGGATTGAATAGATGGAGTGATTATCCCCAAAGTGGATATCAGGTTATCAGCGTATCAGTGGGAAGAATACCGGGATATCAGGTTATCAGGCGAGGCCGGCATCGCCATCTGATCTTCTGATAATCTGATCCCCTTCCCACTGATCTCCTGATTATCTGATCCGCTTAAGCGGCTTGTATACTCCCCCCAACGGCTGAACAGACTTTAAATTGATCTTCATTTTTGAATTTCCGAAGCAGCAAGTATTGGTATAGCAATAAAACACGGAAAATCAATTATTTAGTTAAATAATCAGGCCCGCTCTTTTATCCGGTAAAAAGTATTTACCGATTGCAGAGAGAGGTGTTATTATTTTCGGCAGGTAAAACGAAATTTCCGCGGGTATCTTCCCAATATGAGGAACCGGAATGAATGAGGCGAAAGGCGCCGGCGAGGAGCCGGAGATTTTAAGATCGGTCGCCGATCTGGTCGATATCGCCGGACATCTTCCTCCCTCTTCGGTCATCGTGCCGGGGGGCGACCGGATCGAGGACCTGGAGCTGGTCGAGGCGGCCCGGGATCACGGGATTGTCGATCGGATTATCCTGGTCGGCGACCAGGCAGCGATCGAGCGGGGCATTGCCGAGGTGGGCGTCGTTGTTAACCGGAAAGATATCGTGGCCGCCGGGAGCGCCGAGGAGACGGCGGCGCGGACCGTCGATCTGGTTAAGCGCCGGGAAGCCGATATCGTTCTCAAGGGCAACATCTCCACCCCGATCATCAATCGCGCCCTGCGTCCTCTGGCGATCCGCTCGACGGTGAGCCTGGCGACTATTTTCGACGCGGCGCCGATCTCCTCCGGGCGCCCGATGATCCTTACCGACGCCGGTTTCACCACCATCTGTAACTTCGGCCGGATGGTGGACCTGATCAAAAATGCCGTCGATCTCGCCCAGATAGTGATGGGAATCAAACGGCCCCGGGTGGCGATCCTCTCGGCCAACGAGAAGCAGATCGCCTCCCTCCCCTCCACCCGGCTGGGCGCCCAGCTTGCCCGGCGCACCTGGACGGACGCGATCGTCTACGGCCCGCTCTCCTTCGATCTGGCCACCGACCCCGAATCCGTGGCCATGAAAGGAGTCCCCTCCAATCCCGCCGCCCGCGAGGTCGCCGGCCAGGCGGATATCCTGGTCTGTCCGGGGATCGATACCGCCAACGCCCTCTATAAGACCATCACCGCCCTGAACAAGTACGGGCAGGCTTCGCTGGCCGGGATCACCGTGGGTTTTCCCTTTCCCTACATCATTCTCTCCCGTTCGGACACACTGGAGACCAGGCTGGAGTCGATCGCTCTGTGCAGTGTTTTCGCCCAGCGAGTATCCCACTGGCAGGCCGCGGCGCCCCGGCCATCTAAACCTCCTTCCCGGAAAGAACCCCGGATACTGGTCTATAATCCGGGTTCGACGTCGATCAAGATTTCCCTCTTTGCCGGCGACCGGGTCCTGCATTCCACGGAAGAGGCCGCTGCGATCCCCGCTGCCGGCAGCCGGGAGGAAGGTGAACGGATAGCCGCCGATCTGGCTCTCCGCGCCGGGAAGATCGTCAGCGGCTGGGGGATCCGGCGGATCGACGCCATCGCCGCCCGGGGCGGTTTTCTTTCCCGGCCGGAGGAGAAATTATCCGGGGGGGTCTATTCGATCGCCCGAAAACGGGGAAAACGGATAGTCGTGGATAACGGGATCGTCTCCGCGGTGCTCGATCACCCGGAGCACAACCATCCCGGCAACTTCGGCATCCCGGTAGCGGCGGCGCTGGCCGAAAAGTACCAGGCCCCCGCCGTCACGGTCGATCCCGTGGCGGTCGATGAATTCAGCCCGGAGGCCGAAATCTCCGGCTATGCCGGGATCGCCCGCCGCAGTATCGCCCATGCTCTCAGCGTGAAGGCCGCGGCCCGTCTGGCCGCCAAACAGATCAAACGCCCGCTGGAAGACATGAACCTGGTTGTCGCCCATCTGGGCGGCGGTATCACGGTCGCCGCGATCAAGGGGGGGAAAATGATCGATAACTCGATCGCGTTTCTCGGTGAAGGTCCCTTCTCTCCCCGCCGGGCCGGCCGGTTGCCGTTGTCCGGACTGATCGAGATCTGCTATTCGGGACGGTTCTCACGGGAGGAATTGATCGAAGAGCTGACCGAGAACGGCGGTTTGCGTTCGTATCTGGGAGAAGACCGCATGGAGGTGATCGAAGAACGGATCGCCGCCGGCGATCAGAAGGCGGAACGCGTGGTGGAGGCGATGATCTACCAGATCGCCAAGGAGATCGGGGCGATGTACGTGGCGGCGGGATGCGACGTGGAGGCGATCGTTCTCACCGGGGGACTTACCCGGAGCCAGCGGATACGGACCGGGGTTCGGCGCCAGGTCAACTACCTGGCCCCGGTGGTGACCTTCGAGGGGAACCTGGAGATGGCGGCCCTGGCGTCCGGCGCCGCGGCCGTTCTCTCCGGCCGAGAGACCGCCCGGCGGTATCCGCCCCCGGAGCGAAAAAAATGATTCAGCCCAAAGGGCCGATCTTGATGTCGGCCCGATTCAGGAGAACGATATCATGAGCGAACAGGAGAAACAGCACTGGGTCTTCCGGGCCCATGTCTACGACCGGTCCGGGGCCCTGACCAGTATCGCCTCGGCCTTCAGTAACGAAGGGATCAGTATCGATACCGTGGTCGGCCATGGGCTGGAAGAACGGGCCGGGATCGACGGCAGCGTGGTCATGACTTTCCATTGCAGCGAGAAAGAAAAGGATGTTATGGTTCGGAAGATCCGGCGGCTCAGCAAGGTCAAATCCCTGGAAGAGCATCCGTATGAATCTCAAAATCTGCGGAAGTCGGCGATCATCCGTTCCACCCGGAGACTGGCCCCCTCCGACGTGGCGGGAGAAAATTCGTTTTTAACCAGCGAACTGGTGAATGTGGGACCCCACGGATTTACCTACCTGCTGGCGGGTTCGCCCAGCGAGCTGGATCCGATCCTGATTAAACTGGAGACCGCCGGGGTGGTCGAGGACATCGTGTTCTCAATCGTGGGGTTATAAGTCGAATGAAAAGAATCTGTCTGATCGCGGCGGTCCTGATCCTGGGAGGAAGCTGTTCGCGGCCGGGAGGGGATACGGGGAAGAAGAGGGATACCTCAACGTTATTGAACGCGTTAATCGGCTCCTGGCACGATGAAAAAGTGGGAGGATGGAGGGAATATTTTTCCGCGGCCGGGAGGTATGCCATCACGGTGGAGGGGGACGTCTTTTATGAAGGCGGTTTCGGCATCGAGGAGGAGGTTCCCGCCACCCGTTCCCTGAAACTTCTCCTGACGGGGGACGGCGATTCCGAGGGATCTGAATTGCGGATAGAGGGAACATTCTCTCCGGATTACCGGGAGTTCGCGGGGTCGCTGGCCGAGAGCGTCGCCGGGGGCCCCTGGACCACCCCGCGCCCCTTCCGGTGGATGTATGAAAGCGCCCGAGAAACACCGTGAAAGGAAGGAGAAGCCGTCACCGGGAGAAAGCGGGAGTAATAGACCGTCGCCCGCCGGATCCGAAAAGGGCATTTTTTGCGGTTTCCCTATCTTCAGTCATTGCGTCTTATCTCCGTGAAGCACGAGAAAGTGTGCTCCCCCACTTGCTTCCCCGTTTCCCCGCGTATCCCCTTAAAAAGAACGTTAGAATTGAGTTTCTTATTGCCGCTTTGATATAATTCGTCCCGATCGAGATACCGCTCGTCAGGGAGCGCCTTATGACATCTTCCCTTCAAGAAACCTACATGATGCGCGCCGTTAAGGTGAGCCTTTTCGGCAACATTATTCTGTTTTCGATCAAGATCGTCACCCTCCTTTTCGTCAACTCACTCGCCATCGCCGTGGATCTGGGCATATCGTGCGTGGGACTGGTGGTTTCCGTCATCCTTTACCATTCGATAAAAATGGCCAACCGCCCCGAAGATTTATTTCACAATTACGGCTACAGCAAAATAGAGCACGTCTGCGAGGCCATGGAAGGGGTCATCTTGATCGGTATCGCCCTGGCCATGTCGTTTCAGGCTGTCATCAGCGTTTTTTACCCCCGGCATGTCCATCTTTTCTGGGTCGGCCTTACCTCCAGCATCATTAATTTTTCCATCAATTTCGCGGGAGCCTATTACATCTTCAAGATGGCAAAAAAAAGCGCCTCTCCGGCCATTCACGCCGAGGGGGTCCATTATCGATTAGAGGGTTTCATATCGATGACCGTCGCGGCCTCTTTCATTATTTCCCTGCTTTTGCGGGCGAACAACATACTGGCGGCGATACCGTACGTCGATCCGATCGCCACGCTCCTGGTCAGCGTCATCATTGCCGTACCTTCTTTTAAGATGGCAAAAGGCGCGTTTTTCAACCTGCTGGATGCCACGATAGAAGAAGGGAGCAGTATGGAAGTGATCAAATGGCTGGCCCGGCACAGTGACAAGTATTGTGACTTCGGAGATCTGAAGAGCAGGGTCGCGGGGAGGAAAAAATTCATCGAACTCGACATTATCATGCCGGAAGACATCCATTTCAAAAAAGGGCATGATCTGATTTCTCGCCTGGAAGCCGATATTATATCCAGTATTCCGGAAAGCACGGTTACGATAAAAATGAAGCCGTGCGACAAGGATTGCGAATTTATCAGAAGAAGCGGAGAATGTCCCTATTTGTCCGCCTGCGCCGAAGATCACCCGGATGACTAACGGAGCGGGAAACAAAATAGGGGCAACTCTTTCAACGGTCGATAGCGACAGCAAATAAAGGAGGCAGGTTATGGAGAAAAGATGGTGTTTGGGCATAGTGCTGGTTCTTCCGGTCCTCCTCGCCGGACCGGCCGTCGCCGGGACTGGGGGAGCAAGCGAACCGGATTCATTTTACATGGCTCTCCGGGGCGGTCCGGGGTGGGCCGACCAGGCCGAGCGCAGTCCGGAGAGCGGGAGCGGCGCGAAGCTGAAGTTCGAGTCGGAGTACGATCTCAACCTGGCCGCCGGCTACCGCTTTCTTTCCTGGCTGCGGGCGGAAGGGGAGCTGGGTTTCGTGAACATGTCCCTGGATAATCTTGAACTGGAAAACCGGGGGCAGACGGTGGACGCTAACGGGCAGGACCGGCAGTATCGCGGGATGGTAAACGTATATCTCGACGGAGCGAACTCCACGGCCTTCACCCCCTTCATCGGCGCCGGAGCCGGGGCAATCCGGGCCAACCTCGATCTTTCCTGGACGCTGCCCCGGAGCGGGGCGACGGTCAAGACCGATGACTGGGATTGGGCTTTCGCCTGGCAGTTCATGGCCGGGATCGGCTGGCGGGTTGCCCCCCGCCTGGAGGTGGAGCTTGCCTACCGCTATTACGGCAGCGACGACCGCTCCCACGCCAATCACAGCACGGCCAACAATCCCGACGTGGTGGTGGACGGGACCCGGGCCAGTTTCGTGCAGGCCGGTCTGCGGTATTATTTTTAAAATAACCGCTGTCTTGCCGGAAGGTCTTTTGGAATTTGACATCGGCGGTTATTTTGTTATAGTTCCTCCCCCTGCGTTTTGCGCAGGCTGAAGCCTGCGACTACCGGAAATTATCACCAGACCGTACCCCGCAAAATGAACACAGTTTCTAGAATTTTTTAACGATTAGGAGAACAGTCATGATCGTATCGACCAAGGAACTTTTCAAACACGCCTACGGCAAGTACGCCCTGGGAGCGTACAATATCAATAACGCCGAACAGATTATGGGGCTCTTCAAGGGAAATCTGGAAAGCTCCGCGCCGTTTATCATTCAAATCTCCAAAGGCGCCCGGTCTTATACCGACAAGCGGCTGCTCGAGGCCATGATCAGGGCGGCCGACGAGATCTTCCCGGACGCGATCTATGCCGTTCATCTGGACCATGGCGATGAGGCCTCCTGCATGGACTGTATCGAGAGCGGCTTTTACAGTTCCGTCATGATCGATGCCAGCAGCAAGGACTTCGAAGAAAATGTCGCCATAACCAAGAGAGTGGTGGAAGCGGCCCATGCCAAAGGGATCGCGGTGGAAGCCGAGCTGGGAACCCTGGGCGGGGTCGAGGAACATGTCGCGGTCGATGAGGGTGAAGCCCATCTCACCGATCCGGCCGAAGCGGCGGAATTCGTCAAGCGAACCGGATGCGACAGTCTGGCCTGCGCCTTCGGTACCAGTCATGGAGCCTTCAATTTAGCGGATCTCAGGGGCTTCATTTCGAGATTATCAAGGGGATCCGGGATCTTTTGCCCGGTTTCCCGATCGTGATGCACGGCTCCAGTTCCGTCCCCCAGGATGAAGTCCGCCGGATAACGCCGCCGGGGGAAAGATGAAGGGGGCCAAGGGCGTGGATGAAGATCAGGATCAGTCAGGCGGCCACGATGGGTGTTACCAAGGTCAATATCGATACCGACGGAAGATTGGTATGGTGCCGGGTCCACCGGGAGAGTTTCCGGGATGACCCGGAGAATTTCGATCTCCGGCCCCCGGGAAAGATATTCATGGCCGAGTATGCCAAATACATCGCCCACAAGAACAAAGTGCTGGGCAGCGCCGGGCAGCTGGAAGAGGTGAGGAAGACGTTAAAAGGATAGGCGTTGTCTGAGTTTTTCCCACGCAAAGGATAGATAGACTTGTCTTTATAATATTTTGCCTGAAATTCTAAATCCTAATTTCGAAATCCTAAATAAATCCTAAATCCAAATGACCGAATGTTTTAAATAGGGCAGTTTTGCGTGTTGCTATTTTGGATTTTTGTCATTTGATATTGTTTAGAATTTGGTGCTTAGATATTAGGATTTTCGGGATCTGTTTTTAGATCCGATTGCTCTACAAAAAAAGCCCCCGGCTGCGTCGCAGCCGGGGCTTTTTGTTTTTATAATAACGGGTTAAAAAAGGTAGGTGGCATCCAGTCCGACCGCCCAGATATGCTGTTCAAAATTCGCGTCGTTGGGTGCCGGCTTCCCCAGGCGACCGCGCCCAGAACGTCGAGCGACAGGTTCCGGGCAACCTGAAAGCCGGTACCGAAGGTGACGTTGTTCCGGTCCACGTCGGCGATATGGGCCAGGCTGACCGCTTTATTCGGGAGCGGGGATTCGTCGAAGAAGTAGCCGGCCCGGATTGCCCACTTCGGCTTCAGCATGTACTCCGCCCCGATTCGGTACCGGTTGGAATCGTGCCAGTCTTCGTCGTAAGATGAACTTTGAAGCAGCACGCCGTCCTGGTTGTACTGAACGTTGGTCCAGTAAACCGACCAGAGCGACTGCTGGAAATCGGCGGTCAGGGTGAGTTTGTCTTTAATCGGTTTGACCGCGACGCCGATGCCCCAGGTCGGGGGATGACGGAACTTATAGGTATTGTGGGTGTCTTCGGAGAGACCCATCAGGGTCAGGGTGGCTGGAGGCCTTCCCGGTCATCGTGACCGTGGATCCGGTCCGGTAGACGCCGCCCAGGCTGATCATGTCCGACACCTGATAGAGGAGGCCGAGCATTTCCTCCGCGCCAAATCCGTCGTCTTTAATGTCGAAGTCGTAGTGGTAATCAAGAATTCCCGAATTCTGGACGTCCTTGTCCACATCCCGTTCGAGCCGGTCGTAAATGAGGGCCACTCCGGGCCCGACAAAAAGGCCGGGAACGATCTGTCGGGCGATGGTGAACTGAGTCTCGACGATGAGCGAGCTGCTGGAAGTTTTACCGTAGATGATTCCCATCCCGTAAGGCATGGTGTCGTCCCAATCCGAGTAGTATCCCATCGGTGAATAAACGGCCACCCCCAGGGTAAACTCCGGGAAGGAGAAATAGCATCCGGCACCCTGCGGCTGATAGAAGTGATAATTGGTTGAAGTCTTATCGAACTGATACGGCTCCACGCCGCTGTAATTGAGAAAAACGTCCTTGGTGTATTGATAGCGTGCGTAGGTTTGGGGCGAAGGCGGGAGGTTGGCGAACGAGTTGCTGCCCCGGATGGTGACGTTCGGAGAGAGGAGGTCAATCCCAACCCCGTTGCCCTCCAGGGCTCGGGCCCTCCGCCCGGGTTCCAGTAACTGGCCGTCCAGTCGTCTGCCAGTCCGATGAATGCCCCGCCCATGGCGGCGGCCCGGCTTCCCAGGCCTCCCCATTCATACCCGCCCGCATAGAGCGCCGGTGTCAGCAGGACGGAAACACCGGTCATGAGAACAACCAGACCCCACAATTTCGGTCGGTTCATTTCTCCTCCTTCCGGTTGAACCCGATTTATGCGTAAATCGGGTTAGTTTTGAACACTGACAACGAAGAAAAAAGCATACTAACAAGATCTCCTTTATACGACAAGAATATATTATTCCGCTTTCAGAGAGGGCTCGGACCGTTCCGTGATCAGATCCGCTTCGATGACGACTTCCGGTGTCCCGGGCCCGCTCTCCGGTCCGGCGTAGCGGATCCAGTGATGAGGCGGTTCGGCGGCAAACCACAGGTAGATGGTCGGGGCCGCCAGTTTCCCCAGCCAGGTCATCACCCCCAGATCGGGGACCATCCGCAGCCGGTGGCAGGAGAAGGTGCCCGCCGCGGTGGTGACATCCTCTTTCCCGTCGTACTCGATCAGAAGGGAATATGCATCGGGTTCGTCGGTGAGGATCTCGCAGGTCATTTCACCGCCCTCCTCTCCCGGCCGGGGGAAGGGGAACGAGCGCAGCAGCAGCCAGAGTTCCTGGGTATATACCATCCGGGGTTCCAGGGGGAAGCGGTCGGTCCGGATGTCGCCGTCTCCGGCGGAGACGGTCTGGGTCCGCACCTCTCCCCGGTCGCGGTCAAATGTTATCTCAAGAGTAGTGACAACTTCTTCCGCCTTATTCCGGATAATTTCCCGTGACCGGAGAGGCGAGAGTCTTCCTCCGGCGATCGTAAAACGGGACTCGATCAGGCGGCATTCTTTCCGGTTTTCTTCACCGAAGATCCCCTCTTCCCGGTAGCTGACGGTGTAGCTGTCCGAAGGAGCATTCATCAGCGGCTCCACCCGCCGTTCCCCCTCCCAGCGAATCGCCTGGCTGTCCGCGAGCCGGCAGTGATACCGGACCAGTTCCCGGCCGCCGATTTCTATCCGTCCGATTTCATCGGCTCCAGATGTCGGAGGCGCCGTGATGATTGAGAAAAAGATAATAACCGGCAGAACCGGGCCAACAAAACTTTTCATCTTTGTTTTTACTTGGTGTCTTAGTGTCTTGGTGGCAGAATTTATCAAGTAAGTTACTCTATCAATATGGCATGAACGAAAAAAGAAAAATGATCGCGGTGACCGGCGCCTCCGGTCACCTGGGGGGAAACCTGGTCCGGGCCCTGCTGGACCGGGGAGAACGCGTCCGGGTCCTGGTTTACCGGGACGTAAGGGCGCTTGAGGGCCTCGACCTGGATATCGTGCGCGGTGATATTCTGGATCCCGATTCTCTCCGCCGGGGGTTTGCCGGGGTAAAGCTGGTCTATCACGCCGCGGCCCGGATCTCGATCACGGGGGACCGGACCGGCCTAATGCGCCGGACCAACGTCGAAGGGACCCGCAACGTGGTGGAGGCATGCCTCAGTTCGGGGGTGGAGCGGCTGATTCATTTCAGCTCCATTCACGCCCACTCCCCGCATCCGGCGGACGGTACCGTGGACGAGGCCCGGGCCCTGGCCCTGGATGAAGACGTCCCGGTTTACGATCGATCGAAGGCGCGGGGGGAGATGGAGATCGCCCGGGGGATACAAGACGGTCTCGACGCCGTCATTATCAATCCCACCGGCGTGATCGGCCCCCACGATTACAAGCCGTCGCGGATGGGACAGGTCCTGCTGGATATCTGCCGCCGGAAACTCCCGGCCCTGATCGCGGGAGGTTATAACTGGGTCGACGTCCGCGATGTGGTGAGCATGGCCCTGGTTGCGGCAGCTCACGGCCGGTCCGGGGAGAAGTATCTGGCCTCGGGAGAATGGGTGAGTATCAAGGATATCGCCCTGCTGGCGGCCCAGGCCGCCGGCTGTTCGGTTCCCCGGCTGGTTACCCCGATGTGGATGGGGAGGGTGTCGGCGCCGGTGATTGCCGGCTGGGCCCGGCTGACGGGGACCAGGCCCCTCTTTACTCCGGAAGCGCTCCACGCGCTCCGTCACCATCGCCGCGTTTCCCACCGGAAAGCCGCCGCCGAACTGGGGTATCGTCCCCGGCCGATCGAGGAGACGGTGGGGGATACGGTGGAATGGTTCAGGGAGAATGGGAGATTAGAGTAGTGTTTTGACCTGATATTCTGATCGAGCGGTATCCTTGCGGAAAATCCTAAATCCGAATATCGAAATCCTAAATAAATTCAAAATCCAAAGGACCAAATGCTCAAAACACCTGTGTCGACCCCGGCATTTTTGTTTGGGATTTATGATTTTGGTTATTTGATATTATTTAGAATTTCGTGCTTGGAAATTAGGATTTCAGAGCTTATGAGTTTTCGAATAAGCTCGCACTATTCCTTCACCCGGTATTCCTTCCCGGTCCAGAAGATGCCGCGTCCTTCCTCCAGGTAGATCCGCCCCTTCCACTTGATCCCCTTGCCGGCGATTCTCCGGTAGAGCATGTTGCCGGCGATGGCAACCAGCATCACGGCCGCCGCCGGATGGGTGAGAGCCCACCACCCTTTCACCCCGAGCAGCCGGTTGATCCGGAACCGGATGAAGACGATCAAAATCGCGGAGAATGCCAGAAGCCCGGCCGAATAGGGATATCGTCCCCTGAAGAAAGGGAAGAGAAAAGGGAGGAGATTGAAGCCGAGGGCATAGAGGATTTCAGCGGGGACGATCAGGATGTTGTTATTGGCCCCGCTCAGCAGGTAGCGGCTCCATCCTTCGAAACTCTCCCGGAACCCCCGGTACATCCGGACCTGGAGGGTCCGGGTGGCGATGACCAGGTGAGCGTTCAGGCCGAGGGCTTTCGCCTGTTCCATGAAAGCGACATCGTCGGGGATGGTGTTGTGGACGCTGGCCCATCTCCCGATCGTCTCGTAGGCATCCCGCCGGACCAGAAAGAAGGTGCCGCTGGCCCCGGCCCGCCGGCAGGTCGATCTGTTCAGAGATCGGGGAGGGAAGTAGTCCCAGAAGAGCCAGAAGATAAACGGCTGGAGAGTGTTCTCCCAGAAGCCCCGGCAGATCTGCCCGGGGAGGACGGTCAATACCGCGGCCCGGTTCCGGAGACAGTAAGCAAGCGCCGAGCGTAGATGGGCGGGATGGTGACGGGTGTCGGCGTCGGTGAAGACCAGCCACTCACCCCGCGATTCCGTGACCCCTTTTTCCTTGGCATAAACAGGGCCGCTCCAGTCGGGAGGCGGATTCTCCGTATTTTTGATCAGGCGAATCCGGGGATCCGCGTCCCCCAGTCCCCGCACGATCTCCGCTGTTTTGTCCCGGGAGCGGTCGTCGACGACGATCATCTCCCAGTTGGGATAGGTCTGTTTCTGGAACGAACGGATGCAGTCTGCGATATTCCGCTCCTCATCCCGGACCGCGATCACGATCGAGACCAGCGGTGATTCGGGGGTTTGCTCGGGAGCGGTCCCCAGGAAGGGGTCGACCCGGAAGCGATAAAAGAGGAGGATAAATTTGAAGAGCCAGTAAACGGCCAGGATCGCGCTGACTCCAAATACGACCCCTTCCTGTAAGAGGATATGCATGAAATTAATTAGCTCTCTGCGATCGCCAATAGATATGTAAAATTATCTTTCATTCCGTGAAGGACTAACAGGAGACGGCGTATGTGTCATATTTCCTTGCCGGCGGCCCGGCTTGTTTTATGGCAAGCGAAGCGATCCTACAATTCCTGCAAAGAATGCCGAAGGCATTCTGATCCTACAAGCCCGGAAGCGAAGCGAAAGGGCGATACTACACTTCCAAATTCCTTTTTTGAAATCCCGAAGCAGCAGCCCCGTATTGTATCACGTTCCTCCGATCTCACAATTGTAATCAGTGTTCATGTAATCAGGGTTCATATTTTTATTCACCGGTATATCCCCATCTGTTACAGTGCCCCTGCTCAGCGAGCTTCGGCACGATCATCCGATCATTCACCCGGATCGCGCCGGTGATCCGAGGGGAGATCGGATCTCCGGCAACAGAAACCACTGCACACCAATCCGGAACGGCTCCATTGATACAGGACAGAATTCTTCAGTTCATCTACAACCTGGGACTCCGTCACGGGCGGGCGGTTATCCTGGCCATGGGGGTGATAACGCTTTTCTTCGCCGCATTCATCCCCCGGTTGACGATCTCGTCCTCCTATAATGAGCTGGTTTCCCCGGAAGAGCCCGAACAGGCCCGTTTTCTATCTTTTTTGGAAGAATTCGGCGCCGCCGGCGAACTGGTGGTTGTCCTGGAAGGAGATCCCGCGACACTTGTCTCCCGCGCCGATCTCTTCGCCGCCGCGATCAAGAGCGAGAAAAAATATGTCCAATCGGTTTTTTACCAGATCGAACTCGACGACCTGCTGAAACGGGCACCCTATTTTTTCCCGGAGGAGATGCTGGCGGATGGGCTGAAAGAAATTGACGACTACCGGCCCCTGATCGACGAGATCTCCCGGGTGAAAAGTCTCCCCTCCCTGTTGAGCCTGATCAACCGGGGACTTGCCGGCGAGATCCCCGGCATGGATGACCCGGGGATCGCCGCGACCGGGTTGACGATCCCGCGTCTGCTTTTCCGGGAATGGCGCCGATTTCTGGAAGACCCCTCCCGGGAAGATATCGATTATAGCTCGATTCTGCGGGGGGGGAAGATCGCAGGGACGGAGATGATCGAATCCGGCGGTTACCTCCGTTCCCACGACGGCCGGTTGCTCTTTCTTTTTGTTCGTCCGGCCTCCCTTTCGGATGATATCACCTTTCTGGAACCGTTTGTCGGGTCCGTGAGACAGGCCTGTGACCGGGTGCTGGAAGAGAACCCCGCGCTGAAAGGCAAAGTCGCCGTGGCCTTCACCGGCATGCCGGCCCACGCCCTGACCGAAGTGCATGCCATCAACTCCGACGTGGCCCGGTCGACCGCCATCTCGGTGCTCCTGGTGATCGCGGTCCTCATCTTCGGTTTCCGCTCGCTGAAAAAGATCCTCCTGGCGGTCATCCCCCTGGGCTGCGGGATGATCATCACCGTCCGGGCGATCTCGCTGACCATCGGCCACCTGAACCTGGTCAGCTCGTCTTTCCTGGCGGTCCTTTTCGGTATCGGGATCGATTTCGGCATCTATTTGATCCGGCGGACAGCCGAAGAGAGGGACCGGGGCAAGACGGAAGAAGAGGCGGTACGGATCGCGGTTACCGCCTCCGGGCGTTCCGTTCTGACCGGCGGTCTCACGACCGGCCTGGCCTTCCTGGCCGTCGGCTGGACCGACTTCGTCGGCTTCTCCGAGCTCGGCCTGACCGCCGGGATGGGCGTGCTCATCGTGCTTTTTTCCACCCTGCTCCTGCTGCCCGCGCTCTTGCTGGCCACCCGGATCCGGCCCGCTCATTATTCTCTGCGGCGGGCGCTGAAAGCAACCGCCCGTAAACGGGAACGTCTCTTTTTGACGCTGGTCGTGCTGGCGGCCGGGGCCGGCTGCGTTTTCGGAGTCTTCGCCGCTACCCGCCTGCATTTTGATTTCAACGCCCTGAAGCTGCTTCCTCCCGGGGCCGAGTCCACCATTTACCAGATCCGGATGCAGGAGGAGAGCGATTTCCAGATGACCTGCGCGGCGGTCACGGCCCCGGATCTCGCCCTGCTTCAGCGGCAGGTGGAACGCATCCGGGCACTCCCCACGGTCAGCCGGGTCGAATCGCTGGGCGACCTGATACCGGAAAAGCCGGCCGAGAAACAGCGGCTGATCGCCGCCTATCGCCCCTTTTTAGCCCGGGTCGAGATCGAGTTGGGCGCCCCCGCCGCGCCGCTCGGGACCTACCGTTCCCAACTTGACGCTCTCCGCGCCGGTTTGGAAAGCGTCCAGGAGGCCGCCTTCTCCGGCGGCCGCCCCGACCTGGTATCCGCCGCCGAAGAGGATCTGAGCGAGCTTGATTCCCTGCGCAACGATCTCGACTCCGGCCAGGGAACCCGGGCGGCGGAACGTTCCCGGGCATTTGAAGAAGCGCTCTTCCAGGGGTTGAAAAAGCTCTCGACTCTCCTGCGGATATGGCTGGAAGAACCCCCGCCAACCGTTGACTCCCTCCCCCCGGAACTGGTAAGACGCTTTAAAAGCCCCCGGGGAAATTATGTCGCCTATGTCTTTCCCAGCGGTTCGATCTGGGATGTGGATTTTCTCGATCGTTTCGTTTCCGGCCTCAAGGAGATCGCCCCCGGGGCGACCGGTTTCCCGGTGACCCACCAGCTGACCTCCCGGGTCATGGTGAAAAGTCTGCTGCGGGCTCTTCTCTACGCTTTCGGCATTATCGTGATCATGCTCCTGATCGATTTTAAGCGTCCGGGCCCGGTGTTGCTCTCCCTGATACCGTTGGCGGTAGGCATGCTCTGGGTCCAGGGCGCGATGTATATCCTGGGCCGGAACTACGATTTCGCCTCGATGCCGGGGCTTCCTCTCCTGCTTGGCCTGGGGATCGTCTACGGCATCCATATCGTCCGCCGCTGGATGGAGCATCCGGAGATCACCGCTTTTGCCGCCACCGTGACCTCGGGGCGCGGGGTCGCCTTCGCCGCGCTGACCACCATGGCCAGCCTCTTCAGCCTGATTTTTTCCCGTCATCAGGGTGTGGCGTCCTTCGGGATCATCATCCTGATCGGGATCGTGGCCACGCTGGTGGCCGCTCTTTACGTTTTGCCGGCGGTGATTGACCTGCTACACTATAAGAAAATACATCATCCTTAACCTGGATTATTCATGAAAATTGAAAATTTTCATGAATAATCCAGGTTACTAATTGTTGTTCAATGTATTATGAATAGCAATCTTGTTTATACGGCGACAGCACTCTGCTTTTTCTTCTCCAAAACGGCAACATGAAAACATCATGAAATATGTATATGCCGGCATTATTTTAGGAGTTCTTACGGCATTTATTTCTTCCTCTTCCGCGATCGCGGAAGAGGAAGAAATAAATGTGGTCATCATCTTCCCCGGAGGCCCCCCCCGGGAAAAGGTGGAGAAATACACCGATGAATTCACGGGCATCATCGCCGGGCATATGTCGCTCTCCCCGGGGGACGTCAAAGGACATTACTTCACCGATTACCCGGCCGCCCTGGCTTTCCTGCAGGAAAACCCGGACGCTTTTATCATCAGCTCTCTCGGTTTTTTTCTCTCCCGGCGAAAAGCTCTTTCTCTCGTCCCCCTGGCGTCGGTCGAGATGACGGAGAATGCCGGAAACCGGTATTACCTGGTGGCAAAGAAGGGAACCGTCACCTCGCTGGAAGAGATGAAGGGGAAGACCATCGCCGGGAGCGCCCTCTACGAAGACCCGGACTTCCTGAAAAAGGTCGTTTTCGCGGGGAGGCTCGATCCCCTCTCCGACCTGGCCCTGGAGCCGACTTCCCGGCCTCTCTCCGCGATCAGGAAGGCGGCCCGGGGGGAACTGGGCGGCGTGCTCCTGGACGATGTCCAGTACCACAGCCTCCAGGCGCTGCCCCTCTTCACGGAACTGGCCGTCGTCTACGAATCTCCCCCGCTCCCCCCGCTCGGTCTGATGATGACCGATACCCCGGCCGACAGAAACCGGGAAGAGAAATTGCTCGAATCCCTGACTACCCTGGGGGAGACCGACGCGGGAGCGGCGGCCTTCCGGTCGTTCGGCCTGAAGGGATTCTCGCGGATCGATCCGAGTTCCCTGGATGAAGTGATCCGGAAATATGAAGGAAGCGAATAACCATCCCTGGGCGGTTCTGCCGGTTTTTCTCTTGCTCTTCCCGGCCGGCTGGCTGGTTGGCTGTGCTTCGATACCGCGGGAAAGTCCTCCGGCCCTGGTGGGGATGGAGGTGGAGACGCTCACCGATTCGCCGGATCCCGCCGAGATGGCGCGGATCGGGGCCCGGTATGTCTCCTACGCGGCCCCCCGGGAGAAGCAGCTGGCCGCTTTCAAGCTCATCCAGCGGGCCTACCTGATGGATCGTAGCAGCCGGGAAACGGCGCTCCTGCTCGCCCGCAGCGCCCTGCTGCTCAGCGGACTGATGACCGATCAGGAAAGAAAAATGGAGGTGGTCCGGAAGGGATATGAGGCCGCGGCCATGGCGGGAGGGGAGGGGGATGAACCGGAAGCGGCCTATTACTTCGGCACCCTCCTCGGTCTTCTGATAGAGGAAGAAGGCCTCTCCGCCGCCGGCGAGGTGCCCCGGTTCGAAGAGGCCCTGGAAAGAGCGATGAAACAGCCGGAGACGGATCGGGGAGGACCGGTCCGGGTCCTGGGGATGCTCTATCTCCGGGCGCCGGCCTGGCCCGCCGGGGCGGGCGATCTGGAGAAGGCTCTCGAGTATCTCCAGCGGGCCGCCGAGGAATTTCCCGGCCATCCGGAGAACCACCTTTTTTACGCCTACGCCCTGGCCGAGGACGATCGTTCCCCGGAAGCGCTCAAAGAGTTGAACAGCGCCCGGGCCGCACTCTCGGCCGGAGAATGGGGCGATTACGCCCCCCGCTGGCGGGAAGAGATAGAAAAGTTTCGGGAAGAATTAGATCATTAGATTTTCGGTGAGAAGATATTTTGAAGATGGTACCTGGATCAACGATGTGATTAACCACGAAGGACACGAAGAACACGAAGATTCTTTAAAAAATAACCTGAATTTTGTTTTTGTTCAATTAACCTTCGTGTTCTTCGTGTCCTTCGTGGTTTCAATAAGTTTCACTTGATGAAATTCGTTTCCCGAACAGGATTTAATCAATTCGGTCTCGCCGGTGAGCCTTGAAATCTCCGCTTGGCGATTCGAGAATCAAGAAAGAGAGGAATACCGGATGAAGATCAACCGGAAGATACGGGGCAAGGCAGTCTTCCTGCTCCTGGCGGTGCTGGTCCCGGCCTGCGGGGAAAAGCCGCCGACCGGTCCCGCCAGGGATTACCGCCGGGGCCGGGAGCTGATGGTGGCCCAGCTGCGGCAGTACGGGATCAGCGACGAGAAGGTCCTGGCCGCCCTGGGCAAAGTCCCCCGGCATCTCTTCATCCCGGAGAAGTACCGGGATACCTATGACCCGTACGGAGACTACCCGGGCCCGATCGGATACGGGCAGACGATCTCCCAGCCCTATATCGTTGCTTATATGACCGAGCGGCTCGACGTTAAGCCGGGGGAGAAGATCCTGGAGATCGGGACCGGATCCGGCTACCAGGCCGCGATCCTGGCCGAGCTGGGCGCCGAGGTCTATACGATCGAGATTGTGCCCGAGCTGGCCGCGCACGCGAAAAAGGTGCTGGCCGAACAGGGCTATCCATCGGTGCATGTCCGGGCCGGCGACGGCTACCAAGGATGGCCCGAGCAGGCTCCTTTCGACGCGATCATTGTCACCTGCGCCCCGGACCAGATCCCCCCGGCCCTGGTCGAGGAGCTGAAAGAGGGTGGACGGATGATCCTTCCCCTGGGCGAGTGGTCCCAGCGGTTGGTTATCTGCCGCAAAAAAGGAGGGAAGATCGAAGTGGAAGAAGACCTCCCGGTCCGTTTCGTCCCCATGGTCCACGGGGAGGAGTGAGACACTTGTGACCGACTGGCGTTGTACGGCTAGTAATCAAGTGATCCACCACGAAGGACACGAAGAACACGAAGTGGGATGAGGAACCGTCAGCCGAATCGATGGGTTCTCTGCAAGGAGCAGGAGTTTTAGGAATATTTGAATGTAGGTTGGCTTAACGGTGCAACTTTTATTTATTCTTCGTGACCTTCGTGCTCTTCGTGGTTTATCTTATTGTCATTTTAAAAATATAGGGATTAGCAACAAGGAGGATACGTAATGGCTTTAACTGTTTCCGTCACCGAGAAAGAACCCGGTGTCTTCGTCGTTTCGCCGGTCGGCTCGATCGACACGGCCACCGCTCCTATCCTGGGCAAGGAAGTGGCCGCTCTGCTTACCCGCTCCCCACGGCTCATTATCTTCGACATGGCGGGGGTGGACTACATCAGCAGCATGGGGGTGCGCGAGGTGATCAAGACCAAGAAGGGCCTCGCCGCCCGGGAGGGGAGGTTCGCCATGGTCAATGTCTCTCCCTCCATCCAGAGGGTTTTCGAGATCATCAACGCGCTCCCTCCCCAGGAGATCTTCGAGAGCATCGTCGAGCTCGACGATTACCTGGCCGCGATGCAGAAGAAAGTCCGCCAGGGTGAAGAGTAGCCAAATCGATCCGTGCCCGCCGCGGCCGGGATCGAAAGCCGGAGACAAGTTTTCATGCGAGAGAATACACCGGTCAGCATAGAAGTCGTCAGGGACGGCCCGTATGTCGTCCGGAACCTGGACAGATTGATTGATTCGGGCGGGCGGGAACTCCCGGTCAAACCCGTTCTCTGTCTCTGCCGCTGCGACAAGACCGCCGATCCCCCCTTCTGTGACGGCTCCCACGTCAGGATCGCTCCCGGCTGGAGCCGGCCTCCGGCGGAGGATAAAAACCGGACCGTGAGTTACCGGGGCCCGGGGATCATCATCCATGACAACCGGGGGATCTGCTCTCACGACGGGGCGTGTTTCAAGAACCTCCCGGACGTCTTCCGGCCCCGGGAATGGAAATGGATCAAGGCCGGGAACGCCCCCCGGGAGAAGATAATCGAAACGATCAGGAAATGTCCGTCCGGGGCTTTGAGCTATTCCGTCGAGAAGAAGCGATATACCGATTGGGGAGGGCGTCCGGCGATCGTGATCGATCAACGGGGGCCTTTAAATGTACAGGGGCGGATACGACTGACCGGTGAAGATTGCCGCCGTCCGGAGACCGAAGATCATTATTCCCTCTGTACCTGCGGCGAATCGAAGAACAAGCCCTTCTGCGACGGGACTCATCTGCCCTGGTCGGATTAACCGGGCCGGACCTATTTCTGGAGAAGGGTGGGGGGGAAACCGGCGGAAACGTCTTTCTTGCTTCTCCGGCCGAGCCAGAAGAAAAAGGCGGCCTGGATGAGAAAGATCAGGAGATAAAGAATCGTAGTCCAAAATCCGGGGCCAGCTCCTTCTTTCAACTCTTCCTCCTCTCCATCCCCGTTCTCGGGAACCGGTTCCTCCTCCGGGGCCGGAACAAAGGCGGTTTTCAAGCCGGCGGGGGCCTTCCGTATCTCCTTGGCGGCGGCCGCCTTCACGCCACCGGGCGGGGAGGGGAGGGATGAAAAAGCCTGGGCCAGCATTTCCCGCGCGGCCTTATTACGGTCCTCCTTCTGTTTCGATCCCATGACGACCGCGATCAGCCGGAGGCCGTCCCGCTCGGAGGTGGCCGCGATCGAATAGCCGCCGGCCCGGAAATAACCGGTCTTCAGCCCGTCGCACCCCTCGAAACTCTCCGGGGCCGCACCGCTTGCCAGAAGCGGATTGTGACTCCTCATCTCGAAAGAGCCGTCGCGGAAATTCCGGACCGGGGTGGAAGTGTATTGGAGGATCGCGGGGTGTTTTAAAAGTTCCCGGCTGAGAATGGCGATGTCCCGCGGCGTGCTCAGGTCCGGTTTCTGCCCCCGGCCCGGGGGGAGGCCGTGAACGGAATGGAATTCGGTGTCTTTCATGCCCAGCTCGCGCGCCTTCTCCTGCATCATCTCCACGAATCCATCTTTGGATCCGGCTACGTGGACGGCCAGGGCGACGGCGGCGTCATTGGCGGACTGGATGATAAGGGCGTAGAGGAGATCCTCGACGGAGAATATCTCATTCTCTTTCAGGTAGACCTGGGAACCGCCCATCCGGGCGGCTTCCGCCGTGCAGACCACCTGGTCGTCAAGTTTCAGAGTCCCCTCCTCGATTTTTTCCTGAATGATGAGGAGCATCATCAGCTTGACGATGCTGGCCGGGTAGCAGACGGCTTCGGCGTTTTTATCGATCACCGTCTCGCCGGTATCCGCCCGGACAACGATCGCGCCCCGGTAGGGCGAGCCGGTCCGGCTCTCTATCCCCGCCCGGGCGGCGTTCCCTCCGGCGGGAAGGGAGAGCGTTCCGACGGCTATCGCCAGGATGAAGGCAATTGTAAGGTTCTTTCGTGTCATCTTGTTCGCATTTATTTTGATTGCTTCATTTTTTCGCTGAGAAACAACCTATCCAACTTATCCTTCTCTCTATCGGCCTGTTTCATCTTCCATAACAGTTCAATACTGGCAAACGGAATAAGAACTCCCTTTATCTCTACCTTTACTATTGAATCTTTTGCTTCATTATAAGTTATCCCACAAGCTGATTTCATCAGATCTATGATTATCTCATCGGCTACTCTTACCACGGAATATTCCTCGATATCTCTTTCTCTCAATTCCTCTATCGCTTTATCCGGCAGGAATAATAATGATTCTTTTAATTTATTCACATTTTCAATAGAAGCATCAACCAATAAATCTATATCTTCCGTAGCACGGACATAACCATGCTGAATTATGGCCATCCCCCCCACTACAATATATTTAACGCCCTCTTCATTGAGATTTCTGCATAACTCCAGCAGATCGGCTAAAATCGGCGGCCGTGATTCTAACGGCTCATTATCTTTCTGGACCATTCTTCTTTCTCCTCAAAAGTCTTGAATTTGAATAATCCTCTCGGATGAAACGGCTTGTCCCCCCGTAAACCGATCACCAGTTTAAATAAATTATTACTTTTTTCGAGGCCGCCAGTATTTATCTTCCGGGTTCCGATTGTCTTTTGCGTTCTCATCTATAATTATTTAACCAGACTGGAGAGAAGTTCAATAGGGTCGAGTGCTTTAATGGCTGCTTGCCGGAAATCCCCGGTATTGCGGGTGACGATAGCATCGGCTCCAACCAGCCCTCCCGCATGAGCCAGGACTGCGTCCTCGAAGTTGGCTATTTTGCTCTGCAGAGCTTCTTCAATCACCGCTCGATTTACCGCGGCGATTTCGAAAAGTTCAAGCAACCGGTGCAACGCCCCACGAGCTTCTGCCCGCGAAAAGGATTGGCTCAGGAGGTAATCAACAGTGGTGATCGTTGTGGCGCACAAAAATGCATCAATCTCAGATTGTTCGACCAGGCTGAAGACGCCGGCCGCGGCCGTGACGAACGGTTTCCGGGCCAGGAAGACGTCCAAGACGACAGTGGTGTCGACAATTATCTTCAGAGATATCTCTCCCGGAGGTACTTCTTATAGTCGGATTCAGATATGCGGCGACCTTTCAGCAGGCCGACCAGCGAGGCCGTGACCGGAGGCAGCTTTTGTTCGATCGTTCCTGCTTTCCCCAAGGAGTCAATAAATTCCCCCACCATCTGAGAGACTGATTTACCGCGACGTTTTGCTTCGGATTTGGCTCGAAGTACCAAATCTTCATCCATGCGCAAGGTCAGCTTTGTATTCATGGCGTACAACATATCTCGGAGTATACGTCTTGTCAATCTGCTTTTTAGGGATTTTTACACCCGGATTATGCAGGGGATTCATGATGTCGGTCTGCCGGAGGGCCCGCGTCAATCAATCGGTTTAAGAAAGACATCGGTCGCTAGTGCCGCGCCGAAATAGCAGACCCCGGCCGACCATGCGAACATATACAGCCGAATTTAAGAATAGAAAAATGTGCCTCGACACCGTTCTCCCGGCCCGGCCAATATGCCGGATATCGGCTGGATCAAACCGCGGGATCGTGGTATGGTAGGGCGTGATTGCGATAGAACATGAATAGGCGCGCACATTCCGAGAAGAGGAGAAAACCACTCCGCCCCGCACGGAGTTATTCGCTCGCCCGGCACCATGCCTGGGGAGGGCTGGCCCTCCTCTCGGTCCTGTGGGCCCTCCGGCTGCTCTTCCCCGGAATCCCGGACGCGATCTGGGCCCCGATCGCGGCCTGCCTGGTGATCTATATCCTGATCTGGCTCTTCTTGACCTATCGGTCCCGGGGCAGCCTGAGAGAGAAGGAGACGATTCCCCCACCCAACGGAGGACCTTCCACCGGGAGCGGGTATAAACTCGAGAAAAAGAGGCTGAAAGCCGCGGCCAAGGCGGATAAGAAGAGGGATCAATAGATGAACCGCAGAGGCGTGAAGTGTTAAATTACTATTTGGGGATTTCACTATACATTAATAGATTCGAATAGACTAATTTCTAATTACGATAAGTGGTTAAGGTAAAAAGTCCCGTGTCTAAGCTGCTTAAATGGATTCCGGTGCTGGTCTTTGCCGCCGCGTTCACGACCTATCTTCTTACCCTGACGCCGACGGTGGATTTTATCGACAGCGGTGAGCTGGCGGCGGTCGCCTCCACCCTGGGGATCGCCCACCCGACCGGCTATCCTCTCTTCACGCTGATCGGCCACCTTTTTTCCCGTCTTCCCGTCGCCCCCACCGTCATCGCCCGGTTGAATATCATGAGCGCTCTCTTCGCCGCGCTGGGCGCCGGCGCCTTTACCCTGCTCATCAGGACCGTTCTCCGGGTGACGGCGGAGATTCGGGAGAAGGCCGGCCGGCCGCTTGTCGGGCGAAGGAAAGGGAAGAGGGCCGAAAGGGAGGGGAAAGGCCGCGGCCTCCGGTCGCCGGATACGCCGTTTCGCCCGGAGCTGGAATGGCTGGCAGGGGGTACCGCCGGCCTCCTGCTCTGCTGGGCCTCCGTCTTCTGGGAAACCGGGACGACGTTTGAGGTCTATTCCCTCCACGCGCTCTTCGGCATCCTGCTCATTTACCTGGCGGTCCGATACGCCGCCGAAGAAAAGCCGCCCCGGGAGACGCGGCTGGGCCTGCTCTTTTTCTTCGTCCTCGGGCTGAGCCTGGCCAATCACCTCACCACCGGCCTGTTTTTCCCCGCCTTCATCCTGCTGCTGGGGGCGAAATATATATCCCGCAAAACCTCGCCGGTTCGGATCGTCCTGCTGATGCTGCCGGCCCTGATCGGCTTCCTGTTCTATCTCTATCTCCCGATCCGGGCCGCCGGCCACCCGCGCGTCATGTGGGGGGAGCCGTCGACTCTCTCGGCCTTGTGGGACAACTTCACGGTCGCCGACTTCAGGTCGCGTCTCTTCTCTCACCAGTCGGAAGGCGAGACACTCCTTGATTTTTTTATCCGTTTTCCCGCCCGGACGGGATTTCTGGCCGTTCCGCTGATTCTCTGGGGGATGAGGGTTCTCTATCGCCGGTCGAAAAAGTATTTCCTTTTTGTCCTGGCCATCTTTATTCCCTCCGTTCTTTATGCCGCGACCTACAACGTGGGGGACAACATCTTTTATTTCACCCCCGCTTATATTTCTCTCCTGATCTACGCCGGGGCGGGAGCCTACGGTTTTTACCGGGCGATCTGCCGCTCCCCCCGGGCCCGGAGGCTGATACCGGTCCTGATGATGATTCTGGCGCTCCCGGCGCTGTTTTTGAATTACCGGAAGGTCGATCAGAGCAATAATTATTTCGTGGAGGATTTTGTTCACAACATGTTCAGCGCCATCGAGCCCAACGCTATTCTCTTCGCGCTCGATTGCCAGATCCTGATTCATCCGCTCTATTATTACCAGAACGTCGAAGGCTTTCGTGACGATGTCCTGGTGCTCCCCAACCATGCTCTCCAGAAGGGATGGTTTGCCAACCGGCTGCGGGATCATTACCCGCGGGTATACCAAAGATCGGCCGGAGCGATCGAAGACTATCGGATGTATCTGGAACGCTTTAATAAAGGGGAGGTGCGCGACGCCCGCGAACTCGACCGGAGGTATTATCGGATGCTCGACAGCATTATCGAACAGAACTATGACCGCCGGCCGATTTATATCACCTCGGAATTCAACCCCGATCAGAATCCCGCTTTTCATCCCGGCTATTATCGTATCCCCGAGGGACTCTGTTGGCGGCTCTATCGCAAAGGAGATCCGGTCCGGGAATTCCCCTACCGGGAGTTTGCCTATCGGGAATTGGGGTATCCCCATAAAGACGCCGACGCCATCCGCCACGCGTATATGTATATGTTGAACGAACGGGCCAAGTACGAAGCATTTCGCGGAAATTTTCAAACGGCACTGCGCTGGAACGATCAGGCGCTCCGGGTTTATCCCGGCAAGGAGATGCTCTCCGATCGCTATAACGGGACCTGGGTGGTCCCGAACCGGTTCCGGGAGGTGACCAGGACTCGTGAAGAGATCTTGAAGAAGGCGAAGGAACAAGGGAAAGTAATCAGTCCCGCAAAACTCTGACTTCGTCAGAGTCGCGGGATCTTCGCTTCGCTCCGATAATCGGTGATCAGTAATCAGTTTGGCCACGGCCGGCAGGCACTGATCACCGATCACCGATTACTGATTACTGATTACTGATTACCGATTACCGATTACCGATTACCGATTACCGATCACCGATTGTTGTCGCAATCATAATCCATAGGGAGGAAAAATACCTCATGGCTACCGTAACTTTTTTGGGCGCATCCGGGGGCGTGACCGGGTCCCGCTTCCTGGTCCGGAGCGAGAAAAGCAGTGTGCTGGTCGATTGCGGACTGTTCCAGGAACGGGAATTCCGTTCCCGGAACTGGGATGCCTTTCCGGTGCCGCCGCGGGAGATAGAGGCCGTGGTCCTGACCCATGCCCATATCGATCATTGCGGCTATCTTCCGAAACTGGTTCGGGAAGGATTCGGGGGCCCCGTATTCTGTACACCGCCGACCGCGGAAGTGGCGCGGGTGACCCTCCTCGATTCGGCCAAGCTGCAGGAAGAAGACGCCGCCTATAAGAAACGCCGGCACGAAAAAGAAAAGAGGGAAAGCCCCTATCCCCCGGTCCCTCTCTATACGGTGAAAGACGCCGAAGCGGTCATGCCTCTTCTCCGGACCGCCCCCTATGAAGAGCCGGTCGAGGTCGCCCCGGGGGTATCGGTTTTGTTCCGGGACGCCGGCCATATCATCGGCTCCTCCATCGTGGAACTCCGGTTGCGGGATGGAGGCAGCCAGAAAAGACTGGTCTTTTCCGGAGATCTCGGCCGGAAGCACAACCCACTCCTGCATGACCCCGCAGTCGTGGAAGGAGCGGACTATCTTTTCCTGGAATCCACCTATGGAGATCGTAACCATGAGAGCCGATCCGAAGCGATCGGTACCCTGCAGAGAGTCATCGTGGAGACCGCCGGCCGGGGCGGGAAGGTGATTATCCCCACCTTTGCCGTCGAGCGCGCCCAGGAGCTGCTTTATTTTATCAAGCGCCTGACGGCGGAGGGGAAAATTCCTTCCCTGGCCGTGTTCGTTGACAGCCCGATGGCGATCGACATCACCAAGATTTACCGGGCTTTCCCCGAGTATCTCGATCGGGAGGACCTTTCCGGCATCCGGCCCGGCGAGTCGCCTTTCTCCTTTCCGGGGCTGAAGATGACCCGGTCAACCGAAGACTCGAAGGCCATCAACCGTCACCCGGGGAGCGCCATTATCATGGCCGGGTCGGGAATGTGCACCGGGGGAAGGATCAAGCATCACCTGGTCCAGAACATCTCCCGGCCGGAGAGCGCCATTCTTTTTGTCGGTTATCAGGCCCGGGGGACGCTGGGGCGGATCATCCTGGATCGTCCTTCGGAGGTGCGTATCCTGGGAGATCAGCATCCGGTCCGGGCCCGGATCGAACAGATTAACGGGTTCTCCGCCCACGCCGATAAGGACGAACTGCTGGAGTGGCTTTCAGGGTTTACGACCCCGCCGCGGAAGCTCTTTGTTATCCACGGAGAAGAACAATCTTCTCAAGCCCTGGCCGCGGCCGTCCGGGAGAGGTTCGGATGGGAGACGGTGGTGCCGGAGTACCTGGAGACGTATTCTTTAAGATAGACCTTATTCGAAAAGGTTTTCGTAGCTCGCAAATCCTAAATCCTAAATATCGAAATCCTAAATAATATCCAAAATCCAAATGACTAAAATATCTCAAACAATCGCCGGCTTCAGACCGCGATATTTTGGAGTATTTGTTTTGATCATTTGATATTATTTAGAATTGATTTAGGATTTCCGCCAGAGGCGGATTAGCATTTGCTAGGATATTCCTGTTCGAGATTACAGCTTTTCGAATAGGCTCATGTTATGAAACATTTAATATCTCTTCCAGTCCCGCGGTCTTGAATATATGGAAATAGTACTGGCAACCCGTTCTCCCCGGAGGAAGGCCCTCCTTGCTTTCGCGGGGGTGCCGTTCATCCCTTTCTCCGCCACCGTCACCGAGGTCGTTTATCCGCGCTTGCCCGCAAAGACCGCCCGCCGCAACGCGGAAGCGAAAGCCGCCCGGGGCGCCCGCGCGCAACCCGGCGCAATCGTACTCGCCGCCGATACCGTCGTTTGCCTGGATACAATCTTCGGCAAGCCGGAGACCCGCTCCGCTGCCCGGGAAATGCTGAGAACGCTTTCCGGCCGGACGCACGCGGTCCACACCGCGGTGGCGTTGATCTGTCCCGGGGCGCGCCGCCAAAAATCCGGGTCGCCGTTTCCCGGGTGACGATGCGAAACCTGGATGAGAAAACCATCTCCCGGTATCTCGGCCTGGTCAACCCGCTTGATAAAGCGGGAGGGTATGCCGTCCAGGAACACGGCGAGATTCTGATCGAGAAGATCGAGGGCTCACTGACCAATGTGATCGGCTTGCCGTTGGAACTCCTGGCGGAACTCTTTGCCCGCTTCCCGGGAACCCGGCGCTACGCCGCCCGTTTAAAAGCGGCGGCGGAAACATGCCGCTTTAACGTGAGTGCCTATGCCCGCCCGCCGGGTCAACCATCTTTTTGGTGATGTCAACCCCCCGGGTCAGCTTGTAGGACGTGAGGGACAAGAAGTATATGAAGTCAACTGAAAATAGCGCGATCGGCAGTAACACGCCCGGGTTCTTAAGAATTACGCGTGGTGTCGCCCTTGTCGGCTTGCCCGTCCTTGCCGCGGGCTTCCGCGGGGGGTACGCCCTCTTCCCGGATCTGACCTGGCTGGACTACGGCTTCAAGATATTCCTCGCCGGGACGGTGGGGATCTGGACCAATTGCATCGCCATCCGGATGCTTTTCCGCCCCCGGGTCCGCACCGCCTTCGGACGCCAGGGCCTGATTCCCGCCCGGCGGGAGGAACTGTCCGCCGCCGTCGCCGCCGCCGTGGCCCGGGAGCTCCTCGACCCGGAGACGATCCGCCGCGCCATCGAGAAGAATGACATGATCGGTAAGGGCGCCGTCCGGGCACTGGCCAGGGGGAGACTCTGGATGGCCCGGCCGGCCAACCGAGCCCGGCTGGTCGCCATGGTCGGGCGCTACTGCCAGGCCCACGGGGAGGATTACCTCGACAGTTACCTCGACCGGATCATGGAATCCCTCTACCGTTTCTTCGATGAAAAGGTCTCCGGGGAGACAGTCTGGCCGATGCTGGAAAAGGCCCTGGCCCGGGAACTGAGAAAACCGGACAACCGGCAGGTCGCCACCCGGATGATCGTCAGCCTGCTCGACGAAAACGCCCCGGCCCTCGCCGCCCTGACCGACCGGATGATCCAGGACTGGATCCGCCGGCATGCCGGCGGGTGGCGTCAGCTCCTTCTTTTGCTGGGAAAAGGCTTTTTCCGTCTCGACGAAGACTATATCCGGGACGAGCTGCGGGAAATAATCTCCCGGCCCGGGTTCTTCGAGCGGGTCCTCGATCTGGTGAATGAGAATATCCCCCGCCTCTCCCGGATCGGTCAGGATCCAGAGTTCCGGGAGAAAATCACCTCCCTGATTGAGGAAGAAAAGGGGCGGTTCAGGGTCTATCTTCGGGAGAAGGGTCTCGACCTGGCCCGGACCAGGATCCTCGACTTCCTGGAGTCGGCGGTCTTCTGGTCCTGGCTGGACCGGCAGCTGGAGGTAGTCGTGAAGACGATGGAGAGGTACGCCCGGAAAAAGATCACTTCCGGGGAGTTCCGGATCTTGAGCGACAACCTGTTGGAGCAGACGCTGAAGCGGCTGGACATTGACCGGGTGGTCTGCGAGAGGATCTCCTCTTTCGACCTTGAGCGGCTGGAGCGGTTGGTCCGGAAGGTCTCCGGCGAGAACCTCTGCGGGATCGAGCTTTTCGGGGGAATCCTGGGGATGGTGGCCGGCCTGGTCCTGATCAGCCCCCTCTGGGCCGCCGGCATCGCTGCCGCCCTCGCTCTCTTCCTTCTCGCCGAGCGATGCTTCCCGGTTCGAAATTTCTCCGGGAAGAACAAATAACCGGACAAGGGATGCCTGATCACGGGCACTGGCCACTGATTACCGATTACTGATTACCGATCACCGATCACCGATTACTGATTACTGATCACCGATTACCGGCTGCCGCTCCGCGCCCGATCAGCGTGATGGGCTGCCCCGTGGTGGAAAGGACTTCCCGCCAGAGTTCTCCTTCCGGATCGACCTGTTTGCGTTTCGAGATCGCCAGGGGAAGGGGGACATGGGTGAAGCAGCTGTGCCAGTAACCGATCAGCAGGTCGGTTTTCCCCGCCATCGCCGCGTCGACCGCCCGTCTTCCCAGAGCGGCGGCGAACATGGAGTCGTTGGCGTTGGCGGGGACGCTGCGGATCGTGTAGCTGGGATCGATATATTTTAAGTCGATCTGAATTTTCTTCTTTTTGAAATGCTCGATAATCGCGTTCTTGAGGAAGAAGCCGACATCTCCGAGCCTGATGTTGCCGGAAGCGTCATAGGTGGCGGCGGCCTGCTTCTCTTCCATTAATTTTTGTCCGGCTCCTTCCGCCACCACCACCACCGCGTGATGCCGCCGGGCAAGCCTTTTTTGCAGCACAGCGAAGACGCCGCCCTCGCCTTCAAGGGTGAAGGGGACCTCGGGGATCAGGCAGAGATTGACGTCATTGGCGGCGATGGTGGTGAAACCGGCGATAAAACCCGATTGACGTCCCATGACCTTGACCAGGCCGACGGCATTGTAGGCGCTGACCGCCTCGGAATGCGCGCAGCGGACGGCCTCCCGGGCCACGGTAACGGCGGTATCGACGCCGAATGTCCGGTAGACGTAACAGATGTCATTATCGATGGTCTTGGGAACGCCGACCACGGCGATTTTAAGCCGCCGCCGGTTAATCGTCCGGAATATCTGGTGCAGTCCTTTCTGGGTGCCATCGCCCCCCAGGCATAAAAGAATGTTGATCCCGCGGCGTTCGAGCGTATCGACCATGATTTCCGGATCAACCGCGCCCCGCGAGGTCCCCAGAACCGATCCTCCCTGGAGATGGATGTCTTTGACGAATTCCGGGTCGAGGTTAATGAGTTTGTGCTTGAAAGCCGGGTCGAGTCCTTTCTGTCCGTACTGAATGCCGAGAATATGCTTGACCTGGTATTTATAGAAAAGCTGCATGACGATGGAGCGGATGGCGTCGTTCAGTCCGGGGCAGAGACCTCCGCAGGTCATGATCCCGGCGGTGACATCGTCGGGACGGAAGTAGATCATCTTTCGCGGCCCGGCGGCCTCGAAGGCCAGATCCCGCGTTTCCGGGTCGCAGTCCGACTGGATGCAGTAGGGGACGGTGACCCGGTCATTCATGAAGTTCACGATCCCGTCTCCGCGAATGGTGGAAAATCCGATCGGAGACTGGACCGTCGGTTTTCCCAGCCTCCGTATCCGGAAATAATCTTTCTTCAGCATTAAGGTCGTTCTCCGGTTTTTTCATCTCATGGTAACGGGGGAGGAAGATGGTTAAGTCGCTTCCCCGCCCCGGCTCGCTGACCACTTCAATGCAACCACCGTGCCCTTCCACGATCCCGATCGCGGCGGAGAGCCCCAGACCGGTTCCTGTTTTATCAGCCTTGGTACTGAAAAAGGGGTCGAAAATCTGTTCCCGGATCTCCCTCTCCATCCCGATGCCCGTGTCGGAGACGCGGATCGAGACGCAGTCTTTGCCTTTCAGGCGGGGGTAGACCAGGAGCAGGGACTGGTCGGGGCGGCTGTTTCCAAGGGCGACGGTCAGAGTGCCCCCCTGGGGCATGGCCTCGCATCCGTTGATACAGATATTCAGAATCACCTGGTTGAGCAGGGAAGGGTCGCCGAAAATTGTCAGGACCTCGGCTCCGGTTTCCAGCCGGACATCGATGTTCTTGTCCGCCGTTTCGGAGATGATCGGAAGCAGGGAACGGATCAGGACGCTTGCCTCAAGGGGCCGGGGCCGGTATTCTTCTTCCCGGGCGAAGGCCAGCAGCGCTTTGGTCAGATTGGCGCCGCGCCAGGCCAGTTTTTCGATCTTCTCCAGATCGGTCGAAAATGATTTTGACCGGGGGCCCTCCTGTTGCAGCAGGACGGCGTAATTGATGATCCCGGCGAGGATGTTGTTAAAATCATGGGCGATACCCCCGGCCAGTGTACCGATCGCTTTTATCTTCTGCGCCTGCCGGAGGTGTTCTTCCGTCCGTTTCTTTTCCCGGAGAAGGCGCTGATGAGAAAGCACCTGTTCAATAACCGAGGGAAGAATTTCGAGATATTTCCCCGCGATGTCCTTGATGATGTAATCGACCGCTCCCTGCCTGAGAGCTTCCACCGCCACCTCGGCCTTGTGTTCGACGGTGACCATGATAATCGGTGGCAGGGGTCCGCGCGTGGCGAGTACCCGGATCACTTCCAGGCCGGAGTAATGGGGCATCGTCTGATCAACCAGGATGACGTCATAGGGGGTGTTTTCGCATAAAGCCAGCCCGGTCTCGCCGTCCGACGCCACATCAACCTGGTACCCGGCCCGCTGCAGATGAAGACGGGTGATTTTTCTCAAACCGTCGTCATCTTCCATGTAGAGAACCCGGGGAGGGGTGTTCTCTTTACCGGCTGGCATGTTCATCTCCTGGATTAATACGAGTACTATAGCAGAGGAGAATCACCGAAGGGTATTATTTTATCCGGGTATCCCTCAAGTTAATTCTTTTTCCGGGGTCCGCCCTTTTTAATCCCCGCGCCTCTCAATTCACGAAAACCTTTTCGAGAATGGTCTGGTTATGCTATTTTCTCCCGGAACCGATTACCTTGAGAGAGGTTATTAATGGAGCGGATGAATGTCTTGTGCGTCCTGGGGACCCGGCCGGAAGTAATCAAAGTCGCTCCGGTCATCGCGGCTTTGCGCGAAGATCCCGGTTTTTTCCGGGTGCGGATTTTGGCGACAGCCCAACACCGGGAGATGCTTGATCAAATGTTGGCTGTTTTCTCGCTCTCGCCGGATGTGGATTTTGACCTGATGCGACCGGGCCAGTCGCTGGATGATCTTACTTCCCGGGTGATCGCGGAGATGAGCAGGTACCTCTCTTCGCATCAGGTCGATCTTGTTCTGGCTCAGGGAGATACCAGCACGGTCATGGCGACCGCGATCGCCTGTTTTCACGGGAAGGTCCCTTTTGGACATATTGAGGCCGGGCTGAGGACGGGGAATCTTGCCGCGCCCTTCCCGGAGGAGTTCAATCGCCGGGTTGCCGATCTGGTCGCGACCTATCATTTCGCCCCCACCGCGACCGCCGCCGACCACCTGCTTCGAGAAGGCATCTCTTCACTTTCGATCCATGTCACGGGCAATCCGGTAATCGATGCTCTGCGGTTCGTTGTTGCTCATACCGACCCGCCTCCGCTTCCGATACCGGAGGGGAAGCCGTACGTTCTCATGACGTGTCACCGCCGGGAAATTTTCGGGAGCCCGATCCGTGAAATTTTTACCACGGTGCGGGATTACTTTTCCAAACACCGGGAGTGCCATCTCTGGTATCCGGTTCATCCCAATCCCCATGTCGCCACCCCCGCATATGAGATGCTGGCCGATCACCCGAACATCACCCTTACCGGGCCGCTGGATTACGTCGCTTTCAGTCACGCCATGGAAAGAGCCAAACTGATGCTCTCCGATTCCGGCGGTGTTCAGGAAGAGGCGCCCGCGCTGGGCAAACCGGTTCTGGTATTAAGGGATGCTACCGAGCGACCGGAAGGAATCAAAGCGGGGACATGCCTCCTGGTCGGTCCGCATCGTGACCGGATCGAGGCGGGGCTTGACCGTCTCCTCTTCGACGAGAGCGAATATCAACGAATGGCCGGGGCCCGCAATCCCTACGGCGATGGGAAGGCGGCTCCCCGGATCGTGGCCGTATGAAGGGAGAGCCTTTCCAGCCCTGGGGAGGAGAGCGGAGAAGTGCCTAAAGTTTAAAGTTAAAAGTGCCTAAAGTTTTCGCTTTCGCCGGTTCTTTACGGAAATAAATTCCGCCGCCGGCGTGAACTTGCCGCTTCGGAATTCTCAACCCGAGGCTGATGCGCCTCTGGCGCACAATTAATGAGTAAAAATTATCGTTTTGGCGTGAACCGTTGGATTCAAACTAATCAAAACAACGTTAACAATTTCCCTCGACCGTGAAATAGAATAGCTCACTAAATTAGCGGCGAAGCCGCTAATTTAATAGGAGACGGTTATCATGCCGGTATATGAAACAGGGAAGGTAATTCTGGAAGGACTTCCGCATGGTTCGGACCTGCTGGAGACGATGACCGATCTCGCCCGGAGAGAAGGGATCCAAACCGGTGTCATCTCCGCGATCGGAGCGGTTCAGCGGGCGAGGATCGGATACTACGACCAGGAGTCGCGGCAGTATCAGGAGCGGGATATCGAAGAGCGGTTGGAGATCTGCTCCTGCCTGGGGAACGTATCGATCAAAGACGGTGAGATTTTCGTTCACGCACATATCACCCTGGCGAGCGCCGACGGAATGGTTATCGGAGGGCATCTCTGCGCGGGGACCCGGGTCTTCGCGGCGGAATGCCTGCTTCGCGAATTGCGGGGGGAACCGCTGCGGCGCGGCTACGACCAGATAACCGGTCTCTCCCTCTGGAAATAAATTTGTTCGCCCCGATAAAATCGGGGCGAACAAATTTATGTGAATCACAATATCCTGAAATGAATTCAGGTTGATGATGATTAGGGGTTGAGTAGAGATCCAATACTTCACGCCTTCGGATGTTCAATAATCTCATTTTTCCTCCGGAAAAATGAGAATGTGCAAGCATTGAAACAACAGTGCAGGGATATTTTAAAGAAAATTCGTGTAATCCTTCGGCTACGTTCAGGACAAGTTTCGCGCAATTCGTAGTTTTATTTAGTCGCCCGAGTCCCGGTAAACCCCGATTAAAACTTCGGGGCGAAGGCGGGGTCGACTGCGCGAGGGCTCAGTTTCATGCGGAAGTTCATCTATCTGCTGACGGCATTTTTCCTCTCCGGTTGCGGGAAGGTACCTTCTTCACCGGATATCCGGGTTGACGGCCGGTTCGCCGATTGGACCGGGATTCCCCCCGCTTATTCCGATCCCTGGGGGGATGCAACCGGGATCGACATCGGGCGGCTCTGGATGGCAAACAACACCCGCCGCCTTTTTATCCGTTTTGAACTGGGAAAGGAGATATCCCTGCAGACAGCCAACGACCTGGTCCTTTACCTGGACACTGATGACAACGCCGAAACGGGAAAACCGGTCGGAGTTCTGGGGGCCGACCTCTCCTGGATTTTCGGCGAGAGGAAGGGGTACCGGTGGACCGGCGAGGAGGCTTCCCCCGTCAATGCCTATGACCTGGGACTGATCAGCGCGCCCACCACCACCTCCCGGCAATTCGAGATGGAGTTTGTCGCCCCCCCCGGAAAGGATATCCGGTCGTTTCTCTCCGCCGGCCCCCGGATCCGATGGATGCTGCGGGATGAAGGAAGCCCGTCGGGCGATAGCGCTCCCGACCCGGGAGCGGAGCTGAACTATCTCTTGAGCGGGGCGGCTCCTCCTCCCTATCCGGCGATCAGCCTGGAGAAGGATAACCCGGGGTATCTGCGGTTTCTCACCTATAATACCTGGTGGGACAATCTTTTTCAGGAACGCGAGGCGCTCTTCCGCGTTCTTTCCACGATCAAACCGGACATCATCACCTTCCAGGAGGTGGGCACCCACTCCCGGGAAGAAGTCGAGGAGATTATCGAGAAGATACTGGGAGGAGACTGGCATTCGGCCCGGGAGAAGGACACGGTCACGGTCAGCAGGTACCCGATCACCTTTGTCCGTCCGATAGACGGCAACCTGGGCACCCTGATCGATCTCCCGGCTGAGATGGGCCCTCGGGATATTTTCGTCATCAACGTCCACCTCCCGTTCGGCGCCAACGACCGCGGGCGGCAGAAAGAAGTAGATGATATCATCCGGTTTATCACGGATGCGCGGGAGGAGCCGGCCGGCGCCCCGTTCCCGCCGGAAACACCGATCGTGATTATCGGGGACATGAATATGGTCGGCGAATCCCGGTCGCTGGATACTCTGCTGGGCGCCCCGGAGGGGAACGCGGGCGCGTCCGGCGCCCGGGAGGGACCGGACTGGGACGGCACCGCCCTGACCGATCTGCTCCCCTATCACAGCGGGGCCCCGGAATCATATACCTGGATGAGCAGCCAGAGGACCGGTTTCGGGCCCGGGCGTCTCGATCTGGTGATCTATACCGATTCGGTGTTGGAACCGGCCAAGTCGTATATTTTCTGCCCCGGCACCATGTCGGAGGGGGAACTGAAAAAATATGGACTGCGCCGCGACGACGGAACGAAGCTCAGCGATCACTCGCCGGTCGTGGTCGACTTCGTGATCAAAAAGTAGCCGCTTCCCCCGCCTCGCCCCCTTTTAATAACCACTAATCTCACGAATCCACACGAATTTGCGAGGGTTTCACAAAAGTCTAACTGCAAGAAAACCAACGACTTGCGACTATGTTGAACCCTAATTTCCTAACTCGAGTTAAGTTCTGATGCTGCAGTTACTTACAGCAACCAGTATGGCCTTTTTAGCCGTTTTTTCACCCCTTTGGAAGGGTGGATTAGGCAGATTTGACTTTTGTGAAACCCTCACTCCCGATTTTTCTTATCTCCTGCCGCATTGTGAGTTAGCTTTCATAACTCACTCACTCGCAGGATATTTCTGCGAGAAAAAATCAGTCGACTTTCACGAAAGTTGGCGGGAGGTAAGTATGAAGCAAGATAAACTCTTCCATGGGGAACATCTGCCCCCCCGAATCAAGTATCAAAAGCTATTCAGTTACCTCCCTGATATACCCTACGCATATAAATTTGGCCGCCCTCAGGTCAATCCCAATGCAATGTTGAGAGCTTTCATATATCGCGGTCTTCGAAGATTAGGCACAATTACCGATCTCGTATATGCCTTAACCGAAAATCTCTCGCTGGCCGAGGCCGCTGGGTTCGATCCGTTTACCCGAATACCCAGTATTGAACGATTCTCTTTTTGGTTACGCTCGACTCCAAACCAGACTCTACAAGATGTCCGGTTCGGTCTGGTCCAGAGGCTGGTTCAAATGGGTGCTGTCCAGGGGACTATTGTCTCCCTCGACGGCTCCGCTATCCTTGCTCCGGTCAGGTGAGAATAATCTCAAGACGTCGTCCCCTAACCGCTTTCATAAAGACTGCTATCCCAAAGCTGACCCCGAAGCCCGAATGGGTGTGTACCGGGTTTATGCCGGCGCCGGCAATCAGAAAATTCGTTATTTCTGGGGCTATCGTAACCACATCGTGGTTGATTATGATACTGAAATTCCACTCTGGGAAGAGACCCGCCCGGCCAACTGCCACGAGAGCAAGCTGGCAATCTCCTTACTTAATGCCTGCGCCCAAAAACTCAAGCTGCCCATTAAGACGGTCTGCGCTGACTCGGCCTATGACAGTGAAAAGATATTCGCATATATTATCGAGGTTCTTCACGCCCAGCCGATAATTGCTGTCAAGAACCGTGGTCGCTCACGGGAGGGGTTTCAATTTAAAGGTAAGGAAATTATATGCCCCGCTGGTTTTTCTATGCCCTATAGAGGCAAGGTGAATGTTAAAAAGACCGGCATTTCATATCGGCAGTACTGTTGTCCCCTCCACAATAGAAAAAAGATGCGGCAACGGTTTTTGATGTGTCCGGCCAATCATCCCAAGTTTTTAACGCAGAAGGGATGTAACTATCTTATTCGGGTAACTCCCGGTTATCGTTCACAGGTGGCTTATGGGTCAGCCGAGTTCAGGCAGCAATATAATAAACGTACTGCAGCTGAACGAGTCTTCTCTCGTCTCCTCTCCGTGGCAATGCAGGAACCAAGCGTCCGCGGGCTTCAGGCTACTCAGAACTATTGCACCATCGCACATATCTCGGTTCTTCTGGTTGCTGTCGCTGCCTATGATCAGGGGCACCCAGACAAATTATCCTTCGTCCGTTCTTTCGTGCCAAAATTTATGGTGTAACCTGGGTGAACCGGAAAAAACGACTTTTGTGAAGCCCTACGAATTTGTCTCCCCCGCCGCGCCCTCTTTAATAACCACCAAGACACTAAGACACCAAGAAATACCAAGAAAACTAATGTTTCCCCTCCTTACCCCCTTAACCCGTATCCCTTAACCTTGCTTTTCTACCCCCAAAGCACGAAGGAAAATAGCAGTAGGACTATGATGTCGTGCAAGCAGCAAGCGAAGCGATCCTACAAGCTCCCCGAAGTCTTTTCGGGGAGCGATACTACATTTCCTACAATCCGCCTCTGGCGGAGATCCCGCATTCTTTCGTCCGACGTTCATTTTTTCCCTTCGTCTCGTGCTCTCTTCTCGGCCACGATCTCCTCGGCCAGTGAGAAGGGGACCGCTTCATAGTGCTCAAAATGCATCGAGAAATCGGCCCTCCCGCTGGTGATGGTCCGGAGCTCGGTTGAGTATCCGAACATCCGGGAAAGAGGGACCCGGCCGGTGATGATGGCGGTTTTCCCTTTGGCCTCCATCCGGATGATATTGCCCCTTTTCGAACAGACGCTTCCCGAAACCGCCCCGAAATACTCTTCGGGCGCGGTGATCTCGACGTTCATGATCGGTTCCAGGAGCTGCAGCCCCGCTCTCCGGCAGGCATCCAGAAAGCCGGCGCGGGCGCAGGTGCGAAAAGCGTTTTCCGACGAATCGACATCGTGGGCGGAACCGTCGACCAGGATGAACCTGATATCGACCATGGGGAAGCCGGCATACGGGCCCTTGACCATCGCGTCGATGACGCCCCGCTCAACGGCGGGGATGAACTCCCGGGGGATTCTTCCCCCCCGGACTTCGTTCTCGAACTGAAACCCGGACCCGGGTTGGCCGTGCTCCAGGCGGAACTGGATATGGGCATACTGCCCGTGGCCGCCGGTCTGCTTGACATGTTTGTGCTCGTGTTCAACCGTGCCGAGGATGGTTTCCCGGTAGGCGACCTGAGGCATACCCGATTCAACGTTGACGGCGAACTCCCGCCGCAGCCGATCGATGATGATCTCCAGGTGCAGCTCGCCCATCCCGGAGACGATGACCTCCCCTGTCTCCTGGTCGGTTCTTACCGTGAAGGTGGGATCCTCCTCGGCCAGCCGCACCAGAGACTGGGAAAGCCGATCCCGGTCGGCATTGCTCGCCGGCTTGACCGCCACCCCGATGACCGGTGCCGGGAACTCGATCGACTCCAGCATGATCGGATGCTCTTCACTGCAGATGGTGTCGCCGGTCCGGGTGTCGGCCAGACCCACCACCGCCCCCACGCCGCCGGTATGTATTTCATCGATGGCCAGCTGCTTATTCGCGTGCATCTCGAAGAGACGGCCGATCCTCTGTTTTTTTCCCAGATTGGAGTTGTAATAGGTATCTCCCGACCTGAGTATGCCGGAATAGATCCGGACATAAGTCAGTTTGCCCATATGTTTGTCCGCCACGATCTTGAAGGCGAGCGCCGCCAGCGGCGCGTCGTCCCGGGGATGACGGATGATCTCACTGTTTTCTTTGTTGCAGGTGCCGATCACCGGGGGGAGGTCAACCGGTGAAGGGAGATAGTCGATAATAGCATCCAGGAGCCGGCGCACTCCCTTGTTCTTGAAAGCGGCTCCGCAAAGAACCGGGATGACGCTCCCCCGGATGGTCGCGCCGCGCAGGGCCCGGACGATGTCCGCTTTCCCGGGCATCTCCCCGATGACGTATTTTTCCATCAGGATATCATCCTGCTCGCTGATTCGCTCGATCAGCTCTTCTCTGGCCACTTGGCATTCAGCCAGCATTTCGGCGGGGATATCGTCCTCGCGGATGGAGATCTCATGGTCGGTCTCGTCATAGTAAATAGCTCTCATCTCCACCAGGTCGACAATCCCCCGGAAATCGGCCTCGGCCCCGATGGGAAGCACGATGGGGACGACATTGCCTCCCAGTTCGTTCTTGATCTCGCTCACCACCCCCTTGAAATCGGCGCCCACCCGGTCCATCTTGTTGATAAAAGCCAGCCGGGGGACCGCGTATTTATCGGCCTGACGCCAGACGGTCTCGGATTGGGGCTGGACGCCGCCCACGGCGCAGAAAAGCGCCACCGTCCCATCGAGGACCCGGAGAGACCGTTCGACTTCGGCAGTGAAATCGACGTGTCCGGGGGTGTCGATGATGTTGATCCGGTAGTCCTTCCAGAAAGTGGTGGTGGCCGCGGAGGTGATGGTGATGCCCCGTTCCTGTTCCTGGATCATCCAGTCCATGACCGCTTCCCCGTCGTGAACCTCGCCTATCCGGTGGCTTTTCCCGGTATAGAAGAGTATCCGTTCGGTTACGGTGGTCTTCCCGGCGTCGATATGAGCGGTAAGGCCGATATTGCGTATGCGGTTTATTGGCGTGACGTCATGCATGAGTTATTATGTTCCGAAATAACAATTATATTTCAACCAGGTATACGGCGATATAGGTACAGCAGACCGTTTTTCTTATCCGGCCGGTCGACAGTTTTATCCGCCCGCGGCGGCATAATCAATAATAAACAGATGCCGGCAATAGAAAAAGCCCATCAGCATATAGGTTCCCCCAATGAAAGCAAGGATATATTTGTAGTTCTCTTCTGTTCCGTGGGGGTAATCCCAGATTATCCGGCTCCCTACGTATCTTGTCGGTTATCTGAAAAGAGAATGACGAAATCCGGAATCAGAAATCCGAAACCCGAAACTCGAAACCCGAAATCCGAAGGACAGTAACCTGGATTATTCATGAAAATTTACAATTTTCATGAATAATCCAGGTTACTGGATATCGTTCAATGTATTACGGATAGCAGACGTATCAATACGGCAACAGCAGATTGTTTTATCTCAGCCGATAGGCCAACGATTTATATCTGCCGGCAATAATGCGATCGATAACAGACGTTTGTCAACAAGTGCTTGCCAAAGAATATGATATAATCGAAACCTTATTTCGATATTTCAAGTTTCTTCTTTGTCGTTGTTCAAAAATAACCCGATTTATGAATAAATCGGGTTAATGATTAAATTTCTCATTTCCCTCTCGGCTATGGGATACTGCCGGAAGTCGCCGGGGAGATACACTTGACAAAAGATACCGTCCCGTTACACTTGGATACTTTCCGGGGATCAATCAGCAAATCCGCGGTTAAAAGATGAGGAGTGCTGTTTTCTCATGACAACGGACAAAGAAACAGTTTTTTTCATTTCCGATGCTCATCTGGGGATCCAACTTCCCGATTTTGCAGACAGGGAGGCCGCTCTCCTTTCCTTTTTAGAGGAGATCGCTCCCCGGGCCGGTCAGCTCTTTATCGTGGGGGATCTCTTCGACTTCTGGATCGAGTACCGGTGGGCCATTCGGCCGGATTACTTTCGGACGCTGGCCGCTCTCAACGCACTAGCCCGGTCGGGGACCGAGATCCACTACTGCCTGGGGAACCATGATTTCGCCGTCGGCTCCTTCATCGAAGATACGCTGGGAATAAAAGTCCATCCGGACGGGTGCCGGATGAACCTCCAGGGGAAGAGTATCTTTGTCACCCACGGCGATGATCTGCGCACCAGCGATCGTGCCAACCTTTTTCTCCGGAAGTTCTTGAGAAACCCGATCCTCCAGTTCGTCTATAAACTTCTTCATCCGAATATCGGCGTTCCCCTGGGAGAGTTTTTCTCCCGGATGAGCAGAAAGCATTTCCTGGAAGTTCCTCCCGAAGAACATCTTGAGGAATATCGGCGCGCGGCCGATGAAATGCTGGCCGCCGGCTGTGATATTGTCGTCGCCGCTCACACTCACGTGCCGGAATTGCTCCATCTGACCTCCGGGATATACTGCAATACCGGCAACTGGATAAGCCGCTACCATTTTGCCCAGATGGAAGCCGGGGAGATCAGTCTCTGGCAGTATCTCCCCGGCCAACCGCCGAAGAAGATTTTCCCATTTCAATAAACCGCTGATTAAGCGGATTAAACGGATTGTTTCTGTTCCGGAATTTCAATAATCGGAAATAATCCGATTATTGAAATTCCGAAACAGACGAAAAAGCAACCAAAATAACAATTCTTGTTTTTTTCTTTATAATGCTACGGGCTTACCGTTATGAATTGAGCTGTTGGACACGAACTAATTTTTTGACCATCATCCATCTGTTTTAAGTCTTAAAAATGAAAATTCATTAAATTAGCGGCGAAGCCGCTAATTTATAATGAGGAGGCGGTGTTGATACGGAAAATTATAGTGCTCATAATATTAATTGTGCCTTTCGTTCCCTTTGTTTCGGCGGCGGCCACCGACGCTTTCCAGTGGGGAAGGGTGCAAGAAGGACGGAAAACTTTTGAATTCGATCTGACGGCCGGAAAGGTAACCCGGATCGAAGGCTCCGTCGAAGAGACCATCCGTCCCTATTACCAGCAGATCGGTCAGGACACCCCCGGTTCGAGCTACACGCTCAGCGAACTGGGGCTGGACGGGAAAAAAGCCACCTTCGGCTTCTCTTTTGAGAAGCAGTGGAAATATCTGACCCTCGGGTTCAGCGGCTTTTACTATCATCCCTCCGCCGACACCACCGCCATCCGGGATTATTATATCGGCATTTCCGATGAGGTCGAATACCAGGGGGAAAAATACGACAATATGCTGATCCCCGAAGGCCGGCCGTTTACGGCCGATCTGGAAACGTTTTTTTGTGAAGTGAATGTGCTCTTCACCCCGGTCACCATTACCCCGCTGCCGAATTTCGAGTTTGTCCCCTCCGTCTATCTCGGCATCGTCGGCGCCTTCGGCACCTACGATATCGATGCCGGTCCGCCGACGGGAACGGTCGTTTATGAAGAACCTCCCGAGGTCTATGTCGTCGGCGGCCACAGCCACGGCTGGACGGGCGCCGGAGTACCCGGGATCGGGCTGGGGGGGGAATTCCGGATCGGTCCGCCCGACGGGCTTCGGCTGGTCGTACAGGGATGCTATTCTCTCTTACGCTATCATGGAAGCACCGAGTATATCCCGATCACGATCCGGCGCGAGAAAAACCTCGACCTGAATTACGACAATTTCGAAGGACGGGCCCAGATGGAGCTGCCCGTCTCCGAGAAACTGGATTTCGTCCTCGGGGTATCCTATCTTTATATCGATATCGATGCCGACGCCACCGCGACGGATAAAACTCCGGAAGAGATCGAAGAACTGCGGGAAAAATATGACAAGAAGATCAAGTTCAAGATGACCGAGTTGCAGGGGTATGTCGGCTTAAAATTTTGAGACTTTCATCATCTTGATTAAACCACGAAGGACACGAAGAACACGAAGAAAATTGAGGTGCTTAAATATTTTTATCCTTCGTGTTCTTCGTGTCCTTCGTGGTGAAATAAAATGAAAGGAGATAGAAAGAATAGGGGGAAGAGGGTGTTTTCGGCGTTGACCATCGCCGGGTCGGATTCCGGGGGCGGCGCCGGCATCCAGGCGGACCTGAAGACCTTTCAGTCCCTGGGGGTTTACGGTTCCTCGGCGATCACCTGCGTCACCGCCCAGAATACACGGGAGGTGACCGCGGTCTTCCCCCTTCCCCCGGAGTTGGTGAAAAATCAGATCGACGCCGTGATGACCGATATCGCTCCTTCCGCGGTCAAGACCGGGATGCTGGGCAACGCCGGTATCATTATGGCGGTTGCCGCGAAAATGAAGGAATATGCGGTCGAGCGGCTGGTTGTCGACCCCGTTATGATCGCCACCTCGGGAGACCCTCTCATCGAGGAAGACGCGATCGAGATAGTGCGGGAACTCCTGCTGCCGCTCGCCCTGGTGGTAACCCCGAACCTGCGGGAAGCCGGGGTACTGGCCGGCTTCCCCGTCACCGGCCTCCGGGCCATGAAGGAAGCGGCCCGGGTCATCCGGGATCAAGGACCCCGTTGTGTGGTAATCAAGGGGGGGCACCGGAGCCGTGATGCCAACGATCTTGTTTATGACGGGAAAGAGATGGCGATTCTTGAATCACCCCGTCTGGGATCGGGCCCCCTTCACGGAACCGGATGCACCTTCTCGGCCGCCGTCGCCGCCGGCCTGGCCCGGGGCATGACCCCCTATCAGGCCGTGGTGGGCGCCAAGTCGTACATGAAGAAGGTGCTGAAGCATCCGGCTGCTCCCGGGAAAGGGTCGCGCGTGGCCGACTGGTCGGCCGGGAAATAACCGGTGGTTTTCAACCGGGATAAGAGGTACATTGTCGTAGTATCGTCCTTTCGCTTTCGCGACAGGACTTGTAGGATCAGAATGCCTTCGGCATTCTTTGTAGTAATTGTAGGATCGCTTCGCTTGCAGTTAGGCAAGCCTTGCCAAAGGTAAGGCGATACTACATCTACTACACAGCGAATCAGATAATCAGGAAATCAGTGGGAAGGGGATCAGATTATCAGAGGATCAGATGGCGCTGCCGGCCTCGCCTGATAACCTGGTATCCCGGTATTCTTCCCACTGATAAACTGATAACCTGATATCCACTTTGGGGATGATCACTTCACGCGGGACATTGCTAAATAAATTAGCGCACAGGCGCTATATGGACATCCTGCCGATCAAAATCTACGGGAGCGCGGTGCTCCGGGAGAAAGCGGCGCCGATCGACGAGATCACCGATGATCTGCGCGGGCTGATCGCCGGTATGCGTGACAGCCTCTACTATCATCAGGGCGTCGGTCTGGCCGCCAACCAGGTCGGCGTTGCCCGTCGTCTCTTTCTGGTGGACGAAGGGAAGGGGCTGAAGGTGTTTATCAACCCGCGTATTCTGGAGTCGGAAGGGGAGACGGTCTCGGAGGAGGGATGCCTGAGTCTTCCGGAAGTATTTGTCGACGTGGCCCGGTCCCGGTCCCTGCATCTGGAATATATGGATGAAGGGGGAGAGACCAGGCGATTGGAAGCGGATGGTTTGCTGGCCCGGGTTATTCAGCATGAATACGATCACCTGGAAGGGGTCTTGATTGCCGACCACGCCGGTTTCGTGGCCTCCCGGATGATCAGGGGGAAGCTGAAGAGACTGAGGAAGAGAGTTAAGGAATCATTGTATATATATGAACGCCTTCGGTGCTTCTAATGACTAAATCCGAATGACGAATGACGAAAGAATGACGAAAAACGAATGCCCAAGTGCCCCCGCCGTCGGGTTCGGCGCTCTCGCGAAGGCGGATGGCCACATGCGCTACAATTGTCCGCATGGCGTCACAAAAGGAGTATTGGGAATTTGCTCATTTATCATTTGGATTTCCTTCGTCCTTCGTCATTCGGATTTCGTCATTGAATAACTATTCCCTCACCCTGAACAGAAGGTAATGTTAATGACTGATACCAGGAACCCACCTTTTCTCTCCGTCATCATCCCGGCCTATAACGAGGAGAAACGTCTGGTCTCCACCCTGGCCGGGATCGATGACTATATGCGGCGCCAGCCCTATGAATACGAACTGATACTGGTCAGCGACGGATCCGCCGATGGGACGGTCCGGGTGGCCCGGGCCTGGCAGCCACCGGGAACCCCGCTCGAGATCGTCGATCGGAAGGAGAATCGAGGGAAAGGATACACCGTCCGGGAGGGGGTCGCCCATGCCCGGGGAGAGTATGTTCTCTTCTCCGATGCCGATCTTTCCACCCCGATCGAGGAGGTGGAAAAGTTTCTGCCTTTCTTCCGGGAGGGCTACGAGGTTGTCATCGGGTCTCGTTCTTTGAAGGAATCGGAGTTGGTGGTCCGGCAGCCCTTTTACCGGGAGTTGATGGGGCGGGTCTTCAACGGGATGGTTCGCCTCCTGGCGGTCCGGGGGATTATCGATACCCAGTGCGGCTTCAAATGCTTTTCCCGGAAAGCGATAGAAGAGATCTTCCCCCGTTGTCTGATCGACGGTTTCAGTTTCGATGTGGAGATCCTTTTCCTGGCTCGAAAACGGAATTTGCCGGTGAAAGAGGTCCCGGTCAAGTGGCTCAACGCTCCCGGCAGTTCGGTCAGTCCCGTGAGGGATTCATTGCGGATGTTCTTCGAGATATGCCGGGTCCGGATCAATGACCTGCGGGGGAAATACGGGGGGCGGAATGGTGGATGAACGTCGAACTTCGAACATCGACCGTTCACCCGTCAGGGACGACCGCCCGGAGAAGTAGAAAAACCGCCCGCAAAAAACAGAACAGAGAGATAATAATCTCTCTGCTGGGACTGGCGATCATAACCGTTTTCGCCTACGGCAACAGTTTCCGGGGCGCGTTCGTCTTCGACGACGGCAACGCCATCCTCTCCAATCCGCGGATCCGTCCGCCGCTCACTGCCGCCGGTCTCTTCTCCGTTCTCCCTCCCGGGCCGATCGTCACCGTCACTCTGGCCGTGAACTATGCCCTGGGGGAGTTAAATCCGTGGGGTTATCACGCTCTCAACCTGCTTATCCACATCGGGGCCGGGTTGACTCTCTTCGGGATTATCCGTCGCACTCTTCTCCTGCTTCCCTGCCGCCGGGCCGCCGCCGCTCTCGCTTTCTCGGCCGCGTCGATCTGGCTGGTCCATCCTCTCCAGACCGAGAGCGTTACCTATATTGTCCAGCGGTACGAATCCTTGATGGGATTGTTCTATCTGTTGACCCTCTACTGCGCCATCCGCGGCGCCCGAGTGGGGCGTCCGGGGTGGTGGTACGCGGGCGCCGTTCTCGCCTGCGCCCTGGGAATGGCGACCAAGGAGTCAGCGGTTACCGCGCCGGTGGCGGTTATCATCTATGACAGGATCTTCCTTTCCCGCCGGAAGCGCCGCCGGCCGGCAAACCGGATGATCCTGTACACCGGCCTGGCGGCAACCTGGTTCTTCCTCTTTTTAATCGTCCGGGAGAAACCCTATGCCGTTTGGGGCGGTTTCGGCTACCAGGAGATCTCCCCGGTCAAGTATGCCCTCTCCCAGTTCGGAGTGATCTGCCGGTACCTCCGCCTGAGTTTCCTGCCCGGCCCGCTCTGTCTCGATTACGGCTGGCCGGTTTCCCATCGTCTGATTACCATCATCCCGTCGGCGATTATTATCGGGGGAGCCCTCATCCTGACCATCCGGGGGGTGGTGATGAAATCGCCTTTCGCTTTCCCGGGGGCGTGGTTTTTTCTTACCCTGGCCCCGACCTCCAGCATCATCCCTATTTCCGATCTTGCCTTCGAGCACCGGATGTATCTTCCCCTGGCGGCGGTCACGGTCCTGGTCGTGATCGGGGTCCGTGCTCTTCTTCTCCGGCTGTTCCCCGATCACCCTTCCCGGAGGAAATATACCGGGGTGGTTTTGATGGTCGTCATTATTCCGGCCCTGGCCGTTCTCACGTTCCAGAGGAATCGGGCATATTTCTCCCCCGTCACGATGTGGAGCGACGTGGTCTCTAAACGCCCCGGAAATCCCCGGGCGCAGTACAACCTCGGCAACGCCCTCGCAGAGGAGGGGAAGGCCGCCGCCGCCGTCGATCATTACCGGCGGGCGATCAGCCTGCGTCCCGATTACGGCGATGCTTTTTATAACCTGGCGATCAGCCTGGAAGATCTGGGGCGGCCGGAAGAAGCAGTCGTATGGTATCAACGGGCCCTGGCCTTGAATCCGGATTCCGCGCAGATACGGAATAATCTGGGCGCCGCCCTCCTGGCGACGGGCCGTGAAGAGGAAGCCGCCGTTCACCTTCGGGACGCGGTCCGTCTCGATCCGGACCTGGCAGAGGCCGGGATCAATCTGGCCAACCTGTCGGCCCGGCACGGCGATCGGGAGGGGGCGATCAGCGCTTATCGTGCAATCCTGGCGAAAAACCCGGACTCCGCGGAGGCCCACTATAACCTGGGAGTTACCCTGGCCCTGGAGGGACAGCCCGGGCCGGCGGAAGCCCAGTACCGGGAGGCGATTCGGCTCGATCCCCGGAATGCGGAGGCGTGGTATAATCTGGCTCTTCTGCTGGAAGGGAGGGATGAAGGGAATGAGGCGATGGAATGCCTGCGGCGGGCTCTCCTGCTCGATCCCGGATTTTCCGGGGCGAAGGCGGCACTGGAGAGGATGGAGAAAGCAGTAATCGGTCATCAGTAATCGGTGATCAGTAATCGGTGATGGTCCGGGTCAGTTGTTGACTTCCGATGACCGAATTCTGATGATTGATGGTTGTAAGGAGAAAGGCTAAAAAAGCAGATCAGAAGATCAGGAGACCAGTGGGAAGATTATCAGGAGAGCAGGGGATCAGACGCCGTGGCCGGCTGTGCCTGATAACCTGATTATCCTGATAATCTTCCCACTGATCCGCTGATAACCTGATTACCATTTTAGTACCGCGACGCCAGAATGAAAAAGTCCCACCGACAATTTCCTGATTTTGGCCTTGATCATCCTTCTGGGCGCGACCCTGCGCGGTATCTATCTCCGGGAGATCCGGGTCGGTCCTGAGTTTTATCATCCGGCAATTGACGAGGCGTACCATGACTACTGGGCCCGCGGACTCTCCGGAGAGGATTGGAAAGTGCCCGCCGGCTACTCCGATCCCGGGATCCGGGCCCACGCGTTTTTCCGTCCGCCCGGCTATCCCTATCTGCTGGCCGCGATCTACCTGCTGCCGGGCGATCGTTTCCTGGCGACCCGCCTGGTACAGATGGTCGTCGGCCTGCTGGCTGTCCTGCTCGCTTTCGTCTTCGCCCGACGATGGTACGGGGATCGCCCGGCCCTGATCTTTGCCGCCTTGATGGCCTGCTACTGGGGGTTTATCTACTTCGAGGGGGAGCTGCTCGGGACGAGTATCGCGGTCTGCCTGTCTCTGCTTCTGCTGATTTTTTCGTCGTCATGGGTGGAACGGTTCAACCCGCATGTCCGGATTTCTCACCGGTCTTATCCTGGGCGTCTTCGCCCTCTTCCGCCCCAACGGGGTGCTTTTCATCCCGGTGCTCGTGCTCTGGGCGTTCTATCTGCGCCGGAGAGCGGCCCCCCCGGGGAAGGTCACCTTCCACCTGTTCGGATTCCTGCTCGGGGCGGTTCTGGTGATCGCGCCCGTCACAGTGCGCAATTATCTTCGCGAGGGCCAACCGGTGATGATATCCGCCCAGGGGGGCATGAGCCTCCTGATCGGAAACAACGCTCAGGCCGACGGGACCAACCATTACCTCCCCGGTTATGGCATGCTCGACTCGCCTTTCGACTATCCGGCCGCCGTCAGGAATCTCGAGAAGGAACGGGGAATGAAAAAGGGATCGCTCTCCTACGCGTCCGCCTCGCGGATCTATGCGCGCCGTGCCTTCTCGTATATTGTCCGCCATCCCGGGCGGTTCCTCGCTCTCACCGCCCGCAAAATCATCCTTTTCTGGGGACCCGCGGAAATCACCAATAACCGGGAAATTTCCGAGGCCCGGGAGCGTTCACCCCTCCTGAGGATTATCCCGTTCGGTTTCCCTTTCTGCCTGGCCTCATCCCTGCTTTGTCTTCTTCTCCTTCTGTCGGGGAGGGAGACCGCGGGAAGAGGAGAAAAATCTTTTCAGGTCTCTCTTCTGACAGCGCTCTTCATCTGCGTCTATTTTCTTTCGGTTCTGCCGTTTGCATCCGCCGCCCGCTACCGGATGCCGGTTATCCCGGGCCTTCTTCTCTTCACGGCCCTGGCCGTCGACGCTTTGCTCAGCCTGTTTCGCCGCCGCCGCTACGGCCCGGGATTTTTTTGGCTGCTGATCTGGGTTTTGCTGTTTTTCCTCGTCTCCCGGAACGTGTCCGGCTATCGGGCTTCGCCGGCGAAATGGCATTATGATCGGGCGGTGGCGTTCGGCAATGCCGGTCAACCGGCTGAAGCAAAAGCGGAATATCTCCGCGCTCTGGAGATCAAGCCGGACGACTATCGATCGCGCATGAACCTGGGTGCTCTGCTGATCAGAGAGGATAATGCCGCGGGAGCAGTGCAAGAATTCCGGCGCGCCGTCGCCCTGCGTCCCGATCGGGCGGAGGCGTACAGTAACCTGGGGGCCGCCCTGGCCCAGATGGGGAGAACGGAGGAAGCGATGGCCGCCCTTCAGAAGGCGATCATGATCGATCCGGAGTGCGTGCGGGCGTATGGTAACCTGGGAAGGGTTCTCGAGGCCCGGGGTGACGGGAGGGCCGCGGTGGAGGCCTTCCGCCGGGCGCTGTCCCTCAATCCGGACACCGGTGAGTTCTATTACAACTTCGGCCTGGTGCTGGCCAGGGAGGGGAGGATCGACGAAGCCATCGAGCAGTATCGGACGGCCCTCCGGCTGCAACCGGAGTCGCCCGATATCCAGAATAACCTGGGGATCGCGCTGGCTTCCCGGGGGGATACGTCAGCGGCCGTCGCTCATTTTCGGGAAGCCATCAGGATTGACCCCGATCTGGAGGTCGCCCGCGTCAACCTGGCCAACATCCTGGCGTCACGGCGGCAGTATCCGGCGGCGATCGCGCAGTATCAGCGGGCCCTGGAGATCAATCCCCGGAGCGTGGGAGCCCGGTACAATCTTGGATACACTTTCGAGTCGGCGGGGGAGAAGGAAAAAGCCATCGAGCAATACCGCGCAGCCCTCCGCCTGGACCCGGGCCATCCCCAGGCCCGTCAACGCCTGACCCTGCTCGAAGAAGGTACTGTCAAAAATTTTATGAAAGAAAGAATTCGGTAAAGGGGAACTGAATATCCAATATTCCTTGTTGGCTGTTGGATATTCAAAAAGGGGGAGTGCCAAGGAATGGTCCTAGCCCGCTCCAGAGAAGACAAATAGATACAAAACAAACGGAAAGTTTTGACAGAACCTCGAAGAACAATAGGAGACGGTGATATGAAAATAATGCGACAAAGCAACACCGTCCCCTATATTTTGGGGGCGATTGTATTGCTGGGGATACTTCTCCGTCTCGGTTATCTGGCAGAGATCCGTAATACCCCCGATTTCTCCTATCCCGGGCTTGATGCCGCCTACCACATTTATTGGGCGCGAGGGATGGCAACCGGCGACTGGACGGACTTCGAGGGCCGCGAGGACCCCCAGATCTACCGATACCCGTATTACCGTCCGCCGGGTTATGCCTTTTTCCTGAGCCTGGTTTACCGGATCTTCGGCCTGGGAGCGCTCTGGCCCCGCCTGCTCCAGTTCACGCTGGGGCTGGGAAGCGGGCTTTTGGCCTTCGGCCTGGCCCGGCGATTCTTCGGGGTTGCCGCCGGCCTGCTCTCCGCTCTGGGGGTAACGGCATACTGGATCTTCATCTACTATGAGGGTGAGCTGGCCGGTGTCGCCGGGGCGGTCTTTCTCAGTCTCCTCTTCGTCACCCTGGCGGCCCGGGCCGCTGAACGGCGGACCTTTTCGGCTTTTCTGCTCTCCGGGATTTGCCCTGGGGGTTCTGGTTATCTTCCGGCCCAACGCGCTTCTGCTCTACCCGTTTATCCTGGCCTGGACGTTTTGGTTCGGCCGTCGCCGGAAGAGAAAAATCCGCCTCATCCCGGCGGCCGGCGGTCTGCTGCTGGGGGTATGCGTGTGTGTTCTCCCCGTAACGATCAGGAATTACGCCGTCTCAAAAGAACTGGTCCCCCTCTCCACCAACGCCGGGATCAGCCTGGGTGTCGCCAATAATGAGTTCACGGACGGGACCACTCATTTTATCCCCGGGATCGGGAACATCGGCACCCCCTATGACTGGCCCCGGATCGTTCGCCATCTGGAGAATGTTCTGGGACGTCGGTTAAGCCACTCCCAGGCATCCGCTTACCTGAGCCGGCAGGCTTTCCTTTTCGCCGTCCGCTTTCCGGGCCGATGGATCACACTTCTGGGCCGCAAGGCACTGCTCTTCTGGTGTCCGATGGAAATCCGGAACCTGAAAGAAGTGCATTACGCCCGGCTGCATTCTCCCCTTCTGCGAAGACTCCCGGGGAATTTTCCTCTGGCCGCGGGGCTGGCGGTCCTCGGGGGAGTTCTCATCTTTCTCCCCCGACCGCGGTCGAAAAAGAGGGGCGGGGGAGGGCGCGCCCGCCCCGGGAAGGGGAATGATGAAAAAAGGGGGGGCGAAACCGGGAAAGCCCCCTTTTTACGGGACCGCGCAGGGGGAGTCCTGATGATTATCTTTATCGGGGCCTATTTCCTCTCGATGCTGCCCTTCGCGGCCGCCGCCCGCTATCGGGTTCCGGTGATACCGTTTCTTCTGATCCTGGCCGCGTACGGGGTGAGAACGATCGGTCTTTTCATCGTCCGGCGAAAGTGGGCGGCGGCGGGGGTTTCCGTGGCCGCCGGAACAGGACTCTACCTGCTCTTCACGATCAACCTGAGCGGTTTTCGGCCCGCTCCCGAGAAATGGCATTATGACCGGGGGCTCGCCCGGCTGGAGGCCGGGCTCTGGAAAGAGTCGGTGCAGGAGTTTGACCGGGCTCTCGAATATCAGCCCGGCTATGCGGCTGCCTATACCAACCGGGGGGTCGCCTTGCAGAAAGGGGGGAAACTGCCGGAGGCGATCGCCTCCTATCGCCGGGCCCTGGAGCTTGACCCCGCCGCGCCCCGGGCGCTGAAAAACCTGGCCGACGCCCTCCGGGAAGAAGGGGAGACGGATGAAGCGCTAAGTCTCTACCGGCAGGCTGCCGCTTCTTCTCCGGAGTACACCGGGATATCCTGCGACCTGGCCCGGGCCCTCGCCGCATCCGGGAAACAGGAGGAAGCTGCCGAACTCTACCGGACGATTCTGCGGGACCACCCGGATAATGTGCGGGCTCACCTGGAACGGGGGAACCTTCTTCAGAATCAGGATCTTCTCCCCGCCGCCGAAGAAGAATACCGGATGGTCCTTCGGCTTGATCCCTACTCGGCCACGGCCCGATATAACCTGGCGAACGTGCTCATCCAGGAAGGCCGGATCGAAGAAGGGATAGCCGCCTATCGGGAGGTCTTGAGGCGCGCCCCCACCCACCGTGACGCCCATAACAATCTGGGGATTCAACTGGCGGCCCGGGGAGAGATGGAAGAAGCAATGGCGCACTTCCGGGAAGCGATGCGGATCGACCCGGATGATCCGGCTGCTTTCTATAATCAGGGGATCGCCCTGATCCGGGCCGGCCGTCACCGGGAGGCGATCCCGGTTCTGGAAAGGGCCGTTGCCTTAAAACCCGATTATGAACCCGCCCGGCGGGCGCTGGCAGTGGCAGGGAAGGGGGGAGCAGGAGGTCAGTAATCAGTATACAGTAATCGGTGATCAGTAATCGGTGATCGGTAATCGGTGATCGGTCCCGAAAAGTCGCCGACTGCAGTCGGCGCATCGGGATCTACGCTTCGCTTCGATAATCGGTGATCAGTGATCAAAAATCGCTCACTATTCTCTGGTTATATTATAATAAAGTATAAAATAATATATTCATCATTATTAATTATAGCTATTGGATGTATTGTTTATGCCAACAGCTTCTCGGGGGCGTTTGTCTTTGACGATGCATCCGTAATCCTGGCCAATCCGCATATTAAACAGCTCTGGCCGCCGGGGGAAGCGTTTGCCGCTCCGCCGGACAGCCCGGTCCGTGACCGCCCGATCGTCAACCTGACCCTCTCCGTGAACTACGCCCTGGGGGGCATGCGCCCCGCCGGCTATCATCTCGGTAACCTCTTGATTCATTGTGTTGCCACCCTGCTCTTATTCGGGATTATCAGGATGACGTTTTCTTCCCCGCGCCTTTCCGGCCGCTTCGGAGCCGCCGCAACCGGCCTGGCTCTGGCGGCGGCCGTCATCTGGGAAGTTCACCCTCTGCAGACGGAGAGCGTCACCTACATAACCCAGCGCTGTGAATCGCTGATGGGACTATTTTACCTGGGCACGCTCTACACCCTGATTCGGGGGGCCGCTTCCTCGCGTCCCCGGCGCTGGTACGCGGCTTCGGTGCTGCTCTGCGCCCTGGGGATGGGGACCAAGGCGGTGATGGTGACCGCTCCCCTGACGGCTCTGGTCTACGACCGGATTTTTATTTCTTCCAGCTGGAGGGAAATCGGCCGGAAACGGTGGGGGCTCTACCTGGCGCTTTTCTTGACCTGGCTCATCCAGGCGGGGCTGGTAGCGGCGACATCCTACCGGGATATCAAGACCCATCATCCCCTGGTTTACGCCCTGAGCCAATTCCCGGTCCTGGTCCATTACCTTCGGCTCTCGTTCTGGCCGCACCCTCTCTGCCTTGACTATTACTGGCCCCCGGTCGGGAGCATCAGCGCGGTTATTTTCCCGGCTCTTCTGATCGGGGGGTTGCTGGGGATGACGGCCTGGGGGCTGGTCCGTTCCCCGGCGGCTGGTTTTGCCGGGGTCTGGTTCTTTTTGATCCTCGCCCCCACCTCCAGCATCCTTCCCTCTCGAAGACCTGGCCTTCGAACACCGGATGTATCTTCCGCTGGCTTCCCTTGCCGTGCTCGGTGTGGCGGGAGGATATGAGCTGCTCCGGAAGCTCTTCCCCGCTTCCTCTTCCCGGAGGAAGACAGGGGGGATCGCCCTCACCGTCGCGGTGATTGTTTCTTTGGGCGCCTTGACCGTCCTGCGCAATGCCGATTACCGGTCGGCGATCGGGATGTGGGAGAAGGTGATCCGGCAGCGGCCGGGTAATCCCCGCGCCCGGAACTCCCTGGGCAACCTGGAGCTGAAGCTAGGGAACACGGAGGGGGCGTTTGAACTCTATCGCTCGGCCATCGCCATCGATCCGGACTACCAGCCGGGCTTGTATAACCTGGCCAACCTGCTGGCGTCGAGGGGCGACCTGGCAGGGGCAATACGCTTTTACCGGAAGACCCTGGAAATTAACCCGAACGCGGTCGAGGCGCATAACAACCTGGGAGTAGCCTTATTCGGCCGGGGGGAGAAAGAAGAGGCTTTGGCTCACTTCCGCCAAGCGATGAGGATCGATCCCGCCGACCCGGCCGCCTATTATAACCTCGGTCTCGCTCTCTTCAAAGAGGGGCGGAACTCCGAGGCAAGCGGATTTTTAGAAAAAGCGCTGGAACTGCGCCCCGATTATCTCCCCGCCCGGACGGCTTTGCAGGCGGTCCGGGAAAGACTGCGTGATCGTGATCGGTCCCGAAAAGTCCCCGACTGCCGTCGGGGACATCGGGATCTACGCTTCGCTTCGATAATCGGTGATCAGTAATCGGTGTTGCCCCTGGACACGGTTTTATTTCTCCATTGTCTTGTCGGCGAAGGAGGTTTTTATTTGAAAATCCCGATGAGATGACGGTATTATCCCGAAATCTTTCCTCCTGGAAATCATGATGAATAACGGCCGCAAAACAAAAAAAGAACTCCCCGCCAAACGGGAAAAACTCCGCCGGCAGCTTGCCGCACAAGAAGCGGCCGCCGGCGGTGTTCCCCGAGTGCGGGAAACGCCGGGGGAGATCGAGAGCAAGTACCGGAGCATATTCGAACTCTGCCCGCAGGCGATCGTGGTCCTGGATAAGAGGGGGAACGTGCTGGACGTCAATGGAAGACTGTATGATTGGCTGGGCTATTGTCCCGAAGAAGTGATCGGGAAAAATATGACGGAGCTGCCCTATCTGACGGGAGCGAGCAGGAAGATAGCACGGGAACAATTCTTGCGGCGGATGCGCGGGGAAGAGATCCCCCCGTATGAACTGGAATTCACCCCTAAAGCAGGGGGACGGCGAATCGGGAGGATCCTGGGGACACCGGTCCGTAATGAAACCGGGCAATCGACCGTCGATATCATCCTCATCGATGACGTCACGGAGCGGAAGGACGCGGAGGACGAGTTGCGGGGAAGCGAGGAGAGATACCGGAATCTCTTCGATATCGCTCCGGTCGGAATCTTCCTGCTCGATCTGGAGGGAAACATCACCGCGGTCAATAACCGGGGGATCGGAATCTATGGGTACACCCGGGAAGAGCTGCTGAATCTCAATGTCAGGGATATCGTGCCCCGGAAGATCGCCGGCAACTTTCCCCGCCTGGTGCGGGATGTTCGGAAGAAAAAGAGTCTCTTCTTCGAATCGGAGGGGAAGCGAAAGGACCGGAAAATTTTTCCCCTCGCGCTCTCCGCCAATATCTTTAAATGGGGGGGCAAGGAGTTCGTGCAGGTCGTGGTCCAGGACCTTTCCGACCGGAAGGCGGCGGAGAACTCGGCCCAGTTGAGGAGGCTTTCCGAGAAGCTGTTTAAATACCAGGAGGAGGAACGCAAACATATCGCCCGTGAATTGCACGACCACATCGGGCAGGACCTGGCGGCGATCAAGATCGGCCTGCAAATGCTGGAGAAAGAGTATCGGCTGGAACCGGGGCTCCGCCGGGAACTGAAGGAGACGGTCAAGATCGCCGAGAAGACCATCGCCGACGTGCGCCGGATCTCCTCCACCCTGCGGCCGGAGAGCCTGGACCGGATGGGACTGCTGCCTCCCTGAAACACGAGATAGAATACATGGGTCACCGCGGGAATATCGAATTGTCGCTCACCTGTCGGGGACTCAAAGAACGGCTGGATCCGGAGACGGAGATCGCCGTTTACCGGATCGTCCAGGAAGCGGTCACCAATATCATAAAACATGCCCGGGCGAAGACGGCTTCCGTCACCCTGCATCGGAAGGGCCGGACCCTGCATCTCTCCGTCCGGGACGACGGCCTCGGTTTGCCGCCGGGATGGGAGAAAGCGACCCGGGGACTGGGGTTGGTAGGGATCCGGGAGCGGGTGCAAGGGGTGAATGGAAAATTATCCATCCGCTCCCGCCCGGGAAAAGGTTCGTGTCTGACGGTCACGATCCCCGTATAAAATAGCGCCTGATTGACCTGAAAAAGATTTAGCACCTGATTACTCTGATTACCCTGAAAAAGAAAAAATCAGAGAAATCAGGTAAATCAAGTGCAAAAAAGTTGCCCGAGCCCCGATAAACCCCGATTAAAACTTCGGGGCGGGGGCGGGGTAGACTGCGCGAGGGCCAAGTTCCTGTTTCGGAATTTTAAAAATAAAGATCAAATTAAAGTCTGTTCCGCCGGTGGGGGGAGTATACAAGGCGCTTAAGCGGATCAGATAATCAGGAAATCAGTGGGAAGGGGATCAGATTATCAGAGGATCAGATGGCGATGCCGGCCTCGCCTGATAACCTGATATCCCGATATTCTTCCCACTGATACGCTGATAACCTGATATCCACTTTGGGGATAATTACTTCATCTATTTAATCCCGGGACATTGCTAAAAAAAAGTTAGCGCCGCAGGTGCTATGTTCTAATGATCAGGAAAATACTTCTCGCCGACGATCATGTCGTGGTCCGCAAAGGGTTGCGGGCCATACTGAAGGATGAGTTTCCGGCCGCCGAGATCGTGGAGGCTGCCGACGGTGTTCGTGCCGTCGACACGGCCCGCCGGCTGCAGCCGGAGCTGGCGGTGGTGGATATCGGGATGCCCGGTCTCAACGGCCTGGAGGCGATCCGGCAGATCTCCCGGCATTCCCCCCGGACCAGGCTGCTGGTTCTCTCTCTCCATTCCGGGGGCGATATCGTCCAGGAATCCTTCGAGTCCGGAGCGGCCGGTTATCTTCTCAAAGAATGCGCGGTCGATGAACTGGTGGCGGCCATCAGCGATATTTTCGCGGGGAAGCGGTATTTAAGTATCGGTCTCGCCTCCTCCGTCCGGGAGGGGATTCAATGGGGCAAAGGGAAGAAACTGACCGGCCTTCTGGAGCGCCTCACCGCCCGGGAACGGGAAGTCCTGGGGCTGCTGGCGGAAGGGAACAATAATGCCGAGATCGCGGAAAAGCTTTTCCTCAGCCCCGAGACCGTGAAGACGCACCGCCGGAACATGATGAAGAAACTCGAGGTCCGCAACCTGGCCGGCCTGGTCAAATTCGCCCTCGATCATCACCTCACTCCCCGGCTGTAAAAATGTTAGCCGCAAAAAAGAACAAAATACACAAAAGTTCCCTCTACCGCGCCCTCTTTTAATAGCCGCAAAAAGGCGCAAAAATCGCAAAAGTTCCCACCGCCTCGCCCCTGATTATGTCAGCACCTGATTTACCTGATCCTTCGGGCTCTATACGCCATGCTCCCTGCTCCTGTCGATGGTTGATGGATAGGTCCTCAACATGGGGGCGAATACGGGGGTTCGCCCCTATAAATCATTCGACGTTGAGCGTTGAGCGTTCACGCTTTTTTTAAGAAAATCACCCTTTCGGGGTATTGCCATATTTGCTGATTCAGGAGAAGATTACATTAATCAGGAATATGCGGAATTTTAATAATCTTAATTTTTTCTGCCCCGATTAATGCTTCGGGGGAGGCCGAAAAAATAAGAATGTGCAAGCATTGAATCGAGATTGCGGGGATATTTTAAAATAAATTCGTGTAATCCTTCGGCTACGCTCAGGACAAGTTTCGCGAAATTCGTAGTTTTTTTAATTGCCCGAGCGAAGCGAGGGCTAAGTTCGGAGATATTCGTAACCAGGGTAGAGAAAGAATGGGAAATGATTATGCCTGAGAATCAAGCGACAGTGGCTCCCGCGTTAAAAAGAGCGGTAATTGTTGACGACAATCCCTGCTTCCGGAAAATGCTGCGGCGTGTCTTCTCGCGTTACCCGGCGATCGAGTTGGTGGCGGAGGAGGAGAGCCGGAGAAAGCAGCCTGGAGCGGATTGCCGCCTTTACCCCCGAACTGGTCACGGTCGATATTAATCTCCCGGGGATGGACGGATTCGAGCTGGCCCGGATACTGAAGGACCGGTACCCCGGGACCCGGATTCTCTTCATTACCTTCAACGGCAATCCGGCCTTCCGGGAGAAAGCCGGGAGGATGGGCTGCCCGTATATCGAGAAAGAAAAGCTTCTCGAGGAACTGTCGCCGGTGCTGGAGGAACTCTTTCGTTAGAATGTACGGCTTGGCTGATGTCTCGAAGCAATTGTTCATGAAAAGGTTATTTATCACAGCTCTGATTGTTCTTTTCTCTTCCCCGGTCCTGTGGGCCGGGGAAGATGAGTATGTTTTCGTGGTCAGACAGAATGACACCGCCCGCAGTCTGACGGAGAGCTACCTGGTACGGCCGACCGCCTGGGAGCGGGTGGTTCAGTACAACTATCTTTTGAAGCCGGGTAATTTCTTAAAAGTGCCGCCCGAGCTGGCTCGAAAGGAGGGGAGCGCCTTCATCCATTCCCCCAGTGGCGAGGTCGAGGTCAAGCTTGCCGGGGAAAAGGGATGGCTCATCGCCCCCGCCGGGTTGATCCTGCGGGAGGGAGATACCGTCCGGACCGGCATCGACTCCGGAGTGGTCCTGGAGATGGGGGAGGGGGGGGTCGCCATTCTCCGGGGGGAGACCGAGGTCGTGTACCGGCCTTACCATCGCCTGCTCGCCGGCCGCGTCAACCGCCTCAGCATCCTCCAGGGCAGACTGGAAGCAAGCATCCCCCACGAATATGAACGGGAAGTCGGCTATGAGATAGAGACGCCGGATTCGGTATTGGTCCTGTGCGGGACCCGCCTGAGAACGGAAGTCAGCCGGACCGGAGAGGCGCGTTACGAGGTGCTGGAGGGAGAGATCACCGTCGATGCGGGGGGGCGGAAATACGTCGTTCCCGCGGAGGTCGGTTTAGTCATCCGGAGCGGGGCAAAGTAAGGAAGAGTGAGTTTTTAATCTTTTCTTAGATATCAATAATCTTATTTTTTTCTTTGAAAAATAAGAGTGGTATACCTGAAGCAAACAGAAAAATCATATTTCAGGAGGCAAATGGTGGCTAATTTAAGAATGGCTTTTTTATGCAATTGCCTCGATTGAATTATTTAGTTTAACCAACAGACCCAACGAAGTTGGGTCTGCTATAAATTTGCGAGCGCAGCGAACTAATTTATATGAGACAGTTAAAGACAGCAATCGTGGATGACAACCACGGATTTCAGCGTTTACTGAGGCGGGTCTTCATCCGCTATCCTTTCATCGAGGTGGTGGCGGGCGTGGAGACCGGGGAAGAGATGCTGACCCGGATGCGGGAAACGGCCCCCGACCTGGTGACGGTGGACATCAATCTCCCGGGGATGGACGGTTTCGAACTGGCCCGGATGCTCAAGGAACGGTACCCGGGGACGCGGATCATCTTTATCACCCTGAACGGGAACCCGGCCTTCCGGGAAGAAGCCCGGAAGATGGGGTGCCCCTATATCGAGAAGGACCTCCTTCTGGACGAACTCTCCCCGGCCTTGGAGAGTATAGGCGCGGGATAATCGGGGTTTGATGGAACGGCCGGTTGGCAATTTACTTCATCCGGGGAAAAATATTATCTTAGCTTTGTTATCGGGCGCGGCTCTGGTGCTATCTCTTCCCGGACTGGGGATATCCTGGCCGGTCTGGATCGCCATTATCCCGCTTCTGATCGCCGGCGAAACTTCATCTCCTCTCCGGGGGTTTTTGACCGGTTTTATTGCCGGGCTGGTCGTGGCCGGGGTTGTACTTGGTTTTATGCCCTCAGCCGCGCAGGGTATCGGACTGGGCGTTGCCTTTAGCTGGATCGCATTTCTGGCTTTGATAAGTTATTACGGATTATATATCGGTGTATTTTCCTTTACAGTCGCTTTTGTCAGTAAACGTCTTAAACCCGGGAGGAATAATTTTACGGTTGCGGCTTTCCTGATCCTTATCCCTTCAATCTGGACCGGCCTGGAGTTCATTCATTCCCGGTTACTTCCCGGATTGCCCTGGACGTTTATCTTTCTGGGCTATTTTCTCTGGGAAAATACCATCCTGATCCAGATAGCCGATATTACCGGTATTTTCGGTCTTTCTTTTCTGATTGTTCTCGTGAATACCGGGATATATCTCTCTGTGACTCGAAGGATGATCATGCCGGCGACAGTAGCCGGTATAGGAATTATCCTGTGCTTGTTTTATGGTAAATATAAATTCCACTCCGGCCCGGTGCTCCCGGATAAACCGGAATTACGGGTGGCGGTACTTCAGGCTAGTATCCCGGCCGGAGATAAGTGGAATGATGAAAAAGGAGAATTGATCGCCGAGAGATATCTGTCGCTTTGCCTCCAGGCGGAAAAATTTCATCCTGATCTGGTAATCTGGACTGAGACCGCCATCCCCTGGCCGGTTGCGGAAAGAGACGAACTGGTCGAAGAAGCTCTGAAAATCACCCGGGGCTCGCGATCCTGTCACATAATCGGTAACCCGGTCGCGGCGGAAAAAGGAGGTTTTTTCAATAGCGCGCTCCTGGTACTCCCCGATGGTCGGGTGGTGCAGCGCTATGATAAAAACCGCCTGCTTTCCTTTGTCGAAAGCAGCCGCTCCGAACACTCTTCTTCTCGCCGGGATCCCGGTGGAGCAAGTTATCAGCCCGGAAGGGATAGGAACATCCTGAACACCCCCCGGGGAAAGGCGGGAATCAGTATCTGTAATGAAAATTTTTATCCGGAAATGATCCGGGAATCAGTCCGGGACGGGGCGGAGTTTTTGATTAACCTGACAAATGACGCCTGGTGGCCCGACCGATTCCGCCTCACCGGACATTTCCTCTTCAATATTTTTCGGGCCGTGGAGAATCGCCGGGCAATGGTGGTGGCTTCCAATGTGGGAATATCAGCCCTGATTGACGAGCGGGGAGTGATAATAAAGCAATCCCCTTTACGGCAACCGTATACTTTAACCGGGAAAATAGGGATGTCTTCTTATTTAACTTTTTATACCCGTTATGGAGATTTATTCGCTTGCGGCTCTCTCTTGATTTCCGGCGTCGGCATTATTGCATTCATTGCCAGGAAATGGAAGCCATGATAGCCGGCCATTCGGTATATTCAATTCGCTAAAGTATGTTATACTGATAACATGGTGATTGCCGCGAATTTTTCAGTTAATTCAAAAGATGAAGATAAATAAATACATTTTATGGCTGATATTGGCGGCGGGAATCCTGTCCGGGAGCGAAAATATCTTCGCTTTACCCAATGTTGTTCAGGAACATTACCGCTGGCGCAATGATGATGGGTCTCAGGCCGCCGCTACCTGGAAAGCCCCGCAGGACAGTCTTTATTCCGGCCAGAAACGGAATGAAAATATCCGTCTCCGGTTCGCCATTGCCAATACCGGCGGCGGAGCGGCCAATAACTATCGTTACCTGCTGGAATACGCCACCACCACCAGCGGAACCTGGGGATCGGTGCCGGTCAGCGCCGGGAGCGAGCCGTTCGAGATGACCACCACCTCCAATTACGCTGATGGTGATTCAACCACCAACCAGCTTTCCGGAACAGGGAGTTTTGTAGCCGGCCGCTGCATTGAAGATCCCTCAAATATCACCTCAAACTTCAGTCTTTCCAACGGAAATTACAGTGAATTCGAATACTGCTTTCAAGCCAATAACAATGCCGTAAGGCTCCAGTCTTACTACTTTCGCCTGAGCAATAACGGCGCCGCTCTCAACTCATATTCCTTCTACCCCGAGATTATTATCGCGCCCGCCACGCCAACTCCGTCCCCGACGCCCAGTGTGACTCCTACTCCCAGTGTTACGCCGACACCATCTTCAACACCAACAGTCACACCGACACCGTCTTCAACACCCACAGTTACACCAACACCGTCTCCTACACCCACAGTCACACCGACTATCACGCCGACTGTTACGCCGACATCATCTCCTACCCCTATCCCGACCCCGAGTACAACCCCGACAATGATACCCACACCATCTCCTACGCCGACTCCGACAGTCCCACCAACCGCGACACCCACAATCACTCCGACTCCGACACCCACGGTTACCTTGACTGTTACGCCTGCACCATCTTTGACACCGACTCCGGTAGGTCTTCCCTCTCCCTGGGTGAATCAGGATGTCGGCAGCGTGGGCGTGGCCGGGGACGCCTCTTACTCCAGCGGGGTCTTTCACGGTTGACGGGGACGGGGCCGACATCTGGGGCACCGCCGACGCGTTCCATTTCGTCTATCAACCATTATCAGGGGACGGAGAGATTTACGCCCGGGTAGCCAGCGTGGAGAACACCGATGCCTGGGCGAAAGCGGGGGTGATGATCCGGGAAGAGCTGACCGCCGGATCCACTCACGCCATGAGCGTCGTCACTGTCGGCAACGGCATCGCCTTTCAGCGCCGGACCGTTACCGACGGCGCCAGCGATCACACTGCGGGAGGAGCTTATTCGGCGCCCTACTGGGTGCGGCTGGTCCGCGGCGGCGACACCTTCACCGGTTACGAGTCGCCCAACGGCATCTCCTGGACGGTAGTCGGTTCGGTGACTATCTCCATGTCGAATGATGTTTATATCGGTCTGGCCGTGACTTCTCACAACGGGACCGAGCTGTGCACCTCGGGGATCGACAACGTCACCGTGATCACTCCTCCGCCCAGTCCGACTCCTTCCCCCAGCGTTACTCCGACCGCCGTTCCCTCGCCGACGGCGCCGGTGGAAGACTTGCTCTCGGTCGCCGATTCCTACGTGAACCAGAACTCAGGGCAACACGAACTACGGGACGGCCACGACCATGTCGGTGAGGAGCAACTCCGCGGGCACCCCCGATACCAATTATCGCTCTTTTGTGCGGTTCAATGTCTCTTCCATCCCGGCGGGGGCGACGATCCAATCGGCCACGGTGCGGTTGTACATGCAGACGGCACCGACGGCTTCGCGCAATTATGACATGAATCGGGCAACGGCGAGCTGGATCGAGTCGGGGGGAGGGGGCATCACCTGGAACAACCAGCCGGCAGTAGCGGCGAGCGCGACGAGCACCATCGCGACGGGAACAACGTCGGGTGTCTGGCTGGAGTGGAACGTGACCAGCGACGTGCAGGGGTTTATCTCGGGGACATACACTAACTACGGGTGGCGGGTGAGGGACCAGGTGGAGAGCAGCGCGACGGACAGGCAGTCAACCTTTCGCACCCGGGAATACGCGGGGACGACGTCCGATCCGCAGCTGGTGGTAATCTACGTGGTGCCGACGCCCACCCCCACCGTCACCCCCACTGTCACCCCCACTCCGGTAGGGTATCGCACCCCAACGCCCCCCCCGACCCCTCAACCCACCCCCGGGCAGATCTTCGGGATCCCGTCGGGGTATTCGGAGTACTACATCCCCGGGTCGGCGGAGCAGATGTGGACGATCTATACCCAGAACGATCCCACCAGCCTTGTTCAGGCGACCGGGATGCACTCGGTGATCTCGGTCACCTCCAACCTTGACGACACCACGGTTTATTACGATCACTGGGAGAACGGCTACGGGTTCAACCCGCAGTCGGCCACGCTGACGGCGGACGCGGTCTACTTCATCGCCCAGGGCCAGGTGTTGATCTTCGAGAGCGCCAACATCCCGGTCTACCCGCGGGGGACGAACATCTACTGGGACGGGATGGACCGGATCTACACGGCGGGGGGACCGGTGACGGTGACGCGGATGAGCTGGCCGGACTCGGTGGGGACGATCTACGCCGGGGCCATCGACGTTCTGCCCAACAACGTACTGGACAAAGAATACACGCTGCCGGTGGGGAAGAACCTGGCGGCGGCGCCCGCCAGCTTTGACGATTTTACCCATACGTATCTCCAGGTGCAGTCCACCTCCAACGGGAACTGGGTGCAGGTGAACGATCCCTGGACGGCGGGGACGGAGATCTCGGTCATCCTGAACCGCGGCCAGGTGACCACCTACCTGAACGCCAATTCGGGGACTTTCGTGAGCGGCTCGGCGCCGGTGCAGGTGCAGTTCGTGGTGGGGGATGACTGGGGGACGGCGGTGGCTTTCGAGTCGCGCTGGTACACGGCCTATCCGCGGTCGCTCTGGGACAAGGAGTATTACTGCCCGGTCGGGGGGTTCCGGAAGGTGGATACCTACGGCACCGATACCTACCACGTGGCCGTCGATCTCTACGTGCACAACCCCTGGGATTATTCGATCGACGTCCAGTTCCAGGACCAGAGCGGGTCGGGGAACTTCACGGTCTTTTCCCACGCCACCCAGTCGTATTCAGCCGGGGCGGGGCGGTACGTCCCGGTCAACTCCGGCGTCTACCTGAGTTCCAACTACGAGTTCCGGGCGCTTCTTTCGGGAGACACGGAGTACATGGGGTGGGACTGGGGCTGCGGGCTGGTGCCGGGCTATGCACTTTCGCGGGAATACTTCCTGGGCTGGGCGCGGGGGACGTCGGAGTACAATCCTCAGAGCAACGGGTCGCCGGTCTGGATCACCCCCACCCGCGACGACACCACCGTTTACGTGGACTTCAGCCCGCTTGACGGGGTGCCGGACCAGACCTTCACGCTCAACCGGCTGCAGTCGCGCAAGATCTTCGATCCCGACAACGACAACACCGGGATGCACATCTGGGCGACGGAGCCGTTCGCGGCGGCCTGGGGGGAGGACGCGGACACCGCCGGCCGTTCGGTGCCGTTCCTGGACCTGGGGTACAGCTGCCTGCCGGTGTTCACCGGCTGGATCGACCCGGTGCTGGTGATCGAGAAGACGGCCCTTCCCTCCGGGGTCCCCTTCGGGATCGGGGAGGACGCCTGGTTCGCGATGACCGTCTCCACCGGGGACTACCCGGTGGACAATGTGGTTGTCTGGGACTGGATGCCCTTCGGCTGGAACTACGTCCCCGGGACCACGGAGATCACCTTCCCCGACTGGAGCATCAGCACCCAGAACCCCCAGTGGGACCCCACCACCGATCCGGAGACCCTCTACTGGGGGTCTGGAACGCGACCTGGGGCCGAACGAGTTCATGACCGTCTACTTCCAGGCGAGAACGGACGAGCACATCGTCGAAGGGCTCCATCGCAACATGACCCGGGCCCAGGGGACGCGGGACTTCGGGGCGCAGATCTTCTCGCCGATCGCCTACGCCTACGTCTCCAACTTCGGCTACATCCTGGACAAGGTGACCCGGACCAGTTTCGTGGAGCAGAGTTCGGTTGCCAGTTTTTCGATCACGATGAACAACGGGCAGGGGGGGACGAAGACCAATGTCCGGATCACCGACACCCTTCCCGCCGGGTTCACCTTCCTGACCGACGTCGTCTCCTGGCATAACGCCACCCGGGTCTCCTTCACCGAGCCGACCGTGGGGGCCCGCGCCCTGGCGTGGGGAACCTGGACGGTCTACACGGGTGGAGACGTCGGGATCGACCTCGACACCTGGGTGGCCTCGACCTGCGCCACCGGGAACTATATCAATACCGCCTTCTGCACCAGCTCGGAGAGCCCCCGGATCAAGGACTACGACACGATCACGGTCAATGCCCCCAACGGCCGCTGTTTCGACGTCGCCCGCTCCACGCTTGCCTCCGCCCAGACGGCCTCGACCTCGCTCACCCCGTCCGGGCTTTCCGCCACCGCCGAACTCCCGGTGCCCGGGGCGATCGCCGTCTTCTGCTCCTTCGCCTCGGAGACGGTCGCCGGTTCGACCACCGGGACCTGGGACCTCCTGATGGATGACACGTCCCCGAGTCAGTCCATCCAGCGCTATCTCGGGCCCTCCGGCCGGGGGATGGGGGCCTGCCTGAACATCTTCCCCTCCCTGGGAGCGGGTCCGCACACGGTAAGCCTGCGGCACGCCACCAGCGGCGCGGGCAGTCCGGTCCGGACCCGGGACGCCGACCTGGTCATCCTGCCGCTCACCAGCGAGGACGGCCAGGTGGTCCTCAACCACGGGGTGAACACGATCGGTTCCGGTGGGGCGACCACCGGCTCCGCCGCCTGGGGCGCCGTCACCGGACTGGGTACGTCGGTCACCAACGACGTGAAGACCCGGATCTTCGCGGCGGCGGTGGTCGACTCGGAGTCGGCCGCGGGGTCGGTCAAGACCGCGAGCTACGACCTGACCGTGGACGGCGTCCCCGTGGGCGGCCAGGTCCGGCGCGTTCTGAGCGGGACGAATGACCTGGGGATCGTCACCCTGGTGGGGCTCTCCGGCTCGCTCGCCGTCGGCCCGCACAGCGTGGAGGTCCGCCACTCGACCAGCACGGGTTCGCTCAAGACCTCCAACGGGACCCTTCTCGCCTTCTCGCTGGGGGATGACGGGGGAGGCCATGAAACGGCGCTGGGCGGCCGGCAGACCACCTTCGCCTCCCCGGTCTGGACCACCGCGACCTCCCTGACGGAGATCGCCTGGAGCGAGAGCACGATCTACACGGGCGACGGGGACCAGATCCTGGTCGCCTCCAGTTTCGCTACCGAGCACGGGGCGGAGAGCGGAGGGCGCACCGCCCTGCACGATATCACCGTCGACGCGGCCCCGGTTACTCAGACGGGGGCCACCCGGCTCTCCGGCGCCGACGACCGCTCATCCTCCGGCCTCTTCGGCTTGAGCAATCCCCTGACGGCGGGAACCCATACCGGATTCATGCGCCACGCCGTCGCTTCCCCCGAGATCCTCACCGATGACGCCACCTTCGTCATGCTCGGGATCTGCTGCGAACAGAGTCCCACCGCGGTGAAGCTGATCGAGTTCACCGCCGCGGGGTATGACCGCCTGGTGGCGGTGGAGTGGGAGACGGGGGCGGAGATCGACAGCCTGGGATTCTACGTCCTGCGCTCCGAAAGTCCGACCGGGCCGTTTTTGCGGGTGAACAGGGCGATCGTCTTCTCCGGCGGGAGAGCTTCGGGGGGGAGATATCTCCTCCTTGACCGGGGGGTGGAGAATGAGATTGCTTACTATTACCAGCTGGAGGAGATCGGCCTGGACGGAGAAGTCACTCTTTACGGGCCGGAGGCGGCCACCCCCTCCGCCGGCGCGGGCGGTTTCACTTTTAATCGGGCGGAGTTCTCTCCGTTACGGAAAATACCGCCGCGCCCCTCCCCGAACCGGTAACGCCGTCCACACCGTACCCCGTGCGTCCACACCGTGGCTACACCGACCGCCGCACCGGTGTCACCGACACCGATGCCTACGGGGACCGCTACCCCGGTCCCACTGCCCACCGCCTCCTGCCCGCTGTCCACGCCGTCCCCACTGCCCACTGCCTACTGCCCACTGCCCATCATCGACTTCGGCGATTACGACGGCGACGGGACATCGGATATCGCGCTTTTCCGCCCGGCAACCGGCCTCTGGGCGATCCGGGGGGTGACGCGGGTGTACTTCGGAGCGGGGGCGGTCCCGGCGGCGGGCGAATACGACGGAGATCTGACGGCGGACATCGCCGTCTTCCGTCCCGATAGCGGCCTCTGGGTGATCCGGGGATGTCTCGCGGTACTACTTCGGGGGGGCGTGACGACCTTCCGGTACCGGGGGACTATGACGGGGACGGCCTGACCGACGGGGCGGTCTTCCGGGGCGGGAGCGGTCTCTGGGCGCTCCGCGGGCGGAGCCGGTTCTATTTCGGGCGCGCCGGCGACCTCCCGGTGCCGGGGGACTATGACGGGGACGGGACGGCGGACATCGCCATTTTCCGCCCGGCGAGCGGTCTGTGGGCGATCCGGAACGGGGGGGCGTACTATTTCGGCGGCCCGGGGGACCTCCCGGTGCCGGGGGATTTCGACGGGGACGGATCGAGCGAGGTCGCGGTCTACCGTCCCACGAGCGGTCTGTGGGCGATCCGGGGCTGGAGCCGGTTCTACTTCGGCTCGGAGGGCGCGTTACCGGCTCCGCTGGACTTCCGCGGGGAAGGAGTCCTTCTTCCCGCCATCTACCGGTGCCGCTCCGGCCTCTGGGCCGTCCGGGGCATCACTCGTTGCTACTTCGGTGGCCCCGCCGATATCCCCATTGTCCGCTGAAACTGCGAATTTCCCCGTACGGCTTCGCCACGGGGCGGAGCACGAATTCCCCTCGCCTCGCCCCCGTTTCAGTCCACAGATGGATTCGACTCCGCCCTTCGACAAGCTCAGGACTATCGCTTCCCTTCGACTTTGCTCCCTTCGACTCCGCTCAGGATCTTCGACAGGGTCTAAAGACACCACAAGTTTACACTGATTGTCCCCTCGCATCGCCCCCTTTTTTACTACGAATTTCGCCCCCGATTAAAGCGAGGGGCGGAGAAATTACGCGAATGACCCCTCCCCTTGCCCCCCCGTGCCGGTAGGACTATGCAAGGAGGTGACGATGCCATTTTGCCATTCCTCCGGGGAAAGATTGTTTTCTATAGAGCCGGATCAATCTTCACAGCCATGTGATAAAATAGTATTATTTAACTTCATATAATAAAATATAAATAAAAATAATAAGTTATAGTATTTTTCTATTGACAAGTATTTAAGATTAATATAACCTTGAAATGATCAAGACCGGGCCGCGGTTCCAGTGTTTACCGCTTTAGTCGCGAAGCAAAGGTTTGACATCATAAAAATACCCCATTCGGGGTATTGCCCCTTTGGTGAAAAAAGCGGATAATAAAGATGGACTCTCTGAGGTGGTGACTCTGTTGGATTGAAAATCGGAGTTGATACGGGGATCCAGGATCCCGGACCCTGAAATGATGCTCACCTGTTTTCAGGCGCCAGCGGCGCCGGATGCAGGTTATTTTTTTACCATGCGTTGATGAAAATGAAAAAGCTTATGATAACGCGCATTATACTGTTTTTGATCGTGATAACGGTTTTTATCCCCGCGACCCTTCCGGCGGAAGACGATCTTATCTTTATAGTCCGGCCCGGCGACACCGAGCGGTCCCTGACCGAGAACTACCTGGTCCGGCCGACCGCCTGGGAGCGGGTGGTGCAGTACAATTATCTGCTCAAGCCCGGCGGCACGATCAAAGTCCCGGCCGATCTGGTCCGGAAAGAGGAGAGCGCTTTTCTTGTCTCCTTCTCCGGAGAGGTTGAGTTCCGGCAGGCGGACCGGCGGGACTGGATGCCGGCGGTAGCCGGCCTGATCCTCCGGAAGGGCGACGCGGTCCGGACCGGCACCGATTCCGGGGCGGTTCTGCGGATGGGCCGGGACGACCAGGTGGTCTTGCGGGGCGAGAGCGAGGTTATATTCGATCCCTACCGGCGGTTTCTCTCCGGGCGGACCAACCGGGTGCTGGTGACGGCGGGGACGGTATTGGCCTCCACCCGGAAGAGCGATGACCGGGAGGCCCGCTTCGAGATCAAGACCCCGGCCGCGGAGATGGAACTGACGGGGACGCTGGTCAGAACCAGCGTGGCGACCGGACGGTCAATCCCGGATCGAGGTGCTGGACGGGGAGGTGGTGGTCGATTCCCGGGAAGGGGAGTACGGCGTCTCCGAAGGAAATGGGATCTGTGTGAAGGAATGAACGTCGAAAATCACATAATCGGTGAGCAGTAATCAGTGATTCAGTGACGATCGATCGGATTACCGATTACTGATCACCGATTACTGATTACTGGAGTGATCATTAGGAAAAAGCGGATTATGAGTCAGCATGCTGTCATTAAGCGGTGGGTAAAAATCATCACCGCCGGCGCTCTTCTCCTGGCCGGCTGGTCGATGACGGAGTGTGCCTTCCCCGCCTCGACCGCCATCAAAACGATCCAATATTCCTGGGACACCAGAGAGGGAGCTTCATCGAGTCCCCTGGCCTCGGCGACAGCTTACTCATTCACCCCCTCCAAGAACATATACATCCCCGACAAGGGAGCGGAGGCATTCAGAAAGGCGTTCGTCGTTTACCATGTCCAGGCAGCCTCTGCCAATAACGTCAGCAACATCGACGTTGCTCTGAACATCGGGGGAACGGACCGGAGCCCGGACAGCGACCCGGTGACCGGCCAATACACGGTCAACAGCGGTGAGAGCGTGATGGTTTACGTGGTGGCGGACTTCACCTCGGCCTTCACGACTTACTGGAGCAACGGCGTCGCAGCTTATCCGAAGATTACCGTCACCGGTCCGACCAGCCAAGCGCAGGCGGCCAAGCTCTACCTTACGTACGAGTACAATGACCGGGCGTCAACCCAGATCAGGACCGCCAGGTATTTTGTCGGCAGCCAGATCGCGGAGACCGCGGCCGGGGGGACGGCGGCCTGGACGCACACGATCGGCATCCCGGAAACCGGCGTCACCGTCAGGGACAAATGGTATGAGATTCACGCCCACTCCGCTCAAAACTCGGCCACCGACTTTTCCGTCAGGATGCGGATCGCGGGCGATGCCAACACCACGGCGGGGTGGCTGGAAATGGCTACGAGGAGTGACATGGACCTCTGGTACGTTTCCGTACCGACCGCTTCCTGGGCCTACAACACCTCCCAGACCCTCACGGTGACCACCTCCGGCATAACGTGCGATACGCTGTGCGGGGAGGCGTTCGTCACCTACGAGTATTCCGCGGCCAGCGCCAGCCAGATCAATACGGTCACGTACGCGCTCGGGGCGGCCGATGTCAACGGCACAAACACGCTCTATACCTTCGGGCAGCCGGTCTATCTCCCGGAGCTGAAATCCGGCAGCGCAGCCAATATCAAGAGCGCGTACTTCGAGATCTTCGCGGATGTAGTTGCTGATTCCACCGCCACCGTCTATGCGCGCATCGGGGCGACCAATCAGGCTTCCAGAACCTACACCACCAACCTGGGGGGAGAGAGCGTCGAGGGGTTCCGCTGGTTCCACGATGTCACCTCCTTCCTGCAGGCAAACTGGTCGAGCGGTACAACGGTGAATCTCAGGATCCAATCCTCGGCTGCCACCGCGCTCTATTTTGTGAGCGGCCTCCTGCACATCACCTACGAGGTCGATCCGTTGCTGGAAACGGTATTGAACAATACGGTATTTCCCGCCGGCCAAAAGCCGGCTTATAGCACTGGAGACCCCTGGCAAAGCGGAACGTTGACCTTCTTCGCCCCCGAGTCCGGCAAGACGCTGAGAAGCGCCGGTCTGACGGCATACTGGATCGGCAGGGCAACCGCTTCCGAGGCAAGGCAAACCCGGATCCAGGACGGCGGCGCGTGGGGCTCGCCGCTCTCGCTGACAACGGGCAGCAGCGGGGAGGCCCTCACTTCCGTTTCGGTCAACAATGACTCCGCCGGCAAAATCACCAGCAACCTCTCGGACCTCACGTACAACTTTGAATACGATTTTGGAACCGGAGCGGCAGTCGGCGGCACTCTCTTTTTCACCTACGAACGCGCGAAACCAAAGCCGACGCCTTCTCCCTCGCCGACCGCCACGCCCACTGCCACACCGACGGTCACGCCCTCCCCTCCGCCGACCGCTACGCCCTCTCCTTCACCGAGCCCATCGCCGACCTCGACTGTCACCCCCACAGTCTCGCCGTCCGCTATCCCGACTTCCTCTCCCCCGCCGACGCCATCTCCGATCCCGACTCCGGTAGGTCTCCCCTCTCCCTGGGTGCATCAGGATGTCGGCAGCGTGGGCGTGGCCGGGGACGCCTCTTACTCCGGCGGACTTTTCACGGTTGACGGGGACGGGGCCGACATCTGGGGCACCGCCGACGCGTTCCATTTCGTCTATCAATCATTATCAGGGGACGGAGAGATTTACGCCCGGGTAGCCAGCGTGGAGAACACCGATCCCTGGGCGAAAGCGGGGGTGATGATCCGGGAAGAGCTGACCGCCGGATCCACTCACGCCATGAGCGTCGTCACTGTCGGCAACGGCATCGCCTTTCAGCGCCGGACCGTTACCGATGGCGCCAGCGATCACACTGCGGGAGGAGCTTATTCGGCGCCCTACTGGGTGCGGCTGGTCCGCGGCGGCGACACCTTCACCGGTTACGAGTCGCCCGACGGCGTCTCCTGGACGGTAGTCGGTTCGGTGACTATCTCCATGTCGAATGATGTTTATATCGGTTTGGCCGTGACTTCTCACAACGGGACCGAGCTGTGCACCTCGGGGATCGATAACGTCACCGTGATCACTCCTCCGCCCAGTCCGACTCCTTCCCCCAGCGTTACTCCGACCGCCGTTCCCTCGCCGACGGCGCCGGTGGAAGTCTTGCTCTCGGTCGCCGATTCCTACGTGAACCAGAACTCGGGCAACACGAACTACGGGACGGCCACGACCATGTCGGTGAGGAGCAACTCCGCGGGCACCCCCGATACCAAT